>CAVOXS010000008.1:0-370262 GCA_963700415.1 uncultured beta proteobacterium
TGCCGCCCCGAAATACTCGATCGTGAAGGAGGGGTCGGACCCCGTCACTTCACCCGGTCGTGCCCCTGTGCGCGGTCGCCGCCCATCGCCGCAGGCCCTTGCCGCGGAATCGCACCAGCGCACGGTACTGGCTCACGTAGAACGCCGCGTAGAACGCGAGGCAACCCCACAGCGCCGGCGTATTGTCGTGGAAGTACACGGCCAGCGCAAAACACAGCGCGCTGTGCAGCCACATCCGCGGCGCGACGCGCGCGTTGGCGCGCCGCAGGCTCGTGCGCTTCTGCCGGCGCTCGATCGGCATCGCCACCCGGCGGAACACCAGCGAATGCAGGTGCAGCGCGTCGGGTTCCATCAGCGGCAGGCGGCGCACCACCCCGCGCCGGTACATCGCGAACAGGGTGTCGACGATCGGATAGCCGGCCAGCACGATGACGTACCAGGCCGAGAGGTTCGGGTTGTGATCGACGAGCTGGATCGATAGCTCGGCATACATGAAGCCGATGAAATAGGCGCCGGCATCGCCCAGGAAGACCCTGCCACGCGGGTAGTTCCAGGCCAGGAAACCGACGAGGGCGCCCATGACGACCAGCGTCCTGTTCATGGTCGCCGCATCGCCCGACCAGCCCGCGGCCAGGGCGATGCCGCCGAACATGATGAGCGCGGTGCCGCCCGCAAGACCATGCGCGCCGTCGATCAGGTTGACCGCATTGCAGGCCCCCGCGACCATGAACCAGGTCAGCGGCAGCACGAACCACAGGTTCTGCAGCAGATCGTCGACGAGCGGAAGGTCGAGCCGGGGGACGATGCCGCCCGAGTAGGCGCTCGCGAGCATCGCCGACAAGACGGCGGCGGCCATCCGGTAGCGCGGGCGCACGCGGCGGGTGAGATCCTCGGCGAGGCCCAACAGCACCACAGGCGCCGCCGCCAGCGCCAACGGCAACTCGAGGGGTCCGTGGTCACGTCCGAACGCGAGGAACACGGCCAGCGTGACGGCGTAGGCGATGACGATGACGATGCCACCCAGGCGCGACGTCGCAGCATGGTGCATCTTCTGCACGCCGTGGGGTTCGTCGTGGCCGATCGACCGAGCATGCACGGCCAGCGACATCAGGGCGCCGGCACAAGCCGCGGAAACGGCGAAAGGCCACCAATCGATCAAGTTCGCGCAATCCGAAGGTTGGGTCGGACGGTGGCCAGGAGGCAACGCCACACGACATCGGCCAGCGTGCAGTCGCCTTCCATTGTAGTCTGAAAACGCCTTCATCCGGCCGCATGCGAAGCCGGAAGACGAATCTTCTGATCCTCCGGTAAATGCCGCGCAGCCGCCGCGTTCGCCGCACGTATGGCGATTTGCCGCGACCGGTCCGTCAGATCGGAGTCAATGGCACGGGAATAACCGGAACGGACCGGTGTTAACATTTTTCGCCCCACCCCCCTCAACCCAAGGAGCGAATCCCGTGGAACGACGCAAGGCCAGCGATTTCCCCCCCGAAGTCCTGCAGCTGTTCGATGGTTACGTGCATGGCTGGCTGTCCCGCCGCGATTTCCTGGACAAGGCCGGCAAGTATGCGGTCGGCGGCTTTTCGGCCGCGGCGATGCTGGAGAGCCTGCGCCCCAACTATGCGTTCGCGCAGCAGGTCGCCAAGACCGACGCCCGGATCAAGGCGGAGTACCTCACCTACCCGTCGCCGCAGGGCTCCGGCACGATGAAGGGGTACTTTGCCCACCCGGCGGGGGCCGGCAAGTGGCCCGGCGTCGTGGTGATCCACGAGAATCGCGGCCTCAATCCGTACATCGAAGACGTCGCGCGGCGCCTCGCCGTGGACGGGTTCGTCGCCTTCGCGCCGGACGCGCTCACGCCGCTGGGCGGCTATCCGGGCGACGAAGAGCAGGCGGCGAAGCTCTTCGGCCAGCTCGATGCGGCCAAGCGCACGGAGGACCTCGTCGCCGCCGCGGGCTTCCTCAAGTCGCGTCCCGAATGCACGGGAAAGATCGGCGCCGTGGGCTTCTGCTTCGGCGGGACGACCGTCAACATCATGGCCGTGCGTCTTCCGGATCTGGCGGCCGCGGTCCCCTTCTACGGCGGGCAGCCCAGCGCCGCGGATGCCGCGAAGATCAAGGCGCCGCTGCTGATCCACTACGCCGAGAAGGACGACCGGATCAACGCCGGCTGGCCGGCCTACGAGGCCGCGCTGAAGGCGAACAACGTCAGGTACCAGGCGTTCACGTACCCGGGGACGAACCACGGCTTCCACAACGACACGACGCCGCGCTACGACGAAGCCGCCGCCAAGCTGGCGTGGTCGCGTACGCTCGCGTTCTTCAAGGAAAACGTGAAATAGCGGGGTAGGCTTGCATCACACGGCGAGGTCTGGCAGGCCGGCGGCATGGGCAGGACGACTTCGTACAAGGTACATCACACGCGATGCGCGCCATGGCGCCATTCTGGATTCGTCAGGTGTACCCGTGCGTAGGTTTCGGTGGCACCGCAACTGCCGAACGGTCGAGGAACGGAACGACGGAGCTTGCAGTTGTGGCGACCTATGCCACCCGCACCGGAGAATCCATCGTCAACGGTAGAATCTCCGGACCGCAGAACGCTCGACGCAAAATTGCTCCCATTCAAATGCCGGCCAAGCCCACAACCGCAGGATCGCACTGGACCCGTCATGCCGCGCAATGGGGAAAAGTTGGGTCACCGTTGCGACCCATCGCGGAAGATGCGGCCTTGTATTGGCGTGCCATCACGTCGGCCGTGGCGGAACCGGTGCTCGCCACGGCACGGGTGGTGCTGCTCGGCGTCACTCCGGAACTGACGTCCTTGCCGTGGCCCGCGGGCTCGCGCATGCTGGCCTGCGACTTGTCGCTGGACATGCTGCAAACCATCTGGCCGCTGGGCCGATTTCCCGGGGCCGCCGCCAGCGCGCTGAACGCCAACTGGCTGGCCCTGCCTCTGGCATCCGGCGCAGGTACGCTGGCCGTCGGGGACGGCAGCTTGAGCGTCATCGAGCGGTCCGATGATTACCGGCGTTGCGCGCAAGAGCTGCATCGCGCCTTGCGGCCGGGCGGTTGTCTCGTGTTGCGATTGTTCTGCCAACCGCAGACACCGGAGTTGCCCGAACAGGTATTGGCGGACCTGCACCGTGGCCACGTCGGCAACTTTCACGCGTTCAAGTGGCGTTTGGTCATGGCAATGCACGCCAATGACAAGAATGCGCGCCTGGCGGACATCTGGGCATGCTGGAAGTCCGAGTTTCCAGATCCCGAGAAGGTGGCTGCGTTGTCGGGGTGGCCCCTGGACGCCATTCGCACGCTGGAGGCTTATCGAAACGCGCCGGCGCGCTACAGTTTCCACACAATGCTCGAGGTCCGCTCGATGTTGGCTCCAGAATTCGAGTTTCTGGATGCCGTATGGCCACGTTACGAACTCGGCGAGCGCTGCCCGATCGCGACTTTTCGGCGGCGCACGGCATGAGCGGAATTCCCCTGTCGTGGCAAACCCACTCGGTCGTACCAGAGCTTCGTTTTCCGACGCTCGCAGGCACCGCGGCCATGCCGCCGCACTCGATTTTCGTGCAAGCCTCAGGCATCGTAACTCACGTCGGCACGGACTTGAACCGGCGCGGTCGCTGGTGGACGTCCGGCAGCCATTCAATGTATTCCAACATCCCGATGGCTCGCCAAACCCCAGTGGGCACGTCGTCCATCGCCCGAACTGGCGTTTCTGCGCGGCTACCAACTTCATCTGGATCGGGAAAACCGGTTTACATCGCGGGTGCGGATCGTCGCGCCCATTCCGGAGGCGTTCCGGCAGGCTGTGCTCCGTGCATGGGGGCCCGTCGCGGGCGCTCCACCCTCGTCGCTCACGATCGCCGAAACGAATGACGTCCCCAAGAGCCCCGGCGGCGAAATTCTCGATTTCGCTGCAGACCTTTACACCGACACCTATGTCAGTCCGCACGTGTCCCGCTGACCGCCCCCATCGCCACGATCCATAGCACGGCATCGGTGGTCGCCCCCATGAACAACTTTCCCTTGCCGTTGATCGCCCGATCGGTCGTTCCGGGTCTTCATTTCCCGGCGCTTGTTAGTACTGCAGCGATGCCGCTGTACTCGATTTTCCTGCAACTCGAGCGCAGCCAATGGCTATCGGCAGAAGACATTCAGGAACTGCAATATCGCCAGTTGGACGTGCTGTTGGCGCATGTGTGGGACACGGTACCCTGGTACCACCCGCGCCTGCACGAGGCCGGCATGGTTCCCGGACAGCCCGTGGACCGTGGCGCGTGGCAAACGCTGAAACTGCTAACGCGCCGTGATATTCAAGATGCTGGCGGATCGCTGCGCAGCAACAAGGTGCCGCCCGAGCATGGCAAAGCCAGCGCCAAGCAAACTTCCGGGTCGACGGGCGAACCCGTAGAAGTGTTCCGTTCCGAACTCGATCAACTGATGTGGAAGGCCATCACCCTGCGCGACCATGCGTGGCACGAGCGCGACTTGACGGGCAAACTCTGCGCGATCCGTGCTGGAGTGAAGCGCACTCCCGATGGAACCTGGCACCGCGGTTGGGGTCCAGCCACGGATACTCTTTTTGACACGGGACCCGCCGCTGCGCTCCCCATCGATACGGACGTGAGGGAACAGCTGCGGTGGCTGGCAGCGCGCGATCCGGATTATCTGCTGATCTACCCGACATCGCTGGCCGCGGTGCTGCGCCAACTCCAGGCCGATCGTGCCGTGCTCCCGCGGCTGCGCCAGATTCGCACCGTCGGCGAAATTCTCCCCGATGCAACACGCGACCTATGTCGCGATGTTCTGGGCGTTCCCATCGTTGATATCTATAGCTCGAACGAGGTGGGCAGCATCGCCTTGCAGTGCCCGGAGTCCGGTCTGTACCACCTTCAGTCGGAGAATCTTCTCATCGAAATTCTGGACGACGGTGGGGCACCGTGCCCGCCAGGTGTCATCGGGCGCGTGGTGGTCACGACGTTGAACAGTTTCGCCATGCCACTGCTCCGCTATGAACTCAGGGATTATGCTGAAGTCGCGCCACCCTGTCCCTGTGGGCGTGGCCTGCCGAGCTTGCGGCGGATACAAGGTCGCGTCCGCAACATGCTTGTGACTCCGGAGGGGGAGGTTCGCTGGCCACTCGTTGGCTTTGCCGAGTATCGCAAAGTTGCACCTGTGCGCCAATATCAGATCGCGCAACTGGCGCGCGACCACATCGAATTCCGACTGGTGACGGATCGGTCGCTAACGGACGCCGAAGAAGCTGGCCTCGCCGCCATAGTTCGGAAAAGTCTGGGTGATTTTCCCCGCGTCGATTTCCGTTACTTTCCGGATTTGCCGTTGGGTGCCAACGGCAAGTTCGAGGAGTTCATATCGCTGTTGCCGATGTGACGGCGAACTTGGATCCGACGGATGCCGGGGTGCGAAAGCGAAGCCACGCGTATACCGATGGGGGCGGCAGGCCGGTTCGCGCCAGTCCTTTCCTGGTCGCGGAGTCAATGTCGGATCGCCTCGACGGATCTTCCCGGAAACTCCTTGCCGCGACGCTAAACTCCAAGCCTTGCGCAACCCGGAACCGTCGAGGAATCTTACAGTTGCGTTGAGCATGAATTTGGGTGGGAGCGAGGCCGTCATCACCCAGCACTTGAACCGAAGCTTGCAAGTATCTGTCCCGGAAACATTTTCGCTTCCCGCGGCCGCACGTTACGTTCGATTGCGTTCGCTATTGGCGCGGAAATTGCGGCGCCACTCTGAGAACGGCCGCGATCCGAGTTCCGCCTTCATGGTTATGGCGACGCCTAAAATGGATTCGGGGTGGGCAGCGGGATTTGCGAGCGCGAAGTCGTGGTGCCGAACGTCGGAAAGCAACTTGATGCCTGGTGCTCGAGTCTTGCGTTTTTCGCGCAACGGTGCGATCTTTCCCATTCGTTGTGCACGCCATGTGTGATGCATTGCATTGCCGCAGAATCTTCCCCGTTGGCGCGTCGGCAGATTGTGTAACGGCGCAGCGGAGCGAAAATCAGAAACGTCGATGGAATGGCGAAACTGAATGCGGTTTATTGGATCATTTGTTTCACAGCAACGATTGACAGGAGGCACCATGTTCAGTCCGACTCGCACGGCTCTCTACCTCGCCATCGGCGCGATGGCATTGTCAGCCAATGAGGCCAATGCCGGGTGCAAGATCGTCAGCGGCTCCAGAATCTGCGCTTCGTGGATCGTCGGGAGCGAAATCTGCGTCGTCAAGGCCTCCAACCTGACACCCGGTCAAATCGACGGTGCAGAGGGTTATTGCGAGGTCGATCAGGCTAGCCCTCTCGTTGGAACGGTGCTTTGCGCACCTGACGCAGCGCCGCCAGGAGGAGACTGCCGGCACACATACAACGGCAACGGCTATGGCCACACGAAGAATGCCGGAAATCCTGGTCACAATGGCGATTGCCTTCAATTTCCCGATGTTGCGCTTCCGGAAGACCAGTATCCATTCAGTGATTTTTCCACCTTTCAAACGGGGATCCAAGTCTCGAAGAACGGCACGCAGGCCCAATTCAGCATCGAGCTCAACCCCACGGGCGATGGGCTCTGCACCACTCCAGGTTTCACGCAATTCGTCGGCTTTACGGCGAACAGATTCAAGGGATACGCGGAGTTCTGCACCGGATATGGGGAGGGGGAGGAGGACTCCAACTTCTGTGCCAGTTTCACCGAGATCTGCACGCTGAATGGGAACGGCAATTCTTACTCCTGCGAACCTTATAGTGACTAGCATGGAAATTGTGCACGCGGGTCACCTTGGCTATCTCGCGAGGTCTGGACGTTGACCGGGTTTCCGTCGCGTTCGCAGTTCCTGTAAGTAGCAAGAGGGACTGGCTGCGATATCACCGCGTGGGGGGATCGCATCTGGCTTCGCTGCCATGTTGCTCCAAGGCAGCCAGTTCGATTGCGCGGCATTTCTCGGGCCCGCCTGGGTCCCGCCTTCGGCCACCGCGACACCGGGTGGCCGATCAGGGGTTCGGCGGGCTTGTTTTTTTCCCTTCCCCGTGAACCTAGCCGTCTCGGCCGAACGCCGAGGTAGACTTGCGCACTTGCGACCGTCCCCAAGACCGAGGCCAGGATGAGATCAGGCAGCGTCAATCCCGAACCGCGTCGTCCGATGGCCGTTCGCGAGCCGCCGCTGGCGACCCGCGGAAAGCGCATGCTCCGGCAAGGGGCGACCATCGCGGCACTGTGCAGCCTTCTGGTCGCCCATCACGGGATGCCCTCGGCTCAGGCCCAGGCCCCGGCGGCCGAACCGCTGGCGGAAGTCAACGGCGTGGCGATCACGGCCAAGGACGTCGAGCGCGCGCTCGGCGCCAAGCTCTCCCAGCTTGAAGAGCAGATCTACACGCTCAAGCGTACCGAAATCGACGCACTCGTCGCGCAAAGCCTGCTCGCGCAGGAAGCGGCGAAGCGAGGAGTGACGGTCGCTGCCCTGCTGGACGAGGAAGTGACCTCCAAGGTGGGGCTCGTCACCGAGACGGAGATCGACGACTACTACAAGGCCAACAAGGCCCGGATGCGCGGCGACGAGGCCACCGTCCGACCTCAGATCCGTACCTTCCTGCAACAGCAGAAGCTGGCCGTGCGCCGAGGGATCTACCTGGCGTCGCTGCGCTCGCAGGCGAAGATCGTCGTTCGCCTCGAGCCGCCCGCGACGGCACGCGTCGACGTGGCGGTCGGGGATGCGCCCGTCCGCGGCGCCCCGGACGCCGCCGTGACGATCATCGAATTCTCCGACTTCGAGTGCCCGTTCTGCAAGCGGGCAAACGTGACGACGGCAAAGATCATGGAAAGATATGCAGGCAAGGTGAGGCTCGCGTACCGCGACTTTCCGCTTGAGAATATCCATCCCCTGGCACGGGGAGCGGCGGAGGCCGCGCGCTGCGCGCGGGACGGCGGAAAATTCTGGGAGTTCCACGACGTGCTGTTCGTGCAATCTCCGAAGCTCGCGCCGGATGACCTGAAGCGCTACGCGAGGGAAATCGCGCTCGACGGCGAAAAATTCGACGCCTGCCTCGCGGGTGGCATGCACAAGGCGGCCGTGCAAAAGGACATCGACGAAGCCACCCGGCTGGGTCTCACGGGCACACCGGCGTTCTTCATCAACGGACGCCTGCTGTCCGGAGCGCAGCCGGTCGAAGCGTTCGCGCGCATGATCGACGACGAGCTGGCCCGCACCACCCGCGTGAGCGCCAAGGCGAAATAGGACGACAGCGGGGTCGCCGCTCGCCTACTCATGCTGCAGGCGCCTGGAGCAATCCGGCGTTCCAAACGGGGCGCCGGTCGGTTCGGGCAGCTATCCCTTGGTCGTGTGCTCGAATGTCCCGTCCCAATCCGCGGGCAGCGGCGTTTCGCGCAGGACGTGACAGCGGTCCCGCATGACGCGCGACGGACCGTCCGTCGGCCAAAGCGCCAGGCACTGTTCGAAGAGTTGTATGGCCTCTTCCAAGCGCTGGCCCCGGTACACCTCCAGCGCGCTGGCGTAGGAAGTCAGCATCTGCGTCTGCTCGGGCGGCAGCACCGAGCCGGCCACGCCCAGGAGCTCGAAGATCCGCAGCGCCTGCTTGCGCCCCGTCACCTGCACGCGGTCGATCTCGCGCAGCAGGAAATCGTTGCCGATCAGGTCGACGGTCCCCTCGCCGATCATCGTCTCGATCCCGTAGACTTTGCCCAGCTGCTCGAGGCGCGACGCGAGGTTCACCTGGTCGCCAAGCACGCTGTAGTTGAACCGGTACTTGGAGCCATAGTTGCCGACCAGCATCAGGCCGGAATTGATGCCGATGCGCGCCTTGAGCGGTGGCCGGCCGATCGTTTCGAACTCGTCCGCCAGCACATAGCGCGCATCCCGCATCGCCAGCGCCGCCGTGCACGCCAGCTTGGCGTGGTCCTTCTCCTCGACCGGCGCCCCGAAGATCGCCATCAGCTCGTCGCCGGAGTAGGCGGTCAGCGTGCCGCGATTGGCGAAGACCTGCTCGGTCATGCTGTCGAAGTACTCGCTCAGGATGCCGATGATCTCGCTCGGCGAATAGCGTTCCGAATAGCTGGTGAAGCCGGCCAGATCGCTGAAGAGCACCGTGAGGACCTTTTCCTGCCCGCCGAGTCGCGCCTGCTCGGGATGCTCCAGCATCTGCTCGATCACGTCGGGCGACACGTAATGCTGGAAAGCGGCCTTGATCCGCCTTCGCTCGCGCTCCTCGGTCAGGAAGCGATAGAGGGTCAGCATCGTGTAGGTTCCGGCGAGTGCGATTACCGGATACACCATGTTGAGCCACAGGTAGGCGCGCACGAAGAGCTGATAGGCAACGCCGACGAAAAGCCCGAAGAGCGTCACGGCAAACAGCAAGCCCGTGAAGGCGGAAAGCCGTGGCAGCGCAACCGCAACCAGCAGCGGCAGGACTGCGATGGCCGCGAGGTCGAAGATCCGGGACCAGCGCGGCCGCGCGATGAAATCCCCGGTCAGCATGTTGTCGATGACCGTGGCGTGGATCTCGGGGCCTGGGTACACCGGCGCGAACGGCGTGCTCCGAATGTCGCCAATGCCGATGGACGTCGCACCGACCACCACGATCTTGTCCTTGAAGGTGCCGGCCGGCAGCTTGCCGCCCAGAATGTCGCTTATGGAGTGGTGAGGAAAGGTCTTTGGCGGGCCTCGGTAATTGATGAGCAGCTCCCCGGCCTCGTTGGTGGGGACGAAGCGGTCGCCGATCTTCACTCCTTCGACGCCCTCGGCTCGCACGCGGACCGCAAGCTCCGGCTTGCCGAGGTAATGCCAGTAGGCAAGGACCGACAACGGCGGAAAGAGGTCTTCGCCGCCCTGGACCGTCAGCGGCATCCACCGCACGAGGCCGTCGGGATCGCTTTTCACGCTGAAGTAGCCAGAGGACGGCGCGGCGGAAGCGAACATGGGCAGATTGCCCTGCGGCGCGTAGGCCTTCCGGAACGGGACCTGAGTCGCCGCCAGGTCTGCAAACATGACCAGCGGATACTTGGATTCCGCGATTGCTTCGAGTTGTCGCTCGATGCCGGCCGGGTCCAGCTTGTGTCCCGCCTCCGCCTCGCTCATGTAGAAGAAATAGCCCAGCACGATGGGCGCTGTGGAGCGCTGGAGCGCGCGGGCCAGCGCGCGGTCGTTATCGGCATCGGCCCGGCTTTCTCGAATGAAGTCGTCGAGCTGCGGCACCTTGATGTTCAGCACATCCACCTTGCGCGCGAGGTCGTCCACCAATTCGAGCCGCTCGTTCTGGTCGGGCTCGGCGAACGTGATGTCGAACCCGACGGACTTGGCACCATCGCGCGCGAGCGAGTCGATGAGCGCGGCGATCTTCGACCTCGGCCACGGCCAGCGCCCCTCGACTTCGAGGCTCTTCTCGTCGATCACCGCCAGCACGACCGTCGGGCCGGGCGTGATCGGCCCGCGGGCGCGAAAGCGCAGATCCAGCCAGTGGAGTTCGCTCGCGTCCAGGAGGGGTACGCCGACGACAAAGAGCGCCGTCACGAGGGTGATGACGGCGAGCGTCAGCGCCGCGGGACTGAGCAGCAGCGACTTCTTCAGGCGGGAAAGCCTGAAGTGCTCCACGCTGAGCAGCGGGTTCATGGAGCCTCAGCGCTCCGATCCGCCGACCGATGCAACAGCCTGCAGCCGCACCGCGGCCGGCAGGGCGCGAGCACGTCGCAGCGAAGCCGCAGGCGCAGCCAAGGACGGGCTACGATACGACCGGGATCAAGGCAACGCCAGCGTGATCCGCACGAAGAACATGCGGCGCGGCTGGATGGTCGGGTTGCGCACGTCCGTGTCGTAGAAATCGAAGCGCTTGTCGGTCAGGTTGGTGCCACCGGCCGAGATGAATCCATAGCGATTGGGCAGTCGATAGCTCAAAGCGGCATCCAGCACCCAGAACGAGGAGCTGCCGGTCGTTCCGTCGATGAAATCGGCTTTCTGGTTGTAATAGGACGTGGTCAGGCCCGCGCCGAACCCGGAGGGATGGAAGAGTTTGGCGCCCAGCGGGACCCGCTGCGTCTTGAGCACCAACGGCTGACCAGTGAACAAGCCCTCGGATTCGACCTTCTCATAAAGGTACTGGGCGCTGAACGAAAACCACGGATGCGGGGTCCAGAACCCGTAGGCGCGCCCGAGGTATTCGGTGACGTTCTCCTTGGCAACGATCAGGTTCTCTAAATCGTCGAAGCTGATGTACGGAGACTTGACGTCCCGCTTCGAGAACTCCGCGCCCGCGAACACATCGCGGGCGAACTTCTGGTCGACTCCGACCCCGTAGCGCCAGGCCGAGGACCCGTTGAAGTCATCGTAGAACTGATTGAACCCGGCAACCTGCGTCGGTTCGAGCGTCTGATTGGTCACGAGCGTCCGTTTCAGCACTTTGAACGCCGCTGCCCGCACCGTCGTGTTCGGCGCCGGGTTCCACTCCACGCCGAACTTCGGGTTGACCTGGTGCTTGTTGTCGATCTCAAGGCTGTCGCCGTTCAGGAAGTCGGCGCTGACTCCAGCGGTGAGGATCGTGTTCGCGAGCTGACGGAAATAGAGATAGCTGTAGACATTGGCATGCTTGACATCGGTACCGACGGAGTCCTGGAACTGGAACGGACCCGGACCATCCGGCGGCGGAATGTCGAGGTCGATCGTCGTGTCGAGGTGACCGTTGACCTTCGAGTAGCCGAACCCCGCTGTGGCGTTGAACTGGGGCGCGCGGAACAGGTACTGCAGTTCGGTGGAGAGCGCCTTTTCCGGCTTGCTGAGGCTGAGAAAGGTGACCGGCGGCAGGTTCTGGTCGTCGGTGACCGTCGCTTTCGAATTCTGGTAGATGACCGACGCCAGGACGATCGAACCGGGAGAGAACGCGTGCCGGAATCCCGCCCGGACCATGTCGGTCTCGGTGTCGTTCCTTTCACCCGGGGCGAAAACGTCCTCGAAGAACCGCAGCGCCAGATCACCCCGCTCGGTCTTGCGGTGCCGATACTCGGCTTGCGCGCTCGTCTGCGGCGTGAAGTCGTACTGGGCGAAAGCGCCAAAGATGTTGTCCCTCTGGTCGCCGTTGGTGCGGAAGCCGTCGGTGCTGAATCCGGAATACCCGGCGGAAAACGCCGCCTTGCCGGAGAGCCCCGCGACAACGGCATCGGCGCCCCAGGTGTTGTTCTGGCCGCCCATGGCAGTCCCTTGCACCGTGTAGCCGTCGCCGGTGAACAGCGGGTTGAATTCGTTGAACGACGCCGTGCCCGGTCCACCGGAGGAGATCAGGAAGAGATTGCTCTCGGCCAGTCGCGGTTGCAGCGGCGTCAGGCTGATCGGCTGCAGCAGCTGCGACTGCAGGAGTTCGCTCACCCGCGCGATCTCGTGGCGCGGCAGCACCGAGTAGGTGTCCGCCAGAAACCGGTGCGCCGAGAAGTTGGTCGGGTCGGCATTGACTGACTTGAAGCCTTCGACCAACGCCAGTTGCTGGAACCCGAGGTCGGTGTAGATGCGGGCGAGGCTCGCGCTGCGCGCGGCGTTGTCCGAGTCGAGCAGCAGCTCTGACCGGTAGACCGCGCGGTTGTCGTTCAGCGCGATCGCCTTTTCCATGTCCTGCAATGCCTCGACCGGCCGGTTGGTCGTCTGCTTCAGGATCGCGTCGTAGAAAAACGGCGTGGGATCCTTCGGGTCGAGCTGCTTGGCCACGTTGTACTCGCGCTCGTCGCGCGGGAAAGCGCTTTTCCTCGTAGTACGTCTTGCCGAGGTAGCTGCGCACCAGCGCGTTTTGCGGATCGAGGCTGGCCGCGATCTCGATGTCGCGGCCGCCCTCTTCGAGGTTGCCTTCGCGGATCTTGGTGAGACCGAGCCCCAGTCGCGGGAGTGGATCTGCCTGGTCGAATTGGATCGCCCTGTTGAAGGCGTCCCGCGCTTCGGCGGTCTTGACCTGGATGAGGTAGGCGAAGCCCAGCACCGTCTGGGTCCGGGCCAGATTCGGATCGAGCGCGGCGGCCTTTTGCGCAGCGGCAAATGTTGCGTCGTACTCGCCGAAGGTCGAGCTCAATTCGGCGAGCCGGGCGAAAGCGAGCGCATTTTGCGCATCGAGCTCGACCGCCTTCTGGACGCTCGCCCGCGCGCCCGGCAGGTCGAAGCGCGCCTGTTGCGCGAACGACAGCGCGATCCTTGCGGTGGCCGAATTCGGGCTGGCCGCGACGTTCCTCTCGGCGATCGCGAACGCCTTGTCCTTGTCGTTCTGGACGATGGCGATGACCGTCTGCAGGCTCAACGCATTCGCATCGTTCGGCGCGAGTTGCAGTGCGCGATCGATGTCGGCGGTTGCGTCGTCGACGCGACCGACGGCGAGTGCCAGCTGCGCACGGTAGCCGAAGAACCGCGGATCACGGATGTCGGCCGGGGCGTTTTCCAGGCTCCTGAAGGCGCCGGCGAGGTCACCCTTGCCATAGGCCTCCGAAGAACTGCGGACCATGCCCTGCCAGCCGGCGCCGGCCGGGAATTCGTCCGGGCGGTAATACGCGACCGGCGGGTAATACAGCGCCCACTGGACCGCATCGCGTGGCCGCACGACCGTGCGCAGGGCCGGGGCCTTGCCCAGCTGCGCGACCGCCGACTGGCCGTCGGTGAGCGATAGGCTGCCCGCCGAATTCTGGGCGAGGACCGTGCCCTCGAACACGGTGATCAGCGTCTGGTCGGCTTCGAGGCTGATGAAGAATTCGGTGCCCCGGACGCCGGCGACGGTGAACGGCGTGTTCACCTCGAGACTGCGGGGACCGCGGGCCAGGATGTTGGTCGCGCCGCGGACCAGATCGACCACGCCGGTGGATTGGTCCTTCGGCGCCGCCACGGTGATCGTCGAGTTCGCATTCAGACGCATCACCGATTGATTGAGCATCATGACGTCCGCACGGCTCTTCGCCTGGACCCGGATCGAATCGCCGGGGCAGAACGTGTCATTGAGCTTGACCGGCTGCCATTGCGTATCGGCGGCCCGCTTCGACTCGACGGTCCCCTGGACGGAGACCGCTTTGGCCGGCGCCGGCTCGCACGCATTCGCGGGTGCCGCACTCTGGGCATGGGCGCCTCCGATCGCGAGTCCCGCAGCGGCAATGATGGCGAACATGCGCAATTCCGAACGGAATCGCGGCAGGACCACGGAATGCATTGAAATGGTCATCGGATTCCCCTTTGCCATGAATCAACTTTGCTCTATGCGGATGAGGCGTGTCAAGACTGGTGACCCGCTGTTGACAGGACCCGGACATAATTGCAGCAAACGAGCCCATGGCGTCATCGTGCGCAGGTCGGCGGCACGGGAGAACTTTTCGGGAATCGGTCCCGTGCCGCATTCATCGACACCCGACTCCGAAACATCCGCCGCACGCTCGCCTAACGAAAGCTCGGTCACAGCACCGAGCGCGACGGGCGCCCGCCACCTGCCCCGACGAGAAAGATGGCGCCGAGGCCGGCGCGCCGGCGCGCACATCCGGCATTTGGCAACCGGGGGCCGCGGCTGTAGAGTGAAGGTCGGTACACGCCTGCCGCGGAGGGCCCTGGTTTGGAAATGTCGTCCAGCGTAACCACCATCCTGTTTACGGACATCGAGGGCAGCACTCGCCTTTGGGAACAGGAAGGCAAACGCATGGCGGCCGCGCTCGCGCAGCACGACGTGCGCGCCCGGGCGGCGATCGACAGCCATCGCGGCGTCATCGTCAAGACGACGGGCGACGGACTCTTCGCCGCCTTTCCGGATCCGCTGGACGCCGTGAACGCCACGGTGGCGTTCCTGCAGTCGCTGGTCGACCCGGCGGTGACGCACGGCATCCCGATACGCGTGCGCTGCGGGCTGCATCTCGGCGTCCTGGAGCGGCGCGACAATGACTACTTCGGCACGCCCGTCAATCGCACGGCGCGGATCATGAGCGTGGCCCACGGCGGCCAGATCGTGCTGTCGCAGGCGGTCGTCGACCAGGTCGGCGCCCGCCTGCCCCCGGAGACCACGCTGCGCGATCTCGGCAGCGTCCGGCTCAAGGATCTCGCGACGCCGGAGCACATCTACCAGGTCCTGCATCCCGACCTGCGGCAGGATTTCCCGGCGCTGCGTTCGCTCGAAGCGACGCCCAACAACCTGCCGGAGCAGCTCACGACGTTCGTCGGGCGCGAGCGCGAGCTCGCGGAAGCGACGGACCTGCTCAAGAGCACGCGCCTCCTCACGCTGCTCGGCATGGGTGGCCTGGGCAAGACGAGGCTGTCGCTGCAGATCGCCGCCGACGTGCTGGACGCCTACCCCGACGGCATCTGGTTCCTGGATCTCGCGCCGATCCGCGACCCTTCCCTCATTCCCGGCGCGGCGGCGCAGACGCTCTCCCTGCGCGAAGAGCCGGGCGAGACCGTCACGCAGACGCTCTGCGCGCACCTGAAGTCGCGCAAAGCGCTGCTGATCTTCGACAACTGCGAGCAGGTGGTGAGCGCGTGCGCGACGCTCGCCAACGCGCTGCTCCGCGCTGCGCCCGGCATCCGGATCATCGCGTCCACCCGCGAGGCGCTGCGGATCCCGGGCGAGCAGATCTACCCGGTGCTTCCGATGGCGCTGCCCGATCCTGCCGCCAGCGTCGAGACGCTCTCGCGGTCGGAAGCCGTGCAGCTGTTCATGGACCGCGCGCAGCTGCAGAAGCCGGGGTTCACGCTGACCGAGAAGGAAGCTCCGGCCGTGGCGGAGCTCGTTGCCCGCCTGGAGGGCATTCCGCTCGCGATGGAGCTGGCGGCCGCGCGGATGCGCTCGTTGTCCATCCAGGAAATCAACAAGCGCCTGCAGAACCGGTTCGCGCTGCTCACGGGCGGCGGCCGGGTGCTGCTCGAGCGCCAGCAGACGCTGCGCGCGCTGGTGGCATGGTCGTACGATCTGCTGACGGAAAACGAGCGCCTGCTCTTCGATCGTCTCGGCGTGTTCGTCGGCGGCTTCGATCTCCCGGCGGCGGAGGCCGTCTGCGGCGCGGATCCTCTCGCTGCCCGAGGACGTGCTCGATCTCGTCATGTCGCTGGTCGACAAGTCGCTCGTCATGGTCCGGGAAGCCGATGGCGAGTCGCGCTACCGGATGCTGGAGACGATCCGCGAATTCGGGCAGGAAGCGTTGGTCAAGCGCGGTGAGCTCGCGGCGACGGCGACGCGGCATTGTGATCACTACTTCGTCCTCGCCAAGGCGGTGCGCGACGGCTTGAAGGGCGCCGAGCAGGCCGAATGGATCCGGCGCGCCGAGACCGACCTCGACAATCTGCGCGCGGCCATCACGCTGGCGCTCGAAGGGGGAGCGGACCCGGTCCTCGCCGTGAAATTCGAGATCGCGCTGATGGCCTTCCGGATTCTCCGCGGCTACGCGTCCGAGGGCCGCAACATCGTCCGCGCGGCTCTTGCGCTGCCGGCGATTCAAGCGTCCGACGTCGCCCAGGCGCACGCGCTGTACGTCGGCGCGGCGCTCGCCGGCAGCCAGGGCGATCACGCCGAAGCCCGGCAGATGCTGGAAACCTGCCTCGTGCTGCGCCGGCGCCTTGGCAATCCGGTGGAGATCGCGGCCACGCTGTCCACGCTGTCGCTGGCGCGGCTGCAGGCGGGGGACGCCAAAGGGGCCAGCGAGGGCGAGCGCGAGGCGCTGGAGATCTTCCGCTCGCTTGGCGAGCGACTCGGCGAAGCGATCGGTTTGCTGCACCTGGGCCAGATCGCAGTCTATACCGGCGACGAGGCGCTCGCGCAGTCCAGCCTGAGTGACTGTCTGCGCATTGCCCAGGGGATCAAGAATCGCGAGATCGAGGGCGAAGCCGAACTGACACTGGGCCGGTGCGCGCTGGAATCGGGTCGCGTCGACGACGCCCGCCGGAACCTGGACCGCTCGCTGGCGGTGTGCCGCGAGGCCGGCGACCGTCGCGGCGAGGCCCACGCCTTGTGGTGGCTGGGCAAGGCCGACGTCGACGCCGGCGAGCTCGCCACGGCGCGCGACCGGCTCGGTGACGCCTTGCGGACCTTCCGCGACTTCGAGATGCGCGAGGAGATCCTGGGCTGCCTGGAAGATCATGCGCTGCTCGCGCACCGCTGCGGCGAGGCCTCCCGGGCGGTGGCGCTGCTTGCCACTGTCGGCGATGCGCGCGACCGGCTGCATCTGGGCCGCTCCCCGTGGGCGGAGCGGCGCTCGCTGGAGCAGGTTCAGGCGCTGCGACAGGCGCTGCCCGACGCCGAGTTCAACGCAGCGTGGCAGCAGGGTCGCGACGCGGGCCTCGAAGGCGCGACGCGCGCGGCACTGGCGCCGCGCGCGGCCCCGACATCGGATATAGCGGCTATGGCAGCGAGCTGAGCCACGCCGCCGAGCGGGCCTACCGCTTTACTACACCTTTACGCCGCCGGGTCAGACCAAGCGCCGCCAGTCCTGCGGCAAAGAGCGAGAGGGAAATGGGTTCGGGAACGAGCGACCAGTTAACGGTGGGCGAGTAATCGGACTGCTCTCCACTGGTGTCGCTTTCGAAAGGCTCTGCGCAAAACTCGCCGCAGTTCACCTCTCTCAGCGTGAGCCTCGGACCGGTATACGGCCCACCAATGAGAAAACTCAGCTCACCGTCAAAATCCTTGCCCCCGATGGTAAACGGACTGCCGAACAGGGCAATGAATCCGGGAACGTCGAGGGTCATGCCATCCGCAATGCCGCTGCCATCGAATCTGACTGTCGCCGGATCCGGCGAAAGGTTGCCGGCACCGCCACCTGAAAAAAGAACATTGGCTTCGAGCGTGTCGTACAGGCTATAGCCGTAGCCGATCAGCGAGGCCGTTCCGCCACAACCGGGGAAAGACTGCGTCGAACTGGCGATGACGCACACGTCATCGACGGTTATCTTGGCGGAACCACTCCAACCAAGGTTCACGCCCGTGTAGGCCTGGAAAGAGGCATTGAACAGCGGATCCCAATCCGTGGTGAACACTGCCGCGTTCGCCGCACCGCCGCCCACGGCCAGCGCCGCCAACCCCGCGGTTGCCACCCAGCGACGAAGTTTTCCGGAATTCGATTCGAGCATCTTGACCCCCAAGTTTCGACGTGTCACTGCACTGACATGCCGGTAGCAAAAAACGCGCCCCGACGGGTGAAGTCGCTTTACATCGTTGATTCACTATCGTTTTCCTGGAACCAACCGCTGCGCAGCGGTGGTTTCATTGCGACAAATGTAAAGTTGGTCGACAACCGGCTTGAGCCTCCGGGAGTCGATATCTGGGCCATCGAAATTCGACAACGCGCCTTCCCGCCTTTTGCTTGATTTGGCATAAATACGCGCGCCTCCGCCGGACGTAATCTTCGCCTGCGGTCGAAATGCGATCGCCTGCCCAGGGTCACAGGGAGTGCGTACCGTGCAGCACCCGACGAGAGCAAGCTCGAGCGCAGCCGCCACGGCGAATTCGAACGCGACGGCGGTCTTCCGCCAGGTCGCGTCCGCGGGACGCGAAACGCTGAACGACGCGGAACTCGCGGCGCTGCTCTCGAGCCTCGGCCTCCGCTACGATCCCGGCGCCGCTTCCGCGACGAGTGCGCCCGACGATCGAGCTGCGCATCGGCCTCGACAACACGCGTGAATTCGGCATGGTCATCAGCGCGGGGCTGGGCGGGCTCGACGCCGAGCTGGGCGACGGCGATTTTCGGCCGGACCGGGCGCGCGGTGCACGCCGCCGTCGAGCTGACCGACGCCGCCGATTTTCTGGACCTCTTCCGGCGCACGTTCGCGTACCGCAAGCTCGCGCGCGCGGCCGAGCGCGACCTGCGTCCGCCTCCCGACGCGATGCTCCAGGCGATCTTCGCTCGCTTGCTCGACTTCGCGCGGGCTGCTTCGTCCGATGGCTCGGAGCCGTCCGTCGCATTGCGGGCGCTGGAGCTCGACACCGTGCCGGTCGGCGAGGGCCTGACCGTGCGTGCCGCGCGCTGCGCGGTCTGCACGCCGGTCGCCCGCCGCCTCCCCCGCCCCGTCCACAAGATCGACCGGCTCCTCCATCCGGCATCCATCGGCGTCATCGGCGTCTCGGCGACCAGCATGAACTTCGGCCGGATCATCCTGCGCAACCTGATGGGCAGCGGGTATCCGAAGGAGCGCCTGACCGTCATTCGCGCCGGCGAGACGGAGATCGACGGCGTCCGCTGCGTCGAAAGCCTCAAGGCCCTTCCGCAGAAACTCGACCTGCTGATCGTCGCGGTCGCCGCCGACGCCGTCTACGGCCTCGTCGACGAGATCATCGAGACCGGCGCGGTGGAAGCGGTGATGCTGATTCCGGGCAGCCTCGGCGAAACGAGGAAGAGCCGGGAACCCGCGGCGGCATTGGCGGCCCGGATCAACGCGGCCCACGGCAACGAGGCGGCGGCCCGATCTTCCTCGGCGCCAACTGCCTCGGCGTGGTCTCGCATCCCGGCTCCTACGACTCCTGGTTCATTCCGCTGGAGCGGCTGCCGAAGCCGCAGAAGAAGCCGGAGCGCAATTCGGTCATGCTGAGCCAGAGCGGCGCGTTCATGATCACGCGCCTCTCCCAGAACCCGTGGCTCGATCCGCGCTACATGCTGGCGGTGGGCAACCAGACCGACCTCACCCACGGCGACATGCTCGCGTACTTCGCCGAGCGGCCGGAGATCGAGACCATCGGCCTCTACCTCGAAGGATTCAAGGATCTGGACGGGCTCGACTTCGTCAAGGCGGTGCGCAGGGCGGTGCAGAACGGCAAGGACGTCGTCGTCTACAAGGCGGGCAGGACCGCCCCCGGCATCGGCGGCGCGCTGGGACACACGGCGTCGATCGCCGGCGACCCGGCGCTGTTCGATTCCGTGGTGCGCCACGCGGGCGCCATCGTCGCCGAGAGCTTCACCGCCTTCGACGATCTCTTCTACATCGCCGGCGCGCTGCACGGCAAGAAGATCGGCGGCCGGCGGCTGGGCGCGATCAGCGGCGCGGGCTTCGAGGCCGTCGGCATGGCCGACTCGATCGCGACGGAAACGTTCGCGATGACGATGGGCGCGCTCGGCGCGGACACCGTGCGGCGCGTCGGAGAGATCCTGGCCGCCAAGCGGCTGGACGCGCTGGTCGAGGTCAACAACCCGATCGACATCAATCCGGGCGCGGACGACGAGGCGCATCTGGCGATCGCCGAAGCGTTCCTGCAGGATGCCGACATCGATGCGGTCGTCGTCGCGCTCGATCCCACCGCCCCCGCCGTGCGCGCGCTCGAAGCGAGCAAGCTCCGGCCCGGCTTCGACATCAACGATCCGAAGAGCACCGTGCACCTGATGCCGCCGCTCGCCGAGCGCAGCGAGAAGCCGCTCGTCGGCATCGTCGACGCCGGGCGGCTCTACGACGCGATGTGCGCGCGCCTGATGGACCAGGGCGTCTGCGTGTTCCGCAACAGCGCGCGCGGCACGACGGCGCTCGTGCGCTACGTCGAGGCGCGGCTCCGCGCGGACGCCATCCGCGACCGGCAGCGGCGCGCAGCGGAGTTCGTCGCCCCCGCGGAGGCGGAGGCCCGGCGGCGCTGACGGCAAGGCGCCGGATACCCGCCTGCGCAGGAATGACCGCAGGATCCCGAGTGAACAGCATTTCCCCCGAACGCGAGGTTCCACCATGAGCGAGACACTCCAGCCCGGCCTCACCGCCACCCGCCGGATCGAAATCGACCGCGAGCGCACGATCAGCTTCATGGGCGACGAATGCCGCGTCTATTCGACCCCCCGGATGCTCTACGACATCGAAATGGCCTGCCGCGATCTCGTTCTCGAACACGTCGAGTCCGGCAAGGATTCGGTGGGCACCCGGGTCGAGCTCGACCACGTCGGCGCCACGCTGATGGGCATGTGGGTGGAAGTCGTGGTGACGCTGTCGACGGTCAACGGCAATGCCGTCTCGTTCGACTTCACGGTGCGCGACGCCGTCGAGGAAGTCGCCCGCGGCAAGCACAACCGCTTCATCGTCGGCATCGAGAAGACCGCGCAGCGGCTGCAGGCCAAGCGCGCGAAGGCGATGTGACGGCCGGGCCGATTCTGCGCGGCGCGATCAGCGATACAGCGCACACGCGGCGATGCGCGCTTCGATGTCCTGCATCATCCGCTTGTAGGCGGGCGCGTCGACGCCGCCGAAGCGGCGCTTGAACTCGGCCGCCGGCATGTATTCCGGCAGGTCGGCGATCTCCGGCATCAGGTCGGATTCCCTGACGCCGGCAGCGACGCGCTGCTGCAGGCGCCGGGCGCTTTCGGGCGAGCGCGTCGCCAGTTCGCCGAACATCGTGCCGGCACGATCCGCGGCGATGTCGCCGAAGCTGAATCCGCTGCCGCGGTGCGAGTCGTCCACCTCGCGGTAGAGCCCGATCGCATCCGACAAGGGGCCGCCCGCATTCGCCGCGAGCGCCGCGGAAACGGTGAAGTGCTGCGGCGAGTCGGTGCGGCCCTTGAGCGTCACCGTCCGCGGCGCCGGACGCGGCCAGTCCTTCGCGCCGGGAACGATCGCCGCGAGCCCCTTGCCGTTGACGTAGAACGCGAGAACCGCGATGACGGCCCGGTTCTCCGCCTGCGCGTCGCCGCCGGCGCCGCGCTCCGCGGCCAGGCGCAGCAACGGGGCCAGCAGGTCGGCGAGCGACAGGCTGCGCGGCGTGGCGGTGTCGCGGGTGAACTTCACCAGGCGCTCCTGGTAGACCCTGAGGCGCTCGCTGTCCTCCGGCGGCAGCGCGATCCTGCCCAGGCGCGCGGGAAGATCGTCCCGCCACTCGTAGACCACCCGCACGCTTCCGTCCGCGATGCTGACGCTGCGGATGGTGTCGGCGGCGACCTTGTATTCCTCGGTGGCATCGAGCGTGCGCAACGCACGGGCCAGCGCCCAGTCGCCGAGCCAGCCGGGCACCGGCAGGCGGCCGATGCGCAACCGGTCGAACGCCGGCAGCCCGGCGGTCTCGCGCAGCGTCGCCTGCACGTTGAGATACCTGCCGAACGGACTTGCCGGTATCGCGAGGCTGGCCGCGAGCGTCAGCATGCCGGGTTGCAGCACGATGCGGGAGCTGGCGTTGGCGTATCGGTTGGCGAGGTAGTTCACCGCGAGATCGAGGTCCTCGCCGCGCATCGACAGCGTGCGCAGCGTGCCGCTCTTCATCCGCCGCGGATCGTGCTTCTCGATGAGGCGCACCGCGCGCTCGACGTCCTCGGGCTTGAACTCGGTCGCGCGGCGCACGAGAGGCTGATCCTGAAAGCAGAGGTACGCGGCGGCGCCCAGCGCCAGCGGGACGCCGAGCAGCAACAGCGTGGACAGCCAGAGCAGCAGCCGTTTCATGTCGCGGGGACGGGGCTGCGCTCCGCACGCTCGGCGATCGCCCGCGCGAGCCCGTTGAACAGCACCAGGTGCGCCGGCGCCAGCGCATGCCAGTAGACAAGTCCCGGCGCGCCCGCCGGATGGAAGTACGCTGTCGCCACGACCCGCGTGCGGCCGTCCGCCTCGGGCCGCAATTCGATCTCGAGTGCCGCAGAGCCCGGCAGCCTCATCTCGGCGACCAGCGTCAGGCGCCGGCCGGGCTCGACCGCGACGACGCGCCAGAAATCAATCGCGTCGCCCGCCGCGATCTCGTGCGGATGCAAGCGGCCGCGGGAGAGGCCGGTGCCTCCGGTCAGCTGGTCGATGCAGCCGCGCGCCTTCCAGAGCCCGTCGAGGAAATAGTAGCCGTTCTCGCCGCCGATCGACGCCACCTCGTGCCAGACCGCTGCGGCCGGCGCATGGGTGACGGCCTCGCCGCTCATCTGCTTCGCGTAGAAGGCGAAATCCGGCCGGTTCTGCCGGTACACCATCGAACCTTCCATCCAGCGCGGATTCGGCGCGCCGGATCGCTCCGCGGCCAGCGCCGCCTGCGCGGCCTGCCGATACGTCTTCAGCGGGATCGGCATCAGCGACCGGATGGCGGCGTCATCGGCCAGCACGTCGTGCTCGAGTCCGGCGATCAGCGCGCGCGCGATGTTGGTCGGCACGGCCGTCACGAAATTGAGCCAGTAGGACGACAGATGCGGCGTGAGCACCGGCACCGGCAGGATCAGCGGCCGGCGGCCCACCAGGTCGCCGAACTGGCGCATCAGCTGCTCGTAGGTCAATACCTCCGGTCCGCCGACATCGTAGGTCGCGCCCGCGGCCTCGGCGAATTCCGGCAGACGGGCCAGATATTCGAGGACGTCGTCGAGCGCGATCGGCTGCGAGCGCGAGCGCACCCAGCGGGGCGTCACCATCGCGGGCAGGTGGAAGACGAGGTCGCGGATCACCTCGAACGCCGCGGAGCCGGGGCCGATGATGACACCGGCGCGCACTTCGGTGACGGGGACGCTGCCGGCGCGCAGGATGGCGCCGGTCTCGCCGCGCGACGCGAGATGCGTCGACGCTTCGCCGGGAGGCTGCAGGCCGCCGAGATAGACGATGCGCTTCACCGCGGCGCGCGCGGCGGCATCGCGGAAATTCTCGGCGGCCGCCCGATCGAGCTGCGGGAAGTCGGGCCCGGCCGCCATCGAGTGCACCAGGTAGTACGCGACATCGATGCCTTCCAGCGCGGGAGCCAGTGTCTCGCTCTCGAGCGCATCGGCTTGCACCAATTCGACCGCCTCGGGCCAGCCCCGAACCTCGAGCGCTGCCAACCGGCGCGCCGCCGCGCGCACGGCGTGGCCGCGCGCCGCGAGATAGGGCACGAGGTTGGTGCCGACATAGCCGCTCGCACCGAACACCAGAACTTTCGTCATGATCGAAATGCCTCGGCAGACGCGTGGCAACGCGTCGAGACTACCATCACGGAAACCGTGCGCACGTCCCGGGCCGCGCGGTTGCCGCGTCGCGCTGATCCGACGCGGCGTCAATCCTTGCGCAGGAACGCCGGCAGGCGCAGCCCGTCGCGCACCGCCTGATCCATCTCCCCTTCGGCCTTGCGAATGGCAGGCAGGCGCGCGATCACTTCGGCGAGCCGCGCCTGCGGGACGACCACCGCGCCATCCTGGTCGGCGACGATGACGTCGCCGCTCGCCACCGGATGGCCGGCGACGGTGACGGGAAAGCCCACGGTGCCGGGCCCGCTGCGCGCCGGCGAATTGGGGGTGACGCCGATGCAGTAGCAGGGCAATCCGACCATCCGTATGCCGGGCAGGTCGCGCACGCAGCCATCGGTGACAAAGCCCACGGCGCCGCAGTTGCGCGCCATGCCGAGGACCAGGTCGCCGGTCACCGCGCATCCGGCGTAATTGCCGGTGGCGGCGACAATGACGTCGCCCGGCTGCACGCGCTCGAGCGCGGCCAGCAGCGCGAGATTGTCCGCCGGCCCGGCGTCGCAGGTCAGCGCCACGCCGCAGCAGGCGGCCTGGTCGGCGATCGCCGGCTTGATCCGGTAGTCGAGCGCGCCGCTGCCGCCCAGCGCATCGACGATGAAGCCCGTGGGCGTGCCGCGCAGCGCGTCGACGAGCGGCGCGGCGGGCCGAACGAATTCCATGTGCTGAATGCTTGGCGCTTCGTCGAGCATTGTCATATCCTCCGGCAGGGAAAGCCATGGTAACGACCCGCGCGTCCTGCGTCCACGACGATGACCGCAGCCGCGCCCGAACCCGTCCGACCGAAGAGCGTTCGATGTCCGCCGCGTCGCTGGCACTGCGCTATCCCAGCATTCGCCTGCTGCGCGAGGCGGCGCGCGTGCGACTGCCGAAGCCGGTGTTCGATTTTGCCGACGGTGGCGCCGAGGATGAGGTGACGCTCGAGCGCAACGAGGCCGCCTTCCGGCGCTGGAGCTTCCTGCCGCGGCCGCTCGAGGGCGCCGCCACCCGCGACCAATCGGTGCGCCTGTTCGGCAAGACGCTGTCGATGCCCGTGTTGATCGGCCCGACCGGGCTCGCCGGCCTCTTCTGGCCGCGCGGCGAGATCGCGTCGGCGCAGGCGGCAGCCGCTGCCTCCACCGTCTATTGCCTGAGCCACGGGTCCGTGTGCTCGATCGAGGACCTGGCCGCGCAGCATCGCGGGCCGCGCTGGATGCAGGTGTTCATCTATCGCGATCGCGCCTTCACGCGCGAGCTGACGCAGCGCGCCCGCGACGCGGGCTACGAGGCGCTGGTCCTGACGATCGACAATCAGCTGCTCGGCAAGCGCGAGCGCGATCTCGCCAACGGCTTCACGATTCCGCCGCGATTCTCCGGGCGGCAATCGCTCGCGATGGCCGCGAAATGGCGCTGGGGGTGGTCGATGCGGCGCGAGCTGCGGGCGCTGACCTTCGGCAACTATGTCCGGCCCGGGTCCCGCGAGTCGCTGGCGACGCTCGCCGGCCGCATGGGAACACTGCTGGATCCGGCGATGAACTGGGACGACGTCTCGCGGTTGCGCGCGGACTGGTCGGGACCGCTGCTGCTGAAGGGCGTCCTGCATCCCGCGGAGGCCCGCCGCGCGGCGGAGCTGGGAGTCGACGGGCTCATCGTCTCCAACCACGGCGGCCGCCAGCTCGACGGCGCGGCGAGCCCGCTGGACGCGCTGCCCGCGATTCTCGCCGCGGTCGAAGACCGCGTGCCGGTGCTGATCGACGGCGGGATCCGGCGCGGCACGGATGTCGTCAAGGCGATCGCACTCGGGGCGCGCGCCGTGCTCGATTGCGCGGCCGCAGCTGTGGGGCCTTGCCGTCGCGGGCGAAGCCGGCGTCGCGCACGTTCTCGCGATCTACCGTTCGGAAATCGATCGGGCGATGGGCCTGCTCGGCGCGAGCAGTCTTGCCGACCTGCGGCACCTCGATCTGCTGGTCGCCGACCCGGCGCGGGCCGCGACCCGGGGTTGACCCGCGGGTCGTTCCTCGCGTCCTGCTCGCGCGACACGCCCGGGCCTGCCCGCCGGCGAAAAGGCGAGCGCCGGCGGCGCAATGTTCCCGCTGCCCCGGTTGCGACTCAAAGATAGGCGATCAGGCGGCCGCAGGCGATGACGCCGATCCACAGCGCCAACGAGAGACCGGCCGCAAAGCGAGCGGCCGGCGGCGGCGAGACTCCGGTGTTCCAGTCGTCGACCGAACGGAAGGTCGTCCGGTGAAACCCGATCGCGTTGGCCGCGGCGGCTGCGAGCAGCAGCATCTTCACGCGAAACGCCGTGTTGTCCACGAATTCGGTGGCATGTGCCGAGAACATCATGAAGCCGGATGGCACGACGACGAGCAGGCTCCCCACCGACCAGCGCAGCAGATGCCGCGCCATCCGCGAAACCGGCAGGCTGCGCGACAATCCCAGCAGACGCAGATCGAACATCGCGACGCTGCCCACCAGAGTGACGAAGCCGAGGATGTGCGCGATCTCGACGATCGGGTAGAGCCACTGCGACTGGCGCATGAGCGTCGCCAGCCCGCTGGTCTCGAGGTAGACCAGGAAGGCGGGGCCCACCGGCTCGTGCATCAGCGCAGCTCGGTCGTCTTGCCGTCGATCGTGATGCGCTCGGCCCGCAGCTCGCCGGGGTCGTTGCGGCTCGGGTAACCCTCGACTCTGGCCTTGGCGCCGGGTTTGAGCATCGCGGGCGGCAGGCCGCGGTTTTCCATCCGCGAAGGCGGGGCGAGCACCACCGTCCATACCTTGCCGGCCGCTTCCAGCCGCACGAAGCCGTGCGGATGCTCGTAACCGGCGTCCTTGACGACCCCCTCGAGCTGAAGGGGCTTTGCGCTGTCGTAGCTGCTCCAGCCGTGATGCGCCCGCACGCCGGACGCGACGACTGCCAGCACCGCCACTACCAGCGTTGCAGCGACTCCCGACATTCGCATGACAACCTCCTTTCGACGAGCCAAGGCGCCCACGCGCCGGACCGGTCGGTACTTTACACCGGACCGCCACATGCGCCAGCATTGGCCTTTTCCCGCGACCGCGATGCCGCGTCCGATGTCCCGGCCGACGGCGCGGACATCTGTCGACTGGAGCGTTGCATGCGCATCTTTGCCATCCCTCTCGCCCTGGCCCTGGCGGCCGGCGCCGTGCCGCTGCACGCCGCCGAGCTCCCGCTCTTCGACGCGCACGTGCACTACAGCCACGACGCGTGGGACAACCTGCCGCCGAAGGACGCGATCGCGATCCTGCGCAAGGCCGGCGTCAAGCGCGCGCTCGTCTCGAGCTCCGGCGACGAAGGCACGCAGCGGCTTTTCGCAGCGGCACCGGATCTCGTCGTGCCCTCGCTGCGTCCGTATCGCACCCGCAGCGAGGTCAGCACCTGGGTCCGCGACGAAACGGTCGTGGCGTTTCTCGAGGACCGCCTCGCCCGCCAGCGCTATGCGGCGATCGGCGAGTTTCACCTGTACGGCGCCGATGCCGACCTGCCGGTGCCGCGACGCATGGTCGCCCTCGCCCGGCAACAGGGGCTCGTGCTGCACGCCCACTCCGACGCCGATGCGATCGAGCGTCTGTTCCGCCAGTATCCGGAAGCCCGCATCCTGTGGGCGCACTCCGGGTTCGAGCGCCCCGAGGCCGTGCTGGCGATGCTCCGGAAGCACCGCAACCTCTGGTGCGATCTCGCCTTCCGCAGCGACCAGGGCGCAGGCGGCACGGTGCCCGCCGAATGGCGCGCCGCGTTCACCGCGTTTCCCGACCGGTTCATGGTCGGCACCGACACCTACACGCCGGAGCGCTGGCACTACATCGTCGAGCACGCGAACTGGTCGCGCGCATGGCTCGCCGACCTGCCGGCGCCGCTGGCCGAGCGGATCGCCTTCCGCAACGCGGACGCGCTGTTCGCCGGATGGAATCCCGCACGCAGTCAATGAGCGCCGCCGGGCCGCCCCAAGGCGCTCGCCCCCTGGGGGGAGCGGCGCGCAGCGCCGTGCGGGGGGACCATGCAGCGCCGCCGGCCGCCCCAAGGCGCTCGCCCCTGGGGGGAGCGGCGCGCAGCGCCGTGCACACAGCGCCGCCCGCGCCGCATCGGCGGGCGCGTGCCTGCTGCTGTGGGCAGGAGCGGCCGCCGCCTGCGGCGAAGAGCTGCGCGGCACGACGCAGTCGATCGACGGCAAGAACTACGTCGTGGCCTTCAGGACCGTGCCCGATCCCGTCGCGGTGGGAGAGCATTTCGCGCTCGACTTCGCCGTGTGCCCGCGGGCAAAGCGCGAAGCGCCCCGGTCTGTGCGCGTCGATGCCGGCATGCCGGAGCACCGGCACGGGATGAACTATCGGCCCGTCGTCACGGCGCGCGCGGCCGGCACCTATCGGGCAGACGGCCTGTTGTTCCACATGCCGGGCCGCTGGGACATCGTCTTCGACGTCGTCGGCGACGGCGGAACCGAACGGCTCACCGGCACGATGCGCCTCGAGTGACGCGAAGAGGCATACCGAGGCTTGCTTCGACGCTGGTCGCGCTGCTCGCTTTCGGCGCCGCGGCGCAGACGACCGGCGTCCTGCCTTTCTCCGCCGCGGACACGGCGCGCGTCCTGGCGCACGGACCCTGGCCGCCGCCGCCCCGGATGGATCCGTCGAATCGGGTTTCGGGCAGCGCGGCGGCGATCGCGTTCGGCGCGAGGCTCTTCGGCGATCCCCGCCTTTCCGTCAACGGAAGCATCGCGTGCTCGACGTGCCACCGCGCCGATCGCGGCCTCGCCGACGGATTGCCGCGAGCGCAGGGCCTTGCGGGCGTCGACCGCAATACGCCCACCGTCGCGGACGCGCATCTGCAGCGCTGGTTCGGCTGGGACGGCGCCGGCGACAGCCTGTGGGCGCAGAGCCTGCGGCCGATCGTCGATCCGCGCGAGATGGGCAGCGACATTGCGCGCATCGCCGCCGCGGTGCGCGGCAACGCCGATCTGCTGCGCGGCTACCGCGCCGCGTTCGGCGCGGCGCCCCCGGGCGACGACGAGGCTGTCGCGGTCGACGTCGCCAAGGCGCTCGCGGCATTCCAGGAAACGCTGACCACCGGACGCACGCCGTTCGACGACTTTCGCGATGCGCTGGCCCGCGGCGATCGTGCCGCCGCCGCGCGCTACCCGCTCGCGGCCCAGCGCGGGCTCGCGCTCTTCGTCGGCAAGGGCCAGTGCAACGTCTGCCACATCGGCCCCCGCTTCTCCAACGGCGAGTTTCACGACATCGGCATCCCGTTCTTCGCGGGACCGGGCCGCGTGGACGCCGGCCGGTTCGACGGCATCCGGCGTCTCAAGGCCAGCCGCTACAACCTGCTCGGTCCGTTCAACGACGACCCGACCCGCGGCACCGCGACCGGCACGCGCCACGTCGCAGGCGAGCACCGCAATTTCGGCGAGTTCAAGGTGCCTTCGCTGCGCAATGTCGCGCGCACCGCACCGTACATGCACAATGGCAGTCTCGCGACACTGCGCGATGTCGTCCGCCACTACTCGGAGATCGACGAGGATCGACTGCACGCCGACGGCGAGCGCATCCTGAAGCCGCTGCGCCTGACCCAAGCGGAGAGCGAGGATCTCGTCGCCTTTCTCGAAAGCCTCGACGACGGCGGGCGCTGAATCGCGGCCCCCTGCGATCAGGGCTTGCCGGGCGTGAAGCTCGCGAGTTCGTAGGACGCCTGGAGCACCGGCGTCATCTGGTGCATTGCGCCGGTCTGCATGTACTGCGCGGAACGCCGCTCGCGCACCGTTCCGCGCACCGTCGGCGAGTACCAATAGGTGAAATTGCAATTGGTCGCATTGCGGAAAGGCGTCGCATCATCGAGCGTCACCAGCGTATCGATACGGATGGCATCGAACGCCCCGGCGGGTGTGGTCACCTTCTCCCAGCTGCGGGTATGAAACATGTAGTTGATCTGCCCCTTGGTCCCGCCCGGGTCGGAGACGACATCGACCCATTTCGACGAGCGCCGGCCCGGCGCGATCGGAAAGGTCACTCGCGCCAGAGGGGTCGGATAGCGGCGCACCTCGTTCAGGCAAAGCGCCCCCGAGCGCAGCATTCCCGGGCCGGAAAAATCCTCGACATGGGAGAAATCGGCGCCGTCAGCGGTCTTTCCCGTCACCTTGACCTTGAACGAGCGGCGGCTTGCTTCCGTGACTTCGCGCGTTTCCTGGTACGTGATCGTCTGCAGGCCGATGCCCGACTTCACGTCGTAGACCCAGCGATCGCCGACTTTCATCGTCGGTGCCGGCGCCGATTGGGCATTCACCGGAGTTGCCGCGGCGCCGGCCAATGCGAAGGCGGTCAGCAGGATCGCGTTGCGCGCGCGCGCGGACGTCTTCATTGTCTCCTGCTCCGGATGATCACCTGCACCCTCCCCGCGCGGGAACCAACCCCCTGTCGTTATTCTGGCATACTCCGCCGCAACGACGGATGCGGCCGCAAATCGCTGAAGCGGCTGCCCATATCTGAAAGCGATACAATAACTCCGAACTACCGTTGCGCCGGACCCATGTTGGAAGTTTCCAGCCGCCAATTTGCCGACGTCGTCGTTGCCGAGCCGACCGGTCGCATCGACCATCAGAGCGCGCCGCAGTTCGAGGCCGCGCTGGCTCCCTTGGTCGAGGAAGCCTGCAGCGGCAAAGGGGCGCTGGTGCTGGATTTCCGGGGCGTCGAATACATCAGCAGCGTCGGCTTGCGCGCGCTGATGATCGCGGCGAAGCAACTGCGCGCCGGCGGCGCGAAGATCGCCGTCACCAACCTGCGGCCGATCGTCGCCGAAATCCTGGCGATCAGCCGCTTCGATCGCCTGCTCGGCGTCTTTGCAACGGTGCGCGACGCCATCGGGCTGTTTTCCGCGGCGGGGCTGGCCGCGTTCGACGCGGCGCAGCCGCCACCGGCACCATGACGCGCATCCGCTTCTGGGGCACGCGCGGGTCCCTGCCGGTCGCACTGACGGCCTCGGGCGTGCGCCAGAAGATCGTCATGGCGTTGCGCGGCGCGTCGGGACGCAGCTTCGCGTCCGATGCGGACATCGGCCGCTACGTCGACGGCCTCGCGTTCCCCGTCGCCGGGACCTATGGCGGCAGCACGTCCTGCGTCGAAATCGAGACCGGCGGGCCCGACTACGTCCTCTGCGATCTCGGCAGCGGCGTGCGCGCCTTCGGGCAAGCGGCGCTGGCGCGCCATGGCCCGGCGTTGCCGCAGACGTACCACATCTTCATGTCCCACGTGCATTGGGACCACATCATGGGGCTGCCGTTCTTCACGCCGGCCTACATTCCGGGCAACAGGATTTTCATCTACGGCAGCCATCGCTGGCTCGAGTCGGCGCTGCGCCGACAGCAGGACGAACCGTCCTTTCCCGTGGACTTCTCGTACCTGCGCGCGAGTATCGAGTTCGTGCACATCGAGCCCGGCAAGCCCCACGCGGTCGGCGAGATGACGGTCACCACGGTGCTGCAGCGGCACGCCGGGGATTCCTACGGCTATCGCTTCGAAACGAACGGGCGGTCCATCATCTACACGACCGATTCGGAACACCGGCCCGGCGACGCCGCAGAAAGGGAAACTTTCACCGGGTTCTTCCGCGATGCCGACATCGTGATATTCGACGCCATGTATTCGCTCGCCGACGCCATCTCGATCCGCGCGGACTGGGGGCATTCGAGCAACGTCGTCGCCGTCGAGCTCTGCCAGCTGGCCGGCGTGCGGCATCTATGCCTGTTCCATCACGAGCCGGCATTCGACGACCAGGCGATCGAAACGATGTTGGCCGAAACGCGGCGGCTCGAGGAGATCACGCGGACCGGGGACCCGCTGCGCGTCACCGCGGCCTACGATGGCATGGTAATAGAATTGTGAGCTCGCCGGCGGCGGCCGGACCGGACGCGCGCCGGTCCGGCCCGCATCCGCGTCGCAGGAATCGTCGCTCTCCTCGCTCTCGCCGCATTGATCGGGAGCGAGGCAGCGTGGACCGGTCGCCTGCGCTCTGCCTGGTTCGACGCCTTCCAGCTGCTCGCGCCGCGCACTCCGCATTCGTTGCCGGTCACCGTCGTCGAGATCGACCAGAAGAGCCTGGCGAAGATCGGCCAGTGGCCGTGGCCGCGCGACGTGCTGGCCGAACTGGTCGACGCGATCAACCGCCATCGACCGGCCGCCATCGCGCTTGATATCCTGATGCCGGAACCCGACGCGATGTCGCCCGAACGCGCGCTCGCCCGCGCAGGCAGCAGCGACACCGAACTCAGCCGGGTGCTGGCAGGCAGGCCCTCCAACGATGCCGTGCTGGCGCGCGCGCTCGCCGCCGCGGGGGCCATTCTCGTCGTTGCCGGCATGCCCGACCCGACCGGAATGCCGCTGCGCGCTCCTCCCTTCAGCGTACGCGACGCGAGCGGGAGCCTGGCACCGACAACGCCCCTCGCGCCGAATCTCGCGCGCCATGCCGGCGTGCTGACCAGCATCGACGCGCTGGATGCGGCGGCGTCCGGGCATGGCCTCATATCGGTCGATTCCGCGGATGACGTCATCCGCCGCGTCCCGCTGGCCGCCAGCGTCAACGGAACGCTCGTGCCGGCGCTCGCGATCGAAATGCTGCGCGTCGCGCTCGGCGTGCCGGCGGTGCGCCTCGAGGTTTCCGGCGCCACCGTGAACGGTATCTCGATCGGCGACGTGGCGGTTCCCACCGAGAGGGACGGCGCGGTCCGCATCTACTATTCGCACCGGCGCGAAGATCGATTCGTGTCGGCGATCGACGTCCTCGACGACAGGGTGGATCCGGCCAGCCTGGAAAAGCAGCTGGTCCTGATCGGCGTCACCGGCCTTGGCCTCAGCGATTTCAGGAGCACGCCGGTGGGCGAGCGGATGCCCGGCAGCGAAATCCATGCGCAGCTGGTGGAGAACATCGTCGACGGGACGCTGTTGCAGCGGCCGGGCTGGGCGCCCACGCTCGAGGCCGGATTGTTCCTCCTGCTCGGGACGTGGCTCATCGTCGCGACGCCACGCTGGAAGCCGCAGAACTCGGCACTGATCATGCTGGGTGGCGTTGCCCTGCCGGCGGCGCTCGCGTTCGTCGCCTTTTGGGCGCAGCGGTCGTTGTTCGACGCGGCAACGCCTGCGCTGAGCCTGATGCTGCTCTATGGCGTGCTGCTGGTGCTCACGCTCGCCGAGACGACGCGCCAGAAAAAGACGCTCGAGCGGCTGGTGCAGGTGCAGCGTGAACAGAGCGCCCGCGTCGCGGGCGAGCTCGAGGCCGCGCGACGGATCCAGACCGCGACGCTGCCGCGCGCGGACCTGTTGCAGGGCGACGGCCGCATCGACATCGCCGCCACCATGGTCCCGGCGCGCGAGACCGGCGGCGACCTCTACGACTTCTTCCGCCTCGATGACCGCCGGCTGTTCTTCCTGGTCGGCGATGTCGCCGGGAAAGGGCTTTCGGCAAGCATCTTCATGGCGGTCAGCAAGGCGCTCTACAAGAGCGCGACGTTGCGCGCGAACGGTGCGGACATCGGCGAGCTCATGACGGCGGCCAATGCCGAAGTCTCGCGCGACAATCAGGAGATGCTTTTTGTCACGGCGTTCGCCGGAGTCCTCGATCTGGAAACCGGCGAGCTCGCGTACTGCAACGCCGGCCACGACAATCCCTACCTGATCGATCCGGCCGACGCCACGGTGCGCCGCATCGACGACGGTGACGGGCCGCCGCTGTGCGCAATGAGCGACTTCGAGTACCGCGGCGGGCGCTGTGCCCTGCGACCGGGCGAACTGCTTTGCGTGATCACCGACGGCGTGAGCGAAGCGCAGAATCGCGCGGGCGCCTTGTACGGCGGCGCGCGCGTGGAAGCGGTCCTGACCCGGCTGGGCGCCGCGGCGACCGCGCAACACGCAGTCGCCGCACTGCAAGCCGATGTGAACGCTTTCGCCGTCGGGGCGGAGCCCGCCGACGACCTCACGATCCTGGCGCTTCGCTGGCAGGGTCCCGGCACGGCCGCCTGACCGGTCCCGGCGCTCATGGCATTCGGCGCCCCGCGGGCGGCGCGCCGGGCGCTGCGGCCCGCACCCGGCGGGTCTTCCGGAAGGGCCCGGGCCCGTGTCAGCGCACGATGATTTCGACCCGCCGATTGCGGGGTTCCGCAACGCCATCGGCCGTTGGCACGAGCAGCTCGCGCTTGCCGCGGCCAAAGGCCGTGATGTTCTCGGGCGCGATGCCGTTCTGGATCAGCCCGGCACGGATGATCTCGGCGCGCTGCTGCGACAGCGGATCGTTGACCTGATTGGTGCCCACGGCGTCGGTGTGCCCGACGACCAGCACATCGGGCACCGGGCGTTTCGCGATCTCGGCGAACACGGCGTTCACCTGCAGTCTCGATTCCTCCGTCAGCTCGTCCTTGCCCTCGACGAAGTAAAGCGTGAACTGGACGGGGCGGCCCGGCTGCGCCGCGAGCGCCGCGCCGAAAAGTGCCTGGACTTCCTCCGGATTCGACTTGTACGCCTGCGGCCCCGCCGTGGTCAGCTTCGCCGCGGCATAGGGCTCGTTCAGCACGACCTGCCCTTCGCCTTGCTTGACCGCGACCGCGGCGTCCTTGCCGCCCTGCTCCGGGAGCAGCACGACCGTGCCGGTCTGCGTGGCGCAGGCATTGAGGAGGATCGCCAGCGCGGCGATGCCCAGCGCGCGTCCCATGTCCCTACGCCCGTTCATCTCGCGTCCACCGGCGCCGATCGGGCCCTAGTCATTCGCCGCCACGACAAATTCCGTTCCGCGCACGCCGAGGATGGTCGACGGCGTGCGCACCGTCATTGCTTCCGGCGACTGCTTGGCGATGCGGCCGGAGATCACGGCGAGCGACCCTTGCTTCAGTTGCGCATCGAAGCGGCCCTGATTGCTCGTCGGATCGAAGTCGAAACGATCCAGCGACAGGATGCTGTTCGGTCCCGCCGAAAGCAGCGAGTTGTCGTTCATCGTGATCCCGACCGAGCCATCGGGGCCGGTCTTCAGAATGTCGGATGACTCCAGCCGCATGCCGACAACGCCCGGACGCAGCTCCCCTTTGCGCTCGACGGTAACCTGGCCCTTGGAAACCTTGATCTGGCCGATCTCGGCCGCGTTGGCCGCGGCGACCAGGAACACGGCAAGCGCCATTGCCGAGACCCGACGCAGACTTGCGGAAAGGGTTGTCATGTCGGCCCCTGCTCTACTTTGCAGCTATCCGCGTGATCTTGTTGCCCTGCAGGCCGATACCGGCCATCAGGCCCTTCTGGCTGAAGATGAACGCGTAGATGTCGTCCTTCATCGTCGTGGTCGTCACGGACTTCGCCATGCCCTCGTCGATCACCACCACGCTCGGACCGACGCCTATCTCGAAGCCATCCGCCTTGTCGAGCTGCTTCAATGCCGCCTCGTTCATGAAGAACATCGCATAGCCATACGTCTGCGCGCCGGCCTGCAGCCCATAGGACACGCCCCCCGTGCTGTAGTAGGCCACGGGCTTGCCGCCCCGGAACAGCGTCCCTTCGCCATATTGCCCGCCAACGATGAATCCGGCCTTCTTGATGTCGGGGAAGACCAGGATCGCCGTGGCCTGAGCCGTCAGCGCCTTGGCCGTCGACGAATGCGCGGTGAGCCGGTTGAGCGCACTGCGCGAATCGCGACTCAGGGTGGTGGCCGGCGCCTTGGCTGCCGGCGCCCCGGCGGGGGCCTGTTGGGCCTGCGCGGGCAGGCCGAGACACAGGCTCGCGGCGAGGATGGCGGATATCGAGACAGTCATGGCAATGCGCATTCGGAATCTCCCGTGCAACAATCGAACGAAGTAGCGGATTTTTTCAGGGCGTGATGCGGCGTTGCGGCCGTCGACAGCCACCCTGCCGGCCGAGTCACCCCGCTTCGCGGCGATCGGGGTTCAATGATATACGGAATCGCCGCGCGCGTGCGTCAGGGCCTCGTCGGTGGAAATGGCCGATTCGACCGCAGCATGCGCTGCCCAACCTGTGTAGCATGCGCCAGGTCGGCGTTCACGTCTATCTGAAAGGATGCTCCCCATGCTCACGCCCCGCACGGCCGTTCCGGCACTCAAATTTCCCACGCTCGCGCACGGTGAATTCGACCTGCGGCACGAGAAGCCGGCGCATTTCACGATGGTCGTCTTCTATCGCGGCCTGCACTGCCCGATCTGCGCGAAGTACCTGCTCGAATTGGGTCGGCTGCTGCCGGAGTTCGCGCAGCGGGGCGTTAGCGTGGTTGCCGTGTCCAGCGACCCGCGCGAGCGAGCGCAGGCGATGGCGGACAAGCTCAATGCGCCGGACCTGCGCATGGGCTACGGGCTCGCCCTGTCCAGCGCCCGCGAATGGGGGCTGTACATCAGCACTTCCCGCGGCGTGACTTCGATCGGCATCGAGGAGCCGGCGCTGTTCGCGGAGCCCGGCGTCTTCCTGATGCGGCCGGACGGGACGCTCTACTACGGCGCGGTGCAGACGATGCCGTTCGCGCGCCCGCATTTCGACGAACTCATCGGCGCCCTCGACTTCGCGATCGCCAAGGACTATCCGGCGCGCGGCGAGTACGTCGGCGCGGTGTGATCGGCCGATCAGGACCAGAACCTGGTTGTCGGCTCGCTGCGCCAGGCCGGCACGATCGACACGAGGAATGCTTCCCTCGACCTGTCCCTGCCCGCAGGGATCAGGACGCAATCAACGCGGTATCCGGATGGAGAGCGCGCCAGCCGAACCAGAAGGCGTTGTGCGCAGGCAGCCGCGGCGCGGTCATGCCCTTGCCGGTCAACGCCGTTTCGCTCAACGTCAATGCCTGACCGGAGCTGTCGACGACCCGGCGGTCACCGTTCCAGCTCGCGATGCGCCTCCCGTCGGACAACCCGTAGATTCGATGCGCGCCGCTCTTGTCCGTCAGCACGACGAAATCCCGTCCGCCGAAATGGCCATGCCAGACCGGATTCCGGCGCAGGAAATCGGAGCCGATGGCAAGCGGCCGCTCGCCCGGTTTTCCGAAGCGGGGCACGAGCACTTCCTGCTTGTTGCGCAGCCGTCCGTCCTCGCCCGGGACCGGAAACATGATCGCGTCCGTGGCGAAGTACTCGCGGTAGGCGGCGCCCTCGGCATAGTCGCGTGTATGGCCCGTCGCCAATGACAGCACGGTCGTCGCCGGATGCCGACGCCGCCATTCGCCCCACGTCGACGTCACCACTTCCCGGGTCGGCAGGGAGATGTCCTTGCCCACCAGCGGCCCGACAACCGGCCGGCCTTCCAGCGTGTTCCACAGCGACTGCGTACCGGCGTCGTACATGAGCTTGTTCGAACGATAGAGGAAGCCGCTGGTGCCAAGGCGGTACACCTGGCCGTCCACCCGTGTTTCGTAGACGATCACCGCCCCGCACAGCGTGCAGTACACGCCGGCGACATCGATGCCGCCCACCTGGTCGACGAACATTTCGTGCCACGCCAGGATCCGCTTGGGGTATGCGCGCGCGTCGCCGTTGATCTCGACTCCGAAGACCACGTCGCCGTCCGCAAGGTAACGCGCGTCGGCGGCCGCGAGCATCCGGGGCTCGCGCAGCGGTGGAATGCCATCCTGCAGCACGCCGCCCCAGACCACTTCGTCCAGCCGGATCAGCGTCGCGGGATCGCCGGCAAAGTAGCGCTCGAAGCGCGGATCGAGCCTCGCGTAGAGCTCCGCCTTGAATGCGGCGAACGACGGCGGCGGCGCGGGGCGCGCCCATTGCCAGCGCATCCAGGCTGCCCAGTCGCTGCCATGATTCGCCACGCCCGTCTTGCGCGCCACCAGTGCGAACAGGTCACGCGTCGTGGAGCGCAGCGGAACGAAACGCACGATCTCCAGCGCCATGGGCACGAAATCGTCGCGCCAATTGGCGGCGAGCCATTGCAGCGATTGCGATGGCGCATCGGGCTGGTCGAGCAGCAGCGCGAGGAATCGTCTGCGCACCGCCTCGTCGGAGAGGTCTTCGGCCCGCGCGGAAAACGGCAGACCGCCGGCGCCGAGCATCCCGGCCGCGGCAAGCCGGAGGAAATGCCGTCGGGACCCTGCCGCTTGCGGGCCGCGCATGCCGGCAGCACCCTCGCACGTTCACTTCAAGCCGATGACGCGATCGAGCGCCAGCGCCCCTCCGCCGCGTCCGATCAGCAACAACAGCAACCCCGCCCACGACAGGTGCGTGGCCCACGCATCCGGGTAGACGAAAACCTGGATGACCGCGGTCATGCCGAGGAGCGCGAGCGCCGAAAGCCGCGTGCACAGTCCGAGCGCCAGCAGCAGCGGGAACAGATGCTCGGCGTAGGCCGCGAGGTGGGCGGCGATTTCGGGCGCGACGAACGGCACCTTGTACTCTTCACGGAACAGCGCGTAGGCGCCGTCGGTCAGCGTCAGCCAGCCTTCGACCTTGGTGCGGCCGGACTGGAAAAAGATGCCGGCGATGGCGAAGCGAGCCGCCAGCGCGAGCAACGAATCGGAAATCACGCGCGACAGGAGGTCCGCCAGGCGGTTCCACGCGCCGCGCGCCCCGCGTTCGGATCGCGTGGACGAAATCGTTGCCAAGGTGTTCATCGTGCGGGCTCTCCCGGTATCGTCGTCGTGGACCGTGAGACACCCGAAGGCTCCCGCGGCGAGCGTCTGCGCCATGAGCGCCCCCAGATCGGCTCCCGGATCGGCGTCCAGAGCGGCCGTCGCGGCGGCGGCAAGCGTTCCGCCGGCGGCGCAGGCATCGAGAAACGCGCAACCGGCCTTCCCCAGCGGTGTCCACTCGACGGCGCCGCGCGGGCGCGTGAACAGCGCGCCCTCGGCGCACCAGTCGATGTCCGCCAGGCTTCGCGTGTCTTCGCCGATCGTCTCGGTCGTGCGGTTGCGACTCCAGATCGTCACGATGGGCGCGTCGTCGAACCATGCCCAGCGCGCGGACGCGTGCGGGCGCAGCACGACCCGGGCGAGTTCCGCCGCGGCGAACCCGGCCACGGCCGCGGCGGCGACGGGAATCTCGTCGCGCGCGATGTGGGCCTCGGTCCAGAAACGATCCAGCCGCGCGACGCCGACGAGATAAGGCAACTCCGCGGCCGGTTCGAACGTCGCGAGGAAACCGGAGAAATCGGCGCCATAGTCGAGCAGCGACGGCCGGCCGGGGAGATTCGCCCGTGCGTAGATTCCGGCAGCGGCGCGGAACCATTCGTCGCCGACGAGGCGCGACACCGCCGGGTAATTGGCCTGCAGCGCGTCGATGCAACCCTTCAGCACCGTGTTGCGATAGACGGCGAATCCCGGTTGCGCGACGAGCTGCGCGATTTCAGCCGCAACTTCGGGCGCGGCGCCGGCTGGCATGGCGGGCGCGACCAGCGCCGCGGCGAAACCGTCCTGGAAGGCGCGCAGGCGGCCGGACGGGTTCGCGCCCGCGCTCATCACGCTGCCCGCCGCGCCGGAGCGCACAGCACCGCTTCGGCGCGGCGCCGCTCCTGCTGCAACACGTCGAACGCAGGCAGGTTGTCGTCGCGCTCGATCAGCGTCGGTCGCGGCCCGATCCGGCCGATCAGCCGTTCGTAGAGGCTCCAGACGGCCGGGGCCACCGGCGCATCGTGCGAGTCGATCAGCAGCGCCTCGCCGAATTCGTGATCCGGCGAATGGCCGGCGAGATGGATCTCGTCCACGTGCCCCGCCGGAAACGAATCGACATAGGCCTCGGCGTCGAAGCCGAGGTTGCGCGCGCCGACGTAGACATTGTTGACATCGAGCAGCAGGCCACAGCCGCTGCGCCGCGCGATTTCCGTCAGGAACGCGATTTCCTCGTACTCGTGCCCCTCGATGCGCAGGTAATGCGACGGGTTCTCGAGCGCGATGCGCCGGGACAGCGCCTGCTGCACGCGGTCGACGTTGTCGACGAGGCGAGCCAGAGCCTCGCTCGTGCGCGGGAACGGCAGCAGGTCGGGGCGATAGGCGCCCCGCCAGGTCGACCACGCGAGGTGCTCGGAGACGAGCGCCGGCTCGAAGCGCTCGACCAGCGCGGCCAGGCGCCCGAGATGCAGCGCGTCGGGCGGCGCATCGGCGGCGAGCGAGAGGCCGACGCCGTGCAGCGAAAGCGGGTGGCGACCGCGGATCGTCTCGAGCCACGCGAGCCGCGGCCCGCCGTCGACCATGTAATTCTCGGGATGGACCTCGAACCACAGGCCGTCCGCAGAGGCGAGCGTGGGCCTCGTCGTAGTGCAGCGGCTTCAGCCCCAGCCCTGCGGACAAACCTGTGGTCACGGGTTGTTCCTTACTGCGTTACCGAGGTTCAGCCCTTCATCGGTTGCAGGCTGCCCTTGCCCTTCGGCGTCGCGATCGTCGTGCACGTACCCTTGGGCACGTGTTTCCACGCGTTGGCCTGATAGTCCATCTTGGACGTGCCGGCGCAGGTGGTGCCCGCGCCTGCGGCGCAGTCGTTCTTGCCGGCGAGCGCGATGCCGTAGCATTTTTCCAGTTCGGCCGTGCCCTTCTTGTCCATGCTTCCGGATTTGCTGTCCGCGGCCAGGACGGCGCCGGACGCGAGCGCGGACAAGGCAAAGGCGGTTACAGCGAGCGCGTTGCGATTCATGTTTGAAACTCCTATCGGGTGGTGGATTGGACCGCGGATTCTACGCCTCAAACCTCCTGCGGCCTGCCAGCCAATTCGGCCCGTGGTGGCAAATGGTTACAGGCGCAGGCACAATTCGGCGCACCCACGTCTGGCTGTAACCAAATGCGCCACTGCGTCGAACTGATGCCGGATGACCGATGATCGAGGCCGAGGACCGCCTGAGGGACCTGCTGGTCCGGGGTCAGGCCGGCGACGCCGCGGCCTATCGTGTCTTTCTGAAAGAGTTGACGGGCCACCTGCGTGCCTTCCTGCGCAGACGTCTGTCCCGCTTGCCCGAAGAAGTGGAGGATCTGGTGCAGGAAGCGCTGCTTGCCGTGCACAATCAGCGGCATACCTACGACGCCGGCCAGCCGCTGACCGCATGGTTGCACGCCATCGCGCGTTACAAGCTCGTGGACCTGCTGCGGCGACGGGCGCGCACCGACGCCCTCAATGATCCGCTGGACGACTCGACCGAGCTCCTGGCAGCGGCCGACGGCGATGCCGCGGATGCGCGCCGCGACGTGGCCAAGCTGCTCGACACCCTTCCAGACCGGCAGCGACTGCCGATCGTTCACATGAAGCTCACCGGCCTGTCGGTGGCGGAGACCGCGCGCCTGACCGGCATGTCCGAGTCCGCCGTCAAGGTCAACGTGCACCGGGGGCTGAAGGCGCTCGCAGCGAAGCTGAGAAACGAAGCATGAAGACCGACGAGCTCGTGTCGCTGCTGGCGACCGGAACCGATGCGGTGGACGTCGGGGCGCCGGCGCGCCGCTCCATCGTCGCCATCGCTGGAGGAGCCCTGGTCGCTACGGTCCTGATGGCCCTGTGGCTGGATGTCCGGCCCACGCTTGCGCGCGACGCGACCCTCCCGATGTTCTGGGTGAAGGAGTTGTTCTGCGTTGCCCTCGCCGCCGCCGGGCTGTTCGCTGTCGCGCGCCTCTCGCGCCCCGGCGCCGCACTCGGCCGGCTGGAATCGCTGGCCGGCGCACCGATTCTCGCCATGTGGCTGCTCGCGGCTGTGGTGCTCGCCGCCGCGGAGCCGGAGGACCGAACCGCTCTGATCCAGGGCGTCAGCTGGGCGCAATGTCCCTACAACATCGCCGTCCTGTCGGTGCCGGTGTTTGCCGCGATCGTCTGGGCAATGCGCGGTTTCGCACCGACGCAACTGCGGCGGGCCGGCGCCGCCGCAGGCTTCGCCGCAGGCGCCATCGGCGCCCTCGCCTACACGCTGCACTGCCCCGAACTCGACGCCCCGTTCCTCGCGATCTGGTACGTGGCCGGCGTGCTGATCCCGACCATCGTCGGCGCAATCGCCGGCCCGCGGCTGTTGCGCTGGTAGCCCCGATCCGCAGGGTCGCCGTCAGCACAAAGCCCCGCGACCGTCGCGGGGCTTTGCAGAATCGCCACATCACTGTGGCCTCGTTTCGTTGCGTCACCGCAACGTGTGCCGGTCTCAGTTTACCGGCTTCGGGGTGGGCATGCAGTCAATGTCGTCTATGGAGCACCTCCCGCGTCGTCGTCAGGACACAATCACGCCGGGTTCTCGTCGCTGCACTGCGAGGAAGGCGGCGTTTGCGCAAGGTAGCGCTCCTCGAGTTGATGCCGCAACTGGTCCGCGAACTCGATTTCGGCCACCGTTGCGAAGCTCGTCACCGGATCGGCATCGGCCTCGCGTTTGTACAGTTCAGTCTTGATCATGAAGGGCTCCTTCTGCGGGAAGGATCGGCCCCAACGGGCCCTTGGCCACTTACCTGCATATCACGTGCCAGCAAACGAATCCGCCGCAGGAACAGGGCACGACGCCACACCGTCAGACCGGGAATGCCCGCCGTGACGTGCTCGGTGTAAACATTGGCGACAGCGCGACAGAGGGCAATCCTTGCCGCGGCAGCGCAACACGCACCCGGGCAACGCGTCGCGCGCGCAGCGTCGGGCCTGGCTATGGATTGCGCTTGCGCGGCAGGTACTTTTCCGCGCACACGATGATCTGGAGGTTGGTGGGGAACTCGAGGCAGTGGCGTGCATCCGCGCTCGCGGGCGCATCGATATTCGTGGCGGCGTCATGCCCCGGTCGCGCCGGCGACTTCGGCGGTGCCTGGGTGAGCTCCACTCCCGTCGCGCCGGTTACGGCGCCCGGTGCGGATTCTTTGCCGAAGGCGGATGGCAAGGCTGCAAGAATCGAAATCAGGACCACGACAATCGCTCGCTGGTTCATCGAGATACCTCGTCAGTCTTGGAAGATGCGGGCTCGAAAGGCGCTGCTGCCACACCCGTTGCGGACCTCATGCAGTTGCGCCGAGACAGGAAGCAAGAAACTGACAGCGACGGTATGAAAAGCCTCCGCCGGCACTCGCGGTCGGACGGATCGTCAGACAATCATGCTCCGTCCCCGTCCGGCAATACCTTGCGCCGGATCAAGGCCGGGACAACGACACGCCAGCCACCGTTCACTTCCCGGTCCCGGCATCCGGCTGTCGGATGCGGAACTCCGGCGCACTGCCGTCTTTCGCGACGCCCGGATACACGGTGAGGTGCGGGAAGGGGATTTCGATGCCGCGCTGATCGAACACCCGCTTGAGGCGGCGCAGGTATTCCCGGCGCACTCCCCACTGCGCGAGCGGCTTCACCTTGAAGCGGCAGCGGAGGACGACCGCCGAGTCGGCCCACTGGTCGACGCCGGCGATCTCGAGGTCGTCGAGAATGAGGGGCTCGAACGCCGGGTCGGCTCGCATATCCGCCGCAACGGCACGCATGAGCTCGAAGGCTTCGTCGACGTCTTCCCGATAGGCAATCCCGATGTCGATCACCGACTGTGCGAACCCGCGACTCATGTTGGTGACCGTGGTGATCAGACCGTTGGATATGAAATGGACATTCCCACCATAGTCGCGCAGGCGCACAAAGCGCAGCGTGACTTCCTCGACGAGCCCGCTCTTGCCCGCGATCTCCACGACGTCGCCTTGCCTGACCTGATTCTCGAGCAGGATGAAGAAGCCGGAGAAGTAGTCCTTGACCAGGCTCTGCGCGCCGAAACCGACTGCGAGCCCGACCACACCGGCCGCGCCAAGGATCGGCGCGACCGAGATCCCCAGTTCGGCGAGCACCAGCATACCGGCGATCAGACTGATGATCACGGCAACCAGATAGCGGAACACGCGACCAAGCGTCGCGGCGCGCTTGACGGCCTCGGGATCATCGAACCGGCTCGCGATCCGTTCGCGGAAAAGCCGGATCAGCCGCTGCAGGATGCCGATGGCGATCGATGCCGCCACGACGATCGCGACCACCCGGACGATCGCCACCGTGCCGCCACCCCACCGGCTGGCGTCGAGGAATTCCAGGCTCTGCATCCATGCGTTCATGGTCGTATCCATCATCAGGGTTGCCGAACGCTCGCCGTGCCGCAGCGGACGGAGCGGGTGAAGGACGACGCAGCCGCCGCCCCGGGGCGAGCGGCTCGTCAACCCGTTGGTCGACGATTTCGGTCTCGAGTTCCCTCGAGCGGCACGATCGCCTTGCGTGCCAGCGCATTCGCCCGTCCGGTCCGACCTCGATCAGGACGATGGGTCCGCGGGCGGCGGCAGCGCAACGGGGACCGAAAAGACCTGCGTGACGAGAGACGTCGACCGGCTTTGGCGCTCGACCGAGTCCGCGAGCGAATCCGGATCACGCATCCTATTGCTTCCCCACGGGGCAGGCAGCAATGGGCCGGGTGCGTATTTTACACGGATCGAAGTCCGAGGCTCAAGACTCCAGATGCGACGTGCGACGAGTCCGCCATCGCCAGCGGACATTGCAGCCTGCTTCCACCCGATGCGTTGCCGGCGCGGGCGGATCCCGGCACGGCCGATCACAGCCTGTTGAGCAAAGTCTGACGATGCGGATACCCATCGCCCGAAAGCGTCAATGTGCACGACGCAGCAACGCCATCGCGAGCAGCGCAAGGATGCTCGCCAGCGCTGCCAACTCCACGACTCCAAGCGTGGGGATCCCCGCAGCCGCGGGTGCTGGTGCCGCAAAGCCGCGAATGGACACGACGGCGTTGCCATAGCCACAGTCGCCGACAGTCCAGCCAGAATCCAAATGTCTGCCCGGCAGCGACGTCGAAGCGACTGCGGAGCCGTTCTGGGCAATGGGCCCGGAATCGCTGGTCACTTGCGTGGTCAACCCGTTGATCACATAGCCGAATACGTCGTAAGTGGCGCTTGACGAGTTGTCGAACGACTCGTAGGCCCAGTCGAAACCGACGGTGCCTGACACACTGGCGGTGAACACGTAAAAGATGGCACACCCCTTGCGAGGATTCGGGAGGTTGTCATCCCAGCAATCCGTTCCTCCCGGCGGAACGCCATCACCACCGCGGATGGTGATCGTTGACGGTGCGCCTGATTCATCGACACCTGCCGGATCGCCACCACCCGCCGGTGTTCCAGTCAGCGTTGTCGTCCAGAACTCTGGGGCATAGGGACCACTGAAACTGTAAGCAGACGTCGACGCCATCGCCGGATTTGCGGCGAACCCAACGGAGAGAACTGCTGCGGCAACTGATGCGATAAGCCCTTTTCCCATGCTCCTTCCCCTTCTTCAGAAGTGCAGCCAAGGCGCAACCGACTTTCTTGCCGCCCCGCCAAGAAACTATCGGCGTTCACGATACGATGGCGCGCGCGAGCCGGCATTCATCATCACGGGCGGCGCAGCATGCGTCCGGTCGCCCGACTTCAGAGGAAGGGTCAACATGCAAACGAGCAAACATCTCCGAAAGCTGTACGTGCTCGCGCTGGTCGTGTTCGGGATGATCGGCAATGCCAGCGCCACGTCCGCCAATACGGACGTCTCGGACATCTGGTGGAATCCCGCGGAGTCGGGATGGGGAATGCAGATGGTCAATACCGGGACATTCGTCTTCGCCACGATCTACGTCTACGGGCCAGGGCCGGCCGGCAACCCGACCTGGTTTACCGGTCAACTGGACAAGACGGCCGCGGTGCAGGCGACCTATACCGGCCCGCTCTTTGCAACCACGGGGCCTTATTTTGGCGGCTTCTTCAACCCCAACGCGGTCAACGGAAGGCAAGTGGGAACGATGACCTTCGTCCTGACGACCGTCACCACCGGCCAGCTCACCTATTCCGTGGATGGCGTCGTCGTCAGCAAATCCGTGCAGCGTCAACCGCTCCGACTCGATGACTACGCCGGCAGCTATACCGCGGTCGCAACGCAGACCGTTGCCGGCTGCAATAACGCCTCGGACAATGGCACGTTTACGGGCGCTTTGACGGTAGAGATTGCACAGAACGGACCATCCATGAGCGTGAACGCGATACACGCGGACGGCAGTGCGTGTTTGTACAGCGGCGCCTATTCCCAGCTGGGGCGCATGGGGCAGGTCTCGGGCACCTATGCCTGTACGTGGGGAGAGATCGGCACGGCGACAATATTTGAAATGAGCAACGTACCGTTCATGTTCACGGCCCGGCTGCAATCCCAGAGCACCAACATGGGTTGCACGGTGGAGGCGGAACTTTCCGGGGTGATTCCGCGGTAGCGACCGCCGCGTATTTGCGCGGCGACATGGCATCCGGCCGCGTTGAACCGGCGAGGATTTGGCGCGCCCAGGCTGCTCCCCGAGGTCGACCGCAAACAAGCCGGAAGCAACGAACGGCACCCCTGTCAGAATTCGATCGGCGGTCCCTGCCACGAAGCGTCTCGGGGCCGGGCGCGCGCGAGCGCGAGGCGGGCCTCGCACCATCCTTCGCAGGCGTTGCGTCCCGGGCGGCGGCGCCAGACGTTCAACAAGCCCTTGCACCTGGCGTAGAAGTGGAAGAAGCGGAGCACACGACGGCGCTCCAGGGTGTCCGGAGGATCGTGGCTGCAGATGAGCTTGTCGTCCGCCATCCCGCGATCAGTCAGGATGACGGCTCCCCAGGCCTTGACCCGGGTCCGCGCCCCAAACGGCAGGCGCGGTCCAAGCACCACCGCGTCCAGCAGGTCGCCTTCCAAGTCCGACGTAATTCGGCACGGCACCGTAGTTGAACGGGCATGGCAGCGGCGAGATGAAATCGACGTGCCCGGTGGATCCGCGTTTCAGAAAGCTGCCGCGGGGAACCTCTATGACGACCTCGACTTCGGGCGGTCCAGGCTGCAATTCGGGGGCGGGGCCCCGCTCGGCGTTGGTGCGGCTCACCGTCCAAGGTTACTCCAGTCAGACCTTGCGGCAGCCGACCGACGACCTGCTGCTCCCGGAACCGGGGAATTCCGGCATCGCGGTCGTGTCGGAGGACTACAGGCTCTTGGCGTTCGCCTTGGCAGCCTCCTCCGACCGCCGTTCGATCTCGGCGGCAAGGCCGGGCACGGTCATCCGAAACAAGGCTGCGCCAAGCGTCGCGTCGTACAGGCGGGTTTCAAGATCGCCATCCTTGAGATTCCAGCGGGCGATCTTGTTCTGAAATCGAATGCCGGCGCGATTTGCCATCTGCTGTTCGGCGCGAAGCGGCGTCCCGTACTTCGCGGAGAGCGCTGCGGTCAGCTTGTCGCAGTCCCTCGTGGCGAACGAGACGGAAACATAGATGAGTCGATCGGCACGGAAGTGCGCGACGGCGCGTTGGATCTCGGTTCCTCCGAACGGAATGAAGGCATCGACGCGGTTATTGGTCTCCTGCCAGCAGGCTCGAGTCTTGTCGTCGCGCCCGTCACCACAATTCGGCCGGATCATGTCGCTGCGCCGGGCGCGGTCGAAAACGCAGCGCGGTCGGAAAGGGCCCTGTCCGAACTCTTTTCGCAGCGAAAAAACGGAAACGCGGTCCGCCATTGCGCCTCATTCGCCCCGACCGGCACCCCTTTGAACTCGACAAGAGGCGCCTGGGCGAGCGTGACACCCGCCATCAGATAACCGGCCACCACGGTCAGCAGAATGCGTGCGATTTGACGTGAACCGGGCATAGTGCGTGTTGGTGCTTGCTCCATACCCAAAGTGTACATTGCCCGCCGGCCCCGCGAGGAGGACGCCGTCGGCATCGGTGCGACGGCGGCGACCACGAGGGGCATCATGATTGCGCTTCCGGCCGCTCCGGCGAGGCACTCCGGAAGATGCGCCTTCATCGTGCCTGCGCGGGCGCGCTCGCCTCATCCGCCGTCGGCGAACTCCGGGTAGAGCGTCATGCCCCCGCAGACGAAGATCGTCTGGCCGTTGACGTAATCGGCATCGTCGGACGCCAGCCACACGACCGACTTGCCGATGTCGGACGGCTGGCCGATCCGGCCATAGGGGATCAGCGTGAGCAGGCTTTCGAGCGCCTCGGTGGTCTCCCAGGCGGCGCGGTTGATCGGCGTCTGGATCGCGCCCGGCCCGATCGAGTTCACGCGGATCTTCAACGGAGCGACCTCCTGCGCAAGGCTCTGCATGAAGAGCTTCACGCCGCCTTTCGACGTCGCGTAGTTGATGTGCCCTGCCCACGGAATGACTTCGTGCACCGACGAGATGCAGATGATCTTCCCCGCCGCGCTCGACACCTCCTGCTGCACGCCGCGCTTCGCCATGTCCCGCACCGCGTGCTGCGAGCAGAGGAACATGCCCGTCAGGTTCGTGCCGATCACGCGGTTCCACTGTTCGAGCGTCATGTCCACGAAGCTCGCATCCTGCTGCAGTCCCGCGTTGTTGACGAGAATGTCGATGCGGCCCCATTCGGAGAGCATCCGGTAGAACATCGCGTCGACGTCCGCGGGATTCGCCACGTCCGCCTTGACGGCCATCGCGTCGCGGCCGGCGGCCTTGATCGGCGTCGACCACCTTCTGCGCACCTGCCGCGCTGGAGGCGTAGTTCACGACCACGTCGGCGCCCGCGCCCGCGAGCGCCACGGCAATGCCCGCGCCGATTCCGGAACTCGCGCCGGTGACCAGTGCCTTCTGTCCCTTCAGTGGTTGATGACTCATGTCTGGCTCCTGGAATGAACGATGTTTCAGTGCGCGCGCCACTCGTCGATCAGCGACGCGACGAGTCCGGTCCAGCCGGTCTGGTGAGACGCCCCGAGCCCGGCGCCCGTTTCGCCGTGGAAATACTCGTGGAAGGTGAGGTAATCGCGCCAGTACGGGTCCGTCTGGAACTTCTCGATGTTGCCGTATTCCGGCCGGCGCCCGGAGGCGTCGCGGACGAACACGGCGATGAGGCGCTCGGCGTGCGTGCGCGCGATCTCGTCGATGGTCCACCTCCGGCCGGCGCGGTCGACGATCGCCATGTCATCGCCGTAGGCCTTTGCGAGCTTGCGCAGCGACTCGATCATCAGGAACGCCGTCGGGAACCAGATCGGCCCGCGCCAGTTCGAGTTGCCTCCCTTGATCTTGCAGTCCGCCTCGCCGGGCTCGTAGCTGACGCGATTGCCGCCGAGGACGAAAGGCGCGTCGCGGTGCGCGCGCGACAGGCTGCGCAGCCCGTAGTCGGACAGAAACTCGTCCGGGTCGCACAGACGCTGCAGCATTCGCTCGATCTGCTGCGGGCCGACGATCGTCAGCGCGAGCGTCTCGCCGGCCGCGCCGGGGATCCTGTTCACGCAGTGCCGAACGACGTCCTGGCGATTCTCCAGGAACCAGTTCAGGTTGCCGGTGAACTCCGTGAACTGCGCGATCCACTCGGCTTCGAGCCGCTCGACCGCGAACAGCGGAATCAGCCCGACCATCGACCGCACGCGCAGCTTCTCGAAGTGCCCGTCCGGGTACCGGAGCACGTCGTAGAAGAAGCCGTCCTGCTCGTCCCACAGGTCGTAGTCGCGTCCACCCATGTGCTTCATCGCCGCGCCGACGTAGATGTAGTGCTGGAAGAACTTGGTCGCGAGCCCTTCGTAGGTCCGGTTCTCCTTCGCCAGCTCCAGCGCGATGCGCATCATGTTGAGGCAGAAGAGTGCCCATCCAGCCCGTCGCGTCCGACTGCTCGAGAATCGCGCCTCCCGGCAGCTTCTCCGATCGGTCGAACAACGTGATGTTGTCGAGCCCGAGAAAGCCGCCCTCGAAGACGTTGTTGCCCTGGCTGTCGACCTTGTTGATCCACCAGGCGAAGTTGATCAGCAGCTTGTGGAAGCAGCGCTCGAGGAACGCGCGATCGGCCTTGCCCGAGCGGACGCGGTCCATGTTGTAGACACGCCAGACCGCCCACGGATGCACCGGCGGATTGAGGTCGGAGAACTCCCACTCGTACGCCGGGATCTGCCCGTTCGGGTGCTGGAACTGCTCGAACAGCATGAACCAGAGCTGCTCCTTCGCGAAATCCGGGTCGATCAGCGCAATGGCGACGGTGTGAAAGGCGAGGTCCCAGGCCGCGAACCAGGGGTATTCCCACTTGTCCGGCATCGACAGCACGCGCATCGAGTTCAGGTGCCGCCAGTGCTTGTTGCGGATCTCGCGGCGCGACACCGGTGGCGGCAGCCTCGGGTTGTCGCCGTCGAGCCACTTGTCGACGTCGAAGATGTAGTTCTGCTTGGACCACATCAGCCCGGCGAAGGCCTGACGCTGCACCCGCCGCTCGTCCTCCGAGGCGCCCTTGGGGTGAATCTGCGCGTAGAACTGGTCCGCTTCGTGCCGGCGCTTGCCGACGATGCGCATCGACGTCGGCCAGAGGCGTCGCCGCAGACGCGGCCGTGAGCCGCAGCCGGAGCACGGTCGAGGCGCCGGGGGCGACCGTTCTGCCTGTAGTGCAGGCACGACTTCGTGCCCCGTTCGGCCGGATTGACGCTCGCCTCGCCGTTCACGACGTGACGGTGGAAGGCGTCCTTGACATACCTGCGGCCGTCGTCGGCCGCGGGACCGTACAGACGCAGGAAATTCGACTCGTTGTCCGTGAACAGCGGGCGCCCGTCGGCCTCGGCGTACAGCTGCCGCCGGCCCACGCTGTACTTGAACGGCAGGTTGTCGAGCCCTTCCGCGTCGGTGTCGTCCGCCACGAGGGTGACGCATCCGTCCACCGCCGTCCCGGTCCGGATCACCGGCTCACGGCGCCGCTTCTCGCCCCACGCCCAGACGTTGCGGAACCACAGGTGCGGCAGCAGATGCAGTTCCGCCGCCTCGGGGCCGCGATTGAACGCCTCGATCCGGATGCACAGATCGTCGGTGTCCGCCTTGGCGTACTCGACGAACACGTCGAAGTACCGGTCCTCGTCGAAGATGCGCGTATCGAGCAACTCGAACTCCGGCCCCCGCCCGCCGCGGCGCGCGTTCTCCTCGACCAGCCAGCGGTACGGGTACTCGGCCTGCGGGTACTTGTACAGGTACTTCATGTAGCTGTGCGTCGGCGTGCTGTCGACGTAGAAGTAATACTCCTTCAGGTCCTCGCCGTGATTTCCCTCGCTCGGGATCAGCCCGAATGGCCGCTCCTTGAGGATCGGATCGCGACCGTTCCACAGCGCCAGCGAGAAGCACAGCACCTGGAAGCGGTCGCAGATTCCGGCGAGACCGTCCTCGCCCCAGCGATACGCCTTGCTCCGTGCCATGTCGTGCGTGAGGAAGTTCCACGCGTCGCCGTTGGGGCTGTAGTCCTCGCGGACGGTGCCCCAGGATCGCTCGCTGAGATACGGTCCCCAGCGATGCCACTCCCGACCCGCTCGCGCTTCGGCGAGGCGCTCGTGCTCTTCGGTCTTGGGCATACTGCCTCCCGGCCGGTGCGATGCAGTCGCATCGCCGCCCTTTCTCGTTGTCAGGATCCCGCGGACTCTCCCACAGGCCCGCGCAGGTACGATAGCCTACTCCAGCTGCGGACAGAATGATCGCGGCTGACGGTTCTGCGTCAACGGCCCTAGAATCGGGCCATGCCGCCCCCTTCACCCCGGTCGCGAGCGGCCCGAGAGCGGGCGGCCGAGCGCTGGTACGTGTACTTGATCCTGTGCCGCGGCAACGCGATCTACACCGGGATCGCGCTTGGACGTGGCGCAGCGGTACGCGCAGCACCTTGCGGGCACGGGGGCGCGATACACGCGCGCGAATCCACCGCGTCGGCTGCTCGCCAAGTTCGCCTGCCCGGATCAATCGATGGCAGGCAGGCTGGAGGCGGCGATCAAGAGACTTTCCGCTGCCGAGAAGCGAAAACTGGTCGGCATGACCGGTGCGGCGGCACGCAGACTCCTGCTCGATTGAGCCTCGCGCGCATGTCGAAGTGGCGGGCACGTCGCACCCATTCGCACGACGCACACTTGCGGTCGCAGGGTCATGCGATATGATCGCAGGACAGGCGAGTCCGTTTTCCCTGACCGCGGGCAGGCTTGCGGGGCAATATCAGCCGCCCGTACGAACGCTGTGAAAGGAAAGATCGAAGACATGCCTCGTAAAGAACCAGGTTTCGCGGAACGCCTGCAGACGGCGGCCAGGGCGAAGCAAGCCCAGTTGGACAAGATACGCGCGACGGCGCTGGCCAACGACGCACAGTCCACCGAACGGCGAGCTGCCCGGGTGGAGACGGCGGAAGCGCGCGATATTCGCACGGCCGAGCGCAAGCGCGCGAACCGGGTCGCGGCCGAGCTTAGAGACGCGCAACGCGCGGCCGAGAAAGCCGCGACAGGCACAGGCTGCCGCCGAGGAAAAGGCGCGCAAGGACGCCGAGCGCGCTGCCCGGGCGGAGGCCGATGCAGCGCTCAAGAAGGATCAGAAGGCCGCGCGCGACTCCAAGTACGCCGCACGCAAGCTGCGGCAGAAATAGTCGACGGGCGGGCGACGTTGCCCGCCCCATCCCCATCCGGTTCACGAGCCGCCCTGCAGGGAGACCCCGTGAAGACAATCGGTCTCATCGGCGGCATGAGCTGGGAGTCGACCGTTCCGTACTACCGGCAGATCAACGAAACGATAAGGGAGCGGCTGGGCGGACTGCATTCGGCCAGGATCATCTTGTACAGCGTCGACTTCCATGACATCGAACGGCTTCAGCATGCCGGTGATTGGCCGGCCGCGGGAGTCCTGCTGGCGGAAGCCGCTCGCGCGCTTCAGGGGGCGGGTGCAGCCTTCCTGGTCCTGTGCACGAATACGATGCACAGCGTGGCCTCCAGCATCGAGGCCAGCGTCACCATCCCGCTGTTCCACATCGCCGATCCGACGGCGGCCGAGATCAAGCAGGCCGGGCACGCAACCGTCGGCCTGCTCGGCACGCGGTTCACGATGGAGCAGGCCTTCTACCGCGATCGGTTGACCGAGCGTCACGGCCTGCGCGTCATCGTTCCCGGTCCGGAAGATCGCGAGGCGATCCACCGGATCATCTACGACGAGTTGTGCCTTGGCATCGCCACGGCGAAGTCTCGCCGTCTGTACCAGGGAGTCATCGCGAATCTCGCCTCCCAGGGCGCCCAGGCGATCATTCTCGGTTGCACGGAGATATCGCTTCTGGTCACGCAGGAAGACTCGGCGGTCCCGCTGTTCGATACCACGTCCATTCACGCGCGCGCGGCGGCCCTCGAGGCGCTCGCCACATGACCCCCTCTTTCGGCCGCACGGGTGAATCGGACCGCCGATCGCGCGCGGCGACTTCGTCACCGCGCTTCGGCCCGGGCCGGAGCACCGTCCAATCGGAAGCGGTCGTGCGCGGCTCTCAGGGGCAGACGTAGTGGATCGACGGCCGGTGGCCGCAAGTCACTCGGGCAGCTCCGCGATGCGCAAGCCCTCCTTGACGAGCGCAACGTGCTCCGGATCGCGTAACGGGAGCTTGCTCGCCCAGCTCGAGATCGTCGCCCCGGGAAGCAGGGCGACGAGCCGGGCGGCGGCGGCGCGCGCTTCGTCGATCCGGCCCGCGTGGGCAAGCGCGATGCAGAGCACGCAGTACGTGGCATCCCAGTCGCCATAGAGTGCCGCCGATTTCGCGGCGAGCTCCGCAGCTTCCGCATAACGACCGGAAAGCAGGCTCACCATCGCCAGCCCGGTGACGACGAAGAAAGCGGCCGGATCGTTCGGGTTCAGCATGCGGGCGCGGTTCAGCTGCGCCAGCGCCTCACCCAGGTCGCCGGCAAAGGCGTTCGCCCACCCGGAATTCATCAATATGAAGGTGTTGTTGGGATTCAGGCCGACAGAACGCCGCAATGCCGCCAGGCCGACGTCGAAGTCGCGCCCGACCATGACGACGACGAATCCGGCGATCGCGACTGCGTTGGCGTCGTCGGTGTCCGCGGCAAGGACCGACCGGGCGAGGCTCAATCCGCTCGCGGCATCGTCCTCGCGTGCCGTCGGCCAGCCGCGGGTCAGTCGCTGCTCGTAGCACCACGCGGCGAATGCGCGCGCCGGAATGAATCCGGGATCGAGGCGCATCGCTTCCTCGAGCAACTGCAACGCCTTGCTGTTGTCGTCCACGCCCATGAGGCGTGAGTACCCAGCCACGTCGATCGAGACGATTGCCGCAAGCCGCCGATGGTCCCGTGCCACTTGCCCCTCCTCCGAGCGCTGTTCGCGCCGCCATCGACTGGAACACACATCGGCTCCGCAATGCATCACCCGCCTTGCTCGCGAGCGCTCGAACCGAGATGCGAATGCCGTTGCGCGACCGTTTTCGAGGACGCCCCGTCACGGCGGTATCCGGCCGGTCGGGGGACCGCCGAGCCGGCCCGAGCGGCCGCTGGGTGACCCGCCCCGGAAACGGGTATGAGAGACTCCGGCATGCGCATCGGCTTCCTTGGCGTCGGCACCATCTCCACCGCGGTCATCCACGCGATGTCCGCCAGGCCCCGGGTTCGCTGCACCCTCTATCTGTCACCCCGCTCCGCGAGCACCACCGAGGAACTCGCCGCGACGTACCCGCACTGCATCCGCCTGGAGTCCAACCAGGCGGTCATCGATGCGTCGGACATGGTTGTCGTCAGCATGCGTCCGCAGCAGATGGACGAGGCGCTCAAGGGCCTGGTCTTCAGGTCCGACCAGGTCATCGCCAGTTTCGTCGCGGCGATGCCTCCGTCCCGGATGGCGCCTCTTGTCGCCCCCGCGACACGTATCGCCCAGTTGGTTCCGCTGCCGCCTATCGCCTTGCACAAGGGACCCCTGCTGATCTGCCCTTCCATTCCCGAGGTCGTGGACGCATTCGCCGGGCTCGGGGACATCGTCATCCTCGAGGATGAGACGAAGATCCGCATCATCAGTTGCGCGTCGGCCATCATGTCGACGTACTACGAGATGCAGAATTCGATCATCGACTGGGCGGTCGAGCGCGGCCTGGATCGATCCACTTCGGCCCTGTATGTGCGATCGCTGCTCGAAGGTCTGGCTGTGGCCGGGCGCCACGCCGATGAGGCGGATCTCGATGCCATGCCCGCCGAGCACCAGACCAGGGGCGGGCTCAACGAGCGTGTCCGAGCGGGCCTCATGGCCAATGACTGGCTTAGGCACCTGCGTCGTCAACTCGACGACATCTACGACAACGCGATCCTGCGCACCCCCGACGGGCGGTGAGGCTTCTGCGGAGGACGCTGCCCCCTCATCCGACATCGTGATGCAACCGGCGGAGGCGAACTTCGGCGGAGTACGCGCAGGGTTGGGTTGCGCGCGTCCGCTCGGGCTTAGTGGTAGTCCTCCTCCCGCTGGTGGCGCACAGTGAGAATGGTCACGGTCCGCGGGTCGTCGATCTCGAACAGTGCCACGTAGCCAGAACCTCCGAAGGGAATGATCAGCTCGCGCAGAAAGGGGCTACCGGAACCGCCGATGGCCTTGCGGCAGGAGAACGGAAAGACTTCCAGCACTTCAATTGCCTTGGCAACCGCGGCTTCGGCACGCTCGGCCACGGAAATATCCTGCTCAAGCACGAAATCGAACAACCGCAGGAGGTCGTCCTCCGCTTCTAACGTGAAGCGGACTCGGAAACGGCTCATGCGGTACGGTCACGGCCCTTTCGGGCTTTTTCGAGGCGTCGCGCGAGCTTGCCCAGGATCGCGGCGGAGGAAACGTACTTGCCGGACTTTCTCGCCGCCGCGGCGGAGGCCAGCCCGCGCTCGATGAACTCCTTCTGCGCTTGACGGAACTCGACGTTCCGCCGCACAGCTTCCTCGACGAACCCAGACAGCGTCTCGCCGGATTGGAGCAAGTCTTCGGCGGCCTGGCGCAATTCCGGTGGAACGCGTACCGCGGGAATGGCAGCAGTCTTCATGATTGACCCTCGCGCATTACATTTGTAATGCAATAATGCAGCAGTAGCGACCGAATGGCAAGACTGACCGGCCGAGATTTGGCCACGCTATGCGACGTTGAGCAGGTCGCGATCCGAACAAGGATCGATCTCGACGACGATCTTCTTGACGGCGACGCGCGGGGCCTTGCGGCGGCCCACGGCCTTCATCCTGATGAAACCGGCGGACTCCATCTTTGCCAGCGTCCGCGTAAGGTTGGGCTGCGCCCGGCCGCTCATCGCCACGAGCTCCGCAACCGACTGTGGCTAGCGATCCCGAATGATCGCGAGAAGCTGCCGGTTTTCCGGGGTCAACAACCGCACCATGGCATCGACCGAATTGACGCTCGGTCTCTTCGAATCGGCCGGCGCGAGTCGCTCGCCGCACGCCATCGCCTTCATCTCCTCGCGTAACGAGCGCAGATTTTGAACCTTGTATTTGGTCATTTCGGCCTCCGCGTTTCTTCCGCTGCGACGACGGTCGTCCCAACTCCGCGCTCACCCAGCACCCGTTCCACCTCGTCGAAGAAGTCGTCGATCAAGGGTCTCTGCCCTCTTGAACTGATACGGTCGCCCTGGATCGGTCTCGGTCCGGTGCCAATGATCTGTCGCTGGCGGCTTGCGTTTGAACCGGCCGCCCGTGGCCGAAACGCCATGGGCATTGCCGAAGCCGACCAACCGCGTGCCATCCGGCGCGTGCAGCGTGAACGAGTAGGACAAACCGTGCGGGCGCTCGTTGACCGACTTGACGCGCTTGATCTCGAATTTCATCCAGTAGCCTTCTTCAAGATGATGGATGCGACCATCGAAAGCCAGCAGGAATTCAAGTCCCTATTCGGGTGCGCGGTGCTTCATGTCATTCGCGGTTCAGAAGTGATGTCCCGTCGGAACGATCGTATTCGCGGCCGCGCCAACGCCCCGCGCGCGTGGCCCGTTCGGATCAATCCGCGAATGGGCGCGAACGACACCGAACGGCTGACCGCGGTGCTCGGCACCGGCCATAGAAATTGAGGGCAACTGCGGCACCACTGGTCAAATGGTGAAGCACTGCTACGTCCCGCAATCGGGTTACCAGGCTAGCTCCAGCGCCTAGCTGTCGCCCCTGAAAATCCCAACAAGAAGACCAACAAGCCCAATGCCCAGATGGACAGCGTCGGAATGCCCCGGACGGTGGATCTAACTTCCACGGTCAGGGGGATACCTTGCCTTACGCGCACAAAGTTCCAATTTGCATCGCCGCTGTTTCCCGCGGAACTGATGCCATCGCCAAAGTTGAAGCCGTTGGCTGAATGGGACTGGGCTAACCCCGAGTGGACCAGCAGTCCATCAACAAACAGGCGCACTTCATTGCTGTTGGCTGGGGACTCTATCCGGTAGGTTCGCATCTGAGACGCGTTCAATGGCACGAAGTCATCTCCGCCCGAAGCGTTCTTCAATCGCACTCCACTAGCGTCAAAGAATACCCTGTAACCATTGCTGCCATCGAAGACCTGGAAGAACACACCTCCGGAATTCTCCGGGCTTGCGGTATTTAGCGTCAACACTTCCAATTGCACTTCCATGACTGTCGATAGCGCTGAACTCAGTCCACCACCTGTCACGGAACTGTTAGGAAACGCATAGCCCGCATTTCCAGTTGAGAAATCGGCGGTGCGCTGGCGCAGAAGGCCGCCGGATACTGAATAGAGAGTACCCTCGGCTTCACCTGTTGAAGTGTAAAACTGAATGTCGGCTTCCGACGATGGGAGCGAGCCACCGTCAAATTCCAGCAGCTTGATGTCCACGGCGACCGCGTCTCCGACGTGGGCGATGCTCCAGGAAAAGATGAGCATCGCGAGTACCGCAGACTGTTTCATCGAAGCTCTCCCCAGTCCTCGTGCTCGTATCAATCTGTCTGAAAGTATACTTCGTTTATCACGCGTTGCAATTGCTGCCGGCGCGGCCATGAGATCGGACGGTGCCATTTCCTCTTTTCCTGCTATCGGCAACAGCCACTTCGCCATTCGCCGCAGATTCTGCGCAGCCGATGCCGGCAGAAGCTCTTCGTGCGCGCCGGCAAGCCCACGCAGTCGTAGTCGATCCAGCATCATGATCCGCTTGAGGCGCGTGAACAGCATTAGCCTGCTGCACGAGCACGGCGTCCATTGAAATTCCTTTCTGCGGATCCGACTCGCGCGCTGCGGGGCACATCGCGACCGCCGGGTCAGCGGGAAACCTGGCGCATCGATCCTGACGCTGCACGACGAGGATGTATGCTCAGAAGGACCTGGCCATCTCGTTCCCCGCGACCGACATTCCCCATGCGATGGGGATCCGCGTTGTCGGCGACGCTCCTCCTGTTGGCGACCGGCCTGGCCGCCCTCGGCTGCACCACGCGGTCGGACGTGAAGCAGGGGCCAACCGCTCGGACCGAAGTCTTGGTGTTGTCGACGCTGCATCAGCATCACCCGCGCGTCCCGCGCTACGGGTATGCCGAGCTCACCCGGATCATCGAGCTTCTTGAACCGGACGTGCTCGCCCTCGAACTTTCGGCCGAGGACCTCGCGGAGCGAAGACCGCAGCGTGCCAAGCAGGAATTCCCGAACAGCGTCTATCCGCTGCTGGATCGCCGGCCGCTGCCCACCGTCGCGCTCGAGCCTGCGGATCCCGTGCGGTCTGGCCTGATCGGCATGATGGCTGGATCGCAGCAACGATTCTTCGCCGAGACGCCCGACCTGGCGCAGGCGTTCATCGATTACAACGATCTCGTACTCGGCTCCCTGCTGGACGGGTGGCGCTCCGTCTGCGATGTGAACTCCAGCCGGACCGATGCGATCTTCGCGGCCAAGCACCGCCTTCAGGACGCGATCCAGCCGTCGGAGCAGGCGGCGGCCTGGGATGGCTGGAACCAGACCTTTCTGCAACGGATCACCGATGCCGCGAGGCGCTTCCGCGGTCAGCGCATCGTGGTAGTGGTGGGCGTCGAGCATGGCTACTGGCTTCGCCAGCATCTGGCGATGCAACCGGACCTGACCCTGCTCGACCCAGCGGAGCAATTGCCGCGGCGCCTGTGCCAGGCGGGCGATGGGGACTGACCAACTCGTGCGCCTGCACGGCGCCCCGGAAACGGGTATGAGAGACTCCGGCATGCGCATCGGCTTCCTTGGCGTCGGCACCATCTCCACCGCGGTCATCCACGCGATGTCCGCCAGGCCCCGGGTTCGCTGCACCCTCTATCTGTCACCCCGCTCCGCGAACACCACCGGGGAACTCGCCGCGACGTACCCGCACTGCATCCGCCTGGAGTCCAACCAGGCGGTCATCGATGCGTCGGACATGGTTGTCGTCAGCATGCGTCCGCAGCAGATGGACGAGGCGCTCAAGGGCCTGGTCTTCAGGTCCGACCAGGTCATCGCCAGTTTCGTCGCGGCGATGCCTCCGTCCCGGATGGCGCCTCTTGTCGCCCCCGCGACACGTATCGCCCAGTTGGTTCCGCTGCCGCCTATCGCCTTGCACAAGGGACCCCTGCTGATCTGCCCTTCCATTCCCGAGGTCGTGGACGCATTCGCCGGGCTCGGGGACATCGTCATCCTCGAGGATGAGACGAAGATCCGCATCATCAGTTGCGCGTCGGCCATCATGTCGACGTACTACGAGATGCAGAATTCGATCATCGACTGGGCGGTCGAGCGCGGCCTGGATCGATCCACTTCGGCCCTGTATGTGCGATCGCTGCTCGAAGGTCTGGCTGTGGCCGGGCGCCACGCCGATGAGGCGGATCTCGATGCCATGCCCGCCGAGCACCAGACCAGGGGCGGGCTCAACGAGCGTGTCCGAGCGGGCCTCATGGCCAATGACTGGCTTAGGCACCTGCGTCGTCAACTCGACGACATCTACGACAACGCGATCCTGCGCCGGCCCGACGGCGGGTAGGGCTTCTGCAGGGGACGCTGCCCCGCCACTGGCGGCTTGACGGTCGCCGTCAAGCGCACCAACTGCCCCTTGCGCGGGCCGAGGCTCCGCAATCGCGTCGCTCGACATCGCGCGAGCGCGAGAAGCCCAACATCGGATTTGGCCACGAGTTGGCCGCGAATTTGATTGCTGCAGCGAAGAAATTCGCGCAATCAGATGCTTATCTGGCGGAGACGCAGGGATTCGAACCCTGGATACAGGTTTTGGCCCGTATGCTCCCTTAGCAGGGGAGTGCCTTCGACCGCTCGGCCACGTCTCCGCGAACCGCTGGAATTGTAGCCGCGAGCGCAGGGCCCGTCAAACGGATTGCGCGGAATTTTGCCGAAAAAACCGGCAGTTACGCTTTCCCGGGCGGCGTATCCAGCTCGAACGCGCGATGCAGCACGCGCACCGCGAGCTCGAGATATTTTTCGTCGATGACCACCGAGATCTTGATCTCCGACGTGGAAATCATCTGGATGTTGATGCCCTCGTCGGCCAGCGCCTTGAACATCTTGCTCGCGACACCGACGTGCGAGCGCATGCCGATGCCGACGACCGAGACCTTGCAGATCCGGTTGTCGCCGATGATTTCGCGCGCCTTGAACGTCTTGCCGCGCTCCCCGGCGAGGACATCGAGCGCCTTCTGATACTCGTTCCTGTTCACGGTGAACGAGAAATCGGTGTGCCCCGACGCGCCGATGTTCTGCACGATCATGTCGACGTCGACGTTGGCGGCGGCGATCGAGCCGACGATGCTGTAGGCGATGCCGGGCCGGTCCTCGACGCCCATCACCGAGATCTTGGCCTCGTCGCGGTTGAACGCGATGCCCGAAATGATTGCCTGCTCCATGGTCTCGTCTTCCTCGAACGTGATGAGCGTGCCCTGCGACGTGATCTCCGGGTCCTCGAACGACGACAGGACGCGCAGTTTCACGTTGTACTTGCCGGCGAACTCGACCGAGCGGATCTGCAGCACCTTCGAGCCCAGGCTCGCCATCTCGAGCATTTCCTCGAAGGTCACGGTGTCCAGGCGACGCGCCTCCGGCACGATGCGCGGGTCCGTCGTGTAGACGCCGTCGACGTCCGTGTAGATCTGGCACTCGTCGGCCTTGAGCGCGGCGGCCAGCGCGACACCGGAGGTATCCGAGCCGCCGCGACCGAGCGTCGTGATGTTGCCCTCGGCGTCCACACCCTGAAATCCAGCCACCACGACGATCGTCCCGGCGGCAAGGTCGGCCCGCATGTTGTGCTCGTCGATCGCCAGGATCCGTGCCTTGGTGAACGCGCTGTCGGTCAGCAGGCGCACCTGGCCGCCGGTGTAGCTCCTGGCCTTGAGCCCCAGCTCCTCCAGCGCGATGGCGAGCAGTCCGATGGTGACCTGCTCCCCGGTGGCGGCGACGACGTCGAGCTCGCGCGGATTCGGGTTCGGCGACAGTTCCCTGGCCAGCGCGAGCAGCCGGTTCGTCTCCCCGCTCATTGCCGACACGACGACGACGAGCTGGTGGCCTTCGCGATGGTAGCGCGCGACGCGGCGCGCGACGTTCTTGATGCGGTCGATGCTGCCGACCGAGGTGCCGCCGTACTTCTGGACGATCAGTGCCATGGCGTGGTGTGCCCGCTGCCTGCGGGATCAGAGCAGTCGGAAAGCCAGCGTCGCGTTGGTGCCGCCGAATCCGAACGAGTTGGAGAGCGCCGCGCGGATCCTCAGGTCCCGCGCGACGCGCGGCACGAAGTCGAGGTCGCAGAGCGGATCCTGGCGCAGGAGATTCGCGGTCGGCGGCGCGAGCTGATCGCGCAGCGCCAGCACCGTGAAGACGGCCTCGACGCCGCCCGCGGCGCCCAGCAGGTGGCCGGTCATCGACTTGGTCGAGCTGACGGCGAGCCGCCGCGCGTGCTCGCCGAAGGCGCGCTTGATCGCGATGCACTCGGCCACGTCGCCCAGAGGCGTCGACGTCCCGTGGGCGTTGATGTAGTCGATGTCGTCGACGTTCAGCCGTGCGTTGCGCAGCGCATTCTGCATGCTGCGCGCGCCGCCATGGCCGTCGTCCGGCGGTGCCGTGATGTGATGGGCGTCGGCGCTCATCCCGTAGCCGGCGAGCTCGCAATAGATCCGCGCCCCGCGCGCCTTCGCGTGCTCGTATTCCTCCAGCACCAGGATGCCCGCGCCCTCCCCCTGCACGAAGCCGTCGCGGTCCACGTCCCACGGGCGGCTCGCCGTCGCCGGATCGTCGTTGCGCGTGGACAGCGCGCGCGCGGCGCAGAACCCGCCGATGCCCAGCGCGCTGACCGTCGCTTCGGTGCCGCCGGCGATCATCACGTCGGCGTCGCCGTACTCGATCAGCCGCCCGGCCTCGCCGATGCTGTGGTTCGCGGTGGAGCACGCCGAGACGATCGCCAGGTTCGGGCCCCGGTAGCCGTAGTGGATGGACGCCAGCCCGGCGACCATGTTGACGATCGAGCCGGGCACGAAGAACGGGGTGATCTTGCGCCAGCCTCCGGCCATGTACGCGGCCTTCGTGTCCTCGATCAGCGGCAGACCGCCGATGCCCGAACCGATGCAGACGCCGACGCGCTCCTTGTCACCGGCGTAATCGGCGAGCCCGGCGTCCGTGATCGCGTCCATCGTCGCCGCGAGACCGTAGTGGACGAAAGTGTCGTAACGCCGGGCCTCCTTCGGCGAGACGTATTTCCCGACGTCGAAATCCTTCACCTCGGCCGCGATGCGCGTCGGAAACGCCGCGCTGTCGAAGCGCGTGATGGGGCCGACGCCCGAGCGCGCGTTGCGGATCGAGTCCCAGGCGGCGGCAAGACCGACGCCGACCGGCGAAACGATCCCCATTCCGGTGACGACGACGCGGCGGCGGTTCATGGCAGGGGTCGGTGAGCGGGGCGGCCGTCGCAAGACAGTCGCCCTCGGCACGGTACGGCGCTGGCGGGATCGGCGTCGGGTCGCACGGGGGCGTTCGAGTATGGGCATGCCGTCCGTGCCGCCGGCGGCGGCACGTCGGCCCGGGCATCGGCGCGTATCGCGCCGAACGTCACTTCTTTACGTGCGATCCGATGTAATCGATCGCCTGCTGGACCGTGGTGATCTTTTCGGCTTCCTCGTCCGGGATCTCGGTCTCGAACTCCTCCTCGAGCGCCATCACGAGCTCGACCGTGTCCAGCGAGTCGGCGCCCAGATCCTCGACAAACGACGACTCGTTCTTGATCTCGGCCTCGTTCACGCCCAGCTGTTCGGCCACGATCTTCTTCACTCGCTGTTCGACGTTTTCCATGCTTCTCTCTCCCGTTGCGAGGGTGTCTGGTTTGAAACTGCGCGATTTTACCAGATGGCGCAATGGCGCGCGAACCGGGTTTGCCCCCGGCCTTTCAGGCCATGTACATGCCGCCGTTGACGTGCAGAGTCGCACCGGTGATGTATCCCGCCCGCGGCGATGCCAGGAACGCGACCGCGTGCGCGATGTCCTCGGGCGATCCCAGCCGGCCGAGGGGGATTCTCTCCAGCAGCTTCGTCCGCTGACCCTCGGGCAGCGCCTTGGTCATGTCCGTGTCGATGAAGCCCGGGGCGATGCAATTGATCGTGATATTGCGGCTGCCGACTTCCTGGGCCAGGGATTTCGTGAAGCCGACCAGCGCCGCTTTCGCCGCGGCGTAGTTGGCCTGGCCCGGGTTGCCGCTGGTGCCGACGACCGACCCGATCTGGATGATCCGCCCCCGGCGCGCCTTCATCATGCCGCGAAGCACGCCCCGCGCCAGCCGGAACGCCGGCTTGAGGTTGGTCGCCATCACCGCATCCCATTCGTCGTCCTTCATGCGGAGCAGCAGATTGTCGCGCGTGATCCCGGCGTTGTTCACGAGTATGGCGACGGCACCGAAGCGCGCCTCGATGTCCGCCAGCGCGGCGTCGACCGCGGCGCCATCGGCGACGTCGAGCCTGATGCCGGTTCCGGCATGGCCCGCCGCGCCAAGGTACTCGGCGATCTTCGCGGCGCCGTCTTCCGTCGTCGCCGTGCCGATCACGGTTGCTCCGGCCCTGGCGAGCTCGAGCGCGATCGCGCGGCCGATGCCGCGGGTCGCGCCCGTCACCAGCGCCACTTGCCCCTCAAGTCCGGTATCGGCCATCCTGCGCTCCCCCTCTCGTTCAGTTCGCGAGCGCCGACCGCGCGGCGTCGAGGTCGGCGCCATCGGTCAGGGCGAGCGATTTCAGCTCGCGCGCGATCCGCTTGTTCATTCCCGACAGCACCCTGCCCGGCCCGCATTCGACGACGTGCGTGACGCCGCGCGCGGCGAACGCCTGGATGGTCTCGACCCAGCGCACCGGGCTTGCGGCCTGCTGCGCCAGCGCCGCGCGGATCGCCTCCGCCGAAGGCCTTTCGGCGACGTCGACATTGTGCAGCACGGGAATGGCCGGCGAATTGATCGTCACGCCGGCGAGCTTCGCCGCAAGGCGCTCGGCGGCGGGTCTCAGCAGCGAGCTGTGGAACGGCGCGGAGACCGGCAGCAGAACGCCCTTCTTCGCGCCACGTTGCGCCGCAATGGCGAGGGCCCGCTCGACGGCATCCTTGTGCCCGGCGATCACGATCTGCTCCGGCCCGTTGAAATTGACCGGCTCCACGACGCGCGCGTTGCCGCGGATCGCCGGCGGCCTCCGCGCAGATCGCGGCCACGGCCACTCTGTCCAGCCCGAGGATCGCTGCCATCGCGCCGACTCCCTCGGGCACCGCCTCCTGCATGGCCTGCGCCCGGAACCGCACCAGCGGCAGGGCGTCGCGAAACGAGAGCGCGCCGGCCGCGACGAGCGCGCTGTATTCACCGAGACTGTGGCCGGCGACAACGGCGGGCTGCGCGCCCCCTGCCGCCTGCCACGCGCGCCACACCGCGATTCCGGCGGTCAGCATCACGGGTTGCGTATTGACCGTCTGGTTCAGATCCGATTCCGGCCCCGATGTCACCAGCGCCCACAGGTCCTGGCCGAGCACGGCCGAGGCCTCGTCGAAAGTCGACCGGACCGCCGGATGCGTCTCGAACCCGGCCATCATCCCGACCGCTTGCGACCCCTGTCCCGGAAATACGATGGCAAGCTTCAAGGCCAGCGCCCGCCCGGCCGCCCGAAGGGCGCTGACGCGCCCCCGCGGGGGGCAGCGAACGCAGTGGCCGAGGCTGCAGGACAGGCAAAGGCCGGTCCCGCGCAGCGGGAGGCGGCTCTGCCGCCAGCAGAAGTGAGCGTGCGGGGTCGCATGGCAGCTCACGTCACCAGGTCAGATAGACCGAGCCCCACGCGAACCCGCCGCCGACGCCGATCAGCAGCAGCCGATGGCCGGCCGCGACCCGGCCGTCGCGGACCGCCTCGTCGAGCGCCAGGGGAATCGATGCGGCCGACGTGTTCGCGTGGCGGTCGACGGTGGCGATCATCCGCTCCTTGGGCACGCCCAGCTTTTTCGCGGTCGCGTCCATGATCCGGATATTAGCCTGGTGCGGAATGAACCAGTCCACCGCGCTGGCATCGACTCCGTTCGCCGCGAGCGCTTCGGCGCCCGCCTCCGCCATGACCCGGACCGCGAATTTGAACACCGCCGGACCGTCCATCCGCACGAACGGCGTGCCGCTGACTTCACCCCCGGCAAGCGAGCCGGGAACGCAGAGGATGTCCCGATAGCGTCCGTCCGCGTGCAGGTGCGCCGACCCGATCCCCGGTGTCCGGGACGGTACCAGCACGACGGCACCCGCGCCGTCCCCGAACAGCACGCAGGATCCGCGGTCGTTCCAGTCGAGGATGCGCGAATAGATCTCGGCGCCGACGACGAGCGCGTTGCGCGCCATCCCGGACGCCACCATGCGGTCCGCCAGAGCGAGCGCGTAGACGAATCCGCTGCACACCGCCTGGACGTCGAAGGCCGGTCCGCCGGGCGCGCCGAGCTTGGCCTGCAGAATGCAGGCCGTGGATGGAAACACCATGTCCGGCGTCGTCGTCGCGACGACGACGAGATCGACGTCGGCCGGGGCGATTCCTGCCGCGGCGAGGGCCGCGCGCGCGGCATGCTCCGCGAGATCGCTGGTCTTCTCCGCCGGCGCCGCAATCCTGCGCTCGCGGATGCCGGTGCGCGCGCGGATCCATGCATCGCTCGTGTCGACGCGCTTCGCGAGCTCGTGGTTGGTGAGGACGTGCGCGGGCAGATAACTGCCGGTCCCGACGATGCGGCTATGCATTGCTGACGGCTGCTTCGGCCGCAGCGCCGGGCGCGGGCGCCAACGCGGGCATCACCGCCATTCGCTGCGCGATCTTGTCGAGCATGCCGTGCGCGGCTTCCTTGTAGGCCTTGCGCAGCGCATGCTGGAAAGCCAGAGCATCGGCCGAGCCGTGGCTCTTGACGACGACACCCTTCAGGCCGATGAGCGTTGCGCCGTTGTGCCGGCGCGGATCGACACGGCGCTTGAACGCGCGCAATACCGGGATACGCGAAGAGCGCCATCGCACGCGCCAGCGGACTGCGCGTGAATTCGGCCTTGAGCATCTCGTAGAGCATCGTGGCGAGGCCTTCCGATGCTTTCAGCATGACGTTGCCGACGAAGCCGTCGCAGACGACGACGTCGGTCGTCCCCTTGAAGATGTCGTTGCCCTCGACGTTGCCGTGGAAGTTGAGACCGGACGCCCGCAGCAGCTCGGCGGTCCGCTTCGCGAGCTCGTTGCCCTTGATATCCTCCTCGCCGACATTGAGGAGCCCGATCGTGGGCCGCTCGATGCCGTCCATCGCCGCGACCAGCGCCGTGCCCATGACCGCGAACTGCACGAGCTGCTCCGGCGAGCAGTTGACGTTGGCGCCAAGGTCGAGCACCGTGACCACGCCGCCCTGGCGCGTCGGCAGCTGCCCCGCGATCGCGGGACGGTCGATGCCGGGCAGGGTCTTCAGCACGAAGCGCGAGATCGCCATCAGCGCGCCGGTGTTCCCGGCCGAAACGCAGGCCTGCGCAACCTCGTCCTTGACGAGGTTGATCGCGACGCGCATCGACGAGTCCTTCTTCTTCCGCAGCGCATCCGCGGGAGGTTCGTGCATGGCGACCACTTCGCTCGCCAGCATTCACGGTGAGCCGGTCGAGGGCCGGCGACTTGAGCCGGGCGAGCACCGCCTTGAGCGGCGCCTCCTGCCCGACCGCGATCACCCGCGCGTCCGGCGTTTCCTCGAGAAACTTCAGCGCCGCCGGCAGCGTGACCGAGGGACCGTGGTCGCCTCCCATCGCGTCGACGGCTACCGTGACCGGCATGGCGACCGGCGCGAGTCTATTCGTCGGCCTTGGTCTTGACGACCTTCTTGCCCCGGTAGAAGCCGTTGGGGCTGATGTGGTGGCGCAGGTGCGCTTCGCCGGTGACCGGCTCCACCGCCAGCGGCGGGCTGGTCAGCGCACTGTGCGCACGGTGCATCCCGCGCTTCGACGGCGACTTCTTGTTCTGCTGGACTGCCATGTGATTCTCCTAACGGTGGTTCATGCCGTGCGCGTCGTTCCGACGCGCATTCAATGCTTCGCCTTCTTTGCGGCGCCATCCTTCAATGCCGCCAGCGCCGCAAATGCGGACGCCCGCGGCGGCGCCGGATCCTGCGCCGCGAGCGGCGCTCCCGCGCACGTCGCGCGCTCGCAGCGCGGCGCGAACGGCAACGCCAGCAACACCTCGTCCTCGATCAGCGTCATGGCATCCTGCGGCGCGTCTGCCAGCAGGACCTCCTGCTCGTCGTCCTCGGCGTCGAGCACCGCGAGTCCACGTTCGTCGCGTGCCAGCAGCAACGTCGTGCGCTGCGCCACCGGCCACGCGAACGGCTGCAGGCAGCGCTGACACTCGAGCGGCACGCTCCCGTCCAGACGGACCTCGAGGGCGGGCCGGCCCATCGCGTCGGTCGTTCCCGTGATGCGCCATGCCACGTCGGAGGCACCGCCTCCGGGAGCCAGTCGATCGACCGCACGCCCCATCGTGGCAACATCCACGGTGCCGGCAAGCGTCCCTTGCCGGAGCGCAAGGTCGAAAGCGTCGAATGCTCCCCGGCGCCGTCCCGACGATCCCTGCTGCCCGGCCATGCCTGTCTCCATCCCGCCTGCACCCGCCGACCGCCCGGCGTGGCGCTACGCACGCAACTGGGCCAGCCGAGGAAAAACGTTGGATAATAGCGCGTTCGCCGAATCCTGTCAAAAATGCCCGCAAAAACAACAATCAAGACGATGCCCGACACCTTGGGCGCACCAGCGCGGCGTCGCCTCGTGCTCGCATCGACGTCGCGCTACCGTCGCCTGCTGCTCGAGCGCCTCGGCATTCCGTTCATTGCGGTCGCCCCGGGCACCGAAGAGGCGCCGCTTGCCGACGAGGCACCGGCGGCCACGGCCTTCCGGCTTGCCGAAGCAAAGGCCCGCAGCGTCGCAGGCGCGCATCCGGACGCGCTCATCATCGGGTCGGATCAGGTCGCCGATTGCGAGGGACGGCCGATCGGCAAGCCGGGCACCCACGAACGTGCGGTGGCGCAGCTCACGGAACTGTCCGGCCAGACGGTCGTCTTCCACACCGGGCTCGCGCTGCTGGATGCGGCGTCGGGGCAGTGCCAGACGGCGCTCGTCGACGTGCGGAGCACGTTCCGGTTCCTTTCCGCCGCCGAGATCGAGGCATACCTGCGACGCGAGCGCCCTTACGACTGCGCCGGGAGCGTCCGCTCGGAAGCGCTCGGCATCGCGCTGTTCGAAAGCATCGAAAGCGACGATCCGACGGCGTTGATCGGCCTTCCGCTGATCCGGCTCACGAGCATGCTGCGCGCGGCGGGCATCGCGGTCCTGTCGCGTTCGACATGAGCGTCGCCGGGCCAAGGCGCGTCCGCCAGCAGCGGGCGCACCAATGAAGCGCGGCCGCCTGTTCGTCGTGCCGAACCTGCTCGGCGTCGTCGCGCCCGAACAGGTGCTGCCGGCGCACACGATCGCGGTGGCCCGCGGCCTCGCCCACTACGTGGTGGAGAATGCCAAGCCGGCGCGCGCCTTTCTGCAATCGCTGGCGCCGGCTTTGCCGATCCGGCAGATCGCTCTCGTGGAACTGGGCGAAGCGCCCGGACCCGCGCGCTGCTCGGAACTGCTGGCGCCGGTCCGGGACGGCCACGACCTCGGGCTGCTGTCCGACGCCGGCTGCCCGGGCATCGCCGATCCCGGCGCGCTCATCGTGGCGCAGGCGCATCGCGAAGGAATCCGCGTGATCCCGCTGGTGGGGCCGTCGTCGGTTGCGCTCGCGCTGATGGCGTCCGGCATGAACGGGCAGGGATTTTCGTTTCACGGCTACCTGCCCGTGAAGGCCGACGCGCGCACCGCCGCCATCCATCGGCTGGAGGCGGAATCCCGGCGCACCGGATACGCGCAGATCTTCATCGAGACGCCCTATCGCAACGGCGCATTGCTCGCCGCGCTCGCCGCGTCGTGCCAGCCGGCGACCCGCCTGTGCGTGGCGGCCGACCTGACCCTGTCCACCGAATCCGTGTTGTCGCAATCGATAAGCGCGTGGCGCGGCACCGACGGCGCGCGGTACGCGAAGCGCCCCGCGATCTTCGTGCTGCAGGCTTGAAATTCGGGGTCGGATACGCGACAAGCGCTCACGCGCTCAAAGCGCCGAGTCGCGAATCTTTTCCTGTCTGACCCCGAGTTTGCCGCGACTCCGGCGAGCTTACGCCGGCGAATCCTGGATGTAGCTCTTGAGCATCCGGTTCTCGAAACTCTGCTCTTCGTAGACGGCCTTCGCCACGTCGTGGAACGACACGACGCCCAGCAGCGTCGCGCCGTCCATCACCGGCACGTAACGGGCATGGCGCTCGAGCATCGTGCGCCGCAGGTCCATGACGTCGAGTGCCGGCGCGGCAGTCAGCGGCTCCCGCTCGATGATCGCGCTGACTCTGAGGTCGCCCAGCGTGCCGCCGCGATCGGCCAGCGCGCTCAGCACCTCGGCGAACGTGACGAGCCCCGCCATCCGGCCATGGTCCATCACGACCAGCGACCCGATGTCGAGCTGCGCCATGACCTTGACCGCTTCCAGCACCGGCGCGTCCGGTGCCGTCGTGTACAGCGTCGTGCCTTTGATGCGCAGGATCTCGCTGACGAGCATCTCACACCTCCCTGTTGTCGCCGGCGCGGAGCCACGACTCGGCGCTCCGCGTCGAGGGTACTCTGTTGCAACGGCCTCTGGCAATGGGCGGACCGCCGCCGGACGCAGAGCCGGCTGCGCGCGGACAATCGGCGATCAGTCGTCGTCCTTTTCGCGCACGACCTCGATGAAGCTGTAGACCATCGCCGCCACGCCGATCAGGATGACGATGATCATCGCCGGATCCTTCAGCTTGATGACCGGCGGCGCGAAGAACGCCAGCGCCATGGCGAGGGCGATGAGACCCATCACGATCTTTCGCGATCTTCGATTGCATCGTCGCCTCCGTTGTCAGCCTCGCGCCGCGCTCCAGCGCCTGCGCCCAGCCCACGAGCCAGCGCGCGGTGCGCAGCAGCCGCGCGTCGTCGCCGCGGCGACCGACGAGCTGGATCGCCCATCGGCATGCCGTTCTCGCGCGCGCATCAGCGGCAGCGTCACCGCCGGCATGCCCGCGAAGGTCCACAGCGTGCAGAACGCCGGGCTGCCGGTCGACTCGAGGCCCGTGCGGGGCCGGGCCCGCCGTCGCCGCGGTGAGGATCGCGTCGCAGCGATCGAAGATCTCGTCGAACGCCAGCGCTCGTCGCCCGCGATGCGGTCGACCGCGTTGTTGTAGTCGACCGCCGTCACCCGCCGCCCGCGCTCGATCTGGGCGCGCAGCGACTCGCTCAGGCGATCGCGGCCGCGCTCGTACAGCGTCGTGGAAGTTGCGCGCGAGGTCGGCTTCCATGATCGTGGCGTGCCACTGCCAGGCGTCGCGGAAGCATCGCCGGCACGCTCGAACGGCAGCGCCTGCTCGCCGAGCGCCTGCCGCCAGCTCGTCGAAGGCCTCGCGCGTCTGCTCCTCGGCGTCGTCCCAGTTCGGCGTCTTCGTGAACGCGAACACGCGGCGGCAGCGGCGGCTCCTGGAGCGCCACCTCGCGCAGGCGGCGGCCGCGCGACCGGCCGCGTGTCGGGGTCGTGCTCGTCGTAGCCCGATCAGCGGCTCGGCGATGATCGCCAGGTCCTCGACCGTGCGCGCGATGAAGCCCACCTGGTCGAGCGGCCGCGACTGCTCGAGGATGCCGTGGCGCGACACCAGCCCGAAGCGTCGGCTTGTAGCCGTACACGCCGCAGTACGCCGCCGGACGGATCACGCTGCCGTTGGTCTGCGTGCCGAGCGCCACCGGCACCATGTGCGCCGCGACCGCGGCGGCCGAGCCGCTCGACGACCCGCCCGGCGTGTGCTCCGGGTTGTGCGGGTTGCGCGTCTTGCCCGGCGCGTAGGTGGCGAGCTCGGTGCGTGACGGTCTTGCCGAGGATGATCGCGCCGGCCGCGCGCAGCCGCTCGACGACCACGTCGCGTCGTATGCGGGCCGGCGCCCGGCGTGCAGCACGGTGCCGTCCTCGGTCGGCATGTCGGCGGTGTCGATGATGTCCTTGACGCCCACCGGCAGGCCGTGCAGCGGGCCCAGTCGGCGCGGCCTTCGCGGCGCACGCGGTCCGACGTCGCGCGCCTGCTCCAGCGCGTGCTCTCGTCGAGGAACGCCCAGGCCTGCACGCGCGGCTCGTCGGCTCGGATGCGCGCCAGGCAGCCGCTGACCAGCTCCTCGGCGCTGGTCCGCCCCTCGCGGATGCGCGGCGAGCGCCTGCGCCGCGGTGAGCGAGGTGACGTCGACGAAATCGTCGGACTTCATGCCGTCGTCCGCGTCAGTTGCCGTAGAACACTTCCGGCAGCCAGTAGACGAGCTGCGGGAAGACGTAGACCAGGACCATCGTCACGAACACCATGGAGAGGAACGGGAAGCAGCCCTTGAAGATCGTCCACAGCTGCACGTGCGGCGGCGCGATGCCCTTCAGGTAGTAGGCCGACATCGCCATCGGCGGCGTCAGGAACGAGGTCTGCAGGTTCAGCGCCACCAGGATGCCGAAGAACAGCGGGTCGACGTCGAAGTGCGGCAGCAGCGGCAGGAAGATCGGCACGAAGATGATGATGATCTCGCTCCACTCGAGCGGCCAGCCGAGCAGGAAGATGATCACCTGCGACAGCAGCAGGAAGGTGAGCGTGTTCAGGTCCATCGACAGCACGAACTCCTTGATCAGGCCCTCGCCGCCGAGGTAGGAGAAGACCGACGAGAAGGTCCAGGAGCCGACGAACAGCCAGCACACCATCGCCGAGGTGCGCGCGGTCAGGAACACCGCCTCCTTGAGCCGCCCCCAGGTGAAGGCGCGGTAGCCGATGGCGAGCAGCATCGCGCCCAGCGCGCCGATCGCGGCCGCCTCGCTGGGCGTGGCGAGGCCGAACAGGATCGCGCCCAGCACCGACAGGATCAGCACCGCGAGCGGGAAGAACGCCTGCAGCAGCAGCAGGATCACCTCGGCCCAGGGGATGTCGGTCTCCTCCTTGGGCAGCTTCGGCGCGAGCTTCGGATTGATCATCGCGCGCACGATCACGTAGACCATGTACAGGCCGGCCAGCAGGAAGCCCGGGAATGATCGCCGCCGCGTAGAGCTTCACCACCGACACCGCCGACGTCGCGCCGTAGACGATCAGCATGATCGACGGCGGGATCAGGATGCCCAGCGTGCCGCCGGCGCAGATCACGCCCGACGGACAGCTTCTGGTCGTAGCCCGCCTTGAGCATCGCCGGGAAGGCGAGCAGGCCCATCAGCGTCACCACCGCGCCGACGATGCCGGTGGCGGTGGCGAACAGCGCGCAGGTGACGAGCGCCGCCACCGCCATCGAGCCCGGGATCGCGCGCAGCGCGACCTGCAGGCTGTAGAACAGCCGGTCGAGGATGTTCGCGCGCTCGATCATGTAGCCCATGAACAGGAACAGCGGCACGGCGGTCAGCACGTCGTTGTTCATGATGCTGAAGGTGTTCTGCGACAGCAGGTAGAACACCCGGTTGTCGAAGAACTCCTGGCCGGGCGTGAAGTAGGCGTAGTAGCCGAACATGACGCCCATCGCCATCAGCGTGAAGGCGATCGGGAAGCCGAGCAGGATGATGAAGATGAAGCTGCCCAGCATCAGCAGGGCGAGTTCGGGATTGCTCATTTCGGCCCCTCCCGCGGTCGCCTGCGCTGCTGCATGCTCGGCCTGCGAGCACGTCTCTCGAGCTCCTCGACGTCGTGCAGCTGCCGCGGCCAGCGCCCGGTCCGGATGCACAGGATGCAGCGGATCACCTGGGCGATGCCCTGGATGAAGAGCATCGCTCCCGGCCAGCGGGATCAGCGCCTTGAGCTGCCAGATCGGCACGCCGACGGGGCTGTTGACGCTCACCTCCTGTGTAGCCGAAGGAGTCGTCCGCGTAGCCGTAGCCCGGCGATGATCAGCGCGGTGACGCCGGGATAGAAGAAGATGAAGTAGAGCACCAGCTCGATGCGTCGCCTGCACCCGCGGCGGCAGGAGCCGGTAGAAGCACGTCGCCGCGCACGTGCGCGTTGCGCGACAGCGCGTAGGCGCCCGACATGATGAACAGCGCGCCGTACAGGATGTAGCTCATGTCGAACGCCCAGCTGGTCGGGTCGTTCAGCACGTAGCGCACGAACACCTCGTAGGAGGTGCCCAGCGTCAGGATGAGGATGCACCACGCGAAGGCGTGGCCGACGGCCATGCTGAAGCGGTCGATCATGAGCAGGAACGTCTGGAGCATGGCGGACGTCCCTCAGAAGGTGCGGGACGCGCTCAGGATCGAACAAAGAAGGCGGCGCATCGCTGCGCCGCCTCCGACTGGGCCGCGGTCGCGTCGCTACTGGGCCGGCGCCGGCGTCAGAACCCGAGCTTGCCGAAGATGTGCTCGTAGCGCCAGCTTGTAGTCCGCGTCGTTGAGGAAGTGGTAGTAGCCGACGCGCTTCGCCCACGCCTTCTGCGAGTCCCAGACCTTCTTGAAGAACGGATCCTCGTCGGCCAGCCTCTTGACGACGCACGTCCCAGGCCTTGATCTGCGGCGTCGAAGACGTCCTTCGGCGTGCGCATGACGTTGACCTTGTCCTTGTCCTTGAGCTCCTGCAGGTCGTTCGAGTACTGGTCCATCGCCAGCGCGAAGTTCGCCGTGGACGCCGCCTCGGCCGCGTACTTGAGGATGGCCTGCAGGTCCTTCGGCAGCGAGTCGTACTTCTTCTTGTTGAAGACGATCTCGAAGAACTCCATCGCCTGGTGGTAGCTGCCCATGTAGTAGTTCTTGGCCACGTCCTGGGCGCCGAAGCGGCGGTCCGAGGTCGGGTTGTTGAACTCGAAGGCGTCGATCACGCCGCGCTCCATCGCCGGCACGATCTCGCCGCCGGGCAGCTGCGTGACCTTCATGCCCATTTCCTGCATCAGGTCGGCCGCCAGGCCCACGGTGCGGTACTTGAAGCCCTTGAGGTCGGCGGCGCCCTTGATCGGCTTCTTGAACCAGCCCAGCGGCTGGGTCGGCATCGGCATCGCGAAGAAGCCGACGACGTCGAGGCCGAGCTTGTCGAGCAGTTCGTCGTAGAACGGCTGGCCTTCGCGGTGGATCCAGGCGAGCATCTGGTTGGCGTCGCAGCCGTTGATCGGGCCGGAACCGAACAGCGAGGCGACCTTGCTCTTGCCGTACCAGTACACCGCCACCGAGTGGGCAGCGTCGATCACGCCCTTGCTGGTGGCGTCCATGACCTCGAACGGCTTCACGACCGAGCCGGCGACGAGGTAGTCGATGCGCAGGCGCCCGCCGGCCATCTCGTTGACGCGCGCGACGTACTGCTCGGCCATCTCGTTGAAGACGTCCTTCGCGCCCCAGGCGCCCTGCATCTTCAGCACGATCGTGTCCGGCTTCACGACGACGGCGGGAGCCGCTGCCTTGGGCGCCTCTTTGGGCTCTTCCTTCTTGCCACACGCAGCGAGGGCGGCGATGCCGGCGGTCGCCGCGGCGCCTCCCAGGAACTTGCGTCGGTTGATCTTTTTCGCCTCGGGCGTGACGACCTCGATGTTCATCGTTTCGGGCGCGGCAGGTTTTTGTTCGGTCATCGCTTTTCCTCCTGGTGGTGACGGCTAGCGGAAACTAGGTTGCGTCATGCCATTGAATCGGCGACCCTCGCCGCCGAACGAATCGGGCTCCCCTCCGCAATCCTATTCTTCGAGCCATCCCAAGGCAATAGGCGGGTGGACGTCGGGGCCCCACGGGCTCATCCGGGCGAACAGCCGGAAACCGCCTTGGGCACGAACCCGACAATTGCGTGCCCCGTGCCCCGCGGCATCGCCCGAACGCGGCTCGGCCTTGCCGAAACCGCCACTGCGACGGTGGTCAGGACCCGAAGGTTCGCCGCTCGCGCAGCGCCTGCGCGAGCGTCCCGCTGTCGACATACTCGAGCTCTCCGCCCACCGGCACTCCTCGCGCGAGACGGCTGACCTTGAGCCCGCGCGCCGTCAGCAGCTCGCCGATGTAGTGCGCGGTGGCCTCGCCCTCGTTGGTGAAATTGGTCGCCAGCACCACCTCCCTCACCACACCGTCGGTCGCGCGCTTCAGCAAGCGCTCCAGCCGGATCTCCTTGGGGCCGATCCCGTCGAGCGGCGACAAGCGCCCCATGAGCACGAAGTAGAGGCCGGAGTAGGCCTGCGTCTGCTCGATCATCAGCAGATCGGCGGGGGTCTCGACGACGCAGAGCAGCGAGGGATCCCGCTTGCCCGACCGGCAAATCCGGCAGAGGGCATCCTCGGTAAAAGTGTTGCAGCGCTCGCAATGGCGTACGGCCTGCGCCGCATGCTGGAGCGCGTGCGCGAGGCGCACGGCGCCGTCGCGGTCGTGCTGCAGCAGGTGCAGCGCCATCCGCTGCGCCGCTTTCGGCCCGACGCCGGGCAGCACGCGCAGCGCGAGCGCCAGTTCGTCCATGCCCGACGCCGGCTCCCGAGCGGGAGGCGATCGCGCCCCCGGCGAGCGCTCGTCGCCAGGATTCATCGCGGGAGGGGTCCAATGCGGTGCCCCGTTGCTCCCGCGTCAGAACGGCAGCTTGAAGCCGGGCGGCATCGGCATGCCCATCGTGAGGCCCGACATCTTCTCCTGCGTCGTCGTCTCGACGCGACGCACTGCGTCGTTGACCGCGGCGGCGAGCAGGTCCTCCAGCATGTCCTTGTCCTCGGCGAGCAGCGAGGGGTCGATGGTCACCCGCTTCACGTCATGCCGGCAGGTCATCACGACCTTGACGAGGCCCGCGCCCGATTGTCCTTCGACCTCGGTTTGCGCGAGCTCTTCCTGCGCCTTCTTCATGTTGTCCTGCATCTGCTGCGCCTGCTTCATGAGGCCGGCGAGTTGATTCTTCATCATCGGACAGTCTTCCTGGTGAATGTGCGGGCGGGTCGGGAGCAGGGGACTACGACACGGGCTTGATCGAATCCGGCCTTATTTTCGCATCAAACCGGGCCAGTGCGTCCTGCACGAAGGGCTCGTCCCGAAACGCTGCCTCCGTCCGGGCCTTCTGCTCGGCCTGCTCCCGGCTCCTCTGCGCCGCCAGCGAAGCCTCGGCCGCGGAACCCACCTCGAAGGCGAGCATCCATTTCCGGCCGGTGGCCTGGTCGAGCGCCGCCTTGAGCTTGTCGGCGTAGGCCTTGTCGGCCAGGTGCTTGTGCGCCGCCGGCAGCGCCAGCGTCAGCACGTTGCCTTCGATCGACTTGAGCTCGGTCTGCGCGGCGAGCTGCGCCGCCATGCGGGGCAAGGCGGAGGACGGCCACGAACGCGGGCCATGCGGCCGGATCGGTCGGCATCGGGGTGCGGGCAGGAGGATCCGACCCTTGCGGCGCCGCCGTGGGCGCGCTCACCGGCGCGGACATCGGGCACGATCACCGGTGTCGCGGTCGCGGTCGCGGCGCGTCCCGGCGCGGCGGAGGGGGGCTTCGGCCGCCGGCGGCATCGGCGGCCACCGCCCCGGCGCCTGCGGCTCCGTCGCGCCCGGCCGCGCTTCGCGGCGGCGCCTCCTTCACGCCGCCGGAAACAGGCACGCCGCCGGGCTCGAACGCCAGCAGGCGCAGGAGCGTCATCGAAAATCCCGTCGCCTCATCCGGCGCGAGCGGGAGATCGGCGCGTCCCTGCACGCAGATCTGGTAGGCGAGCTGCACGGTTTCGGGCGCCAGCCGCGCCGCAAGCGCGGCCACGCGCTCCGCATCGTCCATCGCGGTCGCGCGCCTGCGGCACCGTCTGCGCCACGGCGATGCGGTGGAACAGCGACGCGAGGTCCTCCAGCGCCGACGCGAACGCGATGCTGCGCAGGGCCATGGCGTCGACCTCCGCGAGCAGCGCCGGCCCGTCGCCGGCGACCAGCGCGTCGACGATCCGGTACACGTATTCGGTGTCGACCGCGCCCAGCATCGTCGCGCACGACGCGTCGCGCACGTCGCCGCCGCCGTAGGCGATGGCCTGATCGAGCAGCGACAGCGCGTCGCGCATCGAACCCTGCGCCGCGCGCGCGATGAGCGGCGAGGGCCGGCACGTCGAAGGCAATGCCCTCCGCCGTCAGGATGGCCGTCGATGCGTCGACGATCAACACGGGCGGCAGCTGCTTCAGGTTGAACTGCAGGCAGCGCGACAGGACCGTCACCGGGATCTTCTGCGGGTCGGTCGTCGCGAGTACGAACTTGACGTGCTCGGGCGGTTCCTCGAGCGTTTTCAGCATCGAGTTGAAGGCGGCCTTCGACAGCATGTGCACTTCGTCGATCAGGTAGACCTTGAATCGCCCGACGGTCGGCGCGTAGCGCGCGTTGTCCAGGACCTCGCGCATGTTGTCGATGCCGGTGTTCGACGCGGCGTCGAGCTCGAGCAGGTCGACGAAGCGGCCGGCGTCGATGTCCGCGCACGCCGCGCAGGTCCCGCACGGCGTCGCGGTTACGCCGTGGGTCGGCAGTTGAGGCTTTCGCCAGTATCCGCGCGATCGTGGTCTTGCCGACACCGCGCGTGCCGGTGAGCAGGTAGGCGTGGTGCAGACGATTGCGCGTCAGCGCGTTGGTCAGCGCCTTGACCACGTGCTCCTGGCCGACCAGCTCGGCGAATGTCTTCGGTCGCCACTTGCGGGCCAGCGCCTGGTAGCTCATCGGGGCACCCTTGGCGCTTCGCGCCTTCGCCTCCGAGAGGGAGTTATTCGCGCCTCGGGACGGCCCTGCGGCGCTCGGGCAGGCGGACAAAGGGGTGGCGAGCCGTTCCCCCGGCACTTGCAGTTAATCGCTGTGGCTGCTTCCTTCCGGACCTGACCAGGTTCACGACCCTGCAATGCGGGGCGACCCGCCGTTGATCGGTTGCGCGTGCGGCGCAGACTGCGGATTATCGGCTATCGTGGGCGTTGCGGCAAGGCGTGCGCAAAGCTGCCCGGCGCGGGGTGTCGCTATAATCCGGCGCATCGTCGTCCGCCAAACCCTTGCCGCCATCGCCATCCGACCGACAGTGCGTCCGTTGCAACGCGCCATGCTGCTTCTGGCGGGCCTTGCTCTCGCGGTGGCCGTTGCGCTGTTCCCGATCGTGCGCGGTCCCCAGCGCTTGCCGACGCCAGAGGAGGGGCGGGAGCTGATCGTGCTCGTCCGTCCGGGTCCGGCCTTCTATTTTCCGGGACCCGACGGAACCCTGACCGGATTCGACGTCGACCTCGTCCGCCGTTTCGCGGCCGAGAAGAAGGTGCGGCTCAGATTCGCGCTGGCCGATTCCGTGGCACAGGTGATCGCCGCCATTGCCAACGGCGAAGCGCACATCGGCGCCGGCGGATTGCATCGACCGCCATCCGTGACCGAGAACGCCGCGGCGGACGCGTCGGCAAGTACGGGCGGACCGACCCCAGGCGAGGCGACGACCGACCTGCTGTGGACGACCGCGATCGCGTCCACCCAGCCCGTGCTGATCTACAATCGTGATGGCTACAAGCCGGCGCACTGGGACGATCTGGACGGCGAGACCGTCGCGTTCGTCGCGGACGCGGGCTTCGAGTCCGACGTCGCCGCCACCCGCGAAGCGCATCCGGGCATCCACTGGGACGCGCGGGCGTTGCCGTCCGTCGCCGCACTCATCGCCCAGGTGTCGGACGGAACCGTCGGTTACGCGATCGTCGGCTCGCTCGCCGCATCGCTCGCGCGCAACGTCTATCTCGACTTCGAGGTTGCGTTTCCTGCCGGCAGGAAACGCGAGGTCGCCTGGGTCGTGTCGTCGCATTTCGGCGATCTGCGGCAGGAACTCGACCGCTTTCTCGCCCGGCTCCGGCGTGACGGCACGCTCGAACGCCTTGCCGACCGCTATCTCGCGGACCCCGGCCGGATCCAGCGCATCGACGCCAGCGTGCTGCAGGAACGGATGCGCACCGCGCTGCCGCAGTACCGACACCTGTTCCACGACGCCCAGGAGAAGACCGGTGTCGAATGGCGGCTGCTCGCGGCGATTGCCTATCAGGAGTCGCAGTGGGATCCGGCGGCCACCAGCCCCACCGGCGTGCGCGGAATCATGCAGATCACCGAGGACACGGCCAGGCACCTCGGGATCACCGACCTACTCGATCCGGCGCAGAACGTCGTCGCGGCGGCGCGCTACCTGCGCGACATCAAGGCCCGGCTGCCCGTGCGCATCCACGAACCCGATCGGACGTGGCTGGCACTCGCCGCGTACAACATCGGTCTGGGCCACCTCGAGGACGCGCGCATCCTGGCGCAGAAGCAGAAGCTCGATCCGGACCTTTGGAGCGACGTCAAGAAGGTGCTGCCGTTGCTCGCGGTCCCCGAATACCACCAGCGGGCAAAGCTGGGCTACGCGAGAGGCGGGATGCCGGTGGCCTTCGTCGACCGCGTACGCGGGTATTACGACGTGCTGCTCGCGCAGGCACCGGCGCATCGGCCTCGCCTCGGGATGCTTGCCGACGCGGCGGAGCAAGCGGCGCCGGATGCCGGGAACCTGAAGAAATAGTTACCGCACATGGAGCCTGCATGGATTGGCTAGCTTCGCCCGAGGCGTGGGTCGCACTGCTCACCCTGACCGCGCTCGAGATCGTCCTCGGCGTGGACAACATCATCTTCATCTCGATCCTGGTCGGGCGCCTGCCGCCGGAACAGCGGGCCAGGGCACGCATGATCGGCCTCGGCCTCGCCATGGTGATGCGCATCGCCCTGCTGCTGTCGCTCGCGTGGATGATGCGCCTGACGGATCCGCTGTTCTCGGTCTTCGGGCAGGGCTTTTCCGGACGCGACCTGATCCTGCTCTTCGGCGGGCTGTTCCTGCTGGCAAAGTCCGTGATGGAGATCCACAACTCCCTGGAAGGCGAGACCGCGGACGGCCACGGCGTGCCGCGGCACGCGCCACTTTCTACGGCACCCTCGCGCAGATCGCCATCATCGACATCGTGTTCTCGCTGGACTCGGTGATCACCGCGGTCGGGATGGTCGACGACATCCCGGTCATGGTGCTGGCCATCGTCATCGCGGTGGCCGTGATGATGTTCGCAGCCAGGCCGATCGGCGACTTCGTCGATGCGCATCCGACGATCAAGATGCTGGCCCTCGCGTTCCTGATCCTGATCGGCGTGGCGCTGATCGGCGAAGGCTTCGAGCTGCACATTCCCAAGGGCTACATCTACTTCGCGATGGCCTTCGCCGTCGCGGTGGAGATGCTCAACCTGCGCCTGCGCAGGAGAGGACAGCCGGTCAGGCTGCACAAGGAGCTGGAGGCGACCGGGACGCCGCGTGACGCGCCTGGACCGTGATGCCGGCGGACGTTCGCGGTTTCCGCGCCGGTGCCTCATAATGAACGGTCATGATGCGCGCAGCGCGCTGGTTCAGTGCCCTCCTTCTGCTGGCGGCGGCCAACGGCGTGCCCGCCGCCGCGCCAGCGACCGTATACGTCGACGAGCTGACGTGGACCGAGCTGCGGGACCAGATTCGCGCCGGGAAAACGACCCTCATCATCCCGATCGGCGGCACCGAGCAGAACGGCCCGCACATGGTGCTGGGCAAGCACAACGTCCGGGCCAAGGTGCTCGCGGGAACGATCGCGCAGAGTGCTCGGCAATGCGCTGGTGGCGCCGGTCCTCGCGTACGTGCCCGAGGGCGGCATCGAGCCGCCGACGGCGCACATGCGCTTTCCCGGGACGATCACGGTGCCCGAGGCCGTGTTCGAGCAGGTCGTCGCATCCGCGGCGCGCAGCTTCAGGCTGCACGGGTTTCGCGACATCGTGCTGCTCGGCGATCACGGCGGCTACCAGAAAGCCTGCGCGCCGTCGCCGAATCGGCTGAACAAGGAGTGGGCCGGCACGACCGTTCGCGCGCACGCGGTCGACGAGTACTACCGGGTCGCCGAGACCACCTACGCGCAGGCGCTGCGGAGCCGCGGTTACCGCGATGACGAGATCGGCACGCATGCCGGGCTCGCCGACACTTCGCTCGCGCTGGCGGTCGATCCCGGACTCGTCCGGACCGAGCGCCTGCAGCGCGCGGTGCGAAGCCGGCGGCGGCCGAGGGCGTCTACGGCGATCCGCGCCGGTCATCCGCCGAACTCGGGCAGCTGGGCGTGGATGCGATCGTGACGTCGACGGTCGATGCGATCCGGCGCGCCGCCGCCCGGGGCCAGGGATGGAATCCGGCCTGAACCGCGCGCCGCGCGCCGCCTGCCCGCGATCGTCACGCAATCGTAGAGGAGTTTGTCATGTCCTTACGGAAATGGTCTCTGTCGTTGCATCGCATCTTCTGGCTAGGCCTCGGGGTCGCGCACGCTCGTCTGGGCGCAGGCCCCGGTCGTGGACCGCCGCAAGCCCGACGTCGCTCCGGCAATCGCCACGGTGCCGGGGATGCCGCCCGTAGTCGATCCGACCAATCTCTACAGCGAGACGACCGCCGGCAAGATCGCGCCAGCGGTTGCCGGCGACCTGCCGCGCGGTCTACGTGCCGCACGTCCAGTCCAACGACGTCTACGTGATCGATCCGGCGACGCTCAAGGTCGTCGACCGGTTCAAGGTCGGCATCAATCCGCAGCACGTCGTCCCGTCGTGGGACATGCGCACGCTTGTGGGTCGCCAACAACGCCGAGAACGACGCGACGGCAGCCTCACGCCGATCGATCCGAGAACGGGCAAGCCCGGAGCGCCGATCAAGGTCGACGATCCGTACAACATGTACTTCACGCCCGACGGCAAGTCGGCGATCGTCGTCGCCGAGGCCTTCAAGCGGCTCGATTTCCGCGATCCGCACACGATGGCGATGCAGTCGTCGCTGGACAGTGCCGCACTGCAAGGGCATCAACCACGCGGATTTCTCGATCGACGGTCGCTACGCGATCTTCACCTGCGAGTTCGAGGGCACCGTGGCCAAGATCGACCTCGTGAACCGCAAGGTGCATCGGCTACCCGCAGGTGATCAAGCCCGGCACGGCCGACCACCGTCGTCAAGGGCCTCGACGGCAGCGACGAGGTGATCTGCACGACGTGGAAGGGCATGCCGCAGGACATCCGCATCTCGCCCGACGGCAAGCTGTTCTTCGTCGCCGACATGATGGCCGACGGCGTGCTACGTCGTCGACGGCGAGGCATTCAAGCAGGTCGGCTTCATCGAGACCGGCAAGGGCGACGCACGGGCTCTATCCCAGCCGCGACGGGAAGAAGCTCTACGTCGCCAATCGCGGCTCGAACAAGATTCACGGACCACCGAAGGGCAAGGGCAGCGTCTCCGTGGTCGACTTCGCGACGCGCAAGGTCGACGTCGACCTGGCCGATTCCCGGCGGCGGCAGCCCGGACATGGGCAACGTGAGCGCGGACGGAAAGACGCTCTGGCTGTCGGGCCGCTACGACAACGTCGTCTACGTGTTCGACACGGGGAGCGGCGCCGTCACGATCATTCCGGTCGGCAAGGAGCCGCACGGACTCACCGTGTGGCCGCAGCCCGGCCGCTACTCGCTCGGCCACACCGGGAACCTGCGCTGACAGATCGGGAAGTTCGGCTCGGATGCGTAACCGACAGCGCGCCGCTCCGGCCAATCGAACAGCCGTGCCGTCTGCTGCGCATCCACGTGTCTGACCCCGATTGCGCGCATCCGCCGGCCCGTCGGCGCCACAGTGCGGCGAAGGCGATGCGCGAACGTCAGCGCGGCGCGGGTTCCAGCACCTCGAGGCCGCCCATGTAGGATCGGAGCACGGCCGGGATGTCGATGCCGCCGTCGGCCCGCTGGTAGTTTTCCATCACCGCGACGAGCGCGCGCCCGACGGCGAGCCCGGAGCCGTTCAGCGTGTGCACCAGCTCGGGCTTGCCCTGCGCGTTGCGAAAACGCGCCTGCATCCGCCGCGCCTGGAACGCCTCGCAGTTCGAGCACGACGAGATCTCGCGATAGGTGTTCTGCGCCGGCAGCCACACTTCGAGGTCGTAGGTCTTGGCGGCCGCGAAGCCGATGTCGCCGGTGCACAGCGCGACGACCCGGTAGGGCAGCTCCAGGCGCTGCAGGATCGCCTCGGCGTGGCCGGTCATCTCCTCGAGCGCCTCGTAGGAGCGGTCGGGATGGACGATCTGCACCATCTCGACCTTGTCGAACTGGTGCTGGCGGATCATGCCGCGCGTGTCCTTGCCGTAGCTTCCCGCCTCGGAGCGGAAGCACGGCGAGTGCGCGGTGAGCCGGATCGGCAGCGCGTCGGCGGGCAGGATCTCGCCGCGCACGGAATTCGTGAGCGTGATCTCGGCCGTCGAGATGAGGTAGAGCCGCTCGCCCGCCGCCGGATCGTCGGCGTCGACGCCGCCTCTCTTGACCGCGAACATGTCGGCCTCGAACTTCGGCAGCTGTGTCGTGCCGATCAGCGTCTCGGCATTGACGATGTAGGGCGTGTAGCACTCGGTGTAGCCGTGCTCGGCGGTCTGCGTGTCGAGCATGAACTGCGCGAGCGCGCGGTGCAGCCGGGCGAGCCCGCCGCGCAGGAACATGAACCGCGCGCCGGAGAGCTTGGCCGCCGTGGGGAAATCGAGCAGGCCCAGGCCTTCGCCGATGTCGGTGTGATCGCGCGCCGGGAAGTCGAACGCTGCGCGGCGCGCCCCAGCGGCGCACCTCGACGTTGTCGTCGGACGATCTGCCCGGCCGGCACGCTCGCGTGCGTGAGGTTCGGCAGGTCGAGCAGAAAGTCGCGCAGCTCGTCCTGCACCCGATCGAGCTCACGCTTCGAGGCGCTTCGTCTGCGTCGCCGATGCCGGCCACCTCGGCCAGCAGCGCCGACGGCGTCTTCGCCCCTGCCCTTGGCCGCGCCGATCTGCTTCGACAGCGCGTTGCGCTTCGCCTGCATGTCCTGCGTGCGCGTCTGGATGTCCTTGCGCTCGCGCTCGAGCGCCTCGAAACGCGCGGCGTCGAGCGTCAGGCCGCGCCTGGCGAGGCCGGCCGCGACGGCCGCCAGATCGTCGCGAAAGAGATTGATGTCGAGCATGGCGCGATTCTAGCAAATGGGCGCGGGAGCTGGCGTTGCGGCGCAGGCCGCACGGGTGCGGCGAGGTCGCGGCGCCCGGTCACGTGCTCGCCCGGCTCGGGTCGTCGTCGTGCGCTTGCGGTCCTGCGCGCGCAGCCATTGGAGCTTTTCGCGGATCTTCGCCTCGAGGCCGCGATCGGTCGGCTCGTACCAGCGACACTTCGGGCATGTTGTCCGGGAAATAGCGCTCGCCCGCGGCGAAGGCGCCCTCCTCGTCGTGGGCGTAGCGATAGCCCTTGCCGTAGTCCAGCGCCCTTCATCATCTTGGTCGGCGCGTTGCGCAGGCGCAGCGGCACCGGCCGCGAGCCGTCTTCGGCGATGAACGCGCGCGCGGCGCCGTAGGCGCGTGTAGACCGCGTTCGACTTGGCGGCGCAGGCGAGGTAGATCACCGCCTCGGCCAGCGCCAGCTCTCCCTCCGGCGTGCCGAGCCGCTCGTAGGTCTCCACGGCGGCCGTCGTCAGCGCCAGCGCGCGCGGGTCGGCGAGCCCGATGTCCTCGGTCGCCATCCTGATCAGCCGCCGGCCGACGTAGAGCGGGTCGGCGCCGCCGTCGAGCATCCGGCACATCCAGTACAGCGCCGCGTCCGGATTCGACCCGCGCACCGACTTGTGCAGCGCGGAGATCTGGTCGTAGAACGCCTCGCCGCCCTTGTCGAAGCGACGCAGGCTGCGCGCGATCGTCGCCTCGATGAAGGCGACGTCGACGGGCGCCTTGCGTCCTTCGCCGGCGGCGGTCGCCAGGTACTCGACCAGATTGACGAGCCGTCGGCCGTCGCCGTCGGCGTAGGCGATCAGGGTCTCGCGCGCCGCCGGATCGAGGTCGAGACCCGGCGCGCCGACCGCGAGCGCACGGTCGAGCAGCTGTTCCAGCTCCTCCGGCGACAGCGGCTCCAGCACGTAGACCGCCGCCCGGGACAGCAGCGCGCTGTTGACCTCGAACGACGGATTCTCGGTCGTCGCGCCGATGAACGTGACGAGGCCGGCTTCGACGTACGGCAGGAACGCGTCCTGCTGGGCCTTGTTGAACCGGTGCACCTCGTCGACGAACAGGATGGTGTGCCGTCCGGATTGCGCGAGCGTCGCTTCGGCGCGCGCGACGGCGTCGCGGATATCCTTGACACCCGCCAGCACCGCCGACAGCGCGATGAACTCGGCATTGAAGGCGCGGGCCATCAATCGCGCGAGCGTGGTCTTGCCCACTCCGGGCGGGCCCCACAGCATCATCGAGTGCGGCTTGCCCGACGCGAACGCGACCGCCAGCGGCTTGCCCGGCGCGAGCAGATGACGCTGGCCGATCACCTCGTCGATGGTCGTCGGGCGCAGCCGATCGGCCAGCGGCGCCGCGGGATTGGCGGTGGCGAAGAGATCGGTCACGGATGCACGGATGGCGAGGTGCGCGGCAGGTGCGCGTCGAACCGGAGGTCGGCGCAGGCGCCGGCATACCGCCGCGCCATCTCGCGTTGACCCTGTCCTTCACGGCAGCGTAGAGTCCGCATTATCGGCCATTTCCCCGGCATCCATGAAAACGGCATTCATTCCTCTCGGCGCCGCCCTGCTGGCGGCCGCGCTGCTCGCCGCGTCGGGCTACGGCGCGCGGTTCGGCGCCTGGGAGTACCGCTTCGGTTTCCAGCTCCTTCGCTGGAGCCTGTACGCCGGGCTCGCGATCGCCGCACTGGCTCTGGTCTTCCTGCTGATCCCGCGTCTTCGCAACGGCGGCGTCGCGGTACTGGCGGCGGCGATCGCGATCGCCGCCGGCGTCGCGTACGTCCCGTCGCACTGGCTGCAGACGGCGCGCGCCGCAGCCGCGATCAACGACGTCACGACCGACACCGAGAATCCACCCGCGTTCGTCGCCATCCTCCCGCTGCGCGCCGACTGCCCCGGTATCGGCCGTCTATCCCGGAAGCGAAACGGCGAACGCGCAGCGCCGCGCCTATCCGGACATCGTTCCGCTGGAGCTGCCGGTGCCGCCGGCGGCGGCCTTCGCTCGCGCCTGGACGCGGCAAAGGCGATGGGGTGGGAGGTCGCGGCGGCCGATCCGGCAGCCGGACGCCTCGAGGCAACGGCGACCACTCCGTGGTTCGGGTTCCGCGACGACGTCGTGGTGCGCGTCGCGCCGACGCCGACGGGAAGCCGCATCGACGTGCGTTCCGTGTCGCGGGTCGGCAAGAGCGACCTCGGCGCCAATGCGAAGCGAATTCGCACCTTCCTCGCGAGGCTCGGCCATGCGTGACAACCCGGTCAAGGCGACGCTCGCGGCGGGCGGCTGCGCGTTCGGCGCGATGGTCTTCGAATTCTTCTCGCCGGGCATTCCGCAGCTTTGCCGGAATGCCGGCGCCGATTTCGTGCTCTACGACATGGAGCACACGGGGCTCGGCTTCGAAACGCTGAAGACGCAGTTCGCGCTGTGCCGGGGCCTTCCGCTCGTGCCGATGGTCCGGGTGCCGCGCGGCGAATACCACTTCATCGCCCGGGCGCTCGACGTCGGCGCGATGGGCGTGATGGTGCCGATGGTGGGCACGCCGGAGGAGGCCGCGCACATCGTCGCCTGCACCCGCTACCCGCCGCAGGGCCGGCGCGGCGCGGCGTTCGGCTTCGCGCACGACGACTACGACGAGGGCGGCGATATCGGGGCGAAGATCGCGGCGCTGCAGGCACGCACGATGGTGATACCGCAGATCGAGACCCGCGAGGGCCTCGACAACGTGGAAGCGATCGCCGCCGTGCCCGGCGTCGATGCGCTGTGGGTCGGCCATTTCGACCTCACGAACTTCCTGGGCATTCCGGGTCAATTCAAGCATCCCGATTTCCTGGCGGCGATCGACCGGATCGTCGTCGCCTGCGAGACGCACGGCAAGACGGCGGCATTCATCGCCACCGACGACGACTGGGCGCGCGATTACGCCGCGAAAGGATTCCGCCTGATGGCCTACGGCATCGATCAGCTGATGCTGCAGCGCGCGCTGGGCCGACGGTCTGGACGTGCTGCGCGCGTCCGGCCGGCCGCGGAGCGGCGCGCGATGACCGGGCCCCTGAAGGTCGGCCTCACGCGCGACATCCTCGATTCGCGCGGCGAGCCGGCGTTCGGCGCCGCGGCGCTCGCCATCCTCGATCGCGCGCCGGGGGTCGAATGGGAGTATCTGCCGGAGATCGTCGGCGAAATTTCCGCCGACCACGCCGCCCGCTACGACGCGCTGTACGTGAATCTGCCGCGGGTCCCCGCCGCCGCCGTGGCGCGCGGCGACTGCCGGCTGCGCGTCGTCGCGCGGCACGGCGTGGGCTACGACTCGGTCGATGTCGCGGCAATGACGAGCGCCGGCATCATCGTCACGCATACGCCGAGCTCGATGCCGCGCCCCGTGGCGACCATCGCGCTGTCGTTCGTGCTGGCGCTCGCCGGCCGGCTGATGCTGAAGGACCGGCTCACGCGCACGGGCCGCTGGCACGAGCGGATGGACAACATGGGCATGGGCCTCACCGGCCGCACGCTGGGCGTGGTCGGCGCGGGCCGCATCGGCAAGGAGCTGCTGCGCATGGCGCGCGCCTTCGACCTCAAGCTCCTCGCCGCGGATCCCTACGTCAACGCGATCGAGCTCGGGTATATCGGCGCGCGCAAGGTCGGCCTCGACACGCTGCTCGCGGAATCGGACTTCGTCGTCGTCTGCTGCCTGCTGAACGACGAAACCCGTCACCTCATCGCGGCGCCGCAGTTCGCCCGGATGCGGCCGACCGCGTACTTCGTCAACGTCGCGCGCGGCCCCATCGTGGACGAGGTCGCACTGATCGACGCTCTGCGCGCCGGACGGATCGGCGGCGCCGCGCTCGACGTGTTCGAGCAGGAGCCGGTCGCGCCCGACAACCCGCTGCTGGCGATGGACCACGTGATCGTCACGCCGCACTCGCTGTGCTGGACCGACGAATGCTTTCACAACATGGCATCCACCGGCCTCGCGAGCATCGTCGATGCGCTGGCCGGGCGCCGGCCCGAATTCGTCGTCAACCCGGAAGTCCTGGCGCATCCGCGCGTGCGCGCCTGGACCGCGCGCTGACGGGGGCTCGTCGGCGCGACGGCAATGCGCTACTTGCTCTCGCCGACGATATCGGCGCCCTTCGGCGGCACGAATCGAAACTGCGCCGCGTCCTGCGCCGGATTCCGGTCGAACGAGCCGAAGGTGAGCGTCGTGACGTTGCCGAACGTGTCCTTGAGCTCCATCGTGCGCGGCACGTTGTCGGCAAAACCGATGCGCACGCGCTCGAATCCCGTGTCCGACGTCCGCGGCCTCGCCTCGACGAACTCGACGCCATCCCGCGTGCCGGCGTCGGCCAGGTCGAAATTGGCCTCGAGCGCACTGTCCCCGGCGAGCAGCGCCGCAGGGGTCGAGCCGAGGGCACGGTCGAGCTTGCGCACGATCACCTGGTTCAGGTCGCGGTCGTAGATCCAGAGCCGGTCGCCGTCGCCGACGATCAGCTGCTCGTACGGCGTTTCGTAGGTCCAGCGGAATTTTCCGGGTCGCTGGAACGAAAACGTTCCGGTCGACTCCCGGGGTTCCGGCCGCCCCGTCGCGGCGACGGCCTGCCGGAACGCCACCTTCCCGCTCTTCGTCGTCGCATGGAACGCCTTCAGCTGGGCGAGCCCGTCCGCCGGCGCGGCGGTGGCCACGGCCGCGGCGAACGCGCCGAGAAGCGCGGCGGCCGCCCACCTCACGTCCCGTCCCCTTTCGTTCCGGGAACGAGCACTTCGCGATTGCCGTTGGTCTGCATCGGCGACACCAGGCCCGACCGCTCCATCTGCTCGATGAGCCGGGCGGCGCGGTTGTAGCCGATGCGCAGATGGCGCTGGACGAGCGATATCGACGGCCGGCGCGTCTGCAGCACCAGCGCCACCGCCTGGTCGTACATCGGGTCGGATTCCGCGTCGGCGCCTTCCACGGCGACGCTCTCGTCGCCGTCGCCGCCGGTGCCGCCCTCGAGAATGCCGTCGAGGTACTGTGGCCCCCCCTGCGCCTTCAGGTGCTCGACCACCTTGTGCACTTCGGCGTCCGACACGAACGCGCCGTGCACGCGCAGCGGGTAGCCGACGCCGGGCGGCTGATAGAGCATGTCGCCCTGCCCGAGCAGCGCCTCCGCGCCCATGTGGTCGAGAATCGTGCGCGAGTCGACCTTGCTCGCCACCTGGAACGCGATCCGCGAGGGTATGTTGGCCTTGATGAGCCCCGTGATCACGTCCACGGACGGCCGCTGCGTGGCGAGGATCAGGTGGATGCCGGCCGCGCGCGCCTTCTGCGCGATCCGCGCGATGAGCTCCTCGATCTTCTTGCCGGTCACCATCATCATGTCGGCGAGCTCGTCGATCACGACGACGATGAACGGCATCTCCTCGAGCGGCTCCGGTGCGTCGGGCGTCAGCGAAAACGGATTGGTCAGGGGCTTGCCGTTCTTCTTCGCCTCCGCGACCTTCGCGTTGTAGCCGCCGAGGTTGCGCACACCCAGGCTCGACATCAGCCGGTAGCGACGTTCCATTTCGCCCACGCACCAGTTGAGCGCGTTGCCGGCGAGCTTCATGTCCGTGACGACCGGCGCCAGCAGGTGCGGGATGCCCTCGTAGACCGAGAGCTCGAGCATCTTCGGATCGACCAGGATCATCCGCACCTGCCGCGGCTCGGCCTTGTACAGCAGCGACAGGATCATCGCGTTGACCGCGACCGACTTGCCGGAGCCGGTCGTTCCGGCGACGAGCAGGTGCGGCATCCTCGCGAGGTCGGCGATCACGGCCTTGCCCGCGATGTCCTTGCCGAGCGCGAGCGTCAACCGGCTCGCATTGTCGTTGTACGTCGCCGACGACAGGATCTCGATGAGCTTCACGATCTGGCGCTTCGGGTTGGGCAGCTCGAGTCCCATGCACGACTTGCCCGGAATCGTTTCGACGACGCGGATCGAGACCACCGACAGCGCGCGCGCGAGATCCTTCACCAGGTTCACGATCTGCGCGCCCTTGACGCCGACCGCCGGCTCGACCTCGTAGCGGGTGATCACCGGCCCCGGATAGGCGGCCAGCACCCTCACCGCAACGCCGAAATCGGCGAGTTTCCGCTCGATCAGCCGCGACGTGAATTCGAGCGTGTCGGCGCTCACGGTTTCCTGCGCCGCCAGCGCGTCGTCGAGCAGCGCCAGCGGCGGCAGCGGGGAGTCCGGCAGGTCGAAGAAGAGCGGCCGCTGCTTTTCCTTCACGACGCGATCGGATTTCGGCACCTCGACGACCTGCGGCACGACGAGCACCGGCTCGCGCAGGACGACCTCGTGCTTCGCCTGCACGACGGCCTCGCGCACCGCGAGCGCCTGCGCGCCGAGCTCGCGGTCCTTGCGCTCCTCCGTCCGGCGCCGGAGCCACAGCACCGCGCTCTCGAGCCAGGTGCCGATGCGCTCCATCAGCCTCAGCCACGACAGCCCGAAGAACAGCGACGAGCCCACGGCGAACAGGGCCAGCAGCAGCAGCGTCGCGCCGTTGAATCCCAGGAGGCTCGACAGACCCTGGCCGAGGATTTCGCCCAGCGCCCCGCCGGGCGCCTGCGGCAGCGTCACCGGCAGGTTGTACAGCCGCAGCGCCTCCAGCGCGGCGCTCGACAGCAGCACGAGGCCGAAGCCCAGCACGCCGAGCGAAAACGGGTGATCCGTTTCGAATTCCGGCTTGCCGATGCGGCGATATCCGGCGACGACCAGGACCACGCCCGCGACGACCCACCACCAGGCCGAGATCCCGAACAGATAGAGCAGCAGATCGGCGAGCCAGGCGCCCGCCACGCCGCCACGATTCGCGATCGGAGCGCCGACGCCCGAGAACGACCAGCCGGGATCGGTCTTGACGTAAGTGGAAAGGATCAGCGCGAGCCAGGCGAAGGCCGCGACGACCAGGAGCCACCATGATTCGCGGACGAGCCGCGCGAAGCGCGGCGACAACGCGGGCGCCGGCCCGGTCGCAGCGCGGCGCCGCGTGTTTGATTCTTTCTTATTGAAAAACATGGATTTGCGGCGCTGACTTCACGTGACGAATTATACACCAGCGCGCGCGGACCACGACGGACATCGCGACGTCACGCCCTCACGGTTGCAGCGACCGAAACGGCCCCCACGTCAGCAGTATCTGCCCGCCTGTTTCAGTCCGGCGACGCAATGGTCGCGGCAGTTCGGGACAGGCTCCGGGTAAACTCGAACAATTTGCGAAGCGAGAAACGCATGTCGACACAACACGCCCGCCTCCTCATCCTCGGCTCCGGCCCGGCCGGTTACACCGCCGCAGTATACGCGGCACGTGCCAACCTGAAACCGGTCCTCATCACCGGACTCGCACAGGGCGGACAGCTGACGACGACCACCGACGTCGACAACTGGCCGGCCGATGCCGATGGCGTGCAGGGTCCGGAGCTGATGGCCCGCTTCCAGAAGCACGCGGAGCGCTTCGACACGAAGCTGATCTTCGACCAGATCCATACGGCGAGGCTCGACGCCAAGCCCATCCGGCTGATCGGCGACAGCGGCGAGTACACCTGCGACGCGCTGATCATCGCGACCGGCGCCTCGGCGCGCTACCTCGGCTTGCCGTCGGAGCAGGCCTTCATGGGCAAGGGCGTCTCGGCCTGCGCGACCTGCGACGGATTCTTCTACAAGGAACAGGACGTGGTGGTCGTCGGCGGCGGCAACACCGCGGTCGAGGAGGCGCTGTATCTTTCCAATATCGCGCGCACGGTCACGGTGGTGCATCGACGCGACCGGTTCCGCGCCGAGGCGATCCTGGTCGACAAGCTGATGGCGAAGACGCGCGACGGCGGCAATGTCCGCGTGCTGTGGCAGCAGACGCTGGACGAGGTTCTCGGCGACGCCAGCGGCGTCACCGGAGCGCGGCTCAAGGACGTCGGGACCGGCGCGACGCAGGATCTGCCGGTGATGGGCGTGTTCATCGCCATCGGGCACACGCCGAACACCGGCATCTTCGAGGGCCAGCTCGACGATGGCCGGCGGCTACATCAAGGTCAGGAGCGGGACGGAGGGCGGCGCCACGGCGACGAGCGTGCCCGGCGTGTTCGCGGCCGGGGACGTCGCCGACCACGTGTATCGGCAGGCGGTGACGTCGGCCGGCACCGGCTGCATGGCGGCGCTCGATGCCGAGGCCTACCTCGAGTCGCTCGCTTGAAAATCGCCGCTCCGGGCAGGCGGCGGACGGCGCCATGGCGAAGCTGACGGATCTGAAGAAGCTCGTCGAAGCGGCACGCGGACGAGCGACAGCCGTCGCAATCGGGGCCGGGCGCGCGCGCGAAGGCGGCCCCCGCGCGCGGCGAAACATCCGTCGGCCGCGCTCGCGCGGGGAGGCGGCGACATCGATCTCGCGCAGGCGTTCGCCGACGTTCAGCGACTGGCCCCCAGCACCCGCGCCCGCAACGCGCCGCCGCGGCCCGCGCCGATTCCGCGGCAACGCATTGCCGACGATGCCGACGCTCTGACGGCCTCCAAATACGGCGCCGAGCGCGCCCCGGAGGCCTGGGATGTCGGCCAGGAGCACGAAGCCGAGCAGACCTTCCTGCGGCGCGGCCTCTCCAGCGACATCCTGAAGAAGCTGCGCCGCGGCGAATGGTCGGTGCAGGCGGAGATCGACCTGCACGGCCATCGGATCGAGGAAGCCCACGACGCGCTCTCCGACTTCATCGTCGACGCGCGGGCGCGCGGGTATCGCTGCGTGCGGGCGATCCACGGCAAGGGGCTCACGTCGCCGAACCGGGAGCCGGTCCTCAAGGGCCGCGTGCGCCGATGGCTCGCGCATTGGGACGAGGTGCTCGCGTATTGCGAGGCGCCGCCCAACGCGGGCGGCGGCGGCGCGGTGATGATACTGCTGCGCGGCAAGTGACCTGTCGCCGATGGCGATCCGGGCGGATGCTGCGCCCGGGCCCGGCACGATATCCCGGAGATGGCAGTCCGCAACCGGAACGCCCGGGGCGGCGGCCTGCATGCGCGGTCCCTGCGTCTACAGCACTCGGTGCGCGAGTGCCGGAAGCTCCGAGCGCACGGTGGCGAGCCGTGCCGGATCGACGTCGCCGATGACGATGCCGGGACCCTGATCCCGTTCGGCGATGACGACGCCCCAGGGATCGATCAGCACCGAGTGCCCGTACGTCCGCCGTCCGCCCGGATGCTCGCCGCCCTGCGCGGCCGCGAGCACGTAGCACTGATTCTCGACGGCGCGCGCGCGCAGCAGCAGATGCCAGTGCGCCGCGCCGGTCGTCGCGGTGAATGCCGACGGCACCAGGATCAACGCGAGCGTCCCCATGGCGCGGTAGAGCTCCGGAAAGCGCAGGTCGTAGCAGACGGACAGGCCCACGCGCCCGCACGGCAGGTCGACGCTCACCGCTTCGGTTCCCGGCTCGATGGTCTTGCCTTCGTCGTAGCGTTCGTTCCCGCGCGTGAACGCGAACAGGTGGATCTTGTCGTAGCGCGCGACGCGCTGCCCGTCCGGGCCGTACATCAGGCACGCGCTGCGCACGCGCGCCGGATCGGCGCTCGCCAGCGGCACCGTGCCGCCGACCAGCCAGATCCCGTGGGCCCTGGCGAGCCGCGCCAGGAACGCCTGCTGCGCACCGCTGCCGTCGGTTTCCTTGACTGCGAGCTTGTCGGTTGCCCGCGCGCCGAAAATACCGAAGTACTCGGGCAGCACCACGAGCCGCGCGCCCTCGGCGGCCGCCTGTCCGACCAGCGGCTCCGCCTGCGCCAGATTCGCCTCGACATCGCCGCCGGCAACGGTCTGCACCGCGGCCACGCGCAGCCGCTCGCCGGGTTCCGTCATTGCGCTGCCCCGGGGATCGACGGCGCGACGATGCCGGGGGCGGCGCTCGCGTTCTGTCCGGCGTCCTTGGTGACGACCGGATCCGACCAGCTGCCGGTCACCGTGTACTGGTAGCGGAAGATCTTTTCGAACGGATCCTGCAGTATGGTCTGCGCGAACAGCGAGCCGGCGCCCACCGCGGCGCCGAGCAGCGGGTTCGCGAGGAACAGCAGCGCGGCCCCGGCCGAAACGCTCGACGACAGCGCAGGCTGCACGCGCACGTTGAGGCGCTGCGTTTCCTTCGCCAGGTCGGCGTCGCCCGATATTTCGATCTTGGCCGACGGGCCGACGAGCCTCAGGTCCGCCGTGGTCATGATTCCGCCGGCGATCCGCACGTTGCCGGTGATCTCGTCGAACGCCAGCCCTTCGCTGAAGATATCGCTGTAGTCGAGCGTGACGCGCCGCGGCAGCGCCTGCAGCGAAAGGACGCCCAGAAGCTTGCCGGGACCCGGTTCGAGCTTGGTGAACCGGCCCGGGCCGACATGAACGCCGAGGGTCCCGGAGAGCGTCGCGAAGTCGAACTCGTGCGGCGCGCCGGACCAGGAGAGCCGACCGTCGATCTTCGTCGGCGCGTCGCGCAATGCCTCGGCGTAGCCGTAGCGCGCCAGAAAGGCGCCGGAATCCGTCGCGTCGAGCGCCACGTCGAGGCTGGTCTGCTGCTGCCGGCCCGCCACGCGCCATGCTCCGCTCGCATCGACGCGGCCGGAATCGTTCACCAGCGCTGAGGCGGTCGATCTGCCATTCCGTGCCGCGCGGCTGCGCGACGAACTCGAGTCGGCCGAGATCGCGATCCTTCGAGACCAGCGTGTCCGCCGCGAGATCGATCTCCGGCCATGGACGGGCCGCCGGCGCGCTCGGCGGCGGCTCGCTTACGCTCTCGCCGACGATCGGCACCGCGTCCGGTCGCCGGGCTGCCGCGCCCCGGGACGGCGAGCCGCGAGAGCCGCGCCACGAGCCGTCCGTTCGGCGATCCGGCGCCGGGCGCCGACCACGTCGCGGTCCCGGCGACTTCCGCGCCCGCCAGGTCGAAGGTCCAGCCGCCCGGGGCCTCGCGCACGCCCACCTTGAGGTCGGTGAATTTCGCGCCCAGCGCATCGAACTCGCGGACGTCGAAATCCGCCCCGGCGACGATGAGCCCGGAATCCGGTTGTCCGGTCCCGGACGAGGCTTCCCGCGGCATCAGCGCGACCCACGCATCGGCGTTGAGCACCGGCAATTCACCGCGTATCCAAAGCCCGGGGCGCTCGGCGCGGCCCGCGTCAGGCCGCTCGATCGCCCGGCCCAGCGAGAGCAGCGCGCGATCGATGGTCGTGCCGGTGGCGTCCTGCCGGCGATGCGCCACCAATTGCGCGACGCGGCCATACGACGCGACGATGGAATCGGTCCCCGGCGGGCTTGCTTCGTCGCGCCCCTCGATCCGCAACGGCATCTCCGCGCCCGCGCTCTTGCCGAGCGGCGCCGGCAAGTCGACGGCCGTGCCGATCAGCGTGCTCTCGAACACCCACGCCAGCGTGCCGGGAGCGAGCACGCTGGCGTCGATCGACCAGTCGACGCGGCCCGAAACGCGATCGAGATACGGGAGGCCGTACTCGCGCTGCAGCGCGACAGGATCCAGCGTCCCGCTGCCGGTCACGCGCGTCTGTCCCCCGGCGCTGGCGAACGCGAGCTTCGCCGGCCCGCCCAGCGTCTCCACGGTGACGTCCCGCGCGTGGACGTCGCGTTCGCTGAACGAAAGCTTGCCATTGACCTTGGCGAGAGCCGGCATGCCGCCAATGCGCAACTGCGCATCGGACAGCGTGCACGCGCCGACGAACCTGATGTCCTCGGGCTGTCCCAGCGGAAGCTCGATCTCCAGAGCGAGCCGCCCGCCGCCCGATGCGTCGACGGTGCTCGCGATCGCGCCGGTTCGCGTCGCCACCGGGCTGTCGTTGACGTAGCGGAGGAATCCGGCAAGCGGCCCCGTCGCTTCGCCGCCGATCCGCAGCAGCGGGTGATCCAATTCGAGGTCGGATATCTCGACGCGCGTCCTGCCGATCTCGACGCCGTGGACGCGCCCCCCGCAGCGTCGACGGTCAGGCGCGTTCCTTCGATCCGCACATCGGCGTCGATGGCATCGATGGGCGGCCAACCGTCCGCATAGGCGAGTGTCACGGCCTTCGCCTTCGTGTCGAGCAGCAGTTTGCCGCCCTTGCCATTGGGGAACGGGAACTCGGCGAGGTTGCCCGCGAGCGTGAAGCGCGTCTCGGCAGCGGTGCCGGCGGCGAGCGCCGTGCGGAGCCACTCGCGGGTGGCAGGGTCGATCGTCCGCGGCAGGTAGCGGTGAATCTGCCGGGCGTCGCCGCGGGAAGCACGCGCGACCATGTCCACTTCGCCCGGCCCGTTCGCAAGCGTGCGGTAGGTTCCGGTCACCTCGCCCGCAAGATCGGCATTGGCGATGGCGAGCTTTTCCAGGCGCACGGTCGTCGTGCCTTCGCGGCGCTCCCATTTCAACAGGCTCTGCAGCGTGTCGAACGTGACCGGGGCCTGCAGTATGCGCGGCAGATCCAGCGTGGCACTCGCGCTGGCGATCCTGATCTCGCCGCCCTCGTGCGTGGCATTGAACTCGCCGGTGAGTCCGGTCGCCCCGGGAAAGGCGTCCTGGGCGGTGAGACCCAGCTGCGCGAACTGCGCCGCCGCCGCGTAGGACTGCAGCGATTCGGCGGAACCCTCCCAGCGCAAGCGACCTCGCGTCAGCGTCCCCTGCGGCGCGAAACGGGCCAGGTCGGCGCGAATGCGATCCGGCAGCGGCAGATGCGCCGCCACCGCGACGAGCGGCGCGAGCTGCAACTGGTCGAATTCGAGGTCTCCGGCGACCACGCCATCCCCTGTGCCTTCCCGCACGGTGACCTTGAATTCGACCGGATCGAGCCGCTCGCCGGCCATCGTCGTAAACGCCAGCGCGCGCGCGAACACCTCGCGCTGCGCGCCGGACTTCCGCGTGCCGACGCGTCCCGACAGATGCCTGAGCTCGATTCCGGGCAGGTCGTCCGCAAGCTTCGCCTTCACGTCCGCCAGCTCGATGTCGGCGATGATCTCGCGCGGTTCCTGGTGAGCGAAATCGAACCAGATCCGCAATGCCCCCGTTCCGGTCTCGAGCTGCCCGGGCAGCGGCAGCCATTCCCGCCACGCCGCGACGTCCGCAAAATCGAGGCGCACGAACAGCCGCCCCTGCGCGTTCTGCCAGTCCTTCATCGACTTGAACTCGAGATCGCCGCGCAGGTCCAGCGGCGCAGCGAGCCCCGACGGCGGCGTGCCCTTCAATCCGAACCGATGGTGCCCGAAGCGGTTTTCCAGACGTACCTGGACCTGGTCGAGCACGAGCTGCGGCGCGTTGCGCAGATCGTCGTCCCACAGGATCAATGCGTTCCGGATGACTATTTCGCGCTGGCGGAGTATCCAGTCGGTGAGCGCCGAGTCATCGGCCACCTGCGCCGGATCGATCTCGATGCCGGCGATATGCAGCATGCCGGCGCGATCGCGCCGGATCGCCAGCCGCGGGCCCTCGATGCTCAACTCCTTGAGGGTGAGATCGAACCGCGGCAGCGACGTCCAGGAAACGATCAATTCGACCTTGGGCAGCGAAAGGAGCGGTGTCGCCGCCACGCGGGCACGATCCAGCACGTGCAAACCCTCGACCACGAGCTTCGGGTTCCACCCGTCCCAGCCCGTGGTCAGCGCGGCGATCTCGACGGGGTGCCCCAGCTGCCGCGACAGCGTGCCCGCGAGCGCGTCGCGATGGGATTCGATCTGCGGGAAGACGACGAAGCGGACTGCGAGCAGGACGAGCGCGAACGCCGCGAATCCGACGATCACGGTCGTCCGGACGAAGCCGAGCGACGCAAGAAGGTCCGCGCGGAGAACGCGGATAAAGGCGCGCGGTGAAGGCATAATGGAGGCGCAAGCCCATTGTAACGGAAGTGCGCCGGCGAAAACCCGCGCGGTGCGTTCCGCGCAGCCCCGGCCGCATCTCCGGTCAACTCGCCTCAAACCTCCGTTCCATGGCCATTGCGCCCGATCTCGCCGCCGCTCTCGCCTACAGTCGATACGCGACCGCGGCGCTCGACGCGCACCCGGAAGAGCGGGAGGAGCTCGCCGCGACCCTCGGCGCTCCATTCGCCTGGGTCGCCGCGAAAGCGACGCTGAGCGCCGCCGCCGAGGCTGGCGACCCGCTCGCGCTGGCGGCAGAACTGCGCCGCCTGCGCCGCCGCGTCTTCGTGCACACGCTCGCCCGCGACATGAGCGCGCGCGCCGATCTGACCGAGGTCTGCGCCAACATGACGACGCTCGCCGAGGCCGCCCTGCACGCCGCCGTCGCGCTCCACCGGCGCGCGCTGGCGGCCGAGCACGGCGAGCCGCGCGACGAGAACGGCGCCGCGCAGGACCTCGTGGTGATCGGCATGGGCAAGCTCGGCGGGTGCGAGCTCAACGTGTCCTCCGACGTCGATCTCGTCTTCGTCTACCCGGAGGACGGCGAGACGGATGGCGCGAAGCCGCTGTCCAATCGCGAGTTCTTCGAGCGGCTCGGCCGGCGCGTCATCGGCGCGCTGCACGAGATCACGCCGGATGGCTATGTCTTTCGCGTCGACATGAGGCTGCGACCCTACGGCGAAAGCGGGCCCCTCGCGGTGCCCTTTTCGGCGCTCGAGCAGTACCTGATCACCCAGGGGCGCGCGTGGGAGCGCTACGCATGGCTGAAGGCGCGCGCGCTCACGGGCACGCGGCACGACGAGCTCTATGCGCTGGTCACGCCGTTCGTCTTTCGCAGGTACCTCGACTACGACGCCTACGCCGGCCTGCGCGACGTCCACCGGCAGATCGCGGAGCAGGGCAAGCGCAAGGACTACGCCGCCCAACATCAAGCTCGGTCCGGGAGGAATCCGCGAGATCGAGTTCATCGTGCAGGCCCTGCAAATCGTCCGCGGCGGGCGCGAGCCGGAGTTGCGCGCCCGCGGCACGCTGCCTGCGCTTGCCGCCATCGATGCGCGCGGCTTGCTGCCGGCGGACGCCGTCGCCGCGCTGCGCGACGCTTATGTCTTTCTGCGCCAGGTCGAGCACCGGCTGCAGTATCGCGACGACCGGCAGACGCAGACGCTGCCTGCCGACGCCGCGGAGTGCGATGCGCTCGCGCGGACGATGGGTTGTGCGGACGGTGCCGCCTTCGACCAGGCGCTCGCCGCGCACCGTGCGGCGGTCTCCGCGCAATTCGCGAGCCTCTTCGGCGCCGGCGGGGACCGCGACCCGGCGGACACGACGGCGTCCTCGTTCGCGGCCGGGCGCAGCCCGGCGTTGCCGGCGCTCGCCGCGCTCTGGGCCGGGGACGTCTCCGCGGAGACCGCGCGCCAGACGCTGGCGGCGGCCGGATTCGCCGATCCCGAGGGACTCCTCGCCAATCTCACGCGCGTTCGCGCCGGTTCGCGGTATGTCCAGCTGCCGGCGCTGTCGCGGCAGCGCGTCGACGCGCTGGTGCCCCAGCTGCTCGCCGCCGCCGCGATGTCCGCCGAAGGCGCGGATGCGCAGGCCGTGTTCCTTCGCCTGTTCGAGCTGCTCGAGGCGGTGAGCCGGCGCAGCGCGTATCTCGCGCTGCTGACGGAGCACCCGACCATGCTGCCGCGCCTGGCGCAACTGATGGGCGCGTCGCAATGGGCGGCCGACTACCTGACGCGCCACCCGATCCTGCTCGACGAGCTGCTCGACCCGCGCGTGCTTCTGGCCGAGCCCGACTGGGAGGCATGGCGCGGCGAGCTCGCGCGCCTCCTCGCCATTCAGGCCGGCGATGTCGAGGAGCAGATGGACGTGCTGCGCCAGTTCAAGCACGCGCAGTCGTTCCGCCTGCTGGCGCAGGATCTCGCCGGAACGCTGACGTCGAGCGTCTCGCCGATCACCTGTCCGCGCTCGCCGATGTCATCCTCGCGGCGACCCTCGCCGAGGTGTGGGCGCAGATGCAGGGCGCGGAGGCGCCGCCGCCGAAGTTCGCGATCATCGGCTTCGGCAAGCTCGGCGGCAAGGAGCTGGGCTACGCGTCCGATCTCGACCTCGTCTTCCTCTACGACGACGCCGACGACTCCGGACAGGAGCGCTACCTGCGCCTCGCGCGGCGCCTCGTCACCTGGCTCACCAGCATGACGCCTGCCGGCCAGCTCTACGACATCGATCTCAGGCTGCGCCCTGACGGCGCCAAGGGCCTGATGTCGTCGTCGCTCGCCGGTTTCCGCCGCTACGAGCGCGAGCAGGCGTGGACGTGGGAGCATCAGGCGCTCACCCGCGCGCGGTTCGTCGCCGGCGATGCGGCGATCGGCGCCGCGTTCGAGGCCGAGCGCAACGCGATCCTGTGCCTGCCGCGCGATCGCGCGAAGCTCGAGGCCGACGTCGTCGACATGCGGCGCAGGATGCTCTCCGGCCACCCGAACCCGACGCCGCTGTTCGACCTCAAGCACGACACGGGCGGCATGGTCGACGTCGAGTTCACGGTCCAGTACCTGGTCCTCGCGCACGCGCACGACCACGCGGTGCTGACGCGCAACCTGGGCAACATCGCGCTGCTGCGGATCGCGGGCGAACTCGGCCTCGTTCCCGTGGCGATGGCCGCGGCCGCAGCGAACGCCTATCGCGACTATCGGCGGCTGCAGCACCAGATCCGGCTGACCGGCGCCCCGCATGCGCGCGTCGAACCCGCGTTGCAGGCCGACCGGCGCGCCGCCGTGGCCGCGCTGTGGACGCACGTCTTCGGCGCGCCGTGGTGCTGACCCGGGCCCGGACGGCGGGGGCGCTCGCCATCCTGCCCGGTCCTGGCGGAGGCGCCCCGCCGATGAAGGATCGCGCCGACGAATGCGCCGGGGCCGGGTCGGGAATCGGCTAGAATTCCACTTTTTGGCCGCAAGGGGATAGCGCCATGTCGATGGCCGACCGCGACGGATGGATCTGGTACGACGGCAAGATGGTGCCGTGGCGCGACGCCACGACGCACGTGCTCACGCACACGCTGCACTACGGCATGGGCGTCTTCGAAGGCGTGCGCGCCTACAAGACGCCGGAGGGGCCGGCCATCTTTCGCCTGCGCGACCACACCGACCGGCTCTTCCGCTCGGCGCAGATCTTCGGGATGAAGATCCCGCTACATCAAGGAAGCGCTCGACGCCGCGCAGCTCGCGTGCGTGCGCGAGAACAAGCTCGAATCCTGCTACCTTCGCCCGCTCGTGTTCTACGGCTCCGAAGCGATGGGCGTGGCGGCAAAGTCGAATCCGGTGCGCGTCGCGGTCGCCGTGTGGCCGTGGGGCGCATACCTGGGGGCCGAGGCGCTCGAGAAGGGCATCCGCGTCCGGACGTCGTCGTTCACCCATCACCACCCGAACATCACGATGTGCAACGCCAAGGCCGTGTGCAACTACGCGGTGTCGATCCTCGCCAACCAGGAAGCGGCGCACGACGGGTACGAGGAGGCGATGCTGCTCGATCCGCAGGGATTCATCTGCCAGGGCTCCGGCGAGAACGTGTTCGTCGTGCGCGACGGCAAGCTGCACACGCCCGACCTGTCGGGTGGCGCGCTGGACGGGATCACGCGCCGCACGATCATCACGTTCGCCAACGAGCTCGGAATCCCGGTGATCGAGCGGCGCATCACGCGCGACGAAATCTACATCGCCGACGAAGCCTTCTTCACCGGCACGGCGGCCGAGGTCACGCCGATCCGCGAGTTCGACAATCGGACGATAGGCGAAGGCGGGCGGGGGCCGATCACGACCCGCCTGCAGGCGCTGTTCTTCGACACCGTCAACGGCCGCAATCCGGCGAAGAAGGCATGGCTCACGAAGGTGTGACAACGGGCGAGACCCGCGAGCAGGACGCCATCGAGGTCGATCCCGGCTCCCTTCCGGTCTTCTGTCCCAACCCGCAGATGCCGCTCTGGTCCAGCCATCCGCGCGTGTTCCTGGACATCGCCGAACTCGGCGAAGCACGCTGTCCCTATTGCGGAACGCGCTATCGGCTTGCCGGCGGACCGCGAAAGGGCGGCGGGCACTGACCGATGGGACGGCCCGACCGGCGGCGCAGGGCGTGACGCGCGCCAGCGGCGCCGCTCCGGGCTGAACCTCGATGCTGCCGCGGGCACGCATCCTGATCGTCGCGCCATCGTGGATCGGCGACGCGATCCTCTCCGAGCCACTGGTGGCGCGCCTCAGGGCGACGCAGGCAGACGTCTCCATCGACGTGCTGGCGCCCGCGTGGTGCGCGCCGGTCTACGCGCGGACGCAAGGTGTCGGCCGCATCATCGATTCCGGGCTCCGCCATGGACGACTCGATTGGGCGCGGCGCAGGGCGCTGGCGCAGAGCCTGTCCGCGCATGGCTACACCCAGGCGCTGATCCTGCCCAACTCGTGGAAATCGGCGCTCGTGCCGTGGCTGGCCCGCATCCCGCGCCGCACCGGCTACACCGGCGAGATCCGCTGGGGAATCGTCAACGACCGGCGACGGCTGGATCGCCGCGCGCTGCCGCGCCTCGTCGACCGCTACGCGGCGCTGGCGGCGGATCCCGGCGCCACGCCGGCGGCGGCGACCGCGCCGGTCCTCGTTCCGGATCGGGCGAACCGTCGACGCGGCCGTCCGCGCGCTGGATCTTCGCGTCGACGGCGGCATCGCGATCCTCTGCCCCGGCGCCGAGTTCGGCCCCGCGAAGCGCTGGCCGCCGGAGCATTTCGCCGACCTTGCGCGCAAATTCGTCGCCGACGGCCTCGACGTCTGGCTGCTGGGTTCGCCGAACGACAGGCCCGCGACCGACGCGGTGCTGGCGGCCGCCGGCGACGCCGGCGCGAGCCATCCGCGATCTTTCCGGCCGCACGGACCTCGGCACCGCGATCGACCTCCTGTCGCTGGCGTCGATCGTCGTCAGCAACGATTCGGGCCTGATGCACGCCGCGGCGGCGGTCGGCGCGCCGCTCGTCGCGCTGTTCGGGTCGTCGTCGCCCGCCTACACGCCGCCGATGTCCGCCGCGGCGAAGATCGCGCGCATCGACATCGCCTGCAGCCCGTGCTTCAAGCGCGAATGCCCGCTCGGGCACTTCAGGTGCATGCGCGATCTCGCGCCGTCGAGGGTGTATGATCTGGCGCGCGCGGCGCTGCGTCCGCGCCGACCGGTTGCCGACGCGCAACCGGCGCGTTGAAGTCCGATCCCCGCTCCGCCATGGCCAAGGTCCGCACGCCACCGATCTACACGTCGCCCACCGACGCCGCGCTGGCGTTCTACCAGGCGTTCGAGGCGAAGGACGTCGACGCGATGATGACCACCTGGGCCGAGGACGAGGAGATCGTCTGCGTCCATCCCGGCGGGACGCGCCTCGTCGGCTACGACGCCGTGCGCATCGGCTGGGAACAGCTGTTCGCGGGTGACACCCGCCTCAGCTTCCGGCTCGATCAGATCGTGATGATCGAGACGGTCGGGCTCGCGATGCAAAGCGCGGTCGAGCACGTGTCCCTGGGCAGCGACGGCACGCCGCGCGGCGCGGCGATCTGCACCAACGTCTTCCTGCGCACGCCGTCGGGCTGGCGGATGGTGATGCATCACGCCTCCCCCGCCCCCATCGCCGCTGCCGACACCCCTGCCGGTCCTCTGCACTAGAGGAAGGACAGGCAGCGCGCGGCAACCCGCGATTCCGGCAGGCGGGTCGGACGCGACATTGATGGGGCCGGCGCCGATGCCGCCGGGCATGACCGGGGTTCCGGCGCGACAACCTCGACTCCGACCGCGCCGAACGCGCCAAGGGCGATGCACTGCGGGCCGATAGAGGTGTATCGTGCCCTCCATGAATCACGTACTCGGCATCCTCGGTGCCGTCGCGGCGGTGGCGTACAAGATCTTCTTCGACCCGTCACGCCGGCCGGAGCCCGCAGCCTGGTCGACCTGGGACTACGAAGTGATCGCCATATACGCCCTTGCCGGCTTCGCGATCGGCTGGGTCGTCGCCATCGTCGTCAGCAAGATCGGCCACGAAAAGTGACGCTGCATCTCGCCGATATCCATTCGCCCGATCCGGCCGCGCAGATCGGCGCACAGTGCACGCGCTCCAGAGCCAGGCTTCCCGGGGAACGCTCGACGCGCTGATTCCGGCCATGCTCGCGTTCTTCAAGGAGAGTAGATCCAACGACCCGACGCGCCGACCGGAGCACCGCAGCGCGTCTTGGCTGCCGCGGACCGCGGACCGGGGCGTCAGACCAGCGCCTGCGTGTCCGCATCCACTGGCAGCGCCACGCCCGAGATGTTCATGCCCGCGGCGGAAGCCAGGAACACGATCGCGTTGGCGATGTCGTCGGCGGCGATCAGGCGTCCGAGCGACGACATGCCGACCGCTTCGGCGCGGATGACGTCGTGCGAGACGCCGCGCAACGCCGCCTTGCCGGCGAACACCGCGTCGATGCGCGCGCCCGCGACCGATCCCGGACAGATCGCATTGACGCGAATGCCGTGCGCGCCGAGTTCGATCGACAGCGACTTGGTGAAGCCGATCACGCCCCACTTCGCCGCGGCGTAGGGCGTGCGCTGCGGAAAACCGAAACGACCGGCCGCCGAGGACAGGTTGGCGATGCTCGCATTGGCGCTGGCCTTGAGCAGCGGGATTGCCCGCTGCGCGCACAGGAATTGTCCGGTGAGGTTGACGGCAAGCGTGCGCTCCCAGTCGGCCAGCGCCACGTCCTCGCAGGGCGCCGTCGGTCCGGCGATGCCGGCGTTGTTGACCAGCGCATCGAGGCCGCCGAGCGCGGATTGCACCGCGGCAAAAAGACGTTCGACCGCGGCCGGATCGGCAACGTCGCAGATGCTGCCGGTGAGGCCGGGGTCGCTGGCGGCCAGCGCATCGAGCGCGGCGGCATCTACGTCGCAGACGTGCACGCGCGCGCCTTCGCGCGCAAAGGCACGGGCGGTGGCGAGGCCGATGCCGGAGGCGCCGGCGGTGACCAGAACGCGCTGGTCACGAAGGTTGAGTTCCATGGTGACTCCGCGGATCCGGACACGCCCCTTGACAATGGCCGTGTCGGCATTGGTGACAAGGACGAGGCGATCCACTATAACCGCGAATCCGGTTGGCGCCACGCCGGCAGTCCCGGCTTCCGGCCGGACCGCCGGCCCGCCAGCTTCCGCGTCGGGCTCGAGAAGCTGCGGTCGTACGGGCGGACCGACCCGAACAGCGATGCGCTCCACGCGTCGCACTTCCGCGCGGCGGACATCTACGTCGCCTTCAACTCCGGGGTCGAGGGCGGCGGCAACGTTCGCTGCTGCGAGGTGGAAAACCGACCAGCATTCCGACGCCTTTGTCGCGAACCTGGCCGGCGCCGGCGATCACCACCGCCAACGTGCCGAAGATCACCGCGACGCCTGCGACGGCCAACGCGATCACGATCTCGTCGGGCACGATCGGCGTGCCGAACTGATTTCCCGAGACGCGCCAACTCGCGCAGGAAGATCGGGGATCTTGCGGACCCGGTTGATCTGCGTCAAGCCGGGGAAGCGCCAATCGCCTAGCATCATCTGGACAGCGGGTGCGGTTGGATCGGGTATGCGGTGACCTTGTTTCGCGGCTGAGTGCAGCGGCCCAATCGCGACGCTCCAGCGTCGGACGAGGCGTGATGATTCCCGCGGATGCTGCCCAACTGATTCTCGGCGAGGCATCGGGCGAAGGCGGCGGCCCCTGCACCGCGCGCTGCTCCGGGGCGTGGACCGTCCGCGGGATAGCGGACCTCGACCGGCATCTCGCCACGTTGGCGTGGCCCCCGCGGGGCGAGCTGGTCATCGACGGCGCCGCGCTGGCGGCGCTCGACACCTCCGGGGCATGGCTGCTGCACCGCCTGGTCCGGGACCTGCAGCACGACGGACGCGCTGTGCGCCTCACCCGCCTGCGGCCGGAATTCGAATCGCTGCTGCAGCTCATCGCTGCGCGCGACATTGCCGCGACGGAGCCGGTGGCGGCGCCCCCGGTCTGGCTCGCACGGCTTGGCCGTCGCGCGTGGATGCTCGGGCTCGGCACGCTCGGCTATCTCGCCTTCGTCGGCGAAACGGCGATCGGCCTGCTGCGCGCGCTGCGGCAGCCCCGTCGCCTGCGCTGGCGGGTGATTCTGCACAACATGCAAAGCGCCGGCATCGACGCCCTGCCGATCACCGGGTTTCTCTCGTTCCTGATGGGCATCGTGATCGCCTACCAGGGCGCAGATCAGCTGCAGCGTTTCGGCGCCAACATTTTCGTCGTCGATCTGGTCGCGCTGGCGATGCTGCGCGAGCTCTCGCCCCTGCTGACGGCGATCATCGTCGCCGGCCGCTCGGGGTCGGCCTACACGGCGCAGATCGGCACGATGAAAGTCACCGAGGAGATCGACGCCCTGCGCACCATCGGCGTCTCGCCGCAGGAGCAGCTGGTCGTGCCGAAGATGGTGGCGCTGGTGATCGTCCTGCCGCTGCTCACCGTCTATACCGACATCACCGGGGTGCTGGGCGGAATGGTCATGGCGCGCACGAGGCTCGACATCGGCTTCGACGTGTTTTTCGACCGGCTCGGCGAGGCCGTCAGCCTGTCCTCGTACTTGACCGGCATCAGCAAGGCGCCGGTGTTCGCCATGATCATCGCGCTCGTGGGGTGCTACCGCGGCTTTCACGTCACGGGCAGCGCGGAGAGCGTCGGCGAGCAGACGACGATGAGCGTCGTGCAGTCGATCTTCCTGGTGATCGTCACCGATGCGCTTTTCTCCATCGTCTTCCTCTGGCTCGACCTGTGATGGCCACGCCGCAACCGCTGCCCGCCGAAGACGCCGTCATCGAGGTGCGCGATCTCAATACGCGCTTCGGCGCCGCCGTCGTGCACGAGAACGTGAACCTGTCGGTTCGTCCGGGCGAGGTCTTCGCGCTGGTCGGCAGCAGCGGCACCGGCAAGTCCACGCTGCTGCGCGAGGTCATCCTGCTGCAGCCGCCGGTTTCGGGTTCGATCCGGGTGTTCGGGCAGGAGGTCATCGGCCTGTCCGACGACGCAGCGCTGCCGCTGCGCCGCCGATGGGGCGTGATGTTCGAGCGCGGCGCGCTGTTCAGCTCCCTCACCGTGGCGGAGAACGTGGGCATGGTGCTGCACGAGCACACCGAGCTCAGCGGCGGACTGATCCGTGAGCTCGCGGCGGTCAAGATCGCGCTGACCGGATTGCCGGCCGATGCCGGCGCCAAGTACCCGAGCGAGCTCTCCGGCGGCATGCGCAAACGCGCCTCGCTCGCCCGCGCGCTCGCCCTCGATCCGGAGCTCCTGTTCCTCGACGAGCCCACGGCCGGACTCGACCCGCTGTCGGCGACGGGCATCGACGACCTGGTGCGAAGCCTGCGCGACGGCCTTGGCCTCACCATCATGATGGTCACCCATGACCTCGACCTGCTGTGGCGGGCGGCGGATCGCGTCGCGGTGCTCGGCCGGAACCACATCGTGGGCGTCGGCACGATGAACGAGCTGTCGCAGGCCGACGACCCGCTCGTCCGGCAATACTTCTACGGGCCGCGCGGCCGCGCGGCGCGCGAGCAGGCATGGAAGCCAAGGTAAACCTGGTGGCGGTCGGCGTGTTCGTCATCGTCCTGACGGTGACGGCGATCGCGAGCGTGCTCTGGCTCTCGAGCGGAAAGTATTACCGCAAGAGCTACGACACCTACGAGACCTACATGACGGAATCGGTGTCCGGGCTCAATCTCAACGCACCGGTGCGGTATCGCGGAGTCGAGGTCGGCCGGGTGCGCGCGATTCGGCTCGCGCCCGGCAACGTCGAGCAGGTGCAGGTCACGCTCGACATCGAGCGCGGCACGCCGGTCAAGGTGGACACCGTGGCCATGCTGGAGACGCAGGGGCTCACCGGGATCTCGTACATCGACCTGACGGCCGGGCGCCGTGAATCGCCGGCACTGACGGCGAAGCCGGGGGAGGAGTACCCGGTGATCGCTTTCGGGAGTCTCGCTGTTCGCGCGCCTGGAATCCTCCGTGCCGGTGCTGCTGTCGGGCCTCAACCGCGCGAGCGACAACCTCAATGCCGCGCTGGACGAGGACAACCGGCGCGCGCTGAAGGAGACGCTGGCCGACCTGCAGGCCCTTGCGCGAACGCTCGCGGCGCGCTCGGCGACCATCGACACCGGCCTCAGAGACGCGGCCCGGACGATGGGCAACAGCGCGCGGTTCACCGAAAGCCTGCCGCAGCTGGTGCAGCGGGTCGAGCGCAGCGCGGACGCGTTCGACCGGATGACGAAGCAGGTCGGTGCAGCGGGGACGAGCGCTGCGGGCGCGCTCGAAAGCACGCGGGCCGACCTGCAGCAGTTCACCGGCGCGACGCTGCCGGAAGTGCGCGAGCTGGTCGCCGAACTGCGCACCTTGACCGCCACGCTGCAGCGCACGGTGGACAAGGTGGAGCGCAATCCGAACGTCCTGCTGTTCGGCCGGACGGCGGCGAAGCCCGGGCCGGGCGAATGAGGACGATAGCCCCGCACAGGGAATCTGGCGACCGGGGAGCGCCAACGGGATGGAAGCCATGAAGATCGTGATCGGCCCGCCCTGGACGGCGCGCGCCCTGGGCCTGCTGGCGTTGTCCGTGCTGCTCGGCAGGCTGCGCCGGCCTGCAGCCGGCGCCGGTTCCCCCGCCGAACCTGCACGTGCTCGATGCGAGACCGGCCGGCGCGATGGCGACGGAGCAGCGCGACCTCGTGCTGGAGGTGAGCGCCACGCGGGCCTGGCCCGGATTGGACACGCCGCAGATGGCCTACGTGAAAAGGCCCCACGAGATCGACTATTACGCGAACAACCGCTGGGCCGATGCGCCGGCGCGGATGGTAAGTCCGCTGCTTGCCCGGGCGCTGGAGCAGACCGGCGCCTTTCGCGCGATCGTGCAACCGCCCACGATGGCGCCACCGGATCTGCGGCTCGTGTCGGAGCTGATCACGCTGCAGCAGAATTTCGCGGCGCTTCCGAGCCGCGTCGAGCTTGCCCTGCGCGTGCAGCTCCTCGACGTGCGCGGCAAGCGCGTCCTCGCGACCCGGACGTTCGAGGCGACCGAAACCGCGCGCAGCGACGACGCTTACGGCGGCGTGGTGGCGGCCAACGCGGCGCTGCAGCGCGTGCTGGGAGAGATAACCGCGTTTTGCATCGCCGAAGCGGGCGCGCTTCGCGCGGCAGGCGCCTCCGCGCCGCGGAACTGACCCGCGTACCGGCGCTCGCTCTGCCGGTCAGCGTGCGGTGCTGGCGCGGGCTTCGCCCGACTGGATTCGCTTCCGTTGTCATCCACCGTCACGGAACGCCATCTCGCTGCACAGGATCACCTCGATCTCTTCGACGATCTTTTCCTGGCGCAGGGCGTTGCGCTTCAAGGCGAGGCTGTCGATGGTTTCGTCGAGGCGTTCGAGGGCCTGCTCCATGTGCGCCAGGCGCTGGCGGCTCTCGGCCGAGAGCGACTCGTAGAGCAGGCCGTAGAGGGATGCGAGCAGGTACTGGTCGAGCAGTTCGGCAAAGAATTCCGGCGGCGCGAGTTGCAGGCGCGGCGGTTGCGCAAAGTGCGGCGCGGGTGGCGGATCGAACGGCAGGAGGCGTTTCAGCGCCGGTTCGCCCTCTGCCTCATGCGCCAGGCTGAAGAGCTTTGCGCCCGCGCCCGACGCGGCGCTCGCCGTGTGCACAGCGTCCATGACGCGATTCAGCGCGGCGGGCACGTCTTCCGTCACGAAGGCGCCGTCGAGCCGGGCGACGACGCCGGGGCGGTCGGCCAGCTTGGCGGCGAGGCGGCTGCCCACCACCACGAGCGCCGGGGTGGGATCCTGGCGCGGGAGCGTGTCGAGCGCCGCGAGCACGCGCTCGTTGAAGTTGCCGCAGAAACCGCGCTCGGAGCCGACCAGAATCACGATGATCGGCGCCTCGGCCATACTCGCGACCCGGAAAAAATGCAGGAAATCGGCTGCCGCCGCTTCGATGTTGGCGAGCATGCGGCGCTGGTGGTCGATGAAACGGGCGAGCTTCCTCGTCTCCACCAGCGACAGGCTTTTCATCGCCGTCATGATGCCGCTGATTTCATTGAGTCGCGCAAAGCGAAGCGCGAGTTCGGCGTGGCCTCTCATGGGCCGGGCCCAAGCCAATCTTTCAGCCGCGCCAGCCATTCGTCCCGGGGCATGTCCAGCGTCATGGGCTCGCGTTCGATGCCATCGAGCAGCCTCTTCAGCGTCGCCGCCAGCGCATCCGGCGCCATTGCATCGAGCAGCCCGGAGTTGAAGGCGATCATCCAGGCAAGCTGAAAGTTGGCATGCAACGGATTCAGGCGTTCCTGCTTGAAGATTTCGCGCAACAGCCGGCCGCGCCGGATCTTGGCCTCGGCGCCCGCTTCGAGCCTGGTGCCAAACCGGGTGAAGACCTCCAGTTCGAGAAACTGCAGGTAATCGAGCTTCATCCTGCCCGCCTCTTCCTTGATGCGCGGGTGCTGCGCCTTGCCGCCGATGCGCGATACGGACAGCGGCACATCCACGGCGGGCAGGACGCCGGCGGCGAACAGGCGTCGGTCAAGATAGATCTGGCCGTCGGTGATGGAGATGAGATTGGTGGGGATGTAGGCGGCGATCTCGCCTTCTTCCGTTTCCACCAGCGGCAAAGCCGTCAGGCTGCCCCCACCATGCTCCGGTGCGAGCCGGGTGGAGCGTTCGAGCAGGCGCGCATGCAGGAAAAAGATGTCGCCGGGGTAGGCCTCGCGCCCCGGCGGGCGGTGTATCAGCAGCGACAACTCGCGGTAGGCGCGGGCATGGGTGCTGAGGTCGTCGTACACCACCAGCGTGTCCTCGCCGCGGCGCATCCAGCCCTCGGCAATGGCGCAACCGGCGAACGGGGCGAGATAGTTCATGCCCGGCGTGGCGGTGGCTTCCCCCACCACCACCGTGGTGTAGGCCAGCGCCCCGTGACGACGCAGCAGGTCGATGGCGAGCGCCGCCTCGGAGCGCTTCTGGCCGATCATGACGTAAACGCATTTCACCGCTTGTCCGGCCTGCGCGATCACCGTGTCCAGCGCCAGCGAGGTCTTGCCGCTCCCCAGATCACCGATGATGAGCTGGCGCTGACCGCGGCCGATGGGGACCAGGGTATCGACCACCTTAATACCGGTGTAGAGCGGGCGATTGACGAAGTCGCGCGCCACGATCGGCGGCGAGGGCCCTTCCAGGGGCGAGGATCCCTCCGCAACATGCGGCGGCAGGCCATCGAGCGGCTTGCCCAGCGGGTCCACCACGCGCCCCAGCAGGTCATCACCGACGCCAATTTCAAGACGTTCGCCGGTATGGGAAACGAGCGTGCCCGATGCGATCCTTGCCTCCGGATCGAGCAGGATCACTCCGAGGCGCTCCTTCTGCAATTCGAACACCATGCCGCGGCTGCCATCCTCGAAGCGCAGGATCTCCTCCGCCGCCGCCGACGGCAGGCCATGGACCCAGGCGATGCCATCGCCTACCGAGGCGACCCACCCCTTCTCGCCCAGCCGCAGGGTTAAGCGGTAGTCGTCCACCCGCTGCGCCAGGCGCTCCAGCAGCCCGGCTTCAGCCGCCATGATCGAAGCTCTCGCTGAAGAAGCCGAGTTCGTCGCGCAGGTTTGCCATCAGCACCCACGAGCCGGCCGTGATGCACACCCCTGCCTTGAGCGCGGAATCTTCGCTGAATTCAGGCGCCAGCGTCCGGCCTGCCAGCCGGCCAAGGGTCCGGGTGAAGGCCGTGCGCTGCCCTTCATCGAGGCGGCAGGCGCTGACGACCTTGATGCTCATTCCGGGGTCGCGCAGGAGATCGAGTTTCTGCGGGGCCTGGGCGTCGAGTTCGCTCAGGGCCAGCTCGACCAGCTTCGCGTTCAGCTCGGGGCCGGTCAGGCGGTCCAGAAAACGGCTGGCGAAACGGCCTGCGATAGCCAGCGCTTCGCGCTCCAGGGCCGCTTCCCGCCCACTCTTCTCGCGCGCTTCCAGCATTTGCCGGCGCTTGCGATCGGCGTTGACTTCAGCCTCCACGGCCGCGAGGCGCCGCGCCCGCTCGGCCGCGATCTCCTCGTCGAGGCCGGACCTCGCCGCGGCACGGTCCCGGTCCACGTCCGCCAGGCGCGTCTGGTACTCGCGTTTCAGTGCTTCCGCCTCGTGCCGCACCGTTTCCGCCTCCGCGATCGTCTTCGCCGTTGCAGCCTGGCGCGTTTCGATCACGGCCAGCACCGGTCGATAGAAGAACCGCTTCAGCAGCCACACCAGCACCAGGAAGTTGAGCACTTCCAGGGCGAAGGTCGTCCAGTCGAATTCCATGGCGCGGTCACTTCAGCACGTACTCGAGCAGCGGGTTGCGGAACAGCACGATGAGCACGATCACCAGCACGTAGATCGCCAGCGACTCGATCATCGCCAGGCCGATGAACAGCGTGCGCGTAATGGCCTTCTCCGCCTCGGGCTGGCGCGCCAGCGCATCCAGCGCCTGGGCAATGGCGCGTCCCATGGCGACGGCCGGAAAGATCACGCCGACGGCGATGGCGAGCAGCGCGCCGCCGGTGGAAAGCAGTGTGAACCACGTCAGCTTGTCCATGCGTCAGTCCTTGTGTCGAAGTTCATGGGATTGCAGGGCGCCCGCCACGTAGACCAGCGCCAGCGTGCCGAAGATAAAGGCCTGCACCAGCGCCTCGACGATGTGCAGCATGAGCAGCGGTATCGGGGCGAGAAAACCGGCCACCATCAGCACCAGCAGTGCCGCCATCTCGAGGCTCATCATGTTGCCGAACAGGCGGATGGCGAGCGCGAGCGTGCGAGTGATCTCGCCCAGCAGATGGAACGGCAGCAGGATCGGGTTGGGGTCGAGATAATGCCTGAGGTAGGTCCGGAGGCCGTCGATGCGTATGCCGAACCAGTGCACCGAGGCGAACACCAGCAGGGCCAACGCCGCGGTCAGCGACAGATCGCCCGTGGGCGAGCGCAGGCCCGGCACCAGGCCCATCAGGTTGGCCGCGGCGATGAACAGCCACAGCGTGCCGATGAACGGCAGCAGCCGTGCGGCGTGGCCGGGCGCCGCATCCTCGATCGCCTGCTGCAAGGTGAGCACGGTACCCTCCAGCGCCATCTGCAGACGGGAGGGCGAGTCCACGGTCAGCTTGCGCGTACCAAGCCAGGCGCCTCCCGCCAACAAGGTCATCAGCAGCCAGGTGGTGAGCACCGTGTCGCCGATGGGGAGCAGCCCGAGGCGAAGCGTCAGCATTTCGAGAAAATCCGGCTTGCCCATATTCAGTTCTTCCGGATATAGAGATAGACGTTCATGCCGCCGATGAACACGCCCGCGATCAGCAGGCTCACGGTCCAGCGGTAGGAATAGCCCGCCAGCTGGCCGTCGATCCAGTGGCCGAGATACGCGCCGCCCACCACCGGCAGCACGAACAGAAGCGCGAGCGTCCCGAGAAACACGGTCTGGGCAAGCAGCGTGGGGCGGTCCTTGTCCGCCTGCACCATGCGCCGGGCCTGCTTCTCGATGTTTTGCCGCAGGCGTTCGCCGTTTTCCATCGTTACGCCTGCCCCAGTTCCGCCAGGCGCCCGAGCATTTCCGTTTCCAGTCGGTGCAGCCTGCGCCGGGTCTGTTCCAGCGCCTGTTCCTCTTCCAGAAGCTCGCGGGTCAGCGCCTGCGTGATGCGCGCCACATCGGTGTCGCGCAGATAGCGCCGGGTGGAGATGCGCAATTCGTTGTCGACGAAATACAGCAGCCCGCCGGGAAAGCCCAGGTATTCACGGCTGCCGTCGGCCAGAGCCAGGCGCGCGAGGCCGAAGGTCAGTGCGGTCATGAAGCGGTCGTGATGCGCCAGCAGCCCGAAGCTGCCGCTCCTGTCCTCGCCAACGAAGCTCGCGACGTTCTCGATGGTGTCCGTGCGGCCGGCGGCGAGCAGGCGCACGATGAAGGTGTTCATGACCCAACCTCCATGGCGCCGCGCATATAGCACCGTTCCTCCGGCAAGCCGTCGTACTTGCCGCCCAGAAACGCCTCGCAGTCGGTCAGCGCCTGCGCCAGCGGCACCGACACGCCGCCGACGTCATTCTGCGCCGTCATCGCATGGAACGGCTGAGTGAGATAGCGCTGCAGGCGGCGGGCGCGTTGCACCACCTCCCGGTCAGTCTCGGACAGCTCCTCGATGCCGAGCATGGTGATGATGTCCTCCAGCTCGCGGTAGCGCGCCAGGTGCTCGCGCACATCGTGGGCCACTTGATAGTGGCGGTCGCCGAGAAAGTGCCGGTCCATGAGATTGCTGCCCGAAACGAGCGGATCGACCGCCGGATAGATGCCCTTGGCCGCCTGGGCACGGGACAGGATCACGCGCGTGTCGAGATGGGCGAGGATGGCGCCCACGGCGGGGTCGGTCATGTCGTCGGCAGGCACGTAGACCGCCTGCACCGAGGTGATGGCGCCGAGCCGGCTGGAGACGATGCGATCCTCCAGTTCCGCCACTTCCGACGGCAGGGTCGGCTGGTAGCCCACGGTGGCGGGCATGCGCCCCAGCAGACCCGACACTTCGGAGCCGGCCTGCACGAAGCGGAACGCATTGTCCATCAGGAACAGCACCTCGCGGCCGAGGGTATCGCGCAGATATTCGGCGTAAGCGAGCGCCGCGAGTCCGACGCGAAACCGCACGCCCGGCGATTCGTCCATCTGGCCGAATACAAGCACCGCATTGGCCAGCGCGCCGTTGCCGGCCATCTCGTGCCACAGCTCGTGGCCCTCGCGAATGCGCTCGCCAACTCCGGCGAACACCGACACCCCGCCATGCAGGGAAGCCACAGCCTGCATGAACTCCATGATCAGCACGGTCTTGCCCACGCCGGCGCCGCCGAACAGCCCGGTCTTGCCGCCGCGAATGAAGGGACAGAGCAGATCGATGACCTTGATCCCGGTTTCCAGAATGCCGGACGACGGCAGCGTATCGGCGAGCAGCGGCGGCGGCGCGAGCAGATTGCGGTACGCGTCCGGTATCAGCGGCGGCCCGCCGTCCAGCGGCTGGCCGAACGCGTCCAACAGGCGCCCCAGGCTCGCTGCGGACACCGGCACCCGCAGCGGTCCGCCGCTGTCAAACACCGGTGTGCCGCGCTTCAATCCTGCCGTGCGGTGCAGGGCAATGGCGCGCACCTGGTGCGGATCGAGATGGTGCAGCACTTCCAGCACGGCGGTCGCGCCGTCGACTGCCACGTTAAGCGCCTGATGCAGCGGCGGCAAGGTTTCGCAGGCGACATCCACCACCGGACCGTGTATTTCGACAACGCGACCGATAGATGTTGCAGCGTCTTTCATGGCGCGTGCTCCCGCGCGGGCGCAGGCATGCCGAACAGGGCGTCCTGCGCGGCGCCGATCCCGTCGCCCCGGCGTCACGCAGGTGAAACAGCGCTCCGGGCCGCTGGCTCGCGCCGGCGAATGGGGCGTGTGACGGCAGCCTTGGACGAGAAGTGTCGAGGCATGCTGGCTCCGATGATGCGCATCAGCGCCACCACGCCTTCGTCCGGACCGGCCACGGACACGGTTTAATCATCCAACACATCGCTCGATTGAGGTTTGATGGACGTCATACTCTCGGCAATGCCGGCACATTCGCCGCGTCGATCGTTGCGGAGATCAGGACCGGCGCTCCGGGTCGGCAAGGTCGCAGAACGCCGGCAGTGCCGGGGGCACCAGGATCGCGATGGCCGGGCCGAAATTGAAGAGTCTGAGGCTTATGTAGCGCTAAGCGGCGACCAGCCGGACGCGCTCCGCCACATTCGAACTTGCAATGCTCGATGATGAAAATACTGCAGCCACCGGGCGCGTGCGGCGCCGAACCCGGGCCAGAGCGAAGTCCGCGAATTGCTGAGCCAGACGATCGGCGACTCGGTCGGTCGAGCATCATCACCGTGTCGATCATTGGTACGTCGACGCCTTCGTTGAACATGTCGACGGCGAAGACTATGAACGGCACCGGACGCCAACTGCTCGAGGGATAAGTGCGCTATGACGCGGGCCGCGTGCACGCAGCGCAGCTTACGTCGCGCTGTCGAAACCATGCGCGCATGAAATCGGCGTGTCGCTGCGAGGCGCAGAACGCGATGGTTCTTTCTCCGCCGCGTTTCTTCCACTGGTCGAGGATGTTTTCAGCGCGTCGTTGCGTGGCTACGGCGTTCGTCAGCGCTTCCTCGTCAAATCGCGTGCTGCGCCAAGGGATGTTGACGTAGTCGACGTCATCGGGAACCCCGAAGTAATCGAATTCGCACAGCAGGCCAAGGTCGATGCCACGGTACCGGGCACCTGTAGACGAGGTTCTCGTCGCACAGCGACAGCACCGACTCATTGCCGTCATCCGCCCCCCGGCCGACCTGAGCCGTGGCGAGCTCCAGGCCAGTTGCACGCCGGACGATGCTCGAGTCGCCGCCGTCGATCATCCCGACAACGGTATCGTCGTGGAGCGGATACACGTCTTACCCGGCACGCGCATCCGACGCGCGCGATAGGTACTTCGCGTGCTGGTCCGTTGTCTTCGGTAAGGGTGATGCGGTCGGTCAAGCCACGGTGCCAAGGGTTGCCGCGCGTTCCAGAATGCCCCGGACATTCGCGATGACGCCTTGCGCTTCCTTCCCCGGGATCGAGAACGCTCGCCACCCCTGATCAACGCTGGACAGGTCCCAGTAGCCGCAGAGCTTCGCAAACGCCGCGGGTTCCGGTTCTTGCAGCTCGAGCTCGAAGTTGTCGCGCAGCGGCGGCGCCAGCCGCCAGTCGATCAGCTTGAGGTTCCGCAAATAGTCGGCCCGGCACTCCGGACCTGCTGCCCTTTGCAGCGCCACGCCCTTGATCGCCTCTCCCGCATCGTGCCTTGCCCAGAGGACCTCGACCGAGCCGTGGTCCCTGATGATCCGGGCCGCCGTCTTGAGGCCGACGCCCTTCACGCCGGGAATTCCATCGGCGGTGTCACCCGCCAACGCCTTCGCGCAGACGTAGTGATCGGTGGAATGGAAGGGCCCCTCCTCGATCAGCTCGACATTGGCGAGGTCGCTATCGCGAACGATCTTGCCGGTGCGCGGGGACCGCCAGGTCACGTTCTTGCGCAGTGCCTGGTACCAATCGGTGTCCGAGGTCGCCAGCGTGATCTGCCACGCCGGATCCGCGCCACGGCAGATGACGCCGGCGAGGTCGTCCGCCTCGAAGTCCGGGCAGAAGACCTGCGGCAGTCCGAGGTGGCCCAGCAGTTTCCGCACCACCGCGGCCTGGGTGAGGTAACTCTTCAGGAACGCCTGTTGCTCGGGCGTTTCCCAGCGGTGGCGCTTGTACTGCGGGAGGATCACCTCGCGCCACCGGCAGCGATCGTCCCACAGTACCAAGGGGAGGTGATCGGCGTGGTCGTCCAGCAGCGAGGCCAGTTTGTCAAAGGTGCCGTGGATCGCCCCGGTGGCCTTGCCGCGGTGACGCCGGTCCCGGTACTCGTACTCGCGCATCGCGCCGATGCCGAGAATGTTGATGTCGATGAGAAGGAGCTGGGTCATTCTGCGGGTCCAGTGAGGTTCGCGTTACGCGCAGTGCTTGACGAGCCAGTCCGGCGTTTCCTCCAGAGCCCCGTTCTTCTGCTCGATCAGCACAGCCTGCCCCTGCGGCCCGATGACGATAGCAGATATCGGCCACTTCCTTCCTGGCGCGGCACCGCGCGGCAAGTCACCTTTGGCCCTGCCGTCGCTAACCCGCGGTGGGCCATCCGGCCAATTGCCGGACCGTATAGCCACGCTATACATACTCCGGTATGATCCGTTCGTTTCGGCACAAGGGCCTGGAATTGTTCTTCCGCACCGGAAGCAAGGCCGTCGACTGCCGCGACTATCACTGACCCATTCGCGGTGTCGCGCATGCACAATCCCCCTCATCCCGGTGAAGTTCTGCGGGACGGCGTCTTCGCCGACACCGGCATCACGGTGACGGAATTCGCCCGGCGCCTGGGCGTCACGCGCGTCGCGCTTTCCCGCGTGCTCAACGGCAAGGCCGCCATCAGCGCGGAAATGGCCGTCCGCCTGGGAGCGGCACTTGGCGGCGCGCCGGCAACGTGGCTGCACCTGCAGGCCGCTTACGATCTCTGGCACGCGCAGCGCGTGCTGAAGCGGCAGCTGGCGAAGATCGAGCGAATCAAGACCGCAGCGTGAAGCTCCAGGTCTGACTGTTCACTATCGATGACAAGGACGAGCGACGCAGACGCTCTTCGATGCCCCGCGAAGAGGGCGAACCGGCTCTTGAGCAAGGAAGCGTAGAATCTCCGAATTCGGACGCAGGAGCGCGCCATGGATTTCAGAATTGAATGTGAATGCGAGGAAGATGGCCGTTGGTTGGCGGAAGTGCCGCAACTTCCGGGCGTGCTTGCGTACGGATTCTCTGCCGATGAAGCCATGGCCAAAGCCGAAGTCCTGGCCTTGCGCGTTCTGGCGGAGCGCTTGGAACATGGCGAGAGTCGCGCCCATTCGATTCACATTTCCCTCGCCCCGGCGTGAGCCAGTGGCCTTCGACTAAGGCACGTCGCGTAATCGCCGCCCTTCTTGACATCGGGTGGCGCCTCAAACGGCAATCGGGATCGCATCGAACGCTGGCCCGCGAGGGCTGGCCTGATTTCGTTTTCGCCTTCCACGACGGCGAAGAGATCGGGCCAAAGATGCTGTCGCGAATTGCGAAGCATACCGGCCTCGACCCAAAGGACTTGTAGTACTTTCGGAAGAGGGCAACACGGGTCCACCCATGAGGCTCTCCAAGTCCCGCCTGGTCGCGTACAAGCAGTGCCCCAAGCGCCTGTGGCTGCAGACCTACCGGCGCGAGCTCGCGCAGCAGAGCGAGGCCGTCCTGAACCGGATGGCGCAGGGGCACATGGTCGGGGCCGCCGCACAGCGGCTGCATCCCGAAGGCCGCCTGATCGCGCACGTCACCGACCTCAACGCAGCAGTACGGGAGACCAAGGAAGCGCTCAGCAACTCCGGCGACATCACGCTGTTCGAGCCGGCGCTGCGCTGGGCCGACATGCTCGTGCGCGCCGACATCCTGGAGCGCCGCGGCGGCATCTGCCGGCTGATCGAGGTGAAGAGCTCCACCCGGGTGAAGGACTACCACGTCACCGACGCCGGCATCCAGACCTGGGTGCTGCGCGGCGCCGGCCTCACCGTCGCGCGCACCGAGCTCGCGCACATCAACAACCAGTTTGTCTATCCCGGCGGCGGCGACTATCGCGGTCTCTTCACCTGCGTGGACGTCTCGGACGCGATCCTGCCGCTGCAGGAGCAGATTCCGGAGTGGATCGAAGCGGCGCGGCGCGATCTCGCCGGGCCGATGCCGGACATCGCCGTCGGCGCGCAGTGCACCGATCCGTTCGAGTGCGAGTTCATGGCGTTCTGCGCGCCGGACACCGCCGATTACCCGGTGGCGCTGCTGCCCCACGGCGCGAAGCTCGTGCGGGAACTGCGCGAGGAAGGCTACGCGGACCTGCGCGAGGTTCCCGTCTCGCGCCTGACGCGGGAGGATCACCTGCGAATCTGGCGCGCGACCACGAACGGCGAGGCGGAGCTCGCGCCCGGCGCCGCGCAGAAGCTCGCCACCCTCCCCTGGCCGCGCTACTTTCTCGACTTCGAGACGGTCGGACCGGCGGTGCCGCTGTGGCCGGGCACGCGCCCGTACCAGAAGATCCCGATGCAGTGGTCGTGCCACCGCCAGGACGCCGACGGCACGCTCACCTCACTGCCGCCGTTCCTCGACACCAAGGGAGAGGACCCGCGCCGCGCGTTCGCCGCGCGCCTCGTCGCCGCCATCGGCGACACCGGGCCGATCATGGTCTACAACGCGGGCTTCGAGCGCAGCGTGCTCCTGGCGCTGGCCGACGCCTTTCCCGATCTCGCGCCGGCACTCTGCGCGATGGCCGGCCGGCTCTTCGACCTGCTGCCCTTCGTCCGCGCGCATTACTACCATCCGGCGATGATGGGCTCATGGTCGATCAAGCGCGTGCTGCCCACGATCGCGCCCGACCTCGACTACGCCAATCTCGACGGCGTGCAGAGCGGCGACATGGTCGAGCCCGTCTACTTCGAGATGATCGACCCCGCGACTCCCGCCGAACGGCGCAGTGCGCTCGAGCATGCGCTGCTCACTTACTGCGAAAGAGACACGCTGGCGATGGTGCGGCTGGCCGCGTTCTTTGCCGATGCGGCTTCCGGGCCGGCGGCCAATGCTCGACCATGACCGGCTCGACGGCCCGAGCACAGCGAATGGGTGCGCCTCTCCGCTTCGGCTGACGGGAAACAAGGCTTTTGAGCCTACTCGGCCGGCGCGGCGCCGAGATTCTGCTTCGCGAACCGGATGAAGCTGCTCACCAGTTGCGAGTGGATCCTTTCCTTGGGATAGACAACCGACATGTTGCGGATGAGGCGCGGCGCGAGCGGAATCTGCACCAGCTGCCCGAGACGGATCTCGTTCATGACGGTCACGCGCGACATGATGGAAAACCCCAGCCCGGTCGCGACCAGCCCCTTCAACGCCTCCGGGCTGCCGAGCTCCATCACGCGCTGCAGCGAGTCGGGCGCCACGCCCACCATCTGCAGGTAGCGGTCGATGACCTCGCGCGTGCCCGAGCCGGGCTCGCGGCTGATGTTGGGGTAGTGCGTCAGCGACTCGGGCGTCGCGGACTCGAGCTGCGCGAGCGGATGGGACGGCGCGCAGGTGACCTGCAGCTCGTCCTCGCAGCAAACGTCGGTCGCGAGCAGCGGCAGATGCGAGTCGCCTTCGATGAACCCGATGTCGAGGCGTCGGTCGGCGACGCGATTCTGCACCGCCTCGGAGTTGGCGACGAAGAGTCGCGGCACCACGGCCGGAAACCGCACCTTGTAGGCGCCCAGCACCCGCGGCAGCAGGTAATCGGCGATGGTCGTGCTGGCGCCGATGAGCAGGGGCCCTCCGAGCTCGCCGCTCAGCTCCTGCAGGCGCGTGTCGAGCTCGGCCGAGACCTCGAGGATTCGCTCGGCGTACTCCAGGGCCAGATTGCCTGCGGCCGTGAGCGCAATGCGGCCGTGCGTCCGGTCGAACAAGCGGGTGTTGAAATGCTCCTCGAGCTGGCGGATCTGGAACGTGACCGCCGGCTGGGTCATGAAGAGCGCCTCGGCCGCCTTGGTGAAGGAGAGGTGCTTCGCGACCGCGTGGAACACCTGGAGGCGGCGATCCGCCATTGATCCGTCCGGAGGGTGACTGGCTCGATCCTATTGAAGCACAAAGCCAGTCGTCCGCAAAGGATCGGCCCGGTCGTCCGCCGACGACGGGAATGCGCGCTCCGGCGCGTCGATGCTACGGCATCGTCGCTACGGCTGTTTCGGCGTCTTGTATTCGACTTCCTTCTGGAGCGGCTTCCAGACGGTTTCGTAACCGACGAATCCCTTTTCGTTGGGCGCCATCTGCCGCGTCGTAAAAAAACGCGTATGGCCGTCAGGAACCTTGGTGGTGGTGGGCTTTTGCTCGCTCATGAGTCACCTTTCTCGCCGTGAAGTCAGGATTGCAGGTGCAAGTAACCAAAGCCGGAATGGGTCCGCTGCCATCCGGCGCCGCTGCTCAGACAGGTCTCATGCGCGACGGGTCGACGTCCGCGCGCGCAATGATCGCCCCGCCCACTCTTGTCTCTTCGTCGGTCGCGTCGCGCACGGTGAGTATCTCGAGCGTAAAGACGACCTCTCTGCCGCAAAGCGGATTGTTGCCGTCGACCGTCAGTTTCTCGTCGTCCATCCACGTCACGACGAAGCTGCGGGTCTGGCCCTTGTCGTTCTCCATGAGGATGGAGCCGCCGACCTGCCGATACTCCTCGGGGACATTCTCGATGTTGTCGGTAAAGACCAGCGACTCGTCCCTGGGACCGAAGATCTGATTGCCGTCGATCGGCACTTCGATCACGTCGCCGACGGCCTTGCCCTCCAGCTCCTTGTGGACGGAAGGGGACAGAATCTCATTGTGTCCGTGAACATAGCCCAACGGGAAATCGACCCGGGTGAGGACATGCCTCGTCTTCCTGTCGGTCACCCTGTAGGTCAGCTCGACGAACTTGCCGTCCTGGATGGTTTCACCCATGTCGAATCCGGACGAACCGCTCAAAAGATGGATGCACCAAAGATCCTGACCTTTCCGTCTTCATGGCCGAGGACGAGCCGGCCGAGCCACTCGCCCTGTTTCTTGGTGCTCCGCTGCCGGTAGAGCACCGTCACGTGCTCGCCCCGGCGGATGATGCCGAGCGCGTCGATGTCTTCGGACAGGCTTCTCGCCAGTTCGCTGTTCGCGAACTGGTGGCCCGCCACGACCTGATTCATGGCCAGCGCCAGCGAACTGGAGAAGTTCTTCACGAACTCTCCGTACTTGCCTTCGTTCGAATGCCTGACCAGGTCGCGCCACAGGGGATCGGCAATGGCCCGAATCTCTTCATCGCTTTTTTCGATGATGTTCACGCGCGGCTATCTGCGGCCGGAAGTGACCGGCTTCGCAGGGCTCCACGGGCGACGACGTGCCGGTTCCTCTTGCGCCGGGCAGACGGTCGACGCGAGCTGTCCGCCCGGGGACACGGCTACTCGTCATCCGCGACCAGGTGATAGCAGGGCGCCTTCTCCATCGTGTATTCGCCGGTTTGCGGATCGCGACGCGAAACAGTCAGCACGTGCCAGTTCTCGTCGTCCACCTTCATCGCGTCGCCGCGGTAGTAGTAACCCGGCCAACGGGTCTCCTTGCGGAACAGCGTGTGCTGCGTGACGCACTCCGCAGCGCGATGACGGTGCTTCAGTTCCCACGCCCGCAGCAACTCGTGAATATCCTCGGCGGCCAGCTGCTCGAGGTCCTCCTCCATGATCGCGAGCTTCTTGAGACCGATGTGCAGGAGCTTCTCGTTGGTCATGTAGTTGACGGTGACTCCGCCGCAATACTCGTCCATCAGCTTCTGCAGGCGGTCCAGGCCCTGCTTGGGATTGATGTAGTGCGGATTGACGGAGCCCGCCACGATCGCGTTGCGGTAGGTCTTGTAGTGCTCCAGCGGCTTGTAGATCTCCTTCCTGCGGCGTTCGATCTGCTCGTCGGAGACGACAATGCCCTCGGCCTTGCCGTCGTCGATGTACTTGCAGGCGGCCTTCGCGGCGAGACGACCCTCGGTGAACGAGCCGGACGAGAACGCGTGCGGCGTGCCGCCGACCGCGTCGCCGGCGCCGAACAGGCCTTCGATCGTCGTCATGCGGTTGTAGCCCCAGAAATACTCGGGCGGGGAGACGTCCTCGGGACCCGAGCACCAGGCGCCCGAGCCGGTCGCGTGGGAGCCCATCACGTAGGGCTCGGAGGTGGTCAGCTCGGGATTCTCGTTCTTGGGATCCACATCGGTGGCGGCCCACAGGACCGCCTGGCCGACGGTCATGCCGAGGAAGTTCTCCCAGCCGACCTCTTCCAGATGGGGATCCTGGAAGGCGCGCATCGTCACCATGTGAATGGGGCCGCGGCCGGCATTCACTTCACTGATGATGCAATGGTTGCGCAGGCAGGTCGGGATCGGCCGATGGGTCAGGTGCGAGGCTTCCGGATCGAGATATTCCTTGCCGACCATCTTCTGCAGGTCGGGGAACCACTTGGATTCGTACTCCTCGCCCAGGCAATTTTGCGTATAGGTCTTCAGGTGCAGGAAGTAGGCGCCGACCGGGCCATAGCCATCCTTGAAACGCGCCAGCACGATGCGATTTTCCATCTGCGTCATCTTGGCGCCGGCGTCGATCATGAGCCCGTAGGCCGACGCGGACGACCAGGGCGCGTACCAGGTGCGGCCGGAGCCTTCGCCCACCGAACGCGGCTTGAAGATGTTGGAGGCGCCGCCCGCGCCGCAGATCACGGTCTTGGACTTGAAGACGTGGTAGTTGCCGGTGCGGACGTTGAAGCCGACGGCACCGGCAATCCGGTTCTCCTTGCCGTCGTCCATCAGCAGGTGGGTGACGCAGATGCGGTTGAAGACCTTGTCCGCCGATTTCTTGGCGGCCTCGGCCACGATGGGCTTGTAGGACTCGCCGTGAATCATGATCTGCCATCGCCCTTCGCGCAGATAGCGCCCGGTCTTCGGGTCCTTCATGATGGGCAGGCCCCACTCCTCGAACTGATGCACCGTGGAGTCGACGTGGCGGGCCATGTCGAACAGCAGGTCTTCCCGCACCATCCCCATCAGGTCGATGCGAGCGTAGCGGACATGGTCCTCCGGCTTGTTCTCGCCCCAGCGGGTGCCCATGTAGCAGTTGATGGCGTACAGACCCTGGGCGACCGCACCGGAGCGGTCGATGTTGGCCTTCTCGGCAATGACGATCTTCTTGTCCTGCCCCCAGAACCTGGCCTCCCATGCGGCACCCGTGCCGCCAAGGCCTGCACCGACGACCAGAATATCGATGCCGTCTTCGACGATCGTTTCGTATGCCATCAGTAGTACACACCTTTCTTCAACTTGAGACCGGCGGACTGCAGCGTATGCAAGGCGCCGTCGTCCATGCGGATGTATTTCGGCTCGCTGTACAGCAGATGCCCGTCGCGCATTTCCTTGGTGGGTCCCGGAACATCCGCGAGCTTGGGGATCGCCGTTCCCCAGGGCTTGGTGGTGATGGGCGACAGGAAGTTCTTTTCCGTGCCGTTGCGGAACTTGATCCTCCAGGCGATCGTGCCTTTCTCCTCGTCGCGGTGCACGCGAACGCTGTGACCGAGCGGGGCGAAGTCGGCATATCCGCGCACGTCGATCGCGTGCTGCGGGCAAGCCTTGACGCAGGAGTAGCACTCCCAGCACATGTTGGGCTCGATGTTGTAGGCCCGGCGATAGGTCTTGTCGATGTGCATGATGTCCGACGGACAGATGTCGACGCAATGTCCGCATCCGTCGCACCTTGTCATGTAGACGAAGGTAGGCATTGTTCCGGTTCCTTATCTAGTCCAGCAGAGCTTGCGGGGTGCTTCTCGATTCAATAGTGGCGCGGCGCTTCGCGCTTGATGCCGAGCCCCATGTTCATCGGGGCGCCCCGCAGCAGTTCCATCGAGTGTCTTTGCTGCTGCTCGGGATCGTCGCGGGTCTGCGTCGGCAGATTCTCGGCCGAGCCATCGGCCTCGCACACTCTTTTCTCGAAGGCCGCCGCGGGCTTGAAGAACATGTGGGCGAACTTGGACCAGGGCACGCCCGCGAACAGCACCGTCGTGGCCAGGATGTACAGGCCGAAGAACACGCCGGCCCCGGCGATGCCCCGCGCCTGCAGGTAGGCCCAGATCAGGCCCAGCGTCGCGCTGGCGAGCAGCGAGAGGATGAACAGGTCCGCGCGCACGAGGCGAAACGGCGAGCGGCCCTCGGCGGCGACATCGACGCGGATGAAGAACCAGAACCAGTAGCCGCCGACGCAGATCATCAGGCCGCCGATCCACCACAGCAGCGGCAGGATGGCGGGCGCGGGCGTCGCGGGGGTCGGGTAGCCGAATATCAGGATGGCGGTGGTAACGACGTAGATCACGAATCCGTACATCCCCAGCAGGTGGGCGACGCGGCGCCGCGGGTTGCAGAATTCTCCGGAGGTGAGGACGTCGACCACGCCGGTCTTGACTGCGATCGACACCAGCTCGCCGCCGCCGAGCGGCTTGGCGCCCCTGGCTTTCGACCTGCGCCAGTTCTCGAAGAAATACCTGGCGCTGCCCTTGTGCACGACGTCGAACAGCGTCCCCGCCACAACCAGGACGATCATGACGACGACATAGGCCTGCATGACGGCAGGCGAAATGGACGCCGAGAGCTCGGCGAACGGATTGCTGGCGAACATCATTTCCTCCCTCGGCCGAGAACGGGGCTCGTGCGCGCGGTCCACGTGGCGGAGCTCATCCGGCCTCCTCCCGGTCAATTTTACAGGGGGCTTCCACGCCGGCCGACAAAAAAAACCTATGGCGCCATAGATTGGGTGAATTCCGCCATGACGCGAATGCGGCGGCCGGGATTCGATGCGCTTCCGGAACCCATTGCGCGTGGCGCCCCAGACCGAAAACCCGCGCGGCCCGACCCTCGATCCTGCGCACGGGTGTGTGTCGACGCGCCTAGAGTCGCTGGATGTCGAAGCGCATGGACTCGAGGTCGCCGAGAATCCACGTCGCCGGCGCCGCCAGTCCTGCCACCGTGCCGGGGTTGACCAGCCAGGCTTTTCCGCCCTTGACGTTGGCCACCTGCTCGACGCCGGCGCAGTGCGAATGGCCGCAGCACACGAGGTCCCAATCGCCGGTGCAGGCCATCGCCTGGCCGTAGTCGGGATAGTGCACCACGAAGATCCTGCGCCCGCCCAGTTCGATGCGCGCGTCGGCGCCGTGATACTGCAGCAATCCGCCGCTGTCGCGTGCCAGCCGGTGCAGCATGACCGAATCGCCCAGGTTGTTGCCGTGAATCACGTGCAGCGGCAACCCGGCGCTCATCGCCGGCCGCAGCGTCTGCGCGCCGATGACATCGCCGCAATGGATCACGGCCTCGGCGCCCTGCGCCGCAGCCTCGCGGACGGCGCCGGCGAGCGCTTCGGCCCGGTCGTGGCTGTCGGAAACGATGCAGATCTTCATGCGTCGATCCTAGCATCCCTGCAGGCGGACGTCTCGGCAAGGTCCGCAGGCTCCCCTGCCCGTTCGTCCGGGCACTCAGCGACCGGCTCGCACGGCAAGGCCGTCCCTGGCGTCCCCCGCGACTCGCACGGTAGGATCGCCCGCCGCCCGGAATTCCGATTCCGAGCATGCGCGTCACTTTCCGTCAGGTTTCCAGAGCGACCGAATGACTCGGCGCGCCGCGCGCGAGACCGGCTCCTCGGTCTCGCGCAGAATGGCCACCCGGTCGAACCGCTCCGGGTCGCGCGCGACGGCCTCGCGCAGGGCCGCGCCGAACGCCATGCGAAGTTCCGTGCCGATGTTGAACTTGCAGATCGACGAGCCGGCGGCAAGCCTCCGACGCTGAACCTCCGGCACGCCGGAACCGCCGTGGATCACGAGCGGCACGTCGGTGACCGCCTCGATCGCGCGGATGCGGGCCTCATCGAGACCTCCCTCGCCCTCCTGTTGCAGATGGACGTTTCCGGCGGAGATCGCCATCGCGTCCACGCGGGTCTCGCGCGCGAAGCGGGCGGCCTCGTCGGGGTCGGTGCCGGCGGAGGCCGCGCCGCCCGAATAGCCGACGAATCCGATCTCGCCCTCGCAGGAAATGCCGACCGCGTGCGCCATCTCGGCGATCGCGGCGGTCTCGTCGATGTTCTGCGCAAGCGGTTTGCGAGAACCGTCGAACATCAGCGACGTGAAGCCGCTGTCGAGCGCCTCGCGGCACTCCTCAGCCGTGTAGCCGTGATCGAGATGGGCGACGACCGGGACGGACGCGCCTTCGGCCAGATGGCGGAACATCTTGCCCAGAACCGGCAGCGGCGTGTGCTTGCGGCAGTTCGGGCCAGCCTGGAGGATCACCGGCGCACCCTCGGCCTCGGCGGCGGCGACATAGGCGCGCATGTCCTCCCAGCCGAGCGCGACGAGGCCCGCGATGGCGTAGCGTCCGGTCAGCGCGGGCTGGAGAACCTGGGCAAGGGTCGCGATGGTCATTTGAATTTCGCGATCATGTCCTTGACGCAGACGATGGCCCGATTCTCGTTGTCGAACGGGGGATGTGCATGGGGCGGTTCCTTTCAGGGCCCGGTCGGGCCGGGATGCCCGGCCAGGAAATTCTCGAGCTCGGGCGTCGTCGGCATGGCCGGCGCGCACCCCACCCGGCTGACGACGATCGCGGCGCAGGCCGATCCGCGCAGCACGGCGTCGCGAAGGTCGCGGCCCTGGGCCAGCGCCGCGACGAAGCCGCCGAGGAAGCCGTCGCCCGCGCCCGTGGGTTTGAGCGCCTCGACGGGATAGATGCCGGTACGGAACTCGGTCTCGGGCGTGATCGTGATCGCGCCGGCCTCGCCCATCTTGTAGATGACGATCCGCGCCCCGGAGCGCGCGAGATCGCGCGCCTTGTCGAGACCCTTGTCGAAGCCCCCGGCCAGGAAGCCGAATTCCAGATCGTTGCCCACGATCACGTCGCAGAGCGCCGCCGCGCGGGAATAGACCTCCGCCGCGACCTCCGGGGACGGCCAGCTGTAGGGACGGTAGTCCACATCGAAGATCAGCGGCAGACCGGCCGAGCGCGCCAGATCGAAACCGCGGAAAGCCGCGGAGCGCGACGGCTCGGCGGCGAACACCGTTCCGGTCGTGATGAGCGCGCTGAAGGGCGCGTAGTCGACCGCCTCGACGTCGCGGATGTTCATCTCGAAATCCGCGGCACCGTTGCGGTAGATCACCGACTGGTGGTCCTCGACGCGGCTCTCGACCACCGCCAGAGAGTTGCGCGCCTCGCCGCCGACCGGCGTGACATAGGCCCGGTCGACGCCGTACCGGTCCAGCTCGTTAAGGACGAACCGCCCGATCGCGTCGTCGGACACCCGGGTCACCAGAGCGGCCCGGCCGCCATGCCGCGTGATCGCCACGCCGATATTGGCCGAGGAACCGCCGAGGCAGGCGAAAAAGCGATCGGCCTCCTCGGTTTTCGTGCCGGGCGGATCGGCATAGAAATCCATCCCCGCGCGTCCGATGATGACGAAGCTGTTTCCCCGGATGCGGTCGAGATCGGCCATCAGACTCCGAGACGCTGTCTGGAGCGCGTGGATTCCTGATCCTTCCGGGCCGCTTCGACTCGCGCGCTGTTCGAGACATGCGGCGTGCCGACCTCCCGCCCGCCGTGTCCCTTGGTCGTCCATCCTTCCCTGGCGTCAACCTTCATCCAGATCACATGTGTCTTATCGCCAGCCCGGGCGCGCTTGAACACGTCGCTGTGTTCTGCAGGGTTCGAGAAGGTCTCGGCGGTTGCGCCCCTCGAGGCGGCGTGAGCCTCGAAGTCGACCGAGAACGCCACCGGGATCGTCGGGCAAGCGGAGAGGACGTTGTTGAAGCTCTCGTTCCCCGCGTTGTTCTGCAGCTTTTCGATCACCGCGAAGCCGCCGTTGTCGACGGATAGGAGATTCAACCGCGCAAGCCTGAATATGGAGGAGCCGACCGGTCGAGTCAAGCATCCATGTTCGGTGCCAACGGGCTGCTCCGCACGCCTGTTGCGGCACTTTCGCGCGGGCACCGACGCCAGGGTGACCCTTGTTGTCGTGCGCGATCGCGCTGCCCGCCCACGCCTGCTGGCAGGATGCGGCCGCCCGCTATGGGGTCGACGCACGCCTGCTCTACGCGATCGCGCAACAGGAATCGAGCCTCAACCCCGCCGCGATCAACCGCAGCCATGCCGCACACACGGGGTCGGTGGATATCGGCCTGATGCAGATCAATTCGCGCCGGCTGCCGGTCCTGGACCAACACGGCATTCGCGAAGCCGACCTGCTCGATCCCTGCACGAACCTGCAGGTCGGCGCCTGGATTCTGGCGCAGAGCTTCCGGCGTCACGGCGCGACGCGGCAAGCGGTCGGGGCCTGCCACGCGAGTTGTACCCAATTACGTCCACCCGACTGCGCCGCGACCCGCACCCGTTACGCCGCCGCCGTCTATCGGCGTCTCACGGGCGTCGCACCGCGCCCGCCCCTGCAGTAACCGCTGTCCCCACCCACCCACTGCCTGGAGATTCGAAGATGCAATCGTTGCCCACCCTGCCCTTCCCCTTCCGTTTGTACTGCCAGCAAGCGCGGCAACGCGAACGGCTGCGCGACCGCGCCATGCCGGCAGCGTCGTGGCTCATTGGCAGACGAGTTCTCGGACGCGCCAGCGTGGATTCGGTCTGCGCTAATCGGCAGACCGGATGCCACGGCAATCGGGATAGCCGCTGCACCCCCAGAACGCGTTCCCCGCATTGGCGCCTTGTCGGGCGATGCGTTCGACCATCGTCTTGCCACACTTCGGACAAGTCGGCGCGTTGTCGCCCCGCATCTTCGGCGCAGTGCTTGCCGACGAGGCCGCAGGCAGAGCATCCGGTGCAACCGGAAGCATCTTGCGCGCATCGCGCAGCATTTCAGCCAATGCTGCGCCTCCTATGAGCTCAATATTGCGCCCGAAAGCAAAGTCGCGCGCATCCTTCGTGAAGTCGCCTGCCGTGACTACGAATCCGCTCGCCGCGCCTTCCGCCGTCATCGAACCGAACAGTTCCCGGACAACCGCGACGGGGACTTTCGTCGCTCGCCAATGCTTGCATTGCACCAAGTGACGCTCGCCCTGTTTGGCGAGCACGAGGTCGACACCGCCATCGGCACCCTGCCCTCCGCGCTCAACCACCCGAAACCCTCGGCGACGGAACGCTTCGCCGATCAGCATTTCGAACTCGCGCCAGTTCATCGTTGCAATCGCGGACAGGCCACCGGGTCCGGTAGCGCTACCGTAAAGCGCATTGCGCTTGCGCCTGGCCAGCACTGAAACCAGCGCCCCCGTAAGAAACGCGACCGGCAGGATGTACTGCATGAATCCTGCGAGCGCCCGCACCATCTGCAGGACCGCAGTATTGCCAACCGCTTTTGGCGTCGTCGACGCCGGGGCGGTCCCGATCGCGAAGTAGTGCAGGCCCGCGTAGGATGCCGCCGCCAGCAACACACCAACCCACCAAGGAAGCTTGGCGGCAATGGCGACGAGGTCGTCGAAAAGACCTTGGCGCTTAGCCATTCGATGGTGCCTCCGCGTTTGAGGCGAGCGTCGACTCCGGCCTGAGCCGATAGACCGCACGCACGCCGCCCTTGGCAGTTGGCTCGTCCCGCACCTCGAAGCAACCGGCGCCGACGAGCAGCTCTTTCAGAGTCCGGCACCCATAGCGCTCCAGCAATTTCGCGACCTCGTCGGGCGCACGCTGCCGCAAGAGACGACCGGCCGTTCCCAAGGGGATCCAGCCGTCGCGATCATCTTCCGTCGTCGCGATGTCCCGGAGAAGAACCACCAGTGGGCTTTGCATGAGCCAGGCACGCTCCAACTGAAGCTGCCCCTCCTCGGACGCAAGGAATTCGGCATGCGCCTTCAGGCTGTCCTGGAAATCCTTGACCACGGTCATAAGGTGATCGCGGATCGGCAACGCGGCTTGTCGTTGCCGGTCGAGAGAATCCAGCGCAGCGTGCGTGCTGTCGGCCAAACTCGGTTTCCATCTTTGGAGAAAATGGTGAACGAGCTCGTTACGCTGGTCTACGATGGCCTTGAGAACCAACTTCTGCTGCTCATAGAACGACCCGTCGGCTTCCAGTTGGAAGGAGAAGGACAGCCAGGCGCCTTTGAGGTCGCCGGGTGATCGCGACACCGGTTCGCCGTCCGTCAGCACTTCTTCCAGATATTGTCCGACCAGCTGTCCCATGGTCTGGCTCTGCACGCGTTCGGACCTCGCTTCTCGGACTTGGTCCAGTTCGCTCGCGTAGCCGCGAACCTGTGCATTGGCCAAGAGGAATTTGAACAGGCCCTCGATCTGCTGAAACAGCAGCAGGTTCCGCCCAACCCGCCGCAGGACCTCGTCGTTCAGCTCCGACAATTCAGCTCCAAGCCCGCATGCGGGGCAGGCATTCCGGGACGGATGCGGTCGCCCACACCTCCGGATCAATTGCATCACCGCATGTAGTCCGGATTACGAGATCAATCGCATCGCGCAAGCCCGCGGGGTGGACCTGAATGGGCCGATAGACGTTGTCTTCGTCGACTTGGAGAGCGATTGGCTGTGACTGTGTGGTACCGGTCGCTAGAAGAATGGGGATTAGTGCAACCGCATGACTCGCAGCGTGAAAGTTCTTCAGATCCAAAGCGTAATCCCATACCTGGTCAATCGCTGCGCGGTCGAACGCCGTTTCTCCGACCTTGAATTCGATCACAAACACTACCGGGCCAGCGAGCAGAACGGCGTCAATTCGACGCCCCATCCTCGGAATGTTGAATTCCAAGAACAAGCTACCCTCCAGGCCAGACAGACAAAGTCGAAGAAGGTCAATCTGAGCCAACCACGCGCTTTTCTGCGTCGCAAGAAGAGGAAACGTGGGGTTGCTTGCCAGATGCGCGAACACAATCTCTGGCGTCGATTCGAGAAAATCAGCAATCGTGGCGCCATACCACGCCCGCGAAGCGCTGATGGCGTTGTTGGAGGGTTCCCTTGCCGTCTCCATCTGCGGAAGTGTGCCAGGGAGTCGAGGCTTCGGGAACTGCAAATCGCCAAGCTGTGACGAACTTATTGCGGCTACGGGCCAGCCCTTAAGCTTCACCGAAGGATATCCCGTCCACGAGCACGCAGCTCGGGAGCTTGAACAGACATGGAAATAGTTGTGGGCTCATGCCCAACGCATGGGAGCTCTCTAACAATGTTGGGCGGTGCCCGACCTGATACTTGCAAGCCGATCTGCCTGCCTGGCATCGATCATGCGCGCGGGGGGATGCCGGCAATCGCGGGACTGAGCAAGCGGTAATCGGGGCAATACAGCAGGTAGTCGAGCGCCAGGTGCTGGCTGGCGTGCCCCTGCTGGAAACGGGACTGGAGCGAGGCCAGCGAGCGGTGGATCTGGCGGGCCACGCCCTTGGTCTTGCCGGTGTAGTGCTTGACGAGCCCATCCGGCGTTTCCTCCAGGGCCCCGTTCTTCTGCTCGATCAGGACGGCCTGCCCCTGCGGCCCGACGACGATGAAGTCGACTTCGCCGAACACCGAATAGCCGTGGTCGAGGCGCGTCCAGTGGACGCCGTGGAAGATGGCGTGGTCGTCCGGGAGCTCGGCGGCGAGGCGGCGGAGCGTCGCGATTTCGAAGGGAGCCGCGCCGGCGGCTTCCAGCGCTTCCCAGCCGTCGGGGAGGGTGCGGGCCATGTCGTTGTTTCTGTTTGTGTCGTATTGGGAGGGAGACTAACCCAGACCGGAGACTGACGTATCGGCGGCGATGATGCGTGCCCGCCTCGGTCGTTCGCCCGATGGCGCCTGGCGCGCCGCGTTGCCAGACTCGAAAGGCTAGAAATGGCTTCGGGATGATAAATTATGTACCTTTTGCGGTACAGTTGAGGGCGGACGGATGCTTCCCAGGTTGCGGGCGGTCTTCTTTGCGACCGGCGGCGGACGGGAGCCGGTCCGAGAGTGGTTGATGAGCTTGAGCATCGACGAGCGCAAGCGGATCGGGACGGACATCGCCTACGTGCAATTCAAATGGCCGCTCGGGAAGCCGCGCGTCGATCATCTGCGAGGCAACATCTGGGAGATCAGGACGAGGCTCCCCAACCGGATCGCACGAGTGCTGTTCGCGGTGACCGGCGACGAGCTTATTCTGCTGCATGGGTTCATCAAGCAGACCCAGAGGACGCCGACCGAGGACATCGCGTTGGCCGAAGCGCGCTGGAAGGAGTGGCACGATGCGGAAAGGCAATAGGCACCGGGGATCGAGCTTCGACGACTTCCTGCGCGAGCAGGCGATCTTCGACGCCGTCCAGGCCGCGGCAGTGAAGCGCGCGCTGTCGGAGGCGGTCGCAGAGGCGATGGAGGAAGCGAAGATCTCCAAGGTCGAGATGGCCCGCCGCATGGGAACCAGCCGCTCGCAACTCGACCGGGTGCTCGACCCCGCCTACACCGCCGTGCAACTCGACACGTTGATCAAGGCCGCGAGCGCCGTGGGCCGCGATCTGCGCATCTCGCTCAAGCGGCTGGCGCGGGCGTGACGCTCGGCCGGCCCATGAGACTTTCGAAGTCGCGCCTGGTCGCGTACAGACAATGCCCCAAGCGCCTGTGGCTACAGACGTACCGGCGGGAGCTTGCACAGCAGAGCGAGGCCGTCCTGAACCGGATGGCGCAGGGGCACATGGTCGGGGCAGTTGCGCAACGGCTACATCCCGAAGGCCGACTGATCGCGCACATAACCGACCTCGATGCCGCGGTGCGGGAGACCCGGGAAGCGCTCGCCGCCCCCGGCGACATCACGCTGTTCGAGCCGGCGCTGCGCTGGGCCGACATCCTCGTGCGCGCCGACATCCTGGAGCGCCGCGGGGGCACCTGCCGGCTGATCGAGGTGAAGAGTTCCACCAGGGTGAGGGACTACCACGTCACCGACGCCGGCATCCAGACCTGGGTGCTGCGCGGCGCGGGGCTCACCGTCGCGCGCACCGAGCTCGCCCACATCGACAACCAGTTCGTCTATCCCGGCGGCGGCGATTATCGCGGCCTCTTCACCTATGTGGACGTCTCCGACGCGATCCAGCCGCTGCAGGAGCAGATCCCGGAGTGGATCGAAGCGGCGCAGCGCGATCTCGCCGGGCCGATGCCGGACATCGCTGTCGGCGCGCAATGCAACGATCCGTTCGAGTGCGAGTTCATGGCCTTCTGCGCGCCGGATGCGGCCGAGTACCCGGTGGCACTGCTGCCTCACGGCGCGAAGCTGGCGCGCGAACTGCGCGAGGAAGGCTACGCGGACCTGCGCGACGTTCCCGTCGACCGGCTGACGCGGAAAGATCACCTGCGGATCTGGCGCGCGACCACCCACGGCGAGGCCGAGCTCTCGCCGGGCGCCGCGGAGAAGCTCGCCGCCCTCCCCTGGCCGCGCTACTTCCTCGATTTCGAGACCGTCGGGCCGGCGGTGCCGCTGTGGCCGGGCACCCGCCCGTACCAGAAGATCCCGATGCAGTGGTCGTGCCACCGCCAGGACGCCGACGGCACGCTCACGTCGCCGCCGCCCTTCCTCGACACACAGGGAGCGGACCCGCGGCGCGCGTTCGCCGAGCGCCTCGTCGCCGCCATCGGCGACACCGGGCCGATCATGGTCTACAACGCGGGCTTCGAGCGCAGCGTGATCCTGGGGCTGGCCGATGCCTTCCCCGATCTCGCCACGGCGCTCTCCGCGATGGCCGACCGGCTCTTCGACCTGCTGCCCTTCGTCCGCGCGCATTACTACCATCCGGCGATGATGGGCTCGTGGTCGATCAAGCGCGTGCTGCCCACGATCGCGCCCGACCTCGACTACGCCAATCTCGACGACGTGCAGAGCGGCGACATGGTCGAGCCCGTGTATTTCGAGATGATCGATCCCGCGACACCTGCCGAGCGGCGCAAGGTGCTCGAGAATGCGCTGCTCACGTACTGCGAGCGGGACACGCTGGCGATGGTGCGGTTGGCGGAGTTCTTTGCCGGTGCGGATTCGCTGCCTGCTGCCAATCCGCAAGACTGACCGAATCCTTGTTCTGAGCAAAGTACAAGGGTGGGCACTTCCAGTTCGAGTAGCGAGATAACGCGGCGTGGCGATGACCAATTGCCTTCTCAGTAACGAATGCCAGTAAGACACAAGTCGTGCCAAGTACACCGGGGGTGCACGGTCTCGTCCAGCAGTAACCTTGGCGTCGATACCGCGGCCGCCGTGTGGGTGAGGCGTCGAACTCGAGCGACCAATGTGATAGGTTGTGGAGTCCCTTCCCTATTCAGGGCGCACAATCAGACACCATGCCGAGCTCTGCACCAGCCGCCCTAATTGATGCGATCGCATTCGCTGCCCATAAGCACCGCAATCAGCGGCGCAAGAACGTCGAGGCCAGCCCCTACATCAACCACCCGATCGCGCTGGCACATGTCCTGGCGATCGAAGCCAAGGTGCATGACGATCCAGTCCTGATCGCAGCCATGCTGCATGACACGCTTGAGGACACGGAAACCTCGTTTGAGGAGCTAAGGGAGCGTTTTGGCCTGCCTGTTGCAGAGACGGTGGCCGAAGTCACTGACGACAAGTCGCTCGCCAAACTGCGGCGGAAGGCCTTACAGATTGAGCACGCCCCTCATTTGTCTAAGCGCGCGAAACTCGTAAAGCTCGCCGACAAGATCTGCAACCAGGAGGTGGCCCCACGCAGTCGGACAGTTTTTCGGGTTTGTTAAGTGGTTGCCCTGCGGGTTAAGCCGCCAGCCGTAGCGGCGGCAGTTCGAAGTACACGTCATCAGGGGTCTGCGGGTCAAGACCGGAATGCGGCCGGCCGCGGTTGTAGAAGTCGAGGTAGACGGCGAGCTTCGTCCGCGCCGCGGACGTCGTCTCGTAGGCGTGCAGGTAGACGTGCTCGTACTTGACCGATTTCCACAGCCGCTCCACGAATACGTTGTCGCGCCAGGAACCCTTGCCGTCCATGCTGATGCGGATGTCGTGGCGGCGCAGAACGTCGATGAACGCGGCGGCAGTGAATTGGCTGCCCTGGTCGGTGTTCATGATCTCCGGCACACCGTGCTGGCGATCGCCTCCTCCAGCGCTTCGATCGCGGCGTCGGCCGCGAGGCTGATCGACAGTCGCCACGCCAGGACCCGGCGGCTGGCCCAGTCCAGCACCACCGTCAGGTACACGAAGCCGCGACGCATCGGGATGTAGGTGGTGTCCATCGCCCAGACCTGATTGGGCCGGTCGATGATGACGCCGCGCAGCAGATACGGAAACACGGGATGCTCGCGGTGCCGGCCGCTGGTGCGCGGCCGCTGATAGAGCGCCTCGATGCCCATCCGACGCATCAGCGTCGCCACATGCTTGCGGCCGACCAGGATGCCTTCCCGGTTGAGCAGGTCGCGCAGCATCCGGCTGCCGGCGAACGGATGCTCGAGATGCAGCTCGTCGATGCGCCGCATCAGCGCCAAATCCGCGTCCGAGGTCGGCTGCGGCTGGTAGTAGACCGTCGAGCGCGCAAGATCCAGCAACTGCGCTTGGCGCACGATCGGCAGTTCGTGCGTCGCGTCGATCATCGCTTTGCGCTCGCATCGCCGATGCGACCGAGCGCGCCGGCCAAAAAATCGTTCTCCAGTGCCAACTGCCCGATCTTGGCGTGCAGTGTCTTGATATCCGGACCGGCGTCCCGCTTCTCGGCGGCGGTGGCGAACACCTCGGCGGCACGCTCCAGCAATTCCATCCGCCACTGCCCGATCTGGTTCGGATGGACCTTGTACTGCTCGGCCAACTCGACCAGGGTCTTCTCGCCCCGGATCGCCGCCAAGGCCACCGTGGCCTTGAACTTTGCTGAGTGGTTCCTGCGCGGTCGTTTCATGGTCTGCTCCTCGGCGACAACGTCGCCCATTAGAGCAGAGCTCCCACTTACCCGCCTGTCCGACTATTCGGCGCCACCTCTCTGCGCACCCATAGAGACCCTCCTTGATGAGCATCAAGTGGGTCACCACAATGGGACACCTCAGGTTTCGAACCGACTTTTTTCGCCTTGGGAACCAAGGACTTGGAAGGACCTGGCGGGAGGGCGACAGTCACATTGGGGGGCGTAGAGCGATAAAATAGCGGAAGTTGCCCCCAAAGTTGCCCCCCGACCGCCAGCGGGTGCTTCTTCGCGGTTTTGAGTTGGGTCTTTAAGTTTACCGTGATTCCCGTTTCGAGTATGATTATTCCCGAAATGGGAATGACCTCCAAGGCCAACACGCCCCCGACGCCGGTCTCCGGCCTCGGAGGCGCGCTGTTTACCCCCGTCCAGCAGCGGGTCCTCGGACTGCTGTTCGGCCAGCCCGATCGTCGCTTCCAGAGCGCGGAACTGATCCGTCTCGCCGCTTCCGGCACAGGCGCCGCGCACCGCCTGGTGACCCGCCTCGCTGAGGTCGGACTGGTCACCGTGGAACGGATCGGCAACCAGAAGCACTACCAGGCGAACCGGGCCAGCCCGGTGTTCGCGGAATTGCATGGGCTGATCGTCAAGACGTCCGGACTGTTGGCGCCGCTACGCGCCGCGCTGGCGCCACTGGCCGACCGCATTCGTGCAGCCTTCGTATACGGCTCGATCGCGAAGGGGCAGGATCGGGCAACGAGCGACATCGACCTGATGGTGATCACCGACAAGCTCGACTACGCGGATGTCTTCTCGGCGCTGCAGATGGTCGAAGCAGATCTCGCGCGGACCGTCAATCCCAATGTGATGCGCCTGGCGGAATGGCGACGCAAGCGCACTCAAGCCAACGGTTTCGTATCGCGCGTCGCAGGCCAACCACGACTCTTCGTCATCGGGTCCGACGATGACATCGCCTGAACTCGACAATCTGGTCCGGATCGGCAAACTCAAGCGCGAGCCGGTGTCAGACGAAGAGGTCGTGGGTCTGCTGCAGTCCGCCGACGATCGGCTGAACGATGCGGGCCGCGCCGACCTTTCCTACTCCAGCCGATTCGATCTCGCGTACAACGCGGCGCACGCATTGGCGCTCGCCGCGCTGCGTCGTGCCGGATATCGCTCGGACAATCGCTATCTTGTCTTTCAAGCATTGCCTCACACCGTTGGCCTGGCCGCGGGAAAGTGGCGCGTGTTGGCGAAGGCGCACGAGCGGCGCAATCTCGCTGAGTACGAGGGGCGTCTGGAGCACGACGACCAGTTACTTGCCGAACTCATCACAACAGCGAACGAATTACGCAAGGCCGTTGTCGCGTCACCTCGACCAATGGCACCTGGAACGCGATCGTGACCTCATGAGAATAGATCAGTGGCTCGCGACGTCGAATCAGTTCCCGCAAGCCAGCACTGTCTCGATGATTAGGGTCGATACCCCCGGTACTGGTAACGTAGCAGCGGTGGACCAAATGCGTCTTGATACGGTCCTGCCCTCAAGTGAGGGGGAGGGGGAGTGAGTCCCCCCGATCAACACTGCAACCGTGCAACACCTCCCGCGTGGGCAGGACGCCGATGGCCGCGGGGATCGGCTCACCGAGGCGGAGCCGGGCGGGGCGACCCTTGCGGTCTTCCCGGTTGCACAGAAATCCCTGCTGCACGGCCGCAGCCGCGCGCCGCGAGACCGCACTCTTGTCGAGCCCCAGCGCTTGGGCGAGCTGCGCGATGCTGACTTCATCGCTCCCGGCTGCGAGCATGCGCCCGATGGCCTCGACGGTCTCGCGGACGGCGGGCGCCACGCTCGCCTCGACGCCCTCGGCGAGGATCTCCGCGAGAAGTTCACGGACCGCATCGTAGTCCTCCAGCGTGGCGAGGAGGCGCCCGGCGCTGTCGCGTGCGCGCGTTGCCTGGTGCAGGATGGCGTGGGCGCGGATGAGGTTCAGCAATTGACCAAAGTCCCGCCGCAGGCGCACTGCAATGGGTGGAATGCATTCGGCGAGCGCCGGGGCGAACGGAATCTCCACCCGGTGTTCCCCGCGCGCGATCCACTGCTGCAAGGCAATCCATGGTGCCGGGTCGAAGTCGGCCCGCGCCGAATGGGCGATCGCCCGCATGACCTCCCGCGTCTGCGCCCGGGTGTCGGTGACTTGAAGCGACAAGAGCCGGGTTTCGTTTTCCGGATGCAGTCGCACTGCCGTGGTGGTCACGATCAATCCAGTCGGTCCTTCCTTCTCGATGCGGCGTGGGACCAGGCCGGAGGACTGCCGTTCGACCATCTCGTAGACGATGCGTCCTTCGGAGAGGAGCGAGCGGACCAGATAGCTCGCGAACTCGCCCATCATGCCGGCCGCTTCGTAAATCACCAGGAACCGGTGCGTGAGCTCGGCCTCGGTATAGGCCAGCGCCCGATCGCTGATCGCGGTCAGGCAGTACACCGCCTCGGCCGGAAAGAAGCGCAGCACCGTCTCGACGCTGAAACTCTTGCCCCCCGAACTGGGGCCCTTCACGGCCACGGACACCGGCCGTGGCAGGAAGCGGGAGGTCAGCGCCAGATAGAGGAGCTTCCCATTGCGCTCCTCCCCGACCGCGCCGGCGCTCCGGTAGGCGTCGGCGAAGGCCTCCAGTATCCGCGGCTGTTCGGCGATGGGCCGGCACAAGCGCCCACGCCGCGCTGGCGGCCCTTGCCTCCTGTGCCTCGATCATCCGGGCGACGGGCTTTGCCTGGGCCAGCGCCTCCTGCAGCCTCGTCTTGAACGATTCCGGATCGGCGCAGTGCATGGCACTGGGGTCCTTGAAGGGGCCGAGCTCCACCAGGAAGGCACGCTCGCGAATCGCGGAGCGCTCGATCCAGCGCTGCACCGCCTGCCCGCCGGCGTCGGGTTCGACGACGACATAGATCCGCTCGATGCCGATGAGCTCCGCCGCATCCCGGGCTTCATTCCAGTTGCCGGCTCCGGGAATGCCCAGCGCCGGAACGTCGTGGAACCAGAGCGTGTGGCAGTCGGACTCGCCCTCGACCAGCACCACGTACTCCGGCGCGCCGATCCGCCACAGTCCGTAGAGTCTTGGCTTGTCGCCCTTGCGCCAGGCGAAGCGCCGATCGCGATCGCCGTCCTTGTCCAGGCAGAGCCGGATGCGCACCGCAACCTCGTTACCTTCACGGCCGAAGTACGGAATCCGCAGCGCCGGGCCACCGAGATAGCGGATCTCGGTCAGGTCGAGGGAACGCAGGAACACTTCCGGCAGCTGTTTGCGCGCCGCGTAGCTTTGCACCGTTGCACGGTTGCAGTGTTGATCGGGGGGAATGACCCCCCCTCCCCCCGGGGCGGCGGCGAACGCACGCGCTGCCGGCGCGGCGACGGGTGGACTGGCCTTCCCCGCACGGCTCTGGATGTAGCCGTGCTTCTTGGCTTCGAAGAAGAGTGTGGCGAGGCTGATGCCGCCGTCGGGGCGCAGCGAGCGCCAGACGGCGCGGGCATCGGCGTCACGGTAGCGGTCGCTCGATCGGCTCCAGTGGTCCCACAGTTCGAAGCCGTCCTCGCCGATTCCCGCCTTGATCGCCATGCCGATCCGCAGCCACAGGGCGCGATCGTCGGCGGGAAGGTGGCGCAACGCGACCTCGATGCGCGAACGCTCATCGCGACCGCCCGGCAGGCGTACCGCGGCGGGCATCGCTAGCGGGCGCGGTGCGACCGGCTGCGCTCGACCCGGATCTCGATCCAGCGCTCGATCTCGGCTTCGAGCCAGCCCACCGCGCGCGGTCCCAGCGACACCTGGGTGGGAAACTCGCCCGCCTTGATCCGCAGGTAGATCGTGCTTCGGGAAAGCCCGGTGCGCGCCTTCACCTGCGTCAGGCGCAGCAGGGTGGCGGCGGGCCTTGGGATGCTGTCGGTCATGGGGAATCCTTCGTGGTCGTTGCAAAACGCACGGGAATCATTTCACACGCTAGCGCCGACTTCAGGCCGAAAAGGGATCTTCATGAACCACTTAAACGCTTGACAGCCGCCCACCTGCCCGCGGACGGCACGCGCGCCACGGCAAGCATCGATCACCGCGGGGACCTGCTCGCGGGCCGTCGCATGCGGATTTCTCCTCTTGCGGCAGCGTCGAAAGGCGTTCAGGGAGCGATAAGAATTTCCGAACAGGGCGCAGCGATGAATTCGGCCCGAGCAAATGCAACGTCCGCCGTCAAGCCGAAATGCGTTGGACCAGGTTCCTATTTATCCCAAGGGCGTTCAAAACGGATTTGCGTTGAAGCCGTGGGACCCGCGCCAAGATTGAGGATCGCTTGGAGAGTGAATCGCGGCTTCACGCTGGCTTGAGTCCGCCGGACCGATGCACGTTCCGCATCGCCGGTTGCGCTCACGAGCGCCCGAACTTGAGTCGTCGCGGGCCGATTCACCGAACAACACGGACCTCAAGTTTGACGGACTGCTACCGTCCGCAATAAATGGCGGTGACCTGCTCGCGGCCGTGACCCATCTCGCAGGTGATGGTGAGTCGCGCCTCGCGATCTACGAGCTTCTGCTCGCGCGTCAGCTGTCTCGATCGCGGTCCACCTGCAGCCGGCGCGGACCAGCCGGTCAGTTCCCGGTAGCGCTCCTGGGCGTACTGATGGCGGTGGCCGTGCACGCGGTGGATGCCCGCCCGGTCGCACTGGTACTCGAAGCGGCGCAGCTGCTGCACGTAGCTCCGGTCGGCCGGTATGAGACTGCCCCTGCCGGCGAACTTCTTTGCCTCATCCAGGACGTGGCGTTGCAAGGCCGTGCGGATCGGGATCATCCGGGCGCGCCCGCCCTTGGCCCAGCTGTCCTCGAGCACCAACGTATCGCCGCGATCCGCCCACCCAGGCCGGATCTTGATGGACTCTGCCCGCCGCAGGCCGAAGGTCGCTTGCAGCCGGAGCGACATGCGCGTGTACGGATCGGAAACCTGGGCGAGATCGCCGGAAGTCAGCTGGCGCGCCTTGCTGACATTGGTCACGTAGCGCCGGTCGGGAATGCCATACGCTTCGTTGCTCTTGGCCACGACGTTGGGCTTGCCGATCTTCTCTGCCCACCAGCGCAGGGTCGCCATGCGGTTCTTCAGCGTGCCAGCGCTTAACCCTTCCCCTTTCCAACGCTCGACCAACTTCTCGACGTGTTTGGGTTTCAGGCTTTGGGCGTGCATGTTGACGAAGCCCATCTCCCGCAGCTGGTTGGCGATGAGTGTCAGGATGCGTTCCCGGTTGACCTGGGTGGCGAAGCTGCCATCCCGGTTGCGGGCACACAGCCGTTTCAGTTCATAGTTCAAGTCGTGCATCGTCTCCTCGAAAGGGTCGGTTTCCTGCGGTACTACCGGTGTCTGATCGGTCTGGTCAGTGTTTCTGTCCGTCTCACCGCGCCTCGGCGTGGCGAGATTTACAAGGGACGTCGGGGACACCAATCCCGCTGTGTGCAGTGCTTTTGCTGCTGGCCGCGGCTGCACCCGCTCTTGGCGTCGATGGTGTTTCCTGTAGGAAGTTGCTCCATCGATTTGAGCCCTTGACCCAGGGTTCGTGGGCGCGCCGTTGCGGCGCTTGCTGGGCCCGCGAGGTGCGGGCAGAGGAGGAGCCGTATTGCGCGGCTCAACAACGACGACGATGGGTTAGACAGCCCATCACGTGGGGACGTCACTTGCGCCAGCGCTACCTAACCCCTTGTTGGGACGGGGGATCGGCGCGTCGTCACTACCGGCTCCGCCGCTAGTAACGACGCGCGTTGGGCCAGGGATGTTGGCGCAGGGCGCCGCACCGATCGCGTGGGTAACACGAGGCTGCGGCACACGATCGGCGCGACGCGGCGCACGTCACACGGGACAGGGGAGCGCTCGCATAGACGAACTCCTACGGGCAGTCCCAGTATCGCGACTTGCTACCGTGCGCCGCAGTGCCTGGTGCGATTGCGCCGGGGTCTGACGAAGCTGCGGCAACAACAACCGACCGCAGCGGATCTTTCGACTTCACCTCAGGCCTGGGAGGGCCAGCCGGCTTTCAGAGGCAGGACGGCATTGGGCGCCGATTGCTCGGCAAAGGGCGACGCGTGAGGAGCGTCATTCCGGCCTAGCGTGGCCAGCGTACTGCAACAAACCAAAAGGGGCGCCGGCCGTCATGGACGGCATGGGGCGTACTGTCGCCCAGAGTTGCCGGCGCCGTCCACCGGAAAATGAATACTTGCATCGACGCTTTTTGGGGTGCCCGACCATTGGCGGCGCCGGCGTAACCGCATGAGCGGCAGTGACCGGCCAGAATCTGCCGTGACGCGTGGCACCTAGACTCGGCTTCGCTAACCCGCCAGACCGCCGTTGTATTGCCGACACCGTAAGGGATCACTTGCGCGGGGCTCGCCGAGCGCCAGCAAGCTGCCGAGTCGGTCAAGCATCGCCAAACCTCACCAATGTTGGCTACCCGGCTCGCCCTTGAACGGACCGACCAATTCCGGCGTGATCCAGCCGCCATAGAAGCCGCCGGGCTGCGGCCGAACGGGGGCATCGTCGACGCGGCAATCGAGTGCGCCCGCGTAGAACGCCACGCACCCCGCCAGCGCTTCGGCGCCAGGAAGTGGCTGTGGGTAGCTCCAGGCGGCGCCGGCTAGACGACGATCGCTATCGACGAGCGTCCAATAGCTCGCCGGGCCTTTCCACTCACAGAACGAGGTGCCTGGTGCCGGCTCCAGCAGATGCTTCGCCAGGTCGTCCCACGGCAGGTAGTAGCTCGGCGGATGCGATGTCTCGAGCACCCGCAGAGCGCGGCGTGTGCGTGCTACCTCAAGCTCGCCCCAGCGCACCACCACTTCGCGCGGATCGAGCGCAAGCCTCGGCGGGCGCGGGTAGTCCCACACCGATTCCTGACCCGGCCTGGGCACCACGGCAAACGGGGGACGCACCTGGCCGCGCCAAGCCCATTGGCCACGGGCCGCTTTCACCCACTTGGGAAGTAAAGTCATCGTCCCGCAGCGTACATCGTCCTTGCCATGGTTGCAGCCCATGAACGCAACTGGCCGACGCGCGAGCGTTCGCCAACGAGCTCTCGCACCCGGCGACCTAGAGAATCGGCCCGTCCCAGTGGGTCAGTGCTTCGCGCCTGAACGTCTGCAACGCCCGCGGCAGCGGTCGTTCAGTCGCGTTCATCCAATGGGCGCGTTCGGCCATTATGTATAGTTCCCAATTATGTGCAGTCCGAGACATGGAGGTGCCGCACTACCAAGCTATGCAGGGTCGATTCGAATCAAGATGCTTCACATAATTTCCGTGCCAGCAGCGCGCGAGGTCGGAAGCGGTATGTGCAGATTCGGGGGCGCGCCGCGATCGCCAGCCGTCGCAACTCAGAGGCAGCTCGAACGGATGTCTATCGCAGAGACGCCCGGTGAGCGCGGGTACCCCGCTGCCGCGGAAGCGGAAATTATGTGAAGCACCACGGCCACATTGCACGCAGTATACGAGGGCAATTCGACGAAGGTGCCGACGAACTGTCCATAACTGGGCACTGTGCATAATGGCCGTTATGGATAGCTATACATAACGGTCAACTTGAGACGGTCGAGGTCGCCACCGAAATTTCCGGTAAGCCGTCGTTCGCACGGGCACACCGAAATAGCGCTGGCGGTGGATGCGCGGTGGCGGAACCAGGGCGGCGATCCGACGTTTCACGGGGCTGGACGGTCGACAAACCTTATCTCGTCGATGCGATGGTTCATCGCCGCTTGGCCGGCGCCGGCCTCGACGTTTTCGCCAACGAGCCGCACATACCCGAGGCGCTGTTCGCGCTCGACAACGTCGTGCTGCAGCCGCACACTGGGAGCGGCACGCACGCCACCCGCCACGCCATGGGGCAAATGGTCGTCGACAATCTCGCCGCGTTTTTCGCCGGCAAGCCGCTGCTGTCACCGATCTGACTGGGTAGGCGCTAGCCAGCCCGTCGTCGCGCAGAGACGAGCGTCGGTGATCATGGTTATCGGGTGAGGCGTTGGTCGAACCCGAAGTCCGGGGCGGGCAATGCCATTCCCGCCATCCGTCCGACCTCGCTCGCCCACAGTCCGCCCGAATTGATGACATGTTCGGCGTGAACGTTTCCTTGGTCCGTGACGACGTTCCACGTACCATCCGTGCGCGCGACGAGATCCGTGGCGCGGGTGAACCGGTTGACTTCGGCCTCCAGGTTGCGCGTCGCCTGCCGCATGCCAGGTGAAACCCGAGGTGAGCTCGCCCCGTTCGACGAGCATGACGGCCGCTCAGCCCGCCGTCGCGAGGTGGTAGCGGGCCTCGCGCCGCCGCCACGACCGTCCATCACGACGACCTGGACGCGAGCTTTCATCCGGTTTTGTCTAAATCGCGGATCCTGCAACCGTTGAGTTCCGCGAGGATTCCAGGCAGCACCGGCATGAAGCGTTCACCATGCCCCTGGATAATGGCGAGCTGGTAGACCTGGTTGACCGCCTGCGCAACGAACGCGGTTGCCGGCGCGCTTTCGGCCAGCTTCGTGTAGAAGCGCATGTCCTTGCCCGCGATGCGGATCGGGCCCCTGAGGTGGCTGTCGTCGCCTTCGAGCACCCACGGCATCATCATCTGGAACATCTTGCTGTTTGCGCCGCCCGCGGAAACGACGTCGTAGACTTTGCGCAGATCGACGCCGAGTTTCGTCGCTGTCGCCAGCGCCTCCGCGATCACTGCGCTCGTGCCGATCGAGATGAAGTTATTGACGAGTTTCAGCGTATGGCCCGCGCCCAACGCTCCGGCGTCGATGATCGTATCGGCATAACATTCGATGATCGGCCGCACCTCGCGCACGGTTTTCGCATCGCCGCCGACGAACGTGCTGAGTTTCCCCTCCTCGGCCTCCTTCGGGGTCCGGCCCACGGGTGCGTCGACCATGCGGATGCCCTTTTTCGCCAGATCCGCGCCGATGCGTTGCGTGCTGCGCGGATCGGCGGTGGTCGAGTCGACGACGATCAAGCCCTTGGCCGCCCCGGCCAGCAGCCCGGCTTCGCCATAGACGGCATGCTCGACCTCGACCGTCGAGGGCAGGCAAAGGAAAACGACCTCCGAGGCCCGTGCGACTTCGGCGGGCGTTTGCGCCTCGCGCGCGCCGAGCGCAATCAGGTCGTCGACCGGAGCGCGATTGCGATGGCCCATGATCGTAAGCGGATACCCCTTCCGCAGAATGTTCCTCGCCGCGCCATGCCCCATCAACCCCACGCCGATGTATCCGATCCGTTGTTTCGACATGATTCCGTTTCTCCGCTGTCGTTCGATGGTCCGCACCGTCCGCAAAGCGCCAAGGTCTAGTCGTTCGGCTCCAGAACGGCGCGGATGAAGCTTTCGAGCTCGGGCGTCTTCGGCGCTGCGAACAATTCGCGCGGCGACCCCTTCTCCCAAACGCGGCCCTGATGCATGAAGACGAGCGTGTCGGCCGTCCGCCGGGCAAAGCCCATTTCGTGGGTGACGAGTACCATCGTCATCCCCGACACCGCAAGCCGTTCGAGGACCTTGACGACCTCGCCCACCAGCTCGGGGTCGAGCGCCGACGTGATTTCGTCGAACAGCATCAGGCGCGGGCGCATCGCGAGCGCACGCGCAATCGCGACGCGCTGCTGTTGCCCGCCCGACAGCTGCGCTGGGTAGGCATGGAGCTTGTCTTCGAGATCGACCTCGCGCAGGACATCGAGCGCGACGGCCTTCGCTTCGGCCAACGGCACCTTGTTGGTGATGGTCGGGCCGAGCGTGATGTTGCGCTCGACCGAATGGTGCGGAAAGAGATTGAGGCTCTGAAAGACGATCCCGATGTGCCGTCGCAGTTCACGCAACTCTGCGCCGTCGGGCGGCAGCGGTTTGCCATCGAACACGATCGAACCCTCATCGATCGCCTCGAGGCCATTGATGCAGCGCAGTAGCGTGGTCTTGCCCGATCCCGAGCGACCGATCACTGCCACCACCTCGCCCGCCTCGACCTCGAGCGACACGTCGTCGAGGACAACATTCGAGCCATAGCGCTTACGGATGTTGCTTAATGCCAAGAGCGGCATCGATTCTCCTTTCGAGCCGCAGCGCTACAAGCGATATCGGCCAGCAAAGCGCAAAGTAAAGCACAGCAATCAGCGGATAGACCACCATCGGCTGGAAGGTGACGTTGACGATCAGCTGCCCGGCGCGGGTCAGTTCGACGAAGCCGATGATCGACGCGATCGAGGTGCCTTTGATCAACTGCACCAGAAAACCCACGGTCGGCGGGATCGCGATGCGAAAGGCCTGCGGCAGGATCACATGACGCAGCCGCGCCGCAGGGTCGAGCGGAATCGCCGCCGCCGCTTCCCACTGCTGCCGCGGGATGGCCTGGATCGCGCCGCGCCAGATCTCGCCGAGGAACGCGGCCGCATACATCGTGAAGGCTATTGTGACCGCCGGCCACGGATCGATTCGAATGCCGGTGAGCACCGCAAGGCCGTAATACGCGAGGAACAGTTGCATCAGGACCGGCGTTCCCTGCATCACGCCGATGTACGCGGCGGCGACCCAGCGCAGGATCGCGTGCGACGACGTGCGCGCGATTGCGAGCACAAGACCGCCGAGGCCGCCGCCGACGAAGGCAATCAGCGACAGCACCACGGTCCAGCGCAGCGCACCCAGCAGGAACAGGAGCTCGGGCCAGTCGAAGTCGCGGCTCATCGCGACCAGGCCCGTTCGACCGGACGCCCGCGCTCGAAGACCGTCCAGTAGATCGCATGCAGCAGCAGTCGCGCGCCAATCGCCATCAGCAGGTACATCCCGGTCGCCACAAAGTAGAACTCGAATGCGCGGAACGTCGTCGATTGCAGCGTGTTGACGACTGCCGTCAGTTCCTCGGCAGAAATGGCGGCGACGATCGACGAGCCCAGCATCATCAGAACAAACTGGCTGGCCAGCGCCGGATACACCGTGCGCAGCGCGGGAAAGACGATGATGTGCCGGAAAATCTGGAGACCGTTGAAGCCCAGCGAATGCCCTGCCTCGATCTGGCTGCGCGGCACTGCCTCGATGCCGGAACGGACGATCTCGGTCGCATAGCCGGAGAAATTGAGGCTCATGCAGAACAGCGCCGCCGTGGTCGCCTCGAAGCGGATGCCGATCGCGGGCAACGAGAAGTAGATGATGAAGAGTTGGACCAGGAACGGCGTATTGCGGATGAACTCGACGTACGCCGCAACGGCCGCGCGCAGTGGCCGCGGGCCGTTGGTGCGCAGAAAGGCCAGCACGATCGCGAAGGCAAACCCCAGCGCGAACGCACCGAACGTTAGGCGCAGAGTGAGTCCCGCGCCTTCCAGCAATTTCGGCAGGTGGTCCCAGACGATGCCGAACTGGAAAACGTATTTCATCTCGGCGCTCCCGCGCCCTCCGCGCCCCTGCGTTCCTCGCCGAGGGCCTGACATGGACGGAGTCGTCGTCTCGGCGCTGCCGATCCCATGAAAGACAAGGACGGTCTCAAGATCGCGCAGCGATCATTGTGAAGCCCGCCGTCACAGCGTGGGCAGTTCGACCAGCGCCAGTTCGGTGTACTTCTTGTAGATGTTCGCCAGCACGCCGTTGTGCTTGTTCAGGAACACCCACACTCTGAGAAACTGGAGCAGGTCGAAATCACCCGGGCGCACGGCTGCGGCATAGTAGGCAGTGCGGACCGTGAACTTGTTCTCTATCTCAGCCCTTGGATTGCGGTCGGCGACCGATTTCGCGGTGAATGCGGACATGCCGGCGGCGTCGACCTGACCCGAGACCATCGCCTGCAGCGTTGCGGCCATGTCATCGAAGTAGACCAATTGGGCGCCAGGCGGCGAAATGGGCGGAACGCTCGCCTCCTCCAGCGTCGCGCGCGTCAGGCCGATCTTCTTGCCGGCCATGTCGGCGGCACCTTTGATGCTCGTCTTCTTCGCGCCGGCGATCACGATCGACAGCGCGCCGTGCGGCGGCGCGAACATCACCACCTTGGCGCGATCGAACGTCATCGAAAGCGATGAGATCGCGACGTCGGCGCGACCTGCCAGCAGCGAGGGGATGCGTTGCGGGCCCGTGACCTGCACGAGTTCCAGCTCGACGCCGAGATCCTTCGCCAGCTGCCGCGCGGTTGCGACTTCCGAGCCGTCGGGCTGGTTGTTCTTGTCGAGGAAGCCGAACGGCGGTGCCGTGACTTCGGCGGTGACCCGGATCTTCTTCTCCTTGATGATCCGGTCCAGCGCGCCGCCGGGCGCGGGCGGCGCCGCTGCCTGGGCCAGTGCCTGCGTCGACTGCGTCACGGCGGCAATGGTCGCGATCCCCGCTGCGCCGGTGACGGCGGCGCCAATCAGCATGTCTCTGCGTTTCATGGTGGTTCCTCCTTTGGGTCGTTCGGTTTATGGTGACGTACCGCATTTCCCGGCCGGACAATCAGGGCGTGGCCGGGCCACCCTTTCGCGCGTTGACAAATTCCTGCGTCAGCGCATTTCTCAGCACGGCAACCTCGTGGCCGATGCAGATGCACCGGAAGCCGCGCCGCAGCGCGCTCTGTGCCGCTTCGCCGGTTGGCACTAGCCAGCCCAATGGCCTGTCGACCGCCGCGGCCGCCGCGAGCAATCGCTGCTCGGCGGCAATGTAACGCGGGTCGTTGAAGTCCTCTGCGCAGCCGAGACTGTCGGAGAGGTCGTAGTGGCCGAGCCAACCGAGATCGAGTCCCGGCGTCGCCAGAATCGCTCCCGCGTTTTCCACGCCGCGCGCCGATTCGATGAGGGCGATGGTGAGGATCGCTTCGTTGGCCGCCTGCATCTTTGGGCGCGCCGCTCCGCCGGTATACCGATCATGCGAGACGGAAAAGCAAAGGCCGCGCCGTCCCTCCGGTCGATAGCGGCACGCTGCGACTAGCGTTTCCGCCTGTTCGCGTGTTTCGATAAACGGCGCCATGATACCGAGCGCCCCGGCGTCGAGCACCGGGGCGATCAGGTGATAGGCGCACGCCGGCACGCGAACCATCGGCACGATGCCCGCCCCGTGCGCGTGCGCGATCTGCGCCTTGATGGTGTCGATGGCGACACCGCTGTGCTCCATGTCGAGCAGCACGAACTCCGCGCCGGATGCCGCGAGGACCGGCGCCAGGCCGGGCGTGAAGAATTCGAACGCCATCACACCAAAGGCGTTGCCCCCGGCGCGCAGCCGTTCGCGCACCGGGTTGGCGCGCATCGTTTGCGTTGTACCGCTCATGGGTGCTCCCTCGCGTTGCGCGCTGCCCCTGCGAGAGGGACGTCGCCTTCCTTGGGACGGCCCGGCGGGCTCATGGTGCGAATCCGGGTGGCACGGCGACGGCGAGCTCGCGCACGCTGTCGGCAATCTGGCGGCGTGTTACGACGTCGAGCGGAATGCCGTCGCGTTCAAGGCGCGCGCGGGTCCGGCGCTCGATTTCGCCGGGCAGTAGCACTTCTCCACGCGGCGTGACAGGCGGCGAGGCCTTGACCCATGCTGCCAGGCGCGCGATCTCGGCGTTGAACGCTTCCGCGCCGCAGAAGGCTTCGGCGTCGAAGACGAGCGACAGCATGTTGTTGACCAGTCGTCCCGCGGTTGCGTTGGCCGGATTGGTCGTCTGCCCGCCGGAAAGCGCACCCGCGAAGATTTCGCAAAAGATCGACAGGCCGTATCCCTTGTGTCCGCCGATCGGCAACAGCGCGCCCACGGGCGGCCCGTAGAACACCGCGGGGTCCTGGTTGGGACGCCCCATGCTGTCGATCGTGCATCCCGGTGGCAGTGATTCGCCTTGGTTCTTCGCGACCTGGATCTTGCCTTCGGCGATCGCCGACGTCGAAATGTCGAGCACCAGCGGCGCGCCACCGGGACCGGGCGCACCGGCGGCGATCGGGTTCGCCGAAAGCCGGCGGTCCGTTCCACCGTGCGGGGCTACCAGAATGCCAAAGCCCGACGTGTTGACGAAATGTACGGACGCGAGTCCGGCCTGCGCCACCTGCTCCGCGTATGCTCCGATGCGACCGAGATGTCCGGCATTGCGGATCGCCACCGCGCAAAAGCCGGATTGCCCCGCCTTGGCGATCGCCAAGTCCATAGCCTCGCGGCCGATCACCTGTCCATAGCCGAACTGCCCGTCAATGACGGCATTGCACATCATTTCGCGGAGGACGACGGCGTGCTGGTTGGCGACCACCATGCCTTTGGCGTGCCAGTCGACATACTTGGACACCCGAATGATGCCATGCGATTCGTGTCCGGCCAGATTGGCGTCGACGAGGTGGTCGCCGACGATCCGTGCTTCGCCATCCGCCGATCCCGTCGCGCGGAACACCGCCGCCACAAATGCACGCAGATCGGCGGCCGGTATACGGAATGAGGGTGGATCGGACGTCATCGGCCGCAGTGTGCCATGACAGCACCCGCTCGAGAAGGGCGCCGGCGCGCCAGCGCAGCTTCGACCACGCTGCGCGCGTCGACGTGGAAGAACTCGCGCAGCGCCGCGCGCGTGTCGCTGCGCCCGAAGCCGTCCGTGCCCAAGGTTACGTACTTGCGGCCGGAGGGGATGTAGCCGCGGATCGATTCGGGTACCGCGTGAACATAGTCGGTGGCGGCCACGATGGGCCCTGCGCCCTGCGCGAGCTGCCGAGTGATGAAAGGCACGCATGCTTCGCCGGTGCACGGCTGCTGACACGTACGGCCCTCCCTTGCCAACTCGCTCCAACTGGTCACGCTGAAAACGTCGACGGCGACACCCTGCCGCGAGAGCTCTTCTGCCGCCTTGATCACCTCCGTCAGGATGGCGCCCGAGCCCAGCAGCGTCACCGCCCGCAGCTCGCTCGCACGCGCCTTCCCCGTGGCACCTTGCGCATCCCAGTGTCCGAACCGGTAGCAGCCATGCAGCAGGTCTGCCGCCACGCCCTCCGGCAGATCCGGTTGCGCGTAGTTTTCGTTCATCAGCGTGATGTAGTAGAAGACATCCTGCTGGTCGACCAGCATTTCACGCATGCCGCGGTCGACGATGACCGCGAGCTCGCCGGCGAAGGCCGGGTCCCAGGCCCGGCAGTTCGGAATGGTGGCGGCGACCAGGTGGCTGGTGCCGTCCTGATGCTGCAGGCCTTCGCCGCCCAGCGTGGTGCGGCCCGAGGTGGCGCCGAGCAGGAAGCCGCGCGCGCGCTGGTCGGCGGCGGCCCAGATCTGGTCGCCGACGCGCTGGAAGCCGAACATCGAGTAGTAGATGTAGAAAGGCAGCATCGCCAGGCCGTGCACGCTGTAGCTGGTGGCCGCCGCGGTCCAGCTTGCGATCGCGCCGGCTTCCGAGATGCCTTCTTCGAGGATCTGGCCGTCCTGCGCCTCGCGGTAGCTCAGCACCGAGCCGATGTCCTCGGGCGAGTAGTTCTGTCCCACGCTCGAATAGATGCCCACCTGCCGGAACAGGTTGGCCATGCCGAAGGTGCGCGCCTCGTCGGCGACGATGGGTACGATGCGCGGGCCCAGCGTGCGGGTCCTTCAGCAGGCCGCCCAGCATCCGCACGAACGCCATCGTCGTGCTCATTTCCTTGCCGGCGGCCCGTATCGCAAAGCGCCGCATAGGCGGCGAGCTCCGGCACGGGCACGGGATCGCATCGCGTCTCGCGCTTCGGCAGGTAGCCGCCGAGCTGCCTCGCGGCGTGCGTGCAGGTAGCGCATCTCGTCGCTGTCGTCCGCCGGCTTGTAGAAGGAGAGCGACGTCGTGCGCTCGTCGGTCAGCGGCAGATTGAACGCGGTTGCGAAAGGCGATGAGGTCGGCGTCGTCCAGCTTCTTCTGGCTGTGCGTCGTCATCTCGTCCCTGGCCGGCGCTGCCCATGCCGTAGCCCTTCTTGGTGTGCGCAAGGATCGACCGTCGGCTGGCCCAAGTGCGCAGCGGCGTCGGCATAGGCGGCGTGGATCTTTACGAGATCGTGGCCGCCACGCTTCAGGCGGTCGATCTGCTCGTCGGTCATGCCCTGCGCCAGCCGGACCAGGTCGGGATTCTGGCCGAAGAAGGTCTCGCGGTTGTAGCGACCGTCCTTCGCCGCAAAGGTCTGCATCTGTCCATCGACCGTGTTCGCGAAGGCGCGCGTCAACGCTCCCGTCGTGTCCCGGGCGAACAGGCCATCCCAGTCACTGCCCCAGAGCAGCTTGATCACCTTCCAGCCGGCGCCGGCAAAGAGCTTTTCCAGTTCATCGATGATGCGGCCGTTACCGCGCACCGGGCCGTCGAGTCGCTGCAGGTTGCAATTGACCACCCACACGAGGTTGTCCAGTCCCTCGCGGGCCGCCAGTGTGAGCGCGCTCATGGACTCGGGCTCGTCCATCTCCCCGTCGCCGAAAACCCCCCACACCTTGCGGCCCTCGCAGTCGAGCAGCTGGCGATGCGTGAGATAGCGCATGAAGCGTGCGTGATAGATGGAGCTGATCGGGCCGATGCCCATCGAGCCCGTCGGGAACTGCCAGAAATCCGGCATCAGGTAGGGATGCGGATAGCTGGACAGACCGCGCGCGCCGTGACCGGTTGCAGCGCGCGGCGTGCGTATTTCCTGGCGGTAGTGTAGGAGGTCCTCTTCCGTCAGGCGCCCCTCCAGGAACGCGCGGGCGTAGACCCCCGGCGCACTGTGCGGCTGGAAGAAGACCAGGTCGCCCAGGTTGCGGTCGTTGCGCGCCCAAAAGAAGTGATTGAAGCCGGTCTCGAACAGATCGGCTGCGCTGGCGTAGCTCGCGATGTGGCCACCCAGCTCGCCATACGCCTGGTTGGCGCGCACCACCATGACCAGTGCGTTCCAGCGAATGATGGCCGCAAGCTGCTCCTCAATCGCAAGGTCGCCGGGGAACGCCGGCTGACGTTCCACCGCGATGCTGTTCTGGTACGGCGTGCACAACTCGGGCTGCCAGCCGATCCGCTTGATGCGCGCCAGGTGCGCCAGTTCATCGAGAATGAAGCGGCCGCGGACCGGGCCCTCGGTGGCGAGCAGCGACAAGAAGGCATCGCGCCATTCGGCGGTTTCCCGCGGATCGGGATCCTCAGCGCCGGGGGGGCTCGCAAGGAAGGACGGCGGCATCGGGGAACTCATGCTCACCAATGGTAGCTTTGACAAGGCAGAATTTTGTTCTTATCTATGCTACCAATTACATAATATGCGATATATTATTCTGCGAAATCGACCATATGAAGAATTTAAGCTTGGATCAACTGGACCTCAGGATTCTCGCCGAGCTGCAAGCCGACGGTTCTCTTTCGAACGTGGAGCTGGCGCGGCGGGTGCATCTGTCCCCTTCGCCTTGTCTGATGCGAGTCAAGGTGCTCGAAGCCGCCGGAGTGATCCAGAAGTACGTGGCCTTGGCCGACGCAGCGGCGCTTGGCCTGGGCCTCAATGTATTCATTAATATCAGTCTCAAGGAGCAGAGCAAGGAGGCGCTTACGATCTTCGAGCAACGCATCGCCGAACATGACGAAGTGATGGAGTGCTACCTGATGACCGGCGACTCCGACTATCTCATTCGGGTCGCCGTCAAAGGCATGGGTGATTTGGAGAAGTTCATCCTTGAGCAACTCACACCCATTCCGTGTGTCGAGAAGATCCGTTCGAGTTTCGCGCTCAAGCAAGTGCGGTACAAGACGGCGCTGCCGCTGCCACGGGATTGACTGCCGCGGAAGCGCCGGCAATGCTCGACCGGATCGAGCGCGCCGCCGAACAGATCAGGACGCCCGCGAGCTTCGCGAGCGAGGCGTACACGCTGCGCGAGCACATACGGCTGGTCAGGAGCGCCGTGCTGGCGAAGGCAGGGGACGAGGATTCAGGGATCTCGCACCCAAATTCAGGCGCCCTGACCTAGATACCGAAAGGGCAGCTTCCCTCTATTTCAATGTCCGCTACCGGCTCCCCGCTGTGTCGGCAGCGGGTCGATGACCGCCACTCCTCCGGGCCAGCTGAACGGCTGCTCCCAGTCTTGGCTGGTCTGCGACCGTCGGGTGCGGCGGTCGCGACCAGCCCGGCAAGATTACACCTCAGTTTGCTCAGCGATCTCCAGCGCGTCGTCGACCTCAATCCCGAGGTATCGGACAGTGCTCTCGAGCCTGGTGTGCCCAAGGAGGAGCTGGACGGCCCGAAGGTTTCGGGTCCGCCGGTAGATCAGCGTCGGCTTGGTGCGCCGCATTGAATGTGTGCCGTAGGCCGCCGGGTCAAGCCCAATCGACCTCACCCAGGATCCGACGATCCGGGAATACTGCCGGGTCGAAAGATGAGGGGACTCCGTAACACGGCTCGGAAAGAGGAATTGGTCCGGCTTCAAGTGGGCGGCCGCAATCCAGGCACTGACAGCGTCCCGCGTTTGCTCCGTGATCTCGAATTGCACCGGCCGCTGGGTCTTCTTCTGCATGACAATCGCGCGTGGGGCGACATGACTGCCCTGGAACACATCGCGGACGTGAAGCCCCACCAGGTCGCACCCGCGCAACTTGCTGTCGATGGCGAGATTGAACAGCGCGAGTTCACGGGTTCGATGATCAAGCTGTAGTCGAATCCGGATGGCCCAGATCTCCTTCAGCTTTAGCGGGGGCTTCTGGCCGAGCAGCTTCCCTTTGTTCCACGGCACTACACGCCCGTCAGCCTTGGGTGGGGTATTGGTATCGGCATACATGAACGGCTCCTTCGTAGTAGGAAAGGAGCCTTATATTGACCCTGGATCAAGGGCGCTTGTCGACCCACTCCCGACATCGTGCCGAGCCGGAAGCGGACATTGAAACGGAAGGGAGCCGCCGTTCAATCTTCCGGAATGAAGCGGCTCAACCCAGGATGAACCACGCTCACGCGCTGGGGCTCGCCTGGCCCGGTTCTGGTTTATTGAGCACGTCGCGCAAATTGTCTGATGCAAAGTCAACGCAGCTTCAGCGTCTGCCTAATAGTGCTCCCAGACTCTCTGCAGAACCACGAACAAGAACGCCGTCGAACAGCCAAACATCAGCACCCCGGTTATCGCGATCAGCGTGCCGAGATGTCTCCAAGGATACTTCAGCAGGATGTCGCCGTAGCCCAACGTTGTGATCGATGCCGCGGTGAAGTAGACACCCTCGGTAATACTGGTCAACAGCTGTGTCCAGCGGAAAAAAAGGCCCCATATTGCGGCCTCCGCAATGTGCGCCAACAGGAGTGCGGAGAAGCTACCGAGCAGGAGGGCCCTACCAGTATGTTTTGGTCCCAGATGCTCCAGCATCCATGCCTTGTAGCGGAGCATCTCGCCGGCCACATCAAGAACCACCACCACATGAAAATAAAACAGCACGAGCGCCAGCAGCAGTGCAAAGCCATAGACCCCGACAATCCTTCTACGGGAAGGATGAAGATTCTGGTCTATCTTTGTTCCATCTGACGTGTTTTGACGCACGTCTCCGTTTTCGGGGAGTGCTTCAAGGTGCTTGCTGTTCACTCGGTTTCCCTCCCTTGACGATAGGCATCAATCCCATGGCATCGGGGGCAGTTGTTTCAGGCAATCGCCCGGGGTTCTTGTTGTCGGCACCTGCTCATCTTCGTGAGCAGCATAAGAAATCGAGAAGGGTGAAAGGTCCTTGAATGACAGCGCCATCAGGCGCTCGGTCATTGCATTGTCTTTGCGACGCCGATGGTGCGAGCCTTCATGGAGTCGTAGATTGGCGAATTGCCCATCAATGTGGGAACGGCCATGGCCGCGAAGGAAGCCCAGAGCATCGGTAATGCCTGATTGAAAGCACCGGTCATCTCGAAGATCAGGATCATTCCGGTAACCGGCGCTCGAACCGTTGCGGTCAAGAAAGCCGCCATGCCCGCGATCGCAAAGGTGGCGGGGGTGGCGCCGGAATCTGCCACGAACTGTGGGCACAGCAGACCGAATCCCAGGCCAAGGCAGGCGCCCAACGCAAGGATCGGCGCGAACAGGCCACCAGGCGTGCCCGCGGCATAGGACAGCGGGCCGAATAGAAACCGAACGGCAAAAATGACGGGCAATGCTGTCAACCCGATTCCCCCGACGAGAGACTGCTGGGAAATCGTATCGCCGCCGCCGACCATGTGCGGAGAAAACCATGCGATCGCGCCTACCAGGGCACCGATAAAGAGTGCCCGAACCTCCGGGCGCCAACGGGTCAAACCGTCGAAAAGCGCACAGGTTTCGATAATTAACCGGTTGTATGCGACCCCTGCGAGCCCGGCCAGGATGCCCAATAAGGCAAAGATCGGTCCGGTCCAGGAGCTGGGATCGGGGAGTTCTGCCACATTGAAATCAGGTTGCCGCCCGAGCAATAGTGATGCTACTGCGATTGCCGAACAGGAAGTACCCAGTGCGGCGATGGCAATCCGAACATCGAATCGACGGACCAGTTCCTCCAGCACGAATACCGCTCCGGCTATGGGCGCATTGAAGGCCACGGCCAGTCCGGCACCGGCACCCGATGCGAAAAGGGCAATACGATCAGTGTCTGGCAGCCGGAAAGTACTTCCACAGAATTGGGCCATGTTGGCGCCCATTTGCACGCTGGGACCTTCCCGACCGAGCGCCAAACCACCCCCGATAGCCAACAGGCCACCCACAAATTTGATGGGCAGCAGCAGCAGCGGGGCAGCGGGCAACGTGCCCTCGATCACCGCCTCGACGTGGGGAATGCCGCTGCCAGCCGCAGGCTGCCCGGAACGCTGCACCAGCCAGGCAGCAAGAGCGGTGGTTGCTGCAATCGTGGCACAAACCAGAACGAAGCCCAGCACCGGCCACTGGTGGGCCCAGGCGATCGTGTCAGTGCGGGCAGTGTTCATGTGATCCAGTGCCACCCGAAAGCCCCCGACGACAAGGCCGATTACGGCGCCTGTGAGAAGCGACAACAGGGACAGTTTTGCCAAGCCAAACTTTCCACTTTCACCGGCCTGGACCCGTTCGGGGTTCGTACTCATAGCTGTACGATTTCTGAGGTTTGAGTAGTGTGCGATTTTATGTGCAGAAGCCCGCGTTGAGGAAGGCGGGGGTGGCCATGGAATGAGGTCGATGGCCCAAGTCGGCTTGAACCTGTCAGCGCGCGATCGCGACGACCCGCTATGCGGGTCGTGTGCGGTCCGGGGTGCGATGCTGGAAGGCTTTGACAGTACTGCGCAAGCGAAAACCGCCACCCGGGTCGGCGCAGTCGCGCGGCCCGGGCAATCCGAGTCGCGCGACAACACCTAACCTTCAATGGTGATGGGCGGCTGATGATGACAACGTCGGCATCTCCGCCAACCGAACGCAGCGAACGTGCGGCAATGTCGCGCCTTGGGCTGGCTGATGTAACCGGAGCGTAGCGCCGCCACCCATCGCGCCATCGTCGGTCTGCCTTCGGATCCCGACCCGGTCGAACGAACCCGTCGCCGACGGGCGCCTGGCACTGCCTTCCGCGAGATGAGTCACGGCAAGCCGGAGACCCTCGCGTCGCCGCGGATCAGTTTCGCGGCGGCTTGACAAAGTTCTCGACTTGCCCGAGGCGCTTCATCGCCTCCATCGCCTGCAATGAGTTGTAGTTGATGTTGCTTGCGTTCAGGCTGCTGCCCTGCTGAAACGGGTAGTCGGGCAGTGTCTTCAGGAAGCCGCCGAGCTTCTGCTGCACGGGTACGAACAGCCAGATGTTGTCGGCATACCAGCGCAGGTACATGCCCGACTCGTGCGGTGCCTTCTCGTACGGGTCGGCGCGCAGGTTGACGATTACCGGCCAGCCCGGCACCTCGCGCACTGCGGTGGCGATGTTGCCGTTCTGCACCGCGAAGTGTACCTTCCAGTCGTTCCAGCGCACCGCGTTCAGCTCGCCGCCGGCGCCGAAGTAGAAGATCTCCTCGCGCGGGCCCTTGTTCGCCTCGCCCTTGAAATACGGCAGGAAGTTGTAGCCGTCCAGGTGCACCTTCCAGGTCTTGCCGCCGGTTGTGTAGCCTGTCCTGGCCTTCTCGACGATGTCCGGCACCCCGGCCGCGGCCAGCAGCGTGGGCAGCCAGTCTTCCTGCGAGAAGATGTCGTTGACGATCGCGCCCGGCTTGATCACGCCCGGCCAGCGCACCAGCATCGGCACGCGAAAACCCCCTTCCCAGGTCGTGCCCTTCTCGCCGTGGAACGGCGTGGTGCCGCCGTCGGGCCAGCTGCCGGTTTCGGCGCCGTTGTCGGTGCCGTAGACGACGATGGTGTCGTCGGCGATGCCCAGCTCGTCCAGTTGCTTGAGCACTGCGGCCACCATGTCGTCGTGCTCGACCATGCCGTCGGGGTACAGGCCGATGCCGGTGCGGCCCTCGGCCGACTTCGCCAGCCGCGTCCACACATGCATGCGCGTGGTGTTGAACCACACGAAGAAGGGCTTGCCCTCCTTCGCGGCATTGGCGACGAACTTCTGCTCGGCGGCGAAGATTTCCTGGTCGACCGTCTCCATGCGCTTGCGCGTCAGCGCGCCGGTGTCGGTGATCGTCTGCCCGCCCTTGCCGTCGGCGAAGGTATGCAGCACGCCGCGCGGACCGTACTTCTTGCGGAATTCGGGGTCCTTCGGGTAGTAGTAGGTCTCGGGTTCTTCCTCGGCGTTCAGGTGGTACAGGTTGCCCAGAAATTCGTCGAAGCCGTGCACCGTGGGCAGGTGCGAATCGCGGTCGCCGAGGTGGTTCTTGCCGAACTGGCCGGTGGCATAGCCCAGCGGCTTGAGCAGGTCGGCGATCGTCGGCGCCCAGTCGGGGATGCCCTGCGGCGAGCCCGGCATGCCGATCGTCAGCAGCCCGGTGCGGAACGGATGTTGACCGAGGATGAACGATGCCCGGCCGGCGGTGCAGCTTTGCTGCGCGTAGGCGTCGGTGAAGATCGCGCCTTCCTTGGCGATGCGGTCGATGCCCGGCGTCTTGTAGCCCATCAGCCCGAGGTTGTAGGCGCTGATGTTGGACACGCCAATGTCGTCGCCCCAGATGACGAGGATGTTGGGCTTCTTCTGTGCGGTCTGGGCCAGCGCCGGCCCGCACAGAGTCGCGGCCATCACGATCGAGAGGACATTCACCAGGCTTCTGATCATCGTGCTTTCTCCGGCTGTGATGACCTCGCGCCGAGGCCACCCCACGGTGGTTGATTGCTTCTACTCAAATCTCGGTGTAAGGCCGCTTCCAGCCCGGGTCCTTCGCCGCGGCTAGCCATTTCTGCGTCTCGGCCGCGAAGTCGTCGACGCTCATGCCCGTGAGGGTCTCCTTTCTCGACTTCAGAGAGGAGCCACAGGCGCCCCTCGCCCGGGACGGCCTTCGTTAGCCTCGGTCGGGAACTGCGCCCGCCGAGTCGCGGGCAGCATTGCACTCCGAGGAACAGCGGGCGCCCCACGCAGGGGCGCCCGCCTTCGCTACATCTCGGTCGTTCACACGGCTATTCGCCCGCGTGGCTGGTCGTCTTGGACTCCTGCATTTCCTGGATGATCTGATCGAGGTTGTAGCTCGATGGGGCCTGAAGAGCCGGGAACTGCTTGTAGGTCATCAGCTCCTTCATCCACAGCATCTGCCCGATGGGTAGCAGGTTCCAGTCGTAGATATAGGCCGTGCTCGGCGCCGCCAGCGCACCGCCCATGCCCAGGAGAGTCAACTGATCTGCACCGACGGCCGTCTCGAACGGATCACGCTTGATGTTGTCCACCTGCGTCCAGTGATAGGACTGGACCCCCAGCAGGCCGCCTGTAGCGCTGGATGGCGCCATCGCGTAGTAGAACTTCCAGTTCTTGTAGCGCACCGCCGAGGGATGTGTTCCGCTGTAGTAGAAGAGGGTGTCGCGCGCGGATTCCCCCTGACCTTCGAGGTAGGCGCGCTGGTCGACGCCATCGAGCGTCGTCTTGAGAATTCCCGGATACGCGCCAGCTTCGATCTTCTTCTTCAGTTCGTCGCCCTTGGGTCCGCCGCCGATGTCAACGAGCGTGGGCAACCAGTCCAGCATCGAGAAGATCTGATCCTTGACGATGCCCGGCTTGATGTGTCCGGGCCAGCGCGCCATCATCGGGACTCTCATGCCGCCTTCCCACGTCGTCAGCTTCCCGCCCCGGAACGGCGTGACTCCGCCATCCGGATAGGTGATGACCTCGGCTCCGTTGTCGGTGGTGAAGACCACGATCGTGTTGTCGAGCTGGCCCATGGCTTCCAGCTTCTTGAGTACCTCGCCAACGTTGTCGTCCAGCTGCTTCATGCCGGCTTCGTTGATGCCCCAGTCCTTGCCACCCTTTACGCCCAGCATGGCTTCGTACTTGGGCGAGAGCATGGTCGTGATGTGCATTCGCGCCGGGTTGTACCAGACGAAGAAGGGCTTGCCGGTCTTCTTGGGATCGTTACGGTCGAGGTAGTCGATGACCTTGGCCGAGATCTCCTCGTCCACGGTCTTCGAGCGTTCCAACGTCAGCGGACCTTCATCCTTGCAGCTCTGATTCTTCTCCGTGCCATCCGACGATTTGCAGGCGATGACGGGCCGCGGTGGGGTCATGCACAGCGTGGTTCGCGGGTCAACCGCGCCCGGCGGGTCGGAGAGTCCCGGGACCGGCGTGTTCTTGCACGGCGGCACCACGGCCTGATCCGTCGGCGTCTTGTTGATGTCGGGGAAGCTCACGCCCTGCATCGCGTCGAGGTGATACAGGTAGCCCCAGAACTCCTGGAAGCCATGGGCGGTCGGAAGCGAGTTCGTCTTGTCGCCGAGGTGGTTCTTGCCGAACTCTCCGGTGTTGTACCCGAGATCGTGCAGAAACTTGGCGACACTCGGCGTGCCGGGCAACAGCGAAGAGGTCGAGCCCGGTAGCTGCGGCATGATCATGCCCGCGCGCATCGGATTCATGCCGGTCATGAACGACGTGCGCCCGGCGGTGCAGCTCTGCTGCGCGTAGGCAGTCATGAACAGCGCACCCTCATGCGCAATGCGGTCGATGTTGGGCGTTTCCCCGACCATGAGCCCGCGGTGGTAGGCACCCACGTTCATGATGCCGATGTCGTCACCCATGATGAACAGGATGTTCGGTTTGCCTTGGGCGATCGCCGATGAAGACCCGAATGCCGCGATCCCCAGGACAAATAACGCAATAAACAACTTGTGCTTCACGCGGTCCATGACCTGCTCCTTTTCAACGTAATTCGGCAACGATCCGCAAGGCGCGACGCACCGTTATGTCGCGATCCACTACCCCGAACCAACCGCTTACAGCTTCCTGCACCGTTCGAGCGCGTCGGTCAGCCGACTCGCATCGAAGGGCTTTTCCAGATAATCGACGCAGCCGGCGGCAAGCGCCTCGGCACGCGTCGCATCGTCGTCAAATGCCGTGATGAAGATGACCGGCAGGGTCGACCCGGCTGCCCGCAGATGGCGGCGCAACTCGATCCCGGAGATTCCCGGAAGGTGGATGTCGAGGACAAGTCCAACTGCGCTGTCGATGATTGCGCTTTGAAGAAACTCTTCCGCCGACGCGAATGCATTCGGCGAATAGCCACCCGCGTCCAGGAGGCGCCCGATGGACTTGCGCATGGCCGCATCGTCTTCGACGATAGCGACCACTCCCAAGGTTGTTTGCATGAGCAATCGTCGATCTGCATTGATGAGATACGGCTCACCGGAGGGCGTTGCGGGAAACGTGATCCGTAACGGTACACCGCGACTTCGCGCGCGGTAACTGTCCTTTGGTGCGGGGCCGCACCAAAGGACAGGTAGCCTGGCCAGGCGATCAGGGCCCGCCGCTATCCCGAGATGGAGCACCGCCGCGGCGGACGACTACACGCCCATTCCAGGCGTGTCCGGCCAAATGGCCGACCGTGTGGCGAATGCTCGTCTTAGTCGGCTTCGGAGCGTGGACAGTCGTCCGGTCCGACCATACCGAGTCGCTCTGCGATCAACACCATCTCGGCAAGCGACTGGCACTGCAGTTTTTGCATGATATGGCCGCGGTGCCATTTGATCGTGCGCTCGGCACTTTGCAACTCGGCAGCGATGTGCCTGTTGATCCTGCCACGAACGATCAGGGCAAAGACCCTGCGCTCAGTCGGCGTCAGGGCACCCACGCGGGCGCGCATTGCATCGACCTCTGCGCGTTTGTCGCGATCCTCGCGATTGCGCGCAATGGCCCGCGCGACGGCATCGAGCAACACTTCGGTGGCGACCGGTTTGGTCAGAAAGTCCTCGGCGCCGGACTTCATGGCCAGAACACTGGTCGAAATGTCGCCATGGCCGGAAATGAAGACGATGGGCAGCTTGTGCCGGACTTCGCGGAGACGTTGCTGCAGCTGCAGGCCATCAAGCCCCGACATGCGGAGGTCCAGCAGAATGCAACCTGGAGTGTCGGCAACATCCGCGTCGAGAAACGCCTCGGCGGATTCGTACAGCGCGACCCGATAACCTGCCGCCGTCATCAAACGCCGCGTCGACGTGCGCCAGGACGCGTCGTCATCGACAATATGCACAATGGGCACGCTGATCGTCACGCCTGGCGTGCCGGGACAAACGGCAACGTGAAGTGGAAGGCAGCGCCACCGACCGGAAGGTTCTCGGCGCGCATCCGACCGCCGAGGTTCTCTACGATGGCGCGCGAAATCGAGAGTCCCAGTCCCATTCCGGTTGGCTTGGTTGTGACGAAGGAGCTGAAGATCCGGGGTAGCAGCTCCGCAGCAATGCCGATTCCGCTATCGGCCACGGAAACCTGGGCCTCGCTGTCGTTCGCACGTGCACTCCGGATGATCACCTTCCGGTGCGCTGCGGGCTGATCGTGCATGGCTTCCATGGCGTTGAGCGCAAGATTCAAGATGACCTGCTGTACCTGAACGGGGTCGGCGCGAACCTTCGAAAGGTTCGGCGCCAGCTCGGCCTGGAGCGAGACTCCCCTGCGCTTCGCGTCGTGAGCCAGCAGCTTCAGCGTGTCGTTGATGGTCTCGTTCAGGTCGACGTCCTCCACCTCGACCTCGACCTTGCGGAGCATCTTGCGAATCCGCGCGATGACCTCGCTTGCACGCCGGTCATCTGCCTGGATGTCGTCCAGGATCTCGGCAACCTCATCGAGGCGAGGCGGCTCGGACTTGATCAAGATCTTTGCCGCACCGGCATTGTTGTTGATCGCGCCGAGCGGCTGATTGAGTTCGTGGGCAATCGATGCCGCGAGCCCTCCCATCGCCACGCGCCGGTTCATGTGCGCCATCTCGGACAAGCGCGCTTGCGACTCGCCCTCGGCGATGCGGCGGTGTTGTCGCTGGACGAACAGCGCCGCGATCAACGCTGTCTGTCCGATCAGGATCGCCAGACCCACTGCAATTTGCCACCAATACTGGCGCCACGGTGGTCGCTCCGCGAAGCGCACATCGCATCCGTCCGGGAGGCGCCGCTCGTCCAGTGACCACCGCGCAAGTTCACGCGCGTCAGCGACGCATCGACTCGGCACGCTCGAAATGGCGTGGCCCGGCGCAGGAGCCTTTCCAGCTATCACACCGCGCACCAGTTGCGCGACCAACTTCCCACGATCCGAATAGAATTCCATGCTGCCGGCCACGACCCCAAAGCCGACGTAGGTCTCAGAGAATCCGTATATCGGGGCAAGCGACGCATTGCTGATTGTGCGCAGCAGCTCGCGAGGCAGGTACGGACGGCCATCGCGGTCACGAAACTGCGAGAGATAGAAGACAATGGTATCCGGCGGCTCTGCCGCAACCCGGGTCACCAGTTCCGGCAGCGGCAAGCCAGAGAGGAATTCCACCGCCATTCCCGCCGCTTTTGCCGGCACTTCCTGCCGAACCCGGCGCTCCAGTTCCATGTCCAAGGGCGATACGCCGGCAATGACCAGGAGCCTGCGCGCGTCGGGTTGCAAGCGTCGGGCAAGGTCGAGCGTGGCGCCAAGATCATCCGGGTTTACGAGTCCAACGGCATTGGGCGGAGCCGTCGGGGGCTCGTCGCGAGGATCTGGAAGGCCATTGAACACTAGGCGTGCGCCCGGCCAAAGCTGCTCGCCGTAGCGCATGAAGAAATCGAACGCAGGTTTCGTTACCGTCACGACCACGTCGAAGCGCAGCGTGCGGTACTTCTTGGTCAGCAACGCAAGCACTTCCGGCTCGAGGGGTTCGGCCGCGAATCGCTGCGCGTCGAGCTGCTCGGAATACAGAACGATGCGCCTTGTGCCTTCCGCGGCGAGGCCCGCGCGCATGGCGCTGTCGATGGCCTGATACGCGGGAAGATAGGGATCCAAGGCGTTGAGAATCAGCACACGCGCCTCTTCCCCGGCCGCGTGCACGGGGCCCGCAATCACGCACAATCCGGCGAGCATCACCTGCAGCCACGCCATGGGTTTCGTCCATCGCATCACTGATCTAACCACGCCATCCGACAACGTGCAACGCTTATCGCGGGAGCGCAACCTCGCGTTGGCGCTCATCGTGTCGGCCATGTAGATCATCGCTCGATACCCTCGCGAATGACTGCTTCCGGCAAACTGGAGAGATGCCCGTGACCGGCCGCTCCTGGCCGTTATGGATAGCTATACATAACGGTCATTATGTATAGTTCCCAATTATGTGCAGTCCGAGACATGGAGGTGCCGCACTACCAAGCTATGCAGGGTCGATTCGAATCAAGATGCTTCACATAATTTCCGTGCCAGCAGCGCGCGAGGTCGGAAGCGGTATGTGCAGATTCGGGGGCGCGCCGCGATCGCCAGCCGTCGCAACTCAGAGGCAGCTCGAACGGATGTCTATCGCAGAGACGCCCGGTGAGCGCGGGTACCCCGCTGCCGCGGAAGCGGAAATTATGTGAAGCACCACGGCCACATTGCACGCAGTATACGAGGGCAATTCGACGAAGGTGCCGACGAACTGTCCATAACTGGGCACTGTGCATAATGGCCGAACGCGCCCACTGACCAACCGCGACTGAACGGCCGGTGTCGCGACATTGCAGCCACATTTGGTGTCCGCGTGACCAGCAGCAGAGAGTCGACTGCCGCCGACGTTAGACGCGGCAGTGATTCCGTTTCGTCACTTCGCCTTGCGCTGCAGCGGGATTACCTGCGCGCCCTGTGCCAGGGCGTCGACCATGTCCGCCCATTGCTGCATCATCTTGCGACGCTCGGGCAGGTATTCGGCCCTGTTGTACGCGCCGCGAATTTCGTTGCGCTCGCAATGCGCCAACTGGCGTTCGATGACGTCGGCCCGAAAGCCCGCTTCGTTCAGGATCGTGGACGCCACGGCGCGGAAGCCATGCCCCGTCATCTTGCCTTTGTAGCCGAGGCGGTACAGCGCGAACAGCATCGTATTGTTCGATATGGGCTTGTCCGGATTGCGGCCGGGGAGAACGTACCGGCTCCCGCCGCCTATGGCGCGCAGTTCGTGCAGAATCTCGACGGCCTGCCGGGAGAGTGGCACGACGTGCTCGGTTTTCATCTTCATGCGCGTCGCTGGGATGACCCACACGGCGCTGTCCAGGTCGATTTCGCGCCACTCGGCGCCAATCAACTCGTTGGTGCGAACGAAGGTCAATGCCAGCAGGCGAAGGGCATAGCCGGTCAGCTTGTCGCCCAAATCGCCGTAGCCATCAATGGCCCGCAGCAGCGCCGGCAGCTCATTGGGAGTCACAGCGGCCTGATGCTTGCCCTTGTGTGGGGTAAGCGCCCCGCGCAGGTCGGGAGCAGGATCGCGTTCGCACCGTCCCGTGGCGACGCCGTAGCGGAACACTTGCCCTGATACCTGCAAGACCCGGTGCGCTAAGTCATAGGCACCGCGATGTTCGATCTTTCGCACCGCCGCCAAAAGCATCGGTGCCGTGATCTCGGCAATCGGTTTGTCGCCGATCTCGGGAAACAGGTTCGATTCGAGCCGGCGCAATACGTCTGCCGCGTGATGCGGCACCCAGATATGCGCTTGCTTGCCGTACCACTCGCGCGCGACAGCCTCGAAACTGTTGGCAGCGCGGCCGGCTGCCGCTTGCTTTTCGGCCTTGCGTTGCTCGCTCGGGTCAATGCCGTCCGCCAGCAGGTCACGCGCGGCATTGCGGCGGCCGCGTGCTTTTGCCAGCGAAACTTCCGGGTACACGCCGAGCGAGAGCCGCTTTTCCTTGCCTCCGACGCGGTACTTGAGCCGCCACCACTTGCCGCCGCTCGGGGCGATTTCCAGATAGAGCCCTTCCGAATCGTGCAGGCGCTTCGGCCTCGCCCCGGGCTTCGCCGCGTCGATTTGCTTCGGGGTCAGGGGCATGGGGGCAACTCCTTCGGACTTGGGGGCAACTGCCTCGAATGTTGCCCCCACGTTGCCCCGGCTGTCAACGGACGACTCCGGTCCTTCCGGGACTGCGGAAGGGGTTTTCTTAGAGGGAAACCTGGGTATTCTGCGGACTTGCTTGGACGTTGCCGGATGTGAAACTGGCGGAGAGGGCGGGATTCGAACCCGCGTTAGGCTATTAACCTAAACACGCTTTCCAGGCGTGCGACTTAAACCGCTCATCCACCTCTCCGGACCGCGCATTTTACCCGATCCCGGCACGCGCTTCGTCCCGCGTGCGGCGTCAGGGGCGCCGCGCGACCCATCCGGCGGCGCCTCAGCGCAGCGAAATGATCGGCCAATCGCGCTCGCGCGCGAGCCGCGCGAGCGCCTGGTCGGGTCCAACCACGACCGGGTGCGTGACCCTTTCCATCAGCGGCACGTCGCTTTGCGAATCGCCGTAGAAGTAGCTCTCCGCGAAGTCCGGCAAGGCCCGGCCGCGACCGGCGAGCCACGCTTCGAGTCGCGTGAACTTGCCCTCGTGAAAGCACGGGATGCCTTCGATCCGCCCGGTGAATTCGCCGTCGACGATCTCGGGATCGCTCGCGAGCAGGTGCCGCACGCCGTACATGCCGACGATGGGCGCGGTGATGAAGCTGTTGGCCGCGGTGACGACCACGGTCAGGTGGCCGCGCGCCTCGTGCGAGGCGATGAGCTCGCGCGCCCTGGGCAGCAGGATCGGCGCGATGGACTGCGCCAGGTACTGCTCGCGCCACGCCTCCAGCCGGCGCGCGGATGGCTCGACAGCGCGCGGAAGTCGAAGTGCAGGAAGTCGCGGATGTCGAGCGTGCCTTCGCGGTAATCGTCGTAGAACCGCTCGAGCTCGGCTTCGTAGCTCGCGCGATCGAGCGCGCCCTGCCGGATCAGGAAATGGATCCACTCGTAGGTGGCGTCGCCGCCCAGCAGCGTGTAGTCGAGATCGAAGAGCGCGATGCCGTCCGCGCGTTCTCCTTCGCCGGTGCCGCCGCTCGCTGGCGCACCTTGGCGCTGTGCGCCGTCTCTCCGCGAGGGAGCGATTCGCGCCGGGACGGCCCGACGCGCTCACGCCGCGATCTCCAGGCCGTATTCGGCGGCGGCGTCCTCGAGCCACGACCAGAGATAGTCGGCGAAGCTGCGGCGGAAGATCAGCTCGAAGTACGGCTGGTTCTCGATCTGGCCGATGAGGATCGGCGCCTTGGCGAGATGGCTCTGCGCGCACTGGCCGATGGCAAACGCGCGGGGATGCAGGTCGATGGGGCAGCCCTTCGCGAGCACGTCGCGCACGTGCGCGCCGTGCAATTGCAGCACGGTCTGGCCCCCGCTCACGTCGGTGACGGCGACGCGCAGCCCCGCCAGCACCCTGCGCAACTCGCCTTCGACCTCCGCCCTGCGCTCGCCCGGCGTCACGAGCAGCCACTCGTCGGGTCCGAGCCAGTACATCGTGATGCCCTGCACGTCGGTGACCGTGTTGGCGACAAGCGGCAGGCCGTCGCCGAGCACGTCGCTGACCGCGCCGACGAAGCGCGGCTCCTTCGCGCTGCCCCGCAGATTGAGGTGGCCCAGAAACGGGCGCTCGCGCGCGATGACGCCGGCGCGTCCCGGCGCATGCGTCGCCCGCGCCCCGAGCCCGAAGCGCGCAAGCGGGCTTTCGCGGAGGATCGGAATCAGGCATTCTGCCGCGCCCCTTCGGGATCGAGGAACACCGGCCTGGCGATCGCCGCCGGAATCGCGCGGCCGCCGGGCGTCGACACCTGCACCTTCTCGCCGATGCGGTTGCGACCGTTCTGCACGAGCGCCAGCGCGATCGACCGCTCGAGGCAGGCGCTGTAGTAGCTGGAGGTCACGTGGCCGTGCATCGGCACCGGCGGCCGCGCGCGCGCGTCGGTGACGATCTGCCCGCCCTCCGGCAGGACGGCCTTCGGGTCGTCGGTCAGCAGGCCCACGAGGTGCCTGCGATCGCCGCGCGCGGTGTCCTCGCGCGCAAGCGAGCGCCGGCCGATGAAGTCCTTGCCCTTGGCGACGATCCAGTCCATGCCGAGATCGACGGGCGTCACCGAGCCGTCGGTGTCCTGCCCGACGATGACGAATCCCTTCTCGGCGCGCAGCACGTGCATCGTCTCGGTGCCGTAGGGCGTGATGCCGTACGGCGCGCCCGCGGCGATCAGCGCCTCCCAGACGTGCCGCGCCTCGTTCGCGCAGACGTTGATCTCGTAGGCGAGCTCGCCGGAGAAGCTGATCCGCATCACGCGCGCGGGAACGCCGGCGGCCGTGCCCTCGCGGCAGGCCATGAACGGGAACGCCGCGGGCGAGAAGTCGATGTCGTCGCAGACGCGCCTGCACCACCTTCCGGCTGTCGGGGCCCGCCACGCTGGCGGTCGCCCAGTGATCGGTCACCGACGTGAGATAGACCTCGAGCTGCGGCCACTCGGTCTGCAGCCAGCGCTCGAGCCACGCCATCACGCGCGCGGCGCCGCCCGTCGTCGTGCGTCATCAGGAAATGGTGCTCGGCCAGCCGGGTCGTGACGCCGTCGTCCATCACCATGCCGTTCTCGTCGAGCATGAGGCCGTAGCGGCAGCGGCCGACGCCGAGCTTGCCCCAGGCGTTGGTGTACACCCAGTCGAGGAGCTTCGCGGCGTCCGGCCCCTGGATGTCGATCTTGCCCAGCGTGGACGCGTCCATGATCCCGACGCCGTTGCGCGTGGCGAGGCATTCGCGCGCCACCGCGGCGTGCAGGTCCTCGCCCGGCGCGGGGAAGTACCACGGCCGCTTCCACTGGCCGACGTTCTCGAACGGCGCGCCGTGCTCCTCGTGCCAGGCGTGCAGCGCCGTCTTGCGCACGGGCTCGAACAGCTCGCCCAGATCGGGCCCCGCGATCGCCCCGATCGTCACCGGCGTGTAGTTCGGACGGAAGGTCGTCGTGCCCGTGCTCGCGATGTCGTTGCCGAGCGCCTGCGCGAGGATCGCGAGGCCGTTGACGTTGCCGAGCTTGCCCTGGTCGGTGCCGAAGCCCAGCGCCGTGTAGCGCTTGACGTGCTCGATCGAGTGGTAGCCCTCGCGCGCGGCCAGCACGATGTCCGACGCGGCCACGTCGTTCTGCAGGTCGACGAACTGCTTCGGCCCGCGTTCGATGCCGCGCGGCGAGGGCACCACCCACAGCGGCGCGAGCGGCTCCTCCGCGGCGTCGTCGACGGTGGGTGTCCAGGCGGCGGTCGCGGCGGTGAATCCGGCCCGGCGCGCGGCGTCGGCACCCGCGGCGACACCTTCGGTGAGGCACGCGTGCAGCGCGAAGCTGCCGTTGGCGGCGCCGGCGGAGCATTCGGCCTGCACCGGGGCTCCCGGCACGAAGCAGGCCTTGTCGGGATCGAAGCGCGGGCGGCCGCCGGATTGCGCATGGAGGTGCACGACGGGGCTCCAGCCGCCGGACATCGCCACCAGGTCGCACGGCAGGGTCCGCACCGGACCGGCGGCAACGATGCCCCTGGCGTCGAGCGCCATGACGTCCACGGCGCTGACGCGCTTCCTGCCGCGCGCGTCGACGACGACGGCGTTGGTCGATCACGTCGATGCCCGCCTGGCGCACGCGCTCCGGCAACTCGCCCTTCGGCGCAGGGCGCGCGTCGACGACCGCCGCGACCGCGATGCCCGCGGCGGCAAGACGCAGCGCCGTGCGATACGCGCTGTCGTTGTTGGTGAACACGACGGCGCGCCTGCCGGGCGCGACACCGTAGCGGTTGAGAAACGTCGACACGGCGCGAGGCCAGCATCACCCCCGGCCGGTCGTTGTTGCCGAAGACGAGCGGTCGTTCCGTGGCGCCGGTCGCCAGCACCACCTGCTTCGCCCGCACGCGCCATACGCGCTCGCGCGGCCCCTGGCGCTCTGCCGGCGGCAGATGATCGGTGCGGCGCTCGGCGATCGTCAGGAAGTTGTGGTCGTGGTAGCCGAACACGGTGCTGCGCAGCAGCAGCCGCACCTCCGGCATCGCCCGCAGCCGGGCGACCGTCTGCGTCACCCACGCCATGGGCAGCGCGCCGTCGATCGCGCCATCGGCCGCCGGGTCCGCGGCGACGGCAGCGACGTCGCGATGCGCAAGCAGGCTGCCGCCGAACTCGCCCTGCTCGTCGGCCAGGATGACGCGCGCGCCGGCCTTGCCCGCCGCCCAGCGCCGCGGCGAGCCCGGCGGGGCCCCCGCCCACGACCAGCACGTCGCAGTGGGCGTTCATCTTGTCGTAGCGGTCGGGGTCGGGCGCGGACGGGCACGTGCCGAGACCGGACGCCTTGCGGATGAGGTGCTCGTACTTCATCCAGAACGACTTCGGCCACATGAACGTCTTGTAGTAGAAACCGGCCGGCATGAAGCGCGCGACGAGGCCCGTGCACGCCAGCACGTCGAAATCGACGCTCGGCCACGCGTTCACGCTGTTCGCGACGAGGCCGTCGTAGAGCTCCACCTCGGTCGCGCGCGCGTTCGGCACCGTGCCGGCGCCGGCTTCCAGCTGCACGATCGCGTTGGGCTCCTCCACGCCGCAGGCGACGATGCCGCGCGGCCGGTGATACTTGCAGCTCCGCGCGACCACGTCGACGCCGTTGGCGAGCAGCGCGGAGGCCAGCGTGTCGCCGGCGTGGCCCTCGTAGCGCCTGCCGTTGAAGGTGAACGCGAGCCGCGTGCGGCGGTCGATGCGCCCGCCGGCGGGCAGGCGACAGATCTGGTTCATGGGCCCCCACGCTTGCGGCCGCATCGGCCAATGCGGCCGCTGCGCTGCCCCCCGAGGGGGCGCAACTCGCGCCTTGGGACGGCCCGGCGGCGCTCAGGCGGCGATTCCCCCGGCTTGTACACGGCGCGTGATCCGGTAGCTGACCGTGTCGCGGCGCACGTTGAACCAGCGCCGGCAGCCGAACGCGTGCAGCCACTGCTCGAGGTGCGCGCCCGCGCGGATTCTTGCGCATGAACAGGTAGTCGCCCCATTGCGCGTCGGTCAGCGCATCCGTGTCGGCCGGCCGCGCGATGTGCGCCTCGCCGCCGTAGGAGAACTCGCTCTGCTCGCGCGGGCCGCACCAGGGACATTCGATCAGCAGCATCGTCGGCGCGTCCGTGCGTTCAGTGCGCGACCGCGGCGGCGCCGTGCTCGTCGATCAGGCGTCCGGTGGAGAAGCGGTCGAGGGAGAACGCGGCGTTGAGCTGCGTGCGGCCGGTCCTGGGCGATGGTGTGCGCGAACACCCAGCCGGAACCGGGCGTGGCCTTGAAGCCGCCGGTGCCCCAGCCGCAGTTGAAGTAGAGGCCCTTGACCGGCGTCTGCCCGATGATCGGGCAGGCGTCGGGACAGACGTCGACGATGCCGCCCCACTGGCGCATCATGCGCACGCGACGAAGATCGGGAACAGCTCGACGATCGCCGCCAGCGCGTTCTCGATGACCGGGAAGCTGCCGCGCTGGCCGTAGCCCGTGTAGGCGTCGATGCCGGCGCCGATCACCAGCTCGCCCTTGTCGGACTGGCTGATGTAGCCGTGGACGGCGTTCGACATGACCACCGTGTGGAGCACCGGCTTGATCGGCTCCGACACCAGCGCCTGCAGCGGATGGCTCTCGATCGGCAGGCGCAGACCGGCCATCGCCGCGAGCACGCTGGAGTGGCCGGCCGCGACGACGCCGACCTTGCGGCGCCTTGATGAAGCCGCGGCTCGTCTCGACGCCGACCACCTGCGCGCCGTCGCGGCGAATGCCGGTGACCTCGCAGTTCTGGATGATGTCGACGCCGCGCGCGTCGGCGCCGCGGGCAAAGCCCCACGCCACCGCGTCGTGCCGGGCCGACGCCGCCGCGCCGCTGCAGCGAAGCGCCGAGGATCGGGTAGCGCGCGTCCGGCGAGTCGTTGATGATCGGCACCATCGCCTTCGACCTGCGCCGCGTCGAGCAGCTCGCCGTCGACGCCGTTCAGCCGGTTGGCGTTCACGCGGCGCGCGATGTCGCGCATGTCCTGCAGCGTGTGGCCGAGGTTCAGCACGCCGCGCTGGCTGAACATCACGTTGTAGTTGAGCTCCTGCGACAGGCCCTCCCAGAGCTGCATCGACTTCTCGTAGAGGTGGGCGCTCTCGTCCCACAGGTAGTTGGAGCGCACGATGGTCGTGTTGCGGCCGGTGTTGCCGCCGCCGATCCAGCCCTTCTCGAGCACCGCGACGTTGGTGATGCCGTGCTCCTTGGCGAGGTAGTAGGCGGTGGCGAGCCCGTGTCCGCCGCCGCCGACGATGACCACGTCGTACTCGGTCCGCGGCTCGGGGCTGCGCCACGCCGCCTGCCAGTTCTGGTGGTGGGAGAGCCCGTTGCGGACGAGGCTCGCGATCGAATACCGGCTCATGCTCGGCTCGTCTGCCGCTCGGCGCTCGGCGGATAGCCGAACGCGATGCGGTAGCACTTGGAAAAGTGCGGCGGCGACTGGAAGCCGCAGGCCGTCGTGATGTCCATGATCGACATCGACGTCTGCAGCAGCAGCTCGCGCGCGCGGCGCAGCCGCAGCTCCAGGTAGTACTTCGTCGGCGCCCGGTCCAGGTGCCGCTTGAAGAGGCGCTCGATCTGCCGGCGCGAAACGCCGATCGACGCCGCGAGCGCATCGAGCGACAGCGGCTCCTCGATGTTGGCCTCCATCAGCGCGGCCGCCTTGATCAGGCGCTCGTGGAAGACGCCGACCTGCGCCTGCAGCGGTATGTGCTGGCGGTCGCGGTCGTTGCGAATGCGATCGAGGATGAACTGCTCCGAGATCAGCGGCGCGATGTCGCGCCCGAGGTCGTCCTGGATCAGGTTGAGCATCAGGTCGAGCGGCGCGATGCCGCCCGAGCAGGTGTAGCGGTCGCGATCGATCGCGAAGAGCTGCTCGGTGAAGTCGATGCGCGGGAACTCCTCGCGCAGCGCCGACATGTTCTCCCAGTGGATCGCCGCGCGGTGCCGGTCGAGCAGTCCCGCCTTGGCGAGCGCGTACCCGCCGGTGCAAAGCGAGCCGAGGGCGACGCGTTCGCGCGCGAGCCGGCGCAGCGCGGAGACGAGTTCCCGGGACACGGCGCGCTGGACGTCGACGCCGCCGCAGACGAACACGACGTCCACCGGCCCCATCGCGTCGAGCGCGACCGTCGGCGACAGCGCGAGGCCGTTGCTGGCGGCGACGGGCGCCCCGTCCAGGCTGACGATCGACCACGCATAGACTTCCTCGTCGCAGACGCGATTGGCCATCCGCAGCGGCTCGACGGCGCTGGTGAGCGCGATCATCGAGTAGCGGGGCAGGGTGAGAAAGCCGAAACGGTGCCGCGTGGCGAGCCGGTCCGAATGCTTCCGCTCCGGCGGGCGCGCGGCGGCGCGTCCGGCTGCGATTTCGCGGCGCCGCGTCAAAGCCCGCCTCCGCCCGAAAAACGCCGCTCGCCGCAACGGTTCGCAATCGGGAAGATGATAGGCAAGGGGTATCCGGGAACCGTACGCGTCGACGACAGCAGTTTGTCAAATTGCGACGTCGCTGTCCACAAGAAGCGGGCCCGAACGGCAGGAGTCCGGCAACCGGCAGTGTACGATCAGCGGTTGCTCGACCACCGCCCCGTTTCGCGATGACCTCCCGGAACGAATTCGACTACATCGTCGTCGGCGCGGGGTCGGCCGGATGCGTGCTCGCGAACCGCTTGACCGAGCAGCCGGAGATCGATGTCCTGCTGCTCGAGGCCGGCCCGCCGGATCGCAGCATCTTCATTCACATGCCGTCGGCGTTCGCCTACCCGCTCGCCGACGACACCTACAACTGGGCCTACGTGACGGAGCCCGAGCCGCACATGGACGGACGCCGCATCTCCTGCCCGCGCGGCCGGGTGCTCGGCGGCTCGTCGTCGATCAACGGCATGGTCTACATCCGCGGCCACGCGCTCGACTACGACGGCTGGGCGGCCGCGAAGGGGCTCGCGCACTGGTCGTACGCGCATTGCCTGCCCTACTTCAAGCGGCGGAAACGCGACTCCAGGGCGCCGACGACTATCACGGCGACGGCGGCCCGCTCTACGTCACGACGGGCGGATGAACAATCCGCTGTATCGCGCGTTCATCGACGCCGGCGTGCAGGCCGGCTACGCGGAGACCGACGACCTGAACGGCTACCGGCAGGAAGGCTTCGGCCCGATGGACATGACGACCTGGCGCGGCCGCCGCTGGAGCGCGGCGATGGCGTACCTGCGCCCGGCGCGCGCGCGCGCAATCTGCGCGTCGAGCCGCGGTGCCTGGTCACCCGCATCCTGTTCGAGGGCACGCGCGCGGTCGGCGTCGAATACCTGCAGCGCGGCAACGTCGTCCGGGCGCGTGCGCGGCGCGAGGTCATCGTCTCCGGCGGCGCCATCAATTCGCCGCAGATCCTGATGCTCTCCGGCATCGGCGACGCCGACGCGCTGCAGCGGAGCGGCATCGCACCGGTGGCGGATGTTCCCGGCGTCGGCGCGAATCTGCAGGATCACATCGAGACCTACGTGCAGCACGCCTGCACGCAGCCGATCACGCTCCATTCGACGCAGAACCTCGTCGCCAAGGGCGCCATCGGTGTCGAATGGCTGCTGTTCCGGACGGGTCTGGGCGCGACCAACCACTTCGAATCCGGCGGCTTCATCCGCAGCCGCGCCGGCGTGCGCCACCCGGACCTGCAGTACCACTTCCTGCCGATCGCGATTACCTACGACGGCAAGGAGAAAGTCGACCAGCACGGCTTCCAGGCGCACGTCGGCCCGATGCGCCCGACCTCGCGCGGCGCGATCACGCTCGCGTCGGCGAATCCGCGGGAGCCGCCGCGCATCCTGTTCAACTACCTCGCGACCGAAGGCGATCGGCGGGAGTTCCGCGACGCGATCCGGCTGACGCGCGAGATCTTCGCGCAGCAGGCGTTCGATCCGTATCGCGGCGCCGAGCTGTCGCCCGGCCCCGCGGTCACGACCGATGCCGAAATCGACGCGCACATCCGGCGCAAGGCCGAGAGCGCCTATCATCCGTCGTGCTCGTGCAAGATGGGCGCCGACGACGATCCGCTGGCCGTGGTCGACGGCGACCTGCGCGTTCGCGGCACCGAGAGTCTGCGCGTCGTCGACGCGTCGGTGATGCCCTCCGTGGTCAGCGGCAACCTCAATGCGCCGACGATCATGATCGGCGAGAAGGCGGCCGACATCATTCTCGGCCGAGCGCCGCTGCCGCCGCTCGACGTTCCGGTCTTCGTTCATCCGGAGTGGAAGACAAGGCAGCGCTGAAACGCCCGAAGGCTCCGCTGAATACCGCCGACGCCGACAAGGACCTGCCGCTGCGCGAGGACACGCGCCTGCTCGGGCGCGTGCTCGGCGACGTGCTGCGCGCGCAGACCGGCGACGCGGGTACGAGCGGATCGAGGCGATCCGGCAGACGGCGGTCCGCTTCCACCGCGCGGCGACGCCGACGCGCCGGGCGTGAAGCGCCGAGCTCGTCGCGCTGTTCGCGGCGCTGCCGATCGCCGACGTGCTGCACGTCGTGCGCGCGTTCAGCTACTTCTCGCACCTCGCGAACATCGCCGAGGACGTGCACCAGAACCGGCGCCGCCGCGCGCACGCGCTCGCCGGCTCGCCGCCGCAGCGCGGCAGCATCGCCGCACGCGCTCGACGCAGCTCGCGGAGCAGGGCGTCGGCGCACGACGGGTCGCGCGCGTGGCTCGCCGACGCGCGGTGAGCCCGGTGCTCACCGCGCACCCGACCGAGGTCCAGCGCAAGAGCATCCTCGACTGCGAGCGCGAGATCGCGCGCGCTGCTGCAGTGGCGCGACCGCATGGCGCTGACCCCCGACGAGCGCGGCGAGCTCGACGCGGCCATCCACCGGCAGGTGCTCGCGCTGTGGCAGACGGCGATGCTGCGGCTGTCGCAGCTGCGCGTGATCGACGAGATCGACAACGGCCTCGACTTACTACCGCGTCGACGTTCCTGCCGAGGTGCCGCGGCTCTATCGCGCGCTCGCGGCGCGGCTTCGCGCGCAGCCCGACCGGCCGCTCGCGGGCGACGAGGTGCCGTCGTTCCTGCGCATGGGCATCGTGGATCGGCGGCGATCGCGACGGCAATCCGCTACGTCACCGCCGACGACGCTGGTCTACGCGATCGCGCGCGCAGGGCGGCGTCGCCTTCGCGCATTACCTCGAGCGAGGTGCACGCGCTGGGCGGCGAGCTGTCGCTGTCGACGCGGCTGGTGCACGCCGAGCGCCGGAGCTGCTTCGCACTTGCCGCGGCGCGCACGACGACGAACCCGCACCGCCAGGACGAGCCGTACCGGCAGGCGCTGTCGGCGTCTACGCACGCCTGGCCGCGACCGCGCGCGAGCTCGCGGGCTACGTCGCCGCGCGTCCGCCCCACGCGAACCTGCCCGCCTATGCGTCGCCCGAGCCGAGCTCGTCGCCGACCTCGCGACGATCGGCGCGTCGCTCGCCGCGCACGGCGCGGCGCCGCTCGCCGGCGGACCGGCCTGCGACGCCGCTGCTTCGCGCGGTCGCGTCGTTCGGCTTTCACCTGGCCGCGCTCGACCTGCGGCAGAACGCCGACGTCCACGAGGCGATGGTCGCCGAGCTGCTGCGCGTCGCCGGCGTCGAAGTCGACTACGCCGCGCTCGCCGGAGGACGCCCGCGTGGCGCTGCTGCTGCGCGAGCTCGCGACGCCGCGGCCGCTGCATTCGCCGCACCGCGACCTACGGCGAGCGCACGCGCGCCGAGCTCGCGATCCTCGAGGCCGCCGCCGGAGATCCACCGGCGCTTCGGGCGCGAGGCGATCCCGCACTACGTGATCTCCAAGTGCCAGTCGGTCTCCGACCTGCTCGAAGTCGGGGTGCTGCTGAAGGAGGTCGGCCTCGCTGCAGCGGCAACGCGCTCGCGCTCGACATCGTGCCGCTGTTCGAGACGATCGACGACCTCGACCGCGGCGGCGGCGATGCTGGCGCGCGGCGCTCGCGCTCCCGCTGTATCGCGCCTGGGTCGCGGGCCGCGGCGGCGCCAGGAGGTGATGCTCGGCTACTCGGACAGCAACAAGGACGGCGGCTACCTCGCGTCGAACTGGGCGCTCTACCGCGCGCAGAGCAGCGCTCGTCGGCGGTCGCCGCGCGCACGGCGTCGCGCTGCGGCTCTTCCACGGCCGCGGCGGCACGGTCGGACGCGGCGGCGGACCGAGCTTCGACGCGATCCTCGCGCAGCCGCCGGGCAGCGTCGACCGGCGGGCTGCGCATCACCGAGCAGGGCGAGATCATCGCGAGCAAGTACTCGGACCCCGAGCTCGGCCGGCGCAACCTCGAGACGCTGGTCGCCGCGACGCTGGAGGCGAGCGCTGGTCGACACCGAGCACCTCGGCGAGCGCGCGCGCGGTCTACTTCGCCGCGCTGGACGCGCTGGCGCCGCTGCGCGCTCGCGCGCCTACCGCGGGCTGGTCTACGAGACGCCCGGGCTTCGTCGAGTACTTCCGCGCGTCGACGCCGATCGCCGAGATCGCCGGACCTCAACATCGGCAGCCGGCCCGCGTCGCGCAGCACCGCGGCGTCGCGCATCGAGGACCTGCGCGCGATCCCGTGGGTGTTCAGCTGGGGCCAGTGCCGGCTGATGCTGCCGGGCTGGTACGGCTTCGGCAGCGCGATCGAGGCCTGGCTCGACGCTCACCCGGACGGCGCCGACGCCGGACGGGCGCTGCTGGCGGAAATGAACGAGCGGTGGCCGTTCTTCCGCAGCATGCTGTCGAACATGGCGATGGTGCTCGCCAAGACCGACCTCGCGATCGCCTCGCGCTACGCGGAGCTCGTGCCCGACGCCGCGCTGCGCGCCGCGATCTTCGAGCGCATCGCCGCGGAGCACGCGCGAACGCGTCGCCGCCTGCCTCGCCATCACCGGCCTGCCGACGCTGCTCGCCGACAATCCGACGCTCGCACGCAGCATCCGCAATCGCTTTCCGTACCTCGATCCGCTGAACCACCTGCAGGTGGAATTGCTGCGGCGCTTCGCGCCGGCGATGACCGACGAGCGCACGCGCCGCGCGATCCACCTGACGATCAATGGGCTCGCGGCAGGGTTGAGGAATAGCGGTTAGCGTCGCGCCCCGCGCAGCGGACGCGGCCTACAGGAGTCCGAGCTCCTCCAGCCGACGGCGAATCGCCGCCGCGGTCGCGGCGAGCGTGTAGCGCGTGCGTATGTCCTGCTGCCCGCGGGTGGCGATCCGCACGCGGAAGTCCGCGTCGTCGACCAGGCGCCGCATGTGCTGCGCCGCGTGCCCGACGTCGGGCTCGGCCCATTCGAAGCGCGCGTCGTCGCAGATGTACTCGCCTTTCGCGATCGGCACCCGCCGGTAGTCGACCAGGCAGCTGTTCCGCTCGTTCATGAACTCGAGATTGCCCGAGTAACCGGTGCCGATCACCGGCTTGCCCTGGTACATTGATTCGGCGAGCCCCAGCCCGAGCCCTTCGGCGCGGTGCAGCGACAGGTACGCGTCGACGACAGTCTGCAGGCCGGAAATCTGATCGCGGGTGAAGAAGCCGTCGACGATGGCGATGCGGTCGTCACCGCTGATGAGCGCCACGGAGTTCCCGCATCTTCGCGGGATTGTTGGCCGCGTTGATCGACTTGATCACGAGCCCGACGTCCCGCCGTGCGGGCGCAAACGCCTGCCGGAACGCCGCGATGGCCCCTTCCGGATTCTTGCGGCGAGGCGAACGAATTGAAGTCGAAGCTGAACAGGAACAGGAAGCGATCGTCGGCCAGGCCGAACTCGGCGCGCGTATAGGGGCGCGACGGCGTCACGTCGATCGGTGCCGGAATCAGCACCACCGGCTTTGGCGTCGCCCGGCGCACGGCATCGGCGATGAATTGCGTCGACACCCAGATTTCGTCGACGGCGGCGATCGCGTAGTCCCATTCCCGCGGCAGCTGCTCCAGCTCCCAGAACCAGTAGCCGACGTTGTGCCGGCCCATCGCGGCGCCCTCGACGAGGAGGCTGCGCACCGGCTTCATGGTGTCGGGATTGAGACAGAACACCGAGCACCGGTGCTTGAGCGTGTCGGTGACATGGGCCGCGATCGACCGGTCGGCCTGGCGCGTCTTGAGCCGCAGGTCGACATCCTTCACCCCGAACGGGATGTCGCCCGCGAGACACGCCCTCGCGAGCGCGCGCAGGCTCTCCGCGAGCCCGAACTCGCCGTACGCGAAACCGACAAGATCGACGCCGGGCTCGATCGTCGTGGCACGGCGGGCGGCGAGCCGCTCGCGCACGGTCTTGCCCAGGCGCTCCAATTCCGCGAGCGGCAGCGCCAGTACGTGTCCCGCAAAGAACACCGTCTTCAGGAAATGCATCCGCCAATGCGCGACGCTCGGCGCATACGGATTCGGTGACACGCATTCGTCGCGACAGGCACGGGCGTAGTAGGCGGCGAACAGCGCGACGTGCGCCGCTTCGGCTCGCCCGCCGGGCCGCTCGCGCCCGCGCCCGCTTCGGACACTCGATGCCTGTACTCGGCGGACGGCACGTGCACGGGCTCGGCGAGCCACAGCGCCCGCATGCAGAAGTCCCATGCCCAGGTGTGGGCCAGGTCGCGGAATCCGCCGGCCCGGTGGCGCGACCGGCTGAAGAAGAGATTCCCGGCATCGACCGCGACGAACACCTGGTGGATGAACGCATATCCGATCGTATCGGCCTCCGGAATCGCCGTCAGTCGCTCGGCCCAGGCTCCGACGCGCTCGTCGTGCTCGGGTCCGACGGGATGGCCGGCCGCGTCGCCGAACGCGACTCCCGAGAACCCCCAATCGCCCGACTGCGCGGCCATTGCGCGCACCATCGTTACCAGTCGCGTCGGGGCGAATTCGTGCCCCGCGGGCAGCACGTTGACCAACGATCCGCCGGCGGCGCGCACGCCCGCATCGGCGAGCGCCGCGTGGCTTACCCCCGGCAGACTCAGCCAGCGGATCGGAAACGGACAGTCGCGCACCGCTGCGACACAGGCGTCATCGTCGCGCAGCGCGGTGCCGGCCGCCGCGACCACCAGCTCCACGTTGCGCCAGGTCTGTTGCGATACCGATGCGAGAGATGCGGCGGTGCCGTGCGCGTCTCCTCCATCGACGATCACGACCGTGACCTGCGGGTCGTACATTGCGGCCATGGCCGTCTGCGGGCGCCTCGCGTATTCGACCCGTTTTCTGGCGGCGAACTCGCCATCAAGGCCGGTCAGCGCCTGCGTGAACATGAAATTGACGTCAGTCCAGACGGGGAAGGCGCGATCGGGAGGGAGCGGGCACGACTCCAGCGCACGGGCCGCGCGCAGAGCAAGCTGCAGGCTCTCGCCGGGTTGACCGCGTTCGTACTCGCACCGGGCGAGCATCCGCAGCGCCTCGGGATGCTCGGCGATTCGGGCGAGCACCTCCCGGCAATGCGCCTCGGCCACCTCCAGGTCGCCGGCGGCGAGGCTTGCCTGCGCCGCCCGCATCCTCGTGGCGACCTGCGTTTCGGTCGAGGCCGAGTGCAGGATTCCGTGGCACTCCTTGTAGCGCAGTCCGCTGCGACACGGGCACGGCGCGTTGCGCCCGACGGCCCGGACCGGATTCGGCAAGACTACCCCGGCATCGGCAGCAACCGTCCCTGCGGCGACGCCGGCCCCGGGGTCGGGGTGCCGCATGACTCGCGCGAACTGCGTGCTGACCGGCGGAGGCCGTCCGATCGCAAAGGTGGACACCTCGCCCACGTGCTGCGCCAGGCACGGGTGGCAGGCCAGCAACGGCGTGGCCGTCTTCAGGCAGTAATCCCTTATCGCCAGATCGTTGAGCCACCTCGCCGGCGCGGTCTCGATGTGCTCCCGGATCATCGGGCCGATCGCGACAGCAGTACGCCGACTCAGCATCATCGCCTGCGCGCCGTAGAATGCCTGCGCCTGTTTCCAGTAAAGGAGCTGAACCTCCTCCGGCGGCAGGTCGGCGATGGAATCGAAGTCGGCCGGGAAGCGAAAAAAATGAAGCAATGCGAGAACCCAGCCGCGCGGATACAGCCCATCGGCACGGTGGGCCAGCGCATCCGCACGGGCATGCCATTGCTCGGCCAGCTCGACATCGTCCTCGAACACGCAACCATGCCCGACCTCACCGACCCAGTCTGCCGCTCTGGCAAAGTTCAGCGAACCGAGACACTCGACCCTGCGCACGAGCTCCAGATGCTCGGGCGTTGCGTACGTGACCGGAACGCCCTCGATCGTTGCCGGTCCTTCCAGCGTGTCGGAAAAGACGCGGACATCGTTCGTCGGCATCCAGCGCGTGATCTGACGTATCGTGCGTTCCAGGTACGAGGCGCCGCCGGGTCGCGGCGCCGTGATGATCGCCGCCCTCATTGCCTGCGGGACGAACTCTTGCCGGCGTCGGGCGGCATGGTCGAACGTCCCGCGACGCCGATGCCCTGAGCGCTGTTGCTGCGCGTCGAGCGCATCGCCGCGCCGGATCTCGCGTCCGTTCCCGGCGGCGACCATGCCTCGTTTGGGTGGGGAGTCATTCAGGTCAGCCGGCCATGGCAGTGCTTGTACCACCGTCCGCTGCCGCAGGGGCAGCGTTGCATACGCCCGACCGGCGCATGTCCATCGCGTCCCGTGCCGGCCGGACCTCCCGGCGCGGCCGCAAGAAGGTCCGGGACGATTCTGCCCGGGTGAAAGTCGCCCGCCTTCAACCGCGATTCCCATGCGCCGACATCGTGCCGTTCCGGATCAGCGATCACGCGGACGTTGCGCGTTTCCACCTGATGAATCATCTGTTGCCACAGGTCGCGATAGCTGTCGTCGGAAAGATCGCCGATCGAGTCGAGTTCGTCGTCGAAGACCACGGTCCGATCGAATCCCATCCTCGAGAACAGGGCCGGGGTGCTGTGAACGCCGGTTCGCCCGATGGGGCGCCCGAAATTGGCGCAGGTCGACAGCTTGACCGCACCCAGCGCGTACGTTGCGCACGTCTTGACGTAGTCCTGGCTGCTGGCGGAGGGACGAAAGCCGATGCGCTCCAGCCAGCCGTAGATCAGGCGGTGATCGCGTTTGCGGTACGGCCTGTCGCGAATGAGGTCCAGATAGCATCGATCAGCGGCTGCCGGCGTTGCCAGAACGAGCGTGAGATCCCGTAGCCCCAGTTGTGTCCCATCGGGGCGTACCGGTGCCTGCGCATGCGCTGCAGGTCGATCGGGAGCGTCGGGTCGCCGGGATGCGCCGACACCATGCCTACGCGGCGATCGTCGTGGAATTTCTCGGCCATCCTGTCGATAACCGACATGTAGCCCGGGGCCAGCATCAGATCGTCCTCGCAGAAGACGACGAAATCGTAGGCGTTCCGGACAAAGAGCTGCTTTTCGACGCAATCGTAGTGGCGGGCAATGCCGAGATTGTCCGTCTGCTTCAGCACCGTTACCCAGAACAGCCGGAAGCGATCGAGCAGATCCCGCACGCCTTCGTGCCCCGCCCGGTCGGCGGCGAACTCATCGGCTCCCAGCCCGTCCTGAAACACGTGCACGTCGTACGATTCGGACAGCGGCCGGCCGGCGATCGTCTGGCTCTCGATCGATGCCCAGACCAGCCGCAGGTATTCCAGTCGCGTGTGCGCAATGAGCGCCAGTGCCTTCCGCACGTTCTCGTCCTTTTGGCACAAACCTTCGCGTCGGGCAAACCGCACGCGGGAGACACCATTCATGGGCGAGGGACCCGACCGCCCCGCCACCGCCGTTGCGAAAATGTCCCGCCAACGTATCACAACGGCCGGCGCACACGCGTGGCCGCGGCACCGGTTCCTGCTGCCGCCCGGCGTCGACCCCGGCGCCGCAGCTAGGCCGGCACGCGCACGCGCAGCCGTGGCACGGCCCAGTCGACGAAAGCACGGACGTTCGACGACAGCAGCCGCTCCGGGTGTAGATGATGTGGATCGGCAGCGGCACCGGCTCGCACCCGCCGAGCATCCGCTTCAGCCTCCGGCCGTCCACCAGCGCCCGCGACCTGATAGCTCAGGAACTGGCCGAGCCGACGCCCCGACGCAGGCGTCCAGGCACGGGTCGATCTGGTTGGGGCGAGCGTCGGCGTGATCGTCACACGCGTGGCCTGCCGGCTGAGCAAACGACCATTCGTTGGCGGGGGCAAGACCGGCGAAGCTCACGCACCGGTGCGTCGCCAGGTCCGCGGGGGCACCGGCATGCCGGCGCGCTTGAGGTAGGCGGGCCTGGCGCAGACGACGCGCCGGGTCTCGCCGATCGGCTGCGCGACGAGCGAGGAATCGGGAAGACGGCCGATCCGCACGCCGACTCGATGCCCTCCTCCACCAGATCCACCACGCGGTCGAGCAGGATGAGTTCCGCCCGGACCGCGGCGTACCTGCCGACGAAGTCGGTGATCACGGGCGCCACGTGCATGCGGCCGTACATCACCGGCGCGGTCACGCGCAGCCGGCCCTTGGGCACCGCGCGCGCGCGGACAGCGCCGCTTCGGCGTCGTCGACGTCGGCCAGCACGCGCTGGCACCGCGCGTAGTACTCGCGGCCCTCGTCGGTGAGCGCCATGCGCCGCGTGGTGCGGTTCAGCAGCCGCACGTCCAGCGCCGCCTCCAGCGCGGCGAGCGTGCGCACGACCGACGGCAGCGACGTGCGCAACGACTCCGCGGCCGCGGTCAGGCTGCCCGCGGTCGACGATCCGGACGAAGGTTTCCATCGCGCGCAGCTTGTCCATCCGCCTACATTACTCCGTTTTTCGCAGTAATCAAATACGCTGACGACTATTTATTTCTATTCAGACAGGAATCATCATTCGCTCCGTTGCCGCCCGCACCGAGGTCGGGCCCGCGCACGCAGATCCGCCCCCGTTTTCCGAAGGACCGCCGCCATGAGATCCTTCGCCGAGATCGCCTTTACACCCGCCGTGCAGGCGCTGCAGGCAAAGCACGGCTCCCGCGGTGCCTACGCCCGCATGGCGAGTGAGGCCGGGCCCAACGACGGGCTCGGCCCCCGCGAGGCCGAGTACCTCGCGGCCGCTGACAGTTTCTACCTCGCCACGGTCAGCGAGACCGGCTGGCCCTACGTCCAGCACCGCGGCGGGCCGCGCGGGTTCCTGCGATTGCTCGGGCCGACGCAACTCGCCTTCGCCGACTTCCGCGGCAACCGCCAGTTCGTCTCGGCGGGCAACGCTGCGCATGACGACCGCGTGTCGCTGATCGTGATGGACTACCCGAATCGCCGGCGCCTGAAGCTCCTCGGCCGCCTGCAATTCATCGATGCCAGCGGGGCTGACCCACAGCTCGTTGCCGCCATCGAATTACCGGACTACCGGGCTCGCGTCGAGCGGGTGGCCGTGATCGACGTCGAAGCGTTCGACTGGAATTGCCCGCAGCACATCACGCAGCGTTACACGCTGGCTCAGGTCGAGGCCGCGTCACAGCCGCTGCACGACCGCATCGCCGGGCTCGAAGCGCGACTCGCGGCGACGCCGGCGCCGGGCTGACGTCTTCCTGGCGGCGGAACGGCCCTGCCCACCGGCCGCGTTCAATCGCATCCGAGCGACACCGACGGGCGGCGGAACGTGCCCGCTCCCCGAGCGCGGCCATGCCCCTGCCGGCGGCGCCTATGGTAGGGTTTGGCTTCCGATCCGCCGCCTTCCGGGAGCCGCCGTGAACCTCGAAAAAGTCATCTTCGGATTCTTCATCATCTTCGCCTGCACGCTCAATTTCGGCTTTTTCATCGGCGACCTGCAGCGTCCGGAGCTCCACCACCCGACGGAGCTGTTCGCGGCGGTGGTGGTGAACCTGGTCGCCACGGTGCTCAAGTTCGGCGACCGCACGCAGCTCGGCGCCACGCACCTGGCCACCAGCCTCGTCGCGACGTTCCAGCTGCTGGCGGCGTCCATGGTCTGGGTCTGGCGGCTCTACGTCACCGAAGCTCCGGTCGACGGCAACGTCATGTCCGTCATCGTCTCGCTGTCGGGCGGCGCGCTGCTCGCCGATCTGTTCTCGGTGATCCTGCTCATGGGCGAGACCCTGCGCCAGGCGCTAGCCCTGCCGCGCGGGCTCCGGCGCCATGGGCGACGTGCTCTTCCTCATCCTGCGGCGCCTGCGCGCGCCGCTGATCACGCTCATCGCCGTCTACGCGGTCTTGGTTGGCGGGCTGACGCTGATTCCGGCGGTCGATGCCGACGGCAATCCCGGCCACATGAGCATCTTTCACGCGTTCTACGTGATGAGCTATACCGCGACGACGATCGGCTTCGGCGAGGTCCCGCAGGCTTTCAACGACGCGCAGCGGCTTTGGGTCACCTTCGCCATCTACCTCTCGGTGACGGGCTGGGCATACACGCTGGGCACTGTGATCGCGCTGGTCAACGACGCAACGTTCCGCGACACGCTGGCGCGGGGCGTGTTCATCTGGCGCGTGCGCGGAATCGCCGAGCCGTTCTACATCCTCTGCGGATACGGGCAAAGTGGATCCCGCCTGGGAAATCGCTGGACCGGCTCGGCAGCCGCTGTCATCGTCGAGCTGCGCCTGGAACGCATCGCCCGGGTCGCTATTCAGGACGACGCGCACCACCGCTCACCCTCACTGCGGACGCGCGCCTCGCCGACGTGCTCGAAGATCTGCGGCATTGACAGCCCCGATTGCCAGGGCCTGATCGCGCTGGCGGGTGAAGACAGCATCAATCAGGCGATCGCGATCGGGGCGCGGCTCCTCAATCCGGCCATACAGATCGTCGCGCGGGCGAAATCGTGTGTCGCAGAGGGCAACTGGAATCGTTCGGTGGTCGAGGTCATCAATCTGTTCGACACGTTCGCCTTCAATCTCGGCGTCAGCCTGCGCAACCCGGAGATTCTGCAGATCGAGGAGTGGCTGACGGCGACGCGGGTTCGCCGTGCCCCGAGCGCATCCAGCCCCCGCGCGGGTCGTGGTGCTTTCGGCATGGTCGATTCGGGCGCGCGATCGCCGAAATTCTCTATCGCGAGGGAATCGAGTGGAAAGCGTTCGATCCGGCGGTCTATGACAATCTTGACCGGCACCTGCTCCATGGGGAGCACACCGAGAGCGTCCTGCGCGACGCCGGCATCGCTGGGGCCGACGTGCTGGTCGCCGGGGCGGACGTCGACGCGGTCAATCTGGGGGTGACGACGCTGGCTCGACGCATCAAGCCGGGCATCTTCGTCGTGATCCGCCAGAACCACATCCAGGACCGCGCGCTGATCAACGCCGCCCACGCCAACGTCACGTTCGTGCAGTCGGAGCTGATGGTGCACGAGTGCCTGCAACTGCTGAAGACGCCGATGCTGGGCCGCTTCATCTCGCACCTGCGCGAGGCGGAAACCAACGTCGCGGCGGCGGCGATCGCGCGCGTGCGCGACGAAGTCGGCGCGGGGGCCCCAGCGCATGGATCTTCGAATGCGATGTTCTGCAGCCGGGCATGTTCGGCGCTTTCTTCCAGAGCGCGCCGGCAAACTTCTGCATCGCCCACCTGCTGGCCGACCCGACGGACCGCAGGTGCGGATGCCGCAGCGGCCCTGACGCTGGAGCGGCAGGGCACCTTCGAGCCGCCGCCCGGCCCCGACCTGAAGCTCAAGCCGGGAGACCGCATCCTGTTCGTGGGCGACGACGTCACGCGCCGGCGGCAGCGGCGCTACCTCGGCGAGCCGGGCACGGTTTCCTGGACGCTGTCGGGCACCGAGCCGCCCCGCAGTTTCGTTTTTCGCTGGTGGGACCGGCGTTCGCGCGGAGCGAATGACCGGCGCCGGCGCGTCGCGCAAGCCCGAGGCGCGCGCCACCCGCGCAACGGAGTCGGGACCGCGTGAGACGATGTCAGCGCACCAGCTCCATCGCCGAGAAGACGCGCTCGCAGCGCTGCCGGTCCTGCGCATCGGCCACGCCGGGTTGCGCGCACCAGGCGAGCAGAAGATCGCCCGGGGTCCTCGCACCGCTGGTCGCCGCGCTGCTGAAGCGTTCCTTCAGCTGCTTCACCTGCAGCGCGAGCCGATGCGCCTGCAGCTCCGGCGGGCTTTCGATCTTCAACAACATTTCGAGCTCGAGCAGGCATTCCTGCCGGCGGGCCTTGCCTTGCTCCATCCGCGCCACGTGCTCGCCCGCCGCGGCGGGGTCCGCAAGCGCGCGCAGCGCGGCGTCGCGGCGCGCGACCAGCTTCTTCTCCCAGCCCGCGACAACCGCCGGCAACGCCGCCCAGCGTTCCGTTGTCGCCGACGCCTGTCTCGCCGTGGCATCGGCCTCGACGCTCGAACCCACGAGGCGGTCGAGCTCTTCGCACAGCCGCTCTTTCGCCGCGAGGGTCTGCCACACGGCGGCTTCGCGCGACCGAGCGCGTGCGGACAACATGGTCTCCACCGCCCGCGTCGCCGTCCTGAACCGCGATTCCAGTCCGGGTGGCACGTCGGATCGCCCGACCCGGTGCTTCCATTGCTCCTGCGCCTCGCGCAACGCGCGGCGGATCTCCTGCTCGTCGCCATCTGTCCGCTGCGCCAGCAGGTCGAGTTGCTCGCAGGCCTCCTCCAGCGCGCGCCGGCCGGCGTGCCGGCGATCGTCCTCTTCCCGCCGCTTGGCGTGGCGCGCGTCGAACACGGCGTCGCACGCCGCGCGCAACTCTCCCACAGCGCGCGCTCGTCGCGCTGCGCGAGCGGCATCGCCTTGGCGTGCTCCTGCCAGCGGGCCTGGATCGCCTTCACCTGCGATGGCGCGTCCCGCTCCGTCGCCTTCGCCGCGAGCGCCGTGGCCTCGGCGATCAGCGCCTGGCGGCCCACCTTCGCCGAATCGCGCGCCCCGGCCAGCGCGTCGCGCACCGGCGCAAGCGCGGCCTTCAGCCGCGCGTCGAGCTTCTTCCACGCGCCGGGTTCGACGCTGCCGAGGTCGCCCTCGCGCCAGGCGCGATCGGTTTCGCGCAGCCAGCGCTCGATCGCGCGCCAGTCGCGCGGCTCGGCCAGCAGCGTCGGCGCGTGCGCCGCGGCCGCGGCAATGAACTCCTCGCGCTGCCGGCGCGCCTCCTTGCGCTGCGCGGCCATTTCGGCGAAATGCCGGGCGGCCGGCGCGTAGGCTTTTTCGCACGCGCCGTCGAAGCGCTCCCAGACCGATTTCGGAACACCCGCGTGCTGTTCGTCGAGCGTCTTCCACTCGCTGCGCAACTTCTGCACCTCGAGCGCGAGTCGCGACGCATCCAGCGTCTGCGTCGCCAGGGCTTCGGCGCGCTCGCAGAGCTGGACGCGGGCCTGGCGCTGGCCGAAGGTCTCCCAGCGCTCGAGCTCCGTGAGCTGCTGGACCAGGCGGCTCAACCGCTGCACGGTCGGCTTCGGCAGCATGCCGACGCCGGCCTTCACGGCCTTGATCTCGTCGGCAGCGGCGCGCGCCGCGTGCAGCTGCCCCGCGGCCAGCGCCTGTTCGGCGGCATGCAGCAGGCCGTGCACTTGCTGCCGCGCCGCGTTCGCCAGCTGCTGCGCCGCCTGGATTTGCGCGAGCCGGCGCTGCTCGATCACGATCAGCGCGGACTCGAAACGCTGCGTCAGCGCCGGCCCCCGGATCGCGCGGTCCAGCGCCTGCCAGCGGTCGGGCAGATTCGCGTGGTCGATGGACGTGCCGGCCGCAAGCTGCTCGGCTTCCGCGACCAGCGCCTCGGCGCCCTCGAGCGCGCGGTACTCGCGCTCCCAGCCCGCGAGGCGCTCCCCGGCCATGTCCAGCACCTCGAGGGCCGCGCCGTCGTCGAGCTCCCGTGCCGCCGCGCGCAGCGCCGCGAGCTCGGCGCGCAGGCCGTCGAGCGCGTCCACGGCAGCGGGCGGCTGCAACCCCTCCATCCATTCGCGCAGCCGGCGCTCGAACTGCGAGCGCGCCCGCTGCGCGTCCTGCTCGCGGTCGAACCGCGCCTGCAGCGCCTGCCGGGCCGCTTCCCAGCGCGCGCGGCGCGCGGCGTCACCGCTCATGTCGAGCGCCTGCCAGCGCCGATCGAGTTCGACCGCCGCGGTGAGAACCGGGCCGGGCTTGGCCGTCAGCGCCTGCAGCTGCTCGACAATCGCGTCGGCCTCGGTCTCCTGCCCCGCGCGCTCGGCGATCGCCGCGAGGCGCTGCCGGGCGAGCCGGGTCACGCCGCGGTCCTTGTTCTTCGCCGCGTCGGCGAGCGCGCGCAGGTTTTGCGCCGAGTGGACGCGCTCCGCGGCGTCCAGGCGCAGCTCGGCGCGCTCCGCGCTCAGCGCCAGTTCGACCAACCGGCCCTCGTCGCGAATGCCCGCCACGGCGACCCGTCGCCGCTCGGCGTCGGGCGTGCGGCGCGCCACTTCGGCGCGGATCGCGTCGGTGCAGTGGTCAGCCTCGAGCAGCGCCACGGCGCTCGCGCCGTCCGTCGCTTCCGCGAGCACGTTGCCGAGTGTCGCCACCAGGCCAGCCCGGACCGCCGGATCAGCTTCGGTCGCCAGCGCACCGGCGAGCGCCGGGAGATCGGTGCATCGATTGGCGGCGGCCGCGCGGACCTCCGGCGCGGGGTCCGCGGCGACCAGCTGCGCGAGCTCGCCGGAATCCGGCGCCAACGCTGCCACGCCCTGCACCCGCTGCGCCGGGTCCGGATGCTCGTGCAGCGCCGAACGGGAAAAGAGCTTCGTGATCATGGGCTGGGTGGACCTGGAGTCAATTGGGTACGTTCAGCAGATTCGACGGCGAATACTGGTCGGTGAGCACGCGCGTGTCCGGCGGCCAGCCGGACTCGACCTCGATGAGCGGCAACAGCCATTCCCTTCCCACGCCGAGCGGCCGGAGCCTGTCTTCCAGCGATGCCCGCATTGCTCGCCAGCTCGTCGCGGCCGGGCAATCCTCCGGGCCGCACGAGAATCACCCGGTTGCTGCGCTTCAGGCGGTAGAAGTCACCGAAGGCACTGAAGTAGGTCGCCGACTCGAAATGATACAGCCGGCTGGTCGCAAATGTGTTCGCGGCCAGCACCCCTCCGGGCGCCAGGATGCTCCCGACTTCGAGCAGGAACTCGCGGGTGAGGAGATGCTCGGGAATGTACTCGTGGTCGAACGCGTCGAGCAGCACCAGATCGTACCGGATCTGCCGCTTCTGCATGCGCTTGACGAACACGCGCCCGTCCTCCTCGTACACCGTGGTCTGCCGCCCGGGCACGAAACCGAAATATGTTCCGGCCACGCGCACGACGGCCGGATCGATTTCGACAGCGTCGATCCGCGCGGCGGGAAGGATCTTCTGCAGCGCGCCCGGCAACGTGCCGCCACCGAGCCCGATGATCAGCACGCGCTGCGGCGACGGGTTGAGGTACAGCGCGGCCATCATCATCCGCGTGTAGTCGAAGACGAGCCGGTCGCGATCCGCAAGCGACATGCAGGTTTGCCGGCCGGCCGCGTGCCGGCCGAACTTCATGCAGCGCAGCCCGTCGTCGTCGTAGACGACGATGTTGCGGTAGAGAGACCGCTCGGTGTGCAGCTCCGCTGCGCCCGCCGGGATGGCGGCGACCGCCAGCACGCCCGCCAACGCCAACCGGAGAACGGGCCCGGCTTTCATCGCCGCGGCCCGCCGAACATGACGGCGCAGAGCCCGAGGCCGACCGAGACCGCCATCATTCCGAGCAGGATCGCGTTCACCTCGAAGAGCAGGACGAGGTAGAACGACGTGAGTATCGTGCCCGCCGCGCTGCCGAAGGTCGAGACGAAATAGAGCGAGCCGGCCGATTTGCCGCTGCCGTGCAGGCTGGAGACGAGCAGGCGAACCGCGTACGGCGACACGGCGCCGGAAATCGCCGTCGGCACGAAAAACAACAGCGACGAAGCGAGCAGCGAGCCATACCGCGGATCGATCGACGCGGTCGAATATCCAGTCGAGCGCGGAATCACCGAAAAACACCACCGGCAACGTCGCCACGCCGGCCGCGATCAGCAACGCGCCGAGGCGCCGGAGGCTGGGAGAATAGACGGAAAAGTGTCCGCCCAGCAGATATCCCACGGCCAGTGCCAGCATGAAGACCGTGATCACCGCACCCCAGACGTAGATGCTGTTGCCGAAGCTCGGGGCGAGCACGCGTCCGCTCAGGAGCTCGACAGCCATGACGAAGAACCCCGACCAGCCCGCCAGGGCAAAGACGATCGCCTTCCTCGTGCGATCCAATTGCGCGGGCTGCATCTGCCGATGACTCGTGGTCGCGGAAGGGGGAGTCGAAACCGGAAACGTACCATGTTGCGCGAGCGGGCGGCGCGGTCCGCCGGCCCGATCGCGAACGCGCACCGTGTCGGGTCCCCGCGCGACGGGAAGGCGGCCGGCACCATGGCACCGTCGATCCGGGCCGACGTATAATCGGCTGCCCGCGCGCTCGCCGGCTCGCCGCACCGGTCGTGCGACGAGCGCCCGTCCGTCCCTCCGCGATCCCCATGGCGGCTGTGCCGATGTCGCCGAAGGGGAAAGTGTTGCTTGCGTTCGCGCGGTGCGTCGCGGATTCGTGAAACGCAACGATTGAGGACCCGCCAATGCCTGCGAAACGATTGACAGTCGTGGCTGACCGCCGCGAAGGCCGCTTCCCAACCCGCCGCCGCCGCGCCGCCCCGCGGCCCCGGCCGGCCGCGCCCCGCATCGGCGGGCGACATCGGCCCGACCGGCAGCACGGAGGCCATCGAAAGACATGCGGTGAGCGAGAGCATCGACGCGGCGCGCGAGGCACAGGTCAACGCGCTCGAGGACGTTCTGGCCGGACGTTCGCCGGTCGAAGCCGCGCTGTTGATGAAGCTGGTGCTGAAGAAGCAGCGGGCGCTCGCGCGCGAATTGCCGGACACGGCGGACGACGAGCTCGCCGACGACTGGCGCTCCGGCGGCTATCCCTACAAGAACCTGATGTCGCGCAAGAGCTACGAGCGGCACAAGTACCGGTTGCAGGTCGAGCTGCTCAAGCTGCAGGCGTGGGTCAAGGAGTCCGGCGAGAAGATCGTGATCCTGTTCGAGGGCCGCGACGCGGCCGGCAAGGGCGGCACCATCAAGCGCTTCATGGAACACCTGAACCCGCGGGGCGCGCGCGTCGTCGCCCTCGAGAAGCCGACCGACGCGGAGCGCGGCGAGTGGTATTTCCAGCGCTACGTTCGCCATCTGCCGACCGCCGGCGAGATCGTGATGTTCGATCGCTCGTGGTACAACCGCGCCGGCGTCGAGCGCGTCATGGGCTTCTGCACCCAGCAGGAGTACCTGGAGTTCATGCGCCAGACGCCGGAGTTCGAGCGCATGCTGGTGCACAACAACATCCGGCTCATCAAGTTCTGGTTCTCCGTGAGCCGGAAGGAGCAGCGCCGACGCTTCAAGGAGCGCGAGGCGCACCCGCTCAAGCAGTGGAAGCTGTCGCCGATCGACCTCGCCTCGCTCGACAAATGGGACGAGTACACGAAGGCCAAGGAGGCGACGTTCTTCTACACCGACACGGCCGACGCGCCCTGGACCGTGATCAAGTCCGACTGCAAGAAGCGGGCGCGGCTGAACGCGATGCGCTACATCCTGCACAGCCTTCCGTATGCCCGCAAGGACATCGACCGCATCGGCCCGCTCGACGCGCTGCTCGTGGGCCGCGCGCAGGTCGTGTTCGAGCGCGGCGAAAAAGTGAGCGCGCCGATCGTCTGACGCCCCGCTGGCCTGCAGCGCCGGAGGGGTCGTCATCAGGCGCGCAGCCGCCGGCTTTCCGGATCGTACGGGGATTCGCCCAACACGACGGCCTTCCGGCGCTCGCCGAGAATCTCGATCTCCATTTCCGCGCCCGCCTCGGCGTGCTGCGGCTTGACATAGGCGAGCGCGAGACTCTTGCCGAGCACGTGCCCGTAGCATCCGGCCGTGGCGCGGCCCACCAGCGACCCCTGCGCGAACAACGGCTCGTTGCCCAGAGGATCGGCGTCGGTCACGCCGTGGACTTCGAGCGTGACGAAGCGATGCGGCACGCCGGCGGCCAGCTGCCGGGCGAGCGCTGCCTTGCCGATGAACTCGCCCTTGTCCATGCGCACGAAGCGATCGAGGCCCGCCTCGAACGGCGTGTACTCCGGCGTGAGATCGGAGCCCCACATCCGGTAGGATTTCTCGATGCGCATCGACTCCATCGCCCGCATGCCGACCATGCCGATGCCGAATTCGCGGCCGGCGGTGAAGAGGGTTTCGAAGAGGCCGTTCGCGTACTCGATCGGGAAGTGCAGCTCCCAGCCGAGCTCGCCGATGAAGTTCACGCGCAGCGCGTAGACGTCGGTGGCGAACCCGACCTCGATCACCCGGCCGCTCAACCATGGAAAATTCGCGTTGTCGAGCGGGGCGTCGGTCAACTGCGCCAGCACCGCGCGCGCGTTGGGGCCGGCGACGACGAACGTGCCGCGGCTGGTGGTGACGTTGCGCAACTCGACGCTCCGGTCGCCCGGCAGCATCCCGTGGAGATAGTCGCTGTCGTAGCGCTCGCCCGCGCCGGCGCTCACGACATAGAAACGGTGCTCCGCCAGCTTCGTGATCGTGAATTCGGAGCGTATCCCGCCGCGCTTCGTCAGCGCGTGACACAGGGCGATGCGGCCCGGCTTGACCGGGACCTTGTTCGCGACCAGCGAGTCGAGCCAGCCTTCCGCGCCGGGACCGGTCACCTCGTGCTTCGTGAACGGCGTGAGGTCGATCACGCCTACGGCGTCGCGCATCCGCCGGCACTCGTCGCCGACGTGCTCGAAGTAATTGCTGCGCCGGAAGCTCCACGCGTCCTTGCGGGCCACCCCGGGCGGCGCGAACCAGTTCGCGCGCTCCCAGCCGTAGCGCTGCCCCCAGACGGCGCCCATCTGGCTCAGCTTCTCGTAGACGGCGCTGGTCTTGGCCGGGCGCGCGTCCTCGCGCTCCTCGTCCGGATAATGGATGGTGAAGACGTTGCGATACGTCTCCTCGTTCTTGCGCACGGTATAGCGCTTGCCGGCGTACGCGCCGAACCGGCGCGGGTCGACGCCCAGCATGTCGATGCCGGGCTCGCCCTCGACGATCCACTCGGCGAGCTGCCATCCCGCGCCGCCGGCGGCCGTGACGCCGAAGCTGTGGCCCTCGTTCAGCCAGACATTGCGCAATCCCCACGCCGGACCGACCAGCGGGCTGCCGTCCGGGGTGTAGGCGATGGGGCCGTTGACGATGGTCTTGATGCCGGCATGCTCGAGACAGGGCACCCGCTTCATCGCCGCCTCGACGTGCGGCAGCAGGCGATCGAGGTCGCCCGGAAACAGTTCCTTGCCGAAGTGGCCGGGGACGCCGTCGGCGAAACGCGCCGGCGCGCCCTTCTCGTACGGGCCGAGGATCCAGCCCATGCGCTCCTCGCGCAGATAGTAGGAGGCGTCGGACTCGCGCAATACGGCGAGCTCGCGGCCGCCGGCGGCGCGATAGGCCTTCAATTCGGCCGACTCGCCATAGACGATGTACTGATGCTCGACCGGGATGGACGGCACCTCGAGTCCGAACTTGCGGCCGGTCTCGCGGGCGTAGTTGCCGGTCGCGCAGACGACGTGCTCGCATAGGATGTCACCGGTGTTCGTCTTGATTTTCCATTCGCCCGACGCGGTGCGCTCGACGCCCAGCACCTCGGTCTGCTCGCAGACCTCGGCGCCGGCCATGCGCGCGCCGCGGCGCAGGGCCATCGTGAGATCGACCGGCGCGATGTGCCCGTCGTCGGGATGGTAGAGCGCGCCGACGATCTTCGGCGTTTCGGCGCCGTCGCCCAGGTTCACCAGCGGCCACAGCGCCTTCACCTCGGCGGGACTGATGATCTGGAACGGCACGCCGATGGTGTTGGCCGTGCCGCAGTACTTGAGATACTCGTCCATCCGGTCGCGCGACGTCGCCAGGCGCAGGTTGCCGGTGACGTGGAAGCCGACCTCCTGGCCAGTCTCCGCCGGCAGGCGCTTGTAGAGGTCGACCGAGTACTTGTGCAGCTGGCCGACCGTGTAGCTCATGTTGAACAGCGGCAGGAGCCCGGCCGCGTGCCACGTCGACCCCGCGGTGAGCTCCGTGCGCTCGAGCAGCGTGACGTCGGACCAGCCCTTTTTCGTCAGATGGTAGAGCGTGCTGACGCCGACGACTCCGCCGCCGATCACCACCACCCGCGCATGCGTCTTCATGTTTTTGTTTCCCTGATTGTTGGGCGCCCGACTCTGAACTGGGGACAGACCCCGATTTCCGAACTGGGGACAGACCCCGATTTCCGCGATTTCCGGGGGCTGTCTCCAGTTTAGCCAGCCGTCGCCCGAAGATCACGCGTTTTGCGACCGCGAGTGCTCCAAACGCGCCATGCGACGCCGAAGGGCGCCTTTGGGGGGCCGGCCGTCGGTTGACCCGGGCGAGGCGAATCTCGATACTTCCCACACACGAACTACTTCCCGCGCCGGCCGAATCCCGCCGGCGTCGGCATGCGATGAAGAATCTCGTTGTCCTGCACCTGGAAAGCATGTCCCGGCAGCGCCTCGCCGCGTTCGCGTCGGTTCTGCCGCACACGATGCGCCTGTTGCGCGAGGCGGTGGTCTTCGACAACTTCTACGCGTCCGCGACGTCGACGCTGATGGTCGTCGGCTACTGCTTTCACGGCAACGATTTCGAATACGACACGTCGTCCGAATTCGAGGGAATGCTGACGGCAGGCAACAATCCGAACTTCTTTTCCATTCTGCGCGAGCGTGGTTACCACGCGAACCTGATTTGCCTCAACGGCTTCGAACACACGAAGCCGATCCAGTTGCGGTCGTGGAGCGGGAGGCTGCCGCCGGTATGGGGGACGAATGACTTTCCGACACTGTTCAAGCGCTTCGACGAGTTGACCGATGCCGCGCCGTTCGCGATCTATGTGTGGGACCTGATCACGCACATCGAGCATAGCCTAGCGCTATCGCCATACTCGAACGGCCTCACCGACCAGATCCGCCGCGCCTGTGCCGTTGCCGATGACGCGGTGGGCGAAATGCGCGCGATCCTCGAGCGCAAGGGCCTGCTGGAGAACACGGTCATCGTGATCTACGGCGACCACGGCGATGATCCTTGGACGCATGGCTTCAAGGGTGGCCTGATCCACGGCACGGAGCCCTACACGGACATCATCTGGACGCCGCTCGCGATCCGCGACCCGGGACTTGCGCCGCGCAAAGTCGACGGCATTGCCAGCACGATCGACATCGCGCCCACCTGCCTGTCGCTGCTGGGGATCGACGAGAAGCTTGCGTTTCCGTATTCCGGCATCGACCTCTTCCATGGAAGCGCCGTGTTCGCCTATTCGCAGAATTTCACGGCCAATCAGCCGGACGATCCCGCAAGAGGCATCGCCAAGGCGTACTCGATTACCGACCCGACCTACACGTTGCTCGCGAGCTCGCGCGGACTGGAAATGTACGCGCATCGCCTGGACCCGGGTAATCACTGCAACCTGTTGCGCTTCTTCGCGCTGGACAAAGCCGGACGTCCCGTCCTCCTGCCGCAACCCGGCGCCGCGGGGCATTTCAAGGCGGCGTGGGAGGACAACCGGTCCTCGACCAATGGACTGGCCGATGACTTCCTGCGCCTTCGCAGCGCGCTCGCGGCGCGCGTCGAAGCCAAGGGCGCGTACGTTGTCGCCCGGGCCGCAGGAGCTCTCCACACTCTTCCTCGCGCGTGTTTCGACACCCTCAGCCACGAAGGCCGCGACGCCTTTTTCCACCGTGCAGCGGCGCCCGCCGCTGCGCCTGGCCGCATGCCCGAATTCGACATCTCCTACAGGCTGCGATGACCGGACTTCCCGCGCATGGCAGCGGGCGCAGCCCGGAAGCGTCGATCGCGTCACCGTACCGCGCCGTGCCATCGTTCCGGCAATGCGCTACCTGATCCTCGCCGCCGGGCTCGGTAGGCGGATGGGCGGCGCCGGCGTTGGCCTTCCGAAGTGCCTGATCGACATCGGCGGCGAGACCGTCATCGGCCGGCTGTTGCGACAGATTCGGACTCACGACCCCGCGGCCGACATTCATGTCGTCCTGGGATTTCGCGCCGACACGGTGGCACCCGTGGTGCCCGGCTGCCGCATTGTCGTCAATCCCTTCTTCGACATCACGGGAATCAATGCTTCGCTGTGGTTTGCCCGCGAGTCCTTCGATCGGGCGCTGATGGTGATCCATGGCGACGTGGTGCTCGCAGACGAGCTCGCGGCAAGCCTCCTCGCCGCCAACGCCGAGTCGCTGATCGCCTTCGACAGCTCCGTGCGTGATCCGAAGGAGATCAACGTGACGGTTTGCGATGGGCGGGTCACGCGCTTTGGCGTGAATTTCAGCGGCTTCACCGGGGCCTATGCCGGGATCCTCAAATTGTCGGACCGCGCCGCCGATGCGTTTGCCCGGACGCTCGATCGGCGCATACGGCGTGGGTTCAACGAGGCGCGCACCTATTATTTTTTCGTGATTCGCGCGCTGCTCGATGACTACGGCATCCGGTTCTCGGCGATCGACTTCGCCGGCCATCGCTGGCAGGAGATCGACTACATCGAGGACGTCGTGAAGGCACGTCTTCGCGTCGGCGATCCTGCCGGTGCGAACGGGCGGTAGCGCGCAAGTGTGCGCCGGTTCTGCGCCGCCGGGGGAAGGGCCGGAGGTCGCGATTCTGGACTCGGGAACCTGCCGGGTGTCCGCGTCGGAAATCCGACGCGTGGTCCGGCGGGTGCTCGCGGGCGGGGCGATCGAATTTGCGCGGGACCGGAACTCGATCTGTCACCGGGTTCACCTGCACACGGAGGACGGGGCTTCGCGAATGGCCGTGGTCAAGGTGCCGCGCCCGGGTCCGCAGCGGACGAATGACGATTGCACGTTCGCGCACGAAGCCGCGATCCTCGCGCGATTGCCGGAGACGGGGGTCGTCAACGCCCACCGGTTGCTGGCGCGGGCCCGGGTCGGCGATGGCCATTTTCTGCTGACCTCGCACCTGCCCGGCGCCCATCCGGATCCGTTGCACCACCCGCTCGACCTGCCACGGTTGCAGGGAATCTTCGACAGCCTGTTCGCGATGGACTGCCAGGGCCTCATGCATTACGACCTCAAGCCGGCGAACATACTGCTGGACGGCAGTCAGCACGGTTTCATCGATTTCGAATTCGCCCGTTTCGAGGCGTGGCAGGATGCGTACGCGCCGGCGACCAGGCTATATTGCGCGGATTTCAACGCTTCCCCCAATGTGCATTTTCCGGCCCGGACCAACGTGGCGAATTTCGAGTTCCGGACGTTTTCCGGATACCTCGACGTCATTGGACAATCGACGTCGGCCGGCGATGCCGCCGCTCTCGTCCGGGACTATCTGCACGCGAAGTCCCGGTACCACGCGCGAATGGGACAGTTCCTGGCCACGCCCGCCCCCGAATCGACGGAGCGATTGGCGATGCATGGCGGGCTGACGGTGCGACAGGTGCGGCAGCGACTGGGCATGGCGGCCGCCTTCGCGGATCGGCTCGCCGCGCTGATGCGAAACGCAAGCGCACCGGTGGTGGAACTGGAGCGCGCCCTCATGGCCTTCCGCCGCCACGTGTTCGAACGCCGGCGGCAGGACGCGCATCTGCTGCGTAGTGCCGCATTCGACCGATGCCGTCGCGGTGGCATCGGCGCCAGCGGGTTTCCGGCCGACTACGTCGAAGCCATGGCGGCGACGTTCGATCTCGTCTGGCAGAGCTCGCCCAACTAGCGTTCCGTCCCGGCACGCAGCGGGCGATGGCAATGCGCATCGCCCATGCGTGCTGCATTACACTATCCTTCGTCCATGCCGATCCTGACCCTGCAGGACGCCGAGCTGGCCTTCGGCCTGCATCCGCTCCTCGACCGCGCCGATCTCGTCGTCAGCGAAGGGGAGCGGATCGGGCTCATCGGCCGCAACGGCACGGGCAAGTCGTCGCTGCTCAAGGTGATCGCGGGGCAGGCGTCGCTCGATGACGGGCAGATCAAGCGGCGCGACGGACTCGCGGTCGTGCTTGTCGAGCAGGAACCGGAGCTGCCGCGCGCGTCCTCGCTGCGCGAGAGCCTGGCCGTCCGGGGCGGCCTCGACGGAATCGCCGACGAGCGCGAGCGCTGGCGAACCGAGGCGCGACTGGTCGAATTCCTGCATCGCTTCGGCCTCGACGAAGCGACGGCGCCCGAGTCGGCGTCCGGCGGCGAGAAGAAGCGCGCGGCGCTGGCCCTGGCGCTGGCCCTCGCGCCGGACCTCCTGCTGCTCGACGAGCCGACCAACCACCTCGACATCGACGGGATCGCGCTGGTCGAGGAACTCGTCGCAAGGCAACCGGCGTCGATCGTGATCACGCACGACCGCGCGTTTCTCGATCGCGTGGCCACGCGCATCGTCGAGCTGGATCGCGGCCTGCTGCGCTCGTATCCCGGCAACTTCACCGGCTACGAGACGCGCAAGGCGGCCGAGCTGGCGGCGGAAACGGTGGCAAACCGCAAATTCGACCAGTTCTGGGCACAGGAAGAGACGTGGATCCGCAAGGGGATCGAGGCCCGCCGCACGCGCGACGAGGGCCGCGTGCGCCGCCTCGAGGCGCTGCGACGCGAGCGCGGCGAGCGCCGGGCGCGGCTTTCCAACGTGAAGCTCGCCATCGACGCCGGCGAGCGCTCGGGCCGGCTGGTCGCGGAGCTGTCCCGGGTCACGAAGTCGTTCGGCGGACGCACGCTCGTGCGCGACCTCACGCTGCGCGTCATGCGCGGCGACCGGCTGGGGCTCATCGGCGCCAACGGCGCGGGCAAGTCGACGCTGCTGAAGCTGATCCTGGGCACGCTGGCGCCGGACTCCGGGACGGTCAGGCTAGGCACCAAGCTCCGGATCGCGTATTTCGACCAGCTGCGCGAGCAGCTGGACGGCGAACGTACGCTCGCCGAGACCATCAGCCCCGGCTCCGACTGGGTGGAAACCGCCGGCGGGCGCAAGCACGTGCTCTCGTACCTTGGGGACTTCCTCTTTGCGCCGCAGCGTGCCGACACGCCGGTCCGGGCGCTCTCCGGCGGCGAGCGCAACCGGCTGCTGTTGGCGCGGCTCTTCGCGCTCCCTGCGAATCTCCTGGTGCTGGACGAGCCGACGAACGACCTCGACATCGAATCGCTCGAACTCCTCGAGGCCACGCTGCAGACGTACCCCGGCACGCTGCTGCTGGTCAGCCACGACCGGACCTTCCTCGACAACGTGGTGACCCAGACGCTGGTGGCGGATCCCGCCGGCACGGGAATTTGGCAGGAGCATGTCGGCGGCTACAGCGACTGGGTGGCGCAACGGGCGCGGGCGGTCGCGGCGGCGGGCGTCGCCGCCGTGCCGGCTCCCGCGCCGGCGACCGGCAAGCCGAAGCGCGGCTCGCCCGCGCGCCCGGAGGCGCGGCGCGGCGCGACGGCTGGCGCCAAGCTCACGATGGCCGAGCGCCGCGAGCTCGCGGCGCTGCCGGAAGAGCTCGAAGCCCTGGAACGCGAACAGCAGGCGCTCACCGAGCGGATGTGCCGCGCGGATTACCACAAGAGCGGCGTCGAGGCGATCAAGGCGGACAGGAGGCGTGCGGAGGAAGTCGAGCACGCGCTCGCCCGGAAGTTCGAACGCTGGGGCGCGCTCGATGCGCGCAATACCGCCTCGGCGCCGGATTGAGCCCCGTCCGCGACCCGCATGTCGCCCATCGGCATGCTTGGGTCGCTACGTCGCCAGCAGCGCCCGGGCGCACCCTCTACCATGCGCCTAGCCCTGCCGCGACATCGCGCGGGCGCACGGCAAATCGAGCGTATGGAGACCCGCGTGTCCGACACCGGCGACGACGAACTGGATCTCAACAGCCTGAACGACGAGGAGCTCGTGCTGCAGGTGCACGACGACCTCTACAACGGCCTGCGCGCCGAGGTGATGGAGGCGACGAACATCCTGCTCGCCCGCGGGTGGTCGGCCGATCGCGTGCTGAACGACGCGCTGGTCGAGGGCATGCGCATCGTCGGCATCGATTTCCGGGACGGCATCCTGTTCGTGCCCGAGGTCCTGCTCGCCGCCAACTCCATGAAGGGCGGCATGGAGATCCTCCGGCCGCTGCTGGCCGAAACGGGCGTCGAGCCGATCGGCAAGATGGTGATCGGCACGGTCAAGGGCGACATCCACGACATCGGCAAGAACCTCGTGTCGATGATGATGGAAGGCGCCGGATTCGAGGTGATCGACCTCGGCATCAACAATCCGGTCGAGAAATACCTGGCCGCGCTGGCCGAGCACAAGCCCGACATCCTGGGCCTTTCGGCGCTGCTCACGACCACCATGCCATACATGAAGGTGGTGATCGACACGATGCGGGACCAGGGCATCCGCGACGACTACATCGTGCTGGTCGGCGGCGCCCCGTTGAACGAGGCGTTCGGCAAGGCGGTGGGTGCGGACGCCTACTGCCGCGATGCGGCGATCGCCGTGGAAACGGCCAAGTCGCTGATCGCCGCCCGGCGCGCCGCCCGCGCGACCGGTTGATCGTCCGGCGCGCGCATGGGCAGGCGGCCGCAGGTGCTCGTGATTGCCTGCGGCGCGCTCGCCCGCGAGATCGCGGCGCTGCGCCGCGCGAACGGATGGGAACATCTCGACGTGCAGTGCCTGCCCGCCGATCTGCACAACCACCCGCGCCGCATCCCCGGCGCCGTCCGCGAGAAGATCCGCGCCAACCGCGGCCGGTACGCGTCGATCTTCGTCGCGTATGGCGACTGCGGGACCGGCGGCGAACTGGACGCGGTGCTGGCGGAGGAAGACGTCGAGCGCATCCCGGGCGCGCATTGCTACGAATTCTTCGCCGGCGGCGACACGTTTGCGGCGCTCGCCTGCGATGAGCCCGGCACGTTCTACCTGACCGATTTCCTGTTGCGCCACTTCGACCGGCTGGTGATTCGCGGCCTCGGCCTCGACCGCCATCCGGAGCTCATCACGCAGTATTTCGGGAACTACCGGCGCCTGGTCTACCTGGCGCAGCTCGATGCCCCGGAACGCATCGCTGCCGCGCGCGCGGCGGCGGACCGGCTGGGCCTGGCGTTCGTCCATCGGATCACGGGCTACGGCGAGCTCCGACGAAGCCTTCGCGCGGCAGCCGAACCGGTGTCCGTGTGGCGAAGCTGATCGTCATCTCCTGGCGCGACGTGCCCTCGCAGGTCGTCGTCAGGCAGGGCCGCGAAACGATCCGCGTGCAGCTCTCGGCGCGCTTTCAGGAGGCCGTCGACCGTGCGGCGATGCGCGCCGGCAAGGGCAGCTCCGACGCCTACATCGCCGACTGGAAGCGCAGCGAACCGCGCGAATGCGGCAACGACCTCGAGGCCGAGGCCGGCGCCGAGGTCGCGAGGCTGGAGTCCCGCTACAGCGACGCCGACCTCGAGCGGCTGATCCGCGCGAAGGGCGTGGCCACCGGCCCCGCGGCCCCGGCCGCAGACGACGCCGGGGGACGCCTGATGCGCGCGATGCGGCGCTGGTCGGTGCGCCACGCGCGCGGCCTGGAGACCTGCTACGGCCTGTTCGAGCGCGCCGCCGTCGCGCTCGATCCGTTGTGGCGCCGGCTCGGTTACGAGCGCATCGAACGACCCGTGGCCGCCGTGGAGCGTGCCATCAAGGGATTCCTGTTCGACTGCAGGATGTGCGGCCAATGCGTGCTGGGCTCGACCGGCATGTCCTGCCCGATGAACTGCCCGAAGGAGCTGCGCAACGGCCCCTGCGGCGGCGTGCGCGCCGACGGCGGCTGCGAAGTGGATCCGCAGATGAAGTGCGTCTGGGTCGAGGCGATCGAGGGCAGCGCGCGGATGCGCGACGGCGGCGCAGCCGTGCGCGTCGTGCAGCTCGCGGTGGACCGGCGACTCGCGGGACGCTCGTCATGGCTCGCGGCGGCGCGGAACGGTCCGGCGCGCGCCGCGGGGACGCAGTGAACTTCGAAGACGAGCCGGTGCCGGGCTATCCGCTGCCGATCCTGGCGGGACACACGTCGCCGGGGCGCCTCGAGCGCGTGCTGCGCGCCGGTGCGTTCGCGGTGACGACCGAGCTCGACCCGCCGGACTCGGCGGACCCCGAGGACGTCTATCGCCGCGCCGGCGTGTTCGACGGCTGGGTCGATGCCATCAACGCGACGGACGGCAGCGGCGCCAACTGCCACATGTCGAGCCTGGCCGTCTGCGCGCTGCTGACGCGCGTCGGCTACGCGCCGGTGATGCAGATCTCGTGCCGCGACCGCAATCGCATCGCGATCCAGGGCGACATCCTGGGCGGCGCCGCGATGGGCGTGTGCAACATGCTGTGCCTCACCGGCGACGGCGTGGCCGCCGGCGACCACCCGCAGGCGAAACCCGTGTTCGACCTCGATTGCATGACGCTGCTCGAAATCGGCACGACGTTGCGGGACGGGCATCGTTTCCAGAGCGGGCGCAAGGTCACCTTCGCGCCGCGGGTGTTCTTCGGCGCCGCCGAGAATCCGTTCGCGCCGCCTTTCGAGTGGCGCGCGTCCCGGCTGGCGAAGAAAGTCGCCGCGGGCGCGCAGTTCGTCCAGACGCAGTACTGCTTCGACGTGCCGCGCCTCCGGACCTTCATGGCGCAAGCCGACGATCTCGGATTGCCGGCCCGCGCTTTCATCCTCGTCGGCGTGGGGCCGCTGCGCTCGGCGAAGGCCGCGCAGTGGATGCGCACGCACGTGCCGGGCGTCCACATCCCGGACGACGTCATCCGGCGTCTCGCCGGCGCTGCCGACCAGGCGCGCGAAGGCCGCCGGATCTGCGTGGACCTGATCCGGGAGATTCGCGAGATCAAGGGGATCTCCGGCGTGCACGTGATGGCTTACCGGCAGGAGGAAGCGGTGGCCGAGGTGATCGGCGAATCGGGCGTCCTGAACGGCCGCGTGCCCTGGCATCCCGGCCGCGGCGCCGGACCGCAACTTCAGAAAGCCACTCTCATGACCGACACCGTCATCAGCTCCGCCACCCGCGAAGTGGTCATCGGCTTCGACCGGCCGTTCGTGATCATCGGCGAGCGCATCAACCCGACCGGACGCAAGGTCCTCGCCGCGGAGATGGCGGCCGGCGACTTCAGCCGCGTGACCGCGGACGCGCTGGCGCAGGTCGAGGCCGGCGCGCAGATGCTCGACGTCAACGCCGGGATTCCGCTCGCCGACGAGCCGGCCATCCTGGCCCGCGCGATCGAGCTGGTGCAGTCGATCACCGACGTGCCGCTGTCGATCGATTCGTCGATCGTCGCCGCGCTCGCGGCCGGGCTCGCCGTCTACAAGGGCAAGCCGCTCGTCAATTCGGTGACCGGCGAGGAGGAGCGCCTCGAAGCCGTGCTGCCGCTGGTCAAGAAAGTACGGCGCCGCCGTCGTCGCGATCTCCAACGACGAGACCGGCATCTCGGAGGATCCCGACGTGCGCTTCGCGGTGGCGAAGAAGATCGTCGAGCGCGCCGCCGATCACGGCATTCCCGCCCGCGACATCGTCATCGATCCGCTGGTGATGCCGATCGGCGCCATCCGCCTGGCCGGCGTGCAGGTGATGCAGCTCGTGCACCGCCTGCGCACCGAGCTGAAGGTCAACACCACCTGCGGCGCGTCCAACGTGAGCTTCGGCCTGCCGCAGCGCGAAGGGCATCAACACCGCGTTTCTGACGATGGCCATCGCCGCCGGGCTCACCTCGGCCATCACCAATCCGCTGCACCCCGGAGATCGTCAAGGCGTGCATGGCCGCCGACGTGATGATGGGCCACGACCCCGACTGCACGCGGTGGATACGCCGGTTCCGCGAGACGCCGCCGCCTGGTGCTGACGGCGAGGCTGCGCGCGGCCGGCGCGAAGTCGGGCGAAGGCGGCGGGCGCTGATGCCAGGCCGGGGCGACGCCGCGATCCACGGCTCCGTTGCGGGCGACCAAGGACGCCCTCGTCGTCTTCACGCCGTCGGGCCGGCGCGGCGCGCGTTCCCGGTCGGCACGCCGCTGCTGCAGGTGGCGCGCTCGCTCGGCGTCGACATCGACTCGGTGTGCGGCGGGCGCGGCCTGTGCGGCCGCTGCCAGATCCTGCTGGCGGAAGGCGATTTCGCGAAGCACGGCGTGACGTCGCGCGCCGAGCACCTGTCGCCGTTCGGCGCGGTCGAGCAGGAATTCTGCCGCCACCAGCCGCTCGCGCCCGGGCGCCGGCTGTCGTGCTCGACGCAGGTGCTGGGCGACGTCGTGATCGACGTGCCGCTCCGACAGCCAGGTGCACCGGCAGGTCGTGCGCAAGGCCGCCGAGGCCCACGACATCGAGCTCGATCCCGTGGTCCGGCTGCACTACGTCGAGGTGCAGCCGCCCGACATGCACGATCCGTCCGGCGATCTGCGCCGGCTGGAGGACGCGCTCGACTTCGAGTGGCGGCTGACGGGGCTCGCCTGCGACGTCCGCGTGCTGCAGCAGCTGCAGCCCGCGCTGCGCGCAGGGCGGCTGGAAGGTGACGGTGGCCGTGCACGGCGGCAGCCAGATCATCGCCGTGTGGCCCGGCTTCCGCGAGCGCGTCTACGGCATCGCGATCGACGTGGGCTCGACGACGATCGCCGCGCATCTGTGCGACCTGTCGAGCGGCGAGGTCGTCGCGGCCGCCGGGGCGATGAATCCGCAGATCCGCTTCGGCGAAGACCTGATGAGCCGCGTGTCGTGGGTGATGATGAATCCCGGCGGCGAGAAGGAACTGACCGACATCGTCGCGCGGCGCGATCAACGACCTCGCCGCCGACGTGGCGCGCGCAGGCCGGCATCGCGCACGAAGACATCCTCGAAGCGACCTTCGTCGGCAACCCGATCATGCACCACCTGCTGCTCGGCATCAGCCCGATCGAGCTCGGCGGCGCGCCGTTCGCGCTCGCCACCGATTCCGCGCTGACCCTATGGGCGACCGAGATCGATTTCGCCATCCATCGCAACGCGCGCATCTACGTGCTGCCGTGCATCGCCGGGCACGTGGGCGCCGACGCCGCCGGCGTCGTCCTCGCCGAGCGGCCCGACCTCGCCGACGAGATGACGTTGCTGGTCGACATCGGCACCAACGCGGAGATCGTGCTCGGCAACCGTGACCGGCTTCTCGCGTGCTCGAGCCCCACCGGACCCGCGTTCGAAGGCGCACAGATCAGCTGCGGCCAGCGCGCCGCACCCGGGCGCCATCGAGCGTGTGCGCATCGACCCGGACACCCTCGAGCCGCGCTTCAGGGTGATCGGCTGCGACCTGTGGTCGAACGATCCCGGCTTCGCGGCGGCGACGGCCACGACCGGCGTCACCGGCATCTGCGGCTCGGGGATCATCGAGGCCGTCGCTGAGCTCTACCTTGCCGGCGTCATCCGGCACGACGGCACGATCGACGGCGGGCTCGCGGCGCGCACTCCGCGCATCTGCGCCGACGGCCGCACCTGGGCCTTCCAGCTGCACCCGGCCGCGGCGGGCCGCGCGCCGCTGCGCATCACGCAGAACGACGTGCGCGCGATCCAGCTCGCCAAGGCGGCGCTCTACGCCGGCGTGCGGCTGCTGATGGAGCGGCTTGGCGTCGACCACGTGGACTGCATCCGCCTCGCCGGCGCATTCGGCAGCCACATCGACGTCAAGTACGCGATGGTGCTGGGGATGATCCCCGACTGCGCGCTCGACAAGGTCAGCTCGGCCGGCAACGCCGCCGGCACCGGCGCCCGCATCGCGCTCCTCGATCAGCGTACGCGCGCGACCGTCGAAGACCTCGTGCGCCGCATCGAGAAGATCGAGACGGCGGTGGCGCCGCGGTTCCAGGAGTTCTTCGTCGAGGCGATGGCGATTCCGCATCTCACTGCACCGTTTCCGCGGCTGCGCGCCGCGGTGCCGCTGCCGCGGATCAAGGCCGGCACGACGGGGCGAGGCCGGCGGACAGCCGCGCGGCGGGACCCGCGCGAGTAGCGATATCCCGCGGACCCGCTACGCCGCCTGCGGCCGCGAGCGACTCCGGATTCACCGGCGCGGGCTGTACGGCCCCGCCGGGTTGCCGATGATCGGGCCGCCGGTCACCGACCCGCGGACGATCCACGGGTCGTCGTCCTCGCCCGACTTGGCCCGCTCGGCCGGCGGCACGTGGCCGCACGCCGCGATCGCGATGACGCAGCCACCGGCCGCAAGCGCGGCCAAGCGGCGCGCGCGGGTCATCGCCATCCGGGCCGGCGCCATCCTACTTCGCCTTCGGCTTCGCTACTTCGCCTCGCTCGATCGAGCGATGCCGACGCAGCGTTCCTCGTAGCGCCGGTTCATCGTCTGCCGGCGCTTCGCATTGTCGGCGCTTTCCGGGCGGCCCCGTTTCGCATCGCGCTCGGCGTCGGCGGCGAGCCGCCGGGTTTCGTCCAGCAGCTGCGCGCACATGTGCGGGTTCGTGGCGCTCTTCGTGGGTTCGTCCGGCAGCTTCAGCGGCTTGGCTGCGGCATCGCACGGGGCGTCCGCGTAGGTCGTCCTGCCGGTGCCGTCCGCGCACTTGTAGACCTGGGATTGCGCGATGGATGCCATCGCCAGAACCGCCACGGCGACCGTGAACTTCATGGCACGATGAAGCGGATGTCCCGGCACCGGAGAGAGACCCGAAGCGAGCGTACCTGAATGTCTTCGATCGCTCCGGATCGATTCCGCCCGGGCCGCGCGCCGCGCCACCCGGGTCCTGCTCATTTCACGACGAAGCAATAGAGATAGCCGGCACCGCCGGTGGATACGAGCCCGGGGTCGCTGCACCCTTTGGTCGCGTGCGACGAGTTCCACGACAACGCCGGCGGGCTGGTGTCGAGCCCCGTGCGATCGTGATGGCCGACGATGGCCGAGCCGTCGGCGCCGCTCTTGGTCCAGTTGCCGCAGGTCTTGTCTTCCGTCCCGCCGAACGCGGTGCCGTCGGGCTGCGTTCCGGTCAGGATGTCGTGCTGGTTGGGCGTGTCGCCGCGGCCATTGACGATGCCACCCTTCTCGGTGAGCGCCGTCTGCTTGGTGAGGTTGTTCGTGCCGTGCAGTTCGGCGACATCCTTGGCGACGACCACACCCTTGGCGTTTTTCCACGGCCCCTTGCCGATGCGATCGCGCGCATTGACGGCGGGAGACGAGCCTGCTGCGGAGGCGCTCAGGTACGCGTGCCAGGTCTTGCTCCCGGCGCCAGCGGCGGCGGCCAGCGTCTGGCAGTGCCTGTCGGCGCCGGCGAGCCCGCCGAAATCGGCGCCTTTGCCGGAACCCACGCTCGTCACGAAGAACGACATGTCCGCCTGCTGCGCCATCGCGCCGCCGCACGTGCCGATGGAAACCAACGCGGCCGCCGCCAGCGTTCCGAATGACCGAATCCTCATCGCTTCCTCCAAAGTGCGCCCGGGCCGTCGACATGCGAACCGCAGCGAAGACAGGTGAACAGCGCCGCAGCGGCCATATTCCCGCCGGCGGCACGGCTTCGCCGGCGCATTGCCGGCGCCGGATGATACCCGACCGACCATGGGTCGCGCCAAACGACCGGCAATGTCGATTCGCGGAACCATGGCACGCCAACGCCCGCATCGCCCGCATTGGCCCGCCATCATGCTGCATTGCAATATGCCGCGGTCGCACGAGCACGGACCCGGCCCAGAACCGGACACCGCCCCTGGCCTCTGTTCTTCGCTCGAGTTTTCGACATCCATTCTCCTTGTTGCCCTCAATTCGCATTACTATCTCCAATCCGCTTTACTGCCTCGGCCGTTTCGGGTGCAATGGCGGTCGGGGAAACCGGGCACGGCCGAAACGGACCGGACCAGGAAAAGTCGATATCACCGTCAGAGGAGCTCACGCAATGTTCAAATCGATATTCCGCAGCCTGATTACGGGGGCGGCGGTCGCCGCCGTGTCGGCGCTGATCGCGGGCCCGGCATTGGCGCAAAAGACCCAGATCACGGTTTACACCGCGCTTGAAAACGATCAACTCGGGCCTTACAAGCAAGCCTTCGAGGCGGCGAATCCGAGCGTGGAAATCGCCTGGGTCCGCGACTCCACCGGCGTGATCACCGCGCGCGTCCTCGCCGAAAAGGACAATCCTCGGGCCGACATCATCTGGGGCCTGGGTGCTTCCAGCCTGGCGCTGTTCGATTCGATGGGCACTGCTGCAGCCGTATACGCCGAAGGACGCGGACAAGATCAAGCCGGTGTTCCGCAGCAGCAAGAACCCGATGACGTGGACTGGCCTCGACGCATGGCTCGCGGTGATGTGCTACAACACCGTCGAGGGCGGCAAGAGCAACATGCCGAAGCCCGCCTCCTGGACGGATCTCGCCAAGCCGGTGTACAAGGGCGCGGTCGTCATGCCGAACCCGGCCTCGTCGGGAACCGGCTACCAGACGGTCTATGCGTGGATCCAGATCATGGGCGAGAAAGGCGCCTGGGAGTTCATGGACAAGCTGCACGAGAACATCGCCGCGTACACGCACTCGGGTTCCAAGCCCTGCGTGATGGCGGCGAAAGGCGAAAGCGTGATCGGGATCGGCTTCGACATGCGAGGCGCCAAGGAGAAGACCGGCGGCGCGCCGATCGACATCATCCTGGCGAAGGAAGGCGCGCCTTGGGACATGGAAGCGACCGCGATCGTCAAGGGCACCAAGAATCTCGCCGCAGCGCAGAAGCTCGCGGATTTCGCGGTGAGCAAGGGCGCCTACGAGATGTACGGCAAGTACTACGCGATCGTCGGCTACCCGGGCATGAACCCTGCGCCGCCGAACTATCCGCCCAGCGCCGATGCGGCGATGGTCAAGATCGACCTCTCCAAGATGGGCCAGGATCGGGCGAAGATCCTGGCGGAGTGGACCAAGCGCTACGACGGCAAGTCGGAGCCCAAGAAGCCGTGACGTCAGGACCGGGCCGCCCGGTCCTAGTCGCCATGCGGCCTTCACCTGCGCCGTCGGTGCGGTGGGGGCCGCGTTCGTTGCCATGCCCGATAACGTCGCCAAGGCGGCGAACGCCCCTTACCTGCGCATCGAGCGGCTGACGAAGCTGTTCGGGTCGTTCGTCGCACTGAAGGACATCTCCCTCGATATCTTTCCGGGGGAGTTCGTCTGCTTCCTCGGTCCGTCCGGCTGCGGCAAGACGACGCTGCTGCGCGCGATCGCCGGACTCGACATCCAGACGTCGGGCCGCATCTTCCAGGCCGACCGCGAAATCTCCAACCTGCCGGCGTCCGCGCGCGACTTCGGCATCGTGTTCCAGTCGTACGCGTTGTTCCCGAACCTGACCGTGGCCGCCAATGTCGGGTACGGCCTCGCCAGCCGCGGCATGCCCAAGGTCGAGATCAGGACACGCGTCGACGATCTGCTGCGTCTCGTCGACATGGCCGACGCCGGGCGCAAGTATCCGGCGCAGCTTTCCGGCGGCCAGCAGCAGCGCGTGGCCCTGGCGCGCGCGCTGGCGCTCTCCCCCGGTCTCCTGTTGCTGGACGAACCGCTCTCCGCGCTGGATGCCCGCGTGCGCGCGTACCTGCGGATCGAGATTCGCCGCCTGCACCAGCGGCTCGGCGTCACCACGATCATGGTGACGCACGACCAGGAAGAGGCGTTGACGATGGCCGATCGCATCGTCGTGATGAACCAGGGCGTGATCGAACAGGTCGGCACGCCGACCGAGGTGTACCGCAGGCCGGCCAGCGCGTTCGTCGCCGACTTCGTCGGCACCACGAATTTCCTGCCTGCCGTCGTGGTCGGTCCCGGCCAGGTGCGCTTCGGCGAAATCGACCTCGCGTGCGAGCTCGACGTGCGCCCGGGCCCGGGCCACGACGTCACGGTGGCAATCCGCCCCGAGGACGTGGTCGTGCGCAACGTCGTCGCCGGTGCCGCCAATACCTTCCAGGTGCGCGTCGCGGAAATGGAGTTCCTGGGCTCGTTCTGCCGCGTGGGGCTTGCGATCGACGGATCACAGCCGGTGCTCGTGGCGGATTTCTCGATCAACGTCGTGCGCGACCTGGCGATCGACGTGGGCAAGGAGATGCCGATCACGCTGCCGGCGGATCGCATCCGGGTCTTCCCGCGCGCGCCGCAAAAACCGTGACGACCGCGGTCGCACCATCCGTCGCAACCTATCCGGCGACGCGCCGCCGGCTCGACCGCGACGACGTGCTGATGCGCGCCGGCATCTGCCTCCTGATCGGCTGGATGCTCGTCACGCTGGTGCTGCCGCTGTGGCTGCTGCTGTCCAAGAGCTTCCAGGACAACAACGGCAACTTCGTCGGCATCGCCAACTACGTCCAGTACTTCTCCACGCCCGCGCTGTTCGCATCGGTGTGGAACAGCCTGTTCGTTGCTGTCCTGTCCACGGCGATCGTGCTGCCGCTGGCGTTCGTCTACGCCTATGCGCTGCAACGCAGCTGCATGCGCTGGAAAGGGCATGTTCCAGGCGCTGGCGCTCATTCCCATCCTGGCGCCCTCGCTGCTGCCGGCGATTTCGCTCATCTATCTGTTCGGCAACCAGGGATTCCTCAAGGACCTGATGTTCGGCGCGTCGATCTACGGCCCCATCGGCATCGTGATCTCGCAGGTCTTCTATTGCTTCCCGCACGCGATGATGATCCTCGTCGCGGCGTTGTCGATGGCCGATTCGAGACTGTACGAGGCCGCCGACGCGCTGGGCGCCTCGAAGACCCGGGTGTTCTTCACGGTCACGCTGCCCGGAGCCAAATACGGCGTCATCAGCGCGGGGTTCGTCGTCTTCACGCTCGTCATCACCGATTTCGGCATCGCCAAGGTGATCGGCGGCAGGTTCAACGTGCTCGCCACCGACATCTTCAAGCAGGTGATCGGCCAGCAGAATTTCGAGATGGGTGCGGTGGTCGGTTTCGTCCTGCTGATTCCCGCAGTGTTCGCCTTTGCCGCCGACCGCATCATCGTGCGCCGGCAGGTGGCGCTGCTGTCGGCGCGCGCCGTGCCGCTGATCCCGAAGCCGGCGCCGAAGCGCGACTGGGGCCTGTTCCTGTTCTGCGCCGTGGTCGGTGGCCTGATCCTGTCGCTGCTCGCGATGGCCGCCTGGGCGTCCTTCGTCACCAACTGGCCCTACAATCTCACGCTCACGCTGAGCAAATACGAGTTCGGCAATTTCGACACCAACGGCTGGGCGGCGTACTGGAACTCGGTCGAATTGGCGTCCTGGACGGCGGTGATCGGCACCGTCGTCGTCTTCCTCGGCGCGTATCTGCTCGAGAAGACGCGCGGCTTCGCCTGGGGACGCGGCATCGCCCAGCTCATGGCCATGCTGCCGATGGCCGTGCCAGGCCTCGTGCTCGGGCTGGCGTACATCTTCTTCTTCAACGCGCGCTGGAATCCGCTGGGCTTCATCTACGCGACGATGATCATCCTGGTGGTGAATTCGGTCACCCACTTCTACACGGTCAGCCACCTCACCGCCGCCACTGCGCTGAAGCAGCTCGATCACGAGTTCGAGGCGGTATCGGCGTCACTCAAGGTGTCGCTGCTGCGCACGATGGCGCAGGGTGACGATACCGATCTGCGTGCCCGCGGTGCTGGACATCACGATCTACCTGTTCGTCAACGCGATGACCACGGTGTCGGCGGTGATCTTCCTCTATTCGACCAACACCAAGCTCGCCGCGGTCTCGATCATCAACATGGACGAGGCCGGCTTCACCGCGGTGGCCGCGGCCATGGCGATGACCATCGTCGCCACGTCCGCCGCCGTGAAGATCGCGCACGTGCTGTTGACGCGCCGGCTCGATCGCACAACCCAGGCCTGGCGCCGACGCTGAGCGCCGCGCTCTCGCGTCGCCACGGACAACCGTGACGCAGTCAAGGAGCCGGGCCCAATTGTTCGCGAACATCGCGGATAATCGAGCCTGACGCCATTGCTCGCTCCATTCCATTACCCTGCCCGCTTCCGATGTCCGACCGCCTCGCCAGATTGCTGTCGTCCCGACCCTGGCTCCTTGCCGATGGCGCCACCGGCAGCAACCTGTTCGCCGAGGGACTCGTTTCGGGCGATGCGCCGGAGTTGTGGAACGTCGCGCACGCGGACCGGATCGCCTCGCTGCATCGCCGTTTCATCGACGCGGGCGCGGACATCGTTCTCACCAACAGTTTCGGCGGCAATCGCTACCGGCTCGCCCTGCACAATGCGGAAACGCGCGTCGCGGAGCTGAACGAGGCGGCGGTGCGGATCGCCCGCCGCGTCGCCGACGAGAGCGGGCGCGAGGTCGTCGTCGCCGGCAGCATGGGGCCTACCGGCGAGATCATGGCGCCCGTCGGCGCGCTGGGTTTCGAGGAGGCGAGCGACGCCTTTGCCGAACAGGCGGCGGCGCTCGCGCGCGGCGGCGCCGACGTGCTCTGGATCGAGACGATGTCCGCGCGCGACGAGGCCGAGGCGGCGATCGCGGGGGCCGAGACGGCGGGCCTGCCGGTCGTCTGCACGCTCAGCTTCGACACGAACGGCCGCACGATGATGGGAATGGCGCCCGCCGACCTGGCCGCGCTCCAGCGCGAACTCCCGCACGGGCCGATGGCCTGCGGCGCGAATTGCGGCGTCGGCGCCTCGGAGGTCGTGGCGGCGATCCTCAATCTGGCCGCCGCGGCCCTGCCGGACGCCGTGCTCGTCGCCAAGGCCAACTGCGGCATTCCGCAGTACGTCGACGGCGCGATCCGCTACGACGGCACGCCGGAGCTCATGGCGACCTACGCCTGCCTCGCGCTCGACGCCGGGGCGCGGATCATCGGCGGCTGCTGCGGCACGACGCCGGAGCACATTCGCGCGATGCGCGACGCGCTCGAAGCGCACCTGCGCGGCCCGCGGCCGGACCTCGCGACCGTGATCGCGGCGTTGGGCGAAGTCTCCAATGGCGCGCGCGCACAGTCGCGTGGCGAACTCGACCGGCTCTCCGGCGCCGCGCCGGGCGCCAGTATCGCGCGACGCGTCAGCCGTCGGTCACGTTGACGTGAACGTGCCCGACACGACGCGCGCATTCGACGGCAAGGCCGAGGCGTACGCGCGCCACCGCCGGGACTATTCGCCCGTCGCCATCGAGGCCATCGTCGCCATTGCCGGCCTCGGCAAGGCGTCGGTGATCGCCGATCTGGGCGCGGGCACCGGGATGCTGACGCGGCACTTCGCGGAGCGTGTCGGTTGCGCGTTCGCGATCGAGCCGAACGACGACATGCGCTCGCTCGCGCAGGCGAGCCTGGGACCGTACGCATCGCTGCGCATGTTGAAGGGCACCGCGCAGGAAACCGGCTTGCCCGACCAAAGCGTCGACGCGGTCATGGCCGGCCGCTCGATCCAGTGGTTCGACCCCGCGCCGGCGCAAGCGGAGATCCGGCGCATCATGCGCCCCGGCGGCTGGCTGATCGTCGTCCGCACGCCGGTCACCGACGCCTGTTCCATCGCCGCGCTCGAGCGTCTGCGCGACGAGCGGATCAGCCGGCAGGACGGGAACCATCGCCATCGCCGGCCGCAAGCGGACCTCGACGACTATTTCGGAGGCGACAACTACGTCCGCCTCGCGTACCCGTGCGCGGCACGGGAGACCTGGCCGGAGTTCCTCGGCCGGATGCAATCGCTGTCCTTCTCGCCGCAGCCTGGCGACGCGAAGTACGCGGGCTTCGAACGCACCGCGCGCACGATATTCGATGGCGGCGCCATCGATGGCCTGCTGCGTGTCGAGTATGCGACCGAAGTGCTGATGAAGCAGATCGTGCCGCCGGTCGCCGCGCCGCGTTCGCTTCCCTTTCCCGAGACCGGGATCGAGCGTGACATCGTCACGCGCTTCGAGGAGGTCGCCGCCATCGTCCCGGACGGCGCGGCGCTCAGGGCAGACGGCGAAGCGTGGACGTACGCGCAGCTCGACCGCCTGGCCAATCGCATCGCGCAGACCGTGCTGCGCGAATCGCCCGACCGGTCGAAGCCCGTGGCGCTGCTGTTCGATCACGGCATCGGCGGCGTCGCCGGCATCATGGGCGTGCTCAAGGCCGGACGTGCCTACTGCGCCCTGAGCCCCGCTCACCCGGCCGAGCGGCATCGGGAAACGCTCGCCGACCTGCAATCCACGCTGCTGCTTTGCGCCGAATCCCGGCTCGGCATGGCGCGCGACATCGCGCCGCAAGGCCTGCATTGTGCGGCGATCGACCCGCGCGCCGCCGATGCCGACGGGCAACGGCCGGACATCGAGCGCTCCGCCGATGACATCGCCGCCATCTACTACACGTCCGGCACGACGGGCAAGCCGAAGGGCGTGATGCTGAGTCATCGCTGCATGCTGCATCGCGTGTGGCTGAGCGCGCGGACGCTGGGAATTGCGCCGGGCGACCCGATGTCGCAGCTCGCGGAGATCAGCTTCGTCACGGCGGCGGCCGACGTCTTCGTGGCGCTGCTGACCGGGGCGACGATCTGCCCGTTCGACGCGAGGACGAACAGCCTGAGTCAGCTGGCCGCCTGGCTCGATTGCGAACGAATCGCCGTCCTGCGCATGCCCGTCGCGTTGTTCCACCAGTTCCTCGATTCGCTGGACGAGACGCATCGGTTTCCGCACGTCCGGTTCATCCAGCCGTCCGGCAAGCTGCTCTGGAACGGCGTCGAGCGCTATCGCAGGCACTTCGATCGCGCCTGTCGTCTGCTGCGACAGCTCGCCGCGACGGAGACCTGGGCGGTGGCTTCGATGACGGTGGACCACGACACGCCGCGCATCGGCGCCACGGTGCCGGTCGGCTACCCGGTTCCGGGCAAGGCCGTGTGGCTGGAGGGCGAGAACGGCGCGCCGGTCGAAGTCGGCGGCGTCGGCGAGATCGTGGTTCGGAGCAGGTACCTGTATTCCGGCATCTGGCGGCGGCCCGAGACCATGCTGCCGCCCGGAGGAGCGCGCGTGCACCGGACCGGCGATCTCGGACGCTGGCTTTCCGACGGCAGCCTGGAGTTCGTCGGACGCACCGACTCGCGCGTGAAGATTCGCGGCTTCTCGGTCGACCTCGAGCAGGTCGAGGCGGCGATCGGCGACACCGGTCTCGTCAGCGATGCCGCGGTCCTTGCGCTCGAGAGCGAGTCGCAGCAGTCGCACCTCGTGGCCTACGTCGTGCCGGCCAACCCGCGGCTGACGACTGGCGCGCTCCGCGCGCGCCTGGTCGAGTGCGTGCCGGTCTACATGATTCCATCTCGTTTTGTCGTGCTCGACGCGCTGCCATTGACGCCCAACGGCAAGATCGATCGCGCCGCGCTGCCGAAAGCGGGCCGCGCTCGCCCCGAGTCCGCGCCCGCACCGGTCGTCCCGCGCACGCCGCTGGAGCGCAGTGTCTGCGCCATCTGGACCGATGTGCTGAAGATCGATACGATTGGAGTCGACGATGGCTTCCTCGAGCTCGGAGGCGATTCGCTGATCGCGGCACGAATCGCGAGCCGGATCCTGGCCGCATTCCAGGTCGATCTCGCGCCGCGCGACCTGTTCGACGCTCCCACCATTGCGCGAATGGCGGAGTTGATTGCCCGCCGTCAGCGCGAATCGCGCGGTCAGGAGGAATCATGACAGCACGGACCGCCGCCACACTTCCGCTGGCCATGGCTGGCCGTCGCGGTGCTGCTTTGCGGCGGCACGGGCGCGTTCGCGGCGGACACGACGTCCGCCGATGCAGCTTACCCGGTTCGTCCGATTCGCATCATCGCGCCGTACGGACCGGGCGGGACCGTCGACCTCTTGAGCCGCGTGCTCGGCGAGCGCCTGGAGACCGCGCTCGGCGTCGCCGTCGTTGTCGAAAACAAGGCGGGCGCGAACGGGATGATCGGCACCGAGCTCGCGAAGCGCGCCTCCCCCGACGGCTACACCTTGCTCACCGCGTCGACGTCCACCCATGTCATGACGCCGCACGTCGTCGCCCGTCTTCCGTACGATCCGCTGCAGGATTTCGTGCCCGTGATCAACCTTGTCTATCAGACGAAAGTCGTGCTGGTGAGCACGGCGCTCGGCGTCACGACCCTGGGTGAGCTGGTGGCTCTCGCGCGCAGCCGGCCGGGCCAGCTCAACTATGCATCGGCCGGCGTCGGGTCGTCCGCCCACCTCGACACCGAGCAGCTGGCGGCGCTGACGGGCATCGAGCTCGTGCACATCCCGTATCGAGGTTCCGCGCAAAACGTCGCCGCGATCATCGCGAACGAGGTGCAGGTCCTGCTCGCCAGCGTGACCGCCGCGCGGCCGGCATTGGCCGGCGGTCGCGCCCGCGCGCTCGCCGTGATCGCCGACCGACGTTCGCCGCTGCTGCCGGAGGTGCCCACGCTGGTCGAGGCGGGTCTGCCGCGCCTCGACGTTCAGACATGGATCGGATTCGTCGCTCCCGCCGGGACTCCACCGCCGATCGTCGATAAACTGAACCAGACGCTCAACCGAATTCTGCGCAGCGCGGACATGCAAGCGTGGCTGCAGGAGCAGGGGCTGGACCCGATCGGCGGTACGCCTGCTGCGTTCGACCGGGAAATTCGCGCGGATTTCGACAAATGGGGCAAGACGACTCGCCGCCTGGGCATCCGCCCGCAATGAGCGGATGAATTAGCCCGACCCGGATCACGCGCGGATCTGCCCAGTTGCGGTTCGGAACGTGCGCGAACCACCCCGGCCGCCCCGGATCGCGATCGTACGGATATCCGCCCAGCTCGCGATAGAGCTCGTGGTAGCGGGCGAGCTTGCCGCGGTCGAGCGTGATCCCGAGACCCGGGGCATCGGGCACCCTGATGGCTCCGTTCTCGTAGCGCATCGGGCCGCCGACGATCACGTCGTCGGTCAGATGATGGTAATGGGCGTCCGCAGCGTAGCCGAGATTGGGCACGACGGCGCCCATGTGCAGCATCGTCGCCAGCTGGATGCCCAATTCGCCCGAACTGTGGACGGCCACGCCCAGACCCATCGTCTCGCAGACGCCAGCCGCCTTGATGCAGGGGCGGATGCCGCCCCAGAACGTGGTGTCGAGCAGGATGACGTCGACGGCGCCGGACTGGATATTCGCCGCCAGCTGCTCGAAGTTGACGACCACGGTGTTGGTCGCGATGGGCAACGGCACGAACTCCTTCAGGCGCTTCAGTTGCGGCATCCCCCAGACCGGGTCCTCGAAATAGTCGTTGCGCAGGTCGAGAATGTGGCGGCCGAATTCGATCGCGTCCGCCAGGGAAAGCGCGGAATTCGGGTCGTAGCGAAACCGCTCGCCGGGAAGCGACGCAGCCAGCGCGCGATAGCAGGCGAGCTCGTGCGCCGGCGGATAGACACCGCCTTTCAGCTTGTGCGAGGTGAACCCGTGCGCCGCCTTGAGCGCCGCCGCGTTGGCCACGAGCTGCTCCGCCGTGCGCACTTCGCCCCGGCCGGTCGCGGGATCGGCGTAGCGGAAGAACAGGTAGCTCGCGAACTCGACGGTGTCGCGCAGCTTGCCGCCGAGCAGCGCGTGGACCGGCACGCCGAGCTTCTGGCCCATGATGTCGAGGCAGGCGAATTCGATCGCCGCATGGAGCTGCGTGCGATTGTTGTACAGGCTCGCCGTCGGATTGCAGATCTTGAGTCGCAGCGCCTCGAGCGCGAACACGTCGTGGCCGTCGAGATAGCTCATGAGGCCCGCGAACGCCCGTGTCGCGTCCTCGCCGCCGCCCCCCATTTCGCCGAGCCCGACGTAGCCATCCGCCGTCTCGACTTCGACGATCGTCCGCACGAAGCGGCCCCAGTGGGCGCCGTTGCTGTGCAGCAGCGGCGCCTCGAGCGGCACGGTGACGGGCGTGGCGCGAATCGCGGTGATCGTGGTCGTCATGGCATGAGCCGGATATCAGGACGTTGATCGGGATGCGGCAGCATCACATCAGGAGGTTGGGCAGGAACAGCACGATGTCCGGAACGAGGGCCATCGTCAAGATCAGGGCGACGACGGCGAGAATCAGCGGAATCGCCTCCTTCGTGTACTCGTCGAGCGGTGTCTTCAGCAAACCGCACACGGTGAACATCGCGACGCCCACGGGCGGCGTCATGCTGCCGAGCGTCGTGGCCGTCATCATCACCAGACCGAAATGCACCGGATCGATGCCGGCCTTGACGACGATCGGCACCAGGATCGGCGTCAGCAGCAGCACGATGACCGTGCTTTCGAGGAACATGCCCAGCAGCAGGATGAACACGAGCAGCATCGAGATGAGGATCTGCCGGTTCTGGGTCACGCCGACAATCCATTCGGCAGCGTGGGCGGGCACCTGCTCGAGCGAAATGACGTACCCGATCATCGCCGACAGCATGATGATCAGCATGATCATCCCGATATCGTGGACACTGTGCCGCAATGCGTCGTTGACGCGCGCCCAGTCGAGCTCGCGGTACGCGAACACGCCGACGAAGATCGCGTAGACGACGGCGAAGGCGCCGACCTCCGAGGGCGTGAAGATGCCGAAGCGAACGCCGATGACGAGGAAGACCGGGAACAGCAGCGCCCACTTGCTGTGGTTGATCTCGCGCAGCAGCTGGCGAAAGCCCGGAAACGACGCGCTGTCGGGCTTGTAGCCGCGGCGGCGCGCGATCGACCAGGTCGCGGCCATCAGCACCAGGGTCATCAGCAGCCCGGGCACGACGCCGCCTATGAACAGTTTGCCGATCGAGACATTGCCGAGAAAACCATAGAGAATGAGCCCTATCGACGGCGGAATGGTTGCCGTGATGAGCGACCCGACGGCGATGACCGCGCACGAAAAGCCGCGCGAGAAGCCCTGCTTCAGCATTGCGGGCCCGAGAATGCGCGCCTCCATCGCCGCATCGGCGACCGCCGACCCCGACACGCCGCCCATCAGGGCCGAGACGACGATGGCGACCTGCGCCAGGCCGCCGGTGATCCAGCCCGTCATCACCTTGGCGAGCGAGATGATGCGGTCGGTGATGCCGGAAGCGTTCATCAGGTTGCCTGCCAGCACGAACAGCGGCACCGCGAGCAGCGGAAACGACTGCGTCGCGGACGCGATGCGCTGCACGCCGATTTCGGCCGGAATCGTATCCGAGAGCAGGAAAAAGACGATGCTCGCGATACCGACGGCGAAGGCCACCGGCATCCCGAGAAACATCAACGCGAGGAACAGCGCGCTGAGACCGATGGTCATAGCGGGCTCTCCCCGCCGCCGAAGGTCAATGCCTTGTCACGCCAGAACCCGACGAGCTGCGCGCCGGCGGTGATCGCCATCAGCAGGGATCCGATCGGCACCGCTGCCGTCACGTAGGCGTACGAGATGTCGGTGTCGCCCATCGGCCGCTGCACGTTGAGAAACGTCAGCTGCGTGCCGAGCACGACGAGCGTCAGCAGGAACGCGACGATGACGGTCCAGTGCGTGATCAGCAGTCCCCGCTGCAGCGATTGCGGAAACAGGCGGACGACGACGTCGATGATGATGTGCTGGCGCGCGCGCAGCGCCGCGTCGGCACCGAGGAACGCGCACCAGATGAACAGCAGCATCGCGATGTCGATCGCCCACAGCACCGGCGAGCCCAGCGCACGGCTCACGGCCGCGACGAAAACCAGCGCCGAGCAGCCGACGAGACAGGCACGCGCCGCGAGATCCTCGCCGCGCGCCAGCGCTGTGAGCAAGCGCTCCCACGTGCTACTTGCCGAGCGCCTTGTCGACCTCTTTGCGCAGGTCGGTGTAACCAAGCGTCGCGTAGACGCCGGCGGTGGCGGCGCGGAACGGGGCCTTGTCGATCTCGACGATCGTCACGCCCTTCTCGCGCAGCTTCTTCTCGTAGTCGGCGAGCGATTCGATCGTCTTCTCGGAGGCCCACTTGCCGGCGGCCACGGATTCCTCGGTCAGGATCTTCTGCTGGTCGGCCGGCAGCTTGTCGAACCACGCGCGCGACGTGAGGATGCCGGTGATGAGGTAGATGTGCTCGGTCTTGGTGATCACCTTGACGACCTCGTACAAGCGCGCGCCATAGACGGCGGGATGTTGCGCCTCGGCGCCGTCGATCACCTTGGTCTGCAAGGCGGAGTAGACCTCGGACCACGGCATCCCGGTGGGCGTCGCACCCATCGCGCGCACGGTTTCCAGCCAGACCGGCGCGCCCGGCGTGCGCATGCGCACACCCTTGAGGTCGGCGGGGACCTTCACGGATACATTGGTCAGCACGTGGCGATGGCCCTGGAACCAGTCGAACGCCAGCACCTGCAGGCTCGCCGCGTTGCGCAGCTTTTCCACCCATCCCGCGAACAGCGGGGACGCGGTCAGCCGCAGGATCTGGTCGTAGTTGTCGACCAGGTACGGCGCACCCATGATGCCGAACTCCTTCACGAACGGCGCAAGTCGTCCGCCATCGACCAGCACGGCGACGTTGGCGCCGGCGCGCGCCTGTTCGAGGACGTCCTCGTCCTTCCCGAGCTGCGATCCCGGATAGATGCGAATCGTGAGCTTGCCGGCGCTGCGCTTCTCGACGTTGGCCTTCATCCGCTCGAGGCCCGCGTACATCGGGTCGTCGGTGGAGAGCGCCGTGTTGACGTTGAGCACGGTCTGCGCGGCGGCGGGAAGCGCCGCGCCGAACAGCGCGAGTGCGGCGAGCGCGAGCAATCTGGACATGACACCATTCATGAGCGTTCCTCCGAACCGGTCAGGATTTGTGGGCGGCCGCGCGATCGACCGGCGGGATCGGCGCGCTGCGAAAATACTCGGGGCTGGACTTGGCGATGGTCGCGATCGACGCGAATACGGCGCGCAGATGCTGCGACATTGCAGCGACGGCGCCCTTCGCATCGCCGTCGAGCACGTGCTCGACGATGGTCTCGTGCTGGCGATGGATCGCGGCGAGCCACGCCGGATCCTCGAGCGACAGGAAGCGGACGCGGTCGAGCTGCGCTTTGGCGTCCTCGATCGCGTGCCAGACGCGGGGACGCCCGGACATGGCCACCAGCTTCTGGTGCATCAGGTCGTCGAGCGGGACGAACGCCGCATGGTCGCCGCGCGCCGCGACGCGCGCCTGCTCCTTCAGCTGTGCCCGCAGCACTCTGGCGTCGGCGGCGGACGCGCGCTGCGCGGCCAGCGCGATGGTCCGGCATTCGATCGCTTCGCGCAGGAACTGGACATCGGCGACCACGTCGACGTCGATCGGCGCCACCGTGGTGCCGACCTGGGGGCGTACGGCCAGCAGTCCGTCGCTTTCCAGGCGGATGATCGCTTCGCGAACGGGGGTCCGGCTCACGCCGAGCTGCTGCGCGACTTCATTCTCGGACAGCGACTGGCCCGGGCGCAGTCGCCCTGAAAGGATCTCGCCGCGCAGCCACGCGTAAGCCAGCCCGGATGCGCCGCGGCGACGGGTGGCCAGAACGATGGGAGATGGCATGCGAGGGCAGAAGGTAACTTGTATGCTAGTATACAAGTCGGAAATCGGCTGTCAACTGGCTGTCAACTGCCTCGCGCGGCGCATCGACGCAAAGCATCGCCGGATTGGCTCTCTGGACCGCTGCGGCATCGGCGGCGGCCCGCGCGCCGTCACCCCGCGCCTCGGCGTTCAGGGCCGGCCCTCCGGCAAACGGCAGGCTCCTATCGGATCGGCGCCTCGAGGAGGCATCCGAACTCGCGCGCAAAATCGACCGAGACACGTGCGTGCACGGCGCCCTGCCGGTCGAAGAAGCGCTGCGTCCCGCCGGTGGCGAACACGCCTTCGTGCCAGATGTTCGGATGGATGTAGAGGCCCTGGCTGCCCGTCGCAGCGAAAGCAGACGAAATCCGCGGGCTGCACCTCGTCGCCCGGCAGCGCGAGCGGAACCAGGAACGGCTTCCTGTCGAGCGGGAAGAAGAGCTGACCGCCATCCGGATGGTAATTCGCGTGCCAGAGCAGGATCCGGCGCGGGTCGCGCGCGTGCCCGCGATCGGCGCGTTCGGGATCCTCCCCGTAAGCGAGGATGTAGTGGCCGCCGACCGCATCGTTGCGGCCGAACAGTATGTCCCCCTGCCATTCGCTGATGAACGTGCCTTCGGTCGTGCCGCCCTCATCGCCGGTGTCGGGGTCCACCGGCCGCGAGCCCTGCGCCGGCCAGCGCACGATTTCGATCGCGCATTGCGCGGGATCGTCCACGAGAAAGCCGTAGCCTTCGAGCGTCGCCGGCGTCGCGTCGACCACGGGCATCGTCACGCGCGCCAATCCGGCGGGCAGGTCGGGATTCAGATAGTCGGCGATGGCCGGCATGGCAGTTTTCTCCTCTCGGACTTCGGCGTTTCGAGCCGGCCGTCGAGCCGTCGGCGGTTGGTTTCGAGACCGCCGCCGAGCCGCCCGGCGGTTCGCGACTGGAAGTCTACGCGGGCTTGCGGTGCCTGCGGCACTCGTCGACGGCAGCGACGAAGCCCGGGTGCAGCTGTTCGGGAAGTCGAGTCCTATCGCGGGCCGGCTGCCGGGGCGACCAAGGCGTCGGTCTGGCCGCTGCGGCCGAGGGCTGCCGCCACGAATCCGCTCGCTTTCATTTCCTCGACAAAGCCTTCGAGGTAACGCAGGCCTCGCTCCCGGCCGTTCGGAATCGCCATGGCCTGCCGGATGGACGTGAAGCTTCGGTCGAGCACACGCAGCCCGGGATGCGCCTGCGCAAAGACGGCGAGGGTTTGTCTCACGCCGGCTGCGGCGTCAAGACGCTGATCGAGGAAGAGGTCCAGCGCAGCCGACGACGTGTCGGCTCGCACGAGCGTGGCGCGCTTCAGGGTGCGCGTGAGGAAGAGGTCGTACGCCGCTCCGCGACCGACGGCGATCCGCACGCCGGCACGGTCGAAGTCGTCGACGTCGCGCAGAGGGGACGCGGCAGGCACCACGTAGGTTCCTTCGATCAGCAGGTAAGGTGCGGTAAACGACATCCCGGCTGCGCGAGCCGGATCTGTCGCGAGGAACGCCACGTCCCATATCGACGACTCGAGCGCTTCGAACACCTTTCCGGCAGCATCGAAGGTCACGCAATCGAGGTGGATCCCCAGACGAGCGGCCAGCTCGCGGGCCAGGTCCACGGAAATCCCCCGCGGCCGGCCTGTCGCCGGGTCCGGTCGAGCGAGCACCGGATTTCCGTAGTTGATGGCGGCACGGAGCCGGCCCGTCGGTGCGAGTTCCTGCACGACACCCGCCGTGGAAGGGTCGTTCGGCTCGGCGTTCGTCATGTCGTTTGCTCCGCGGGCATCCGCACCCATCCCTCCATGATCCGGCGAGCCGACCGGCTCAGCAACACCTTCCTGTGCGTCCACTCGCCGCCGGAGCCCTCCGCCCGCGCGGCGTGACGGCCCCGGAGGCCGGCAATGACGCGGCGGCGGGCGGCGCCCTCGTTCCAATGCTGGCGCTCGGCGTACCGGGATCGGGCACCACGGCGGTGCAGCTCGCCATCCTGCTTTCGCTGCACAGCACACCCGGTCCGCTGCCCCTCACGTACAATCCCGACGTGGTCCGGGGCATGATCGCAGCGCTCTTCATCGGCGATCCAATGGTGCCGCCGGCCGTCGAGCGGGCCGCCGTGCCGGCGGCGAACATTGATGGAATGGCTCCTCCTCGTCGCTGCAATCGCGATCGGCGTCCCCGCGGCAGCGTGGTTGGCGCAGGACGGCCTGATCTTTTTCCCGCAGCCGGTCAGGTCCACGGCGCACCTGCCCGCCCACGCCGCTCCCTTCACGGTCACGGCCACCGACGGCACCCGCCTTCGCGGCTGGATCGCCGCGGGAAGCGTAAGTGCCGGCGCCGACACTCCTCTTCTTCGGCGGCAACGCCGAAGAGGTCTCGCATACGCTCGCCGATCCGCGCTGGCCGCGCGATTGGTCGATCGTCGCGATCAACTACCGCGGCTACGGCACCAGCGAAGGTTCGCCGGGCGAACGCGCGCTCGCCGCCGATGCGCTGTCGATCTACGACGCGGTCGCGGGCCGGGAGGACGTCGACCGCGATCGCATCGTGGTGTTCGGTCGCAGCCTGGGGACCGCGCTGGCCGCGCGCGTGGCTGCGGAACGGCCGGTCGCAGCTGTGGTGCTGGTGTCACCTTTCGACAGCCTGGCGGCGATCGGCACCCACCACTATCCGTGGCTGCCGGTCTCGCTGCTGCTGCGCCATCGCTTCGATGCGCGCGCCGATGCCACTCGCATCCAGGCGCCGATGCTCGCCATCGTGGCCGGCTCGGACACGATCATTCCGGTTGAGCGTTCCCGCGCGCTCTACGACGCCTGGGCCGGACCGAAAAGTTGGCAGGTGGTGCCGGGAAGCGATCACAACACGCTCGGTGCCACGGCCGAGTTCTGGAACGGCATCGCACGGTTTCTGGCGCGACTCTGAGCGCCGCGGATTGCTCCGTCCGGTCGGCGCCGCGGAGCACCGCATCACGCCGCTCCGGGACGCGATCTGGTCCGGGTGATCAGAACTTCGAATCCGGAAACGACGCCTTGCGCCGGTTCATGTAGTCGAGCAGCGCCTCGTCGACCGCAGGGTCGAGCGGCGGCGGCTTCATAGCTCGCGAGCTGCTTCTTCCAGCTCGCGTTGGCGCGCTGCGCGAGATCCTGGCTGCCTTCGGCTTCCCATTGCTCGTAGCTGTTGTTGTCGGCGATGGGCGAACGGTAGAACGCCGTCTCGAAATTCGCCTGCGTGTGCGCGCAGCCGAGAAAGTGCTTGCCGGGGCCGACTTCGCGGATCGCGTCCATCGCCTGGCCGTTCTCGGACAGGTCGATGCCGGCGAGCAGCGTGTGCATCATGCCGGCCTGGTCGACATCCATCACGAATTTCTCGTAGCCCATCGCGAGCCCGCCTTCCAGCCAGCCGGCGGTGTGCAGCACGAAATTCACGCCGGCGAGGCAGGTGGGCAGCAGCGTGTTGGCCGACTCGTAGGCGGCCTGCGCGTCGGCGATCTTCGAGCCGCACAAGCGCGCCGCCCGAGCGAAACGGCACGCCGAGGCGGCGCGCGAGCGCCGCCATCGCGTACAGGACCAGCGCAGGCTCGGGCGTGCCGAACGTCGGCGCGCCGGATTGCATGGAAATCGACGACGCGAAGCTGCCGAGCACCACCGGCGCGCCCGGCGCGATCAGCTGCACGAACGCCATCCCGGAGAGCGCCTCGGCCAGCGTCTGCGCGGCGGTGCCCGCCACCGTGACCGGCGACATCGCGCCGGCGAGGATGAAGGGCGTGATGATCGTCGCCTGATTGGCCCGCGCGTAGGCCTTGGCGGCGCCGAGCATCGTCGCGTCGAAGGTCATCGGCGAGTTCGCGTTGATGAGGTTGATGATCACCGTCCGCGGCTTGGCCGTCGCCGGATCGAGGTACTGGTCGCCGAACAGGATCTTCGCCATCTCGACCGAGTCCTGTGCGCGCTCCGGGTGGGTCACCGAGCCCATGAACGGCTTGTCGCTGTACTTCATGTGGCTGTACACCATGTCGAAGTGCCGCTTGTTCACGGGCAGATCGACCGGCTCGCAGATCGTGCCGCCGGAGTGATGCAGCGACGGCGCCATGTACGCGAGCTTGACGAAATTGCGGAAGTCCTCGATGGTCGCGTAGCGGCGGCCCTCGTCGAGGTTGCGCACGAACGGCGAGCCATACGACGGCGCGAAGACCGTGTGCCTGCCGCCGATGGGCACGCTGCGCGCCGGATTGCGCGCGTGCTGGACGAACTCGCGCGGCGCGCTGGCCTGGACGATGCTGCGGCACATGCCGGGCGGACAGCGCACGCGTTCGCCGTCGATGTCGGCGCCGGCAGCTTTCCAGACAGCCAGCGCCTCCGGATCGTCGCGATACTCGATGCCGATCTCCGCGAGGATGATGTCGGCGTTGCGCTCGATCGTCGCGAGGCCCTCCTCGTCCAGCACTTCGTACACGCCGATCCTGCGCGTGATGTAGGGCATCGACGTGCCGGCACGCGCCGAACGCGCGGCCCGTTTGGCCTCGCGCCCGCCGGCGCGACGGGCACGTGGCGACGCTGGCTGCGGCTCGTCCATGATTTCTCCTGCGCCGGAAGGGGGCATCGTTCGAGTATGGTGGGAGGCGCGGGCGAGGGCTGATCCGTATGCGACGCCGCGTTGCGCAGGGACGCCATTCGCGCGCGGGCCCGGCGTTCCGGCCGGCCGGCATTGTGCTAGATTCGCCCTCCTATGTCCCTGCCCCAGCAGAGCCGCATCGTCATCATCGGCGGCGGCGTCATCGGTTGCAGCATCGCCTATCACCTTGCACAGCGCGGCGTCCGGGACGTATTGCTGCTCGAGCGCCTGCAGCTCACTCACGGCGCAACGTGGCACGCGGCGGGACTGGTGGGCCAGCTCCGGAGCAGCAGCAACCTGACGCGCCTCATGCGCTACGGCGCCGAGCTGTACGGCAAGCTCGAAGCCGAAACCGGGCAGGCCACCGGCTGGCGGGGTGTGGGCAGCCTGCGCCTCGCTTCGTCGCCGGCGCGCTGGCTGGAGCTCAAGCGCTCGGCGACGATGGCCAAGGGCTTCGGCTTCCAGGTCGATCTGGTGTCGCCACGAGAGGCCCGCGACCTGTTTCCGCTGCTGGAGACCAAGGGCGTGGTCGGCGCCGCATGGATCGAGGGTGACGGTTACGTCGATCCGACGAGCCTGACCAACGCCTTTGCGGCCGGGGCCCGCGCCGGCGGCATCGGAATCGCGCAGGGCGTGCGCGTGACCGGGCTGAAGCGCTCCGGAAGGCGCGTGACCGCGGTCGTCACCGACGCCGGGGACATCGCGACCGAGTGCGTGATCAACGCGACCGGCATGTGGGGCCGCGAGATCGCGGCGATGGCGGGTACGCGCGTGCCCGCCTGCGCGGTCGAGCACCAGTATCTCGTCACCGAGAAGACCGCGCGCATCGCGGCGGACCTGCCCACGCTGCGCGACCCCGACGGCAACTTCTACGTCAAGCCCGAGCCCGGCGCGCTCGCGGTCGGCGGCTGGGAGACGAACACGCCGCCGTGGGGCGTCGACGGCATCCGCGCGGACTTCGGTCCCGAGCTGCTGCAGCCGGATTTCGAGCGGTTCGCGCCGATAGCCGAGGCGGCCGCCGCACGGATACCGGCACTGAACGAATTCGGGATCCGGCAGATGATCAACGGCCCGATCCCGATCACCGCCGACGGCGAGCCGATCATCGGCCTCTCGCCCGAGCTCGACAACTTCTACCTCTGCTGCGGCTTCACGTCCGGCATCGCGGCGTCGGGCGGCGCCGGCTGGGTGATGGCCAACTGGATCGTCGACGGCGATCCGGGAATGGACCTGTGGCCATTCGACGTGCGCCGCTTCGGCGCCCCTCACTCGGTCAAGGCCTTCATGTACGCGCGGGCCGTCGAGAGCTACAGCCGCTACTATCACGTCGCCTGGCCCGCGCCGGAGACCGACGCCGGCCGCGACGCGCGGCGCAGCCCATTGCACGCCGTGCTGAAGGCCGCCGGCGCGGTCTACGGCAACAAGTTCGGCTGGGAGCGCCCGAACTGGTTCGCGCCGCCGGGAACGCCGGCGGTCGAGATCCCGTCGTTCGAGCGCGGACCCGCGTTCGACGCGATCGGCGCCGAGCATCGCGCGGTGCGCGAGCGCGTCGCGCTGATCGACATGAGCTCGTTCTCCAAATACGAGGTGCACGGCCCCGGCGCGCTCGCGCTGCTGCAGAACCTCGCCTGCAACGACCTCGACCGGCCGATCGGCACCATCGTCTATACGCAGCTTTGCAACGAGCGCGGCGGCATCGAGGCCGACGTCACGATCACGCGGCTCGCCGAAGACCGCTTCTACTTCGTCACCGGCAGCGCGCTGGGCGTGCGCGACCGCTCGACGATCGAGCGCCACATCCCTGCCGGCGGCGGCGTCGCGATCGACGAGCACACCTCCGCGCGGGCCGTGCTCAATCTCTGCGGACCGCGCTCGCGCGAGGTGCTCGCGCAACTCACCGATGCGCCGCTCGACAATGCCGCCTTTCCCTACATGAGCGCGCGGCCGCTCGACATCGGTCTCGCTCCCGTGCTCGCGTTGCGCGTGACCTACCTCGGCGAGCTCGGCTACGAGCTGCACGTCCCGGTCGAGTACGCGCTCTATCTCTACGAAAGGCTGTGGGCGACCGGTCAGCCGCACGGCATCGCCAACGCGGGATACCGCGCGATCAACAGCCTGCGCCTCGAGAAGCACTACCTGACATGGGGCTCCGACATCACGCCGGACTACAACCCGTTCGAAGCCGGCCTCGGCTTCTGCGTTGCGCTCGGCAAGGGCGAATTCCTCGCCCGCGCCGCCCTGGCCGAAGTGAAGGCCAGGGGACCGAAGCAGAGGCTCGGCTGGTTCACCGCGCCGCCGGAGGTCGAGCCTCTTCGGCGGCGAAATCGTGCTGGCCGGCGATCGCGTGCTGGGCCGTGTCAGCAGCGCCGGCTACGGCTACACGGTCGGCCGCAACCTCCTGTGCGCGTACGTGGCCGCCGACGAGCCCGCGCACCCGGAGTGTGCCGTGGAGGCGATGGGCGAGCGGCATCCGGCGATCCGTCACACGCGGCCGCCCTACGATCCCGACCGCAAGGCCATCCTGGCGTAACTCCCGCAGCGAGCAGCCCATGTCCGATTCGCCATTGCCGCTCGACCCCGATCCAGTGCCGGCTCCCGGCTCCGCGGGACTCGCCGCCCTCCTCGCTTCGCGCCGGGAAGGCTGCGGCATGCCGCGCGCTTTCTACACGACCGAAGCGCTGTATGCGGCCGAACTGCAGCGCGTCTGGCAACACGGGTGGCTCTTTGCCGGTTTCGCGTTCGAAGTCCCGAACCCCGGCGATTTCCTGACGCTGTCCGTCGGTGATGCGCCGATCCTGGTGATCCGCGGCGACGATGGCGTGGTGCGCGCGTTCCACAACGTGTGCCGCCACCGCGGCTCGCAGATCTGCCGCACGGGCAGCGGCCACGCCCGCGCACTCGTCTGCCCGTACCACAGCTGGACCTACTCGCAGCGCGGCGATCTCGTCGCCTGCCACGGCATGCACGAGGGCGTCGACAAGTCGAAGCTGGGCTTGAAGGCCGGTGCGCGCCGAGGTCGTCGCCGGATTCATCTACATTTCGGTTTCCGACGCGCCTCCCGAATTCGAGGGTTTCCGCAAGCGCTTCGAGGTCGCCGGCGCGCCGCAGGGATTCGACCGCGCGCGGATCGCGCACACGACCGAGTACGAGGTCGAGGCGAACTGGAAGCTCGTCTGGGAGAACAACCGCGAGTGCTACCACTGCACGCCGCGCCATCCGCAGTACGTGAAGTCGAACTTCGACGTCTACGAGGAAGAGCACGCCTCGGCAACGGTGCGGCAGCAGATCGCCGCCGCGCTCGCGCGCATCCAGTCGAAGTGGAACGTGCCCGGCGATGGCGTCGCGCACCCGAAGGGCGGCCTCGCCACGTTTCCCGACCCCGAGCACGACCTCTGGTACACCTGCAACCGCACCGCGCTCGCCGACGGCTTCGCCACGGAGTCGCTGGACGGCGCGCGCGTCGCGCCGCTGATGGGCGACTACGGCGACGCCGACGTCGGGCGTGCTGCGAATGAGGAGCCTGCCCAACTTCTGGCTGCACGCGAGCTGCGACCATGCCGTCGTGACGCGGATGCTGCCGGCCGGCCCGCGCACGACGACGATGAGGAGCTACTGGCTCGTGCAGCAGGATGCCCGCGAAGGCGTGGACTACCAGCTCGACCGCCTGCTGCCGTTCTGGCATCTCACCAACGAGCAGGACTGGGAGATCTGCAAGTGGCAGCAGAAGGGCGTCGAATCGATCGGCTACGAGCCGGGCCCCCTGTCGCAGCGCAAGGAATACAACGTCGACGCTTTCATCCGCTGGTACCTGAAGGCGATGCGCCAGGGCTGACCGGCTGCGGCGGGGACAAGCGCGCTGCGCACTCGACGCGTGACGGGCGCTCGCCGGCGGCGCGGCAGGGGCTTGAAATCCGGGCGGCTCGTACCAAGATTAAAAAGTTGTGACCCAAAGGAGACTTCCTGTGACCGAACACACCGCCACCCGCGCCGAGCGCGAGACCCTGGGTTTTCAGACCGAGGTCCGGCAGCTCCTGCAGCTGATGATCCATTCGCTGTACTCGAACCGCGAGATATTCCTGCGGGAGCTGATCTCCAACGCCTCCGACGCCTGCGACAAGCTGCGCTTCGAGGCGCTGCACAACGAGGCGCTGTTCGAGGACGACTTCGAGCTCAGGATCCGCATCGACTACGATCCCGCGGCGAAGACGCTCTCGATCACCGACAACGGCGTCGGCATGAGCCGCGACGAGGTGATCACGAACCTCGGCACCATCGCCAAGTCGGGCACGCGGGAGTTCTTCTCGCAGCTCACCGGCGACCAGCAGAAGGACGCGCACCTGATCGGCCAGTTCGGCGTCGGTTTCTATTCGTCGTTCATCGTCGCGGACAAGGTGACCGTGCATACGCGCCGCGCGGGCGAAAAGCCCGACCAGGGCGTGCTGTGGGAATCCGACGGCGGCGGCGAATTCGCCATCGAGATGGCGGAGAAACCCGCCCGGGGCACGGCGATCACGCTGCACCTGCGCGAAGGCCAGGACGATCTCCTCGCCGGATTCAAGCTGCGCTCGATCATCCGCAAGTACTCGGACCACATCGTGCAGCCGATCCTGATGCCGAAGGAGGAGTGGAAGGACGGCAAGCAGGAGAAGGGCACCGAGGAGGAAACGGTCAACCAGGCGTCGGCGCTCTGGGCGCGTTCGAAGAACGACATCAGCGACGAGCAGTACAACGAGTTCTACAAGCACGTCGGCCACGACTTCGACGATCCGCTGGCCTGGACCCACGCGCGGGTCGAGGGCCGTCAGGAATACACGCATCTGCTGTACATCCCGTCACGCGCGCCGTTCGACCTGTGGGACCGCAACGCCCGCCACGGCATCAAGCTCTATGTGCGCCGCGTCTTCATCATGGACGACGCCGAGCAGCTGCTGCCCGCGTACCTGCGCTTCGTGCGCGGCGTCGTCGACTCGAACGACCTGCCGCTCAACATCTCGCGCGAGATCCTGCAGGAATCGAAGGACATCGAGGCGATACGCGGCGGCTGCACGCGCAAGGTGCTGAGCCTCCTCGAGGAGCTGGCGGAGAGCGACAAGGAGAAGTACGCCAAGTTCTGGAGCGCCTTCGGCAACGTGCTGAAGGAAGGCATCGGCGAGGACTCCGCCAACCGGGACCGGATCGCCGGCCTGCTGCGTTTCGCTTCCACCCAGGCCGACACGGCCGACCAGACGGTGTCGCTCGCCGACTACGTCGCTCGCATGAAGGAGGGGCAGGACAAGATCTACTACGTGACGGCCGAGACGTTCAACGCCGCGAAGAACAGCCCGCACCTCGAGGTGTTCCGCAAGAAGGGAATCGAGGTGCTGCTGCTGTCGGACCGCGTCGACGAGTGGGTCGTCGGCCACGTCACCGAATTCGACGGGCAAGGAGCTGGTCTCGGTCGCCAAGGGCGGTCTCGACCTGGGCACGCTCGAGGACGAAGCCGAGAAGAAGGAGCGGGAGCAGGACGCCGACCGAGCTCTCCGGACCTCGTCGCGACGGATCAAGGCAAGCCTCGGCGAGCGCGTCAAGGAGGTCCGCGTGACGCATCGGCTGACGGAGTCGCCCGCCTGCCTCGTCTCCGACGTGCACGACATGAGCGGCAATCTCGCGCGCCTGCTCAAGGCCTCGGGCCAGCAGGGGCCGGCGATGAAGCCGATCCTCGAAATCAATCCGAAGCATCCGGTGGTGCTGCGGTTGAAGGACGACGACAAGAAGTTCGACGACTGGGCCGCGGTGCTGCTCGATCAGGCGCTGCTGGCCGAAGGCGGGCAGCTCGACGATCCGGCCACCTTCGTCAAGCGCATCAACGAGCTGATGCTGGAGATGAGCGGCGGCGGGTCGCGGATCATCCTGCCCGGTTGAGCGGCAGCATCACGCCACGATAGCCCGGCGCCGCCGCGCCGGTGCCGGCCGTCGGGCGCCCGGCTGCATTTTCGCCCCATCGCTTCACGCCGGCCCCGGCGCTTCGGCGCCACTGACCAGCGCGACGATGGCCTCGCCGTAGCGCGCGAGCTTCACCGTGCCGATGCCGTCGATGCGCGCGAGCGTGGCGAGATCCGCCGGCTCCGTCTGCGCGATCGCCGCCAGCGTGCGGTCGTGCAGGATCACGTAGGCGGGCACGCCCTGCGCGCGCGCCTGCCCGCCACGCCACGCCCGCAGCCGTTCGAAGACCGGCTGCGCGGCGGCGCCCAGGGCCAGCGCCGCGCCCCGCATCTTCGGCGCCCGCGGGGCGCGCGCGACCGTGCGCCGCATGGCAACCGTCGCCTCGCCGCGCAGCACCGCGCGGCTCGCCTCGGCCAGCTTCAGCGCGCCGAACGCCTCGTGGTCGACGTGCACGAGTCCCTGCGCCACGAGCTGGCGGAAGACGCTGCGCCAGGTCGCGTGGTCGAGGTCCGTGCCGATGCCGAAGACGGACAGGCGCTCGTGCCCCCAGCGCAGGATGCGCTCGTCGGACTTGCCGCACAGCACGTCGATCACGTACGCCGCGCCGAAGCGCTGCCCGGTGCGATAGATCGCCGAGAGCGCGCGCCGGGCGGCGTCGGTCGCATCCCAGGTCTGCGGCGGCGTCAGGCAGTTGTCGCAGTTGCCGCAGGGCGCGCTCGCCTCGCCGAAGTAGTCGAGCAGCCGCACGCGCCGGCAGGATGCCGTCTCCGCGAGACCGAGCAGCGCGTCGAGCTTGGCGGTGGCGACGCGCTTGAACGCGTCGTCCGCGTCCGACTGCTCGACCAGCCGCCGCTGCTGCACCACGTCGGACAGTCCGTACGCCATCCACGCATCCGCCGGCAGCCCGTCGCGACCCGCGCGGCCGGTCTCCTGGTAGTAGCCCTCGACGCTCTTCGGCAGGTCCAGGTGCGCGACGAAGCGCACGTCGGGCTTGTCGATGCCCATGCCGAACGCGATCGTCGCGACGACGACGATGCCGTCCTCGCGCTGGAACCGCGCCTGATTGGCCGACCGGTCCGCGTTGTCCATCCCCGCGTGATACGGAATCGCCGCGATGCCCTTGCCGGCCAGCCACGCGGCGGTCTCGTCGACGCGCCGGCGCGACAGGCAGTAGACGATGCCCGCCTCGCCCGGATGCTCGCCGCGGATGAAGGCGAGCAGCTGCGCGCGCGCGTCGTCCTTGTCGACGATCGTGTAGCGGATGTTGGGCCGGTCGAAGCTCGAGACGAACACGCGCGCGTCGGCGAGCGCCAGGCGCTCGACGATCTCGGTCGCGCGTCAGCGGATCGGCGGTCGCGGTGAGCGCGATGCGCGGCACCGCGGGATAGCGCTCGTGCAGCACCGACAAGCCGAGATACTCGGGCCGGAAATCGTGGCCCCACTGCGAAACGCAGTGCGCCTCGTCGATCGCGAACAGCGCGACGTCCGTGCGATCGATGAGCTCGAGGCAGCGCGGCGTGAGCAGCCGCTCCGGCGCGACGTAGAGAAGATCGAGCTCCCCCGCCCCGAGCGCACGCTCGATCCGCGACGACTCGGCGGCCGGGAGCGATGAGTTGAGCGCGGCGGCGCGCACGCCGGCCTGCGTCAGCGCCGCCACCTGGTCCTGCATCAGCGCGATCAGCGGCGAGACGACGACCGCCGTCCCCTGCCGCAGCAGCGCCGGGATCTGGTAGCACAGGCTCTTGCCGCCGCCGGTGGGCATCAGCACCAGCGCGTCCCCGCCCGCGCTCACGTGGCCGACGATGTCCTCCTGCGCGCCGCGAAACGACGCGAAGCCGAACACCCGGCGCAGCGTCTCGCGCGCGCGCAGAGCGGGAGAGGATTCCGGTGGCGTGTCGCGCATCATCGTTCGGGGACGAGCATCGGCATCCTGCCGCGATACCGCAGCGCCGCCGGTCCAGGGACCGGCCGACGGCATCGCGCATCCGCTAGCCCTGCCGCTGCACGTTGACGTCGACGACGGTCAGCGCCGTCATGTTGACGATGCGGCGCACGGTGGCCGACGGCGTGAGGATGTGCACGGGCTTCGCGACGCCGAGCAGGATCGGCCCCAGCGTCACGCCGCCGCCCGCGGCGACCTTGAGCAGGTTGAAGGCGATGTTCGCGGCGTCCGCGGTCGGCATGATCAGCAGGTTCGCCTCGCCTTTCAGCCGGGATCCGGGAAAGGCGCGCATGCGCACTTCCTCGTCGAGCGCGGCGTCGCCGTGCATCTCGCCTTCGATCTCGAGGTCGGGCGCCATCGCGTTGACCAGCGCCAGCGCCGCCTGCATCTTCTTCGCCTGCGGATGCTCGCTGCTGCCGAAGCTCGAGTGCGACAGCAGCGCGACCTTGGGCGCGATGCCGAAGCGGCGGATCTCGTCGGCGGCGAGCAGCGTGATCTCGGCAATCTCTCCGGCCGTCGGATCGACGTTGACGTAGGTGTCCGCGATGAACACCGTGCGGCTCGGCAGCATCACGGCATTCATCGCGGCGCAGACCTTCGCCCCGCGGCGCAGCCCGATGACCTGCTCGATGTAGCCCCGGTGCAGCGCATGCGTGCCGAAGGTGCCGCAGAGCATGCCGTCCGCTTCGCCCATGTGGACCATCATCGCGCCGATCAGCGTCAGCCGGCGGCGCATCTCGATCTTCGCGTATTGCTGCGACACGCCCTTGCGCGCGGTGAGCGCGTAATACTCGGTCCAGTAGGCGCGATAGCGCGGGTCGAACTCCGGATTGACGACCTGGAAGTCGGTGCCCGGCCGGATGCGCAGGCCGAGCTTCTCGATCTGGCGCTCCAGCACCGCCGGCCGGCCGACGACGATCGGCTGCGCGAGCCCCTCGTCGAGCACGATCTGCACCGCGCGCAGCACGCGCTCGTCCTCGCCTTCCGCATACACGATTCGCTTCGGATCCTTCTTGGCCGCGGCGAATATCGGCTTCATCAGCAGGCCGGAGTGGTAGACGAACTGGGTGAGCTTCTCGCGATACGCGGCGAAATCGGCGATCGGCCGCGTCGCCACGCCCGAGTCCATCGCCGCCTTGGCGACGGCCGGCGCGATCATCACGATGAGGCGCGGATCGAACGGTCGCGGGATCAGGTACTCCGGGCCGAAGCGAAGGTCCTGCTCGCCGTAGGCCATGCGCGACGATGTCCGACTGCTCGGCCATCGCCAGATCCGCGAGCGCGCGCACCGACGCGAGCTTCATCGCCTCGTTCACCGTCGTGGCGCCGACGTCGAGCGCGCCGCGGAAGATGAACGGGAAGCACAGCACGTTGTTGACCTGGTTCGGAAAGTCCGAGCGTCCCGTCGCGATGACGGCGTCGGGCCGGGCGGCCTTCGCCAGGTCCGGCATGATCTCCGGCTCCGGATTGGCCAGCGCCAGGATAAGCGGCTTCGCCGCCATCTGCGGCAGCCATTCGGGCTTCAGCACCTTGCCCGCGGAGAGCCCGAGAAAGATGTCGGCGCCGGAAAGAATTTCGGCGAGCTTGCGCGCGTCGGTCGGCTGCGCGTAGCGCGCCTTGTTGTCGTCCATCTCCTCGCGCCGGCCCTGCGTAGACCACGCCCGCGATGTCGGCGACCCAGATGTTCTTCGCGCGGAATGCCGAGCAGCACCAGCAGATCGAGGCAGGCGAGCGCCGCGGCACCGGCGCCGGAGCACACCAGCTTGACGTCCTTCAGTTCCTTGCCGACCACGCGCAGGCCGTTGGTGATGGCAGCGCCGACGATGATCGCGGTGCCGTGCTGGTCGTCGTGGAACACCGGGATCTTCAGCCGCTCGCGCAGCTTGCGCTCGACGTAGAAGCACTCGGGCGCCTTGATGTCCTCGAGGTTGATGCCGCCGAACGTCGGCTCGAGCGCGGCGATGATGTCCACCAGCTTGTCGGGGTCGCGCTCGTCGATCTCGATATCGAAGCAGTCGATGCCGGCGAACTTCTTGAACAGGACCGCCTTGCCTTCCATGACCGGTTTCGCGGCGAGCGGGCCGATCGGGCCGAGGCCCAGCACGGCCGTGCCGTTGGTGACGACGCCGACCAGGTTGCCGCGCGCGGTCAGGTTGCCGGCCTCCGCCGGATCGAGGACGATCGCGTCGCAGGCGGCCGCCACGCCCGGCGTGTAGGCGAGCGCCAGGTCGCGCTGGTTGGTGAGTTGCTTGGTCGGCTGGATCGAGATCTTTCCCGGCGGGGATTGCCGGTGATACTCGAGCGAAGCGGCGCGGATGTCTTTGTCCGGCATGGGGCGCTCTCGGTCGGAATGGGCGGACGCCATCATAGCAAGCCCGGTCGGCAAGACCCTGTAACCGCGCATGGCCGAATCGTGGCGAATCGGGGACCGACCTCGAAAACGGGGTCTGTCCCGGGTATTGACGCCGCGCAAGGATCGCCGGGGGTCGTCCGCTATAATCGCGGCTGCATTTTTGAACCGGCGGGCGAGCGGCTTCGGTCCCGCCTGCTTCCTGCCACCCCCCCCCGACCTATCCCCATACCTCTCTGCCGATGCTGGAAGCTTCGAAACTCGCCGCACGCCGCGGTTTTGCCAGGCTCTTCGCCGGGCTCTCGTTTCGCGTCGGCGCCGGGCGAGGCACTGGTCGTGACCGGCGCCAACGGCACGGGCAAGACGACGCTGCTGCGCATGCTCGCGGGTCTGTCCGCGCCCGAGGACGGCGAAATCCGGTGGAACGGCAAGCCGGCGCGCCCCTTCGATCCGGCGCTCCGCGCGGCGACGGCGTTCGCCGGACACCTGCCCTCGCTCAAGGACGAACTCACCGCCGAGGAGAACCTCGCTTCGCTCGTGGCCCTGGAGGGCGAGACGCTCCCCGCGCGAGGCGATCGGCGAGGCGCTCGACAACGTCGCGCTGTCGCGGCAGCGCAGCCTGCCCGCGCGCGTGCTCTCGCAGGGCCAGCGCAGGCGCATCGGCCTCGCGCGTCTTTCGCTGCTTCCCCGGCCGCTGTGGATCCTCGACGAGCCGGTGACCGCGCTGGATGCCGCGGGCGCCGAATTGCTGGCGCGGATCGTCGCCGGTCACCTGGCCAAGGGCGGCCTCGCGGTGGCGGCCACCCACGCGCCGCTCGGCCTTCCCGAGTCGCGCGTGCGGCCGCTCGCGCTGGGCTGATGAACAACCCCCACGCTCACTGCGTTCGCTGCCCCCGCGGGGGCGGTCAGCGCCCTTCGGGCGGCCGGGCGGGCGGATGACGGCCCCCACGCTCACTGCGTTCGCTGCCCCCCGCGGGGGCGGTCAGCGCCCTTCGGGCGGCCGGGCGGGCGCTGAGGCACGAGTGTCGACCGCCACCGTCACCGCCGCCATGCACGGCCCTGCCGACGCCGTCTGGCCTGCGGTCCGCTGGGCCGTCGGACGCGATCTCACGCTGGCGTTGCGCTCGCGCGCGGAACTCGGCGTGCAGTTGCTGTTCTACGTGATCGTGGCCTCGCTCTTCCCGCTCGCGACGACGCCGGAACGCAACATGCTCGCGACCATGGGGCCGGGCGTGCTGTGGGTCGCCGCGTTGCTGGCATCGCTGCTGTCGCTGCCGCGCCTGTTCGCCGGCGACCACGCCGACGGGACGCTCGAGCAGATCGCGCTGTCGCCGTATCCTCTGGTGGCGCTCGTTTCCGGCAAGATCGTCGCCCACTGGCTGACGACCGGCCTGCCGGTGGTGCTGTTTGCGCCGCTGCTCGGCCTCCAGTACGCGCTCGACGGCGAAGCGCTGACGGTGCTGACGGCCGCGCTGCTGATCGGCACGCCGATACTGTCGCTGCTGGGCGCGATCGGCGCGGCGCTGACGCTGGGCCTGCGCGCGAGCGGCAGCCTGCTCGCGCTGCTGATCCTGCCGCTGTACGTTCCGGTGCTGATCTTCGGCGCGGGAGCCGTCGACGCGGTGCGCTCGGGGCTGGGCGCCGGCGCGAACCTCTCACTGCTCGGCGCGGGGCTGCTGGTCGCGATGGTCGGCGCGCCGTTCGCCGCCGCGGCGGCCGTGCGCATCGCTCTCGACTGAAGCCTGAATACCATGTCGCTCAACTGGTTCAAATACGCGTCGCCCGCCACGTTCTATCCGCTCGCGGGAAGGATGATTCCCTGGTTCTACGGTGCGGCGGCCCTGTTCGCCGTCGTCGGCCTCTACGTCGGGCTCGTCGCGGCGCCAACCGACTTCCAGCAGGGCGACGCCTACCGGATCATCTTCATCCATGTGCCTGCCGCGTGGCTCAGCATGTTCCTCTACGTCGTGATGGCCTGCTGGAGCGCGCTGGCGCTCGGCTTCAACACGCGCCTGTCGGCGATGATGGCGCAGGCGATCGCGCCGACCGGCGCGGTGATGACGTTCATCGCGCTCTGGACCGGCGCGTTCTGGGGCCGGCCGACGTGGGGAACCTACTGGGCCTGGGATGCGCGGATGACTTCGGAGCTCATCCTGCTCTTCCTCTACCTCGGCATCATCGCGCTGCGCAACGCCATCGACGACCCGCGCCGCGCCGATCGCGCGTGCGGCGTGCTGGCGCTGACCGGGGTCGTCAACATCCCGATCATCTACTTCTCCGTGCACTGGTGGAATACGCTGCACCAGGGCTCGTCGGTCAGCCTGACCAAGGCGCCGGCGATGGCGGCGATCATGCTGACCGGCATGCTGATCATGTCGTTCGCGGCCTGGTTCTACGCGATCGCTGCGTCGCTGTCCCGCGTGCGCACCATCATGGTCGAGCGCGAGCGCGGCGCCGCCTGGGTCGGCGAATTGACGGAGGTGAGGAACGCATGAGCACATTCTTCGCCATGAACGGCTACGGCTTCTACATCTGGAGCGCGTACGGGGCGGCTGCGCTCGTGCTCGCCATCGAGCTGCTCACGCTGCGGTCGCGCCGCAGATCGGTGCTGCTGGAGGCCCGGCTCACGCGGCCCGACGACCCGACCGATCCGACCGGAGTGGCCGAATGAAGCCCCGTCATCGCCGTTTCGTTTGGATCGGCGCGGGCGTGCTGGTGCTCGCCGCCGCAGTCGGACTGGTGCTCAACGCATTCCAGTCCAATCTCGTCTTCTTCTTTTCGCCGACCGATGTGGTGGAGAATCGCGCTCCGCAGGGCCGCGCCTTCCGGATCGGCGGGCTGGTCGAGGAAAAGAGCGTGACTCGCGCGCCGGACGGCCTCACGGTGCGCTTCAACGTCACCGACACCGCGAAGACGATTCCGGTCGTCTATACCGGCATCCTCCCCGACCTGTTCAAGGAGGGCAAGGGCGTCGTCGCGCAGGGCAAGATCGGGCCCGACGGCGTGTTCCGCGCGACCGAAGTCCTGGCCAAGCACGACGAGAACTACATGCCGCCCGAGGCCGCGGCGGCGGTCGACCAGGCCCACACGCGGTCGGCGATGGACAAGGCCGCCAAGACCGTGCAGCAATGACGCAAAGGACCCATCCATGATCCCTGAACTCGGGCATTTCGCGCTGATCCTCGCGTTGCTGCTCGCCGCTCTGCTGGGCACGTTGCCGCTCGTCGGCGCACAACGCGGCATCGCCGCCTGGATGGCGCTCGCGCGCCCGCTCGCCGCAGGGCAGTTCCTGTTCATCGCCTTCGCGTTCGGCTGTCTCGTCTACTCGTTCATCGCCAACGACTTTTCCGTCGTCAACGTCGCGACCAACTCCAACTCGCAGCTCCCGCTCGAGTACCGGATTGCCGCCACCTGGGGCTCGCACGAGGGCTCGATGCTGCTGTGGGTGTTGATGCTCGGCGGGTGGACCGCGGCGGTCGCGCTGAAGAGCCGTCATCTGCCGGACGAGATGGTCGCCCGCGTACTGGGCGTCATGGGGCTGGTCGCGGTCGGTTTCCTGCTGTTCATGCTGCTCACGTCCAACCCGTTCGACCGGCTGTTCCCGCCCGCCGTGGACGGCCGCGACCTGAATCCGCTGCTGCAGGATCCCGGCATGGTGTTCCATCCGCCGTTGCTCTACATGGGCTACGTCGGCTTTTCCGTCGCCTTCGCGTTCGCGATCGCCGCGCTGATCGGTGGTCGGCTGGACGCCACCTGGGCGCGCTGGTCGCGCCCATGGACGACGCTGGCGTGGAGCTTTCTCACCGGCGGCATCATGCTCGGCAGCTGGTGGGCCTATTACGAGCTGGGCTGGGGCGGGTGGTGGTTCTGGGACCCGGTCGAGAACGCGTCGTTCATGCCATGGCTGATCGGCACCGCGCTGATCCACTCGCTGGCCGTCACGGAGAAGCGCGGGACGTTCAAGGCGTGGACGGTGCTGCTCGCGATCTGCGCGTTCTCGCTTTCGCTGCTCGGCACTTTCCTGGTGCGCTCCGGCGTGCTCACGTCGGTGCACGCGTTCGCGACGGATCCCCGCCGCGGCGTGTTCATCCTCGCCTTCCTCGCGCTGGTCATCGGCGGCTCGCTGGTGCTCTTCGCGACGCGCGCGCCCAAGGTCGGCGGCGGCGGCCGCTTCGAGGCTGTTTCGCGCGAGACGATGCTGCTCGCGAACAATGTCGTGCTGATCGCGGCTGCGGGCTCGGTGCTGCTCGGCACGCTGTACCCGCTGTTTCTCGACGCGCTGAACCTCGGCAAGATCTCGGTGGGCCCGCCCTACTTCGACGCGGTGTTCGTCCCGCTGATGACACCGCTGGTATTCCTGATGGGCGTCGGCCCGCTCGCGCGGTGGAAAGAGGCGAAGCTGCCCGACCTGTGGCAACGGCTCAGATGGGCGCTCGCCGTGAGTCTTGTCACCGCGCTGCTGCTGCCGCTCGCCGCGGGCAGCTGGAAGCCGCTGGTGAGCTTCGGCCTGCTGCTCGCGGCCTGGATCGTCACGACGACCGTCGTCAATGTCAGGGAGCGTGGGCGCGGCGTTCACGGCGGCATTGGCGTGCAGCTCGCGCGGCAGCCGAGGAGCTACTGGGGGATGATCGTCGCGCATCTCGGGATCGCCGTGTTCATCGTCGGCGTGACCATGGTCAAGGGGTACGAGACCGAGCGCGACGTGCGGATGAACGTCGGCGACAAGGTCACGGTCGGCGGCTTCACGCTGCGCTTCGACGGCATCGACGGAGACCAAGGGGCCGAACTACCGCGCGGCGCGCGGCGCGTTCGACGTGAGCCGGGACGGTCAGCACGTGACGACGCAATTCCCGGAAAAGCGCGTGTACAACGCGGGCGGCATGCCGATGACCGAAGCGGCGATCAGGTCCACGCCGCTGGGCGACCTGTACGTGTCGCTCGGCGAGCCGGTCGCCGGCGGCGCGTGGAGCGTGCGCGTCTACCACAAGCCCTTCATCACCTGGATCTGGGGCGGCTGCCTGCTGATGGCGCTGGGCGGATTGCTCGCGCTGTCCGATCGCCGCTATCGCGTCGGTGATGCGGCGCGAAGCCGACGTGGCCGGTGGCGCGACCGGTGCGCGAGGCTAGCCCATGAGCAAGAAACTGCTGATCCCGCTCGGGGTCTTCCTCGTCCTCTGCGCGTTCCTGCTGGTCGGATTGTGGCGGGATCCGCGCGAAGTTCCGTCGCCGCTGATCGGCAAGCCCGCGCCGTCCTTCGTGCTCGCCCAGCTGCACGAACCCGCGAAGACGCTCGGTCCCGCCGACCTCAAGGGACAGGTCTGGCTGCTGAACGTCTGGGCGTCGTGGTGCGTGTCGTGCCGCGAGGAGCATCCGCTGCTGGTCGAGCTCGGCAAGGCGAAGCTGGTCCCGATCGTCGGGCTCAACTACAAGGACGAGTCCGCCGCCGGCAAGCGCTGGCTCGCGCAGTACGGCGATCCCTACAACGTGTCGGTCGTCGACCGCGACGGACGCGTCGGGATCGACTGGGGTGTCTACGGCGTGCCGGAGACGTTCGTCGTCGACAAGGCAGGCACGATCCGCTACAAGCAGATCGGGCCGATCACTGCCGAGGCGCTGGAGAAGAAGATCCTGCCGCTGGTCCGCGAGCTGCAGAAGATCATGAAGCGAGCTCGCCGTCCTGCTGCTGATCGCGGCGTTCGCGTTGTCGCCTCTGATCGTGTTCGCTGCCGACGCGGTGCCGACCGAGAAGGACTCGGTGGCCGCGTCGCGCGCGGTCAAGCTGGCCGAAAAGCTCCGCTGCCTCGTCTGCCAGAACCAGACGATCGCCGATTCCAACGCGGAGCTCGCGCAGGATCTGCGCCGGCAGGTGCACGAGCAGATCGCCGCGGGCAAGAGCGACGACGAGATCGTCGACTACATGGTGGCGCGCTACGGCGATTTCGTCCTCTACCAGCCGCCCGTCAAGGCCACGACCGTGCTGCTCTGGGCGGGGCCGGCGCTGCTGCTGCTGGCGGCGTGTCGTCGGCCTCGCCCGCATACTGCGCGCGCGCCGCGGCCAGGCCGAGTCGCCCCCGCTCACCGCCCAGGAACACGAGCGCGCAGCGCGACTCCTGGCCGGCGACAAAGGGAAAGACCACTCGTGATCACATTCGTGCTCATTGCCGCCGTGATGGTGGCGGCAGCCCTCGCCTGCGTCCTCGTGCCGCTGCTCAAGCGCCGCAGGCCCGGCGGCGTGGCGCGCGAAGCCTCCAACGTCGCGCTCCTGCGCGACCAGCTCCGCGAACTGGACGCCGACCTCGCGACCGGCACGATGCCGCGCGACCAGTACGACCAGGCGAAGCGCGAGCTCGAGCAGCGGGTGCTCGAGGAGTCGCAGGCGATCGCGCAAGGCACGAGCGCACCGACGCAGTCGGCGGCGTGGACCGCGGCGATCCTGGGCAGCGCGATCCCGCTTGCGGCGCTCCTGCTGTACGTCACGCTGGGCAACCACGACGCATTCACGCCGACGGCCGCTCGCAGCGCCAAAGCCGGCGCGGACCACGAGGTGACCCCGCAGCAGGTCGAGGCCATGGCGACGAATCTCGCGGCCCGGCTGGAGAAGGAGCCGGGCAACGTCGACGGCTGGGTGATGCTCGCCCGCACCTACTATGCGATGAATCGGCATGCCGACGCGGCGCGCGCGTTCGATCGCGCAGTGGCGCTGCTGCCGGACAACGCCGATCTTCTCGCCGATTACGCCGACTCCGTCGGCGCCGCCGAGGGCGGCCTGCGCGGCAAGTCGCTGGAGCTGATCGAGCGCGCGCTCAAGGCCGACCCGACGCACTGGAAAGCGCTCGCGCTCGCGGGCACGGCAGCGTTCGAGCGCAAGGATTACCGGCAGGCGGTCGATTACTGGGAGCGCATGAAGAAGACGGTCCCCCCGGATTCGCCGATCGCGGGATCCATCGATGCCAGCATCGCGGAGGCGCGCGAACTGGGCGGACTCAAGGCTGGCGCCGCATCCGGGAGCACCGCGCTCGCCGCTGCCCCCGGGCCAGTGCGGCAAAGGGCTCGCCTGCTCCGGTTCCGGCGCCGGCTCCACCATCGTCGGCCTCGTCGGGCATGACCGTCGCCGGCACCGTGAGTCTCGCACCGGCGCTGGCCGCGAAGGTGGCGCCGACGGACACCGTGTACATTTTCGCTCGCGCCGCCGAAGGGCCGAAGATGCCGCTCGCGATCATCAGGAAGCAGGTGAAAGACCTCCCCATCTCCTTCAGCCTCGATGATTCGATGGCGATGTCGCCCAATTTCGCGCTGTCGAACTTCGCGTCCGTCGTCATTGGCGCGCGGGTGTCGAAATCGGGGAGCGCCGCGCCGCAGAGCGGCGACCTCGAGGGGCTGTCGCCCGCCGTGAAGATCGGGGCCACAGGCCTCTCGATCGTCATCGACCGCGCGTTGCCCTGATCTCGCCGAAGGTATCGCGGCTCGCCGGCAAGCCGCGGTTCAGGCATTGCCCGGATCGCCCGCGCGGCGGGCACGCCGTCTTTTCGGCGCCGCCGCCCTATTGACCAGGATCAACAGGGAACGGCAAGCGCGCGCCTAGCATTGCAGGTGTTCCGCGGCGGCCCGAAAACTCCATGCGTCCGAGCCTCGGACGCATCCATTGCGCGATGACGGCGATTCGGTTCGGTGCTGTCCGGACAGATGCGTGAGCATGAGCCAGGGCTCCAAGGCCGGGGGCGTTCCGCGCGCGCCGAACCAGACGGACGACGCGGGCGGGCGTTTGCCGTGCGGATGGCGGCGCAGCGTGTCGCGGCTGCGCACGATGCCGAAGACGCTCAAGTTCAAGGTCGCCCTGTACCTCGCCATCGGCCTTACGGTCGTGCTCGCCCTGTACACCGTGCTGATGATCAAGCAGCAGCGGCAGGACCTGCTCGACGCCGCGGTTGCCAACGTCATGCAGCTCTCGGACGCGATCATACGCAGCACGAATTTCATGATGCTGCGGAACCAGCCCTACTACGTGCATCGGATCATCGCGGACGTGGCACGCGACAAGAATATCGACCGCGTCCGGATCTTCAGCAAGAATGGCACCGTGATCGATTCCACGTATGGCCCCGAGGTCGGCCTCGTCGTCGACCGCAAGGCGGAGGGATGCATCTCATGCCACCAGACCGAGCCGCCGCGCGAGCGGTTCGGCGACAGCGACCGGGCGCGCATCTTCCTGACAGCGGACGGCAAGCGCATGGTGGGAATCATGCAGGTCATCCACAATGAACCGTCCTGCGAAAGCGCCGGCTGCCACCTGTCCGTTGCGCAGCAGCCCGTCCTCGGGGTGGTCGACATCGTCTATTCGCTCGAGGCGATCGACAGGAACATCAGCGCCAGCGCGATGCGAATCGTGGAATTCTCGCTCGCGTTCGTGCTGCTGGCCGCAACCTGCGTGAGCGTGCTCATCCATCGCCTCGTCTACGCGCCCTCTGCGCGATCTGGAAACCGGAGCCCGGCGCCTCGCCTCGGGGAACCTGGACCAGATGATTCCGGTGCGCAGCGCCGACGAGTTCGGCCAGCTGGCCAGCTCCTTCAACACCATGACGGCTGCGCTGCGGGAATCGCAGACGCAGCTGCGCGAGTCGGCATCCACGCTGGAGCAGAAGGTCAAGGAGCGGACGCTGCAGCTGCGCGCGGCCGAGGCAGAGGCCGCCCAGCGCGAGAAGCTCGCGGCGGTCGGGCTGCTCGCCTCCGGCGTGGCGCACGAGATCAACAATCCGTTGACGGGGGTGCTCACCTTCTCGCATCTCGTCCGCCAGAAGATGCAGGACGGGTCCGCCGAAGCCGAAGACATGGACCTCGTCATCCGCGAGACCAAGCGCTGCGCCAGCATCATTCGCCGGCTGCTCGACTTCGCCCGCCGGAAGACGCCGGAAATGAAATTCACCGACCTGAACGCCTTGATCCAGGATGTCGTGCGGTTCATCGACCGCGCGGCCCATCTGCAGGACATCGCCATCGAGATCGACCTCGATCCCGACTTGCCGAGCGTCTGGATTGACGAGGATCAGGTGAAGCAGGTCGTCATGAACATGCTGGTGAACGCCCAGCACGCGACGGAGCGCGGCGGCAGCATCGTCGTTCGCAGTCGGCGCTGTCCCGCACCCGAGGGGCCAACTCCCGGCGGCAAACCGACCGAGATGGTCGAGATCTCGATCATCGACACCGGCTGCGGCATTCCGGAACAGGATCTCCAGCGCATCTTCGATCCGTTCTTCACCTCGAAGGGTGTCGGCAAGGGAACGGGGCTCGGCCTTTCGGTCAGCCATGGAATCGTCGAGGCGCACGGCGGGACGATCAAGGTGGAAAGCACCGTCGGCAAGGGATCGGCATTTCGCGTGTACCTGCCGATCGCGGGCCCGCCGGAAGCACAGCCAACGACCGCCACGGGCGACAGCGCATGAGCGCCAGCATACTGATCGTCGACGACGAGGAAATCGTCGTCCGGAGCACGCAGCGCATCCTGGAGGGCCGCGGGTATTCGCTGCAGGTCGCCCGTGACGGCGTCGAGGCCCTGGCAAAGATCGATGAAACCCCCTTCGACGTGGTGATCCTGGACATCATGATGCCGAGGATGGGCGGCGTCGAGGTGCTGCGCCGGGTGAAGGAGGCCCATCCCGACGTCGAGGTCATCATGTTCACCGGCCTTGCCGAGATTGCGACGGCGGTGACCTGCATGAAGCTCGGCGCCTTCGACTACCTCGCGAAGCCGTTCGAGCCCGAGGAACTGGTGCTGGCCGTGACCCGCGCGCTCGAGCACCGATCCCTGCGCCAGGAGAACCTGAATCTCAAGCTCGCGCTGACCTCCAGGTACCGGCTGGACAACATGATCGGGGCAGGCGCACGGATGCAGCAGGTCTACCGGCTGATCGCGCAGTGCGCGACGACCAACGCCACGGTGCTGATCACCGGCGAAAGCGGCACCGGCAAGGAGCTCATCGCGCGGGCCATTCATCACAACAGCCTGCGCAAGACCAAGCCGTTCGTGGCGGTGGACTGCAACGCGCTGTCGGAGAACCTGCTGGAAAGCGAACTCTTCGGCCACGTCAAGGGCGCGTTCACGGGCGCGGTGTCCGGCAAGAAGGGCATGCTCGAGGTCGCCGAGGGAGGCACGCTGTTTCTCGACGAGATCGGCAATATTCCGCTCGCGACCCAGGCGAAGCTGCTGCGGGTGATCCAGGAACGCGAGTTCCGCGCGGTCGGCGACACCCGCACGCAGAGCGCCGATTTCCGCCTGATCGCCGCGACCAACAAGGATCTGAAGGCGATGGTCGCGGCACAGGAATTCCGCGACGACCTCTACTACCGCGTCAATGTCTTTCCGATCCAGTCGCCGGCGCTGCGCGATCGGCGCGAGGACATCCCGGCGCTCGCGTTTCATTTCGTGAAGTCCTTCAGCGCCGAGCTGGGCAAGAAGGTGGACGAGATCTCCGAGGGCGCGATGAATCTGCTCACGAGCCACGACTGGCCCGGCAATGTCCGCGAGCTGGAAAACGCCCTGCACCGGGCCACGATACTCGCGACCGACAACGTGCTGCGCGAGGCGCACCTGGTCGGCATCCTGGAGACCGTGGCCGGAGCACGCGCCGCCGGTGCCGCGAACCGGTGAGGAGCTCAAGCGCGTGAAGAAGGCAGCGCGCGAGAAGAGCGTCGAGCGCATCGAGAAGCTGTTCGTGCTCGACGCACTCAAGCGCAATGCCTGGAAAGTGACGCAAAGCGCCAGGGACACCGCCATGCTGCGTCCGAACTTCCAGGCGCTCATGAGGAAGCACAACATCCACGTGGCCGACAGCGACGCGGCCGCGGACGATGCGGATCCCGCTGGCTCGGTCAAGGATTGAAGTGTCCTGCTCGGAATTCGACCTGACAGACACTGTCCGATCAGATTGACTTGCTTGCAAAGCAGAAAGTGGTCACCCGTTGATGAGTCGTTGGTGGACGCTTTCGACCCGCTGCCGACGCCGAGGGCGCTCCAAACCGAAATCGATCGAAGCCGCCGTTCAAGTCGCGGCAGCGATGGGCCCCGAAATGGGGCAACAAGCACGCGGAGCCGCCCATTGCCACCGCCAATCCACGCTTGACTCGACCGATCGGCTCTTCAACAAGGCGACCCGCTCGGAGGGGACGAGCCACTGAGCGGGAGCCGATCGACGCGAATCGACCCCCGTTGCGCGGTGGGCCGTTATGGCGCGAATCCGTCGGAGAGCGTCATCAGGAAGGCGACCAGCGCGTCTTCGTCCTCCGGAGTCAGTCCCAGGTCGCCGAGCTCGTCCGTATTGACGTTGTCCGCCACTTCCGGCTCCGGCCAGCAGCCCTGCAACAGTGCCATCGCCTCGGTCGTGAACGGATTCGCACACGTCGGCTTCACGTCACGCGTGTTGTAGAAGTGCACGATGCCCTTCAGGCTCTTGAAGTAAGCGTTGTGACCATACGCCTTCACGATGCAGCCCGGATTGGTCGGTTCCGCCTCGCAGGAACCCTTGGCGACGTTGCGCAGCGTGGGCACCTTCTGCTTGCCGAGATTCGCTGCGGCAAAGCCGGCGTAATCCGCCCGCGATGCCAGGAATGCACCGAGACCTTCATCGACCCAAGCGTCCCCCTCGGGATTGAAGATCAGGTCGGTGTAGAAGGGGTTGTCCGGGTTTCGCGGCAGGCCCACGTTGTCGTACGTATAGTCGGTGAACAAGGCCCGCGGCCCATTGCCGGGGTGGCAAGCCTGACACTTCGCCTTGCCCATGAACAGGGCATGACCCCGTCGTTCCTGCTGGGTCAGCTTCGCCTTGCCCCTGGACGAGCGATCGTACTTCGACGTGAAGGCATTCGACTCGGCGGACGCCTCGTAGGCGGCAATCGAGAGCGCGATGGAATCGTATGCGGTATCGATGCTGTCACACGCCGCTTCGCCCCAGACCGTTCTGAAGAGGTCTCCGTAGCTTCCGGCGCACACCTTTTGCACGACGTCGCTCGCCGCTGCCAGTGCCTGCTCCAGCGGATTGAGGAAGGGCCCCTGCGCCTGGTCCGCGGCGGGATTGCCGAGTTTCTCGCCCGTCGCGCGCCCGTCCCAGAAGGAGCCGCCGACGAACAGCGCGTCCTTCTTCTCGATGACGTAGTGAAGGATCGGGCTCTGCGTTGCATAGGCCGAGCTCGGCGGCTTGCGGTTGCCGAATCGCCCCGTGATCGAACCCTCGTAGACACCGCCGGCGCCGTTGATCGCACCGATCGGCCCGGTCCAGCCGACCTTCGGGTCGTGGCACGATGCGCACGACTGATCGCCGGCAAACGACAGCGACGTGTCGAAAAAAATCTGCTTGCCCAACTGCTCGCCGTCCGTGAGCTCGGTGGCAAGACAGTTGCCCGAAAACAGCAGCATGGCACCGCACATCGCAATGGCTCTTTGCGCTTTCATGAACACCCCCTCGGAGTCATCCGACACCACTGACGAACTCCCGCTCATGGTGGCAAAGCACTACCGTGCGTTCAGGCGCATCCCGCTCTGCTTCCATCGCGCCGTCTGCTACTCATGGCGGGCACGCTACCCAGTCCGACCACTTTGTTTGAGACAACGGTACACCCCGGCGAGCGACCGGCTTGCGGCTGAATTCGGGTCCTTTGACGCGCGTCAACTGATCTGGATCAAACTCGGACCGGTTTGGCCGCAGTCCCTGTTTCGCCCCCTGGTCCGAGGCCCGATGGGCGTCGCCGGGACGGTATGCTTCGCCCGTTGGCGCTCCGGGCCTGGCGCGCGTGAGGCCGCCACGACCACGCCGCCCGCACCCCACTCAGAACCCGCCGCCGAACCAGCGCATCGTCGTGCCGCTCGCTACGCTTGGGCGCGGCTGCTCGCCCGCATCCACGAAGTTTTCCCCCTCGGGTACCCGATCTGTGGCGCCGCGATGCGCCGTCCATCGCCGCCGCGACTTTGGTGCGCCCGTGCGACCGCCTACCGGAAATTTCCGCGGCGACCTCGACCGTCTCAAGTTGGCCGTTACCGCCCTCTGCCGCGGATCCGAATCTCAGTGGAGTAGCCTCGCCCGCGGTGGGTTAGCGAAGACGCTAACCGGCACCTTCGATCCCCTATTGCGTCGCCGTAGTCGATGGAACGCCAATCCGGGGCGCGGATGAGCCTCGCCAAAGTGTGTCCCGGGTCAACTTCGACCAATTTGCTCGTGCAGTCTCAGCAACGGAAGGAATGCCCGTGATTTGCCAGGCATGCGTCGGGGCGGCGGGCCGTCTCGCCCGCGCCAGCGGCAGTAGACAGGCCAGTGTCGTCCGTGCGACCGATATCCGAGTTCGCAGGTGGCGGTTAGCATTTAAGTGAACCACTCTTGCGGGGAGGCACCCCGTGACGGAGGCGACTGCAACAATGGCCCGCACGCTCGCGATGCTGTCGCACGTGCGTCACGACCGCAAGGGACAGCGCGCGCTGATGAGGGACCGCGTACTCCGAGTCCTGGTGACAGATCTCGTTGCCGCCCGAACCGCCGCTGGCATGACGCAGCATGAGGTTGCAATGCGGATGTGGACCACCAAGAGCGCGGTGTCGCGCCTGGAGAGCGGCCGCTACGCGCGCCCGACCTTGGATACGATCGAAAAGTACGCGCTGGCCGTCGGCGCGCGAGTCGAGATCCGCGTGCGTTCTGGCTGGTAGGACCACTCCTCCCCGGCGCAGACGAAGGCGCGCCCCGAACTGCGCCTCGACCGCGACGCCGACAATCGATCGCAGCTTACCGCGGCTCGACCGGCCGTGTGCTCGCCTGGCCCGAAGCGACGTCCGGCGCGTCGTCCACTTCCTCGTAGCCGGTGATCATGGCCTTCACGTGCTCGCTCGCCGTCCGGCCCAGCGTGGTCAGGTAGACGTGCACCAGGATGAAGATGACGAACGCGATGAACAGCCCGACGTGGATGGTGTCGACGACGCGCGCGCCGCCCAGCAGCTCGACGGTGCCGGCGAACCGCTGCAGGTCCCACAGCACCAGCCCCGTGTAGAACTGCAGCGGCACGAGCACCATCATGACGACCTGATAGGTCATCGCCTGCAGCGCGTTGAACTTGCGGTAGGCGCTCACGTGGTGCGGATTGGGATGTCCCTTGAAGATTCCGTAGCCGTAGTAGCCGAGCTGCCGCATCACGTTGCGGAAATGCCGGGTCGGGTTGAAATCCGGGTGGTAGACGGTGATCTTGTCCGACAGCAGGTAGAACCCCAGCCAGAGGCAATAGTCGGCGATCAATACGAACCCGGTCACGTTGTGCACGTCGACGATGGTCTTGAAGGACATCCCCGCCAGCACGCCGTACCGGATCTGCAGCCCGGTGACGATCAGCACGACGAAACCGAGAGCGTTGATCCAGTGCCACAGCCGGACCGGAAGGGGATGAACATAGAGGCGTGTCATTCGCGCCCACCATCGTTGGCCGGGTCGCGGCGAAACCGTCGCCGCACGGCAAGATGCAGGGCCGGCACCGCGAGGCCGCCGACCAGGCCGACGGCCAGCACGATGTCCAGCAGCTTCAAGCGCGTCCCGCCGATCGCGTAGAAGCCGCGCAGCGCGTCCCAGGTGGTCGCCGAGTTCAGGATCTCCTTGTGGGCGTCGTAGCGCACGGGTCTGCCGCTCGCGTCCAGCATCGAGACCGTGACGTTCTGGAATGCTGCGGCCTTCGCGTCATGGCATTTGGCGCAATCCCTGATTGCCAGCGCCTTGTCCGGCAGCTCGTGCGCTTCGACCCCGGAACGAAGCTCGATCCGACCGCGCAACGAGACGCCGTCGCCGCTGCGCTCGAGATCCGCGAGCAGCGTGCGGAGCTCGTTCGCGTCGAGGCCGTCGGCATTGGCGTCGGCGGCCCGGGCGCGTTGCGCGAACGGCACCGCTCCATCCTGATCGCTCATCGGTTGCGTTCCCCTCTGCAGCTGCAGGTCCACGCGCGGCAGGGCGTCGGGCGCATGGCAGGCCGAGCAACTCACGGCGCGCAGATGATTCACGGCATTCGGCAGCCATTTGTCGTGCAGTTGCGCGGCAGCGCCGTGGCAGGCCAGGACAGGACTCCTTCGGGCCACCCTGCACCGACGACCGGCACGACTGCGTGCGGCGGATGGCAATCCCCGCACACCGGCGTCGCGGCCTTGCCTTCACGCGCCCGGAGCGCATGGATGCTGCGGTCGAATCGCTCGAATACCGGACCATGGCAGGCACGGCAGGCCTCGGACTGCGCCAGCGCGTACTGCCGTGCGCTGTCGAAGCTCTGCACGTTGCCGGGGTGATCCGGCGCGGCGGCCGGCGCATGACAGCCCGCGCAGCCCACCGGCCCGTGAACGGAACGGGCGAATGCCGCGCCGTCGATCGCCAACGACAGCGTGTCCCCGTTCGCCAGCTTCTTGCTCGACCCTTCCGTGCTGTGGCAGCCGATGCAGACCTGGTCGGCATCGGACACGCCTGGCGTCCCGCTGCCGGCGTCGACCGCGCCCATTGCCGGTTCCAGTCCGAACAACGCAGTGATGATGGCAACGATCAGTTGCCGGCCTGCAGCCACCTGCTTCACGTTACCTGCTCCCCGCTTGGTGCTGTGCTACGCATCTGTCAATTTCCGGTGTCCCGTCCCTCGAGGGTAACCCCCACACGGCGCCGCGGTCCACCCGCTACCGCAAGGAAGACCGCCGCGCCAGGCGACGTCGGCGACGCGCGTCGACGTCGCCGCGTGGTCAGCTCAGCCGGCATGAACGCGTTTCCGGGCGGCCTTCACACCCATCCAGGCGAGCATTCCCATGCCCACGAACGGGAGGGCGATCACATAGGCGAGCCCCAGGAACGGCGCTGCGACGAGCAGCGCGACGTTCCTGAGCCAGGACTTCATCGGGCCGGCACGCTTCCACAGCGCTTTGCCGCCGTACCAGAACGGAAGCGCGATCAGCGCCGCCAGGCCGATGAACGGCAGCACCACCACATAGGCGAGGCCCAGCAGCGGCGCCCCGACGACGAGTCCGACCGTCTTCAAGGCACCCAGGTCCCGTCCGGCCGCGGGCAGCGTGCCGACGGCCGTCGACGGCGCTTCGGCCAACGGCGAATCGTTCGCCGCCGGTGCCGCGATGGCGTCCTTCTCCAGGAGCGCTTCACGGGCGCCGTTCTCGATCATCTCCGGCGAGAGCGGCTTGTGCAGGACGGCAGACACTCCGGCCGCCTTGGCCCGCGCTTCGTTCTCGGCCGTGGCGTAACCGCTCACGATCACGACCGGTAGCCAGGGCTGCCGGCTCTTGATCTGCTCGGCAACAGCGATGCCGTCCATGCCGGGCATCCTGATGTCGGTAAAGACCGCGTCATACTTCTCCGCCGCGATCTTGCGCAGCGCCTCGGCGCCATCCGCTGCCGTGACCACGACGTACCCGCGACCGGAAAGCACCCGGTCGAAACTCTTGCCGACCACCGGGTCGTCATCGACGATCAGAATTTTTCGTAGCGTGTTCATGATTTCTCCGTTCGCTCAGCTTGCATTGCGCGGCGGCCGTTCGGCGTCGCCGTTCGAACCGTTGACCTGCCGGGCTTCCTCTGCTTCGCGCCGCAGCGTCCAATGCTTCCTCTCGATCGCGTTGTTGGCAGCCTCGATCACTTCGCCGGGGGCGAGCGGCTTGGCGAGGTAGTCGCAGGCGCCAAGGTGGATCGCCTCCTTGGCGGTGTCGACCGATGGATACCCGGTGATCACGATCACTTCGTTTTCCGGCCATCGCCTCTTCATCGTCTTCAATGCCGACATGCCATCCATGCCGGGCATGCGCAGGTCGAGGAGAACGATGTCGTACGGACGCTCTTCCATCGCCTGGAGCGCCTGCTCGCCGCTGCCGACCGTTTCGACCTGGCAGCTTCCGCTCTCGAGCACCCGCTGAAAACCGCGGCGCACCACTTCTTCATCGTCCACGACGAGGATGGTTGCATTGGCGTTCATCGTCTTGCTCCTCTTCGCATCTCCTTCGATCATCGAGACGCGAGATCCGTGCCAAAGCGCAACGACGGCAGCACGCGATCAAATAGGTTTTGTTTTCATGACGTTGGGCGCCAGCGATCCATCGTCGAGGTATCGGCGTTCGCGGCCGGAAGCTTGAGTCTTCATGCACCCACGGGGGCCCCGCCGATGGACTCTCCTTGAGAATCAGGCATCTGCGGCACTCGCGGGGTGCCTGTTTTTCATGTGCACCGGGGCGCACTCCGAACGGCGGTCCGGCGAATTGATGTGCATCAACAACGGCGTGCACGATCCTTTCCCGACGCATGTGCACGCTGCAAAATTCAGCTTGGTCGGCAGCGAATCGTTTCTCGGGAGGAATTGATGAATCGCAATCGGATCCACGCCCTCTGGCGTGTCGTTTTCGTGGCCATCGTCGCGGCAATCGCGGCGTCTGCATCGCCGGCCATTGCGCAGGCCACCAAGGTGGCGAGCGCGGCCAAGCCGCCGTCCGCCAAGGCGGCGGCATTCGACGCGACGTCCTGCCTCGGTTGCCACGCCCCGGTCAAGGCGCTGTACGACTCCGGCAGGCACAAGGGTGTCGGCTGCAACTCCTGCCACGACGGCACCGCGGCACACCTCGCCGACGCTTCCAGGCGGCCGACCACGAAGACCGATCTTGCGAACTGCGGCGGCTGTCACCAGAACCAGTACAAGTCCTATGCGCAGATGGATTGGCACCGGACCGCGCGCTTCGAGAAAAAGCAGATGACGGGCCCGGCCCCCGATCCGGCCTACGACCTGCTGATGGCGCCGCACGGATTCACGCGCGAGCACAATCTGCCGCGGGGACACACCTTCGCGCTGCTCGACCAGTTCGTCGTCGACCGCGCGTTCGGCGGTCGATTCGGAACGAAGGAGACGTGGCGCTATCTGGCGGGAACCGGCGATTTCAAGGTCTGGGACGTCGCGCTGGACCAGTATCCGGAAAACACCGACCAGAAGGTGTTCAAGCCGGGCACGGCGGCGGCGGCCAATCCGGTATGCCTGTCCTGCAAGACGCAGGACCACATCCTCGAGTGGGCGTACATGGGCGACCCGGTGCCCAACGCCAAGTGGAGCCGCACGTCGAAGGTCGTCGAACTCGCCAAGGCGACGAACCACGCCCTGAACTGCATCTTCTGCCACGATCCGCACGCGGCCAAGCCGCGCATCGTTCGCGATGCGCTGATCGAAGCGGTATCGCGCACCGACTCGCCGACCTTGTACTCGCAGGATGCGCGCAAGACCAAAGTCGACGTCAGGGACATGGGCCTGCGCGGTTACACGCGCAAGATCGGCATGCTCGAGCGCTACGACGGCAAGCTGCAGTGCGGGCAGTGCCACGTCGAGTACAACTGCAATCCGGGCTTCAACCCCAACACCGGCGAGGCCATCCCGATGGCCGACAAGCGGACCAATTATTTCCCGTTCGTCGACGTCAACAACATCCTCAAGGCGTACGACGGCATCCAGTTCCGTGATTTTCGCAATCAGTTCACCGGCGCGGCGCTCTGGAAAGCGCAACACCCGGACGTCGAGACCTACTACAACTCGAAGCACGAGAAGGCCGGCGTCGATTGCGCGCAATGCCACATGCCGAAGGTCAAGGACCCGAAGACGGGCAAGCTCTACACATCGCACTGGCAGACCAATCCGAAGAACTACCTCAAGGAGACGTGCCTGCAGTGCCATCATCAATGGGACGAGAAGCAGGCTCGCTACGTGATCGAGTCGATGGCGTCGCACTATCAGGGCAAGGTGCGCAATGCCGAGTTCTGGCTGGCGCAGCTGATCGGCAAGTTCGGCCAGGCGCAGCTCGTCGCCGTGCCCGAGGATGCGCTCAAGGCGGCGCGCCTCAAGCATGGCGACGCCCACGCGAACTGGGAATGGTGGACGGCCGCCAACGGCGCGTCGTTCCACAATCTCGACCTCGCGAAGGAATCGCTGGCGAAGTCGGTGACCGCATCGCAGGAAGGCATCAAGATCCTCGACGAGGCGATCAAGGCCCGGCAGGCGGCCGGCGGTGCGACGGCGGCGGCCGCCTCCGCTCCGGCCGCGCCGAAATAGCGGAACGACCGTCCCGGTCAAGGGCGAGGCGCGCGCCTCGCCCTTTTGGCGCGCTGGCGCGTGATAATCGCGGTACATGCCAGCACGGGACGCCCCGCAGCCGCATGCGCCGCCTGGACCGATCCTTGAACGCACTGCCCGTGTCCGACACCCTCCTCTTCTGGCTCATCGCCGCGGCGATGGTCGCACTCGCCCTGGCCTTCGTGCTGCCCGGTCTGCTCGCGCGTCGTGCGCCGGCCGGATGCACGCGCGCCGCGCGGAGACGAACGCCGCGATCTACCGCAGCGAGCTCGCCGATCTCGCTCGCGAGCGGGCCGAAGGACGCCTGACCGATCCGCAGTATGCGCGCGCCCACGAGGAGATCGAGCGGCGTCTGCTCGCCGACGCCGCGGACGCCCGTGAGGGTCCTCGACCCGCAGCGCCGCCGCGTGGCGCCGCGATTCGTCCTGGCCATCGCGCTTCCCGCGATCGCCTTCGGTCTCTACGCAATCGTTGGCGATCCCGCGGCGCGCGACGGTGCGTCCGCTGCAGCGTATGCCGCAGCCGGCAGCCCCGCGCCCGTCCGGCGCGGCGCGACGCGCTCGTGCGCCACCTCGAGCGCAATCGCGCGCGACGGCCGCGGCTGGGCACTGCTCGCACGGATCGATTTCGAGACCGATCGCTTCGGGGACGCGGCGGCCTCCTACGAGAAGGCCCTCGCGCTCGTCGCCGAAAGATCGCCGCCGACGCGGGCGTCTGGTGCGAGTACGCCGATGCGCTGGGAATGGTCACAGGGCAGCACGCTGACCGGCCGGCCGCGCGAGCTCGTCGCGCGCGCGCTGACACTCGACCCGGCGCACCCGAAGGCGCTCGAGATGATGGGCAGCGCCGCCTACGAGCAGCAGGAGTTCGCGTGCCGCGGCACAGCATTGGCGGCAGCTCCTCACGCAGCTCTCCCGCGACATCCGTGCGGCATCGGGAACTTGCGTCGGCCATCGCGCACGCCGAGCGTCTTCTCGTCGCTCCGACGACGGCCCGGGAGATCGAAACGAGCGTCGGCGGTCGCCCAGGACCGCACGTGCGAACCGCCACGGAAAGCCTCGTAACGGCAGAGTCGCAGCGCCGGGGCAGGCAAGTGCGCGCTCCGAGTCGTCGATGTCATCGTCGTCGGCGGCGGCATTTCGGGCTCGCGAGCGGCGTTTGGCGCACAGCAGCGCGGCGCGTCGGTCGAAGTGCTCGACGCCAAGGAACGCGCGCCGGCGGTGTCATCGGCACGGTGCGTCGCGACGGCGCACTCTGCGAGGCCGGGCCGAACAGCGCGCTCGACACGACTCCCCTCATCAACGAGCTGCTCGACGCGCTCGGCATTCGCGGCGAGCGGGCCGACGCGAGCGCGGTCGCCTCCACGCGCTTCATCGTGCGCGGCGGCAAGCCCTGGCGCTGCCGATGTCGCCGGGCGCGTTCCTCACGACGCCGGCGTTCAGCCTGCGGCGCGAAGCTTCGCCTGCTGCGCGAGCCGTTCATCGCGCCGGCGCCTCCGGACGTCGAGGAATCGATCGCCGCGTTCGTCCGGCGCCGGCTGGGCACCGAGTTCCTCGACTACGCGATCGACCCATTCGTCTCCGGCGTCTACGCGGGCGACCCGGAGCAGATCTCGGTCCCCGCCGCGTTTCCGCGCCTCCACGCGCTCGAGCAGAAGTACGGCAGCCTGATCAAGGGTCAGATCAAGGGCGCGCGCGAGCGCAGGCGGAGCGCCGAGACGGCGAAGAACACCGCGGGCAGCTTCTCGTTCCGCGATGGGAATGCAGACGATCACCGACGCGCTCGCCCGCGCCGTCGGACGCGTCGCGACCGGCGTGCGCGTCCAGCAGATCCTGCGCGATGCCGACGGCACGTGGACCGTCACCGGCACGCGCGACGGCGCACCGGTCGTCCGTCGCGCACGAGCCGTGGTGCTGGCGGTGCCGGCGTACGCGGCGGCGGAGCTCGTGCGCGAGCTCGCGCCCGCCGCGACACAGGGGCTCGCCGCGATTCCCTACGCGGCGGTCGCCAGCGTCGCGAGCGCCTACCGTCGATCCGACGTCGGACATTCGCTCGCGGGTTTCGGCTTTCTCGTCCCGAAGAAGGAGCAGCGCCAGATCCTGGGCTCGCTGTTCTCGAGCAGCATGTTCGAGGGCCGCGCCCCTGCGGGAACCGTATTGCTCACGTCGTTCATCGGCGGCTGCGCAATCCCGCGCTGCCCGCGAAGCCCGACGCGGAGCTCGCGGCGATCGTGCACGGCGAACTCCAGGCGCTCGTCGGTGCCCGCGGCGAGCCGTTGTGGATGAACGTGACGCGCTGGACGCACGCCATCCCGCAGTACAATCTCGGCCACGGTGAACGGTTGCGTCCCGTCGAGGACGCCGAGCGCGCGTTGCCCGGCCTCTTCTTCTGCGCCAGCTATCGCGGCGGAGTCTCGGTGGGCGACTGCATCAAATCGGCGCACGGCATGGCGGAAACGGTCACCCGCCACCTCGGTGGCCGCGCGATCGGGTAACCTTGGGGTCGGATAGATGCCGACGGCGGCGCGACGGCGCGCGCGCACCACATTGAACAACGCCCTTGGCCATGCCACCCGAACCGTTCGTGTCGATCCGCAACGTCGCGAAGACCTATCCGACGCGCGACGGCGCGCTGCTCGCGGTCGGCGACGTCTCGCTCGACCTGGGCCGTGGCGACTTCATCGCCGTGCTGGGCCCATCGGGCTGCGGCAAGACGACGCTGATGCTGATGGCCGCGGGGCTCATCGGGCATACCGCCGGCTCGATTCGCATCGACGGACGGGCGGTCACGAAGCCGTACACCGACGTCGGCATCGTCTTTCAGGACCCCGTGCTCCTCGACTGGCGCAACGTGCTCGACAATCTGCTGCTGCAGGCCGAGATCCGCGGGCTCGATCGCGGGGTCACGCGCGAGCGCGCCATGGCGCTGCTGGCGCGGGTCGGCCTCGGCGGTTTCGAGCGGCGCTTTCCGTGGGAGCTCTCCGGCGGGATGCGGCAGCGCGTCTCGCTCTGCCGCGCGCTGGTGCACGATCCGCCGCTGCTGCTGATGGACGAGCCGTTCGGAGCGCTGGATGCCCTCACGCGCGACCAGCTCAACCTCGACCTGCAGGACATCTGGCTCGCACGGCGCAAGACGGTGATGTTCATCACCCACTCGATCACCGAGGCGGTGTTCCTGGCCGACCGGGTGATCGTCATGTCGCCACGGCCCGCGTGCATCGCGGCCGAGTTCGAAATCGACCTGCCACGGCCGCGCACGCTTGGCTTGCGCGAAACGCCGGCGTTCGGCCGCCACGCGGCGCGCGTTCGCGCGCTGTTCGAGGCATGGGGCGTGCTGCGCGAGCACGTCGGCGCGAAGGTCGCGCCGACATGACGACCTCGGACACGCCCGCAGGCGACCTCGGCGCCAGCGCAATGCCGGCGCCCCGCCGCCGCATCCGGGTTCCCGGCTGGGTGTATCCGCTGGCGGCGCTCGCGTTCGCCGCGATCGCCTGGGACCTCGCGATCCGCCTCTTCGCCATCAAACCGTTCATCCTGCCGCCGCCGCTTGCGGTGGTGGACGTGATCGCGAACGACTTCCCGCATCTGATGCACCACGGCTGGGTAACCCTGCAGGAAGTGCTGGCCGGCTTCGCGCTGAGCGTCGTTGTCGGCATCCCGCTCGCTCTCGCGATCGCGAGCTGGCCGCTCGCCGAGAAGACCCTCTACCCGTTGCTCGTCGGCTCGCTGGCCGTGCCCAAGATCGCCATCGCGCCGCTGTTCATCATCTGGCTCGGCTTCGGCATCGCGCCCAAGATCCTGATGGCGTTCCTGATCTCGCTGTTTCCGATCGTGATCGACACGGCGATCGGCCTTCGCTCCGTCGAGATCGAGAAGCTCTACCTGGCGCGCTCGATGGGCGCCACGCGCTGGCAGACCTTCTCGCGCATCCGCCTGCCCAACGCGATGCCAAGCATCTTCGGCGGGCTGAAGCTCGCGATCACGTTCGCGGTCACCGGTGCCGTCGTCGGCGAGTTCATCGGCACGGACCGGGGACTGGGGCGCCTCATCGTCGTCGCCAACGGCAATCTCGACACCGCCGGATTGTTCGCCGCCATCGTCGTTCTTACGGTCATGGCCATAGCGCTTTTCCTCGTCGTCGACGTCGTCGAGCGTTTCGTCGTGCGCTGGCACGTGTCGCAGCGCCGATTCCATCACGACGCGAGCTGACTTGCTCCGACCGGCGCGCGCATGCCGCCATCCCCTTCAACTCTGATGGAGGCCGTCACATGAAGATCTCCTGCAACAGCGCACCCGCGACACTTCTCCTGGCCGCCATGGCGGCCACGGTCCTTGCGATCGTTCTGCGGACAGGCCGCCGCCGCGGATGCCCCGTCCGCCGCCGCCGCCGCGAAGACGGAAGCCGTGACGCTGCGCGTCGACTGGTTGTTCAACGCCACCCACGCACCGTTCTTCCTCGGCCTCGCCAAGGGCTGGTACCGGCAGGCCGGCATCGACCTCACGCTCAAGGAGGGCCGTGGCTCGGGAAGCGTCGTCCAGCTCGTCGGCAACCAATCGGACACGTTCGGCTTCGCCGGCGCCGATGCCGTGGTTCGCGCCGTCAACAACAGCATTCCGATCATCGCCGTTGCGAGCATCATGCCAAAGAACAGCGACACGATGTTCGTGCTCCGCAGTGCCGGCATCACCCGTCCCGAGGACCTAAAGGGGAGGACGATCGCCACCACGCCCGGTGGAACGTCGGACGCGCTGCTGCCGGCCTTCCTCGCGGGCGCCGGACTCGCCAAGGGTGACGTCACCATCGTGCCGGTCGACGCGGCCATGAAGGCGCAACTCGTGCTGCAGGGCCGCGCCGACGCCGCGGCGCTGCCGAGCTGGGCCGGTGGCCGGTTCGACGCGGTCGGCGGTGCGACCGGCTTTCCATTTGCCGATTACGGCGTGCAGGTCGTCGGTTACAGCATCGTGACCAACACCGAAACGGCGAAGGCGAACCCGGATCTCGTCACCCGCTTCGTCGCGGCGACGATGCGGGCATGGGGTTACGCGGCTCGAAACCAGGACGAAGCGCTCGCCGCACTGGAGAAGGGGTCCGCCGAGCAGATGCGACCGAACATGGCGGCGAGCAACCGCCGGGAGTTGCCCGAGGTGCTGAAGTGGGTCGCGCCGGCGGTGCCGGGCAAGCCCTTCGGCATGCAGAACGAGGCGGACTGGGAGGCGATGCTGAAACAGTTGGTCCGGTACGGCGTGATCAAGGAGGCGCGCCCGGTGGGCCAGTATCTGACGAACGATTTCGTCAGGTAGCGGCTGGGGCGCGGCCTTCCCGCGCGGTCCGCGGGGACACGCGCCAAACGGACGGTCGGCGCCGCGTCAGGTTCCGGTACTCCCGACGACGCGACCGATCGCACCGCGGATCACGTCCGCCAGTTCGGCGCCATGGCGGGTGACGAGCGTCACGTGATCGCCCGGAAGATCATGGACCTCGACCTGCGCCGCGAAACGCGACCAGCCGAAGTCGGTTGTCGCGTCGCGCTGCGCGGCCGCCCGGACGACGACCAGGCGCCCGCCGTAGGGACCGCCCGCGTACCGGTCGATCGTCTGCGAGTACCGCAGCTGCATTTCGCTCGCCTGGTCATGGGGCACGAAGGGACGAACGGCGCCGTTCGGGCCGTAGACGACGTAGGTGCCGTCCACACCCGCCGCAGCGGCCGCTGCGGCGCGCGGCGCGCGCGCCTGGACGGCGATCACCAGCGGCACCGCATCGCCTGCGGCGATCAGCTGCCGCGCCATCTCGAAGGCGACCAGCCCGCCGTTGCAGTAGCCGCCGACGCAATAGGGGCCGCGAGGACGGACGGCACGCAGCGCCGCGACGCGATCGGCGGCCATCGCCTCGATCGTGGCGGGAATGGTCCGGCTGTCGAGCGTGTGCGGATGCACGACCAGCAGCGGCTGGTCAGGACCGAGCGCGCGGGCGAGTGGCCGGCAGTAGAATCCGCCGCCGGTCAGGTCGCCATGCAGGAATACGAGCGGCGGGCGCGTCCCGCCGTCGTTGAGCGCCACGACCGGCGCCGCCTGGTCGGTCAGGCCTTCGCGCAGCAGGCGCGCGAGTCCGGCCACCGTGTCGTCGGCGAACAATGCCCGCAGCGGCGCCACCAGCCCGGTCTCGCGCTCGATCTCGTCCATGAGTCGCGCCGCCAGCAGCGAGTGGCCGCCGCGCTCGAAGAAGTGGTCGAGCACTCCGATCCCGCGGACGTCGAGCACGCGCTCCCAGATGCCGGCGATCACCTGCTCGAACATGTCGCGCGGCGCCACGGGCGCATGGCCGGGCGGCGCAGCCGGAGTGCCGGCGCCGGGAAGCGCGCGGCGATCGACCTTCCCGCTCGCGTTGAGCGGCAAGCGCCTTCAGCCACACGATCGAGGCGGGGAGCATGTAGGCCGGCAGCAGCGACTTCAGGTCGTTCCACAGGTTGGCCGGCGGCGGACCGGAGGCATTCGCCGCCACGACGTAGGCGACGAGCTGCCGCGTGTCGGTGGTATCGCCACGCAGCGCGACGACGGCGTCGCGCACCTGAGGCAGCCGGGCGATCACGGCCTCGACCTCCTCGAGCTCGATCCGATGCCCGCGGATCTTGACCTGCCGGTCGAGCCGGCCGAGGAATTCGAGCGCGCCGTCCGAGCCATGGCGCACGCGGTCGCCGGTGCGATAGAGCCTCGCGTCCGGATCGTCCGCGAACGGATGCCGGACGAAGCGCTCCGCGGTCAGCTCCGGCCGGTCAAGATAACCGACGGCAAGGCCCGGTCCGCCGATGTAGAGTTCCCCGGGCACGCCGACCGGCACCGGCTCGCCGTGCGCGTCCAGCACGTAGACCTCGGTGTTCGCGAGCGGACGGCCGATCGGAATCGTGACCGCGCCGGGAGGCACGGCGCGAACGTCGTGCCACGTCGCGAAGGTCGTCGTCTCGGTCGGTCCGTAGACGTGGAGCAGCCGCTGCGGCGGCGCCGCATCCAGCACCGCCTTCACCCATCGCGGCTCTGCCGTTTCGCCGCCGAACAGAACCGTACGGCAGCCGCCGAAAGCGCGCGGTGCGACTTGCGCGACCTGGTTGAACAGCGCGGTCGTCAGGAACAGCGTCGTGATGCCCGAGTGCTCGAGCATCGCCGCGAACTCCGGTGGCGACAGCGCGACCAGCCGGGGAACGACGACGATGCGCGCGCCGTTGGCGAGCGCGCCCCAGACTTCGAACGTCGCGGCGTCGAACGCCGGATTGGCAATCTGTGCGACCGCATCGGTCGCATCGAGCCGGATGTAGTCGGTGCCGCAGACGAGACGCGCGATGGCCCGATGCGGTATCAGCACGCCCTTGGGCGTCCCGGTCGAACCCGACGTGTACATGACGTACGCGACCGCCCCGGCCGATTCCGCTCGCTCGCTGTCGGCGGAAGGCTGCGCCGCGATCACGGCGGCATCGCGATCGACGCAGAGCACACGGTCGTCGGCCCACGGGAGGCGCGACAGCAGCGGGGTCGCGGTGAGGATCAATCCGACATCGGCGTCGCGCAACATGAACGCAAGCCGTTCGGCCGGCAGATCGGGATCGAGCGGGACGTATGCGCCCCCGGCCTTGAGGATCCCCAGCATCGCCACGACGAGATCGATGCCGCGCTCGAGGAAGATGCCGATCCGCGGCGCCGGATCGGCCACGCGCCGCCGCAACACCCGGGCCAGCCGGTTGGCGCAGGCGTTGAGGTCGCCGTACGCGACCACGCGATCGCCGTCGACAACCGCGGGCGCTTCCGGCATGCGCGCGGCGACGCCTTCGACGAGCCGATGCACGCAGGTGGCGTCCGGATACGGTGCCGAGGAACCGTTCCACAACGCGAGGAGCCGCTCGCGCTCGGCCGGGGCCAGCAAGGGCAGCCGGTCGATCCGCGCTCCCGGTGCCGCCACGATCGCGGCGAGAAGCGTCCGGTAGTGGCTCGCCATCCGCGCGATCGTCGCCTCGTCGAACAGATCGGCCGCGAATTCGACCAGTACGCGCAGCCGGTTTCCGTTCTCGTTGATGCCGAAAGAGAGGTCGAACTTGGCCGTTTCGCGAATGATCCCCTCGACCCGCTGCACGGCGACGCCGGGCAGCAGCAGGTCGTGCCGCGGCGTGTTCCCGAACCGGAATCCGACCTGATAGAGCGGGTTGCGCGAAAGATCCCGGCTTGGCGCCAGCCGCTCGACCAGCGTCTCGATCGGCAGATCGCCGTGCGCGTAGGCATCGAGAGCCGCCCGGCGGACGCGTGCGAGATGCATCGTGAACGGAGGCTCGCCACCGAGGTCCCCCCGCATCACGATCATGTTGACGAAGAATCCGATCAGGCTTTCGAGCTCCGGACGCGTCCTCCGCGTGACCGGCACGCCCACGGCGACGTCCGACTGACCGCTCAATCGGTAAAGCAGAACCTGGAACGCGGCCAGCAGCGTCATGAACAGCGTCGCATCCTCGCGTCGCGAGAGCTCCGCGAGCGCGCGAACGAGTTCCTCGTCGATCTCGAACTCGAGCTGTCCGCCGCGGAAGCTCGCCACCGGCGGCCGTGGCCGGTCCGTCGGCAGCGCGAGCGTCGGCAGGTCGGCAAGCGCCGTCGTCCAGTACGCGAGCAGCCGCTCCAGCCGCTCGCCGGCGATGAGCTCGCGCTGCCACTCGGCATAGTCGGCGAACTGGATCGGCAGATCGGGCAGCGGCGAGGACTCGCCGCGCACATAGGCCGCATACAGGGCGGAAAGCTCGCGCGCGAATACTGCTCCGGACCAGCGATCGGAGACGATGTGGTGCAGCGTCACCAGCAGCCAGTGCTCGTCCGGGGCGAGTCGCAGGAGCCGCGCGCGAAAGGGCGGTCCGCGGCCGAGGTCGAACGGGCGCGCGACCTCGGCGCCGGCGCGGCGGCGCGCCTCCGCCTCGCGCTGCGGCGCCGGCAGCGCGCCCACATCCTCGATGACCAGCGCCTCGAGGCGCGAGGGAGCGACCACCTGGCACAGGTCGCCATCGACGATCGCAAAGCGCGTGCGCAGCACGTCGTGACGGCGCACGATCTCGCCGATGGCCCGCTCGAGCGCGCCGACGTCGAGCGGACCCTTCAGCCGGTCCGCCCGCGCTTCGTTGTAGACCGCCTTGTTCGGCAGCAGCTGGTCCACCATCCACAGCTGCCGCTGGCCGAACGCCGCAGCGGCGACGTAATCCAGAGCTGCTTCACTCGTCGCGGGCGCATCGCTTGCGTCGGTCGCGCTGGCGGGGGCCGCGCCGGCACTGCTGCGCCCGAATGCGCTTTGCCCCTGCGGCGGGATGGCGTCCACCTATTCGTCCGCGGGCCGCGCGGGCGGCGTCGGGACAACGGTGGCCGCGACACGCCGGTGCGTCCGCCTGACCAATTGCGGCGTGTCCATCGCGGGGGACCGCGCCTCGCACCGCGCATCCCGCAGGCGGAGCGCGAACTGCTCGACCGTCGGCGACTCGAACAGCACGGCCGGCGTCAACTCGATTCCGGTCGCGGCCGCGACGCGCGCGAGCACCTGCGCGGCACGCAGGGAATCGCCGCCAAGCTCGAAGAAGTTGTCGAGCGCGCCGACAGCGGACTGCTCGAGCAGCGCCGAGAAGATGCCGGCGACGAAAATCTCGTCCGCGTTCCGCGGCGGCACGAACGCCGGACGCAGCGTCCCCTCGAGGGATTGCGCAAGCGCGGCGCGGCGCACCTTGCCCAGCGCGTTGCGCGGGAATTCGCGGACGAACGCGACCGACGTGGGCACCTTGAACGGCGCGAGCTCCGCGAGTGCCCAGGCGCGCAACGCCGTTGCCGAGATCGTCGCGCCGGGGCGAAGGATCACGGCGATCGCCACGTCCTCGCCCAGCGATGGGTGGGGGATGCCGACGGTCGCCGCGTCCTGCACGGCCGGATGGCGAAGGAACGCCGCGTCGACCTCGGCGGGGGCAACCTTGAGTCCGCCGCGATTGATCATCTCCTTGACCCGACCGGTGATGTACAGATAGCCGTCCGGGTCGAGATGCCCCAGGTCGCCGGTGCGGAACCAACCCTCGTGGAAGGCCCGGCGATTGGCTTCCGGATCGTTCTCGTAGCCAAGCATCACGGCCGGCCCGCGGACGAGGATCTCGCCGACGCTCCCCGCCGGCATCGCCGCATCGTGCTCGTCGACAATCAGGATCTCGGTTCCCGCGGCCTTGCCGACCGAACCCGCGCGCCGCTGCCCCGGTGGCGGCGCGTCCTCCGCGATCAGGCCGGCTTCGGTCGATCCGTAGCCCTGGATCACCGGAACGCCGAGCACCGACTCCAGCTTTTCCTGCAGCGACGCAGCCATCCCGTTGCTGCTCGAACGCACGAATCGCAACGACCCTGGCAGCGCGTGACGCCGGGAGAGGACCGCGTCCATGATCGCCGCATGGACCGTCGGGCTCGCAGAGAAGTACGTCGGCCGGAACGTGTCGAGCCAAGAGAAGAAAAGTTCGGCATCGAAGCCCGGGCACAGCACCGTGGACGCCCCCGCCCGGAGCGGCCGGGTCAGCCCGTTGCCGATCCCGCTCGACGTGTGGAGCGGGGAGATGCACAGGAACCGGTCGTCGGCCGCGAGCGTCGGCCGCCTGCCGGGCACGCAGAGCGCACGATGCGTCGACGGCACGACCTTGGGCCTGGTGGTCGTGCCGGACGTGTGCATCACCAGCGCCACGTCTTCCGGCAGCGGCGGCACAGGCGCGACCGGGGCACGCGGCGACTCGGCGCGCAGCGCGACGAGGTCGGCTCCCCCGGTCGCGGCGGCCGAAACACGGATGATCGGCAGACCGGCCGCGAGCGCCGCCGCGCCGACGGACGAGGTGTCGCCTTCCGCGACGATCAGGGCGTCGATCCGAAGCTGCGCGAACAGCGTCGCGCTCGCGTCGGGTTCGAGACCGGGGTTGAGCGGCGCGCAGGTCGCCCAGGTCATTGCGCCCAGCATGGCAAGCCCCGCGTCGCGGCTGTCGGGAAGCGCCGTGGCGATGCGATGGCCGCGACCGAAGCCGAGCGCTGCCAGCGCGTCGCCGACGCGCTCGATTCCGATGGCCAGTTCGGCGTAGGAAATGGCAGGCAGACCCGGCGCCAGGATGGCGGGACTCGCCCCCCCTCCCGCGCTCCGCAAGGCCAGCAGGTCCCGCATCGTCGCGGCTGGGGCGTCCTTGGGCATCGCTTCAGGGCAGCTCGGGTACTCGGGGAACGCCGCTGCGCGGCCGAGGGTGGCGGAACGTCGCGCGCCCGGCGCCGGCGCAAATGATGATTTTACACGCATACACGCAGGCAAATCCCTGCTTCAGCCGCAGCGGTGCCCGGCCGGGCGAAGATTACGACGAACCGAAGCCCTCCGCCGGATGAGGCCTGCGCTCGAGGATCCGCGCGCTCCCGCAACTAGAGCGACCAGCCACAACTCCAGCAAAGGTCGAATGTCGCGGGATTCTCTTCCCCGCACTTGGCGCAGATGGAGCTGCCGGCACGATTGCGCTCCTCTTGATACGCGCTCAGGACGACGTCGGCGCGTGCGCGGTCGGCGTCGTCGTCCAGCCACACCTGCGGCTGCGCCACCTCGGGCGGCACGTCGCCGACGATGCTCGATGCGTGCTCGTTGAAGACGTGCGCCTTGATGCCCGCGTGCGCAAGGCGATCGACGAGCAGATAGGCCTCGACGCGATGCAACGCGATGAAGATGCGCTGCAACGTCAGGCTCCGCAACGGGTGGCCAGCAACCCCGCGACAAGTCGCTCAAGCAGCGCCATCAGCGCCACCGCGCGCGTCGCGTCCCAGGGGTATGGCGGGGCTTCGTCCATGTAGCACGACTGCGCGATTTCAAGCTGCAGCGCGTGGACGCCGCTCTCCGGCGCTCCGTAGTGGCGCGTGACGTAACCACCCTTGAACCGGCCGTTCACCACACTCGAGAAGCCGGCGGCGCCTGCGAGCACGAGCGCCGCCGCCTGTTGCACGGAGGGCGCGCAGCTCGCGCCGTCGGCCGTGCCGAGGTTCAGGTCCGGCAGCCGGCCCGCGAAGAACCGCGCCACGCGGCTCCTGATCGAATGACCGTCGAGCAGGATCGCGTAGCCATGCCGCACTCGCACGCGCTCGATCTCGGCGGCGAGCCGCTGGTGGTACGGGTCGAAGTACTCGCTGCGGCGGGCCGCCACTTCGGCGGCGTCGAGGTGCGCCGCCGGGAACGTGGATCGGCTCGCCGGCGAACGTGCGGGTCGGGCAAAGCTCGGTGTTGTCGGCGCCCGGGTAGAGCGCCGCGCCGCTCGGGTCGCGGTTGAGATCGACGACATAACGCGAGTGCGTCGCGACCACGAGCGTTGCGCCTGCCGCCCGCGCGAAGGCGAAGAGCTTCTCGACGTGCCAGTCGGTGTCGGGGACCGCGCGGGCGGCCGGCGTCAGCCGCGCGGCGATCGCGGGCGGCAGCTGCGTTCCGGCGTGCGGAACATCGATCACCAGCGGCGCGTCGCCGCGCTCGATCGCGCAGAGATTCATGGCTCCCTCCGTTCGACGACGCGCCCGGCGCGCACGATGCACCGGCACGGATTGCCGCCGATGTTGCAGGCGAGCTCCGCCGGTGACGCAATGTTCCAGAACGCAATGTCGGCGCGCTGACCGGCGGCGAGCGTGCCGCGGTCCCTGATTCCGAGCGCGCGCGCCGCGTGCCGCGTCACCCCCGCCAGCGCTTCCTCGGGCGTCAGACGGAACAGCGTGCACGCCATGTTGAGCATCAGCAGCAGCGAGGTCACCGGCGAGGTCCCGGGTTGCAGTCGGTCGCCACGGCCATCGGCAGGCCGTGGGCGCGCATCGCCGCGACGGGCGGCGCGCGGGTCTCGCGCAGCGCATAGTACGCGCCGGGCAGCAGCACCGCGATCGATCCCGCGCGCGCCATCGCGGCAACGCCGGCCTCGTTCGTGTACTCGAGATGATCGGCCGACAGCGCGCCGAACTCGGCGGCCAGCGCCGCGCCACCGGTGTCCGAGAGCTGATCCGCGTGCAGCTTCACGGGCAGTCCGCAGCTGCGCGCTGCCGCAAGGACGCGGCGCGTCTGCGCCGGCGTGAAGCCTATCGTCTCGCAGAAGGCATCGACCGCGTCGGCGAGTCCGGCACGCGCGGCAGCGGGTATCGTTTCGCGGCAGACGAGATCGATGTAGTCGTCGGCACGCCCGGCAAATTCCGCGGGCACCGCGTGCGCCGCGAGCAGCGTCGTGCGCACATCCACGCCGACGTCGGCCGCGACGCGGCGCGCCACATGGAGCTGCCGGCACTCGTGCGCCGTGTCGAGTCCATAGCCAGACTTGATCTCGACCGTCGTCACGCCCTCCGCCCGCCAGTGCGGCGAGGCGAGGCCGGCTCGCGGCAACCAGTTCCTCGTCGCTTGCCGCGCGCGTTGCCGCGACGGTAGCCTTGATGCCGCCTCCGGCCTGCGCGATGTCCGCATAGGTGGCACCGGTGAGGCGCGCCTCGAACTCGTTCGCGCGATTGCCCGCGTACACGAGATGCGTGTGGCAATCGATGAGGCCGGGGGTCGCCCAGGCGCGCTCGATGTGCAGCGTTCGACGCGCCGTGACGTCGCGTGGCAGGTCGCGCGCAGCACCCACCCAGGCAATCCGCTCGCCGATGATCCCGATGGCGCCGTCGCGGATGACGCCATACGGCACGTCGCCCGTCATCGTCGCGAGATGCGCGCCGGTGATCAGCAGCTCGAAGGCGGGGCTCATGACGGAAGGCGCGCGAGGCACGCCCGATAGCGCGCGAGTATGGCATCCTCATGCGCGTGACGACCGGCGCGCACGAGCCAGCGCCCTCCGACCATGACGTCGCGCACCGGTCGCCGGCAGGGACCGAAGATCGCCGAGTCGAGCATCAGATCGACCGGCTGCACCGCAAGCGCGGCGTCAGCGGTGTCGAGCACGACGAAATCGGCGCGGCATCCCGGGGCGATGGCCCCCGCGGGCCGGCCCTGCGCGCGCGCGCCGCCGCGGGCCGCCGCGACATACAGCGCCTGCCCCACGGGCGCATCCGCGGTTGCGAGCACATTGCGCGCCTGCCGGGCAAGCCGCTGCGACCATTCGAGCTGACGCAACTCGGCGAAGGGATCGAGGATGGTGTTGGAATCGCTGCCGATCCCGAACGCGCCGCCGGCGTCGAAGTATGCGCGCGCGGCGAACGTGCCGTCACCCAGGTCCGCCTCCGTCGTGGGCGCGAGCCCCGCGATCGCGCCGCTCGCGGCGAGCCGGGACGTCTCGTCCGGCGTCATGTGCGTCGCGTGCACGACGCACCAGCGGGCGTCGAGTCCGGCGTGGTCGAGCAGCCACTCGATCGGCCGCGCGCCGCTCCACGCGACGCAGGCCGTGACCTCCTGCACCTGCTCGGCGGCGTGGTGTGGATCGGTGCGTCACGCGCTGCGAGCGCGACGACCGCGGCGAGCTCGTCCGGCGTTACCGCGCGCAGGCTGTGCGGCGCGACGCCCAGATTCCACGGCGCCGTCGTCGGCATCGCGGGCGAGCGTCGCGACCAGGCGCGCAAATGCGTCGAGCGTGTGCACGAACCGCTGCTGCCCGGCGGCCGGCGGCGTGCCGCCGAATCCGGCATGGGCATAGAAGACCGGCAGCAGCGTGAGCCCGATGCCGGTCTCCCGGGCGGCGGCGATGACACGGCGCGCGAGCTCGGCGGGATCGGCATAGGGCCTGCCCTGCGGATCGTGATGAACGTAGTGGAACTCGGCGACCGCCGTGTACCCCGCCTTCAGCATCTCGACATACGCCTGCGCGGCGATCGCCTCGAACGCGTCGGGGTCGATGCGGTCCAGAAACGCGTACATCGCCTGCCGCCACGTCCAGAAGCTGTCGCCGTCCGCGCCCGCGCGCCCGGTGCGTCCGGCGATTGCGCGCTGGAAGGCATGCGAGTGCAGGTTCGGCATTCCCGGCAGCAACGGACCGCACACGCGTTCCGCACCGTTGCATCGCGCGCCGGCCATGACGTTCCCGATCGTTCCGTCAGCGGCAATTTCGATGGTGACATCGCGCTCCCAGCCGTCGGGCGTCAGCGCATCGGCGGCAAACAGCCTCATGCGCAATCGACGCTGACGACAAGCGCCACCGCGCCGGACTCGCGCGGCCGGATCGTGAGCCGCGGCGCGTCGCCTGCGCCGGACTCGTCGAGCAGCAGCGCCTGCCCCGCTTCGAGCCTGATCGGCGCACTCGTCGCGCCAACGCATTCATGCCACCCGGTCACGGCATAGACAAGCCGGAACTGCGCGGACCCGGGCTCCTCTGCGCCCTCACGGACGACGGCGACACTCCCGCGCGCGCGGCCACGCCGGAACATTGCGTTGAAATCGCGAACGGGTCCCGCGACCAGCGTGCAGTCGACGGCCGCGTCACCGCTGAACGCGTACGGTTCGAGCGGCGTCGTCAGATCGGTTTCCTGCACCGCCCCGTGCAAGCGCATTCCTGCACCCTCGAGCAGCACGATCGTGCGATCGATGCCCGGGAACGCGGAGAACGGACCGTCGCGTTCGACGTCCGCGAGGCTCACCCGCCACAGGAACCTGTCGAGTGCAGCCCCGGACGGAAACGCGGCGATTTCGGTCGTGCGCCCGCCGCCGTTTTTCCACGGCATCGACCGGAATTCGTTGGGCGTGAGCAGACGGACCATGGCGGCAGCACGGCGCGCGGCCGTACGTCGATTGTAGATACATCCTCGATCCTTCGCCAATGCGAATCGCGTCCCACGCGGGTCCTTCGGCACAGCAGGCCCTCGCGTTCCCGGCAGATTCGCATTGACAGGAACCGCCATGGCCCCTAGATTCTCAAAGATTCTGTTCCCATTGCTGGAGATTTCCGTGTGCGAGAAGGCGTTGCCCCGGGCGCGGCAGGACGATTTCGCCGCCCCTCGCAGCGGGTGGCCGGGCGGGCAGATGAACGGCCCCCACGCTCGCTTTGTGCGGCTTCGCCGCATCCCGCTGCGCGGGACCCGCCTTCGACTGTCCTTCGGCCTTCGGCCCTGCAGTCGCTGCCCGCTGAGGGGGCACTGGTGAAACGCGTCGACGATTTCCGGCTGCAGCTGGGAAACAGGCAGCTCGTGCCGATCGTGACCGGAGGGATGGGTGTCGACATATCCACCGCCGAGCTGGCACTCGTTTCCGCTTCGCTGGGCGGAATCGGCCATATCTCCGACGCGATGGTGCCCACGGTTTCGGATCGGCGGTTCCATACCCGGTTCGTGACCGAGAAACAGAAGAAGTACAAGTACAACGTCTTCAACGCCGACAAATCGGTGGTGCAGTTCGATCTCGAACGGCTGGCCGAGGCGACGCGGCTGCATGTGGGCCGGACCATGCAGGCCCGGAAGGGCGATGGCCTGATCTTCATCAACTGCATGGAAAAGCTGACCATGGGCAGCCCGCGCGAAACGCTGCGCGTGCGCCTCGCGTCGGCGATGGATGGCGGGATCGACGGCATCACGCTTAGCGCCGGACTGCACCTTGGATCGCTCGCGCTGGTGCAGGATCATCCGCGCTTTCGCGACGTGAAGTTCGGCATCATCGTGTCTTCGCTGCGTGCGCTGCTGCTGTTCCTGCGCAAGAGCGCCCGCCTCGACCGCCTGCCCGATTACGTCATCGTGGAAGGTCCGCTCGCCGGCGGGCATCTCGGCTTCGGCATGGACTGGGCAGAGTACGACCTCAAGGTCATCGTGAACGAGATCCACCGGTACCTCGCGCAGGAGCAGCTGAATATTCCCGTCATCCCGGCGGGCGGGATCTTCACCGGCACCGACGCGGTGGAATTTCTCGAAGCGGGCGCTGCCGCGGTGCAGGTTGCGACGCGGTTCACCGCCACCAGGGAATGCGGCCTGCCCGACAAGATCAAGCAGGAGTACTTCAAGGCCGACGAGGATGACATCGAGGTCAACCTCATTTCGCCCACGGGCTACCCCATGCGCATGCTCAAGGGCAGCCCGGCGATCGGCTCCGGCATCCGGCCCAACTGCGAGGCCTACGGCTACCTGCTCGATGCGTCGGGCAACTGCGCCTACCACGACGCGTACAACCGCGAACTGGAGAAGCACCCGGACGGGAAGAACCTGTCCGTCCGCGACAAGACCTGCCTGTGCACCCACATGCGCAACTTCGACTGCTGGACCTGCGGCCAGAACACCTACCGGCTCAAGGACACGACGCGCCGTCTTCCCGACGGGACCTACCAGTTGCTGGATGCAGAGCATGTCTTCCGCGACTACCTGTACAGCACGGATCACCGGATCGCGCTGCCGCCGGAGCCGTCGTCAGCCTGATCGGCCATTCAACTCGAAGCCTCGTCCGGACACCCGTTCCCACGCGCTGAAGCATCCCTCGTGGCGACTGGAAACGGCCTGCCCGGTGCATGCCGTGCCGTCGAAGCCGCCACGAGCTCAGTGCCCTCCGCAGGGCCGGAGATCAGGACAGCTTGACCGGCACGTAGATCTGCCGGCCCTGGCGCTCGATCAGCAGCGCGACGGTCTTTCCCGCCTTGTCGACGAGCGACCTCAACTCATCGACGGACGAGACCGCCGCCGAGCCGACGCCGACGATCACATCGCCCGGCTGCACGCCGGCCTTGGCCGCCGCACCACCGGACTTCTCGACGACGAGCCCCGCCTTGCCGCCGGCCTTCTGCTCGTCGGCGCTGCGCGGACGCACGGCGACGCCGAGCTTGCCCTTCGCTTCGACCTCGTCACCGGCCTGCGCAATCTTGCCGTCGTCGAGCGTGCCGACGGTGGCGACGAGATCGACCGCCTTTCCTGCGCGCCACACCTCGATCGTCAGCTTCGTGCCGGGCGCGGCATTGCCGATGCGGCTGGTGACGTCGGTGCTGTCGACGACCGCGACACCATCGATCTTGCGGATCACGTCACCGGACTTGAATCCGGCCTTCGCCGCCGGGCTGTCCTTTTCCACCTGACCCACGAGCGCTCCGCTCGCATCCGTGAGTCCGAAGCTCTGCGCGAGCGTCTGGTCGAGCGCCTGGATGCCGATGCCGAGGCGGCCATGCGCGACTTTGCCGTGGGTCCTGAGCTGGTCGGCGACCTTCGCCGCGACACTCGCCGGAATCGCGAACGACAGGCCCATGTAACCGCCGGAGCGGCTGTAGATCTGCGCATTGACGCCGACCACCTGTCCCGCGGCGTTCAACAATGGACCGCCCGAGTTGCCCGGATTGACGGCGACGTCGGTCTGAATGAACGGCACCATCTGGCCGTCCGGCAGCGCGCGATGCACACCGCTGACAACGCCCGCCGATACGCTGTTCTCGAACCCGAACGGCGAGCCGATCGCGACGACCCATTCCCCACGCTTCACGGCAGGCTTCGCTTCGAGTGCGAGCGCCGGCAGGTTCTGCGCGTCGATCTTCACGAGCGCGATGTCCGTCCGTTTGTCGCTGCCGACGACCCTGGCGGTGAATTCGCGGCGATCAGTGAGCTTCACGATCACTTCGGTCGCGCCATCGACGACATGCGCGTTGGTCACGATGTAGCCGTCGGGGCTGACGATGAATCCGGATCCCACGCCCCGCGACGGTTGTTGCGGCCGCATGCCCGGCGCGTCCGGCACGCCGCCGAAACGCTTGAAGAATTCGTAATACGGACTGTCCTCGTCGAGATCCTCGAGGTCGGGCATGCCCTTGCCCTTCCCGTGGAAGGTGCTGATGTTGACGACGGACGCGCCCGCCTGATCGACCAGTGCGGTGAAGTCGGGAAGACTGGCCGCCGTCGTCGCGACCACCGGCTGCGCTACCGCCGCAGGTTGCACCGCCGCGTGCGCGGCGCCCAGCGGCATCGAATCGAGATGGGTGTAACCCGCGGCAAGACCGGCGCCCACGCCGGCCGCGATCAATGCATGGGTGACTTTCGATAGGCGCATCGTACTCTCCTGTTGGGAAAAGGCCCGCCGTCCGGACCCGCACGACGCAATGTAGGGCCGCCTGCTTAAGCGGACCTTAAGAGAAGCGTCCCGATCGCAGGATCCCGGTCGCCGCGCGGCGCACTCAGCCCCATTCGGCTCGCGGGAAGCAGACCCTCACGACGAGGCCTTTCCCCCCGGCGCCGTCTTCGAGCGTGACCGTCGCGCCGTGCGCGTCGGCGATACGCCGGACGATCGACAGGCCGAGGCCGCTGCTGCCCGTGCCGTCGCGGCGCGTCGTCCGCGTGCATGCCTCGATGGAAGCGCTCGAAGACACGTTCGCGCTCGGCTGCGGGAATGCCCGGTCCGGTGTCGGTCACCGCCAGCACAGCCCCGCCGGGCTCGTCGCCCACGGTCGACGTCGATGCGACCGCCGGCGGGCGTGTAGCACAATGCATTGTCGAGCAGATTGGCGAGCAGCGTTGCGAGGTTTGCGGAGTCGCCGCGCACCTGGACCACCGTGGCGCCGGTGCGTCCCAGGTCGATGCCTCTGGCTTCGGCGATGGGCGCGCGGGCGACGATCGCGTCGTTGGCGAGCGTGACCAGATCCACCGTGGAAAAGCTTCGGGCCATCGCGTCCGGTTCGAGTCGCGCCATGGTCAGCAGCTGCTCGACCAGTCGCGCCGCGCGGGCGACGCCTGCCTTGAGCTCGACCATGGCGGCGGCCCGTGCCGGCGCATCCGTCGCCCGCTCGGCGAAATCGACCTGCAACGCGAGCGCCGCGAGCGGCGTGCGCAGTTCGTGCGCGGCATCCGCGGTGAATCTGCGCTGCGCGGAGAGCGCCTCGTCCAGACGCGCGAGCAGCGCGTTGAGGCTCGCCGCCAGCGGTTGCAGCTCCTGCGGCAAGCTCGCCTCCGGCAGCGGGGACATCGCATCGGGCCGGCGGGTCGCGACGGCGCGGGACAGATCGTCGAGCGGGCGCAACCCGCGGCCCACCGCATACCAGATCAGGCACGCCGAGCAGCGGAATGAGCAGCACCAGGGGAACCAGCGTGCGCAGCGCGGCTTGTGCCGCGATGTCGCGCCGCTCGTCGAGCGCGTGTGCGACCTGCAGCGCATGGCCGCCCGACACATGCGTGTAGACGCGCCACACGCGTCCGTCGAGCACGACATCCGAATAGCCCTCGGTGACCGGGACGGGCCATCCCGCGCCCGGCTGCGACCAATAGACGAGCACGCCGTCACGGTCCCAGATCTGCGTGACGATCTCGGCCACCCCGGAAACGCGCCGGCCATCGCGCGGCGGCCGATGCGGCGCTCGCCCGGCAAGCAGATCGTCGATCTGGGTCGAATACGCGAGCTGCTTCAGTTGCAGGTCGAAGAGATCCCCGATCTCGCGCCGGGTTTCGACGTAGGTCGCGAGCGTCGCCAGCACCGCGACCGCCGCGAGTCCCAGCAGCAGCCAGGCGAGCAGCATCCGCCGGATCGACGTCATCGGAGCACCTTCGCGCTGTGCGCTCCGGAATTCGCCCTCGGGGCGGTCCTGCCGGCTCATGCCCGCTCGATCACGTAGCCCACGCCGCGTATCGTGCGGATGGCGCTGGCGCCGAGCTTCTTGCGCAGGTTGTGGACGTGCACCTCGACCGCGTTGCTTTCCACTTCGTCGCCCCAGCCGTACAGGCGCCCCTCGAGCTGCGCCCTGGAAAGCGCGAAACCCGGCCGTTCCAGCAATGCCGCCAACAGTGCGAACTCCCGGTTGGAAAGGTCGACCGGGGCTCCGTCGCGGGTTACCGTGCGCGCGACGGGGTCGAGCGCGAGATCACCGTTGCGCAGCACGTTGTGGCCGCGCGCCACATCGCGGCGCAGCAGCGCCCGCATCCGCGCCGCGAGCTCGTCCAGACTGAACGGCTTGACCAGGTAATCGTCGGCGCCGGCATCCAGACCGGCGACGCGGTCGGAGACCGCATCACGAGCCGTCAGGATCAGCACGCGGATCCTGTTGCCCGCGCGGCGCACTTCCTTGAGCAGCTCGAGCCCGTCCTTCCTCGGGAGGCCGAGGTCGAGCAGGACCAGCGCGTAGGCGCCCTCCGCCGTGTCGAGCGCGATGCGTCCAGCCTGACCATCCCTGACCCATTCGACGGCATAGCCGTCCTGCTGCAAGGCGGCAACAAGCGTCTTGCCGATCATGGGGTCGTCTTCGACCAACAGGATGCGCATCGCGAAACGGGTGGCCGGCGCGGACCGGGTCACTCTAGCCGCGTGATCGCGCACATCGAACCACGCGGCCGACAGTAGCGACACGACGGCGACGGGCACTGTCGCGATGAGGCGTCAATACCGCGCATTTCCCGGCGTTCGCGGGAACGGAATGACGTCGCGCACGTTGGCAAGGCCGGTGACGTAGGCGACGGTGCGCTCGAAACCGAGACCGAAGCCCGCATGCGGCACCGTGCCGTAGCGGCGCAGGTCGCGATACCAGCCGTAGTGCTCGCTGTCCATCCCGGCCTCGGCGATCCGGGCGTCGAGGACGGAAAGCCGTTCCTCGCGCTGACTGCCGCCGATGATCTCCCCGATCCCCGGCGCCAGCACGTCCATCGCCGCGACGGTGCGATCGTCGTCGTTCAACCGCATGTAGAACGCCTTGATCGCCTTCGGATAATTCATCAGCACCACCGGCTTGCCGGCATGCTTCTCGGAAACGTAGCGCTCGTGTTCGGATTGCAGGTCGACGCCCCATTGGACCGGAAATTCGAACTTCTGCCTGGCGCGCTCGAGGACGCGTATGGCCTCGGTGTAGTCCATGCGCACGAATTCCGAGTCGACGATGCCCTGCAGCTTGGCGATGACGCCCTTCTCGATGCGCTCCTCGAAGAAGGCCATGTCGTCCGCCCGCTCGTCCAGCACCGTCCGGAAGATATGCTTCAGCAGCGCCTCCGCCAGCGTCGCGTTGTCGGCCAGGTCCGCGAATGCGATCTCCGGCTCGATCATCCAGAATTCCGCGAGGTGCCGGCTCGTGTTCGAATTCTCCGCGCGGAACGTCGGCCCGAACGTGTAGACCCGGGACAGCGCCAGGCAATACGCCTCGACATTCAGCTGTCCGGACACCGTGAGGAACGTCTCGCGCCCGAAGAAATCCTGCGCGTAGTCGATCTTCCCCGCCGGTCCGCGCGGCAGGTTCGCAAGATCCAGCGTCGAGACGCGGAACATCTCGCCGGCTCCTTCCGCGTCCGACGTCGTGATGATGGGCGTGTTCACCCAGACGAAGCCCTGCTCGTGGAAAAACCGGTGAATCGACTGCGCGATGGTGTGACGCACGCGCGTCACCGCGCCGATGACATTCGTCCGCGGCCGCAAATGCGCGACTTCGCGCAGGAACTCGAGCGTGTGCGGCTTCGGCTGGATCGGGTACGTGTCCGGGTCCTCGACCCAGCCGACGACCCGGATCGAGCCGGCCTGCATCTCGAACGGCTGCCCTTTCGCCGGCGACGGCACGATCGTTCCGACAGCCTCCACGGCACAACCGGCGGTGAGATGCAGAACCTCGTCCGCGTAGTTGGGCAGCGTGTTGGCCGCGACGACCTGCACGGGATGAAAACAGGAGCCGTCGGAAACGTGGACGAACGAAATGCCGGCCTTCGAATCGCGCCGTGTGCGCACCCAGCCCCTGAGCGTGACCGGCGAGTCCTTCGGCGCCCGCCCCGCGAGAATGTCCGTACAGCTCAGAAAGGTCATCGCCAGCCCTTGCTCGGTGGATGATTGCCAGGCGCCGCGTCACCGGCATGCCGGCGCGGCGAGAATGCGCGCGTTATGATACCGGAGGACGTGCGCGCATCGGGCACCGGTGACGCCGCACGAACGCGCGGCAGTCGCGGCGGCGGAGCCGCCCGGCGGCGCCTAGCGCGCAGGCGGATCGACATAGCCCGGAATCTGCGCGAGATCGACCGCGTCGATCTGCTGCGGGTCCATCCATTTCGCCGCGTACTCGAGATACACCTTCTCCCAGATGAACACGTCGAACAGGTCGGGATCGATGTGTCCGTCCAGCTTGAATCGGCCCAGGATCGCCAGCGACTCGGACAGCGTCTTGCCTCTCTTGTAGGGACGGTCCGCGGCGGTCAGCGCCTCGAAGATGTCGGCGATTCCCATGCAGCGCGCCTGCACCGACATCTGCGCGCGCGTGAGCCCCCGCGGATAGCCTTTGCCGTCCATGCGCTCGTGGTGGCCGCCCGCGTATTCCGGGACGTTCTGCAGGTGCCGCGGCCAGGGCAATGCCTCGAGCATGCGAATCGTCACGTCGATGTGATGATTGATGACGCGCCGCTCGGCGCGGGTCAGCGTGCCGGCGGGTATCGTCAGGTTCTCGATTTCGTCCACGGTCAGGAAATCCGCCTCGGCGCCGTCGCCGTCGCGCCAGCGGTATCTGGCCGAAATCTGCCGGACCCGCTGCTGGTCGTCCGGGTGCATGTGCTCGGTGCCGGTGTTGCACATGCGCAGAAACGCGCGGTCGGCATCGAGCTCGGCGAGGCGCGCCTCGCAGGCGCGCTCGATATCCTGCATGGCCCCCGGGGTTCCGTCCTCCCGGGCCCGCAGCCTGGCCGCCTGCAGCTCGAGGAGGACGTCCCGCCGGACGACCTCGAAGCGGGTATCGAGCAGATGGATGCGATCGCAGAGGGTGTGCAGCTTGGTCGCCTTGTCGACCACGTGCACCGGAGTGGTGACCTTGCCGCAATCGTGGAGCAGTCCGGCGATCCGGAGTTCGTGGCGATCGCGCTCGGACATCGTGAAGCTCCTGAGGGGCCCGACCCGGCATCTGTCGACCGCGTCCGCCAGCATCATGGTCAGGATCGGCACGCGCCCGCAATGTCCGCTCGTGTACGGCGACTTGTCGTCGATCGCCGCGTTGATCAGGCCGATGAACGATTCGAAAAGGCTCTCGAGCCGGTTGATCAGCAGCCGGTTGGTGAGCGCGATCGCCGCCTGCGAGGCCAGCGATTCGGCAAGATGCAGGTCGGCGTCCGAGAACGGGCCGACGGCGCCCGTGGCCCTGTCCTTGGCATTGAGCAGCTGCAATACGCCGATGATCGCGTTTTCGTGGTCCTTCATGGGCACGGTCAGGAAGGAACGCGAACGGTACCCCGTCGTCGCGTCGAAGCTCCGGGTTCCCGAGAAATCGAAGCCGTCCGCGCCATAGGCATCGGCGATGTTGACCGAGGTGTCGTGATGCACGGCGTACGCGGCGACCATGCTCGTCACGGGCGCGCCGTCCGGCTCGTAGAGTGCGATCGGAGCATACGGAATCGCGGCGCCGGTGGTGCCGCCCAGCGCGATGCCCAGCGTGTCGTTGCGCATGATCTCGAACTTCAGCGTGCGCTCGTCGGTCACGCGGTACAGCGTGCCGCCGTCGGCGTTGGTGATGCTCTTGGCCGCCAGGAGGATGGCCTCGAGCAGTCGATCGATGTCCGTTTCCCCGGACAGCGCGACACCGATGGCGTTGAGCTGCTCCAGACGCTGAAAGAGATCCACCGGGTCCGCAATGCGCTCTGCCGCGTCCATGGCGAAGTTCCCTACTTGATGCAGACCGAGCGCACCTGATGGATGTCGGTGATGCCCGCGAGCACCTTTTCGATGCCGTCCTGCTTCAGCGTGCGCATGCCCTCTGCCAGCGCGGTGGCGAACATTGCCGAAACACGGGCGTGCCCCTGGATGCCCTTCTTGACCGCATCGGTACCCACCAGCAGTTCGTGCAGCCCGACCCGGCCCCGGTAGCCCGTGCCGTGGCAAGCGTCGCAACCCACCGGCGCATACAGCGCGATCTCCCCCTTCTCGTCGCCGAAGGCGCCGACCCACTCCCGCAGCAGGGCCTCCCGCGCGGCGCTCGGGTCCCTCCGCCAGCCTTCGGTGGTCACCAGCTCGAGGCAGTACTCGTCCAGCAGCGCCTCGAGCTCGGCGCCGGCCGCAACGTGCATCCTCCTGCAACTGGTGCACAGGCGCCGCGCCAGTCGCTGCGCCAGCACCCCCAGCAGCGCATCGGCGAAATTGAACGGATCCATGCCCATGTCGAGGAGCCGCACGATGGACTCCGGCGCGCTGTTCGTGTGCAGCGTGGCCAGAACCAGGTGGCCGGTCAGCGAAGCCTCGATGGCCGTGGCGACCGTTTCCCGGTCCCGCATCTCGCCGACCATGATGATGTCGGGATCGCAGCGCAGGAAGGCGCGCATTGCCACCGCGAAGGTCAGCCCCGCCTTGGGATTGACCTGCACCTGGCGCAATCCGCGCTGCGTGATTTCCACCGGATCCTCGGCGGTCCAGATCTTGGTGTCCGGCTGGTTGAGGTAGCCCAGCACCGAGTGCAGCGTCGTGGTCTTTCCCGATCCGGTCGGCCCGCATACGAAGAACAGGCCGTACGGTTTGGAAATCGTCGCCTTGCACCGGTCGAGGTTGTGTCCGGACAGGCCAAGCTTGTCGAGAGGAATCGGTTCGCCCCCGCCGAGGATGCGCATCACGATGTCTTCCATGCCGCCCTGCGACGGCACGGTGGCGACGCGCAATTCGATGTCCAGCGGGCCGAACTTCTTGAACCTGATCTTGCCGTCCTGCGGCTTGCGCCGCTCGGAGATGTCGAGGTCGCACATGATCTTGATGCGCGCCGCGATCGCGCTGCGGTAGCCGTGGGGAACGGAAATGTAGGGCTGCAACAGCCCATCCTTGCGAAAGCGGATTTCGGTCTTGCCCCTGCCCGGATAGGGCTCGATGTGAATGTCGGAAGCCCCCTGCTGATAGGCATCGACGATGACCTTGTTCACGAGCTTGACGACCTCGTTGTCGGCGGCCGCGGACTTCATGTCCTCCACGGCCTCTTCCCCGCCGTCGTCCTGCATGTCGGAAAGCAGGTCGCCGATCGACTGCCGGTCCATCGCGCCCGGCGTCGCGCCGAACATTTGATCCAGCGTTGCCGCGAACTCCCGATTGCAGCAGACCCGGTAGCTGATCTTCCCCTTCGGATACACGTTATTGACGACCCGGGAGCCGCGCAGCCGTTCCGGGTCCGTCGTCAGCACCACCATTCCCTCTTTCGTATCGTCGATGGGCACCCATACACTGCTCTCGAGGAATTCCCGGCTCAGGTTCTTGAGCAGGTCGAAGGGCTTCACGCGATCCGACCCTGAACGGCTCGTACGGGACGCCGAAATAGGCCGCCAGCGCCTCGCCGATTGCGCCCGGCTTCACCTGGAACTCGTCGATCAGGACCGTTTCGATCTCGAGATTCTTGCGCCGCGCCGAACGCGTCGCGAGTTCCAGCTCCTCGGCCGACATGACGGCATGCGCGACCAGGGCATCGTACTTGCCCTTGACCGGCGGCAGCACCGCCCGCAGGCGCTGGCGCAACGCGATGGCGAGCGTCTGGCAAAGCAGCGCGACACCCTCTTCGATCGCCGGTGGAAAGGGCTCGCCGGACCTGGTGTTGATGAGCTGGACGACGCCGACCAGTTCGCCGGTCTGCGCGTCGGCCACGGGTGCCACGAGCATCTGGCGCGTGCGATAACCGGTCCTGGCGTCGATCAGCCGCAGGAAGTTGGGGTGCGGGCTGTAGGCCGCGAGCTCGTTCGCGTCGTAGACGTCGCGGATGTTGAGGATCCGCCGGTGCACGGCCGCGTACCCCGCCACGCTCAGATCCGCGACCGGCAGCTTGAAGTCCTTGTAGCCGTTGAGGCCCGTCTTGACCCTGGTGACGATGGACTTGCCGCCGTCGCAGGCGACATAGATCGTCAGGCGATCGGCGCCGAACAGGTTGCAGATGTCCTGCCCGAGATCCAGCAGGATCTCGTCGACATGGGTCGTCGCGTGAATGGTGTTGGTGACCGCCTGCAGGCCGTTGTAGAAGGCAAGCCGGTCGGCAGGGTCGCCCCGCGCCGCGGCCTTGTTCTCGAGTACGGTACTCATGGCGCCGCCCCCCATTTCCCCCCGGAGCCGCGATGCACCGCCAATCAACGAAGCCCGGCCTCGCGCGCGCCGTGGCGCGAATTGCCGGCGTCCGACGTGATGCTGCGGTACGCCCGCCGCGGTGCCGCGGCAGGCGAATTGTCCATCCGCGGGGCCCTCGTAGCAAGGACTCGTTGCATTGGATCCCGTCAGCGCCTGACGCGTCGGCAGGGAACGAAAAAAAGGCCGGGCGCAGCGCCCGGCCCTTTTCCGCGCCGCGAGCGGACTATTCGGTCTTGGCTTCGGCCGCTTCCACTGCCTGCTCCGGGCGGTCGACCAGCTCCACGAGCGCCATCGGCGCCTTGTCCCCGACGCGGAAGCCGAACTTGAGGATGCGCAGATAGCCGCCCGGACGCGCCTTGTAGCGCGGGCCGAGCTCGTTGAACAGCTTGGTGACGACGTCGCGGTCGCGCAGACGGTTGAAGGCCAGCCGCCGGTTGGCGAGCGTCGGCTCCTTGGCGAGCGTGATCATCGGTTCGGCGACGCGGCGCAGCTCCTTGGCCTTCGGCAGCGTGGTCCTGATGACCTCGTGCGTCAGCAGCGAGTTGGTCATGTTGCGCAGCATCGCGAGACGATGGCTGCTCGTGCGATTCAGTTTCCGCAAGCCGTGACGGTGGCGCATGATTCTGCTTCCTTCGTTTTCGCGCTCGGAGGCGGGAATTAGGGGCGGTCGAGGCCGGCGGGAGGCCAGTTCTCGAGTTTCATGCCCAGCGACAGCCCACGCGAAGCGAGCACTTCCTTGATCTCGTTCAGCGACTTGCGACCGAGGTTCGGGGTCTTCAGCAGCTCGGTCTCGGTGCGCTGGATCAGGTCGCCGATGTAATAGATGTTCTCCGCCTTGAGGCAGTTCGCCGAGCGTACCGTCAACTCGAGATCGTCGACCGGGCGCAGCAGGATCGGATCGACCTGCGGCGATGAGCGCTCGGTGGCCGGCTGGTCGGTTCCCTGCAGGTCCGCGAAGACGGACAGCTGCTCGACCAGGACGGACGCGGCATACCGGACCGCCTGCTCGGGCTCGACGACGCCGTTGGTCTCGATGTCCAGCACCAGCTTGTCGAGATCGGTGCGTTGCTCGACCCGCGCGCTCTCGACCGCGTAGCTGACACGACGGACCGGGCTGAACGACGCGTCGAGCAGGATGCTGCCGATCGTGCGCCCGCCATCCGGCTTCACGCGCGCCGTCGCCGGCTGGTAGCCGCGGCCCTTTTCGACCTTGATCTCCATCTCGATCTTGCCGCCGGCGGTCAGATGCGCGATCAGGTGCTCGGGATTGATGATCTCGACATCGTGGTTGGGCTCGATGTCCGCCGCCGTGATCGGACCTTCCCCGGTCTTGGCGAGCTTCAGCAGGACGTGGTCGCGATTGTGCAGCTTGAGCACGACCCCTTTGAGATTGAGCAGGATGTCGACCACATCCTCCTGCACGCCGTCGAGCGCCGAATACTCGTGCAACACGCCCGTGATCCGGACTTCGGTGGGAGCGTATCCGGGCATCGACGAGAGCAGCACGCGCCGGAGCGCGTTGCCCAGGGTATGGCCGTACCCGCGTTCGAACGGCTCCATCACCACCTTGGCATGGAACGGCGAACTGGATTGCACGTCGATGATGCGCGGTTTCAACAGGACATTGCTCTGCATGCGGAACCTTTATGCGGGTTCAAGACGGGAACACGCTTTTAAGACAACGTGTCGGCCGCGGCGTCCGCCGCGGCCGGCGATTACTTGGAATACAACTCGACCACCAGGCTTTCATTGATGTCCTGGCCAAACTCCGAGCGATCCGGCGCGCCCTTGAACGTGCCGGACATTTTCTTCACGTCGACCTCGACCCAGGACGGAAAGCCGACCTTTTCGGCGAGCTGCAGCGCGTCCTGGATCCGAAGCTGGCCCTTGGCCTTTTCGGTCACGCCGACGGCGTCCGCGGCCCTGACCAGCGCGGACGGCACGTTCTGCACCCTGCCGTTGACGGTGATCGACCCGTGCGTGACGAGCTGGCGCGCCTCGGCGCGCGTCGAGCCGAGCCCCATCCGGTACACGACGTTGTCCAGGCGCGACTCGAGCAACTGCAGCAGATTCGTGCCCGTCGAGCCCTTGCGGCGGGCCGCCTCGCCGAAGTAGCGGCGGAACTGCCGCTCGAGAATGCCGTAGGTACGGCGGAGCTTCTGCTTCTCGCGCAGCTGGTTGCCATAGTCCGACATGCGCATCCCCGACCTCACGCCGTGCTGGCCCGGCTTGGTGTCGAGCTTGCACTTGGAGTCGAGCGAGCGCCGCGCGCTCTTCAGGAAAAGGTCGGTGCCTTCCCTGCGCGCGAGTTTGCATTTGGGTCCGGTGTATCGAGCCACTTCGCTGTCCTATCAGGTCAATTCAAGTTCTCGGTCGACGGCTTTTCGCGTCGACCGAGTTATCCAGTTATATCCGGCGGCGCTTCGGCGGGCGGCAGCCGTTGTGCGGAATCGGCGTCACGTCCGAAATGCTCGTGATCTTGATCCCGAGCGCGTTCAACGCGCGCACCGCCGACTCCCGACCCGGGCCGGGGCCCTTGATGCGCACCTCGAGGTTCTTGATGCCGCATTCGACCGCGACGCGGCCGGCCTTCTCGGCAGCCACCTGCGCGGCGAACGGCGTCGACTTGCGCGAGCCCTTGAAGCCAGCGCCGCCCGAGGTCGCCCAGGAGAGGGCGTTGCCCTGCCGGTCGGTGATGGTGATGATCGTGTTGTTGAAGGACGCATGGATGTGCGCGATGCCTTCGGCAACGTTCTTCTTGACCTTCTTGCGCACACGGGCGCCGGCCTTCGGGTTCTGCGGTGATGTTGCCATTCTGTCCTGTCCTTCAGCGTTACTTGGAGGTCGGCGCCGGCTTGCTCATGCCCGAGCGCGACTTCTTCGGGCCCTTGCGCGTGCGCGCGTTGGTGCGCGTGCGCTGGCCGCGCACCGGCAACCCGCGGCGGTGGCGGACACCGCGGTAGCAGCCGAGGTCCATCAGCCGCTTGATGCTCATCGTCACCTCGCGCCGGAGATCGCCCTCGACGGTGAATTTCTGCAACTGCTCGCGCAGCCGGTCCATATCCGCGTCGGTGAGGTCCTTGATCTTCGCCGTGCCCTTGATGCCGGCCGCGACGCAGATCGCCTTGGCACGCGGACGGCCGATGCCGTAGACCGCCGTCAGCGCGATCTCCGCGTGCTGGTGGTTGGGAATGTTGACGCCTGCAATACGGGCCATTGTTCTACCCTGTCGAAAACGAGTTGGTCAGCCTTGCCGCTGCTTGTGCCGCGGATCCGTGCAGATGACCCGCACGACGCCGTTGCGCCGGATGATCTTGCAGTTGCGGCAAATTTTCTTCACCGAAGCCAGAACTTTCATGTCGCCACCCCTTGCCAATCATTTCGCGCGGAAGATGATCCGCGCCCGGGTCAGATCGTACGGCGTCAGATCCACCGTCACCTTGTCGCCCGGCAGTATCTTGATGTAGTGCATCCGCATCTTGCCCGAGATATGCCCCAGCACCACGTGCCCGTTCTCCAACTTCACCCGGAACGTTGCGTTCGGCAGCATTTCCAGGATCTCGCCCTGCATCTGGATCGTGTCTTCCTTCGACATCAGCGCGTGGGCAACCCACCCTTGAAATTCGCCTTCTTCAGCAGGCTCTCGTACTGCTGCGACATCATGTAGGCCTGCACCTGCGTCATGAAGTCCATGGTGACCACGACGATGATCAGCAGCGACGTGCCGCCGAAGTAGAACGGCACGTTCTTCCACGCGATCAGGAAATTCGGGATGAAGCACACGATCACCAGGTAGATCGAACCCAGCAGCGTGAGCCGCAAGCGTGATCTTCTCGATGTACTTGGCCGTCTGGTCACCGGGCCGGTAGCCGGGAATGAACGCGCCGCTCTTCTTCAGGTTCTCGGCGGTCTCCTTCGGGTTGTACTGCAGCGCCGTGTAGAAGAAACAGAAGAAGATGATCGCGGCCGCGTACAGGATCTCGTGCACGGGCTGCCCCGGGCCGAGGGCCGCCGCGAGGTCGCGCAGCCAGATCGTTCCCTCGCCCGCGCCGAACCACGACGCGAGGGTGGCCGGGAACAGGATGATCGACGACGCGAAGATGGGCGGGATGACCCCGGCCATGTTGAGCTTCAGCGGCAGATGCGAGCTCTGCCCCTGGTAGACCTTGTTGCCGACCTGGCGCTTCGCGTAATTGACCAGGATCTTCCGCAGCGCGCGCTCGACGAAGACGACGAACGCGGTCACGACGATCACCAGGGCCGCGATGCCCAGGACCAGCGGGATCGAATAGGCGCCGGTGTTGAGCTGCTCGAGCGTCTGGGCGATCGCGTTGGGCAGGCCCGGCGGCGATCCCGGCGAAGATCAGCAGCGAGATGCCGTTGCCCAGGCCGCGCTCCGTGATCTGCTCGCCGAGCCACATCAGGAACATCGTGCCGGTGACCAGCGTCACGGCGGTCACGACGCGGAAGCCCAGGCCCGGCGCGAGCACGAGTCCCGCCTGGGCTTCCAGCGCGACCGAGATGCCGAGCGCCTGGAAGAACGCGAGGCCGAGCGTCGCGTAGCGCGTGTACTGCGTGATCTTGCGGCGTCCGGCTTCGCCTTCCTTCTTGATCGCCTCGAGCGACGGGACGACCACCGTGCACAGCTGCATGATGATCGACGCCGAGATGTACGGCATGATGCCGAGCGCAAGGATCGAGAAGCGCTGCAGCGCGCCGCCGGAAAACACGTTGAACAGGCCGAGGATGCCGCCCTGCTGCGAACGGAACAGCTCGTCCAGCACGGACGCGTTGATGCCCGGCACCGGGATGTGCGTCCCGATGCGGTACACGACGAGCGCGCCCAGCAGGAACCACAGCCGCCGCTTGAGATCGGCGTACTTGGATCCTGTCTTCAGAGCCGGATTGGTCGTGGCCACGCTGGTCCTGTGCTTGAGAAGGCGCCGCCGTTCAGGCGACGCTGCCGCCGGCGGCTTCGATCGCCGCCTTCGCGCCCTTGGTCGCCGCAATGCCGGTGAGCTTCACGGCTTTGGTCAAGGTCCCTGACTTGATCACCTTCGCCGCCTTGGCGAGCGTCGGCACGACTCCCGCCGCCTTGAGCGCGAGAAAGTCGATCTCCGCGACCGGCAGCTTCGCGAGATCGGACAGCCGCACCTCCGCGGTGTCGTTGCGCGTCGTCGACACGAAACCGCGCTTGGGCAGGCGGCGCTGCAGCGGCATCTGACCACCCTCGAAGCCGACCTTGTGGAAGCCGCCCGAGCGGGATTTCTGGCCCTTGTGGCCCCGGCCCGCGGTCTTGCCGAGCCCGGAGCCGATGCCGCGGCCGACGCGGCGGCGAGCCTTGTTCGAGCCTTCGGCGGGCTTGATGGTATTAAGACGCATCGCGTGCTCCGGTTTCCCTATCCGACAACCTTGACCATGTAGCTCACCTTGTCGATCATGCCGCGCGTGGCGGGCGTGTCGACGACGTCGACCGCGTGGTTCGTCCACTTGAGACCGAGCCCGCGCACCGTCGCCCGGTGGCTCTCCTTCGAGCTCGCGACGCTCTTGAAGAGCTGCACCCTGATCTTCTTCTGCGCCGTCACGATCAGGCTCCCATCATCTGCTCGACGGTCATCCCGCGCTTCGCCGCGATGTCCGCCGGCGCGCTGCAGTTCTCGAGCGCGTTGATCGTCGCCCGGACCAGGTTGTACGGGTTCGTCGAGCCGTGGCACTTGGCCAGCACGTTGGTCACGCCCACCACCTCGAACACCGCGCGCATCGGCCCGCCGGCGATCACGCCGGTGCCGTCGGCCGCGGGCTGCATGAACACCTTGGTCGCCCCGTGCCTGCCCTCGACCGCGTGGTGCAGCGTGCCGTTCTTGAGGCGCACCTTGACCATCCGCCGACGCGCCTCGTCCATCGCCTTCTGCACGGCGACCGGCACCTCCTTGGCCTTGCCCTTGCCGATCCCGACCCGTCCGTCGCCATCGCCGACCACGGTCAGCGCAGCGAAGCCGAGAATGCGCCCGCCCTTGACCACCTTGGTGACGCGGTTGATGCTGATCATCTTCTCGCGCAGGCCATCGCCGCGCTCGTCCTGCTGCTGTTGCCGCTGCTGCATTCTCGCCATGTCGATCTTTCCCTGTTCGTCGCCGCGTTAAGCCGCCCGCCGGGCCGCCCCAAGGGCGGCTGCATCCCCCACGGGGGAGGCGAACGAAGTGAGCTTGGGGGCCCACGCAAACCGCCCGCCGGGCCGCCCCAAGGGCGGCTTGCATCCCCCACGGGGGGAGGCGAACGAAGTGAGCTTGGGGGCTCATTCAGAACTTGAGGCCGGCTTCGCGCGCCGCGTCGGCCAGCGCCTGCACGCGCCCGTGATACCGGTAGCCCGAGCGGTCGAAGGCGACCGTCTCGATGCCGAGCGCCTTCGCGCGGTCGCCGATGCGCTTGCCGACGAGCGCGGCTGCGGCCTTGTTGCCGCCGTTCTTGACGTCCTTGCGCACATCGGCCTCCGCCGTCGACGCGCTGGCCAGCACACGGTCGCCGGTGGGCGCGATGATCTGGGCGTAGATGTGGCAGTTCGAGCGGCTCACCACGAGGCGCGTCGCCCGCTGCAGCGCGATGCGGATCCGCGTCTTGCGGGCACGGCGGACACGGGCTTCGTTCTTGTTCATCACCTACCTCTTCCGTCAGTCGGAATTGCGATTCGATCGTCGCCGCGCAACCGCGCGCCGGACTATTTCTTCTTGGTCTCTTTGATCTTGACTCGCTCGTCGGCATAACGCACGCCCTTGCCCTTGTACGGCTCCGGCGGGCGGTAGGCGCGGATCTCCGCCGCCACCTGTCCGACCTGCTGCTTGTCGATCCCCTTGACGATGATCTCCGTCTGCACCGGGGTCTCGACCTTGACGCCCTTGGGCATCGCGTGGACCACCGGATGCGAAAAGCCGAGCGCAAGGTTGATCTTGTCGCCGGCCGCCTGCGCGCGGAATCCCACGCCGACCAGCGTCAATTTCTTCTCGTAGCCGTCGGTCACGCCCTTGACCATGTTCGCGACCAGCGCCCGCAGCGTGCCGTGCATCGGCCGGGACTCCTGGCTCGCGACCTTGCAGACGAGCGTATCGCCGGCTCTCTCGATCGAGAGGTCGCTGCCGAAGGAACGCGACAGCGTGCCCAGCGGGCCCTTGACCGTGATGCCGCCCGGCACGAGCGTGACCTCGACCTTGGCCGGCACCGGGATGGGGTTGTTGCCTATGCGCGACATTGCGGTCCTCTATCTCGTGTCAGGCGACGATGCAGAGCACTTCGCCGCCGACCCCGGTGGCGCGCGCCTTGCGGTCCGTCATGACGCCATGCGACGTCGAGACGATGGCGATGCCGAGGCCGTTCATCACGCGCGGAATGTCGTCCTTGCTCTTGTAGATGCGCAGCCCCGGCTTCGACACGCGCTCGATCTTCTCGATGACAGGGCGGCCGGCGTAGTACTTGAGCGAGATCTCGAGCACGGGCTTGACCGCGTCGCCGGAGACCTTGAATGCGTCGATGTACCCCTCGTCCTGCAGCACCCGGGCGATCGCCAGCTTCACCTTGGACGACGGCATCGCGACGACGGCCTGCTCCACCATCTGCGCATTGCGGATGCGCGTCAGCATGTCGGCGATCGGATCAGTCATGCTCATTTGCGTGTCCCCTTACCAGCTGGCCTTGACGATGCCCGGAATCTCGCCACGCATGGCGAATTCGCGCAGCTTGCTTCGGCCGAGGCCGAACTTGCGGAAGAACCCGCGCGGCCGGCCCGTGAGCGCACAGCGACTGCGCAGGCGGGTCGGGTTCGCGTTGCGCGGCAGTTGCTGCAGCTTGAGCCGCGCGGCGTAGCGCACTTCGTCCGACGCTTTCGAATTGTTGATGATCGAAACCAGCTCCTCGCGCTTCCCGGCGTATTTCTTCACCAGGGCGCGACGCTTCTGGTCGCGGTTGATCAGGGACAGTTTCGCCATGGCGCCCTCAGTTCTTGAACGGAAAACGGAACGCGGCCAGCAGCGCCTTGGCCTCGGCGTCGGTTTTCGCGGTCGTGGTGATCGTGATGTTCATGCCCCGCATCGAGTCGACCTTGTCGTATTCGATCTCGGGAAAGATGATCTGCTCCTTGACGCCCATGTTGAAATTGCCGCGACCATCGAACGAGCGGCCCGAAACGCCGCGGAAGTCGCGCACGCGCGGCAACGCGACCGAGATCAGCCGGTCGAGGAACTCGTACATGCGGTTCTGGCGCAGCGTGACCATGCAGCCGATCGGATAACCCTCGCGGATCTTGAACACGGCGATCGCCTTGCGCGCCTTGGTGACCACGGGCTTCTGGCCGGCGATCTTCTGCATGTCGGCGGCGGCATTCTCGAGCAGCTTCTTGTCGCCCACGGCCTCGCCGACGCCCATGTTGAGCACGACCTTCGACACGCGCGGCACCTGCATGATCGACTGATAGCCGAACTGCTTCGTCAGCGCGGGCACGATTTCCTTGTTGTAGATTTCCCTCAGGCGGGCCATCGTCATCTCTCTCGTCGCTCGTTTCCGGGTCGCGTCAGGCGCCGATCAGCTCGCCGTTCGACTTGAAGAACCGCACCTTGCGCCCGTCCTCGAGCGAACGCAGGCCGATCCGGTCGGCCTTCTTGGCAACCGGGTTCCAGATCGCGACGTTCGAGACGTGGATCGGCATCTCCTTCGTCACGATCCCGCCCTGCTCGCCCTTCATCGGATTGGGCCGCTGGTGCTTCTTCACCTGGTTGATGCCGGCGACCAGCACGTGCTCGGCGAACACGCGCGTCACGTCCCCGCGCTTGCCCTTGTCACGGCCGGCGATCACGACGACGTTGTCGCCCTTCTTGATCTTGCGCATCGCTGCCTCCCCTACAGAACTTCCGGCGCGAGCGAGACGATCTTCATGAATCGCTCGGTTCGCAGCTCGCGCGTGACCGGCCCGAAGATGCGGGTGCCGATCGGCTCGAGCTTGACATTCAGCAGCACGGCCGCGTTGGTGTCGAAGCGCACCTTGGCGCCATCGTCGCGGCGCACGCCGTGGCGCGTGCGCACCACGACGGCGTTGTAGATCTCGCCCTTCTTGACGCGGCCGCGCGGCGCGGCATCCTTGACGGTGACCTTGATGACATCGCCGATGTGCGCGTACCGGCGCTTGGAGCCGCCGAGCACCTTGATGCACATGACGCGACGGGCACCGGTGTTGTCGGCGACGTCCAGGACCGACTGCATCTGGATCATTGTTGCTTCTCCAACTTAATCCGCGGGGTGCGCCGCAGCGTGTTCGGTTGCCGGCTGCGGTCGCGACAGGCTGCCGCGTCCAGTTTTGGACCCCGTTCGGGGAGTGACCGCGGCCATTCGGCGAGACTTGCCGCTTCAGGCCGACGTCCGTCGTTAATGCCGACGGGCCGCGGAAGGCTAAACGAAAATTATGACAGGATTCCGATCATCCCGCAAGCCCTGATTCAAATCGATACGTTGCCGTCGACGCCCCGCCATCCGGCCGGCAGGCCCGACGCCCGGTCATACCACCCGGGCCTTCTCCAGCAACCGGCTGACCCGGTAGGCCTTGGTCTTGGCGAGCTTGCGGCAGGCGACGATCTCGACCAGGTCGCCCATCTTGCACTCGTTGTTCTCGTCGTGCGCGTGGTACTTGCTCGACCGGGTCACGAACTTGCCGTAGAGCGGATGCTTGACGCGGCGCTCGACGAGCACCGTGACGGTCTTGTTCATCTTGTCGCCGACGACCCGGCCGGTCAGCGTCTGGATGATCGTCTTCCGCGGCGCAGGGCGCCGCCGTCTGCGTCTGTTCGCTCATGCCTGGCCTCTGCCTTCTGGTGGATGAGCGTCCGCGCGCGGGCGATGTTGCGCCGCACCTGCTTCAGCTTCTCGGTGTTCGTGAGCTGCTGCGTCGCCCTCTGCATCCGGAGGCCGAACTGCTCCTTCAGCAGCGCCCCGAGCTCGGTCTTCAGCTCCGCCGGCGACTTGGCCGCGAGCGCCTTCGTGGTATCCGTTCGCTTCATCATCGACCTCCGTCAGGCGCCGACGAGCCGATGGACGAACGTCGTCCGGATCGGCAGCTTCGCGGCGGCGAGCGCGAATGCCGCGCGCGCGATGGACTCGTCGACGCCGTCCATCTCGTAGAGAACCTTTCCGGGCACGATCTCCGCGACGTAGAACTCGGGATTGCCCTTGCCGTTGCCCATCCGCACTTCGGCGGGCTTCTTCGACATCGGCTTGTCCGGGAAGATCCGGATCCAGACGCGGCCGCCGCGCTTGATGTGCCGCGTCATCGCCCGCCGGGCGGCTTCGATCTGGCGAGCGGTGAGCCGGCCGCGGCCGATGGCCTTGAGGCCGTACTCGCCGAAGCTGACCTTGTTGCCGACGGTCGCGACGCCCTTGTTGCGGCCCTTCTGCTCCTTGCGGTACTTCCTTCTAGCCGGCTGCAACATTCTTCACCCCTGATCGACGCGGACGCTTCGGCGCCTCGGGCGCCGGAGCCGGCGCTGCCGACGGCTCGGCGTTGTGCGCCAGCACTTCACCCTTGAATACCCAGACCTTGATGCCGATGACGCCGTAGGTCGTCCTGGCTTCCGAGAAGCCGTAGTCGATGTCGGCGCGCAGCGTGTGCAACGGCACGCGGCCCTCGCGATACCACTCGCAGCGCGCGATCTCGATCCCGTTCAACCGGCCCGAGCACATGATCTTGATGCCCTGCGCACCGAGCCGCATCGCATTCTGCATCGCCCGCTTCATCGCGCGGCGGAACATGATCCGCTTCTCGAGCTGCTGCGAGATCGAATCCGAAATCAGCTGCGCGTCGATCTCCGGCTTCCGGATCTCCTCGATGTTGAGGCCGACGTCGCCGCCCATCATCTTGCGCAGATCGGAACGCAGCGTCTCGATGTCCTCGCCCTTCTTGCCGATGACCACGCCAGGACGCGCGCTGTAGATCGTGATCCGCGCGTTCTTGGCCGGACGCTCGATCGTGACCTTGCCCACCGACGCGTGGCCGAGTTTCTTCTTCAGGTACTCGCGGATCTTGATGTCTTCCTTCAGCGTGGGCGCGAAATGCTTGCTGTTCGCGAACCACTTGGACGTCCAGTTCCTCGTTACGGCGAGGCGGAAGCCCGTCGGATGAATTTTCTGTCCCATGACGCCCCTTATTTTCCGTCACCGACGGTGACATGGATGTGGCACGCCTGCTTCAGGATGACGTTGCCACGGCCCTTCGCGCGCGCCGTGAAGCGGCGCAGACTTTCCGCCTTGTCGACCAGGATCGTCTTCACCTTCAGCTCGTCCACGTCGGCACCGTCGTTGTGCTCGGCATTGGCGATCGCCGACAGCAGCACCTTCTTGATGATGACGGCGCCCTTCTTCGGACTGAAGCTCAGGATGTTGAGCGCCTGGTCCACGGGCAGGCCGCGGATCTGGTCGGCGACCAGCCGGCCCTTCTGGGCCGAGAGCCGCACACCGCGCAGGATTGCACTGGTTTCCATCTTGACCCCCTACTTCCGCGGCGCCGGCGACGCGACCTTCTTGTCGGCCGAGTGGCCCTTGAAGGTTCGCGTCAGCGCAAATTCGCCGAGCTTGTGGCCGACCATGTTTTCCGAAACGTAGACCGGGATGTGCTGCTTGCCGTTGTGCACGGCGATCGTGAGCCCGACGAACTCGGGCGTGATCGTCGAGCGGCGCGACCACGTCTTGATCGGACGCTTGTCGTTGGTCGCGCGCGCCGCGTCGACCTTCGTCAGCAGATGGTCGTCGACGAACGGACCCTTCTTGATTGAACGTGCCATCTCGTTACCCTCGGTTAACCTTTGGTCGCGTGCCGACGGCGCACGATCATCGAATCGGTGCGCTTGTTGCGCCGCGTCTTGTAGCCCTTGGCCGGCGTGCCCCAGGGCGACACCGGATGCCCGCCGCCGTTCGAGCGGCCGCCATGCGGGTGATCCACCGGGTTCATGCAGATTCCCCGGACGGTCGGACGGATGCCGCGCCAGCGGTTCGCGCCGGCCTTGCCGATCGACCGCAGGTTGTGCTCCTCGTTGCCGACCTCGCCGATCACCGCGCGGCAATCCACGTGCACCTTGCGTATCTCGCCCGAGCGCAAACGGATCTGCGCGTAGACGCCTTCGCGGGCGAGCAGCTGGACGCCCGCGCCGGCCGAGCGGGCCATCTGCGCGCCCTTGCCGGGCGCCATCTCGACGCAATGGATCGTCGTGCCGACCGGTATGTTGCGCACCGGCAGGCAGTTGCCCGGCTTGATCGGGGCTTCCGCACCCGACAGCAGCTGCGTGCCCGTCGCGACGCCGCGCGGCGCGATGATGTAGCGGCGCTCGCCGTCGGCATAGAGCAGGAGCGCCAGGTGCGCGCTGCGATTGGGGTCGTACTCCAGCCGCTCGACCTTCGCGGGAATGCCGTCCTTGTTGCGCTTGTAGTCGACGATCCGGTACTGCTGCTTGTGGCCGCCGCCCTTGTGCCGCATCGTGATGTGGCCGTTGTGGTTGCGCCCGGAGCCGCGCTTCTTGCTCTCGGTCAGCGCGTCCACCGGCCGCCCCTTGTGCAGGTGCGGGTGGACGACCTTGACCAGCGAACGGCGGCCCGGCGAGGTCGGCTTTACTTTTTGCAGTGGCATGTTTAGCTTTCCGCCGCGAAGTTGATTTCCTGGCCCGGCTTCAGGCAGACGTAGGCCTTCTTCCACGAGCGGCGCCGTCCCGTGAAGCGACCGAAGCGCTTCACCTTGCCGCCCACGTTGGCGATCTGCACGCTCTTCACCTCGACCTTGAACATTGCCTCGACGGCCGCCTTCACCTCGGGCTTGGTCGCATCGGGCGCGACCTTGAAGATCACCTGCTCGCGCTTGTCGGCAAGGTACGTGCCCTTCTCGGACACGACCGGGGCGAGCAGCACCACCGCGAGGCGCTCGGGATTGTATTGCCGGACCTTCTGCTCAAGACGGGCGCTCATCCCAGCATCTCCTCGAATTGCGCAATGGCGCCCCTGGTGAGCAGCACGCTGTTGAAGCGCACGAGGCTCACCGGATCGATCTCCCGCGTCTCCAGCACCAGCACGTCCGGCAGGTTGCGCGACGACAGGAACACGTTGTCGTCGAGCTTGTCGGTGACGATCAGCAGCGTGCCCGGGAGCCCCAGCGCCTTGACCTTCTGCGCGAAGAGCTTCGTCTTCGGGGCGTCGATGGCGAGCCCGTCGATGACCGCAAGCCGGCCCTCGCGGTGCGAGCTGCGAAAGGATCGACGCAATGCCCGCGCGGTACATCTTGCGGTTCACCTTCTGCGCGAAATTCTCGTCGGGCGAATTCGGAAAGATCCTGCCGCCGCCACGCCAGAGCGGGCTGTTGGCCTGGCCCGCGCGCGCGCGGCCGGTGCCTTTCTGCGCCCACGGCTTCTTGTGCGACTTGTTGATGTCGGCGCGACCCTTCTGCTTGCGGGTGCCCTGGCGCCCGTTCGCCTGGTACGCCGTGACGAGCTGGTGGATCAGCGCCTCGTTATAGGCGCGCCCGAACAGCGCGTCCGGGCCGGCGATCGTCGCCGCCGACTGGCCCTGGTCGTCGATGAGCTTGAGTTCCATCGTCAGGCCCCTTTCCTGACCGGCGTCTTTGCCGCCGGGCGGACGATGATGTGACCGCCGTCGGCGCCAGGCACGCTGCCCTTGACGAGCAGCAGTCCGCGCTCGGCGTCGACGCGAACGACCGTCAGGGTCTGCACCGTGCGCGTCACGTTGCCGAGCTGGCCCGCCATCCGCTTGCCGGGAAACACGCGCCCGGGATCCTGCGCCATGCCGATCGACCCCGGGGTGTTGTGCGAGCGCGAATTGCCGTGCGACGCCCTGTTGGAGCTGAAGTGATGCCGCCGGATCACGCCCGAGAAGCCGCGGCCCTTGGTCGTGCCCGTGACGTCGACCAGTTCGCCGACGGTGAAGGTCGCGGCGCCGATCGTCGCCCCGACCTTGAGTTCGGCGAGCGCTTCGGGCGCGACCGCAAACTCGCGAAGCAGTTCGCCGGCCTCCACTCCCGCCTTTGCCAGGTGCCCGGCCTGCGGCTTCGTCACCCGCGAGGCGCGCCGCTTGCCGAACGCGACCTGCACGGCGGAATAGCCGTCCGTCTCCGGAGTCTTGATCTGCGTGACGCGGTTGTTCGCCACGTCGAGCACGGTCACCGGAACGGCCTTGCCGTCATCGGTGAATATGCGGGTCATGCCAATCTTGCGACCGACAAGTCCGAGAGTCATCTTCGTTTTCCTTTCCACGCCGCCGATTGCGATTGACCGGCGGCTTCCAAGTTTTCCCGGCTGCTGCCCGGGCCTTCCGTTACTGCAGCTTGATCTCGACGTCGACGCCCGCCGGCAGATCGAGCTTCATCAACTGATCGACTGTCTTGTCGGTCGGATCGATGATGTCCATCAGGCGCAGGTGCGTCCTGATCTCGAACTGATCGCGCGACGTCTTGTTCGCATGCGGCGAGCGCAGGACGTTGTAGCGCTCGATCTTCGTCGGCAGCGGAACCGGTCCGCGCACGACCGCGCCGGAGCGCTTCGCGGTATCCACGATCTCCATCGCCGACTGGTCGATGAGCTTGTAATCGAACGCCTTCAACCGGATTCTGATGCGTTGGTTCTGCATGGCTCCAACCTTCGTAGTCAACTGCGTTTCACTCGATGACTTTGGCGACGACGCCGGCGCCGACCGTCCGGCCGCCCTCGCGAATCGCAAACCGCAGCCCCTCTTCCATCGCGATCGGCGCAATCAGCGTCACCGTCATCCCGATGTTGTCCCCAGGCATCACCATCTCCGTGCCCTCCGGCAGCACGCAACTGCCCGTCACGTCCGTCGTCCGGAAGTAAAACTGCGGCCGGTACCCCGGAAAGAACGGCGTGTGCCGACCCCCCTCCTCCTTGCGACAGCACGTACACCTCGCAGCTGAACTTCGTGTGCGGCGTGATCGAGCCCGGCTTCGCCAGCACCTGCCCACGCTCCACCTCCTCCCGCTTCGTGCCCCGCAGCAGCACCCCCACGTTGTCCCCCGCCTGCCCCTGGTCCAGCAGCTTGCGGAACATCTCCACCCCCGTGCACACCGTCTGCAGCGTCGGCTTCAACCCCACAATCTCCAGGTTGTCCCCCACCTTCACGATCCCCCGCTCCACCCGCCCCGTCACCACCGTCCCCCGCCCCGAGATCGAAAACACGTCCTCCACCGGCATCAGAAACGGCCCGTCCACCAGCCGCTTCGGCTCCGGAATGTAACTGTCCAGCGCCTCCGCCAGCTTGTAGATCGACTCCGCCCCCAGCTCCCCCGTGTCCCCCTCCAGCGCCAGCTTCGCACTGCCAATCACGATCGGCGTCTTGTCCCCAGGAAACTGGTACTTCGACAACAGCTCCCGCACCTCCAGCTCGACCAGCTCCAACAGCTCCTTGTCGTCCACCATGTCCGCCTTGTTCATGTACACCACGATGTACGGCACCCCCACCTGCCGCGCCAGCAGAATGTGCTCCCGCGTCTGCGGCATCGGCCCGTCCGCCGCACTCACCACCAGGATCGCACCGTCCATCTGCGCCGCCCCAGTGATCATGTTCTTGATGTAGTCCGCGTGCCCAGGACAGTCCACGTGCGCGTAGTGCCGCTTCTCCGTCACGTACTCCACGTGCGCCGTGTTGATCGTGATCCCCCGCGCCTTCTCCTCCGGCGCATTGTCAATCTGGTCGTAACCCTTCACCTCCCCACCGTACTTCTTCGACAGCACCAGCGTCATCGCCGCCGTCAGCGTCGTCTTCCCGTGATCCACGTGCCCAATCGTCCCCACGTTCACGTGCGGCTTCGTCCGCTCAAATTTGGCCTTGCCCATGATGGATTACCTCGAAGTTACGATTTCTTGTTGATCACCGCTTCGGCGACGGATTTGGGCGCCTCGGTGTAGTGCTTGAATTCCATGGTGTACGTGGCGCGGCCCTGCGACAGCGAGCGCAGCGTCGTCGAGTACCCGAACATCTCGGCCAGCGGCACCTCGGCCTTGACGACCTTGCCCGTGGGCATGTCGTCCATGCCCTGGATCATGCCGCGCCGTGACGACAGATCGCCCACGACGTTGCCCATGAAATCCTCCGGCGTCTCGACCTCGACCGCCATCATCGGCTCGAGCAGCATCGGGCTCGCCTGGCGCATGCCGTCCTTGAACGCCATCGACGCGGCCATCTTGAACGCGTTCTCGTTCGAGTCCACGTCGTGCGAGCTGCCGTCGAACAGCGTGACCTTGACATCGACGACCGGGAAGCCGGCGAGCACGCCGTTCGGCAGAGTCTCCCGCAGGCCCTTCTCGACCGCCGGAATGTACTCGCGGGGAACCGTGCCGCCCTTGATGGCGTCGACGAATTCGAAGCCCTTGCCCTGCTCGTTCGGCTCCATCTTGATCCAGACGTGGCCGTACTGGCCGCGGCCGCCCGATTGCTTGATGAACTTGCCCTCGACCTGCACCAGCTTCTTGATCGCTTCGCGGTACGCCACCTGCGGCGCGCCGACATTGGCCTCGACGCCGAATTCGCGCTTCATGCGGTCGACGAGAATCTCGAGGTGCAGCTCGCCCATCCCCGAGATGATCGTCTGCCCCGATTCCTCGTCGGTGCGCACGCGGAACGACGGGTCTTCCTGGGCGAGCCGGTTGAGGGCGATGCCCATCTTCTCCTGGTCGACCTTGGTCTTCGGCTCGACCGCGACGTGGATCACGGGCTCGGGGAAGATCATCTTCTCGAGCGTGATCACGTGCTCCGGGTCGCACAGCGTGTCGCCGGTGGTCGCCTCCTTCAGCCCCACCGCCGCGGCGATGTCGCCCGCGCACACCACCTTGATCTCCTCGCGCTGATTGGCGTGCATCTGCAGGATGCGGCCGATGCGCTCCTTGCGCCCCTTGATCGGGTTGTAGATCGTGTCGCCGGACTTGACGATGCCGGAGTAGACGCGGAAGAAAATGAGCTGGCCGACGTACGGGTCGGTCATGATCTTGAACGCGAGGCCGGCGAACGGCTCGTCGTCGGCCGCCCTGCGCTCGCCCTGCTTGCCGTTCTCGAGCTCGCCCGTGACCGGCGGAATGTCGGTCGGCGCCGGCATGTACTCGATGACCGCATCGAGCATCGCCTGGACGCCCTTGTTCTTGAACGCCGAGCCGCAGAGCATCGGGACGATCTCGCTCGCGATCGTGCGCAGGCGCAGGCCCCGCTTGATCTCCTCGACGGTGAGCTCGCCACCCTCGAGGTACTTGTTCATCAGCTCCTCGTTGGCCTCGGCGGCGGTCTCGATCATCTTCTCGCGCCATTCCTGCGCCGTCGCGAGGTGCTCGGCGGGGATGTCGCGCATGTCGAACTTCATGCCCTGCGTCGACTCGTCCCAGTAGATCGCCTTCATCCGGACGAGATCGATCACGCCCTCGAACCTCTCCTCGGCGCCGATGGGCACCTGGATCGGGCACCGGGTTGGCCTTGAGGCGCGACTTCATCTGGTCGTAGACCTTGAAGAAGTCGGCGCCCTGGCGGTCCATCTTGTTGACGAACGCGAGGCGCGGCACCTTGTACTTGTTGGCCTGCCGCCAGACGGTCTCGGACTGCGGCTGCACGCCGCCCACCGCGCAATAGACCATGCACGCGCCATCCAGCACGCGCATCGAACGCTCGACCTCGATCGTGAAATCGACGTGCCCCGGCGTGTCGATGATGTTGATCCGGTGCTCGGGGAAGTTGCTGTCCATCCCCTTCCAGAAGCACGTGGTCGCGGCCGACGTGATCGTGATGCCGCGCTCCCGCTCCTGCTCCATCCAGTCCATGACGGTCGCGCCGTCGTGGACCTCGCCGATCTTGTGCGAAACGCCGGTGTAGAAGAGGATCCGCTCGGTGGTCGTGGTCTTGCCGGCATCAATGTGCGCACTGATGCCGATGTTGCGATACCGGTCGATGGGGGTGGATCGTGCCACTTTGTATACCGTTTTGAGTCGAGCATCCGGCGACGGCAGCGCAGTTCACGCCGGCCGCGCGATGCTCGTCCGCTTTGCCTAGAATCGGAAGTGGGAGAACGCCTTGTTGGCCTCGGCCATGCGATGGACTTCTTCGCGCTTCTTCACGGCGCCGCCGCGGCCTTCGGAGGCCTCGAGCAGTTCGGCCGCGAGCCGCTGGCCCATCGACTTCTCGCCGCGCTTGCGCGCCGCTTCGCGGAGCCAGCGCATCGCCAGCGCCATCCGCCGCACCGGGCGCACCTCGACCGGAACCTGGAAATTGGCGCCGCCGACGCGGCGGCTCTTGACCTCGACGGTGGGCCGCGAGTTCGAGAGCGCCTGGTTGAAGATCTCCAGCGGATCCTTGCCGCCCTTCTTGGCGATGGACTCGAACGCGCCATAGAGGATGCGCTCCGCCACGGACTTCTTGCCGGCGGTCATCAGCACGTTGACGAACTTCGCGACATCGCTGCTGCCGTATTTCGGATCGGGCAGGATCTCGCGCTTGGGTATTTCTCTGCGTCGGGGCATATCTTCTCCGTTCGGCCAAAAGTCGAATCCTACTCTTGGCCGGATCGTCTATCTATCGTCGAATCGCTGTTCAGCTGCCAGCACGGGCCAGTCGATTCGACGCGAAAAAGACACAAAAAATCAGGCGGCCTTCGGCTTCTTGGCGCCGTACTTCGACCGGCTCTGCTTGCGGTCCTTGACACCGGCGGTGTCGAGGCTGCCGCGCACCATGTGGTAGCGCACGCCGGGAAGATCCTTCACGCGGCCGCCGCGGATCAGGACCACCGAGTGCTCCTGCAGGTTATGGCCTTCGCCGCCGATGTAGCTGATCACCTCGAAGCCGTTGGTGAGGCGCACCTTGGCGACCTTGCGCAGCGCGGAATTCGGCTTTTTCGGCGTCGTCGTGTAGACGCGCGTGCACACACCCCGCTTCTGCGGGCTCTGCTGCAGCGCCGGGACCTTGCTTTTCGACACGGTGGGCTCGCGGCCCTTCCGTACGAGCTGATTGATGGTTGGCATCCTGATTTTCCGTTTCGTGCGGCCGGAAGAAACTGGTTCCGGTCGCATGGCTCAAAGCTTCGCGAAACAACAAATTGAAGTGGCCCAAGCTCGCGCTTTCGCGCGGCAGCCCGGGCCATTTTTCTGCGCCATGGCCGACCCTGTGTTCCCAACGCGGCCAGGTACGCATGCCCACCCCCCGCGCAGTTTCCCTGGTGCGCAAGGCGATGGGCGAAAAGACTGCAATTATAAGAGGATAACCAATCCCTCGTCAACAGTCTGTATCGGGCCCGGATCGGGTATGCTGCGCCGCAGAAACGGCCTTTCGCATCCATGCCACGGGGCCGGGGCCGAAGCGCCTCGCGCGCCCCTGCACCGCGCCACTCGCCACGCGCCCCATGAATCCTCAGAATCCACGCCCACGCTTCGGGCCGAGCATCCCGTTGCTGTTCGCGCTGGTCACGCTGGCCGTCTACACCCTCACGCGCATCGGCCTCGCGCTGTGGACCGGACCGGACGCCGTGCCTTTCGCGGCGTGGCCGGTCGTGCTGCTGGAGGGCCTGTGGTTCGACCTCGTCGTGCTGACGGCGTTGCTCGTCCCGGTGTGGCTCTACGAGGCGCTGCTGCCCGATCACTGGCGGGCGTCGGGCGCGCACCGGATTCTGCGCTTCACCTGGCTCACGTTGGTTCTGTTCGTGCTGCTGTTCGGCGCGGTTGCCGAGGCAACGTTCTGGCTCGAGTTCGCGACGCGCTTCAACTTCATCGCGGTCGACTATCTGCTCTATACGCACGAGGTGGTCGGCAACATTCGCGAATCGTACCCGGTACCCTGGATCCTGACCGGGCTCGCGCTGGCGGCGCTGGCGATCGCCTTCCTCATGCGGGGCTGGCTGCGCCATGCGGACGCGAGGCCTCCGTCGCGCCGGCGCCGCCTGGCTTATGTGGCCGCCGCTCTGGCGCTGCCGACCCTGGCGCTGACGATCGCGTCCGTCGACCAGATGGGACGGATCGGCAATGCCTACGCCGACGAACTCGCCGGCAACGGACTGTTCACCTTCGCGGCCGCCATGCGCCGCAACGAGCTCGAGTACGATCGCTTCTATGCCACCCTGCCGCAGGACGATGCCGACCGTATCCTCGCGGGGCTGGGAGTCGAACGCAAGCCGTTGCGGGCCGCTGCCGCGCACGGAGCCGCGACCGGGCCCGAATCCGGGTCGGCCGAGCCTCGCTCCCCGGGCATGCCGGCGCAGCCGCGCCATGTGGTGCTGATCATGGTGGAAAGCCTGTCGGCGGAGTTCGTCGGCGCCTACGGCTCGACCCGGGGTCTCACGCCCAATCTCGACCGCCTTGCGCGCGCAGGCCTCAAGTTCAGCAACGCCTACGCCACCGGGACGCGCACCGTGCGCGGGCTCGAGGCCGCGTCGGTGGGGACGCCACCGATCCCCGGGCAATCGATCGTCCGGCGGCCCGGCAACGAGCATCTGGCGACGGTCGGCGGAATACTGCAGCGCCAGGGGTACGCGACGAGCTTCGTCTATGGCGGGTACGGCTACTTCGACAACATGAACGCCTACTTCGCCGGCAACGACTATCACGTCGTCGACCGCACCGACTTTCCGAAGGCCTCGGTGGTGCTCGAGAACGTCTGGGGCGTGGCCGACGAATCGCTGTTCGCCAACGTGCTCGACGTGATCGACGCGAACCACGCGCGCGGCGTGCCTTCGTTCACCCACGTCATGACGACCTCGAATCACCGGCCGTTCACCTATCCCGACGGCCGGATCGACATCCCGTCGCCCGGCGGACGCGAAGGCGGCGTCAAGTACACCGACTGGGCCATCGGGAAATTCATCGACGACGCGCGAGGAAAGCCCTGGTTCGACCAGACGCTGTTCGTGATCGTCGCCGACCACTGCGCTTCGGTCGCGGGCAAGACGAAGCTGCCGGTGGGCGGCTATCGGATCCCGCTCATCTTCTACGCGCCGAAGCTCGTCGCGCCGGGCGAATTCACGCCGATGATGAGCCAGATCGACCTTCCGCCGACGATCCTCGACGTGCTGCGTGCCGATGGCGGCGACCATTTCTTCGGTCGCTCGGTCTTCAAGCTGCCGGCGGCGGCCGCCGCGCGCGTTCGTCAGCAACTATCAGTCGCTCGGCTATCTGAAGAACGGGGTGCTCACGGTGCTCTCGCCCAGACGCAAGGTCGAGGCATTTCGTGTCGATCCGGCGACGTTCGAATCCGTGGCCGATGCCGATCGACCGGAATCTGGCCGACGAGGCGATCGCCTATTATCAGACGGCAGCGCGCGCGTTCCGGCAGGGCGCGCTGAAGGATTGCCGTGGCGGCGCCACCAGCAGCGGTGACGCCCCGGCGCACGACTTGATACGGGCAACTGCCGGCCTTACCCGGAGAATCGCACCATGCGACAGGATCTCGCGCGCACCACGCTGGGTGTGCTGTTCATCGTCACCTTGATCGCGGCGTCCCTCTGGATCATGCGGCCGTTCCTCGCGCCCGTCATCTGGGCGACGATGATCGTCGTGGCGACCTGGCCCCTGATGTTGAGGCTCGAGTCCGCTTTCGGACGGCGCCGCCTGCCGGCCGTCGCCGTGATCACCGTCGCCATGCTGCTCGTGTTCGTGCTGCCGTTCTGGGCGGCGGTGAGCACGATCGTCGAATATTCGGGCGAGATGGTGCAATGGGCCAAGGCGCTGAAGGAGATCACGATCCCGCAGCCGCCCGACTGGGTCGCGGGTCTGCCGCTGGTCGGAGAGAAGCTTGCGGCGACGTGGACGGAATTCGCCGCGCAGTCGCCGGAGGCTCTGGCGCTGAAGCTGGGGCCTTACGTCGGACGGAGCCTGCAATGGCTCGCGGCCGAGGCCGGCGGCGTCGGGGCCCTGATCGTGCAGTTCCTGCTGACGATCATCATCGCCGCCGTGATGTACTCGGGCGGCGAAGCCGCGGCGCGCGGCGTGCGCAAGTTCGGCGCCCGGCTCGGAGGCCCGCGCGGCGAGGATGCCGTCGTGCTCGCTTCGCGGGCGATACGCGGCGTCGCGCTGGGGGTCGTGGTCACGGCACTCGTCCAGTCGCTGCTGGGCGGTCTCGGTCTCGCGATCGCCGGCGTACCCTTCGCCGGCGTGCTGACGGCGGTCATGCTGCTGCTGTGCCTCGCCCAGATAGGACCGATGCTGGTGCTCGTCCCCGCGACGATCTGGATGTACTGGTCGGGCGACAATCTCTGGGGCACGCTGCTGCTCGTGTGGACGCTGTTCGTGGGCACCCTCGACAATTTCCTGCGCCCGTTCCTGATCAAGCAGGGCGCCGATCTGCCGCTGCTCCTGATCTTCGCGGGCGTGATCGGCGGCCTGCTGTCGCTCGGCCTGCTGGGGATCTTCGTCGGACCCGTGGTCCTGGCCGTCGCCTACACGCTGCTGGACGCCTGGGTCAACGACACGCCACGGACGGAGTGATCGTCACCGGCACCGACAGCGCCGCCTGGCGTCCGGAGGCGCAGCCGGCATTGGCTTCGCGCCGCCTCGAAACGAACCGTTGACCTGCGCGTCGACACGCCGGGAACGAGACCGGTGATCGCGACCGCCCTGGGCGGGTCGACGCGTCATTTCACCTCAGGCTTCGCCTGCCAGGCGCGCTGGCGCTGCTTGGACTCGATCAGCTGATCCCGGGTCATCTTCGCCGAAACATCGGCCATCGCGCGGGCGACGTCCATGCGGGGCCCGCCGGGAGGCAATCCGGCAAACGCGATCTCGAGCCACTTGAAGGCTTCGACGTTGTCCTGCGGGACGCCACTGCCGGCCGCATAGAGCAGCCCGAGATTCAGTTGCGCGAATACCATGCCCTGGTCGGCCGCGCGCCGAAACCACTTGGCCGCGTCGACATTGCTCTGCGCGACCCCCGCGCCCGCCGCATAGCTTGCGCCAACGTTGTACTGCGCGGCGGCATTGCCCTGGTTCGCGGCCCGCTGGAACCACAGGAAGGCCGTTGCGTCGTCCTGCTCGACGCCATTGCCTTCGAGATACAGAGTGCCGAGAGCGTGCTGCGCGACGGCATCCCCCTTCTCCGCGAGCGGCCGCCACAGCTCGGCCGCCTTCGCGTACGCCTTCTCGCGGTACGCCTCGTCGGCGTCCTCGAGCGGCCCGGCCGCGGCCGGGCCGCCAAGAGCGGTGGCCACGACCAGCGCCCCCAGGAGACTGCGCATGCCTGGCCTCATCGGAACTTCTCCATGATGTCGCGCGCTCGATGCCATCCGGGAAGCCCGGACGATACCCCGACCCGTCGTCGCGACGCCAGGCGACGAGGTCGCCGATCTCGCCGCAGGCGGCCGCCGTGGCGAATCGAGGCCCCGACGACCCGGCCGGGAAGAAAGGCCGGCAGTCACCCGCCGGCCTCCTGCCGCGTAACGCAACGCAACCGTCAGGCGGCGTCGGCCGGCACCTCGGGCACCGCCGCCGCGTCGGCGGCGGGTGCCTCGACCTCGCCCGGCTGCAGGAATCCGGCATCGGGTCCGAGCAGCTTCTGTTTCTTGCGCGCGTTGTGGTAGGCAAGGCCCGTACCCGCCGGAATCAGCCGGCCCACGATCACGTTCTCCTTGAGCCCGCGCAGGTCGTCCTTCTTGCCCATGATCGCCGCCTCGGTCAGCACGCGCGTCGTCTCCTGGAACGAAGCGGCCGAGATGAACGAGTCGGTCGACAGCGACGCCTTCGTGATGCCGAGCAGCATGTGCTCGTACGTGGCGCCCCGCTTGCCCTCCTCGGCCATCACCTTGTCGTTCTCGTCCAGCAGATCCGAGCGCTCGGCCTGTTCGCCGGTGATGAACCTCGTGTCGCCGGCGTCCGTCACCTGCACGCGGCGCAGCATCTGCCGCACGATCACCTCGATGTGCTTGTCGTTGATCTTCACGCCCTGCAGACGATAGACGTCCTGCACCTCGTCCGTGATGTAGCGCGCGAGCGCCTCGACACCCTTGAGCCGGAGGATGTCGTGCGGATCCGCCGGGCCGTCGACGATCGATTCGCCCTTGTTCACCACCTGGCCGTCGTGCGCCGTCACGTGCTTGTCCTTCGGAATCAGGTATTCGTGCGCGACGCCGTCGAGATCGGTGATGACCAGGCGCTGCTTGCCCTTGGTGTCCTTGCCGAACGAAACGGTGCCGGTGGCCTCCGCCAGGAGCCCCGCGTCCTTCGGCGAGCGCGCCTCGAACAGCTCCGCCACGCGCGGCAAGCCGCCGGTGATGTCGCGGGTCTTCGACGTCTCCTGCGGGATCCGCGCCAGCACTTCGCCGACGCTGACCTGCTGGCCATCCTTCACCGTGATGATCGAGCCCAGCTGGAACGTGATGTTGACCGACAGCTCGGATCCGGCGAGCTTGATCTCCTCGCCGCTTTCGTCGAGCAGCTTCACCTGCGGCCGGACGCCCTTCGCCGCCGCGCCGGCGCGGCGCTTCGGATCGATGACCACCAGCGTGGACAGGCCCGTCACTTCGTCGACCTGCTTCGCGACGGTGACGCCCTCCTCGACGTGCTCGAACTTCACGCGGCCCGCGTACTCGGTGACGATCGGTCGGGACGTCGCATCCCACATCGCCAGCACCTTGCCCGCCTTGACCTGGTCGCCGTCCTTGACCTGGAGCGTCGCGCCATACGGCACCTTGTGGCGCTCGCGCTCGCGTCCGTTGTCGTCGTGGATCGTGACCTCGCCGGAGCGCGCGATGACGACGAGCTCGTTGCGCGCATTGGTGATGTAACGCATCAGCGCCGAGAACCGGATCGTGCCCGCCGATTTGCTCTCGAGCTGCGAGGCGGCGGCCGTCCGCGAAGCGGCGCCGCCGATGTGGAACGTGCGCATCGTGAGCTGCGTTCCCGGCTCGCCGATCGACTGCGCGGCGATCACGCCCACCGCTTCGCCGACGTTGACGAGATGGCCGCGGCCGAGGTCGCGGCCGTAACACCTGGCGCAAAGCCCGTAGCGCGTGTCGCAGGTGAGCGGCGTGCGCACCTTGACCTCGTCGACGCCGAGCAGCTCGATCTGCTCGACCTCGTCCTCGCCCAGCAGCGCCCCGGGGTAGTACAGGGTCGCCTGCGTTTCGGGATTGACGACGTCGGCGGCGACCGTGCGCCCGAGAATCCGCTCGCGCAGCGCCTCGATGACTTCACCGCCTTCGACCAGCGCCTTCATGACGACGCCGTTGGTCGTGCCGCAATCGTCCTGCGTCACGACCAGGTCCTGCGTGACGTCGACCAGCCGGCGCGTCAGGTAGCCCGAATTGGCCGTCTTCAGCGCGGTGTCGGCCAGCCCCTTGCGCGCGCCGTGCGTCGAGATGAAGTACTGCAGCACGTTGAGGCCCTCGCGGAAATTCGCGGTGATCGGCGTCTCGATGATCGAGCCGTCGGGCTTCGCCATCAGGCCGCGCATGCCGGCCAGCTGCCGGATCTGCGCCGCCGAGCCCCGCGCGCCGGAGTCCGCCATCATGTAGATGGAGTTGAAGGACTCCTGCTTGACCGTCTTGCCGTCCCGGTCGACGACCTCCATCGAGCCCAGCTGCTGCATCATCGCCTTCGCGATGTCGTCACCGGCGCGGCCCCAGATGTCGACGACCTTGTTGTAGCGCTCGCCCTGCGTGACGAGACCGGACGTGTACTGCGCCTCGATCTCCTTCACCTCGCGCTCGGACTTCTCGATGATCGCGTGCTTCTCGGCCGGGATCAGCATGTCGTCGGCCGCGAAGGAGATGCCGCCGCGAGTGGCGAGCGCGTAGCCCGCCTGCATCAGCTTGTCGGCGAAGATGACCGTCTCGCGCAGGCCGCAGCGGCGGAAGCTCGCATTGATGATCTTCGAGATTTCCTTCTTCTTGAGCGGCTTGTTGATCGTCGCGAACGGCAGCCCGACCGGCAGGATCTCCGACAGCAGCGCACGGCCGACGGTCGTCTCGCAGCGGACGATCTTCTCGATCTTTTCGCCATCCGCGGAGGTTTCGGTCTGCTTCAGCCGCACGTGGATCTTCGCGTGGAGCTCGACCTGGCGCGACTCGTACGCGCGCTGGACTTCCGCGAGATCGGCGAACAGCATGCCCTCGCCCCTGGCGTTGATCCGCTCGCGCGTCGCGTAGTAGAGGCCGAGCACGATGTCCTGCGACGGGACGATGCAGGGCTCGCCGTTCGACGGCAGCAGCACGTTGTTCGACGCCAGCATCAGCGTGCGCGCCTCCATCTGCGCCTCGAGCGACAGCGGCACGTGGACGGCCATCTGGTCGCCGTCGAAGTCCGCGTTGAACGCGGTGCAGACGAGCGGATGCAGCTGGATCGCCTTGCCCTCGATCAGCACCGGCTCGAACGCCTGGATGCCGAGCCGGTGCAGCGTCGGCGCGCGGTTCAGCATCACCGGGTGCTCGCGGATCACGTCCTCCAGGATGTCCCAGACCACGGGTTCCTGCGTCTCGACCATCTTCTTCGCCGCCTTGATCGTGGTGGCGAGGCCCATCGTCTCCAGCTTGTTGAAGATGTAGGGCTTGAAGAGCTCGAGCGCCATCAGCTTCGGCAGCCCGCACTGGTGCAGCTTCAGCTGCGGACCGACGACGATCACCGAGCGCCCCGAGTAGTCGACGCGCTTGCCGAGCAGGTTCTGGCGGAAACGGCCGCCCTTGCCCTTGATCATGTCGGCGAGCGACTTCAGCGGACGCTTGTTGGCGCCCGTCATCGCCTTGCCGCGGCGGCCGTTGTCGAGCAGCGAGTCCACGGCCTCCTGCAGCATCCGCTTCTCGTTGCGCACGATGATGTCCGGCGCCTTCAGCTCGAGCAGGCGCTTCAGCCGGTTGTTCCGGTTGATCACGCGGCGATAGAGGTCGTTGAGGTCGGAGGTCGCGAAGCGCCCGCCGTCGAGCGGCACCAGCGGCCGCAGCTCCGGCGGCAGCACCGGCAGCACCTCGAGGATCATCCACTCGGGCTTGATCCCCGATTTCTGGAACGCCTCGAGCACCTTCAGGCGCTTGGCGATCTTCTTGATCTTGGTCTCGGACCCCGTGGCCTCGAGCTCCTTGCGCAGCTTCTCGATCTCGTGCGGAACGTCGAGCGCCTTCAGGAGCTCGCGAATGCCCTCGGCGCCCATCGTTGCCGAAAAGTCGTCGCCGTGCTGCTCGAGCTTGGCGAGGTAGTCGTCCTCGGTCAGGAGCTGCGCGCGGTTCAACGGCGTCAGGCCGTTGTCCGTGACGACGTAGGCCTCGAAGTAGAGCACGCGCTCGATGTCGCGCAGCGTCATGTCGAGCACCATGCCCATCCGGGACGGCAGGCTCTTCAGGAACCAGATGTGCGCGACCGGCGACGCGAGCTCGATGTGGCCCATCCGCTCGCGGCGCACCTTGGCGAGCGTCACTTCGACGCCGCACTTCTCGCAGATGACGCCGCGGTGCTTCAGGCGCTTGTACTTGCCGCACAGGCACTCGTAGTCCTTGACGGGCCCGAATATCTTCGCGCAGAACAGGCCGTCACGCTCCGGTTTGAACGTCCGGTAGTTGATGGTCTCGGGCTTCTTCACCTCGCCGTACGACCACGAGCGGATTTTTTCCGGCGACGCGAGGCCGGTCTTGATCGCGTCGAATTCCTGTTCCTGCGTAACCTGCTTGAAAAGATCGAGCAGTGCTTTCATGCGTACTCCCGGATGATTCGAGTCGGAGCTGCGGGTTCGGTTTGCCTGGGCGCGGCGTTCAGAAGCGCTCGAGGTCGATGTCGATCGCGAGCGAGCGGATTTCCTTCACCAGCACGTTGAACGACTCCGGCATCCCGGCCTCGATCTTGTGCTCGCCCTTCACGATGTTCTCGTACACCTTGGTCCGGCCGTTGACGTCGTCGGACTTGACCGTGAGCATTTCCTGCAGCGTGTAGGCGGCGCCGTAGGCCTCGAGCGCCCAGACTTCCATTTCGCCGAAGCGCTGGCCGCCGAACTGCGCCTTGCCGCCCAGCGGCTGCTGCGTGACGAGACTGTACGGACCCGTCGAGCGCGCGTGCATCTTGTCGTCGACCAGGTGGTGCAGCTTCAGCACGTGCATGTAGCCGACGGTGACCTGGCGATCGAACGCCTCGCCGGTGCGGCCGTCGTGCAGCACGACCTGCCCGGAACGCGGAAGACCGGCGAGGTCCAGCATGCCCTTTATTTCCTCCTCGTTGGCGCCGTCGAACACCGGCGTGGCGAACGGCACGCCGCCCCGCAGGTTGCCGGCGAGGCGCAGAATCTCGGCGTCGTCGAACGCCCCGAGGTCTTCCGGCTTGCCAGTCGTGTTGTAGATGCGCTCGAGGAACTTGCGGATGTCCGCCGCCTTCGCCTGCGCTTTCAGCATCGCGTCGATCCTGCCGCCGAGGCCCTTTGCCGCCCAGCCGAGGTGAACCTCCAGGATCTGGCCGACATTCATCCGCGACGGCACGCCGAGCGGGTTCAGCACGATGTCGACCGGGGTGCCGTCGGCCATGTACGGCATGTCCTCGACCGGGACGATCTTCGACACCACGCCCTTGTTGCCGTGGCGCCCGGCCATCTTGTCGCCCGGCTGCAGCCGGCGCTTGACCGCGACGTACACCTTGACCATCTTCTGCACGCCGGGCGGGAGCTCGTCGCCCTGCGTCAGCTTGCGCTTCTTCTGCTCGAACATCGCATCGAACTGGACGCGCAGCTGGGCGAGCGATTCCTTCATCGCCTCGAGCTGGCGCGCCGACTCCTCGCCGGACAGGCGGATGTCGAACCAGTCGTAACGGTTGACGGTTTCCAGGTAGTCCTTCGTGATCTTCGTGCCCTTGGCGATGCGCTTCGGGCCGCCGTTCACGACCTTGCCGACGAGCAGCTTCTCGATCCGCGCGAACGCGTCGTTCTCGACGATCCGCAGCTGGTCGTTCAAGGTCCTTGCGGTAGCCCTTCAGCTCGTCGTCGATGATCTGCGCCGCGCGCTTGTCGCGCTCGATGCCTTCGCGCGTGAACACCTGGACGTCGATCACCGTGCCGGAAATGCCCGAGGGCACGCGCAGCGAAGTGTCCTTCACGTCGGACGCCTTCTCGCCGAAGATCGCCCGGAGCAGCTTCTCCTCCGGCGTCAGCTGCGTTTCCCCCTTCGGCGTGACCTTGCCGACCAGCACGTCCGCGGCCTCGACCTCGGCGCCGATGTAGACGATGCCGGCTTCGTCGAGCCTGGACAGCTGCGCCTCGCCGAGGCTCGAGATGTCGCGCGTGATTTCCTCCGCGCCGAGCTTCGTGTCGCGCGCGACCACCGTCAGCTCCTCGATGTGGATCGACGTGTAGCGGTCGTCCGCCACCACCCGCTCGCTGATGAGGATCGAGTCTTCGTAGTTGTAGCCGTTCCAGGGCATGAACGCGACCAGCATGTTCTGGCCGAGTGCCAGCTCGCCCAGATCGGTCGACGCGCCGTCGCCGATCACATCGCCCTTGGCGATGACGTCACCGACGTTGACCAGCGGCCGCTGGTTGATGTTGGTGTTCTGGTTGCTGCGCATGTACTTGGTCAGGTTGTAGATGTCCACGCCGACGTCGCCGGCCGCGGTCTCGGCGTCGTTCACCCGGACCACGATGCGGTTGGCATCGATGTAGTCGACCTGTCCGCCGCGCCGCGCCTGCACCGCGGTGCCCGAGTCCACGGCCGCCGTGCGCTCGACCCCGGTGCCGACCAGCGGCTTCTCGGCGCGCAGGCAGGGCACCGCCTGCCGCTGCATGTTCGAGCCCATCAGCGCGCGGTTCGCGTCATCGTGCTCGAGGAACGGAATCAGCGACGCCGCCACCGACACGATCTGCGCCGGCGCGACGTCCATGTAGTCGACCTTGTCGGCGGCCGACAGCATGAACTCGTTCTTGCTGCGGCAGGAGACGAGCTCGTCCTTGAGGCGCCCGGTCTTGTCGAGCTGGGCGTTCGCCTGCGCGATCACGAACTGGCCCTCCTCGATCGCCGACAGGTAGTCGATCTCGTCGGTGACCTTGCCCTTCACGACCTTCCGGTACGGGGTCTCGAGGAAACCGTACTCGTTCGTCCGCGCGTACAGCGCCAGGGAATTGATCAGGCCGATGTTCGGGCCTTCGGGCGTCTCGATCGGGCAAACCCGGCCGTAGTGCGTGGGGTGCACGTCGCGCACCTCGAAGCCGGCCCGCTCGCGCGTGAGCCCGCCCGGCCCGAGCGCCGAGACGCGGCGCTTGTGCGTGATTTCCGACAGCGGGTTCGTCTGGTCCATGAACTGCGACAGCTGCGAACTGCCGAAGAACTCCTTGATCGCGGCGGAGATCGGCTTCGCGTTGATGAGATCGTGCGGCAGCAGGTTGTCGCTCTCGGCCTGCCCGAGGCGCTCCTTCACCGCCCGCTCGACGCGCACGAGGCCCGAGCGGAACTGGTTCTCGGACAGCTCGCCGACCGAGCGCACGCGGCGATTGCCGAGGTGGTCGATGTCGTCGATCTCGCCGCGGCCGTTGCGCAGGTCCACCAGGATCTTGATGACGGCGATGATGTCGTCGTTGGTCAGCGTGGCCGGACCCGTGAGCTCGGTGCGGCCGACGCGGCGGTTGAACTTCATCCGGCCGACCGCCGACAGATCGTAGCGCTCGGGCGAGAAGAACAGGCCGTTGAACAGCGATTCGACCGAGTCCTCCGTCGGTGGCTCGCCGGGGCGCATCATCCGGTAGATCGCCACCCGGGCGGCTGTCTGGTCAGGCGTGTCGTCGGCGCGCAGCGTCTGCGAGATGTAGGCGCCCTGATCGAGGTCGTTGGTGTAGATCGTCTCGATCGACGCGACGCCGGCATCGTGCAGCTTCTGCAGCAGCTCGTCCGTGATCTCGTCGTTGGCCTTCGCCAGCACCTCGCCCGTCGCCTTGTCGACGATGTTGGTCGCGAGCGCACGGCCCACGATGTAGTCGTTCGGCACGGCGATCTTCTTGACCCCGGCCTCGACCAGCTCCCGGATGTGCTTCGCGGTGATCCGCTTGTCGTGCGCCACGACGACCTTGTGGTCCTTGCCGAGTATGTCGAACCGGGCCATCTCGCCCTTCAGCCGCTCGGGCACGAATTCGAGCTGGGCGCCCTTGGCCGAGAGGTGGAACGTGTCGAAAACGAAGAACTGCCGGAGAATCGCCTCGTTGGTGAGGCCGATCGCCTTCAGCAGCGTCGTCACCGACATCTTGCGCCGGCGGTCGACGCGGAAGAACAGAAAGTCCTTCGGATCGAATTCGAAGTCGAGCCACGAGCCGCGGTAGGGAATCACGCGGGCCGAGAAGAGGAGCTTGCCCGAGCTGTGCGTCTTGCCGCGGTCGTGCTCGAAGAACACGCCCGGCGACCGGTGCAGCTGCGACACGATGACCCGCTCGGTGCCGTTGATCACGAAGGAGCCGTTGTCGGTCATGAGCGGGATCTCGCCCATGTAGACCTCCTGCTCCTTCACCTCCTTGACGGTGTCCTTGGGCGCTTCCTTGTCCATCAGGATGAGCCGCACCTTGGCGCGGAGCGCCGAGCAGTACGTGAGGCCGCGCTGCTGGCACTCGGTGACGTCGAACGCGGGCGGCAGCAGCGCGAAGCTGACGTACTCGAGCCGCGCGTTCCCGGAATGGCTGGAGATCGGAAAAATCGACGTGAAAGCGGCCTGCAGGCCTTCGTTCTTGCGCGCCTCCGGCGGTGTGTCCGCCTGCAGGAACGCCCGGTAGGACGAGAGCTGCGTTTCGAGCAGGAACGGCACCTTGAGCACGCTTGCCCGTTTGGCAAAACTCTTGCGGATACGCTTCTTCTCGGTAAACGAGTACGTTGCTGCGGTCGTCACGTCAGTCGCCATTTACTTCTCCGATTCACGGAAATCGCCGCGAGCCCGCGCGCCGCGCTGCCGGCGCGCCTGCAAAGGCCTGCGATCGATTTCTAAGGGCGCGCACCGCGCGCCCGTCGCGCATCGACTGGTCGGGAGCATTGCACTCCCTGGCGTGGTGGCTGGCCTCTACCAGCCGCTGGCGGACAACGGCACGCTCGCACTTTCACATGCGGGCGCCGTCCGACCATGCCTGTCCTCTGCAGTCGCTTCAGAAGACAAAGAGGAGAGGACTGTGGCCAGTCCGCTCGTCTTCGCCTTCGCGAAGAATGCTGCTACTTCTGTCCGGTGTCGTCCGAGGGCGGGGCCCCGGGCTTCGTTCGCCGGCCAGCTCGGTGCAGCCCAACCATAAAGCCGGTCGGTGTGGCGCGAGGGCAGAGCCCTTCGGGCTTCATGCCCCAGGCGCCCGCAGGGCTCTGCCCTCGCGCCACACCGAACATCGTGCCAATTCCGAAAACCTTGCTGCCGACCTAGCACAGACTTCGCATTGCGGGGCCACGGGCGGCGCGAGCCGCCGGGCGCCTGAGTTATGAAGCCCGGCGGCTCGCGCCGCCCGTGGCCCCGCACCACTGATGCCTTTCCTGCGACCCTGCAATGCTGATGCTTCGTTACTTGACTTCGACCTTCGCGCCGGCTTCCTCGAGCTTCTTCTTCGCGGCTTCCGCGTCGGCCTTGGAGATGCCTTCCTTGACGGGCTTCGGCGCGCCGTCGACCAGGTCCTTCGCTTCCTTCAGGCCGAGGCCCGTCAGCTCGCGCACGGCCTTGATCACGTTCACCTTGTTCTCGCCGAACGAGGCGAGGACGACGGTGAATTCGGTCTGCTCCTCGGCGGCGGCGGCAGGTGCGGCCGAGGCCGGCCCCGCGACGGCAACCGCGGCCGCGGCGGACACGCCGAACTTGTCTTCCATCGCCTTGATGAGCTCGGAGAGCTCGAGGACGGTCAGCGAAGAGATCTTGTCGAGAATTTCGGTTTGGACTGCGGACATTGCGTTCTCCTGAATCGTTGGGTTGGTTGTTTCGGTAATCGTTCTGCGGCGAAGTTCTACGTCGCCTGCCTGGCGTCGCGCACCGCGGCGAGCACGCGGACCAGCCGTGACGGCACGTCGTTCAACGTGCGCACGAGCTTGGTGACCGGCGCCTGCAGCGTTCCCATCAGTTTCGAGATGAGTTCGTCGCGCGACGGCAGCGCCGCCAGAGCGCCGATCTGCCTGGCCGACAACGCCTGGCCGACCATCGCGCCGCCGGTGATCACGAACTTGTCGTGACCCTTGGCGAAGTCGTTCAGCACCTTCGCCAGGGCGACCGGATCGGGACCGATACCGTACGCGAGCGGACCGACCATCGAGTCGGCCAGCGACGCGAACGGCGTCTTCTCGACCGCCCGGCGCACCAGGGTGTTCTTGACCACCCGGAAGTACACGCCGGAAGCCCGGGCTTTCGCGCGCAGCGTCGTCATGTCCGCGACCGCCATGCCCCTGTTCTCGACCATGATGATGGCCTGGGCGCCCGCGACCTGCTTCGCGACTTCAGCGACTACCGCCTGTTTCTGCTCCAGATTAAGACCCAAGGTCTACCTCCATTCCTTGCTGCGATCCCGCACGGTTGCTCTGCGGGTTCAATTCGGTGACCTCAAGCCAGGAGAATCCTGTCATCGGGACACCATCTGCGCTGGGTCGGAACACTCGGTCGAAGTTCGGGTACCGCCCATCCCTGGCTTCGATCCGCAGTCCCGTATTGAGCTCTCGCCCCCGCGGTCTTTGACGGCTCGCCGCGCGATGTTCCGTGCGGCGCTCCCTCAATTCGTTGCAATGCCTGTGCTGTGGCTCGCCGTTACGCCGGCGCCTGCTGCGCGAGGCTCGCCGTATCGACGCGAACGCCCGCGCCCATCGTGCTCGACACGCTGATCTTCTTCAGGTAGATGCCCTTCGAGCCCTGTGGCCGCGCCTTGTTCAGCGCTTCGATCAGCGCCAGCAGGTTGGTCTTCAACTGCTCGGGCTGGAACGAAGCGCGGCCGATCGTGCACTGGACAATGCCGCCTTTGTCGGTGCGATACTGGACCTGGCCGGCGCGGGCGTTCTTCACCGCGGTGGTCACGTCCGGCGTCACCGTGCCGACCTTCGGGTTCGGCATCAGGCCGCGCGGGCCGAGGATCTGGCCCAGCTGGCCGACGACCTTCATGGCATCGGGCGTCGCGATCACGACATCGAAATCCATGAAGCCTTCCTTGACCTTCGCCGCCAGGTCGTCGAAACCGACGATGTCGGCACCGGCGTCCTGCGCGGCCTTCGCCTTGTCGCCCTGCGCAAACACCGCGATGCGCACCTTCTTGCCGGTGCCGGCGGGCAGCACGACCGAGCCGCGCACCGTCTGGTCGGACTTCTTCGCGTCGACACCGAGGTTGACCGCGACGTCGACCGATTCGTCGAACTTGGCGACGGCCGTCGCCTTGACGAGCTGCAGCGCCTCGTCGAGCGGGTAGGCCTTGCCGTGTTCCACCTTCGCGCGAACGGTCTGCATGCGCTTCGACAGCTTGGGAAGTTTCTGCGGAGCGTTCATGATCACTTCACCCCTTCGACGGTGATGCCCATGCTGCGCGCGCTGCCGGCGATGGTGCGGACCGCCGCGTCCATGTCGGCGGCGGTGAGGTCCGGCATCTTCGCCTTCGCGATCTCCTCGGCCTGCGCGCGGGTGAGCTTGCCGACCTTGTCCGTATGCGGCTTCTGGCTTCCCTTCTCGACCTTCGCCGCCTTCTTGATGAGCACGGTGGCCGGCGGAGTCTTCATGATGAACGTGAAGCTCTTGTCGGCGTACGCCGTGATCACGACCGGGATCGGCAGACCCGGCTCGACCTTCTGCGTCTGCGCATTGAAGGCCTTGCAGAACTCCATGATGTTGAGACCGCGCTGTCCCAGCGCGGGTCCGATGGGCGGGCTGGGATTCGCCTTGCCCGCCGGCACCTGCAGCTTGATGAAGCCGACGATTTTCTTTGCCATTGCGTTTCTCCTGGTGGGTGCATAGCGGGCGCGGCGCGCCCTCCCCGGTTCAACCGCTGACTACGCTTTTTCCACCTGACTGAAATCCAGCTCCACCGGCGTCGAGCGGCCGAAGATCGTGACCGAGACGCGCAGCTTGCTCTTCTCGTAGTTCACGTCCTCCACGTTGCCGTGGAAGTCGGTGAACGGCCCCTCCTTGACGCGCACGGCCTCGCCTCTCTCGAAGAGCACCTTGGGCCGCGGCTTCTCGACGCCCTCCTGCACCTGGCGCAGGATCGCGTCCACTTCCTTCTGCGTGATCGGCGTCGGCTTGTTCGCCGTGCCGCCCACGAAACCGGTGACCTTCGGCGTGCTCTTCACGAGATGCCAGGAGTCGTCGGTCATTTCCATCTCGACCAGCACGTAGCCCGGAAAGAACTTGCGCTCGCTGATCGCCTTCTGCCCGGACTTCATCTCGACGACTTCCTCGACCGGCACCAGGATCTTGCCGAACTGTTCGGCGAGGTCCGAGCGCTTGATGCGCTCGACCAGCGCACGCTGGACGCTCTTCTCGAAGCCGGAGTAGGCGTGGACGACGAACCACTTTTTGCTCATCACTCGCCTCGCCCGGTCAGAAGCTTCACGATCCAAGCCAGCGTCGTGTCGATGGAGAACAGGAACAGCGCCATGATCACCACGAAGACGAACACGATTCCCGTGGTCTGCATCGTTTCCTTGCGCGAGGGCCACGACACGCGGCCGGCCTCCTGCCAGGCGTCCTGCGCGAAGGCGAAGAACTCCTTGCCGGGCGTGGACAGCCACGCGACGCCGCCGGCAGCGACGAGTCCCCCCATCACCATCAGCACGCGGAGCACCTGCGCGGTCTCGGCGAAGTAGTAGTACCCCGCGACACCGCCGACCACGCATGCCACCGCCAGGACTATCTTGATGTTGTCGACCATATCCTTGGTTCTCGAAGTGCTGCCGCCTGCCACCGGATGCTGGCAGGCCAGGAGGGAATCGAACCCCCAACCTGCGGTTTTGGAGACCGCCGCTCTGCCAATTGAGCTACTGGCCTAATCGATATTTGTCCGAAATCGAAAACGTGCCTCCGGCCAACCCGTCCTTCCGCCGCAGCGCGGGCAAAGCCCGCGGCTTCGGCGCGGTAACTTCCACTATTCGATGACTTTGGCGACGACGCCGGCGCCGACCGTCCGGCCGCCCTCGCGAATCGCAAACCGCAGCCCCTCTTCCATCGCGATCGGCGCAATCAGCGTCACCGTCATCCCGATGTTGTCCCCAGGCATCACCATCTCCGTGCCCTCCGGCAGCACGCAACTGCCCGTCACGTCCGTCGTCCGGAAGTAAAACTGCGGCCGGTACCCCGGGAAGAACGGCGTGTGCCGACCCCCCTCCTCCTTGCGACAGCACGTACACCTCGCAGCTGAACTTCGTGTGCGGCGTGATCGAGCCCGGCTTCGCCAAGACCTGCCCACGCTCCACCTCCTCCCGCTTCGTGCCCCGCAGCAGCACCCCCACGTTGTCCCCCGCCTGCCCCTGGTCCAACAGCTTGCGGAACATCTCCACCCCCGTGCACACCGTCTGCAGCGTCGGCTTCAACCCCACAATCTCCAGGTTGTCCCCCACCTTCACGATCCCCCGCTCCACCCGCCCCGTCACCACCGTCCCCCGCCCCGAAATCGAAAACACGTCCTCCACCGGCATCAGAAACGGCCCGTCCACCAGCCGCTTCGGCTCCGGGATGTAACTGTCCAGCGCCTCCGCCAGCTTGTAGATCGACTCCGCCCCCAGCTCCCCCGCGTCCCCCTCCAGCGCCAGCTTCGCACTGCCAATCACGATCGGCGTCTTGTCCCCAGGAAACTGGTACTTCGACAACAGCTCCCGCACCTCCAGCTCGACAAGCTCCAACAGCTCCTTGTCGTCCACCATGTCCGCCTTGTTCATGTACACCACGATGTACGGCACCCCCACCTGCCGCGCCAGCAGAATGTGCTCCCGCGTCTGCGGCATCGGCCCGTCCGCCGCACTCACCACCAGGATCGCCCCGTCCATCTGCGCCGCCCCAGTGATCATGTTCTTGATGTAGTCCGCGTGCCCAGGACAGTCCACGTGCGCGTAGTGCCGCTTCTCCGTCACGTACTCCACGTGCGCCGTATTGATCGTGATCCCCCGCGCCTTCTCCTCCGGCGCATTGTCAATCTGGTCGTAACCCTTCACCTCCCCACCGTACTTCTTCGACAGCACCAGCGTCATCGCCGCCGTCAGCGTCGTCTTCCCGTGATCCACGTGCCCTATCGTCCCCACGTTCACGTGCGGCTTCGTCCGCTCAAATTTGGCCTTGCCCATTTTTCAGACTCCTTCAGACGTCGTTCTTCGGATGCGGTGCTCGAAACTGCCTATCGAATTCGTGGTGCCCATGGAGCGGATTGAACGCTCGACCTCTCCCTTACCAAGGGAGTGCTCTACCACTGAGCTACATGGGCGATGTCCGTTGCCGGTACAGCTCGCGACGAGCCCTGCAGTTCGCGTACTCCCTCCAGTCATGCCAGGTCCCTTGGAGCGGGTGAAGGGAATCGAACCCTCGTCGTAAGCTTGGAAGGCTTCTGCTCTACCATTGAGCTACACCCGCGCGTCAAGCGACAGAGCCAGGACGATTCGCAATCGCGGCGCAGCACACGCCCGAATCGATCCCCTGTCTCCCTCAGCCTCGATCGATGATTGGTGGAGGGGGAAGGATTCGAACCTTCGAAGGCAGAGCCGACAGATTTACAGTCTGTTCCCTTTGACCGCTCGGGAACCCCTCCGACGAAACACGTAAGGATAGCAATTTCCGTTCCCATGGTCAAACACCTTGCGCAACGTGGCGGCCGTGCATTTGCCGAGGCCGCGCCAGGATCAGGAAGCATCGACCAAGTCATTGCTTGCAAAAGACAAAAACCGGTCTCGTCGCGCCCGAGGCGCCGACCCGAAAGAGTGAGCCCGGCGCCGCGAAACCCGCGCGGCGAGAGGAAGGAGCCATCATTGCAACCGGTGGCCATGGCGATTGATTAGAATGAACGCTGCTCGCGCCTCGATCGCCCACGGCTCGACCTGATTATGCTCCCCGGATTCGTTTCGCACCTCGATCAATCCTGGGAGGAGCCGGGTTCGCGCGCCAGCTCCAGCGACCGGCGTCGTTCTGCGGCCTGATCCGTTTCGACAACCGCGCGGCCTTCGATCTCGAGGGGATCCCCGGCACCTGGCCATTGTTCACGGTGGATTGAGATGAACGACACCCAAGCCCGGCCCAGCGCATCCTCGAACACATGGGACTACGTGATCGTCGGCGCGGGCTCGGCCGGCTGCGTGCTCGCGAACCGGCTCTCGGCCGACGGGCGGCCACTCGGTGCTGCTGCTCGAAGCGGGCCCGCCCGACCGCTACCCGTGGATCCACGTCCCGATCGGGTACGCGAAGACGATGTTCAACCCGGTCTACAACTGGTGCTTCAAGACCGAGCCCGAGCCGCAGATGAACGGACGGGAGGTCTACTGGCCCAGCGGCAAGACGCTCGGCGGCTCGAGCTCGATCAACGGCCTCATCTACATCCGCGGCCACCGCGCCGACTACGACGGCTGGGCGCAGCAGGGCAATCACGGCTGGGGCTACGCCGACGTGCTGCCCTATTTCCGCAAGCTCGAGCACAACGTGCGCGGCGAAAGCGAGTATCACGGCATCGGCGGCCCGATGTGGGCGTCGGACATCCGGGCCAAGCACGAGCTCGTGGAGGCGCTGATCGCCGCCGGCGGCGAACTCGGCATTCCGGCCAACCCCGACTTCAACGGCGCGACGCAGGAAGGCGTCGGCTACTACCAGCTCACGACGCGCCGCGGCTTCCGCTGCTCGACCGCAACCGCGTACCTGCGCCCCGCGCGCAGGCGCGCCAACCTTGCCATCGAGACCGGGGCACAGGCAACGCGGATAGTATTCGCGGGCCGTCGCGCGACGGCGGTCGCCTATCGCCGCGACGGCCGCGATGCCACGGCAACGGCGCGACGCGAGGTGATCCTTGCGGCCGGCGCACTGCAGTCACCGCAGCTGCTGCAGCTGTCCGGCGTCGGGCCGGAGGGACTGCTGCGCCAGCACGGCATCCCGGTCGTGCACGAACTTCCCGGCGTCGGCGAAAACCTGCAGGACCACCTGCAGGCGCGCGTGATCTTCCGCTGCTCGAAGCCCATCACGACCAACGACGTGCTGAAATCGAAGCTGCGCACGCTGGCGATGGGCGTGCGCTACGTCCTCACGCAGACCGGACAGATGGCGATCGGGATCAACCAGGGCGGCATGTTCGCGCGGACGGACCCTGCGCTGGACCGTCCCGACGTCCAGTTCCACCTCGCGACGCTGTCCTCCGACATGGCGGGATCGCCCGTGCACACGTTTTCCGGGTTCACGCTGTCGGTGTGCCAGCTGCGGCCGCAATCGCGCGGCCACGTGCGCATCAAGTCACCCGACCCCTTCGCCGCGCCCGCGATGCAGCCGAACTACCTTTCGGCGCCCGACGACCAGGTGACGATCGTCCGCGGCGTGCGGCTCGCCCGGAAACTCACCGCAACGGGCGCGCTCGCTCCCTACGTCGCCGGAGAGTACCGCCCCGGCCGCGACGCGACCACCGACGAGGAGATCCTCGCGTTCGTGCGTGACAAGGGAGCGACGATCTTCCATCCGGTCGGCACCTGCAAGATGGGCCCGGCGAGGGATCCGCTGGCGGTCGTCGATCCCGAGCTGCGGGTCCACGGCCTCGATGCGATCCGCGTCGTCGACTGCAGCATCATGCCCACGCTTGTCTCGGGCAATACCAATGCGCCGGTCATCATGATCGCCGAGAAGGCCGCCGACCTCATTCTCGCCGCTGCGCGCTGAAGCGACGCTTTCCAAGGAGCCGACCATGCCCTGCTGCCATGCCGATTTCGCCGCCGTCGAAGGCAGCGATCGCGGATTCACCATCGGGATGCCGACGTTCACGTTCGGCCCCGGCGTGCTGACGGAGGCCGGCGACAACGCCCGCGAGCTCGGCATGAAGCGCGTTGCGCTCTTCACCGATGCGCGTCTGCGATCGGGTGCTTACGTGGCGACGGTGCAGGCGTCGCTCGCCGCCGCAGGCGTCGACGTCACGGTCTACAGCGAGTGCGTGATCGAGCCGACGGACGCCTCGTTCCAGGACGCGGCGCGCTTCGCTGCCGACGGGCGGTTCGACGGCTACGTTTCGGTGGGCGGCGGCTCGGTGATGGACACCTGCAAGGCCGCCAACCTCTATGCGTCGCAGCCGGCCGAGTTCATGACCTACGTCAACGCGCCGATCGGCGCCGGGCAGAAGGTGACGGGACCGCTCAAGCCGCACATCGCGTGCCCCACGACGTCGGGGACCGGTTCCGAGACCACCGGCATCGCCATCTTCGCGCTCCGTTCGATCAACGCCAAGACGGGCATCATCTCGCGCCGCCTGATCCCCGACATTGCGCTCGTCGATCCGACGGTCGCGGCGACGCTGCCGAAGAACGCCGTCGCGGCCACCGGCTTCGACTGCATGAGCCATGCGCTCGAATCGCTCACGGCGCGGCCGTATCCGCGGCGGCTCAATCCCGCCAGGGGCGTCAGCCGGCCGGTTTCGCAGGGCGCGAATCCATTCTCGGACATGCTCGCGACCGAGGCGTTGAAAGGCGTCGGCAGTTTTCTCGTGCGTGCGGTCAGCGACGCGGCGGACACCGAGGCGCGCACCGAGATGATGTACGCGGCGATGCTCGCCGGCATCGCGTTCAATGCCGCGGGCTGCCACCTGCCGCACGGATTGTCCTACGCGGTATCGGCCCAGACGAGGGACTGGCACGTCGACGGCTACCCGGAAGGCAAGACGCTCGTGCCGCACGGAATGGCGGTCGTGCTCAACAATCCTTCGGTCTGGCGGTTCACGGCACCGTGCTGTCCGGAGCGGCACCTGCACGGCGCGCGTTGCCTGGGCGCCGACACCCTTGGCGCGGCGAACGGCGATGCGGGCGAGGTGCTGGCAAGGCGCGTGATCGAGCTGATGCGCGCCACCGCGATGCCCAACGGCCTCACCGCGCTCGGCTTCGACGCATCGCATCTCGACGCGCTCGCCACCGGCGCCGAGCCGCAGTACCGGGTGATCCGCAACGCGCCCAAGGACGTCGGGCGCGACGATCTGAAATCGCTGTTCCGGGCGGCGCTCAGCTACTGGTAGCCGGGGACGACGACGGCGCCGCGCCGCATTCCGGCGCCGGCATCGCGTCCGCCATCGATCCGGAGTCCTCGGCCGGGCGGATCCGCCGCGCCGGCAGGGAGCACCGCGAACGTGCTGCCCTGGCCCGGTTCGCTCGTCACGTCGAGCTCGGCCTGGTGGCGCAGCAGCACGTGCTTGACGATGGCAAGCCCGAGACCCGTGCCGCCCGTCGCGCGCGACCGGCTGCGATCGACGCGATAGAAGCGCTCGGTCAGCCGCGGTATGTGCTCGGCCGCGATGCCGATGCCCGGTGTCCGCGACGCTGAACGCCCCCCGTCCCTCGGCATCGACGCGCCAAGCCGAGCGTGATCGTGCCGCCGTCCGGCGTGTAGCGGATCGGCGTTGCTCACGCAGGTTGCCGAGCGCGCTCGCCAGCTCGTCGCGATTGCCGACGACCGTCGCGGGCTCGCCGAGATCGAGGGCGATCGTGTGCCGGCCGGCCGAGAGCGCCTTCGCGTCGGCGGATGCTTCGAGCAGCAGCGGCACCACGTCGAACGCCGCCTCCGCGAGCGGGTTCTGCTCGCTTTCGAGCGCCGAGAGCGTCAGCAGGTCGTCGACGAGCCGCTGCATGCTCTTCGCCTGCTCCGCCATCAGCTGCAGGTAGCGCGTCGCGCTGGCGCGGCTCGAGCTCGAGGTCCTGCAGCGTCTCGAGAAAGCCGCTGACGACGGTCAGCGGCGTCTTGAGCTCGTGCGAGACGTTGGCGATGAAGTCGCGCCGCATGCGCGCGACGGCTTCGAGCTGCGTGATGTCGCGGCTGATCAGCAGCCGCTCGTCGATGCCGAACGGCACGACCTGGATCGACAGCGTCACGCCGGGCTCGCGCAGCGACTCGACGACCACGGCGTCGGTCGAAATCGCCGGCCTCGAAGTAGCGGACGACCTCGGGCTGGCGCACCAGATTGAGCAGCGGCCGGCCGGTGTCCTTCGCGAGGTCGAGCCCGAGGTGCGCCTGCGCCCGCGCATTGGCCCATTGGATGCGGTTCGCCGCGTCGATGATCACCATGCCGTCGGGCAGCGCTTCGACGGCGCTGCGAAAGCGCTCGATCGTCGTGGCGAGGTCGCGCTGATGCAGACGTGCGCGTGCGCGCGCGCCGATGGAGCGCGGAGAACGCGAGCCCCCACGGACCGCCCGCTTCGGGGACCGGGGCGTCGAGCGCCGCGTCCGCCCAGCGCCGCAGCCGGTCGATCTGCCACAGGTGGAACGCCGACGATCGCGACGCAGTCCGACCGCGAGCACCGCCAACCGCCCAGCCCGTGCCGAGCAGGAGCCCGGCGAACCGCCAGCGACGAGCAACGCGACCAGCGGTGCGCCAAGGCCGGCGACAAGGACGCGGCTCATCGGCGCGCGTTCGACCCGTCAGCGCGGCCGGGGCACCGCGAGCCGGTAGCCGCTGCCGCGCACCGTCTCGATCAGATCGGATCCTGGCCCGAACGGCTCGAGCGCGCGCCGCAGGCGACGGATGTGGACATCGACGGTGCGTTCCTCGATGTAGACGTGATCGCCCCACACCTGGTCGAGCAGCTGCGTGCGCGAGTGCACGCGCTCCGGCCGCGCGAGCAGGAAGCGCAGCAGCCGGAATTCGGTCGGCCCGAGCGGGACCGTCCGTTGCCGTCGACGGTCACGCGATGGGTCGCCGGGTCGAGCCGCAGCGCGCCGGCCGCAAGCGGTTCCTGCACCGCCTCGGGCGCGCGTCGCCGCAGCACCGACTTGATCCGGGCCTTCAGCTCGCGCGGCGAGAACGGCTTGGTCACGTAGTCGTCGACCCAGGCCTCGAGGCCGGCGACCTTGTCCGCCTCGTCGGTGCGCGCGGTGACCATGATGATCGGCAGCTCGCGCGTCCGCGCGTCGCCGCGCAACTCCTTCGCCAGCGCCAGGCCCGACTTGCCCGGACAGCATCCAGTCGAGCAGCACGAGGTCCGGCAAGCGCGTCCCTGATCGCGCGCTGCGCGGACTCGGCGTCGGGCGCCGCAGCGGACCTCGTACCCGGCGTCGACCAGGTTGACGCGGAGCAGCTCGCGAATCGCGGGCTCGTCCTCGACGACGAGGATCGACGGCGTCACGGCGCGCCCTCACGCCTGCACCTGCCGCCACGCGCTCATTCCCCGGCGACCTCGGCGCGGATCTGCGTCGCGCGGACGCGTGCCGGACGTCGATGCCCTTGACGACCTGGACGACCGCCTCGGCGACGTTCTTCGCGTGGTCGCCGATGCGCTCGATCGACTTCGCGACGAACACGATCTCGAGCGCCGACGCTGATCGTGCGCGGATCCTCCATCATGTAGCTGATGAGCTGGCGCATGATCGCGAGGAACGCGGCGTCGATCTCCTCGTCGCGCGTCGATGACCTCGGCCGCCGCGCGCGGCGTCGAGCCGCGCGAACGCGTCGAGCGCCATCTGCAGCATCTCGCTCGCGCGCTGCCGCCGTGCGGATCACGTCGTAATGGCGGACGTGGCTCAGCCGATCGGCGCCACGGATCTGCGCCGCCTTGTAGGCGATCTTCTTCACCTCGTCGCCGACGCGCTCGAGCTCGTTGACGATCTTGGTGATCATCAGGATGAACCGCAGGTCGATCGCCGCCGGCTGCCGCTTGGCGATGATCTGGCTGCACATCTGGTCGAGGTCGACCTGCATCTGGTTGATCTGCTTCTCGTCGGCGCCGACCTGGTCGATCGCGTCTCGACCTTCGTCGTCGTTCGAGCACGGCGATCGCGCGGCTCAGCTGGGTCTCGACGAGCCCGCCCATCGACGAGGACCCCGCTCCGGATCGCCTCCATCTCGGTGTCGAACTGCTTGTGCGTGTGTTCGTTCATCGCGATGTTCCTGCTGGATGCGGGCGCCGGTCGTCGCCGGCCGACGCCGGCGGATCAGCCGAAGCGCCCGGTGATGTAGTCCTCGGTTTCCTTCTGCCTCGGCTTGAGGAAGAGCTCGTCGGTCGCGCCGAACTCGATCAGCTCGCCCAGGTACATGTAGCCCGTGTAGTCCGACACGCGCGCCGCCTGCTGCATGTTGTGCGTGACGATCGCGATCGTGTAGTCCTCCTTCAGCTCGCGTGATCAGCTCCTCGATCTTGGCCGTCGAGATCGGGTCGAGCGCGGAGGTCGGCTCGTCGAGCAGCAGCACCTCGGGCTTGACCGCCACCGCGCGCGCGATGCACAGCCGCTGCTGCTGCCCGCCGGACAGCGCCATCCCGCTCTGCTTCAGCTTGTCCTTCGCCTCGCCCCACATCGCCGCCTTGGTCAGCGCCCACTCGACGCGCTCGTCCATGTCCCGCGGCGACAGATTCTCGTACAGGCTGACGCCGAAGGCGATGTTGTCGTAGATCGACATCGGGAACGGCGTCGGCTTCTGGAACACCATCCCGACCTTCGCCCGCAGCATGTTGAGATCGACGCCGGGCTCGAGGATGTTCTGGCCGTTGAACATGATCTCACCGGTCGCGCGCTGCCCCGGATAGAGCGAGTACATCCGGTTCATCGTGCGCAGCAGCGTCGACTTGCCGCAGCCCGAGGGCCCGATGAACGCCGTGACGCGGCGCTCGGCGATGTCGAGATCGATGTTCTTCAAGCGCCTGGAACTTGCCGTAGAAGAAATCGAGCCTGCGGCAGCGACATCTTGGGCGGCGCCTCCGGCGATTCGCGTGCGCCCGTGCTTCCGCGCCGGCGCTCGCGACCGCTTCGAAATTCATGCGCTGCTCTCCATCGGGACTCCCATCGCTAGCGGACCGTCGGTCTGGCGGAACACGGTTCGCGCCAGGATGTTGATGAGCGAGCACCGTCAGCGTGATCAGCAGCGCCGCCGCCCACGCCAGCGACTTCCAGTCCTCGAACGGGCTCATCGCGAACTGGAAGATCACGACCGGCAGGTTCGCCATCGGCGCGTTCATGTCCGCGCTCCAGAACTGGTTGTTGAGCGCCGTGAACAGCAGCGGCGCGGTTTCGCCCGACATGCGCGCGACCGCGAGCAGGACGCCGGTGATGACGCCGCCGCGGACCGCCTTCAGCGTCACCATCAGGATCACCTTCCACATCGGCGCGCCGAGCGCCACCGCCGCCTCGCGCAGGCTGGCCGGCACCAGGTGCAGCATGTTCTCGGTCGTGCGGACCACCACCGGAATCGCGATCAGCGCCAGCGCGAACGAGCCCGCCCAGCCGGAGAAGTGGCCGACCTGCATCACGTACACCGTGTAGACGAAGAGTCCGATCACGATCGACGGCGCGGAGAGCAGGATGTCGTTGATGAAGCGCGTGATGCGCGCGATCCAGCCGTCCTTGCCGTATTCGGCGAGATAGATGCCGGCGAGGATGCCGATCGGCGTGCTGATGAACGTCGCGACCAGCACGATCAGGACGCTGCCGTAGATCGCGTTGGCGAGCCCGCCCGCCGATCCCGGCGGCGGCGTCATCTGCGTGAACAGCGTCGGCGACAGCGCGGCGAAACCCGTTCGCGAACAGCACCCACAGGATCCAGAGCAGGAACGTCATCCCGAACGCCATCGTGCCGAGCGACATCACGAGGTTCATCCGGTTGACGAACAGCCGCTTGCGGTAGATGGGCGTCATGTCTTCCTGCCCTCCCCCTTGGCGAGCTGCGCCAGCAGCAACCGCGAGCAGGCCAGCACGATGAACGTCAGCAGGAACAGCACCAGACCCAGCGCGATCAGCGATGCCCGGTGCACCGGCTCGGCCGCCTCGTTGAACTCGTTGGCGAGCGCCGAGGCGATCGAGTTGCCCGGGCTCGAACAGCGAGGCGCTGATCCGGTACGCGTTGCCGATGACGAACGTCACCGCCATCGTCTCGCCCAGCGCGCGGCCGAGGCCGAGCATGATGCCGCCGATGACGCCGACCTTGGTGTACGGCAGCACCACGTTCCAGACCACCTCCCACGTCGTCGCGCCGATGCCGTAGGCCGATTCCTTGAGCACCGGCGGCACGATCTCGAACACGTCGCGCATCACCGACGCGATGAACGGAATCACCATGATCGACAGGATGACGCCCGGCGGAAAGCACGCCGATGCCGTTCGGGCGCGCCCTGGAACAGCGGGCCGAGCACCCACAGGTCGCCGAAGACCCGGGTGAGCGCCGGCTGGACGTAGTCGCCGAACACCGGCGCGAACACGAACAGCCCCCACATGCCGTAGATGATCGACGGGATCGCCGCCAGCAGCTCGACCGCGGTGCCGAGCGGACGCTTGAGGACCGCCGGGCACATCTCGGTGAGGAAGACGGCGATGCCGAAGCTCACCGGCACGCCGATCAGCAGCGCGATCGCCGAGGTGACCAGCGTGCCGTAGATCGGCGCCAGCGCGCCGAAGTTCATCTTCACCGGGTTCCAGACGTTGGTGAAGAAGAAGCCGAGGCCGAATTTCTCGAACGCCGGGAACGGACGCCCAGGCGAGCGCGCCGATGATCCCGACGAGCGTGAGCAGCACGAACAGCGCGAAGGACATCGTCGTGCGCTCGAACAGCCAGTCCTGCCACGGGGGCGCGCCCCGGCGCGCGGCGGGCGGCGTGGGCTCCCGCTGGGCGAGCGGCTCCGACTGGGCGGTCATACGCGTTTGGCATCGCGGCCGATGCAGTCGACATGATAACCCTCGAGAAAAAGGGGCCGCGAGAGCGACCTCGCGGCCACGAGGCTTTCTTCTGGAGGAGGAAGAAAGGTACTGCCGGCCGAAACGGAGTCGGCGGTGGTCGCTAGTTCCAGACCGACTTGCCCGTGCCGTCCTTGAGCTGCGCCTTCCAGGCGTCGGCGATGACCTTGACGACGCCCTCGGGCATCGGCACGTAATCGAGCTCGGTCGCCATCTTCTGGCCGTTGCTGCAGCGCCCAGTCGAAGAACTTCAGCACTTCGACGGCGTTCTGCGGCTTGTCCTGCTTCTGGTGCATCAGGATGAAGCTGGCGCCCGAGATCGGCCAGCTCGACTTGCCCGGCTGGTCGGTCAGGATCTGATAGAAGCCGGGCGCGTTCTTCCAGTCGGCGAACGCCGCGGCGGCCTGGAACGCTGTCGTCGTCGGGCTGCACGAACTGGCCTTCCTTGTTCTGCACGGCGCGCGTGCGCCATCTTGTTGCGCTTGGCGTACGCGTACTCGACGTAGCCGATGGAGCCCTTGATCCGCTGCACGTACGCGGCGACGCCCTCGTTGCCCTTGCCGCCGACGCCTTCGGGCCACGCCACCGCGGTGCTGGCGCCGACCTTCTGCTTCCATTCCGGGCTGACCTTCGACAGATAATCGGTCCAGATGAACGTCGTGCCCGAGCCGTCGGAGCGACGGACGACCGTGATCAGCTCGTCCGGCAGCTTGACGCCCGGATTGAGATCGGCGATCGCCTTGTCGTTCCACTTCTTGATCTTGCCGAGGTAGATGTCGGCGAGCACCGGGCCCGTGAACTTCATCGCGCCGGGCGCCACGCCTTCGACGTTGACGACCGGTACGACGCCGCCGATGATCGCCGGAAACTGCATCAGGCCGGCGGCCTGCAGGTCGTCCGGCTTCAGCGGCATGTCGGACGCGCCGAAGTCGACGGTCTTGGCCTTGATCTGGGCGATGCCGCCGCCGGAGCCGATCGACTGGTAGTTCATGCCCGATGCCGGTCTTCGCCTTGTACGCCTCGGCCCACTTGGCGTAGATCGGGTACGGGAACGTGGCGCCGGCGCCGGTGATGTCGATCGCCGAACGCGGTGGAGACGCCGAACGCGATCGTCGCGGCGGCGAGGAAGCCTCGGGTCAGGTGCTTGCGCATTGCGACTTCCCTCTCGGTTGACGGACGCCTGCATTGTCGCGCCGCGAGTGTTACAGCGGCATGACAGCCGGCTGGACCATCCCCATCGAACATCGGCAGCGCGCGGCCGGCCGAGCACCGGAACGCGCGGTCCGGTTGCGAATGGAAAGACCTGGTCTTCGCGGACGACGTTCGATGCACAAACCACGTTCCGCTGCAGCGCCTCGACGAGGATCTTGGCGCGGACGTCCGCCGCGCGGACCATGTCCGCCGGCAGTCCCGGCGAGGGGCGGCCCCCGCCCGGGCCCGGCGCGGGCCCAGGAAATCCATCACGGAAGGAAACGGGAAATCGGGCGGCGCCGGTCCTCGCGGGTCTCGCCGGGCGCAGTCGAACGGGCGCCTCAGCGCCCCATCTTCTCCCGAATCTTCTTCAGCGCATCGATAAGGCCATTGACACCGGCTTTGGTCAGGCCTTCCTTGTCGACATCGAACTCGATCAGCAACTTCCTGCCGTCTTCGGACACGTGGCAGGTGATGGTGCCGTCTCTGCCGAGGTCGAACTTCTTCTTTTTGCCGTCAGCCATGACCCCGCCTCCCCTGAAAGAACGAGTGTCACTTTACCGTATTTCGGCGTCCGGATTGTTACAGTTCGATGACCGCTGCGCGGCCAGGCGCATGCTAGAGGACGCACGGGCGCAAGGCGGCTGAGCACGTGCAGACGGCGAGAACGGCGGCGCGTTCGCACGCTTCGAATTCGAGATCCATGCGTTCATTTGGTCCACCGCGGGCCGGATGGTCCGGCAACGCACGCCGTGCAGTCCAGATCAGGTGATTCGCGCCGCCTTCCGGACCGTCGGTCGACGCGTCGAGTGGACGGCACGAATACTGCCTGATCGATCAGGGCACCGGAATGAGAAGGCGTCCGACCTGGTCGCGGGACCCCGAACCCTGGCCGGCTGACCGGTGCGCCGCAACCTTGGCGACGACCGCCGCGGCGATCCGCCGCGGACCCTCGGCGACGCCGTAGCAGCGGTCTGCGACGCCGGCAGGGTCCACTTCCACCAGCGTGTCGCCGGTCTCGATGCGTGCGCCGCGTGCGGCCAACCCGAGCAGCACGCCGGCCGCGGGTGCCGTGATGACCTCGTTGCCCAATCCGCCGACGATCTGGCCCGCGCCTACGCTCTCGCCGACCCGCCGCTCGGTCATGAAGCGGCCCGGACGTGCGGCTTCGACGATGCAACCAACTTCGCCCGGGTCTCCGGGAATCGCTGCCATGCCGCATGCGTTCCGTGCCGCGCCGCCCTCGCGCGCCAGGGTCGCGGGGAGCGGGACCGCAACGTCGACGTTCTCCCCTTCGACGAATCCCGGCCCGATTCCGAACGTGATCGGCACAAGCCCCAGAAAAACATCCGCGCCGCGGCGCTTGCGTCCACGCGCGTCGGCCAGGACGGCGGGCCGTAACGCGCCGGCTACGCTGGGCCAGGACCACGTCGTGGCCGCGATCATTCCTCGCGCCAGCACGCTCGGGATGCTTTTCAGCGAAGCACAGAAGCAGGCGCCCGCGCCGTCGAGCTCAGCGTTGCCGACGTACCACGCGTTGGTGAACGCCCGGCCCCGCCGATGCCAGGCCGGATCGGCATGGTCGACCAGCACGACCGACAGGCCGACGCCGTGCAGGCCCAGCGCGATCGCCGAGCCTACCTCGCCGCAGCCGAGCACGATGGCGAGTGCGCCCCGATCAGGTCGTTCTTGGCTCATGGGTGGAAGGGCCCGTGTCGGAAAACGTTTCGCTCCGGCACGCGCGTGCGTGCCGAAAACGGCATTTTCGGCCCGCGTTGTTACGCGCGGATGACGGGCGACCGAATCGTCTTGCATTCGGCCATGGTCAGGCTGTCGCAGCGTCGGGAGTCGTCGACTTGCCGATCTCGGAGAGCTTCGTCGCCAGGCTCAACCGGTCGAGCCTGGCGAGGGGCAGGCTGCAGAAGAGGCGGATGCGATTCAGCAGGATGTGCCCGGTTTCGGCGAAGGCCTTGCGCTTCTGCGCGTCGCTGCCTTCGACCGCGGCCGGGTCGGGCACGCCCCAGTGCGCAGTCATCGGCTGGCCTGGCCAGACCGGGCAGACTTCGCCCGCCGCGTTGTCGCACACGGTGAACACGAAATCGAGAGGGGATGAGCCCGATTGCGCGAACTCGTCCCAGCTCTTGCTGCGCAGCCCGTCGGTCGGCAGCCGGTTCGCGCACAGAAACTCGAGCGCGAACGGATTGACCTCGCCGGCGGGATGCGATCCCGCGCTGTGGGCGACAAACCGCCCCGCTCCGACTTGCCGGAGGATGGATTCGGCGATGATGCTGCGCGCCGAGTTTCCGGTGCAGAGGAAAAGTACGCTGTACAGGCGTTTCTCCGTGTTCATGGCCGAGCCTCGCTGATTGGTACGACACCTTCGGGGAGCTCGCAGGGCCCGGTCACGATTTCCTCTTGCGGACGGGAGACGGCGAAACGGCGACGGGCCGCGGCGCGCCCGCGGCGGGTCATCCTGCTACGGTGTGCGCCGAGCCCGGTCAAACGAAATCCGGTCCCGCGACGACCTTCAGAACGACGCTGGACTGGCCTTGACGGATGCGGTTGGACAGCCACCAGACGCCACCCTTGCGCACGCTCCACGGCGCTTCTTCGCCCGACAGCAGAAAAGCGGCGACTTCGCCGAGCGTGGGCTGGTGCCCGACCACCAGCACGGGCTCTCGCGCATCGGGCCAGCCGGCGGCCGCCAGCACCGCTGCCGCCGATGCACCGGGCGCGAGGTCCGGCACGACGCGGAATTTGCGTTTCAGCGCGCGGGCCGTCTGCTGCGCCCGGTCGGCCGGGCTCGACAGAACGCGCGTCGTAGCGGGCAGATGGTGATCGAGCCAGCGCGCCACGCGCTCCGCGTGCTGGATGCCTTTCGCGGTGAGCCGCCGGCCGAGATCCGGCTCGCCCGGCTCGGCCTCCGCGTGGCGCCACAGGATCAGGTCCATCAGTCGGCTCCCTTCGGATGTTCGGATGCGATCCTCGCGGCGAGGCGGTCGATCAGCGCCTGCTGTGCCGAGAACGGCCGCGTTCGCCCCTTCGTCGCGATCCGATGATAGCCGCCGTCACCGTCAAGCGTCCACGCATCGCGATTGTCGGCAAGGTACGGGACGAGCCCTTCGGCGATCACCCTCGCCTTCAGTGCCGGATCGAGCACCTGGAACGCAACCTCGATCCGACGGAAGAGATTGCGGCCCATCCAGTCCGCGCTCGCGAGCCAGACGTCCTTGGCCCCGCCGTTCTCGAAGTACCAGATTCGGCTGTGCTCGAGAAAGCGGCCGACGATCGAGCGCACGCGGATGTTCTCCGACAGGCCATCGATCCCGGGACGCAGCGCGCAGGCGCCGCGCACGACCAGCTCGATCTGCACGCCGGCCTGCGACGCCGCGTACAGCGCCTTGATGACCCCTTCCTCGAGCAGCGCGTTCATCTTCGCCACGATGCGCGCTTCCTTCCCCTCCCGCGCGAGCTTCGTTTCGCGCCGGATCGCGGCGAGCAGCCGCGCCTGCATCGTGAACGGCGCCAGCAGCAACCGGTTCAGGCGCCGGGCGCGGGCCAGGCTCGTGATGTGCAGGAACACCTCGTTGACGTCGTCGCAGATGTCGCGACGCGCCGTGAGCAGCCCAAAGTCCGTGTAGAGGCGCGCGGTCCGCCAGTGGTAATTGCCGGTGCCGAGGTGGGCATAGGCCTGCAGCCGCGTGTTGCCCTTGGCGTCCTGCTCGCGCCGCAGCAGCAGCGCGAGCTTGGCGTGCGTCTTCAGCCCGAAGATGCCGTAGACGACCTGGGCGCCGGCCTGCTCGAGCCGCTCCGCCCAGTTGATGTTCGCCACCTCGTCGAACCGCGCCATCAGCTCGACGACGACCGTAACCTCCTTGCCCTGGCGCGCGGCGTCGATCAGCGCCTCCATCAGCAACGAGTTCGTGCCGGTGCGGTAGACGGTCTGCTTGATCGCGACGACATTCGGATCCTCGACTGCCTTGCGGATGAACTCGATGACCGGATCGAACGACTGGAACGGATGGTGCAGCAGCACGTCCTGCTGGCGCAGCGTCGCCAGGATGTCCATCGATTCCTCGAGCCGGTCGGGAAGGCTCGGGCGGAACGGCGGATACTTGAGGATTGCCGCGTCGACCGCGTCGACGAGCGCGTTGAGCCGAGACAAATTGACGGGTCCGTCGACCGGGTACAGGTCATCCTGGCCGAGGTCGAACTGTGCCAGCAGGAGCTGCGCGAGGTGCGCCGGGCACCCGGCGGCAACCTCGAGCCGCACAGCCAGCCCGAATTGCCGCTGCGGGAGCTCGCCCTCGAGCGCCTGCCGCAGGTTCTTGACCTCCTCCTCGTCGAGCCACAGGTCGGCATCACGGGTGACGCGGAACTGCGAGTAAGCGACGATCTCGCGCCCCTCGAACATCTCGTGCGCGTGCTCGTGGATGACGCTGGAGAGCAGGACGAACGTGTTTGCGGCGCCGGCCACATCGGCAGGCAGCGCGATGATCCGGGGCAGCAGCCGCGGCGCCTTCAGGATGGCAATGGTCGTCTCGCGACCGAACGCATCCCGACCCGACAGCTCGATGACGAAATTCAGGCTCTTGTTGACCACCAGCGGAAACGGATGCGCGGGATCGAGCCCGATGGGCGTGAGCAGCGGCTTGACCTCGCGCTGGAAATAGTCGCGCACCCACGCGCGCTGGCCCGCGGTGAGATCGCCACGGCGCATCAGCCGGATCCCTGCGGCGTCGAGCGCCGGGAGGATTGCATCGTTCAGCTCCCGATACTGCGCCGCGACCAGCGCGTGCGCCTCGCCGGACACAGCGTCGAGCAGCGCGCGCAGCCCCGGGACGGTCATTCCCGGCGGGGGCAGCGCGGCGAGCAATTGCTGCTTGAGGCCGGCGACGCGGATCTCGAAGAATTCGTCGAGATTGTTGGAGACGATGCAGAGGAAGCGCAGCCGTTCCAGAAGGGGCACGGCGGGGTCCTGCGCGAGCGCGAGGACGCGCCGGTTGAACGCGAGCTGTGACAGCTCGCGGTTGATCGGCGAGGGTATCGCTGGATTGTTCAGCTTGGCCATGGGGCGTCCGGCAAGGAGCGCGGACGCAGCAGAGTGCCACGTCGAAATGACAATCATATTACAACAGGGGCCCCGCGCGGCCCCGGCGGCGGGGAGCGGGATCGCCGTTTTCTGCTAACCTTCCCGTGGAGCCGTCCTTCGAGTCGTTACCGCCACATGCGCGAGCGCAAGTCCGATCCCCTTCTGGCCGTCGTCGATCTCGGGTCGAACAGCTTCCGGCTCGAGATCGGCCGCGTCGAGGGCGGCCAGATCTACCAGCTCGACACCTGGCGCGAGACGCTGCGTTTCGGCGCAGGTCTCGACGACAAGGGCCGCCTCAAGCGATCCGCGATGGACGCCGCGCTCGCCTGCCTCGCGCGGTTTCGCGAGCGCCTCTCCGGACTGCATCCCGCGGCGGTGCGCGTGGTCGCCACGAACACGTTCCGCGTCGCCAGGAACGCGCAGGAATTCGTCGCCCGTGCCGAGCGCACGCTGGGCCTGCCGATCGACGTGATCAGCGGTCACGAAGAGGGACGGCTGACGTTCCTCGGCGTCGCGCACGAATTGCCGCGCTCGTCGGAGTCCCGCATGGTGATCGACATCGGCGGGGGTTCGACCGAATTCATCCTGGGCCGTGGCTTCGAACCGGAGCGGCTCGAGTCGCTGGCGATCGGCTGTGTCGGGATGACCCAGCGTTTCTTCGCCGGTGGCGCGATCACCGGGGCCGCGCTCGACGCCGCCGAGACCGTGGCACGCGCCGAGATCGAGGCGATCGCCGGCACGTTCGGACCCGGCACGTGGCGTGAGGCCTACGGTTCGTCCGGCACCGCGGTGGCGCTCGCCGACATACTCGAGCAGAACGCGTTTTCGAGCGGAGGCATCACGCCGACCGGGCTCGCCCGGCTGCGCCGGCGCATGCTCGACGCCGGCCATGTTTCGCGCCTCAAGCTCGTCGCGCTCAAGGGCGAGCGCGCGCCGGTGCTGGCGGGCGGTTACGCGATCATGGCGGCGGCCGTCTCGGAGCTCTCGATCGACCGGATCGATCCGGTCGGCGGAGCGTTGCGCCTCGGCGTGCTCTACGATCTGCTCGGACGCGCGACCGATGAGGACGCGCGCATGACGACGGTCGAGCGATTCGTCGCGCGCTACGGCATCGATCGTGCCCAGGCGCTTCGCGTCGGCGCCTATGCCGTGGCGCTTTTCCGCAGGGCGGTTGGCGCTCCGGACCCGTCGCTCGCGAAGCTGGTCGAATGGGCGGGACTGCTGCACGAGGTCGGGATGTCGATTTCACACGCCGGCTTCCACAAGCACGGCGCCTACATCCTGCAGAACGCCGACATGCCCGGATTCTCGGCAGGTGAACAGCGCCGGCTCGCGCTCCTCGTCTTCGGCTGCCGGGGCGGGCTCGCGAAGATCGAGAACGCCATCGGCGAAACGGAGATCCGCGCGGCGGTGCTCGCACTCCGCCTCTCGGTGCTGGTCCACCACGCGCGCGCCGCCGTCGCCTTGCCGCGGACCAGACTGGAGGTCACGCGCGGCATCCGTTTCGGCATCTCGCGGCGCTGGCTCGCGGCGCATCCGCTGACCGACTACCTGCTCGCGAAGGAACGGGCGCAGTGGGCGGCGCTGGGCCACTCCTGGCGGCTGGTCGCACCTTGACGCGACGCCACGGCTGCACGCGGCCCGCTCAGGGTCCGCCTGCCGGCACCGGCCAGGCAATCGGCCAGCGGACGCGCTCGGCCTCCCGGCGCAGCCGTGCAAGCTCCTCGCGCAGGGTCGGATCGTCCGGACGCGATGCGAGCCCGATGAGCACGCGCGCGCGGGCGATCACGAAATCGCTGTAGGGCAACGGCTCGCCCCGCGTGTAAACCTCGAGCGCGGCAGCGTGTTCGAGACCGCGCGCGAATTCGCCGCGGGCGAGCGCATCTTCGATGCCGTGGCGGTGGTAGTTGATCAGGTTGTGGCTGGTGCAGCCCCGCGCGATGAGCGCCTCGGCTTCCGCGCGGCATCGCTCGCGCTCCTGCGCGTCGACGAGGAGCCGGGCCTTGACGCCGAGCGCCATCGGCCCGCAGAAGCCCATCCCGATCTCGCGCGAAAGCGCGAGCGAGCGCTCGATCCGGTCACGCCCCTCGGTCAAGCGTCCCGCCGCCAGCGAACATGCGGCCAATGCCGCCAGGACGAGCGACTCGAAGCGCCGCGCGCCGATCGTCTCGGCAAGCACCAGACTGCGCTCGAGCAGCGGCTCGGCGTCGGCATGGCGCTCGCAGGATGCCAGCAGCAGGCCCTGCGATTCCAGCGCGAACATCTCGCCGTGCTTGAGGTCGCCTATTTCGACGGCGAGCGAGCGTGCCGCTTCCATATCGGCAATGCCCGCATCGAACTCCATCATATAGAGCCGGCAATGGCCGACCATCGTGCGGTTCGGGATCTCCTCGCGCGCCAGGCCGTGCGCGTTGCAGATCTCGATGCATTGCCGGAAACGTCCGAGAGCGCTCACTATCCGGCCGCTCGCATAATCCGCATCGGCAAGACCGCTCGTGGCTCTCGCCTCCCACCCCGGATCGTCGATCGACCGGGCGCACGCCAGCGCGGCTTCATGCTCGTCCCGGCATGCGGAATTGTCGCCGCGCGCAAAATGCAGGCCGCCGCGCGTGTAATGCAGCTCGGCCAGTTCGCGCACCAGTCCGTGCGCCCGGGCGAGCGGCTCGGCTTCGGCGAGCGCCGCGAGCGCTGCGTCCACGCCGGTGAGCAGGCGTTGCCCGGCAGCGATTCCGAGCAAGGCGCGGCAGCGGTCCGCCGGTCGCTGCGCCGCAGCGAGCGCAACCCCGTAGGCGTCGACCGCAGGACCGCCTTCGCCCGATTCGCAGTGCAGCCGGCCGCGCAGCATGCTCAACGCCAACACGTCGTCCGCGTTCGTGGCCAGCGCCGCGCCGCGATCGGCCAGAGCCAGGGCACGCTCCGGTTGCAGCGCTGCAGCCTGGGCCAGCGCCGCGTCGAGATAGGCTCGGGGCGCCTCGGGCGCTTCGGCGCGATCGAGATGCTCGGCGCGGGGCACGGGATCGCGTTCGCCGTACCACTGCGCGGCGGCCCGATGCAACTCGGCCCGCCGCACGCGGGTCAGCGAAGCGTAGACGCCGTCACGGATCAACGCGTGCGCGAACAGGAACTCGTCGCCTTCCGGGCGGACCAGAAAGTGCGCGACCAGCGCGTCGCCCGCATATTCCGGCAACCGCGCCAGGTGCCGCACGAGCTCGAGCGGAAAACGCTGGCCCACGACGGATGCGCAACGCAACGCCATGCGGTCGCGCTCCGGCAGACGGTCCATCCGGGCCAGCACCAGGCTGTGCAGCGACGCCGGCAGCCCATCCCCGTGCTCGTCGGCCGCGCGCAGCAGTTGCTCGAGGAACAACGGATTGCCTCCCGCACGCTCGACGCATTTCTGCGCAAACGCCCTCGGCGCCGACAGGAATCCGCCGGCAAGCGCCAGCGCGTCCTTCGCGCCGAGCGGTCCGAGATCGATCGTGACCAGAGGACTTCCCTGCACCGATCCGCGCCAACCCGCATCGAGCGGATCACCCGCGACACGGGAGGTGAGCGCGAGCACCGCCGGGATCGACGCGGCACCGCGGGTCAGAGCTGCGAGACAGTCCAAGGTCACCTTGTCCGCCCAATGCACGTCCTCGACGATCAGCAGCACCGGGGACTTCGCGCAGACCGTCTCGAGCAGGCGAACCACGGCCGCGGCCCGGCCTCGTTGCCGTGCGGCATTGTCCATCGCCTCGTACCGCCCGCGGGTCGCGGCGGGCTGCGGCAGACCGAGCAGGTCGCACAGGAACGGTTCGTCGGCGACGAGCGGCGGATGGCGCAGGACCAGCCGCTTGAGCGCCGCGCGTCGTGCTTCGTCGTCAGTCCCGGAAGGCAGATCCATCAGGCCGACGACGATGTCGCGGATGGCGTCGCGGCCTGCGGCAATTCCGAAATCGAGCACCAGCGCGGTATGGCAGACGAAACCGTCAGCCAGCGCCCGCCGGCGCAATTCGCCGACGAGACGCGACTTGCCGATTCCCGCATCGCCACGCACGAGCACGGTCCCGCCCGTCCCGCGCGCCGCGCAGCCGCGCAACGACGCTTCGATCTGTGCGAGCTCCGCGTGCCGGCCGACAAACGGATGGCCTCCATCCTGTTCCGACAGCCCCATGAACTCCACGAAGCGCCATGCCGTCAATGGCGCGTCGATCCCCTTGACCCGCGCGCCTTCGATGGGCACGCAGCGGGCAATCCGCTGCGCGGCCGCGTAGACCGCGTCGTCGAGCACGGTCTCGCCGGAGCCGGCCAGATGCAGCAGCCGTGCCGCCAGATTGACCGAGTTGCCGATCACCGTGTACGCGCGGTGTCGGGCGCCGCCGAGACCGCTGGCGACGACCTCGCCCGACGCGATCCCGATGTGCACCGCCAACGGTTGGCCCGCCCCTCCGGCGAGCGACGGCATCGCGCGGTGAAGCTCCGCCGCCGCGCGCACCGCGCGGATCGCGTCGTCGTCGTGCGCAACAGGCGCGCCGAACGCGGCCATCACGGAATCGCCGATGTGCTTGTCGATGTTGCCGCCGAAGCGTTCGACGATCTCGTCCGCAGTTTCGTAGAAGCGCCCGAGCATCGCATGCACGTCCTCCGGATCGAGCCGCTGCGACATCCGCGTGTAATCGACCAGATCCGCGAAAAGGACCGTGACCGGCCGGCGCTCGCCGTCGCCGTGCACCGTGCTCGCCTTGACAGGCGCCGCGGCTTCGGCATCCGTCGCGCCGAGCGCCGCCCCGCAACCGCCGCAGAACTTCTCGCCGGCCTCGTTCACGAATCCGCACGCGGAACAGGCGGCAGGCAACCCGGCGCCGCATTGCGCGCAATAGCGCCGACCGGCCCGGTTCTCGGCGTCACAGCGGGAGCAGTGCAGCATCGTCATGTTCGGCGCGACAGAGCAGGTTACGGTCAGGTTAGGACAATTCGACCGGGTAGCGCAAATAAACGCGCACGCGCCCGCCGCCCTCAGCGCCAGAGCGCGCGCACGCGCGCCGAGAGGTCCACCCGCGCAGTCGGGGCCTCGACCCGCGGTTGCGCGCCAGCGTGCTCCCTGTCGCCGACCGGCCAGGCGCGCGATTCGAAAAATCCGGCGATGGTCCCGGGAACAAACCGGCTGCGCGACGCGTAGACGTGGCGGTCGCCGTTGGCCGCCTGCTGGTGCACGTAGAAACGCTGCGGCACCATCAGGTGCAGATGATCCTTCGCGCGGGTCATCGCCACGTAGAGCAGGCGCCGCTCCTCCTCGATTTCCTCGCTCGTCCCGGTGCTCATGTCCGAGGGAATGCAGCCGTCGACGACGTTGAGGACGTGCACCGTCTTCCACTCCTGGCCTTTCGCGGAGTGAATCGTCGACAGGATCAGGTAGTCGTCGTCGAGACCGGGCACGCCCGCCTCCGCGCTCGTGGCGCCTGGCGGGTCGAGCGTCACTTCGGTCAGAAAGCGCTCGCGCGAGCCGTAGGTCGCCGCGATCTGCTGCAGCTGCGCAAGATCGCCCTGGCGAACGTGCGCGTCCTCGTAGATGCGCTGCAGATGCGGCTCGTACCACCGCGCGACGAGCTCCATGTCGGCGGGCCACTGCGCATCCCTCGCGCGCAGCCGTCCGAACAGACGCACCAGCGCCTGCCATTCGCCGGCTGCCGCAGCCGGTGCACCGAACGCGTCCATGGCGGCCATCGGATCCGGCGCCCGGTCCATGGCGTCGAGCAGCTTCGCGGCGGTCGCGGGACCGATCCCGGGCAGCAGGCGCGCGGCGCGGAAGCCCGCCATCCGGCTGCGCGGGTTCTCGGCCCAGCGCAGCACCGACAGCACGTCCTTGACGTGCGCCGCCTCCAGGAACCTGAGTCCGCCGAACTTCACGAACGGGATGTCGCGCCGGGTGAGCTCCAGCTCCAGCTGAGCGCTGTGGCTCGAGGTGCGGAAGAGCACCGCCTGCGATTTCAGCGCGACACCCGCTTCGCGATACTCGAGCACGCGCTCGGCGACGCAGCGCGCCTGGTCCGCTTCGTCGCGCACCGTGACGAGCTGCGGTTTCTCCGACGACGTCCGGTCGGTCCAGAGATTCTTGGCGAAGCGCTCGCTCGCGAGCCCGATGACCGCGTTGGACGCGTCGAGGATGGGCTGGGTCGAACGGTAATTGCGCTCCAGCGTGACGACGCGCGCGGGCAGCGTGAACTGGCGCGGGAAGTCGAGGATGTTGCGCACCGTGGCCGCGCGGAACGAATAGATCGACTGCGCGTCGTCGCCCACGACGGTCAGACCGCGGCCGTCCGCCTTCAGCGCGCGCAGGATGCCCGCCTGCAGCCGGTTCGTGTCCTGGTACTCGTCGACGAGAACGTAGTCGAAACGACCGCCCACTTCCGCCGCCAGAGCCGGCTCCGCCATCATCTGCGACCAGTACAGCAGCAGGTCGTCGTAGTCGAGCACGTTCTGCGACTGCTTCGCGGCGACATAGGCGTCGAAGAGCCGCCTGAGCTCGGCCTCCCACTGGGCGCACCACGGAAACGTCGTCTGCAGCACCTCATCCAGCGGTGCCTCGCTGTTGACGACGCGCGAGTAGACGGCGAGGCAGGTGGCCTTGGTCGGGAACCGGTTTTCCGTCGTCGAAAAACCGAGGTCGTGCCTGACGATGGCGAGGAGATCCTCGGCGTCGCCGCGGTCGTGGATCGTGAAGGATTCGTGGAGTACCGATGCGTCCGGCGTAACGTCGCAGCAGCCGCGCGCCGACGCCGTGAAACGTGCCCGACCAGGCGAGCGAGGGCGTGCGCTGCCCGTGTGGGGCGCCGAGCACGCGGTTCAGGATGCGCCCGGCGCGGCGCTCCATCTCGATCGCCGCCCGCCGCGAGAACGTCAGCAGCAGGATCCGCTGCGGATCCGTCCCGCAGACGACCAGGTGCGCCACGCGGTGGGCGATGGTGTCGGTCTTGCCCGTGCCGGCGCCCGCGACCACCAGCAGCGGCCCCCCGGCATCGCCGTCGCCGATCCCGTACTCGACGGCGAAGCGCTGCTGCGGATTCAGCGCAGCCAGATGCGCCAGGCTTCGGTGCGCCGACGCGCCGGGGGACGCGGGATGGTGGCGTGTGATCGGAGGCATAGAACGAACGTTCTACGCAATCGTATCACGCCGTGCGGACCGCACGGCGCCTGCGGCGCCCTTCCGGCCTCAGTCCTGAAGCAGCGACGCGCCGGGCACCACGCGCGTGAAGCGCACCGGCACCGCCTCGGCATCGAGCGAATCGTCACGTGCGCGGATGCGCACGAAGGTCGACGCGGCGAGATCGCCGGTGTCCGGATGGTCCGACCGATAGTGCGCGCCGCGCGAGTCCTCGCGCGCCTGGGCCGCGCGGACGATGACCCTCGACACCGCGATCAGGTTCGCGAGGTTGAGCGCGTCGTGCCAGGTCAGGTTGAACGCGCGCCCGTCGCCCGGGATGCCCGTCGCGGCGAGCTCCGCCCGCAGCGCATCGAGCGCGCCCGCTGCGCGCGCCAGGCCCGTCGCATCGCGGACGATGCCGGCGTCGTCCCACATCACGTCGTAGAGCCGCTCGCGGATCGATTCGAGCGCTCCCGCATCGTTGGCGCCTGCCGGCGAACGGCGCCTCGGCGCGGGCGACGGCCGCGTCCAGCGCCGTCGCATCCGGCTCGCGCCACGCGCGCTCGCGCGCGAGCCACGCTGCGATCGTGTCGCCCGCGATGCCGCCGAACACCGTCGAGTTCGCCACGCCGTTGCCGCCCAGCCGGTTGGCGCCGTGCACGCCGCCGGAGTCCTCGCCGGCGACGAACAAGCCCCGGGCGTTCCGTCGTGCAATCGGGCGCGAACTCGACACCGCCCATCATGTAGTGCGCGGTGGGGACGACCTCGACACGGCCGGCGGCAAGGTCGAAACCGCAGTCGGCGCAGCGCTCGACCATGCCCTTGAACTGCCGCCGCACGTTGTCGGGCCCGAGATGCCCCATGCTGAGGTAGACGCCGCCGTTCTTCGTCGTGCGCCCGGCGCGCATCTCGGCATCGATCGCGCGCGAGACGATGTCGCGCGTCGCGCGCTCGCCGCGCCCGTCGTAGCGTTCCATGAAGCGCCCGCCGTCCCCGTCCAGCAGATGACCGCCCGCGCCGCGCAGTCCCTCCTCCAGCACGGTGCCCGTCATCCGCGTGCCCGGCCCGGCGAGCAGGCCCGTGGGGTGGAACTGCACCATCTCCATGTCGCGCAGCGGCAGTCCGAAGCGCAAGCGCCATCGCGAGGCCGTCGCAGCTCTTGTCACCGGAAGGCGTGTGGAACTTGTACATCGTGGGGCCCGCCACCGGTGGCGAGCAGCACCGCCTTCGCCTGCACGAACACGTACTCGCCGGTGCGCAGGTCGACCAGCAGGACGCCGGCCAGCGCCGCCGCGTTTCCGCTGTCGGCGGCCGCGACGAAATCGAGCGCGCGGTGCTCCTCCAGCCGGTGGATCCCGCGCGCCCACACCTGCTCCGAGAGCCGGTTCATGATCTCGATGCCGGTCAGGTCGCCCTTGTGCACCGTGCGGTCGAAGGTCTGCCCGGCGAACGCCTTCTGGTGGATCGTGCCGTCGGGATTCCGGTCGAAGAAGCAGCCCAGCTCGTTCTCGAGCTCGTGGATGCGCTCGATCGCGCCGTTCACGAGCGTCCACGCGAGATCCTGGTCCGGCAGCCACTTCCCGCCTTCGATCGTGTCCATGAAATGGCGCTCGACCGAGTCGCCGGGCGCCAGCGCGACGTTGTAGCCGCCCTGGACCATCCGCGTGCAGCCGCACTTGCCGAGCAGTCCCTTCACCGCGATGGTGACGTGCAGCGACGGATTGGCGCGGTGCGCGTGCAGCGCGGCAAAGAGCCCCGCGCCGCCGGCGCCGAGGATCAGCAGATCGGTGCGGAGCGTTCTCAAGAGCGAGGAAGCGAACCCGACCCCACGCCCAGCGCCGCCAGCGCCGCCGCTCGGTTCGCCTGCGCGCGCGGCGTCGACGGTCGCGTAGAGGCTGCCGCCGCGGCTGTCCATCGCGACCCGCAGCGGGCCGAAGTCGGCGCACCCGGAATTGCCACAGGCTCTCCGGATTGAGGTCGTCGAGGTCGACGTCCTCGATCGCCTCGATCCACGTCGTCTCCAGCGCCGCGGCACCGCCGACGATCGCGAGATAGACGCCGCCCAGCTCGCGGAAGGCCGCGAGCGACGCCGCGCCGAGGCCGCCCTTGCCGATGACGATGCGCACGCCGCAGCGCGTCATCAGCGGCCGCGTGAAGCGCTCCATCCGCGCGCTCGTCGTCGTCCCGACGCAGACCGGCGCATAGCCCGCCGGATGCACCGGCGACGGCGCGACCTTCTTCACGTTGGGCGCCGTGTGGATGACGGCATGCCCGGAGAGATCGAAGCGCGTCGTGCGTCCGCGGTCGAACAGCGCGATCTGCGTCGCGTCGCGTATCCCGAAGAGCGTGCCGTTCAGCGTGACCGTGTCGTCGACCGCCAGCGCGCGGACCTGGTCTTCGGTCACCGGCATCGTGAAGTCGTGGTGGGCCATCGCCCGTCAATACCCGTACGCGATGCCGTCGGCGCCGAGCACGGCGCTCGCGCGCCGCGCCGAATGGCACTGCATGTTGACCGCCACCGGGTTCATCGTGATGTGCGTCGCCGCGACCTCGACGTGGACCGCGAACGCCGTCGCGTCGCCGCCGAGCCCCTGCGGGCCCACGCCCAGCAGGTTCACCGCCGGGGACAGCTGCGCTTCCAGCAGCGCGCCGTCGGGATCGGCGCAATGCGAGCCGAGCGGGCGCGTCGCCGCGACCTTGGCGAGGTGAACGCAGAGGTCCGCGGTGCCGCCGACACCGACGCCGACGATGGTCGGCGGGCAGGTCTTGCCGCCGGCCGCGAGCACGCAGTCCACGACGAACGTCTTGATCGCGTCGACGCCCTCGGCCGGGACCGCCATCCGCAGCCACGAGTTGTTCTCCGAGCCGCTGCCCTTGGGGATCATCTCGATCCGCAGGCCCTCGAACGCATCGGAGAAGTCGATGTGGATGACCGGCACCGCGATGCCGCAGGACGTATGGTCGTTCTTCCGCGTGAGCGGATGGACGATCGACGAGCGCAGCGGGGTCTCGCGCGTCGCGCGCTCGCAGCCCCTCCGGATCGCCGCTTTCAACGCGACGCCGTCGACCTCCACTCCGCGGCCGATCGTCACGTTGTAGATCGGAATGCCGGTGTCCTGGCAAAGCAGGTTGCCGGTGCGCTCGGCAACCGCGATGTTCTCGATCATCGTGCCGAGCACCGCCTTCGCGGTGGCGCCCGTCTCGCGCGCCGCCAGCGCCGCGAACCCCCGCTTGATGTCGGGCGGGAGGTCCTTGAGCGCGCGAACGTAGAGTTCCTTCGCCGCGTCCTCGATCCGGTCCGGTGCAATCCGCATCGTCCGCCTACACGAGATTGAGCGCGAAGAGCAGCGCGCACGACACCGCGATGCCGCCGGTGACGGCGATCAGCGCCGGCTGCCACGCTGCGCGCCAGCCGCCGAATTCCGCCAGCAGCAGCCGCAATCCACCGCCCAGATGAACGGCGAGCAGGAACACGAGCGCAACCTCGCTGGCCTTGACGAGCGGCCGCTCCGTCCAGGCGAGCACGCCGTCGAGCGCGGCGGCGCCGGTCAGCGCCTGGCCCAGCACGAGGAAGTGCGCCGGCAGGAAGATCGCCAGCGCGAGCCCGGAGCCGCGATGGACGGCGAACGCCCACCAGCCGGCGTGGCCGCGCGCGCGCCGGTCGCTGCGCCGGACGGCGGCGCCGCTCACGCTGCCCGCCCCACCGTGACCGCGACGACCGCGCGCAAACCGAGCGCCAGCAGCACCGCCGCGACAGCGAGCATCGCCACGTCGATGCTCCGCCGGTGCCCGCCGCGAATCTCGGCGACGATCGTGCGCAGGCCGATCGGCGCGTGGATCGCCACGCCGAGGACGAACACGCCGTAGAACGCCGCCCACACGAGGCTGCCGCGCGTGCGTCCCAGGATCTCGGCGGCCGTGAGGCCCCCGCGCACGGCGACGATCATCGTGGACAGGTGCACGACGACGCACAACGCCAGGACGACGGCGCTTCCCCGCTGCGCAAGCCAGAGCAGCGACTGGCTGCGCGCGCCGCTCAACGCAAGGCTCCGGTCAATGCGGCGAATGCCGTCATGCGCTTGAGCCCCGCGATCGACGCGGTCGGCGCGAGCTGCTTCGGGCAGCGCTCGGTGCAGCTCTGGTGCGTGTGGCACGCGTGGCAGCCGGCATCGCCCGCGACCGCCGCCAGCCGCTCGCCGCGCGCGCCGTCGCGCGGATCGTTGACCAGCGTCCACGCCCGGTTCAGGGCAGCCGGACCCAGATAGGCGGGGTTCCAGCCGACGACGTCGCAGCTCGAGTAGCAGACGGCGCAGCCGATGCACTCGATCGCCGCGTCGACCGCGCGCCGCTCGCGCGAGGCCGGCGCGACCGTCGCGAAGCCGTCTCGCCGCGTCGCGGTCGGAACGAACTGCCCCTTCGCCCGCGCCCACTTGTCGAAGAACTCGCGCATGTCGGTGACGAGGTCGCGGATCACCGGCAGACTGCGCGAGCGGCGCGATCTCGAGGCCGCCGCCGCTCACGGCATCGACGTGCGTGCGGCAGGTCCAGCGCGCGCGGCCGTTGACCGTCATCGCGCACGAGCCGCACATCCCGACGCGGCACGCGAACCGGTAGGCCAGCGTCGAATCGATGCGCCGCTGGATGTGCGTCACCACGTCGAGGACCGTCTGCGCCGGGGACCGCGGCACGTCGTAGGCGACGAAGCGGCCGCCGGCCCCGTCGGCGGCCGTGCGCCAGACACGAACGGAAAGCGTGTTCATCGTTCGCGATCTTACGCCGTCCCCAACGTCCACTTGTCCGAGATCAGCTTGGACAGGGGCTCGGAGAGCTCGAACACGCTGGCGACGGCCAGCTCGTCGCCGAAAGGCACGCCGTCGCGGGCGGCGCGCGCCCGCAGCCGCGCCTCGTGCACCTCCAGCACGTCCCTGGGAAACGGCATCAGGCCGGCATCGAGGATGCGCAGGCAGCCGTCGGCGTCCCGCGCCGGCATGACCCGGCTCCTGACGTGCCGGTTCGGCGACCACGGAACGTCCATCACGCCGGCGGCGAAGGCGCGCACCGTACCGACGGCCACGTCGCCGTCGCCCATCTCGAGGATGCGGTCGACGATCGGCCGCACCTCGCGCATGATCAGATCCTTCTCGAAGGCGAACTCCGCCAGCCCGTCCAGCCGGATGTGGCGCGCCAGGTAGATCGCCATGCGCGTCATCCGCAGCCCCTGGGCATTGATTTCGGGCGTGGGCAGCCCGAACGCCTCGTGGGTGGACTTGGTCGTGACGCTGACCGCGCCGCCGATGGCGGCCACCGTTCCGCCGTAGACCACGAGCGCCGCCGATTGCGCGTCGTCGTGCGGCCAGGCGCCCATCCAGTGCAGCGAGGTCACCGATGTGAACACGTCGGGATAGCCGCATCTGACCAGGTATTCCTGCACCAGCTCGCCGCAGGCGGAGATCGCCGCCGCATCCTGGACGAGGTGCAGCGTCTGGCCGAGCTCGAGGCCGTAGTTCCGCACGCCCTGCGCCGCCGCCAGCAGCGCGTCGAGCACGCAGGTCACGATCGCGATGCACGGCGGAATGTTGGTGCCGGTGAGAAAGCCCGGCTGGCGCCGGTGCAGCTCGACGCCGCGCTCCTGGTACGCGGCGGCGAGGCGGTCGAGGTACTGGTAGTTGCGGATGCCGTCCTCGATCGACATTTCCTTGATGTAGGACGTCGTGTAGGCGATGCCCGACCCGAGGTAGCCGGAATAGCCGGAAGCGAATCCGATCTCGCCGGTCAGCTTCGGCATCGTGGTGCCGGTGAGCATGATCGCCGGCTTGTCGATGGCCTCGATCAAGCGCCGATTGACCGCCACTCCGTAGTTCACCAGCGGATAGCCGTTCAGCATGGAGCGGCCCTCGCGCTCCGATTCCTCGACGCCGCGCTGCGCCAGCGCGAAGTGCTCGTTGCGGGTGTAGCTGTCGGTGGTGGTCGGCACCACGTCGGCAAGGCCCTCCTTGTCGAGCGTCTCCATCAGCTTCAGCTGCAGCGCGAAGGTGCCGAAGCCGCCGCGCGGCTGCGTCAGGCAGCGCCCCTCGGCCGACCGCGCGGCGCAGCACCCACGCCAGCTGCTTGTGTCGCGGCAATGCCTGGTGCAGCGCCACCGCCTCGTCCAGATCCACGTCGCGGCCGGTGGGCCAGCGCGCGAGGTTCTCGCGCCGCATGACGGCGAACACGTCGTCCGGAATGCGCTGCTGCGACAGCGGCGTCCTCGCCTCAGGTCCCGAGGTTGCGGGCATCGCCGATCTCCCCGTTCAATGGCCTCATGTGCGCGAGACCCAGCGCCAGCGCCTGCCTCGGCTCCACCTGTCCCAGCAGGCCGCAGGCGTAGAGAATGTACTCCCGGTCGAGCAGCAGGCGCGGCGCGCGCGGGCGCAGGGACAACGGATCGCCGGGATCGGCGAGCGCGGTCTCGAGGATGGCCGCCGGATCAGGACTGTGCGCGAGCGCGCCGCCGGTGCCGATCACGACGCCCACGTCGGACAGATCCTTGCCGCGCTGCACGACCGCCGGCCCGGACACGGTGAACACCGTCTCCACGGTGCCGGCGTGGCGCTTGACGGCCAGCCGCACTGCGGCACGGGCCAGCGCGCGGTCCAGCGCCCGTTCCTCGGCGTTGCCGGGAACGCGTCCCACATCGCGCCCGAGCTCGGCGACGAGCTGGCGCACGCGCTCCGCCGCGATGCCGCTCTCGGCAGCGACGACGCCAGCCCCCGCAGCTTCGTCGATCGCCGCGATGTTGTGGCGCATGCCGAGGTCGCCCTCGACGGTGCGCTTCACCCTCGGCTCGGGCAGGCCCTGCGCAATCACGCCCGCCCCGCTGGGCTCGCCCGAGGCGACCGAGTGCACGTCGGTGGTGGCACCACCGGGATCCACGACCAGCAGCTCGCCGAGCCCCGCCAATCCGTCGCAGCCGTCGGCCAGCAGGCGCGCCCCTTCCATCACGGCCGCCGGCGTGGGCATCAGCACGCGGTCGAACATCGCCTGCGCGCGGTCGATGCCCTTGGCGTGCACGATGCGGTCGATGAACACCTCGCGAATGGCCCCGCGCGCCGGCTCGATGTTGAGCACGTTGAACTCCGGCATGACGTTCTCGGTGACGATCACAGCCCTGCCGGCAAGCTGTTCCCGGCACTGATCCATCGCGCTGCGGTTGCCCGCCAGCACGATCGGGCACGCAAGCCGGGCTCGGCCGAGCGCGTCGGCATTGTGCAGGATGACCTCGCTGTTGCCCCCGTCGGTGCCGCCGGCCAGCAGCAGGATGTCCGGTGCGAGCTGCTCGATCCGATTCACGTCCGCCGCGGTCAGGCGGTACGCGAAGGTCCCGACCAGCCGCGCCCCGGCGCCCAGCGCCGCCTGCCGCGCCGCCTCCGCGGTCAATTCACGCACCAGGCCGACCGTGACCATGCGCAAGCCGCCGGCGGCGCTGGAACAGGCGAGGCGGTAGGCGAACTCCGGCAGGACGCCTATGTGACGCTCCAGATCGGCGAGCGCCGCGCGCATGCCGATGGTGATGTCGGTGCCGACCGTCGAGGGCCCCTGTCCCGCGCCGAGGATCGTCGCTCGCTCCACGTCGACCGCACGCAGCTTGGTGTAGGTGCTGCCGAAGTCGATGAGCAGGGCGGCTTTCATGGTCGTTGCCGACGCATCACCGTGGCGTCGACGAACCCCGTTCGCGCAAAGCGAAGTCCTGCGCCAGGATGCGGATCACGTCGTCGGTCCGGGTGCCGGGCGGGAAAGCCCGGTCGAAGCCCATCGCGACGAAGCGCCGCTCCACCTCCTCCCAGGTCTGCTTGCCCACGACCAGATTGCCTCCGACGTAGATCAGGATGTGCTCGAGCCCCGCCTCGATGCACAGATCGCGAAAGCCGCGGCAGTCGAGCTCCCCCTGGCCATACAGCGATGACACCAGGATGGCGTCGGCGGCGGTCTCCACGGCCGCCTTGACGAACTCCGCCGCCGGGGTGAGCGCTCCCAGCGCGACGACCTTGTACCCGGCCTTTTCCAGCGCCATCGACAGGATGCGGTTGCCGACGATGTGGGTGTCGGAACCGATGACACCGGTGACGAGGGTCTGGCCGGACATGAGCGGCTCCCGCGCGCAGTCAGTGAAACGCGGCGCTGGCCACGGCGCACGCCGCCACCGCCCGCGGATCGAGGCGCGGCGCGTAGCCCGCGGCGAGCGCCATCGCGCCGTCCGCGAAGCGCAGCGGCTCGGCGAGCAGCCGCGCTGCCGGCTTGAGGAAACCGTTCATCTCGCCGGCGTTGGTGATCAGCGTGCGCGCGACGCAGGCCTCCATCCAGCAGCCGATCTCGCACGCGACGCCGTTGCCGAGCACGGGCTCCATGCCCAGCTCGCGGATGCGCCGGATGCCCTTCGCCAGAGACTCGAGGCTGCCCATCTTCATCAGCTTGAGCTTGATGAAGCGCGCCGCCCCAAGCCTTGCCGCGCGCTCGATGTCCGCCATGCCGTAGATGGATTCGTCGAGCATCATCGGGACCGCCGACACCGCGGCCACCGCCTGCGCGCCGTCCCAGTCGCCGGCGGCGCAGGGTTGCTCGAACAGCTCGATGCCCCCGGGGTCGAGCGCTGCCGCGAAGGCGCAGCCCCGCTCCCGGTCATAGCCCTGGTTGGCGTCGAGGCGCAATCGGCAGCGGCCGGCGACGATCCGCTGGATCAGCCTGACCCTGCGGGCATCCTGATCGGCGTCGAAGCCCACCTTCACCTTCAGCGTGCGAAAACCGTCGTCCAGCAGACGCGCCACCTCCACCTCCAGTTCGCGCCGCCTCGCTGCCGTTCACCACGCCCGAGCAGCGGCACGCGCGTGGGTTCGTCGACCCGCAGCCAGGGACTCGACCGCAGCATCTCCATCGCCGTCGTCAGGCCGGTCGCCGCGAACGGCGCCGTCTCGACCACTCCGGCGAGGCGCTCGACGCAGCGCTCCGGCGGGAGGCCGGGCATGCCGGCGGCCAGCCGCTGCATCGACTCCCAGGCGCCGTCGATCGTCTCGTCGGTGTAACCGGTGAGCAGCGTCGCTTCCCCCAACCCGATCCGGCCGTCGCCGTCCTGCGCCTCGACGAGGATCGTGTCGAACCGCGTCACCGGGCCGAACGACAACTTGTAGGGCGCCGTCAACGGCACCGCAAGCCGGTGAAGCGTGACGCGCTCGACCCTGTTCACGACGCGCCCTGCGTCGGCCGCGTGCGCCGCGCCTGGCGCTGCTGCAACCGGTGCCGCACCAGCGGGGAGACCAGCGCTGCGCACGCCATCACCATCAGGGTGCCGCTGACCGGTCGCGTGAAGAACACGGTCCAGTCGTTGTTGAAGCTGACCATCGTCGTCATGAAGCTGGTCTCGGCGATCGGCCCCAGAATCACGCCCAGCACCAGCGGCGTGATGGGAAAACGCAACCGCTCGAACAGGTAGCCGACGATGCCGAAGCCCGCCAGCAGCCAGAGGTCGGTCACGTTGCTGCGGGACGCGTAGGCACCCAGAAAGCAGCACGTCACCACGTAGGCGGAGACGATCGCCTCCGGCAGGTCCAGTACCCTGACCATCAGCTTGGCGGCGAAGTAGCCGATCACGCACATGCCGATGATCCCCACGAACAGCGAAGCGAACATCGCGTAGATGATCTCGGGCGAAGTCGTGAAGACCTGCGGCCCGGGCTGCAGACCGTGCAGCAGAAACGCGCCGAGGATGATGGCGGTGGCGCCGCTGCCCGGAACCCCCATGGTCACCAGCGGGATCAGCGCCCCGCCCACCGACGAGGTGGCGGCAGTCTGCGGCGCGACGATCCCCTCGGGGATGCCGGTGCCGAGCTCGTTCCTGCGCCGGCCGTACTGCAACTCGGTGCCGTAGGAAACGAATGACGCGATGGTGGCTCCGGCGCCCGGGACGAGGCCGACGACGATGCCGATGATCGACCCGCGAAGGAACGTCATCCTGGCGGCGACGACCTCCCGCCACGACGGCAGCCGGGTCCTGACGTCGCCGGCTCTCTCCACCGCCACCGAGGCGAAGCCCTTCTCCATCCGCGAGAACACCTCGCCCAGCCCGTACGCGCCGACCATCACCACCAGGTAGTCGATGCCGTCCTTGAACAGCGGCACGCCGAACACGAAGCGCTCGGCCCCGTAGATGTCGTCGACGCCGACGGTGGAGATCAGCAGGCCGAAGAACAGGCTGATGAAGGCGTTGGTGATGGAGCCGCCGCCCAGCGACCCGACGCTCACCAGCCCGAAGAAGATGATGCCGAAGTACTCGGGCGTCGAGAACGTCAGCGCGATCCTGGCGATGGGCTGCGCGAGGGCCACCATCACCGTCGCGGCAAGCAGCCCGCCGAACAGCGCCGCCACCAGTGTCCAGCCCAGCGCCGCGGCCGCGCCGCCCTTGCGCGCCATCGTGTAGCCGTCCCACAGCAGCGGCACGTCCATCGGCTCGCCCGGCACCCGGAACAGGATCGACGTCCACGCTCCGGCGTAGGTCCCGGACACGTACATCGCGGTCAGCAGGATGATCGCCGGCGTGATCTGCATGTGGTAGGTGAACGGCAGCGCCAGCACGACGCCCATCACCAGCGTGAGGCCGGGGAGCACCGCGACCAGCAGGCCGAGCACCAGACCGACGAGGAGCGACAGCAGGTTGGGCAGCTGGAAGACGTGCACGAAGCCCGTCGCGAGGTGCTGGATCACGTCCATCGCGGCGCTACCTGACACCCATGACCTGCATGAGATAGAGGCTGACCGCGGAGAACGGCGCGTGGCCGATGGGCAGCGAGATGTACGCCACCTTCATGAAGAAATAGAGCAGCAGCAGCGTGCCGGCGAAGCTCACGCCGACCGCCAAGACCATCCTTGGGTAGCGCCCGAGCGCCATGAACGCGACCAGATAGCCCACCGTGGTCAGGAAGAACCCGGTGATCGGCACGACTGCCGCGTAGAGCACGGTGAGCGCGATGCCGAGGACGAGCCGCAGCGGGTAGCTCGGCGGGTCCGCCCGCGGTGGCGGCTGGCTCTCGTCGGTGGGCGGCGATGCGGACAGGGTCTGCAGAACGCCGCTCGCCGAATCGTCCTTCGAGAACAGGCCGATCCTGACGATCTCGTAGACGCAGGCGGCGATCATCAGGACCAGCACCATCTTCGGCCAGAAATCGGGGCCGATGCGCCCGGCGGGCGCGAAGTAGTCGATCTGGCTGGCGCTGCGGTACAGAAACCCGGCGATCCCGAGCACGACCACGTAGGGCGCGATGCGGGCGGCCTTGCGGCGCGAGACCATCGGGGGCTTCCTCGGAGATGGAACGCCGCGACTGCGGCGAGTTGGCCGGAATGTGGCGCGGTGCGCGCGGCCGCGGCCGAATCGGCCCGGCCGCGACGCGCGTCGCGGGATGCCGCTACTGCGTCATGCCCGCTTCCTTGGCGAACTTCTTCATGTTGTCGAGCTCGTTCGTGAGGAAACCCTGCGCGTCCGCCGCCGGCAGGTAGCTCTTCGGGTCCGCGTACTGGTCCTTCAGGTACGCCTTGTAGTCGTCGCTCGCCGCGACCTTGGCCAGCGCGTCCGCCAGGACCCTGACCTTGTTCGGATCGGTGCCCGCCTTCACGATCACCATCCGGAACTGGTTGATGATCACCGGGCTCCCCACCTCGACGCAGGTCTGCACGTCGGGGAAGAGCGGGAAGCGCTCGGTGTCGAAGATGACGATCGGGCGCATCTGCTTGCTCTCGAGGAAGGTCTTCACGTCGCCCAGTTGCTCGTACAGCAGGTCGGCATGACCGCCGAGGATCGCGGTGTAGCGCTCGCCCGGCTTGGCAAAGGGCACCGATTGCAGGGCCACCCCCTTCTTGCCGAAATAGTTCACCGTGATGTCGTCCGGCGTGCCGAAGCCCGTGACCGCGACCTTCAGCGGGCGCTTCTTCGACTCGGCAACCACGTCGGCCCAGGTCTTGAGGGGGCTCGCCATCGGCACGAAGAACGCCGACGGCTGCTTGATCATGATCGCCACCGGGGTGATTTCAGAGAACTTCCAGCTCGGCTTGCCGGCGGCCTGGGTGCCGAAGGTGTCGCCGGTCATGATCGAAATCGTGTAGCCGTCGTTTGCCGCGGCCAGCATCTTGGCGAGCCCCGTCTGACCGGAAGCGCCGGCGACGTTGACGACCGGGAACGACACCTTGAGCATCGGCTCCAGGATGGCGCCGGCCTTGCGCGCCACCTGATCGGCGCCGCCGCCCGGGCCCCAGGGCACGATGAACTCGATCGGGCGCGTGGGGTACGCTTCCTGCGCCGCGGCCAGACCGGGCCCCGCGAGCGCGACGGCGAAACAGGCCCCGCCCAATGCCCGGACCGCGGCACGACGTGCGTTGACAATCATCATCGCGATCTCCTCCTTCGTTGGGCACGCGACCTCTTCCGGGTCGTCTGGCCGGGGCAACCGTCGACGACGGCCACGACCCGGTTCCCTGCCCGAAATGTACCGGGGCAGCGGCCGCGTATCAACTACCGACCCTCGTTCCCCGCCGGACCGCCGCCGACGTTCGCCGCGTCGGCGCCGCCCGCGTCCGTCGCCAGCCTGAGCCGCTGCACCTTGCCCGACGGTCCCTTCGGCAACTCCGCGAGGAAGCGGAACGCCTTCGGCGTCTTGTACCGGCCGAGCGTGGCGAGGCAATGGGCGCGCAGATCCGTCTCCGAGCACGCGGCGCCCGGCTTCAGCACGACGCAGGCGAGGATTTCCTGGCCGTATTCGCGATCCGGAACACCGACGGCCGCGGCTTCCAGCACGGCAGGGTGCTGGAGCAGCGCCTCGTCGATCTCGCGCGGCGCGATGTTCTCGCCGCCCTTGATGATCAGCTCCTTCAGGCGGCCGGTGATGAAGTAGAAGCCGTCGGCATCGCGAAAGCCGAGGTCGCCGGTCGCGAGCCAGCCTCCCGCACGCAGCGTTCGCGCCGTCGCTTCGGGATCCCGGTGATAGCCCACCATCACATTGGCGCCGCGCAATTCGATCTCGCCGCGCTCGCCGACCCCGAGCTCGGCGCCGTTCGGCGCCACAACGCGCGCCTCCAGGCCCAGGGGCCGACCCGGCGAGCCGACCTTGCGCGCGCCCGGATCGAGCGGATTGGCGAACGCGACCGACGCGCACTCGGTGAGCCCCATCGCCTCCAGCACCGAAATGCCGAAGCGCGCCTCGAACGCGCGGTGGTGCTCGGGCGGCAGCGGCGCCGACGCCGAGCGCGCGAAGCGGATCCGGCGGCAGGCCTCGGCCTGCGCTCCGGTCAGATCGGGACCGTTGAGAAGATAGGCGATGATCGTCGGGACGACGTTGAGCCACGTCGGCCGGTAACGCTCGACCAGCGCCCACCATTGCGAGGCGCTGAAGCGGTGCGGCATGACGATGCTGCCGCCCGCCACCAGAGGCGAGATGGTGCCGATGCACTGTCCGTTGACATGGTAGAGCGGCAGCGACGAGAGCACGCGGTCGGACGGCGCGAATTCGTGCGCGGCGACGACGGACCGGCCGGCGTGAACGAGATTGCCGTGGGACAGCAAGCGCGCCCTTGGGCGCGCCGGTGGTCCCCGACGTGTACATCAGCATCGCGGGGGTCGCCGCGTCGGGGGCGCGGCCGGATCCGCTGCCGGAGGCGGGGCGCAATTCGAGATCGTCGGGCGAGGCCGGCCGCACGATCGCGCGGCTGCCGATCCGCGCGACGATCGTCTGCAGCCGCGCGCACGAACTCCGGCGCGGCAAACACGATCCGCGTTGCCGAATGCGCGAGCGTGTGCTCGATCAGCGCGTCCTGCGCGAGAAGGCTGACCGGAGAGACGACGTAGCCGCCGTACATGGCGCCGAGGAAGACGCCGGCTGCGGCCATGCCGTTGGGCAGCATGTACGACACGACCTCGCCCGGCTCGATGCCGCGCCCGGCGAGCTCCTCGCCGAGCGCGAGCGCCGTCGCGCGCAGACCCGCGTAAGTCAGCTCGGTGCCAGGCTCGGGCGCGAACAGGAAAGGGGCCCCGGGCTGCGCCGCGGCGTGCCGATCGATGACCTCCCGCAGCGTCGCCATGCGGAAAGTCCGGCTACAGCCCGTGCTTCGCGCGGTAGCCGGCGAAGAATTCCGCGTCGGTCGGCTCGCGCACGAGCCCCGGCGGCAGCGGATGCACGACGCGCGTGATGTTGAGGAAGTGCCGGTAATTGAGATTGTCGGAGATGCTGTTGCCGCCCCAGGTGCCGCAGCCCATCGACAGCGAGAACGGCAGCGCATTGTCGAAGCTGCCGCCGGTCGCGAAGCAGTGCGCCTGGTTGACGATCACGCGGCAGACGGGCAGCGTCAGGCCCAGTTGCAGAGCGCGTTCAGGGGCGCTCGTGTGCAGGCCGACCGAGTGGCCGGCACCCTGGTAGCGCAACAGCCGCTCGGCGAGCGCAGCGGCGGCCGCGAAACCGTCGGCACGATAGAGCGCCAGCACCGGCGAGAGCTTCTCGCCGGAAAACGGATGCTCCGGGCCGACGCCCGACTCCGCGACGATGAGGAACTTCGCGGCCCGAACCGCGGGCCGGTCGAGCCCGGCGCGCGCGGCGATGGTGCCCGCCGACTGGGCGACGTACGCCGGCGCGAGCCTGCCGCCGCCGAACATGGCCGCCTCCAGCCGCCGCGCCTCAGGGGCATCGAGCAGAACGCCACCCTCGCCCGCCAACTGCGCGACCAGCGCGTCGTACACGCCTGCATCCGCGATCACGCTGTTCTCGGAGGAACACGAGGTCGCGTGGTCGAAGGTCTTCGAGCGGGCGATCTTGGCGGCCGCCGCGGGCAGGTCGGCCGTCTCGTCGACGATCACCGACACGTTGCCGGCGCCGACGCCGAGCGCCGGCGTGCCGCTTTCGTACGCCGCACGCACGTTGGTCTGCGAGCCGGTCGCGACGACGAGATCGGCCTCGCGCATCAGCGCATAGGTCAACTCGCGCGTGACGGGCGCCGGCAGCTGCTGGACGAGATCGCGCGGCGCCCCGATCCGGTCGAGTTCGGCGTGCACGAACTGCAGCAGCAGCGTCAGGGTCGATTGTCCCTTCGGCGACGGCGCAAGGACGATCGCGTTGCGCCCCTTGAGCGCATTGATGATGTTGTTCGCCGGCGTGGCGCCGGGATTGGTCGACGGCGTGATCGCGGCGACGACGCCGACCGGTCGCGCGATCTCGACGAGGCCGCGCGCGGGATCCGCGCTGATGACGCCCACCGACTTCGCGCCCCTGAGGTCGCGCAGCAGGCCAATCGTCTTGCGCCGGTTCTTGGCGATCTTGTCGGCGACATCGCCCAGGCCCGTGTCGCGGACCGCGCATTCGGCCAGCGCGCGATTGCGGCCGGGCTCGACGATGGCCCATGCGGCGGCCGTCACGGCCTCGTCCACGCGCTCCTGCGTCCAGGTCTCGAATTCGCGCTGCGCGGCGCGAGCCCGCGCGACGAGCGTCGAGGCGGCGACGTCCGGTTTTTCGGTGGGGCCAGGGTTCATGGTGGCGACGTGCGCTGCGACAATCGGGTACGCATTCTGCCACGCCACCCGCGCGGGCGGCGCAGGGCCGATCCGCGGCCGGCCCGGAACATCGCCAGCGGCTCGCTGCGGCCGTTGAACTCCCGCGCGTGCGCGCCAATCGCGCGGCGAGACCGCCTGCCTCTCGGTGGCCCGCCACAGCAGCGGGCCAGCCCGCACATTTCCCTGTCCCGGCGCATGATGACGTTGCGGCATGGGCGTCGTTTCGCTTACGATTGCCGGCACCGTCGGCCCGTTCGGTCGTCCGTCCCGCGGGTCGCCCGGGAGATTCCGGTCCCCGAGCGTGCCGAACATGATATTTCGCGCCCTGTCCTCGCCTCCGTGGGACTCCTGACCGCGTGCCGCTTGGTGACCTCGGCCTCCCTAGCACCCGCCGTTCGCCTTTCTTGTCTCGCAGCGGTCCGGGCATCGCGGGGCCCGGACCACGTGCGCGCAAAGGGCTTTGAAAGCCTTGGCGCGCGCTCTGGCCCGCTGCTGTCCACGGCCAGGTGCCGTTGATATAACGGGCCATAATTGTCCTGGACAATAGGTTGACATTACCGATAAACCCGGATAACATTCGCAACTTCATCAATTATGTCCAGGACAAACATAATGCTCGACCCGGGTCTCGGGGCAATCCTCCCCCATCCCCAATTCATCCGCCGCACTACAGGGGGCCGACCCTGGCCAGCCGTCGCCGCGATCATGCTGGCGACCGTGCTCACGACCGCGGCCAGTCGCGCCGATGCCGCCGCCAAGCGCGGGATCGAGCCGAGCCCGACCCCGGTTCTCGTCGCGACCGGCCCGTCGGCCGAGCCGCCAAAGGCGGCAGCGCGCGCGGCACCGCCATCTCCGGGCGCGCCGGACGCCGGATGCCCGCCATTGCTCCGCCACACGCTGAACAGCCTGCAGACCGGGCAGCCGCAGTCGCTTTGCCAATATGGCGGCAAAGTCGTGCTGATCGTGAACACGGCGAGCCATTGCGGCTACACGAATCAGTACGCAGGGCTCGAGGCGCTCTACCGCAAATACAAGGACCGGGGATTCGTCGTGCTGGGTTTCCCGTCGAACGACTACGGCGCGCAGGAGCCCGGGTCGAACAAGGAAATCGCCGAGTTCTGTCGCACGACCTATGGCGTCCAGTTCCCGATGTTCGAAAAGACCGCGGGCACGCGACTGGTCGCCCATCCGCTCTACGCCGAGCTGGTGGCGAAAACCGGACAGGCGCCGCAGTGGAATTTCCACAAGTACCTCGTGGACCGGGCCGGCAGGCGCGTGGAGAGCTTCGGCAGCGCCGTGGACCCGGGACAGCGCGCGTTGGTGTCGACGATCGAGCGGATGCTCGCGGACAAGCCGCCGGCATGAACGCAACGCCTTGATCGCATGCGCGCATTGACAACCACGGACGAGGAGCGCTGACGTGCGGATCGCGATCGTCGGGGCCGGGATCGCCGGACTCGGAAGCGCCTGGCTGCTGCAGAAGCAGGGCCATGCCGTGACCCTGTTCGAGGCCAACGACTACCTGGGCGGCCATACGCACACCGTCGACGTCACGCTCGACGGCCTCACCGCGCCGGTGGACACGGGCTTTCTCGTGTTCAACGATCGCACCTACCCGCATCTCGTCGCGCTGTTCGACGAGCTCGGCGTGGCGAGCGTCCCCTCCGAGATGTCCTTTTCGGCGCGCATCGACGCCGCCGGGCTCGAGTGGGCGGGAACGAGCGTGGCGTCCCTTTTCGCACAGCCAAGGAGCGCGCTGCGGCCGGACTTCTGGCGCATGCTCGCCGACATCGCGCGCTTCAATCGCGAAACCACTGCGCTGCTCGAAGGCGACGGACTGTGGTCGATCTCGCTCGGCGAGTACCTCGACGAGCGGGGATTCCGCGCGCCGCTGCGCGATTGGTACCTGTTGCCGATGGCCGCGGCCATCTGGTCGTCGCCCAGGAAGGACATTCTCGACTTTCCGCTGCCGACGTTCGTCCGCTTCTGCCACAACCACGGTCTGCTCTCCATCCGCAACCGGCCGCAATGGCGGACGGTGCAAGGCGGCGGCCGCGAGTACGTCGCGAAGATCGCCGCGCGACTGCCCGACGTGCGCCGCGCGACACCGGTGCAACGGATCCGACGCGGCGCCGTTGGCGTCGACATCGAGGCGGCCGGACGCGTCGAACGCTTCGACGAAGTCGTGCTCGCCTGCCACAGCGACCAGGCACGCCGGCTCCTCGCCGACGCGACGCTGGAGCGAAGACCGGCTGCTTTCGGCGATCCGCTACCAGCCGAACCGGGTCGTTCTGCACACCGACGTTTCGCTGCTTCCGCGCTCGCGCCGCGCGTGGGCGGCCTGGAACTATCTCGCGGCCGACGACCCCGGTGGCTCGCGATCCGTTGCGGTATCCTATTTGCTGAACAAGCTGCAGCCGCTCCCGTTCGCAACGCCGGTCATCGTGACACTCAACCCGCCCTTCGATCCCGATCCTGCGCTCACCCTCCGGGAATTCGAGTACTCGCACCCGCTGCAGGACGGGCCGGCGCTCGACGCGCAGGCGCGGTTCGCTCGCGTTGCAAGGCCTTCGCCACACCTGGTACGCGGGTGCGTGGCTGGGCCATGGCTTCCACGAGGACGGCCTGAAGTCGGCGCACGCGGTCGCCGCCGGCATCGCGCATCTTGGGGCCGCTGCCGGCGCGATTGCCGTTGGCCGAACTGGCCGCCGCCTGATCGAACGATGGACGCCGCGCGGACCGCCGCCGCCCCGCATGTCGCCACGACGGTGACAGCGCCGCGCGCACTGTCGATGGCCGTGCCCGCGATCGTTCACGGCGACGTGACGCATCGGCGCTCGCGCCCCGCGCGGCATGCTTTCACGTATCCGGCGTTCTGCCTGCGTCTGCCGCTGTCGCAGCTCGCAACGATCGAGAGCCGCGGCATCGCGCACAACCGGCGCGGCGCCGTCTCGTTCCATGATCGCGATCATGGCCCCTGCGACGGCAGGCCGCTCCTGCCCTGGATTCGCGCGCTGCTCGCCGCCGAGGGTGTCGTGGCCGACGGCGAGATCGTGCTGCATGCGTTTCCACGCATGCTGGGCTACGTGTTCAATCCCGTGAGCTTCTGGGTCTGCCACGATCGGGCGGGTGCAGTCCGCGCCGTTCTGTGCGAAGTCCGCAACACGTTCGGCGAGCGCCATCTCTACCTGCTGGCGCGCGCCGATGGCGCGCCGCTCGCGAGCGGGGCGACACTGGCGGCGCGCAAGGTCTTCCACGTTTCGCCGTTCTGCGACGTCAAGGGGCGCTACGCTTTCCGCTTCCACTTCGGCGCCGAACGCTGGCTCGCGCGCATCGACTATTTCGACGTCGACGGCATCGAGCCGCTGCTCGAAACATGGATCTCGGGACAGGCGGAGGCGCTCACGCCCGCCGCGACACGCGGTCTGGCCTGGCGTTACCGTTTGTTCACGTTCGGCGTCGTCGCGCGCATCCACTGGCAGGCGCTGCAGCTCTGGCTGAAGCGCGTGCCGTACTTCACCAAGCCGGCGCCGCCACAGGCGCCGCTCTCCCGCTGACACGATGATGACGAGCTACGAGAGCACCGGGCCGCGCCCGTTCCGGGCCTCCCTGACGCCGGCCGGAGCGCCGCCCGCCGCGCGGATCCTGCTGGCCCTGCTCACGCGCCTGGCACGCGGCGAACTCGTCGTGATCGACCCGGACGGTCACGGTCGACGGTTCGGCCCGGGGAACGACGATGCCGGTCGCGGCGAGTTCCATTTTCGCGACTGGCGGCTCGCGCGCGCCATCCTGACCGGCGGCGACGTCGCCTTCGCCGAGGCGTGGATCGACGGCCGCTGGGACACGCCGGACCTGCCGGCGCTGATGACCGTGCTCGCGCACAATCAGCCGGTGCTCGAGCGCGCTTTCTACGGTCACGCCTGGCAGCGCGCGCTCTTCCGCTTCAAGCACTGGCTCAACGCCAACAGCAAGCGCAGGGCCAAGCGCAACATCGTCGCCCATTACGATCTCGGCAACGATTTCTACCGGCTGTGGCTGGATCCGACGATGACCTACTCGTCGGCGCTGTTCGGCGGCAATTTCGCGCAACCCCTGGCCGGTGCGCAGCAGGCGAAGTACGACCGCATTCTCGCGGAACTCGCATTGCCGCCGGGTGCGCGCATCCTCGAGATCGGCTGCGGCTGGGGCGGGTTCGCCGAGTTCGCGGCGCGCGCGGGTTACCGCGTCACCGGGCTTTCGCTGTCGGACGCGCAGACCGCGTATGCGCGCGAGCGCATCGCCCGCGCGGGACTCGCCGAGCGGGTCACGCTCGCCGTCCGCGATTACCGCGACGAACGCGGGACCTACGACGGCGTGGCGTCGATCGAAATGTTCGAGGCGGTCGGCGAGAAATACTGGCCCGCGTATTTCTCGACGCTGCGGCGCTGCCTGGCGCCGGGCGGCCGTGCCTGCGTGCAGACGATCACCATCGCCGACGACCGGTTCGAGCGGTACCGCACGCAATCGGATTTCATCCAGCAATACATCTTTCCCGGCGGAATGCTCGCGTCCCCGTCGCGCTTCGTCGCGGACGCCGCGCAAGCCGGGCTCGACGTCGCGCGCACGCACACCTTCGGTCGCGATTACGCGGTGACGCTCGGCCGCTGGCTCGAAGCATTCGATGCCAACGCCGACGCGGTGCGCGCGCAAGGGTTCGACGCGAAATTCATCCGCTGCTGGCGGTTCTATCTCGCGTACTGCATCGCCGGGTTCCGGAGCGGGTCGACCGATGTCGCGCAATATTCCCTCGTCGCGCGCTGACCGCGCGCGGGTGCTGGTCTGCGCGCTCGCCGCAGGCGTCGCCGTCGCGGCGAGCGCTGGCCACCGGAGCGTCGCCGCGCCGCCGCTTCCGGCCGCCGTCGCCGCGCTCGCGCCCGGCCTCCAGCCGCAGGGAGGCGGCGCGATGACCTTCTTCGGCCTCTCGATCTACGACGGCTGGTATTGGTCCCGCGCGCACGCCTGGACGCCCGATGGCGCCTATGCGCTCGATCTCCACTATCACCGCAACCTGGAAGGCGCCAGCATCGCGGAGCGCAGCGTCGCCGAGATCGAAGGAATCGGCGTCGGGAATTCCGCGCAGCGCCAACGGTGGGGCGAGGCGATGCGCCGCATCTTTCCCAACGTCCGCAAGGGCGACCGGATCACCGGTGTCAGCCTCCCGCCGGGAATCGCCCGTTTCTATTTCAACGGCCAGCCGATCGGCGAGATCGACGACCCGGAATTCGCGCGCGCCTTTTTCGGCATCTGGTTCGATCCGCGCACCTCGCGCCCGGAGTTTCGGGCGCAACTCCTGGGCACCGCGGAGTAGCCGACGCGGCGCACGGCGGCGCCACGGGCGCGAGTGTTCGCGGCGCCGGCACCGAGGCAACGAAGCACGGGCCCGCACGCCGGCCCCGAAAGGAAACGACGATGCTGCTGAAATCCATGCTGGTGGTGCTTGCCATCGCCGGCCTCGCAGGCTGCGCGACCGCGGACGTCGCCGATTACAGGGACGAGAAGCCGAGGCTCGATCTCGCGCAGTATTTCAACGGCACGATCGACGGCTGGGGGATGTTCCAGGACCGCTCGGGCAAGGTGCTGAGGCGCTTCTACGTCCGCATCGACGCGACCTGGTCGGGGAACGAGGGCACTCTCGACGAGCACTTCGAGTACGCGGATGGCGAGAAGCAGAACCGCGTCTGGAAACTGGTCAAGAACGGCGACGCTTACAGCGGCACGGCCGCCGACGTCGTGGGAGCCGCGCAAGGAACGGCATCGGGCAACGCGCTGCGATGGAACTACGTGCTGGCCTTGCCGGTCGACGGCCAGGTCTGGAACATGGACATGGACGACTGGATGTACCTGATCGACGACCGGACGATGCTGAACCGGACGACGATGTCCAAGTTCGGCTTCCGCGTGGGCGAGGTGACCCTGTCCTTCCGGAAGCGCTGACCGGCGGACAGGGGATGCGGCGGATACCCGGGCATTCCCGGGTTCGTGGCGACGCCGCTGACGGCGAAGTAAGCTTTCAGGATGCCGGCGCTCGTCACCGCCGAGGAGGCCGCCGTCGCGACGATGGCCGGCCTGCGCGGGGTCGGTTCGAGATACACTACCCGAGCCGCTCCACGATGATGCTGGAACTCCAGCGCCTTCTGCCCGGTCGCGCCTGTTTCGCGATCGTGCGCAGGATGACCGGCCTCTGAACGACGGCATCGGGCCCTGCTGGGATCGGGGTTCACCTCCAGCCGGCGTCGACGGTTCATCCGCGGATAGGCGGGGAGCCGGCTTTGCGCTTCTGCTGACCCCGTGCATGAAAGACACCGGCAACGTCATCACCCTGCGCGCGGATCGCGCCCGCGCCGGCATCGCGCCGCGGATAGGCGGTTCGCTTGCGCATTACCACTGGATCGACGGAGCGCGCCGGCACGACTGGCTTCGTCCGGCCGCTCCCGCGGACCTCGCGGCGGGAACGGCCAATCGCCTTGCCTGCTATCCGCTGGTCCCGTATTCGAACCGCATCCGCGACGGCCGGTTCAGCTTTGGCGGTCGCGCGGTCGCGCTGCGGCTCGAGCATTGGCCGCGCCCTCACGCCCTGCACGGCCATGGGTGGCTGGCGGCGTGGCGCGTCGTCGGGCGCGCCGACGACAGGGTCGCGCTTGAATACGATCACTCCGCCGACGCCTGGCCGTTTCCCTATCGCGCCCGGCAGGAGTTCCTGCTGACCGCGGACGAGCTGCGAATGACGCTGGCGATCGAAAATCGCGGCCACGAGACAATGCCGGCGGGACTGGGCTTCCACCCCTACTTCCCCCGCACCCCCGGATGCCGGCTGTCCGCCCGGGTCGACGCGATGTGGTCCACCGACGCCGAGGTGATGCCGACGGCACTGGTCGATGCCGATCCGAGGCTCGGGGAAGCACTCGGGCTGCTGGTCGCCGACGTGACGCTGGACAATGCCTTCACCGGCTGGCGCGGAGAGGCGACGATAGCCTGGCCGGAACGCGGCGCCCGACTCCTGCTCAGCGCCAACGCGCCACTCGGGTTTCTCGTTGTCTACTCGCCGGCCGGCAAGGACTATTTCTGCGCAGAGCCGGTGAGCCATTGCACGGACGCGTTCAACCTGGCCGCGCAGGGTCGCGCGGACACGGGCATGCTGACGCTCGAAGCCGGCGCCAGCGTGTCGGCGACCGTGCGCCTCCGGCCGAGTCTCGAGCAGTGAACGCGATCCGCGCCATCGCGACGCGATGACGCCGGGGCTCGTGCGTGCCGCGAGCCGCGCGGCCGGGGGGAATCTGGCCGATACGTGACGCGCGAGCGCCGGTCAAACGAGCGGCGGCGCCAGCTTCTCGTTGGCGAATGCACGCCGCACGGCGGGCCGTGCCAGCACTCGCTGCAGGTAGGGACCGAGGTGCGGCCGATCCCGTGCGGGACGCGCGAAGCCGCGCGTCCATCGGCAGAGCATCAGCGCGAAGGGGTCCACCGCGCTGAACGTCGCGCCGAGCAGCCAGTCCTGCCCATGCGACGCAAGTTGCGCGTCCAGCTGATCGAGCATGCCGCCAACGCTCATTTCCGCGTGCGCCTTCACCTGCGCGGCCGCGGCGGCATTGCCTTCGTCCACCATGCGTTCGCCGTAGAAGTAATGCAGCAGCATCGCCTGCAGCGTGTTGGTGCACCATATGAACCACTTGTAGAAGTGCGCGCGCTCGGCCGTTCCCGGCGGCGGCGCGAGTCGCGCTTCGGGGTGCGTGTCGACGAGGTGCAGGCAGATGGCCACCGTCTCGTACAACACCAGGTCGTCGTCCACCAGCACCGGGATAAGCCCGTTCGGATTGAGCTTCAGATATTCGGCTGACTTGTGGGCGGCGTTGGCGCGGTCGACCAGCCTGAGCTCGAACGGCACGCCGAGCTCCTCGAGCAGCATGTGCGGCGTCAGGCTGGCGTTGCCGGGGAAGTAATAGAGCTGGATCATGTCCTGCACTAGGCGTGCGCGTACGCGGCCAGTGCTTCCATGCGCTTGCCGCGTGTGCTCATCCGCGAGCCCACCAGCGGGATGCGCCGGCCGGGCAGCAGCATGTGCCAGTAGATCGACTTGAAGGCGAGCTTGCCGAGATGGTTCATCCGCGATTCCGCCAGCAGCGTCATCGGGCCGATCACCGGCACCGGAAACTTGCCGGGCACCGGCTGGATGTCGTAGTTGAAGTCCACCAGGATCGCCTTGCCGAAGCCGGTTTCGATGAAGCAGTTGGCGTGACCGTCGGCCAGCGGCTCTGATTCCTGGCCGGCCATCTCCCGCAGCAGGTTGTGCACGACGACTTCGGCCTGGAAATGCGCGACCGAGCCGGCTTTCGAGGTCGGCACGTTGGTGTTGTCGCCGACCAGGAACACGCGCTCGGCCTTCATCGCCTTCAGCGTGTGCTTGTCGGTCAGCCCGAAACCGAGGCCGTCGCCCAGACCGGCGGCGTCGATCAGTTCCGAGCCTTCGTGCGGCGGGATTGCCACCAGGAGGTCGTAGGGCACCGTCTTGCCGTCGGGACAGGCGACCGTCCTGTCGGTGACGACGGCCAACGGAGCATTCGCCACCACCTCGACGCCTTTGGCGACCAGCATGTCGGTCAGCATGTCGTTGCAGATCGGCTTGGTGAACGCGCCGTTCAGCGGCGTCATCAGGGTCAGCTTGGTGCGCGAGCGGATACCTCGCTGCGTCAGATACTCGTCGACCAGGCACACGAACTCCAGTGGCGCCACCGGGCACTTGATCGGCATCTCGGCGATGTCGACCAGCAGGTCGCCGCCTTCGAACTTCTCCAGCGCGTCGGCGAGCTTCAATGCGCTGTCCGGCGTGTAGAAGCCGTGCGCGCGCCTGCCCCAGCGCTCGGGCAGGCCGTCGATCTCGTCGACCACAGTGCGGCAACCGAGCGCCAGCACCAGCCAGTCATAGCTGTGGCGGCCCTCTTCGGTCGTCACGGTGCGGGCCTGGGGGTCGATGCCGGTGATTTTTTCACGCAGATACTCGACGCCCGGACCGACAAAGTCCGAGTTCGCGCGCTGGATGTCGGCCAGGGCGCGATAGCCCGGCTTGCGAAACGGCAGGAACAGCAATCCGGGCTGGTAGGTGTGCAGCGGCGAGTTGCCGATCAACCGCAGGTTGACGTCCAGGTGGCGGCGCCGCGCCTGCCTTGCCAGAAGATTGGAGACGACCATGCCACCCGTGCCGTCGCCCAGAACAAGTACGTTGCTTGCCATTGGCGTCTCCCTGTTCTCGCCGCTCAGGGCATCCCCGCATCCGCGATTTGCCGTGCCGCGCACGGCATCTGCATCCCATGACAGACGCCCGAGCGGCAAAGGCAACTGGCTCGATCCTCGCCTTCGACGAATCGCTACATTACGTCGTCGTCCAGGTGCAACCTTGATCGACGTCAATGCCCGGACGCGCGACGCGATTCGCGCGCGTCCGGGGTAGTATCATCCGTCGAGGTGCACCGGCCCGTATCGCGTCGATTCCGGCGCCGCAGCTTGCGCGCCCGCGGCAGGCGGGACGTCGACCGGCAGTTGCACGCGCGTCCCCGGCATGAGCGCGCGATGCGGGCGTCCTGCCCGGCCGGGGCGTTCTGCGCAGGGAGGCGATGCGATGCGGTCCAAGCGGTTCGAGCGATCGGCGGAGCGGCCGATCAACAAGGAAACGTTCATCCAGCCCTGGCCGGAGGTCGGTCTCGCCACCACCTTCAGCCCGCTCGATCCGAAACCCGGCATCACCGTCCGCGACGGCGCCATCATCGAGATGGACGGCGTGCAGTGCGAGGACTTCGACCTCGTGGAGCGGTTCATCGCGCGCCATGCGATCGACGCCACGGTGGCGCCGCGGGCCATGGCAACGCCGTCCCGCGAAATCGCCCGCATGATCGTGGACATCAACGTGCCCCGCGCCGCGGTCCTGGAACTTGCGGGCGGCTGCACGCCTGCCAAGATGGTCGAGGTCATCAACCAGATGAACGTTCTGGAGATGATGATGGGCCTCGCCAAGATGCGGACGCGGCGCACGCCCGCCAACCAGGCGCACGTCACCAACCGCAAGGAGCACCCGGCACTGCTCGCTGCGGACGCGGCGGAGGCGGCGCTGCGCGGATTCGCCGAAATCGAGACCACCGCCGCGGTGAGCCGCTATGCGCCGTTCAACGCGCTCGCCCTGCTGGTGGGTTCGCAGACCGGACGGCCGGGCGCGCTCACGCAATGCGCGGTCGAGGAAGCGACGAATCTGCGGCTCGGCTTCAAGGGGCTGACCAGCTATTCGGAGACACTCTCCGTCTATGCGACCGAGCGCGCG
>CAVOXS010000009.1:0-111028 GCA_963700415.1 uncultured beta proteobacterium
AAAGGCGCCGCCACCGGCGTGTATTCCAGCGTGCAGTTCCTCGGCGCCTTCGTCGGAGCCGCCGCCGGCGGCTGGCTTTCGCAGTGGCACGGCGCGGCGGCGGTTTTCGGGTTCGGGCTCGTGCTGACCGCGATCTGGCTGGCTGTCAGCGCGACGATGTCGGCGCCGCCGACTTTCAAGCAGGGCAACTATTCGATGGGAGAAACGTGATATGGCCTCGGTGAACAAAGTGATCCTGATCGGCAATCTCGGCCGCGATCCGGAAACGCGCTATACGACGGGCGGCGACGCCATCGCCAACCTCAACATCGCCACCAGCGAGCAGTGGAAGGACAAGAACGGCGAAAAGCAGGAGAAGACCGAATGGCACCGCGTGGTGCTGTTCGGCCGGCAGGCCGAGATCGCCGGCGAGTACCTGAAGAAGGGGCGGTCGGTCTATATCGAGGGCAGGCTGCAGACGCGCAAGTACACCGACAAGGACGGTGTGGAGAAGTACTCCACCGAAATCGTCGGCGACCGGATGCAATTGCTGGGCGGTCGTGAAGGTGGTGGCGGCGGCGGTGGCGGCGGCGACGTCGAGTTCGGCGGTGCGGGCAGCGGCGCGCGCTCCGCCGGGGGCGGCGGCGGTGGCGGCGGAAAAGCGGGCGGCGGGGCAAAACGATCCAACCCCGACGACCTCGACGACGACATCCCCTTCTGAGGGAAGTGCGAATCGCTCAACCGGCGGCGGCCATCGCGGAAGGCTCGTTCGCTTCGGCGCGCGACGGCACGGCGATCACGCCACCGCCGAGGCAGATGTCGCCTTCGTAGAGCACGAGGTACTGTCCAGGCGTCGGCGCCCACTGCGGGGTGTCGAAGGTCGCGCGGCAGCGCCGGTCTTCCTCGAGCCCGACGCGGCAGGTCGCATCGGGCATCCGGTATCGCGTCTTCGCGCCGAGGTTCGCCAGCGTTGCCGCATCCGGCGGCGTCCCCGCGATCCAATGCATCTCCTGCGCGACGACCTCCGGCCGGTAGAGCAGCGGATGATCGTGGCCCTGCACGACGACGAGGACGTTGCGCCCGTGATCCTTGCCGGCGACAAACCACGGCAGATCGCTGCCTTCCCTGGTCCCGCCGATGCCCAGCCCCTGCCGCTGGCCGAGCGTGTAGTAGGCCAGGCCGTGATGGCGGCCGACGACCGCGCCGCCCGGCGTTTCGATCGGCCCCGGAGCCTTCGGCAGATAATGCGCGAGGAAATCGCGGAAGGGCCGCTCGCCGATGAAGCAGATGCCCGTCGAGTCCTTCTTGGCCCAGGTGGGGATGCCTTCGCGGCGCGCGATCGCGCGCACGTCGCGCTTGGCGATTTCCCCGAGCGGAAACAGAGCCGGCGCAAGCTGCTCCTGCGTCAGCTGGTGCAGGAAGTAGCTCTGGTCCTTCGTCGCGTCGACGGCTTTCAGCAGCTCGACCCGCGCGCCGGTCGGGCGCACCCGCGCGTAATGGCCCGTCGCGATGCGGTCGGCGCCCATGCGCGCGCGCATGATCGAGGAACGCGCGGAACTTGATCTCGCTGTTGCAGAGCACGTCCGGGTTCGGCGTGCGCCCGGCGCCGTATTCGCGCAGGAAATGCGCGAATACGCGCTCGCGGTACTCGCGCGCGAAGTTGACCGCCTCGAGCTCGATGCCGATCACGTCGGCGACGGACGCCGCATCGACCAGATCCGCGCGCGACGTGCAGTATTCGTCGGTGTCGTCATCCTCCCAGTTCTTCATGAACAGGCCGACGACGTCGAACCCCTGCTGCTTCAGCAGCCACGCGGCGACCGAAGAATCGACGCCGCCCGACATGCCGACGATCACGCGGGTCTTGCGCGGCATCACATTTCCGTCACGAGGTCGAGCGGACGCCGCATCCCGGCACGGTAGTCATCGACGCACCGGAGCACCAGCGGGCTCCGGTGCATGTCGCAACGCGCGACCAGATCGCCGTAGGGAAGCCAAAGCGCCCGCAGAATGCCCTGATCGAGCGTGCGGTGCGCCTCGTGCGCGACGACGTCGCCGGCGAACGCAAAACGAATGAACGTCGCTCCGGTCGCCGTTGCCTGCCAGCGATAGATGCCCACGAGCGCAGTGGGCGCGACCCGGTAGCCGGTCTCCTCGAGCGTCTCGCGCACCGCCGCGTCCACGAGCGTCTCGCCGGCCTCCAGATGACCCGCCGGCTGATTGAGGCGGACGCCGGCACGCGTCTCTTCCTCGACCAGGAGGAATGCGCCGTCGCGGACGACGATCGTCGCGACGGTCACTGCCGGCCGGGTCAGCTGGGTTTCACGCATGGCTTCAGGTCGCAGGTGTCAGATTGCGCATTGTGACCGTCCGGACAGAAAAAAGGCAGGGTCGAGACCCTGCCTTTCTGTCCGCATCGGGCGAAGCCGGCCGGTTGCCCGGCTTCGTCCCTGGCGCGCCTATTTCTTCGGTGCGGCCGCCTTTTCGGCGGCCGGCGCCGAAGCCGCGGCGGGCGCAGCAGCAGCGGGCGCAGCAGCAGCGGGCGCGCGCAGCAGCGGGCGCAGCAGCCTTGTCCGCGGCGGCCTTCTTGTCGGCGGCGGCCTTCTTCGCCAGCTTCTTTTCGGCAGCAGCCTTCTTGCGGGCCTCCCTCTGCTCGGCAGCGATCTTCTTGTCGGCCTCCTTCTTTTCAGCGGCGGCCTTCGCGTCTTCCGGCTTCACGTCGACCTTCTTCGCCTGGGGCTTGGCCGACGCAGCCCTGGTGGGCGCAACCCTGGCCGGAGCGGTGACCGGTGCGGCGAGCGGCGCGCGGGCGCCATTGCCCTGGCGGGTGGCGCAGCGGGAACGGCCGCGGGTGCGACTGTGGGGGCGGGCGCCTGGCGGCGGGGGCGGGCGCGCGGGCGGGCGCCTGGGGCGGGCGCCTGGGCGGCGGCGGTGGCGGCAACGGCCGCGGCGATCAGTGCAACGAAAAGCTTGTTCAACTTGGTTTCCTCAATGGTTGGGTCGGGTTGGGCAGCGCGAACTGCTGAAAAGATCTTCCAAACATCCGGTCCTTGAAACGCTTGACGTTGCGGCGCAGCCTGGCGCCTGCTTTCAGGCTGCCGGACGCGAGACGTTGCTGGCGTTAACGGCCTCCTCCGGCGCGCGGTTGACACCGGTGTCAAGAGTCGCCGCTCTTCGACGGCAGGCGGGTCCGTCTCCACGCCCGCACGACGGCCCGCAGCGCACGTGCGCCTCCCCCGAGAGGACGCGCACGTGACGAGCCGGAGATCCGTCGATCAGCGCTCGAGATCCATGTCCTGCTGGAGCCAGGCCCGCAGCATGGGAACGGTGATGGGCCGCTTCGTGGCGAGCGAATGCCGGTCCAGCGCGACGAGAACGCCGACCAGGGCGCCCATGTCGCGACGTCCGTGAGCCAGCAGGTACCCGATGACCTCGTCGGCCAGGCGAAAGCCGCGTCCCCGCGCATAGGCGGCCAGCGCGGCGGGCTTGTCGGCATCGGCGAGCGGCGCGAGCTCGTAGACAAGGCCCCAACCCAGGCGCGTGCGGAGGTCTTCGCGCAGCGGAAGTGCCGCCAGCGGCAGCCGGCTCGACACCAGCAGATGTCCGCCGCGCTCGCGCAGGCCGTTGAAGAGCGTGAACATGCGCGCCTGCACCTCGGGCGTGGCGGTTTCGATGCCGTCGATCGCGACGACAGCCCGCCGGGACAGTGTCGCCGGATCCTGCGCGAGCAGTGCTCCCGGCTCCGCCACGAACACCGCCGCGCCGTCACGCGCCCCGACCGCGTCGACGGCTGCACGCAGCAGGTGCGACTTGCCGGCGCCGGGTGCTCCCCAGAGCATCACACCGGTTTCCGCCGCATCGCCTGCCGCCAATGCCTTTACCGCGGCGAACGCCTCGGCGTTGCCGGCGGGCAGGAAATTGGCGAACGACGGCGGCTCGGGGGCCGCGAGTTCGAAGACGAGTTGTTCGGTCACTTGCGCAGTGGGTCGGGAATTCGCTTGATGGCCCGCCGAAGCCATGTGCGGTCGGGATGGGCGGCAGGCAGTGCTTCGAATCCGGTAAAATCGCCGCAGCGTCGCACTTTACCTCGTCGCCGGCGCTTGGCTCAATCCGGCTCATTCGGAGCACCGGCCCGGACCGAGGGCGCCCTTCCCCCCAATCATGACATCGCCTGTCCCCGCCCCACCGTCCCCGCTCTCGTATCGCGACTCCGGCGTCGACATGGACGCCGGCGACGCGCTCGTCGAGCGCATCAAGCCATTCGCAGCGCGGACGATGCGCCCGGAAGTGCTGGCCGGGATCGGCGGATTCGGCGCTCTGGTGGAACTGCCGAAGCGCTACCGGGAGCCCGTGCTCGTTTCCGGCACCGACGGTGTGGGCACGAAGCTGAAGCTCGCCTTCGCGCTGAACCGCCACGGCACGATCGGCATCGACCTCGTCGCGATGAGCGTCAACGACATCCTCGTCCAGGGCGCCGAGCCGCTGTTCTTCCTCGATTACTACGTGTGCGAGCGACTGGACGTCGGCGTGGCCGCCGAAGTCGTCAGGGGCATCGCCGCCGGGTGCGAGCTGGCCGGCTGCGCGCTCATCGGCGGCGAGACGGCCGAGCATCCGGATGCGTTCGTTCCCGGCGAGTACGACCTCGCCGGTTTCGCGGTCGGCGTCGTCGAGAAGTCGAAGGCCATCGACGGCACGCGAATACGCGAAGGCGATGTGCTGCTCGGCCTTGCGTCGAGCGGGCCGCATTCCAACGGCTTCTCGCTCATCCGCCGCATTCTCGCTGCTCGCGGCCGCCGACCTCGCAGCGCCGGTCGCCGTCGACGCCGGGACGCGCACGCTGGGCGAGGCATTGCTCGAGCCGACACGGATCTACGTGAAACCGATGCTCGCGGCGATGCAGAAGATCGACGTCAAGGGCATGGCGCACATCACCGGCGGCGGGCTGGTCGAGAACACCCATCGGATGTTCCCGGATCATCTGGCCGCGCGCCTGGAGCGCGCGCGCTGGCCGCGGCCGGCGATCTTCGACTGGCTGCAGCGCGCGGGAAACGTGGCCGACGCCGAAATGCACAGGGTGTTCAATTGCGGCATCGGCATGGTCGTCGTGGTCGCCGCCGCCGAGGCCGAGCGGGCAGCGGAATTCTCGGAGAAGCGGGGGAAACCGTCTACCGCATCGGTTCGGTCGTGCCGCGCGCTCCGGGCGCGGCGGGCACGGTCGTCGTGTAGATGAACGACCCCCACGCTCCCTCCGGTCGCTGCCCCCCGCGATGTCCGTTCCCCGCGTTACGGTCCTGACCTCGGGCCGCGGCTCGAATCTGGCGGCGCTCCTCGCCGCCGAACGCGGCGGGCGTCTGGGCGGGGCGATCGGCGCGGTCATCGCCAACGCCGCCTCGATTCCCGCGCTGGCGATCGCCGAGGCGCACGGTGTTCCGGGCATCGTCGTTCCGCACGGCGCGTACCCGGATCGCGATGCCTTCGACGCTGCGCTCGCCGCCGCCATCGCGGCGAGCGAGCCCGATCTCGTCGTGCTCGCCGGATTCATGCGCATCCTCGGCCCGACGCTGGTGGGGCGCTACGAGGGCCGGATGCTGAACATCCATCCGTCGCTGCTGCCGGCGTATCCGGGACTGCACACGCACCGCCGCGCGCTGGCCGACGGCGTGCGGATTCACGGCTGCACCGTGCACTTCGTGACTGCGGCGCTGGATCACGGTCCGATCGTCGCGCAGGGGGCGGTCCCGGTGCTCGCCACCGACGACGAAGCGGCGCTGGCCGCGCGCGTGCTCGCGGTCGAGCACCGGCTGCTGCCGGCGGCCGTGCGCGCGTTCTGCCTCGGCCGCCTCGCCGTCGCGGGGGGCCGTGTGCGCGTCGAGGGCGAAGCCGTGTCCGCGGCGACGCTCGAGGTGCCCGCGCCGGGCGAGTGAGCGCGCCCACGCCCGCCGCCGGGCTCTTCGGTGACTCGCCTTCCCATCGCTGCCGGGCCAGGACCAACCGCCGCCGCTCCCGCGCCGCGGGCCATCGCCGCGCTCGCGCCGTGGCGAGGCCTGATCGCCGGCCTCCTCCTTTCGCTCGCGGTCCACTTCGCGATCTCGCTCTGGCCGGGCGAAACCGAGGCACCGCCGGACACGGTGCCGCTGCAGGCGTCCATCACCGAGTTGCCACCGCCCCCCAAACCGGCACCGCCGGTCGCGGCGAAGCCGCGGCCGAAGCCGAAGCGGGTGACGGCGCCTCCGCCGCCAGCCGAACCCGCCCCGCCGGAGGAGCCGGTCGCCGTCGAGGCGCCCGAAGCTCCCCCGACCGAGCCCACCCCGGAGGGCATCGCCATGGGGCCGGAACCGCCGACGGAAATCGTCGCCGCGGACCCGGAGACCGCCGTCCCCGAGCCGCCGGGGAAGACGCTTCCCCGCCGGGTGGACCTGGTCTACAAGGCCTACCTCGGCGAGGAGGGCCTTCTGATCGGCGAGGCGGTGTACCGCTTCGAGCACGCCGGCGGTCAGTACCAGATCACCACCGTCGGCGAGGCGAAGGGGCTCGCCGCGCTGTTCGTGCGCGGGCAGGGCAAGCTCGAAAGCCGGGGGCTGATCACCGCTTCCGGCCTGCAGCCTCAGGAGTTCGCCGTCGAGCGCGGCAGCCGGGATCGGCGCGAAACCGCGCTCTTCGACTGGGAGGCCGGGGTGGTGACACTCTTCGAGCAGAAGATCGAGTCGCTCGAGCTGTCGACCTTCGATCCGCTGACGCTGATGTGGCAGGCGTACTTCTCGCCGCCGGAGGACGACGTCCAGAACATCAGCGTCGCGACGACGCGTCGCGTCGGCCGCTACACGCTCACCCGCGAGGCGGAAGAGACGATCACGTGGTCGCAAGGCGAGATCGCGACCGAGCGCTGGCGGCGCACGAGCGACGACGGGCGCTACGACACGTCGATATGGCTGGCGCCGTCGCTGCGCTACGTTCCCGTGAAGATGCACCTGACGGCCACGTACCGGGGCATCCTCGGCGCCACGCTCACGGCCACGCTCGATTCGATCCGCGTCGACGAGCCGCCCGCCGGCCCATGACGCCGCGTGCGCCGGTGCGGGCGAACCAGATCGCCGGACTCGCGGCGGCGATCGCCGCGATCCGGCCGCTCCGGCAACCGGCCGACACGCTGCTGCACCAGTTCTTCCGGCAGCACAAGGCGATGGGCCAGCACGATCGGGCGATCATCGCCGACGGCGTCTTCGCGTACCTCCGCCGGCGACGCTCGCTGGAGGCCATCGCGCAGACGCAAAGCCCGATGCACCTGGCGCTGGCCGTGCTCGTGCGCGAACTCGGGGTCGGCGTGCGCGAATGCGAGGGAGCGCTGTCCGCCGACGACGCGCTCTGGCTGCGCGCGCTCGAGTCGCGCCTCGCCACGCCGCTGCTCCCGGCCGTTGCGGCCGATCTGCCGGACTGGCTCTGGGAGCGTCTGGGCACCGCGTACGGCGAAGCCGAACGCGCGGCGCTCGCCGAGGCGTGGCTTTCCACGGCGCCGCTCGATCTGCGCGTCAACCCGCTCAAGACGACGCGCGACGAGGCGCGTGCCGCTCTCGCCGCTTCCGGCATTGTCGCGGAGCCGACACCGTACTCGCCGCTCGGCCTGCGCGTCGCCGGCCGCGTGGCGCTGGCGCGGCACCCGTTGTTCTCTGCGGGCGCGCTCGAAGTGCAGGACGAAGGCAGCCAGCTCATCGGCTTCCTCCTCGCGCCGAAGCGCACGGACATGGTCGTGGATTTCTGCGCGGGCGCCGGCGGCAAGACGCTGCTCCTCGGCGCGCTGATGCGCTCGCAGGGTCGGCTCTACGCGTTCGACACGCACGACCGGCGCCTCGCCAATCTGAAGCCGCGGCTCGCGCGCTCCGGGCTGGTCAACGTGCATCCGCAACTGCTGGCGCACGAGCGGGACACGAAGGTCGGGCGCCTCGCCGGCAGGATCGATCGCGTGCTGGTCGACGCGCCCTGCACGGGATTCGGCACGCTGCGGCGAAATCCCGACCTCAAATGGCGCCAGCCGGAGTCGGCGCTCGCCGACCTCGCGGCGCAGGCAGCAGGCGATACTCGCGGCCGCGGCAACGCTGGTGAAGCCCGGCGGCCGTCTCGTCTACGCGACGTGCAGCGTGCTGCCCGACGAGAACGAAGCGGTCGTCGGCGCGTTCCTCGCCGCGAATCCCGCCTTCACGCGCGGCGACGCGGCGGCGGAGCTGGCCCGCGCCGGCATCGACCTCGACACCGGGCCGGCGTTGCAGCTCTTTCCGCACCGGCATGGCTGCGACGGTTTCTACGCCGAGGTGCTCACGCGCGTGGCGTGACGCGCGGCGACGCGGCAACGCGGCCAATCCCGGGCGACCGTCACATCCGGTAGACTTTGCCGATGCTCACGCCGGTTGTGCTCACCAACATCGAGTCCGCGCTCGCCTCGCGCGCGGGCTGGATCGAGCTCGCCATCGTCGCCGGCTGCTTCGCGATCGGCTGGTTCATCGACCGGCGCCTGCGCCTCCAGTCCGCCTCCGGGGCGGAGGTTGTCCGCCTGGGCCTCGGCAGCGTGAACCGGCTGCTGCTGCCGCTCGTCACGCTGGTGCTGATGGTCGTCGCGGCGCTGGTATTCCGGCGCTGGCATCCGCCGTTCTTCCTGCAGATCGCCATCCCGCTGATGATCGCGCTGGCGCTGATCCGGCTCGTCGTCTACGCGATGCGGGAGATCTTCGGCGCGCCGACGTGGCTGCCGTCGTCGGAGCGCGTGATCTCGTTCGCGATCTGGAGCATCGTGCTGCTCCATTTCACCGGCGTGCTGCCCGAGCTCTGGGCCGAGCTCGACGCGATGGTGCTCCCCATCGGCAGCAAGCACGTGTCGGTGCTCGAGCTGCTCAAGGGCACCGTCGTGCTGGTGCTGACCATCGCGGGCTGCCTCTGGCTGTCCGGCCTCGTCGAGCAGCGGCTGCACAAGGCCGCGACGCTCGACAGCAGCATCCGCGTCGTCATCTCGAAGCTCGTGCGCGCGCTGCTGCTGGCGGTCGGCGTGCTGGTCGCGCTGCAGGCCGTCGGCATCGACCTGACGCTGCTGACGGTGTTCAGTGGCGCGCTGGGCGTGGGCATCGGCCTCGGCCTGCAGAAACTCGCCAGCAACTACATCGCCGGCTTCACGATCCTGCTCGACCGGTCGATCCGGCTCGGCGACATGATCACCGTGGACAACCGCGTCGGCGTGGTGACCAAGCTGACGTCCCGCTACGTCATCGTGCGCAGCCTGGATGGCGTCGAAGCCGTCGTGCCGAACGAAACCCTGGTGACGACGACGGTCCTCAATCACTCGTACTCCAATCGCGAGATCCGCATGGCGCTGCCCGTGCAGGTGGCCTACGACAGCGACATCGATCTGGCACTGAAGCTGATGGAAGAGGCGGCGCTGGCCGAGTCGCGCGTGCTGAAGGCGCCGAACCCGCCCGCCGCGTTCCTGGTCCGTTTCGCCGACAGCGGGATCGATCTCGAGCTCGGGATCTGGATCAACGATCCCGAGAACGGCCAGCTCAACCTGCGCAGCAGCCTCAACCGGGCGATCTGGCAGGCGTTTCAGGCGCACGGCATCCGGATTCCGTTTCCGCAGCGCGAGCTGCGCGTGGTGGGGTTTCCGGACGGGTTTGGCGGCACCGCGGCACGGTCCGGCCCGCGGCCCCGCCGGCTCCGCGGGTTGACGACCGTTCCTTCGGGCCGACCGTTTTTCCGCAACACGCTGATTTATAAGGCAATGTCCGCGTCTTTTCGGACCGCAGGCCCGATTCGCGTATAATCGGCCGATTACAATGACTGGGTCGAGGCCAAACGCCGAAGCCCAAATGAGGAACTGTTGATGCCCTTCGATTTTCTCGGCTTTGCCGCACACGGCCTGTTGCCGCTCCCGTGGTGGGGCTATTTCGTCGTCGCGCTGGCGCTGACGCACGTCACCATCGCCTGTGTCACGATCTTCCTGCACCGCGCGCAGGCGCACCGCGCGCTCGACCTCGGTCCCGTCGCCAGCCATTTCTTCCGGTTCTGGCTGTGGCTCACGACCGGCATGGTCACCAAGGAGTGGGTCGCCATCCATCGCAAGCACCACGCCAAGGTGGAAACGCCGGACGATCCGCACAGCCCCCAGACGCGCGGCATCAGGACGGTCTTCTGGCGCGGCACGGAACTCTATCGCGCCGAGGCGAAGAACGCCGAGACGATCGAGAAATACGGCCGCGGCACGCCCGACGACTGGATGGAGCGCAATGTCTACACCCGCTTCTCCTGGGAAGGCGTCGGCCTCATGCTGGTCGTCAACCTGATGCTGTTCGGCGGCGCCGGGCTCACGATCTGGGCGGTCCAGATGGCGTGGATCCCGATCACGGCGGCGGGCGTCATCAACGGCATCGGCCATTACTGGGGCTATCGCAATTTCGCCTCCGCCGACGCATCGACCAACATCGTGCCCTGGGGCATCCTGATCGGCGGCGAGGAACTGCACAACAACCACCACGCGTACGGAACGTCGGCGAAGCTGTCTTCGCGCTGGTACGAATTCGATCTGGGCTGGACCTACATCCGGATCCTCGAAATGCTGGGCCTGGCCCAGGTGCGCAAGGTCGCGCCGACGCTGCGGGTCGCGCCGACCGCCAAGCCGGCGCCCGATTTCGCGACGCTGCAGGCGGTGATCGCGAACCGCTACGCGGTGGCGACGGCGTACGCGCGCACGCTGCGGGAAACCTGCGCGGCCGAGCTCCACCGCCTGCGCGAGCGCGCCGGGCGCAGCGAGTTCGCCGACGTGCCCAGCATGCGCGGCCTGAAGCGCTGGCTGACCGGCGATACGGTGAGCGCTCTGCGCGAGCGTGAGCGCGCGACGCTGGCCAAGGCGATGGAGAAGAGCCGCGCGCTGGCGACCATCTACTCGATGCGCCAGGACCTGCACGCGCTGTGGGAGCGGTCGACCGAATCGAGCGAGCAGCTGCTCGCCCGGCTGCAGGACTGGTGCCAGCGCGCCGAAGCTTCGGGCATCGCCCCGCTCGCCCAGTTCTCGCTGCAGCTCAGGCGTTACGCGTAGCCCCTTTGCCGTTCGCGTGACAGTGCTCGTCGCCCCCGCGAAGGCGCGGGCCCGGTGGCGTCGCCCCACCAAGCGCTCGCCCCAGGACTCTGGATTCCCGCCTCCGCGGGGATGACCGCCAGGGCCGATCGGACGAACGGCGCTGCACCTGGCCGCACCCATGCAAAAGGCCCGCCGATCGGCGGGCCTTTTGCATGCTGCGCTCCGGATCCAGCGGCTACTTGAGCTTCGTTTCCTTGTACGCGACGTGCTTGCGGGCGACGGGATCGAACTTCTTGATCTCCATCTTCTCCGGCATCAGCTTCTTGTTCTTCATCGTCGTGTAGAAGTGGCCGGTGCCGGCCGACGATTCGAGCTTGATCTTTTCGCGCATGGTCGGGGTCCTTCAGCGGGTCAGATGCGTTCGCCGCGCGCGCGCAGATCGGCGAGCACGACTTCGATGCCGTTCTTGTCGATGGTCCGCAACGCGGCGTTGGTCAGCCGCAGCCGGATCCAGCGGCTCTCGCTCTCCAGCCAGAACTTGCGCCGCTGCAGGTTGGGCAGGAAGCGCCGCTTGGTCTTGTTGTTCGCGTGCGAAACGTTGTTGCCCACCATCGGGGCCTTGCCGGTGATCTGACAGACTCGAGCCATGGCTCGCTCCTTCGGGTTCGATGACTGCGCTTGTCGCAAAGTCGAATATTATAGCCGGAAATCCGGCCCGCATTCAAGCAGTTATGCGCCGGACTTGGACGGGCGGGCGCCTGCGCGGGCACCCGCGCAGCCGACCTGCCTTGCCTCGGGGGCCCGGACTCGTTGACGTCCGCCAGGGCACGGCCTATTCGTCTGGCGCGCGTGATCGGCTCGCGGCCGACGCCGAACGAGAAGGTCCTGTGCCCGAAGAAGCTGAGAATGACCTGAACGCCCATGACCAGCGCTCCCGCGATGTACGGGGCAGCGCCCGGGCTACCGGTGAGATAGGCCACCAGAAACACCGTTGGCGGCAACAGTAGCAGCCCCAAAGCAATGCTGCCGCTATAGATCACCAGACAACGGGTCCACTCGCGGAGGTAGTTCCCCCTCGTCCTGAACACGAACCACTTGTAGCCGAGAAACGATACCGTGATGTTCAGCACGCTGGACAGGAGGCTGGCGGCCAGATAGCTCGCCGGCACGTAGCGATCCAGCAGCGAGGTGAACAGCGCGAAGGTCCCATACCCGAATGCCGTATTCCAGATGCCCACGACCAGGTAGCGCCCAAACCGGCCGTGCGGGATGTGCCTCGTCAGCGCGGAAACCGATGCACGGATCATCTTCGGATCATCGCACCAAGGCAGCGCAGCCTCGCGCCGCGGGGATCAGGCACCCGGAGCACGCCGCATCCAGGGTCAGCCGCGGCGGCCATCGTCCGGAAGGGCATAGAGGACGGTATCGTAGCTGCCATGCCCGTGTCCGCGGATTTCCAGCCGGTAGCCAAGGTCCCAACCCGCGATCTGTCTCGGAATCTCCCACAAGTGTTGAGGCTCGTGATAGAGCGCAATCGCGAGCGCGGGGCGTTCGGCCGCTATCATCCTGTGCGCGCCTTCGAGCGCATCGGGCTCGCCGCCCTCGATGTCCATCTTCACCAGCGTGGGGCGGAATCCGGAGAGCGCATCGTCCAGCGCCACGCATTGAATCACCGCGTTCCCGTCGGCAGCCTCATGGCTCGCCATCCCGGCGCCCGCGGCGAAACGCGCCTTCCTCGTCGAACCCGCCACACCGCAGGGAAAGCAGAATGCGGGTCCGTGGCGCCCGACCCGGGCGACCAGCGCGGCGTAGTTGACCTGGTCCGGTTCGAACGCGGCAATCGCCTCGAACTCGTAGCCGGCACGGGCCAGGGCTTCGACGGTGTCACCGTTGAAGGCGCCACAGTCGACGAACCGCATCGGGTTTCTCCAGCGCGGCAGGTCGCCGGGAAAATATTGATCGACCGGGCTCGGGGCAGGCAGTCGGCCGTAGTCCCCGGTCAAGCGGAACGCAAGCACATCGTTGAACCAGCGGTGGCTGGCCGCATCCCCCAGCAGCGATGCGGCCGTCTCGATCTCGCGCTCGCGTCCACGATAAAAGGCACGGGAAGTGAGCCAGAAACGGAACGGCTGTCCGTCCGGAAACAGATTGTGGAAATGGATCATGTTGAGGACACGGCGAAAGCCGAGGCCACGGATCTCGGCCAGAAGCCCGACCATGTCAACACCGTAGTTGTGGACGGCGACCACGACGTCGAGCCCGATCGCTCGCCGGCTCTCCGGCCATTCGGCGGGACGATGCACGGGAATTCCTTGGATCTGCTGCCCCGGTGGACTGCCGGCATCGAGAAAGGCCACCACCCGATGGCCGGCGCCCGCGAGGTAGGAACCGACCGCACGTCCGGTGTTGCCGGCGCCGTAGATGACGACCTCGGACGTCAGCGGCGCGATATCGAACGGCGCCTGAAGGAGTTGGTTGATCTCCGGGTCCATCGCAGTCACCGGCGCCGGGCAGCAGCCCAGCCTTGCGGAGGTCTGAGTTCCGGCCTCATTCGATCGCCAGCGCGCTCTGCCGCACCGCCTCGATCTCCTGTGGCGGCAGAAACGGAAACATGTCTTCGAGCTCCGGGGTGCGGATCACGCCGTCGACCATCCGGGACTTCAGCCGGGGCTGGAACTCCTGCTTGCGGTCCAGCGGCACGCGGCAGACGACGGGACCCGCGCGCGCCAGCACGTCCCGCAGCTCGCGGCGCCATCCTTCGCGGGTGAGGTCGGAGGCGGGCAGTCCGAACGCTTCGCCGATGCGCAGAAAGTCCGGAAACGTGACGCCGGAATCGGGGGACGCGCCGAATTCGCGTCCGAAGAAATTCCACTGCGTCTGCTTGATCGACAGGTAACCGCCGTTGTCCAGCACCAGCACCTTCACGTTGGCTCCGAGGGCGCGCAGCGTCTGCAGCTCCTGGATGTTCATCATGACGCTGCCGTCGCCCGCGAGGCAGATCACGCGCGCGCCGGGTCGCGCGATCGCCGCTCCGATGGCTGCGGGAAGGTCGTAGCCCATGGACGCGCTTCCCGAATTGCTGAACAGCCGCATGCCGGGCTTGAGGCGGCCGATCTGGAACGGAACGATGGTGGCGGTAGCGTCGCCGCAGACCACGATGTCGTCCGGTCCGAGCTGCGTGAAGAGCTCGTCGACGAAGTGGTACGCGTTGATGGCATCCGGGGACACCGGATAGTCCGAAGCCTGCGGAGAATATCGCCGGCGAATCGCCTGGCACCAGCGCAGCCAGTCCCCATGCTGCGCGGTCCAGCGTTCCGCCGTGACCGCGGCGCGCAGCTGGGCGAGAAACGGCGCCAGGTGCGCCTGTATCGCGAGGTCGGGCAGCACGAACGGCTTGTCGAATTCGGCGCGATCGATGTCCACCCATATCTTGCGGGCATTGCGCGCGAAGCTCGCCCAGTTGTAGCTCACCTGGCGGATGTTCAGGCGGGACCCGAGCACGAGAACGCAGTCCGCGTTCTGGACGACGAAGTTGCCGGCCCGCGTGCCGATGGTTCCCGGCCGGCCGGCGAACAGCGGATGGTCCTCGTGGATCAGGTCGTGCGTCCACGCCGTGACCACGGGAATGCCGAGATGCTCCGCCACGTCGAGAAAAGCGCTTTCCGCGCCGGCGACCCGTACGCCGGTGCCGGCCAGGATCACCGGTCGGCGAGCACGGCGCAGCTCCGCCAGCACCGAGACGGCCGCCTGCGGATCAGGGACGAGGTGGGGCGGATACTCGAGCGGCAGATCGGTGCGGGTGCACTCCGGCATCGCCCCGCCCTGCACGTCAACGGGCACGTCGATCCATGCCGGACCCGGACGCTGCGATACTGCCTCGACCAGCGCGCGATCGACCGCGCCGGGAATGTCCTCGGGCGGAGCGCACGAGTTGGCACCACTTCGTGACCGGAGCCGCCATCGCCATGATGTCGACCTCCTGGTCGCCAAGCTGGCGCAGCCCGGCGACCGGATTCAGCGCGCGCAGCGTTTCCCGCTTCACCTGACCCGAGACGACGAGCATCGGGATGGAGTCGGTATAGGCGCCGAACACGCCGTTCAGGGCGTTGATGCTTCCCGGACCGGTGGTTACATTGAGGAGCGCCGGCCGGCCGGCGATCCGCGCGTAACCCTCGGCGGCCATCGCCGCAGCCTGTTCATGGTGGAAGTACACAGTGGCAAGTCTCGGCTCGGCGCCGATTGCATCGTTCAAGTGCATCGCACCCCCGCCCGTGACGCCGAATGCGTGGGTCAGCCCCTGTTCGGCCATCCGTCGGGCGATGTAGTCGGCACCGCGAATCGTCATCTCGTCATCCGTGGCAAAACGTCCGCGGGCAGCGATACACCAGGCGCCGCGGCAGCAGCCGCGAACTCACCGGCGCTCATCTGATTCATCGAAATTGATGCGCTCCCTTTCGACCACCAGCGGGCGTCTTTTGACCTGCGCGTAGATGGCGCCCACGTATTCGCCGATCAGGCCGACAAAGAGAAGCTGCACGGACGCGAAGAAGAAAGTTCCGATCAGCAGCGGCGCGAGACCGAGTTCGAACGTCTCCCATCGGACGAGCTTGATGACCAGATAGGAAACCGCGACCAGCATGCTAAGCGCGGACAGCGTCACTCCTACGATCGTCATGATGCGCAGCGGGACCTTCGAGTAGCTCGTGAGGCCCAGCACCGCGTAGTCGAGCAGGCTCAGGAACGTATAGCTGGACTTGCCGTGGCGACGCGGGGGCTGATGGTACTCGACGAATTCCTTCTCGAAACCGACCTCGCAGACCAGGCCGCGGAAGTAGGGATCGGGCTCCTGAATGTCACGCATCACTTGAACGACGGAGGCGTCATAAAGGCCGAAACCGATGAAATTGGGGATCTGCTGGACGCCGGAGAATCGCGTCATCAGGCGGTAAAACGCCCTGCGGCAATGCCGCATGAACCAGCCGTCCTCCGCCCCCGTGCGCACAGCCACAACCATCGGGCAGCCTCGCTCCCACTTCGCCACCAGCTGGGGGATGATGTCGGGCGGGGTCTGCAGGTCGGCGAGGACGGGAATCACGGCATTGCCACGTGTCTCCAGAAATCCGTGAAAGCTCGAGCGCGCCGCGCCGAAATTGCGCGAGTTCACGATGATCCTCACCCGCCGGTCGCCTGCCGCGATCGCCTTGAGTATGGCCACCGTGCCGTCGACGGAGCAATTGTCGATGAACACATGCTCGTAGTCGTAGCCGGTCAACCGGGTTTCGAAGATCTCCCGGACCTGCCGATGGCACTCCGCGATGCCGGGCTCCTCGTTGAAGCACGGCGTCAAAATCGAAATCATCTTCCGGGTCATGATCAGCGCGCCACCAAGAGGGGATTCGGAAGGCCGGCACCGGCAATCGATGCGGCGATCTGGTCGCCGTGCAGGACACTGGCAATGACGATCGTAACCTCGGGTGCCAATCCGTCCAAGACGGCTTCCGGAGAACGGATTTCGTGGCCGAGCAGCGCATGCCCCTGCTTGCCGGCATCGCGATCGACGACCCCCACCAGATTGCAGCGGCCGAGTGAAGTATTCTGCAGCATCCTCTGGGCATGAGACCCGGCGCCCCACAGCAGCACCGGGCAGCCGCGGGCTGCCAGGTCATCGAGCGAGCGCGGGTCCAGCGCGCGCGTCGAGGCTGCGACGTACGTCACTAGCGTGGTGCGCAACTGCGCGTCGTACGCCGGTTTCCGTCCAGGTTGCCCTTTCCGCAGGAGCGACCATGCCGCCGGATAGAGCTTGCTGCCGTCCAGGCGCAGGTCCCGCTGGCCGTCGGACAGAACGTCGAATGCCGTGGCACGAGCCAGGTTCCGAAGCGTCGAACGGTCGAAGTGATTGATGTGCTCGGAATCGAAGAAATAGAACGGGACGAACGCATCGACGGCATAGCGGCCGGCGTCGGGAACCTCGACATAGCAGACGCCGTCGTCCGCGAGCAGGTCTCGCACCGCGAACAGGGCCTCGCGGACGTCGACCAGGTGCTCGACGACGTGCGAGAGGATCACGACATCATAGGTAGCTCCGGGAGGCAGCGCGCGCCGCAGGTCGGAGAGCGTGCCCTGATGGCACGCGAACCCGTGCGCCCGAACCCGCTGGACGCATGCGGGCGACGGATCCAGCCCGGCGAGCTCATCGAAGCCACGCCCGGCCAGCGCAAGCAACAGGCCGCCGCCGGCGCATCCGATGTCCAGGATGCGGCTGGCCGTGCCGCGAGGAAGCGGCCGACGCGCAATGAGCGCAACGGTCTCTTCCAGCCGCTCTCGGTCCAGAATCGATGTGCCGCCACCGGTTCCGAGCGAGGGATCGTCGTATTTGGAGAATTGCCGGTAATGTCGATCGTAGGCTTCCTGTGGCGCCGGCGTATCGGCGAAGCAGGCACCGCAGTCGGCACAGGATGCCAGCATGTATCCCGGAGGAAGCGGTGAACCTTTCGGCAGGACGAAGCGAAGCTCGTGCAGCGCGACGGCCTCATGGCTGCCGCATACCGGGCATCCGCGAAGCGTCTCGTACGCGCATGTCATCGCGGCATCCTGGCAGGTTCACGCGCTCGCTCGGCAGGTCGGCGCGAGGACGATTTCGCCAGCGCCGTCAGCGTGCGTCCGACCGCCTCGCGCAGCGGAATCGTCACCGCCAGCCCGAGTTCGCTTCTTGCCTTGCCGACGTCGGGGACGTAACGGTCCGTTCGGTCCGCGCCGTCGGCGATGCCTCGAGCCGGGGGCGCGGACACCGAGACCCCGACCCCACCCGCGGCGGCGACCAGCGCCGCCAGATCGCGGATCGAGACGGCCTCATCGGATCCGACGTTGAACGTCGCGCACCCTTCGCCCTCCGCAGTCGCGAGCCGCAGCAGCCACACCGAGAGATCGTCGGCGTGCAGATAGCTCCGGATCACGGCGTGCCGCGCCCGCACCTCGATCGGCTCGCCGCGCAGCGCGTTGCCGATGAAGTTGCCGATCGCGAAATGCCGGTCCAGGGGAAGCCATGGCCCGACGAACGCGAAGCAGCGCGCGATGCGGGCCGCCACGCCGGAGCTCTCCGCCAGGTCGCGGACGATGGCCTCGGCGGTCCGCTTCGCCTGCGCGTAGGCGTCCTTGTCCGGATCGGCATCCGCCGTCTGCGGAGCGCTCTCGCCAAGCGCAGCCACCCCGGCCGGTTGACGGCCATACACGGCACCCGAGCTTACGTACAAGAGGCGCGGTCGCCGTCGTGCATGCTTGACGACGTCGCAGACGCGACACGTTCCTTCGACAATGATCCGAGTCTCTCCGGCCGGATCGACCTGGTAGCGCTTCGCGTCCGACGATGCCGCCGCATGGATCACGACATCCGCGTCAAAGGTCGAGTCGAGACGCAGGACATCGGTGTCCACGAGTTCAACCGCTCGGCTGCACAGCTCGGGGACCTCGGCGCGCAGGCCGCTGGCGCGGCGCGCGACGGCGACGATACGGTCGATCCCGGACTGGAGCGAGCAGGCCGCGCCGAAACGCATCGAGAATCGATCGTCCGAAGAAACCGGTGCCCCCGGTCAGCAGCAACGTCTTCACGCCGGCGACCCGGGACCAATCCAGATTGGAGCTGCGGACACGCGCGTCACAGACCGCGATTGAGGATCAGCGAGCGCAACGCCGGATTCTCGCTGTAAGGCCCGGCGATATGGCTGATGGTCAATGCTTCGTCTGCCCCGATGGCGCTGACCAGCCGCTCACCGTTCATGATCTCGCGGCAGGACAACTGGCCCTTCCTGAGAGGCACGGCCAGGTAGAAATCCTCCGCGAACGTCTCGCGCGCGAACACGTAATCCACGTCGAGGTCGCGCCGCGCGTAGACCCCGCGCACCAATGCGTCCAGATACTCGATTTCCTTCCGGCCGATGACGCGCTTTCCTCCGCCCGACCCGCCGCACATCTCGCGCGCCTTCTGGAACGCCTTGAACCACTCGTCGATCTGCTCCGGCAGTGAGCAGTAGGGCGCCACGTCCTTGTCGCCGTGCCTGATGTCGATGTGGCGCTCCCAGGTGCGGGCACCCTTGCCGTAGGAGATCAGCATCGACGAATGCCAATCGCGAAACTCGTGCGTGGAGAACCCGATGACGTGCTCCGGATAGCGCAGCCGCAGGTAATCGATCTGATTGAGCTCGAGCTGATCGTCCTCCGAAGGGTAGAGCGACACGCAGTGGTTGATGGCCAACGGGATGTTGCGCTTTTCGAAAAAGCTCACGAGATCGTCGAGATCCTTTTCCGAGGCTCCGCCGGAAGAAACGATCACCGGGCGCCGCGTCGACGCGACTTTCTCCAGCAGCGGCCAGTCGTTGAGATCGGAACTGGCCACCTTGATGATGGGAAAATCGAACTGTACGCAGAGGTCCACCGAGGGCTCGTCGAAGGGCGTGGCCATCGGGATGCAACTGAGCGAACGGATCTCGTGCACCATCTGGGCAAAGCCCTCGCGGGACATCCGCGTCGCCTCGGTCTTCTTCACATAGCGCAGCGTGTCCGTCCCCTTGAAGCTCGGGTGGATGAATTCGTCCACATCCCGGAACTGCAGCTTGATCGCCGCCCGCACGTTGTTGTACCGGGCGACAATGGCATGATCGCGGATGATCTTCAGGCCACGCTCCACGTCGCCCCAGTGATTGTTGGCCAACTCGAGAATGAAGAGGTTCTCGAATATGTCGCGGTCGCGCTGTGGAATCATTGCGGTCCTCGCTGATGCGCAGTCAGAAATTTACGCCGAAATAGGCTTCGATCTTCGCGGCGACGAAGTCGAGCATCTCCGTCGTGAGTCCGGGATGGACGCCGATCCAGAAGGTGTCGTGCATGATCCGGTCCGTGTTCGCAAGGTCGCCGGACACCCGGAATTGCCTGCCGGCCATCGATGGCTGGCGCGTCAGGTTGCCGGCGAACAGCAACCGCGTGCCGATCCTGTACTGGTCGAGATACTCGAGCAGCTCGACTCGCCGCGTCCGGGATTGGTCGCGCAGCGTGAGGAGAAAGCCGAACCAGGACGGATCGGCGCCTGCGGTGGGCTTCGGGCAGAACGAGAAACTCCTCCACCGACCGCAATCGATCCTTGAGCCAGGCGAAGTTTTGCCTGCGCGCATGCGATGAAGCCTTCGAGGCGATCCATCTGCGCCAGCGCGCACGCCGCCTGCATGTCCGTGATCTTGAGGTTGTAGCCGAGGTGCGAGTACGTGTATTTGTGGTCGTAGCCGTAGGGCAGCTGGCCGAGCTTCCAGCAGAAGCGCTTGCCGCAGGTGTTCTCCTTGCCCGGCTGGCAATAGCAATCGCGCCCCCAGTCGCGAAACGATTCCAGCACGCGTCGCAGGTCGTCGTCGTTGGTGAAGACGGCGCCGCCCTCGCCCATCGTGATGTGGTGGGCCGGGTAGAAGCTCAGCGTGCCGATGTCTCCGAACGTGCCGACGAGGCGCCCGCCGTAGGTCGCGCCCAGGGCATCGCAACAGTCTTCGATCAGCCACAGGCCGTGCTGCTCCGCGACCCGCGCGACCTCGGTGAGGTCGAATGGATTGCCGAGCGTGTGAGCGAGCATGATGGCCCGCGTTTTCGGGCCGATGGCGGCTTCGATGCGGGTGACGTCGATGTTGTAGGTCGGGATGTCGACGTCGACGAACACCGGCACCGCGCCGAACTGCAGGATGGGATTGACCGTCGTCGGAAACCCCGCGGCGACGGCGATGACTTCGTCGCCGGGGCGGATCGCCCGGTCGCCGAGGCTCGGCGACGTGAGGGCGGAGAACGCGAGCAGGTTTGCCGACGACCCGGAATTGGTTGTGAGAACGTGCTTCACGCCCAGAAACTCCGCCAGCCGCCGCTCGAACGCCTCGTTGAAACGGCCGGTCGTCAGCCATCCGTCGAGGGACGCCTCGACCATGTTGTGCAATTCGGGACCGCCGATCACCTTGCCCGAGGCCGGGATCACCGTGGTCGCCGGGGACGAACGGCGCCGGTGCGAAAGCCAGCGCGGCGTATTCCGCCACCAGCTCGCCGATCCGTTGCCGGATCTCGTCTCGCCTTTGCAGCGGCGCGTTCATCGAAACGCCGCCTCGAATTCGCCGATCTGGGCGAGGGTGCGGTCGCGCATGTTCGCTCCGCTGCCGAAGGCCTTGTGCCAGGCACAAATCTTCTCCAGCGCGACGGGCAACGGCCAGCGGGCACGCCAGCCCAGCCGGGAGCGCGCCTTCGCACAGTCGAGTCTCAGGTTATTCGCCTCGTGCGGCTGGGGCGAAGGTTCGCGCTCCCAGCGACACGCGGCTGCCGCAACCCTGGATCAACTGCTCGACGACCCAGCGAACGGGTCGCGCGTCCTCATCCGAGGGACCGAAGTTCCAGGCCTCGGCGAAATCGGTTCCCTCGACATGCAGGCGTTCGGCCAGCGTCATGTAGCCCGCGAGCGGGTCCAGCACGTGCTGCCATGGGCGCACGGCGTCGGGAAATCGGAGTCGCAGCGGCGTGCCCCCGTCGATCGCGCGCAAGCAGTCGGGGACCAGGCGGTCGGCCGCCCAATCGCCGCCACCGATCACGTTGCCCGCGCGCGCCGTGGCGATCGCGACATGGTGCTCGGCGTGGCGCGAGGGGTGGAAGAAGGAATCGCGATACGCCGCCGTCACCAGCTCGACGCATCCCTTGCTGCTGCCGTAGGGATCGAAGCCGCCCATCGGCTCGTTCTCGCGGTACCCCCAGACCCATTCGCGATTCTCGTAGCACTTGTCGCTGGTGACGATGACCACCGCGCGCACCGCCGGAAGCGTTCGCACCGCTTCGAGCAGGTGAACGGTGCCCATCACATTCGTGGCGTAGGTCTCCACCGGGTCGGCGTACGACCGCCGGACCAGCGGCTGCGCGGCGAGGTGCAGCACGATTTCCGGATCGGCGGTGCGCGCCGCCGCCAGGACCTGCTGCCGGTCCCGCAGATCCGCGAAGCCGGACTCCATCCCCTCCGCCACGCGACACGCGTCGAAGAAGGACGGTCGTGTCGTCGGCGGCAGCGCGAAGCCGCTAACCTTCGCCCCCAGCGCCTGCAGCCACAGAGACAGCCAGCCGCCCTTGAAGCCGGTGTGCCCGGTGACGAGGACGCGACGGTCGCGCCAGAACGAGCGATTCAATCCCAGGTCTTCCACGGCGGGTTGCCGGATTGCCAGAGTTCTTCGAGCAGTGTCTTGTCGCGCAGCGTGTCCATGGGCTGCCAGAATCCCCGGTGCCGGAAGACGCCGAGCTGGCGCTCGGCCGCGAGCCTGACCACCGGCTCCCGCTCCCAGAGCGTGTCGTCGCCGTCGATGTAGTCGAGCGTTTTCGGCGAGAGCACGAAGTACCCGCCATTGAACCAGGCGCCGTCCCCTTGCGGCTTCTCGACAAAGGCGGCGACCGCGTCTCCCTGCACGTCGAGCGCACCGAAACGACCCGCCGGCTGGATGGCCGTGATCGTGGCGAGCCGGCCCGACCCGGCGTGAAAGCGCAGCAGCTCCGCGATGTCGACGTCGCTTACGCCATCGCCATAGGTCATGCAGAAGTCCGCATCGCCGATGTAGCTGCGCACGCGTTTCAGTCGGCCACCGGTCATCGTGCGCTCGCCGGTGTCGACCAGCGTAACCCGCCAGGGCTCGACATGCTTCTGGTGCACCTCCATCGCGTTGTTGCGCAGGTCGAACGTGACGTCCGACATGTGCAGGAAGTAGTTGGCGAAGTATTCCTTGATGAGGTAGCCCTTGTAGCCGCAGCAGACGACGAAATCGTGGATGCCCGCCGCCGAATAGCTCTTCATGATGTGCCAGAGGATCGGCTTGCCGCCGATCTCCACCATGGGCTTGGGGCGAACCACGGTCTCCTCGCTGATGCGGGTGCCGAGGCCCCCCGCAAGGATGACGGCCTTCATGTCCGGATCTCCCGGCCGGGCAGAATCTGCCCCAATCGGCCACAGGGAGGCGATTGGGACGCGGCGGTGATATGGAGAATACGCATGGCAATTGCTGTAGCAAACAGTATGCCATCAACGATATGTGCACGATCGGGGTGCCGATGCGAGGATAGGACCGGCCGATGCGGCTTGTCCGGCTCGGGTCAGCCCCGGCTCCGGACGTCGGATTCGGGAGCATTCGGCCGCAAGGCGGCGGTTCACATCGAACCGGCGAGGCGCCCGCAGCCTACTGCCGGTCCCGGCGCAGGACCACCACCTCGGACTTTCGCCCCGCCAGCAGTCTCCAGAACGGGTACGCCCGAAAAGCCGAATATCCCGGCATCGGGCCCGACGCGATGACGTACTCGTCGTCGGTCACCCACCATGGACTCTTGCCCTGCTTTCTCTTGTAGCCCGGATCGTAACCGAGCCAGCCGTTGAATTCGTACCCGCCGTCGATCGATGTCCGCGGTACGCCCGCCGCCAGCAGCGCACTCGTCGCTGCCCACCTTGTCCGGTTCCATTCGAGATAATCGCGTGTCGCGACGACGGTGAACATCGCCTGCAGCGTCAAGATCAGCACTAGCACTGCGCTTCCTCGCTTCGACAATTTCCCGGATGACGCGTCCCCGCAAAGGAAGCCCGCGACGAGCACGACGGAAAGCAGCGGGAACAACATATACCGGTCGTAGAAAAACCGGAGCGCCAGCGCGGCGAGGATCACGTAGGCGATTGCGGAGCCGACCACGACGATCATCGCGGGCGCGTTGCCGGAAGCCAACGCACGCCTCCTGACGCCACGAAGACCGTATGGAACCAAGCACGCGAGCAGCGCCGATCCGAGGATGGCGGCAATCGTTGCCACGAACCAGAATGCCGACAGCCATGCCGGAACGTCCGGAATGTTCCGTTTCAGGAAATACGAATCGGTAAGCGTCAGCGGCCCCACGCCGAAATCGTTCAGCATATTGTCGATAAATGGCATCGGCCTGCCAATCGTCACCATCCCGACGACGGACGCCGCAATCGCCGCGACGAAAACAGCGAGCAATGTACGCCGTCGCGCGGCATCCGAGCGCTCCCATGCCCGCGACGAGACGACGGCGAGAATGGGGAGCGAAAAGAATCCTGCATAGGCGAAAAAAATGAAGAGGCGCAGCGGGACTCTGAATGCGTGGCGCAGATTCTCGGCAACCGTAGCGAAGAGCGGCGGCTCGCCCGCGGCCGGCGTGCCACCCGTCTGGTGAAGCCACGCCTGGAATCCGAAATGCAGCAGCACCCCGATCAGCAAGGGCACGACCGCGACGGCTATTGTCCTGAATCCCGGGCCCCGCTTGACCACGTACGCAATCGCGAAGCCCAGCGGAAGGACGATGCCAGCCTGCCTGATGAGAATGGCAACCATGGCCAGCAGCAGGCCGAGCAGCGCATCCCGAGCGCTCGAATGGAACGACCAGCGCACGAGGAAGAACAGCGAGGCGGCCGAGACGGCAACGAATGGCACGTCCGTCATGAACGTGTTGGCCAGCGCGAAGTACAGCGGATTGCCCGCGATGAGAGCGGCAGCGAGCAACGCGATCCCGGCGCCCGCGCCGAGTTGCCGGAGGATGCCGAAAGTTGCCCAGACGCCGAGGAGCCCGAGCACCAGCGTCGACAGGCGCAAAGCCGTGAACGAGAAACCGGACGGGAGGCAGAACAGGGCACCCCAATAGGCCTGCGGCAGGAGATTGGCCGACGCGGGACTCGGGAGGCTGAATCGTCCGGACTCGAGGATCGACTTGACGGCCAGGCCGTAGACCCAGTCATCGTTGAGCGGGAAATCTCCGATCGGGTTCGCCAGCACGGCCATTGCGATCCAGACCAGGCCGAGGACGGCGAGACAGGCCACGTCAGCCCGCCGCGATGAACCGGCGGAACCGAAAGCGGCGGCAGGTGGCAGGGACGAGGGGTCGCCGTGCGCGCCGGCGCCAATTGGCTCCGTTCTCACCTTCATGATCGGTTCAGTGTCAGTTGTCGCGCCACGCTCTTGCGCGCAAGCCGGCTTGCATGCGTTCGCGCGACGATGACTTTCGATGCGGCGCGCGTAGTGTAACCCGTAGCTCTGTCTTCCTGCCGCAATTTTCGGGCGCGCAGCAGCGCGGTGGTGAACCGCAAACACTTCTCTATAGCAATCCCCGCTCGGCGAACGACGTGAGCTGGCCGTCGGCAACGACGAAATGGTCGAGCGTGCGGATGTCGACCAGCGCGAGGGCCTGCTTCAGCGCCTGGGTGAGGAGCTCGTCGGCGCGGCTGGGTTCGGCGACGCCCGAGGGGTGATTGTGGGCGAAGATCATCGCCGCGGCATTGCGCGCGAGGGCCGCCTTGACGACTTCCCGCGGGTAGACGGAGGTCTGCGCCAGCGTGCCGCGGAACAGCTCGTCCGCGGCGAGAAGCCGGTTCTGGCTGTCGAGAAAAACGCCGACGAACACCTCGTACGGCCGCGCCGCCAGCAACAGCCGCAGATAGTCGCGGACTGCCTGGGGCGAGGTGAGCGCGTCGCGCTTGCGTGCTTCCTGGGACTAGCGAGCGTCGCGCCAGTTCGATGATGGACGCGAGCTCCGCGCCTTTCGCCGGGCCGACACCATGCACCGTGGCGACTTCGGCGGCGGGCGCCGCAAGCAGCCCGGCCACACCGCCAAACCGCGCGATGAGGGAGCGCGCAATCTCGAGCGCGCTGCGGCCCGCGGTTCCGGTGCGCAGCAGCAGGGCCACCAGCTCGGCGTCGGACAACGACGCCGCGCCGTGCGCGAGCAGTCGCTCACGCGGTCGTTCGCCGCGCAGACCTGCAAGAACGCGCATGACACTTCGCTCCCGATCAATCACGATTGCCCGCGCGGACGGCGTCCCTCGCGCAGTGGATTCCTTCCAGGCCGATGCCGGACGCCTCGCGAGCCCGGCAGGCAGTGTAAACTTCGCGCCGTCAGGCTTCTATTCGCCATTGGGATGATGGAGAAATCATGATGTTCACGTGGTTCGACACGAAGGCGGTGGATGCGCTGGCGGTCGGCATGGTCGGCGATCTGGTCAAGCGCGTACCGCCCGCAAGCGTCGACGCCCACGGCAAGAAGGCGGAAGCCAAGCAGAAGAGGACGCACGATCTGGTGTTGCGCCAGGCGTACGACTACGCACGGCAGAACAAGCTCAATCTTTACACGAAGGCGCGCCTCGCCAACCATTTCAAGTGGGCTTTGCTCGAGGCCGGCTACCCGAAGCCCTTCGTCGACGCGATGACGTACGAGCTCGCCGCCGTCGTGGCCGCCGCCCAGTCCGGCGGCGCATGAGCATTCCCCTGTTCTGACGGCCGCGCGTTCGTCACCCACCGAGGAACTCGCCGCATGACGATGCGTCCGGGCCGGCCCGGCCCACCCGCAGGCGGGGCCAACGCGCTGCTGAACGCAGCGGTCTCGCATCACCAGGCCGGCCGACTCAAGGAGGCCGATATGGCCTACCGCCAGGTTCTGGCCGCGATGCCGAAGCATTTCGATGCCATGCACCTGCTGGGCGTCGTCGCGCTGCAGACCGGCCGTCTCGACGAGGCGAAGGCTCTCATCTCGGATGCGATCGGTCTCAACCCCAAGTTCGCCGCCGCATACAACAACCTCGGCAATGTCCATCTGCGCCAGGGTCGTCCCGACGACGCCCTGGCCTGCTTCGAGCGCGCGGTCAAGCTGCAGCCGGGGTTCGGCGACGCCCACTACAACCTCGGCAACCAGCTGCGGCGGCAAGGCCGGCTGCAGGACGCGGCGACGCACTTCCGTCGTGCCGCCGCGGCCGACGGCAAATCGGTGCCGGCGCATACGAACCTCGGCGCCACGCTGCTCGACCTGGGCGACGCGCGCGGGGCCGTGAACGCGCTCGAAGCGGCGGTCAGGCTCAAGCCGGATCATGCCGAGGCGTTGAGCAATCTCGGCATCGCGCTGGACAGGGCGGGCGAATCCAAGCGTGCGCTCGACGCGCTGGACCGGGCGCAGAAGCTCGATCCGAAGTCCACGACCGCGTTGCGCAGCCGCGGCACGGTGCTCGCGCGCCTCGGGCGCTACGCGGAGGCCCGCCAATGCCTGGAGAGCGTGCTCGCATCCGATCCGGCGTCGGCCGCGGCGCACTGCAATCTTGGCAACGTGCTGCGCGACAGCGGGGCCTCGGCCGAGGCACTTGATCGTTACCGGCGGGCGATCGAGCTCGAGCCCGGATTGATCGAGGCGCAGATCGGTCTCGCGCTGGCGCTCTCGGACCTGGGCCGCGGCGACGAAGCCCGGGAGCTTGGCCGCAAGCTGGTGCGGGATCAACCCCGGTCGGCGGCGGCTCACATCTTCGAAGGCACGCAATGCCTCGAGCGCGATGACACCAAGGGCGCCGCGGCGGCCTTCCGGGAAGCGATCGCCGCGCAACCCTCGAACGCGGACGCGCACTACCAGCTCGGCAACGTGCTGATGCGTCAACTGCGCTCATCCGAGGCCATCGAGTGTTTTCAGCGCGCGCTCGCCGCGGAACCCTCGCACGTCCGGGCGCGGTGGTCGCTGGCGATGGCGCAGATTTCGCCGCTCTGCGCCGAGGTCGGCGAGGTGGCGAAGTCGCGCTCGAATTTCGCGCGCATGCTCGTCCGAGCTCGACAAGTGGTTCGATGCCGCGAGGAGCGTGGACGGTGACAAGGCGGTGGGCTCGATGCAGCCCTACTATCTCGCGTATCAGGCAACCGGCAATCGCGATCTCCTGGCTCGCTACGGAGCGTTGTGCGCTCGCCTGATGGTCCCGTGGCAGAAGGACCATGTGCCGGCTATCGCGGCGCGCGCAAGCGGACCCGTCCGCGTCGGGATCGCGTCGGCGCAACTGCGCGAACATTCGGTCTGGAACGCCATCGTCAAGGGTTGGGTCAAGCATCTCGACAAACGGCGTTTCGAGCTGTACCTCTTCAATCTCGGCGCGAAGAGCGACGCCGAGACCGAGCAAGCCCGGCAATGGGCGCATCGGCTGGAAAGCGGGCGGCGCGAGTTGCGGCAATGGGCGACCACCATCGCGGGCTGCGGACTCGACGTGCTGATCTATCCGGAGATAGGGATGGATCCACTCACGGTCAAGCTCGCCAGCATGCGTCTCGCGCGAGCGCAGGCCGCCACCTGGGGCCATCCCGAGACAACCGGCCTTCCCACGATCGACCACTACCTGTCCGCGGAGGCGCTCGAGCCGCCGGGCGCTGCGAAAAACTACACCGAGCGGCTGGTCGCGCTGCCTCATCTCGGCGTCTGCTACGAGCCGCTGGCGCCGACCGCAGTGGCGCCCGACCTCGACGCACTCGGCCTGCCGCAGGACGTGCCGCTGTTGTTGTGTCCGGGCACGCCTTTCAAGTATTCGCCATTGCACGATGACGTGTGGATCGAGATTGCCCGTCGCGCCGGTCCCTGCCGGCTGGTTTTCTTCCGGCCCAGGGATGGCGAGGTGAGCCGTCTGCTGGAGCAGCGGCTGGAGCAGCGGTTCGCACAGGCCGGGCTCCGCTTCGCCGATTGCGTCACCTTCGTGCCCACGCTCGACCGCGCGCGGTTCTTCGGCTTGATGCAGCGCGCGCACATGCTGCTGGACACGCTGGGGTTCTCGGGCTTCAACACCGCGATCCAGGCGATCGAATGCGGCCTGCCGGTCGTGGGTCGGGAAGGCGAGTTCATGCGCGGCCGGCTCGCCAGCGGCATCCTGCGGCGCATGGGCATGGATGCGCTCGTCGCGACGACGGACGAGGCCTATGTCGAGCTGGCGGTGGCGCTCGCGCGCGACTCGGCGCTGCGTCTCAAACTGCGTGACGAATTGATCGCGCGCCGCAGCGTGCTCTTCGGGGATCTCGAGCCCGTGCGCGCGCTCGAGCGTTTCCTGGAATCGGTGGCAGGAGCCGGGCCAGTGTAAACTTCGCGCCGTCGCTCCTGCATTCGCCATCGGGATCATGGATACCAAGCCGCTTTCGAGGATCGTACTCGGCCTCACCGGCGGCATCGCCGCCTACAAGGCCGCCGAACTCACGCGGCTCTTCGTGAAGGCGGACATCACGGTGGACGTCTGCATGACGGCGGCCGCCTGCCGCTTCGTCGCGCCGCTGACGCTGCAGGCGCTGTCCGGCCGGCCGGTGCTCACCGATCTGTGGCAATCCGGCGCGGACAACGGGATGGGCCACATCGATCTGTCCCGCGGGGCCGACGCGATCGTCATTGCGCCGGCCTCGGCCGACTTTCTCGCCAAGATCGCCAACGGTCACGCCGACGATCTGCTGTCCACGCTGACGCTCGCGCGCGACTGCACGCTGTTCGTGGCGCCCGCGATGAATCGGCAGATGTGGTCGAACGCGGCCAACCAGCGCAACGTCGCGCGACTCGTCGCCGACGGCGTCGTCGTGCTCGGCCCCGGCAGCGGCGACCAGGCGTGCGGCGAGACGGGCGAGGGCCGGATGCTCGAGCCCCAGGAAATCCTCGACGCCGTCGTCGCATGGGCGCAACCGAAGCTGCTCGCAGGACGGCGCGTGCTGCTCACCGCCGGGCCGACGTTCGAGGCGATCGACCCGGTGCGCGGCATCACCAACACCAGCTCGGGCAAGATGGGTTATCGCGCTCGCGCAGGCCGCCGCCGAGGCGGGCGCGGCGGTGACGCTGGTCAGCGGCCCGACGTCGCTCGCGACGCCGGCCGGCGTCGCGCGAATCGACGTCATCAGCGCCGCCGAGATGGCCGCGGCCGTCGATTCGAGCCTGGACGGCGTCGATGCCTTCATCGCGGTCGCGGCGGTCGCCGATTACACGCCCGTCGCGCCGGCAGCATCCAAGATCAAGAAGAGCGGCGCGCCGATGACGATCACGCTGCAGCCGACGGTCGACATCCTGGCGACCGTCGCCGCGCGGCCCGGCGCGCCGTACTGCGTCGGCTTCGCCGCGGAGACGAACGACGTCGAGCGCAACGCGGACGAGAAGCGCCGGCGCAAGCGGCTGCCGCTGATCGTCGCCAACCGGGCGCAGGACGCCTTCGGCAGCGACGACAACGAGGTCGTCCTGTTCGACGAAGCCGGCGCGCATCCGCTGCCGCGGATGGGCAAGCTCCCGCTCGCGCGGCGCCTGGTCGCGGAGATCGCGCGGCGCCTGCCGCGATCCACCGCCGCCAAAGCGCCATGACGGCGCGCACGGCAAGGATCGCGCTCAAGATTCTCGACGAGCGGATTCGCCCGCATCTGCCCGCCTACGCGACGCCGGGCTCGGCGGGGATGGACCTGCGCGCGTGCATCGACGCGCCGATCACGCTCGCACCCGGGCACGTCGAGCTCGTTCCGACCGGCGTGGCGATCCACGTCGCCGACCCCGGACTCGCTGCGGTGATCCTGCCCCGCTCGGGCCTCGGCCACAAGCACGGCATCGTGCTCGGCAATCTGGTCGGGCTGATCGACTCCGACTATCAGGGGCAGCTGATGGTGAGCTGCTGGAACCGCGGCGCGGCCTCTTATTCGCTCCAGCCGCTGGAGCGGCTGGCGCAGCTCGTCATCGTCCCGGTCGTGCAGGCCGAATTCGACGTCGTCGCCGATTTCGCGGCCAGCGAGCGCTCCGACGGCGGCTTCGGCAGCACCGGGCGCTGACGAGGAAAAGGGGCACAGACCACAGGCGCCAAGGGCTGTTTGGCAAACCGGTTGGCGTGCGGCGCGAGGCGCGCATTCGTTCGACGCTGGCAAGAGACGTCATCGATCTGGCTGGCATGGCCGGGCATTGGGGCATGCAATCCGCGCGAGCCGGATTGCGCCTTGCCGAGGCCGCCTGCGGCGACGACGTCCAGAGGAAACTTGATCATGCCTGGCGCAGCCATGGAAAAGGCCCCTCCGCAGAGGGGCCTCGCGCTGCAGGGACCGGAATCAACCGTTCCCGTTAGGCTTCCTTCATCAACGGCACGAACCCGGCAGGTACTTCGCGGGCATCGTGCCGGGTTCGCACTTGAATCCACCAACCTGGGTCGGCGACGCCAGCATACGTCAGCGCGCGTACCGGCCGAGTCGGTCGGCGTGAGCGTCAATGTCGTGCTGGCGGCGCACGCCAAGCGCCGTGTGGGCTGACGTGCCTCACCGTGATGACACCATTGCCGTCGGTGGCGATCGAATCGACGTACTGCGTGATGCCACCGGTCGCTTCGCCGCAACCCCAGTTGTTGGCGCCGATCGTCGTGCCAGCGGCGGCTGTCTGATAGACCTCCGAGATCGCGGTACGGCATTGGCTCGTCGCCAGCACCGCTTCCGAAACCCGGGCGCGGATCGTGTAGTCCTGATACGCCGGCAGCGCAACCGCCGCCAGAATGCCGATGATCGCAACGACGATCATCAGTTCGATCAACGTGAAACCTTGTTGGATCTGCTTCATTTCCTGTCTCCTTGGTCGTTTGAGAAAACCCCGTGAACCGAGCACCCAGAGATGCTGTGACCATTTGAGCAATCGGTGTGCCAGCCTCGTCAATCTCCAGAGGACACTTCAGGGAAAACTGTTAACTATCTGTTTTTTAAAAAATTCGCGCCGTCAAACTGCGGCAAAACTCGCTGACTTGGCAAATACTGTGGCAAACGGCTCTTGTTCACCACAATATAATGCGACGCACTCGGCCACCGGGCCATGCCGCTGGGCGGCAGTTGCACCCCGCCGATCGGCACGCTTCGCGCATTTTGCACCGGTTGCCCATTCAACGCGTCGTCGCGCCCCATTTCCCGATCCGCGCGGCCGACCCTCACAGGATCATACGCCGCGCCGCCGCCCCCTTCCAATAGGACGTCAGGCCGAGGGACCCCGGCCGGGGACGACGACCTCGAGCCTCGTTCCGGCGACCTCCAGGATATCGCCTGCCGCGAGCGATTGTCCGTCCGGCGCCACGGGTTCCCCGTTCAACGATGGCGGATTCGCTCCCTCGACCGGCACCACGCGGATCTCGGCCTCCGTGCGCCGGAGCGCCGCCACCTGGACGCCGGCCCGGCCGATCAGCGTCTCGTCCTTGACCAGCGCGACGATGCGCCCCGCCTTGGCGCCATCGACCACCCGGAGCGCAGGCACAGGTCCGGCCTGCCGCTCGGGCGGCGGCGCCGGCGCCGCAGGAATCCCGGCATCGAGCGGCGCGGCCGAGGTCTCCGCCGCCTCGCCTCCGAAATCGGCGGCGAAGGAACGCTCGAGGGAATCGAGCGCTTCGGCGGCCGCTTCCGGAGCGACTGCGTCCGAGCGGCGCTTGGCACGCTGTGCGCCGACGACGACACGGGTCCCGACCTGGGCGATCGGAGCGGCAGCAGCCGCGCCGCCGGCGCGCCGGGAGCCGCCCTCGGTCCGGACCGATGCCGGCGGAGCCTCGAGCGTGGCGGCATCGTCGACCAGGTAGACGAGGATCTCCTGCCCGATGTCGATTTCGTCGCGGTCGCGCAGGAAATGCTTGGTGACCACGGCCCCGTTGACGAGCGTGCCGTTGGTGCTGCCGAGGTCCTCGAGGAACGAATCCGCCAGGATCGTCACGATCGCGGCGTGCGCGCCGCTCACGGCGGGGTAGGCGAGACAGATGTCGTTGTCCGGACGGCGCCCGATCGTGATCCGCTGCCGGTCGAGCCGAATCTCGGCCGCCTTGCCGCCATCATGGAAGTGGACGAGCTTTCCCACGGCCAGGGCTATTTCGCCCGCTTCTTCGCGAGGTAGCGCTGCGCCCACGCGGCGCTTGGCAGAAACGCCTTCGGCACCCTGACCAGCACGACGGAAATATTGTCGCGCCCGCCGTTCTGGTTGGCCGTGTCGACGAGTTCCTTCGCCGCGGCCGCCAGGTCGTGGCGGCTTTTGTCGAGGATCGAATGCACGACGGCGGGCTCGACCATGTCCGTCAGGCCGTCGGAATTGAGCAGATAGATGTCTTCGGCCTCGGCCCGGTACTCGACGATGTCGGCCGGCACGATCGCCTCGATGCCCAGGGCGCGGGTGACGAGATTCTTGTTCAGCGAGAAACGCGCCTGCTCCTCCGTCAGCTGGCCGCCGTCGATCTGCTCCTGCAGCAGCGAATGATCGCGCGTCAGCTGCTCGAATTTGTCCCCCCGCAGCCGGTAGCAGCGGGAGTCTCCGATATGGCCGATGCTGACCCGGTTGCCGCAGAACACGAGGCCGACGAGCGTCGTCCCCATCCCGGCGCACTCGGGGCGCGCCTGCGCCGCCTCGTAGATCTGCTTGTTCGCCGTGGCTATCGTCTGCTGCAGGAGCAGCGCCGCGTGCGTGAGGCCGCTCGCGATGTCCACCTTCGACAGTTCACGGTCGGATTTGAGCTCCGGCAACATGCCGCTGCTGACGGCGTCGACCGCGATGCCGCTCGCGACCTCGCCGGCGTTGTAGCCGCCCATGCCGTCGGCGAGCACCGCGATGCCGGCCGCGGCGTCGACGAACACCGCATCTTCGTTGTGGGTACGGACCATCCCCTTGTGGGAGAGTACGGCGCAATCGAGCGGCGGGCGTTCGGGCATCGGAAGGGTTCGGCGATTGGAGGGCGCGGTTGCGCAGGCGCATCAACTTCCGAGTTTAACGGCAGGCCGCGATTGTGGCGAGCGCAACCGCCGATCGCACCGACGACAGGGGGACTACAGCACCGACTGCAGCAGCTTGCCCATCTCGGCAGGGTTGCGGGTGACCCGAATGCCGCACTCTTCCATGACCGCGAGCTTCTCCTGCGCGGTGCCTTTGCCGCCGGAAATGATCGCGCCCGCATGGCCCATCCGCTTGCCGGGCGGCGCCGTCACGCCCGCGATGAAGCCCACCACCGGCTTTTTCATGTTTTCCTTCACCCAGAGTGCCGCGGTCTCCTCGTCGGTGCCGCCGATCTCGCCGATCATCACGACCGCATCGGTTTCCGGGTCGTCGTTGAAAAGCCGCAGGACGTCGATGTGCTTCAGGCCGTTCACCGGATCGCCGCCGATGCCCACCGCGGTCGACTGCCCCAGCCCGATCTCGGTCAGCTGCCCGACGGCCTCGTAGGTCAGCGTGCCCGAACGCGAGATCACGCCGATGCGGCCCTTGCGGTGGATGTGTCCCGGCATGATGCCGATCTTCAGCTCGTCGGGCGTGATCACACCGGGGCAGTTGGGACCCAGCAGGAGCGTCCGCTTCCCCTGCATCCGGTGGCGCGTGCGGATCATGTCCCGCACCGGAATGCCCTCGGTGATGCACACGACGAGGTCGAGCCCGGCGTCCACCGCCTCGTCGATCGCCGCCGCGGCGAAAGGCGGCGGCACATAGATCACGCTGACGGTGGCGCCGGTGGCCGCCTTCGCTTCCCTGACGGTCGCGTAGATCGGGATGCCCTCGAAGTCCTCGCCCGCCTTCTTCGGATTGACGCCGGCCACATAGCAGCTCCGGCCGTTGGCGTAATCGCGGCACGTCCGCGTGTGAAACTGGCCCGTCTTGCCGGTGATCCCCTGCGTGATCACCTTGGTGTCCCTGTTGATCAGGATCGACATTTCATTTCCTCGGATGGGGCGTCGGTTGGAGGCGCCGGGCGCGGCCGGAGGCGCGCCGGGATGCGGCGGGCGGGGGCTAATCCCGCCCGACCGCCGCGACGATCTTCTGCGCGGCGTCGGCCATGTTGTCGGCGGCGATGATCGGCAGGCCGGAATCCGCCAGGATCTTCCGGCCGATGTCCTCGTTCGTGCCTTTCATCCGGACGACCAGCGGCACCGACAGGTGAGTTTCGCGCACTGCCGCAACGATGCCGTTGGCAATCGTGTCGCACTGCATGATGCCGCCGAAGATGTTGACCAGGATGCCCTTCACCTTCGGGTTCTCCAGCATGATCTTGAACGCCTCGGTCACCTTCTCGGCGGTCGCCCCCCCGCCGACGTCGAGGAAATTGGCGGGCTCGGCGCCGAACAGCTTGATCGTGTCCATCGTCGCCATCGCGAGCCCGGCGCCGTTCACGAGGCAGCCGATGTTGCCGTCGAGCGAGATGTACGAAAGATCGAACTTCGACGCCTCGACCTCGGCGGGGTCCTCCTCGTCGAGGTCGCGCATGGCGACGATTTCCGGGTGCCGGAAGAGCGCGTTCGAATCGAAGTTGAGCTTGGCGTCGAGGGCGATCACGCGGCCGTCGCCGGTGACGACCAGCGGGTTGATCTCGGCGAGCGACGCGTCGGTCTCGTCGAACGCGCGGTAGAGGCCCTGGAGCATCGCGCGGCCCTGCGGGATGCTGCCTTCGGGGATGCCGATCCTGCGCGCGACGTCGTCGGCGTCCGCGTCGGTGAGACCCTTGAACGGATCGATGAGCACGCGGTGTATCTTCTCCGGCGTCTTCGACGCGACCGCTTCGATGTCCATGCCGCCTTCCGAGCTCGCCATCAGGCACACGCGCTGGGCCACCCGGTCCACGACCATCGCGACGTAGAGTTCCTGCCGGATGTCGGCGCCCTCCTCGATCAGCAGCCGGCGGACCTTCTGCCCTCCGGGGCCCGTCTGGTGCGTGACGAGCTGCATGCCGAGAATCCTGCCGGCGAGATCGCGCACCTCTTCCATCGAGCGCGCGACCTTCACGCCGCCACCCTTGCCGCGGCCGCCGGCGTGGATCTGCGCCTTGACGACCCACACGCTGCCGCCGAGCGAGCCGGCCGCGGCGACGGCCTCGTCGACGGTGAACGCCGGTATGCCGCGCGGCGTCGCCATGCCGAACCGGCGGAAGATTTCCTTGCCCTGGTATTCGTGGATTTTCACGCTGGCTCCTGCGTCGGAAGCAAATGGGTTCCCCGATACCACTTCGGGTAATAGTTGCGCACGGTGTCGGTGGTCGTCTCCAGCGCGTGGCAGTGGTCCAGCTGGAACGGCTTGTGCGTGCCCTCGTCCTCGCGCTGCAGGCCCGCGAAGGTCTGCACGGCGGCGGTCGGCAACGAGCCCAGCAATTCGGTCACGTGCGTGCAGCCGCGAACGCCGCCCATGTCGTCGTGCAGGCGCTTCCTGAAGCCCTGCACGAGACTCGCGCCGAGCAGTCTCGAATAGGTGGGCTCCACGGAATCGCAGGCGTCCGGGTAGGGCATGGCATCCGTTCTGACCTCGATCGCGTGGATGACGAACTCGCGGTCGATGGTGACCCGGGCCCACATGTCGTGCACCGCCTCGCGGGCGGGGCGCACGCCGGTCAGCAGTTCGAAGTCGTGATCCTTGGCGTCGACGAGATGCGCGTCGATGTCGAACAGGCCGTCGTCGCGGCGGAAGCCTTCGTAGACGACGCTGCGCTGGTGCAGGCGCTGGCGCGGGATCGGGCTCGACGGGAGCGGCATCGGGGCGAAGGCGGGATGATGACGCCGGCGCGGCACCGGCATGGCCGGCAGGGCCGGAACGGGGATATGGCTACAATACGGCGGGAAAAGCGCATTTTACGTCCGCGCCGCGGGCTGCCGCAACCGCCGGCGGCCGCGCGGTCCGCTCCGGAAGAGACCTGCCGATGACATTCGTCCTTGCACTCGATCAGGGCACGACCAGCTCGCGCGCCCTCGTCTTCGATCACGCCGGCTCCGTGCGCGCGGTCGCGCAGCAGGAATTCCGGCAGATCTTCCCCCAGCCGGGCTGGGTCGAGCACGACGCCGCGGAGATCTGGGCGACGCAGTCGGGCGTGATGCACGAAGTGCTGGCCCGGGCCGGCATCGGCGCGCGCGATGTCGCGGCCATCGGCATCACGAACCAGCGCGAGACGACCGTATTGTGGGACCGCGCCACGGGGCAGCCGGTCGCCCCCGCCATCGTCTGGCAGGATCGGCGGACGGCGCCGCACTGCGATGCGCTGCGCGCCGACGGCCACGCCGGGATGATCGCGCGCAAGACCGGGCTCGTGGTCGATGCCTATTTCTCCGGCACCAAGCTCAAGTGGCTGCTCGATCACGTAAAGGGCGCGCGGGATCGCGCGCGGCGGGGCGAGCTCGCGTTCGGAACCGTCGATGCCTGGCTCGTCTGGAATCTGACGCGGGGCGCCGCGCACGTGACCGATCCTTCGAATGCGAGCCGCACGCTGCTCTTCGACATCCACAGCGGCGACTGGGACGACGAGCTGCTCGCGCTGTTCGACGTCCCGCGCTCGGTGCTGCCTTCGCGTCGTGCCGTCATCCGGCGTGTGCGGTCACGCGAAGCTCGGCGGCATCGACGTGCCGATCGCCGGCATCGCGGGCGATCAGCAGGCGGCGCTCTTCGGCCAGGCCTGCCACGCGCCCGGTCTCGCGAAGAACACCTACGGCACCGGCTGCTTCCTGTTGATGAACACGGGCAACCGTGCCGTGGCGTCGGCCAACAATCTGGTGACGACGGTGGCCTGGCAACGCAACGGCGCGACCGAGTACGCGCTCGAAGGCAGCGTTTTCATCGGCGGCGCCGTGGTGCAGTGGCTGCGCGACGGGCTGAAGATCATCCGCAGCGCCGGGGAGATCGAGGCGCTCGCTTCGAGCGTGCCGGACAACGGCGGCGTCTACCTCGTTCCCGCCTTCGCCGGCCTCGGCGCCCCGCATTGGGACGCCTATGCGCGGGGGGCGATGTTCGGCCTGACGCGCGGTGCGACCTCCGCGCACATCGCGCGCGCCGCGCTCGAGGCGATCGCTTTCCAGAGCGTCGACGTGCTGACCGCGATGCAGAAGGACGCCGGGATCACGCTGACGGAGCTGCGCGTCGATGGCGGCGCGACCGCGAACAACCTGCTGATGCAGATCCAGGCGGATGTTCTCGGCGTGCCCGTGGTGCGCCCCAAGGTGCTGGAAACCACCGCGCTGGGCGCCGGCTATCTCGCCGGACTCGCGGTCGGGTACTGGCAGGATGCCGCGGACGTCGCCGCGAATTGGCGGGTCGACCGGGTCTTCGAACCGGCGATGGACCGCGATCGCGCGCTGGAGCTCGCCGCCGGCTGGAACCGGGCAGTCGAGCGCGCCAAGGGCTGGGCCTGAGCGTGGCGCGGAAGGCAACGAGCGCCGCTTGCGTCGCGCCAGATCCGCAATGACCCCGCCCTCCAAGCGCCACGACTGGCGCACGCCCACCGTCGTGCTCGTCGCGACGGGCCTCATCCTGATGCTGTCGATGGGCATCCGTCACGGCTTCGGGCTGTTCCTGCAGCCGATGACCAGCGACCACGGCTGGGGACGCGAGACGTTTGCGCTGGCGATCGCTGTGCAGAACCTGATGTGGGGCTTCGCCACGCCGTTCGCCGGAATGTTCGCCGACCGCTTCGGCAGCCACCGGGTCGCATTCGTGTGCGGTTTGCTCTACGTTGCGGGGCTGGCGACGATGGCGTACGCGACCACGACGCTGACTTTCGTGCTGACCGCCGGGGTCCTGATCGGGATCGGTCTCGCCGGCGTCACCTTTTCGGTCGTCGCCGGCGTGCTCGGACGCAAGTACCCGCCGGAGAAGCGCAGCATGGCGCTTGGCATCTCGGCGGCAGCCGGATCCTTCGGCCAGTTTGCGGTGCTGCCGCTGACGCAATGGCTGCTGTCGAACCTGGGCTGGCACGGCGCGCTGCTGACGCTGGCGGCCGTCGCGCTGCTGATGGTGCCACTGTCGGCGGCGATCTACGAGAAGCACCTTTCCGCGTCGCACGCGTTCCAGCAATCGGCGGGCGCGGCGATGCGCGAGGCCCTGCGCCATCGCGGCTACATGCTGCTGACGCTCGGCTTCTTCGTGTGCGGCTTCCAGGTCGTGTTCGTCGCCGTGCACCTGCCCGCCTATCTCTCCGACAAGGGCATGCAGCCGCACGTCGCGGTGACCGCGCTCGCCCTCGTGGGGCTGTTTAACATCGTCGGCACCTACACCACCGGCTGGCTGGGAAGCCGGGTGCCGCGGCGCTACATCCTATCGGCCATCTACTTCGGCCGCGCCGTCGTGTTCGCGCTGTTCTTCCTGCTGCCGATCTCGGCCGCCTCGGTCTATGCGTTCGCCATGGCGCTGGGCCTGCTGTGGCTGTCGACGGTGCCGCCGACCAACAGCATCGTCGCGCAGGTTTTCGGTGTCCGCTATCTCGCGATGCTGTCGGGCTTCACGTTCTTCAGCCATCAGATCGGCAGCTTCCTCGGCGCCTGGCTGGGCGGCCGGCTCTACGACACGACAGGCAGCTACGACGTGGTCTGGTGGATCTCGATCGCGCTCGGCATCGCCGCCGGGCTCATCAATCTGCCGATCGACGAGCGCGAGATCAGGCGGCCGGCGGCGGCGAACGCATAAGGGACGGGCGCCGCAGGGTCATGCGCAGTCCGGTTGGCTTGGGACGAACCGTGCTGCCGATGGGCGTCGCTGCGCGTGAACTCACGTCGGCGGCATCCCTACGGCTCAGGCGGAACCGGAGGACTTGCGGGCGGGCTTAGGATGACGCATGCGCCCGCCCGCAAGCCCTCCGGTTCCGCCGTCCCGTGGCAGGACTACAACGGCGGCGCGGGCGGCAGCGAATCGGCGACGATGTGATCGACGGCGTCGGTGATGATGCCATCGACGTTCCACCCCGCGAGCTCGCCGATGCGCGCGGCCTCGTTCGGCGTGTAGCAGAGCACGCGATGCCCGAGGGCGCGCACCGCCTTCACGATTTCGGGCGTGAGCGCCTCGTGGTCCGCGACGAGCGCGACGCATTCGAGACGCGCGAGGCGATCCGGCCAGTCGGCGGGTATCGCCTCCAGCAGCAGCGCCCGCGGCAGCACCGCCACCGCATCGCGCGCCGCGTCGAGCGCGGCCTCGGAGAACGACGAGAGCAGCGGCGGCACGTCGGCGTCCCGCCAGAGCGTGGCCGCATCGAGCGCGACGGCCGCGCCCGTCTCCCGCTCGCGACCGGGCGTCGGCTTGATCTCGATGTTGCAGGCCACGCCGTGCGCGCGCGCCCAGCGGGCGATCGAAGCCAGCGTGGGCAGGGGCTCGCCCGCGTATTTCGCCGAGTGCCAGCCTCCCGCGTCGAGCCGCGACAGCTCGCGCCAGAGCAGGGCGTCGGCGCGGCCGCGGCCGCTCGTCGTGCGCTCGAGCGTCGCGTCGTGCAGCAGGAACGACACGTTGTCGGCGGCAAGCTTGACGTCGAACTCGACCATCCGATAGCCGTGCGCGTGGCCGACGCGCATCGCCGTCAGCGTGTTTTCGGGCGCGACCTTACCCGCCCCCCGATGCGCGACGAGACGTGGGTACGGCCAGAATTTCGTGCTGATCGCGGTCATTGCAGCGGATCCTTGTGTCAGTGGCACCAAGGGCGAATGTACACCCCTGCCCGCACGGCGACCCGGCACGCGGCGCTGAACACCCGTTCAGGGACGGCTGCCGCTGCGTTACCGGCCGGAAAACCGGCATTATTTCGACGCGGCGACTGGCGCGCGCCTGGACGCCTAGCGGGAGGGGACAGACCCCTGTTCGATCCGGTCTGTCCCCGATCGACCGTCGCTAGTCCGCGTGGCCCGGCACCGGATCGGCGGCCGCTGCCGGGGAGGACACCGGCAGCGATTTCAGTCCGTGCGCCTCGACGTGCGCCCGCCCCGCCAGCAGCGTGTAGGCGATCGGCACGACGAACAGCGTGAGCAGGGTGCCGAACGACATCCCCCCGACGATGACCCAGCCGATCTGCATGCGCGACTCCGCGCCGGCGCCCGTGGCGAGCGCCAGCGGGACGGCGCCGAGCACCATCGCCCCGGTGGTCATCAGGATCGGCCGCAGGCGCAGCGTCGATGCCTCGACGACCGCGGCATAGAGGGGCTCGCCCTTCGCGCGCAGCTGATTCGTGAATTCGACGATCAGGATCCCGTGCTTGGTGATGAGCCCCACCAGCGTGACCAGACCCACCTGGCTGTAGATGTTGAGCGTGCCGCCGGCCAGCCACAGCGTCAGCAGCGCGCCGGTCATCGACAGCGGCACCGACAGCATGATCACGAACGGGTTGATGAAGCTCTCGAACTGCGCCGACAGCACCAGGTAGATGAACAGCAGCGCCAGCACGAACGTGAAGTAGATCTCGCCACCCGACGAGCGGAACTCGCGGGACTGGCCGTCGAGGTCGGTCTGCGCGGTCACCGGCAGCGCGCGCTGCGCCGCCTCGTCCATCGCCTTCAGTGCGTCGCCGATCGCGTAGCCCGGCGCCAGCGTCCCCGTCACCTTGACGGCGCGCAGCCGGTTGAAGTGATTGAGCGACTGCGGCGCGACGTTCTCGCGCACGTCGACCAGGTTGGAAAGCTGCACCATGCCGCCGTCGCGGGCGCGCACGTACGCGTCGCTGATGTCCGCCGGCGTGGACCGGTCGACCGGCGCGACCTGGACGATGACGTCGTACTGCTCGCCGTCCTTCTTGAAGCGCGTGACCTGGCGCCCGCCGAGCATCGTCTCGAGCGTGCGGCCCACGGTGTCGACGGCCACGCCGACGTCGGAGAGCTTGTCGCGGTTGATCGTGACGCGCACTTCCGGCGTGTTGAGCCGCAGGTCGGTCTGCAGGTTCTGCACGCCCGGATACTTGCGGGCCTCCTCGAGGAAGCGATCGACGACTCGCTGCAGCTCGGCGATAGGGCACCTGCGACATCACGACGTATTCGACCGGCGTCGAGCGGAACGACTGGCCGAGCGGCGGCGGGCTGCTGGCGAACGCGCGCGCGCCGGGAATCGCCGCGAACTGCGGTCGCAACTCGTCGGCGATCTGCTTCTGGCTGCGCCTGCGCTCCTCCCAGGGCTTCAGGCGCAGAATCGCGATGCCGTCGACCACCGTCGGGAAGCCCGAAATCGCCTGGTACGCGACGCCCTCCGGAACCTGGCTGTAGAACCCCTCGATCGGCCGGATCTGCTCCGACGTGTACTCGGGCGTGGAGCCCTGCGGCGCCGACGACGATGCCCAGGATGACGCCGCGGTCCTCGAGCGGGGCCAGCTCCGACTTCAGCTGCGTGAAGAGCAGCGCGCCGGCGCGCGAGGACCGCCACCCACAGCAGCGCGACGAGCCAGCGCGCGTGCAGCGGGCGGTGAGCAGGCGTCGGTAACCGTGGGTCAGCGCGTCGATCCAGCCCTCGATCACGTTGTAGACCCGGGAATGCCGGTCCTGGTGCTTCAGCAGCAGCGAGCACATCATCGGCGACAGCGTCAGCGCGACGAAGCCCGAAACGAGCACGGCGCCGGCCAGCGTCAGCGCGAACTCGATGAACAGCCGCCCGGTGCGCCCGGTCGCGAACGCGAGCGGCGCGAACACCGAGGCGAGCGTCAGCGTCATCGCGACGATGGCGAAGCCGATCTCGCGCGCGCCCTTGATCGCCGCCTGCTTGCGCGGCATGCCCGCCTCGACGTGGCGGAAGATGTTCTCCAGCATGACGATCGCGTCGTCGACGACCAGCCCGATCGCCAGCACCAGGGCGAGCAGCGTCAGCGTGTTGACGGTGAAGCCGAACGCGTACATCAGCCCGAACGCGCCGATCAGCGAGACCGGGATCGTGACCAGCGGGTATCAGCGTCGCGCGCAGGCTGCGCAGGAAGAAATAGATGACCAGCACGACCAGCAGGATCGCCTCGGCGATCGTCTCGAACACCGAGTCTGATCGAGCGGTCGATGAACACCGACGTGTCGTAGGCGACGATGAGCTTCATTCCCGGCGGCAGCCCCTGGTTGATCCTCTCCACCTCGTCGCGCACCGCGTTCGACAGGTCCAGCGGGTTGGCGACCGCCTGCTTGATGACGCCGATGTTGAGCGACGGATTGCCGTTGTAGCGGGAGATCGTCCGCTCGTTGACGGCGCCGATCTCGGCCGACCCGACGTCGCGGATGCGCACCGGATAGCCGCCGACGTTGGCGACGATGATGTTGCTGAACTGCTGCGGCGTGCGGACGTCGGTTTCCGCGACGACGGTGAACTCGCGCGCCGTCGATTCGATGCGCCCGGCCGGAATCTCGGCGTTCTGCCGGCGCAGCGCGTCCTCGACGTCCTGCACGGTCAGCTTGTAGCCGGCGAGGCGCGTGCGATCGAGATTGATCCGCATCGACACCTGCCGGTCGCCGAAGATGCGCACGTCGGCCGCGCCCGGCAGCACGGACAGCCGCGGCTGGATGTAGCGCTTGACGTAGTCGGAGGCTTCCAGCGGCGTCAGCGTGCCCGCCTGCACCGCGATGTAGATGATCGGGCTCGAGTCCGACTCGACCTTGGCGATGATCGGCTCGTCGACGGTGTCGGGCAGCTTGCCGCGCGCGCGCGCCACCTTGTCGCGGACGTCGGCCGCGGCCGAATCGGGGTCGCGCTTGAGCGTGAAGCGGACGTTGATCCGGCTCGACTCCGACCGGCTCTGCGAGGTCATCACCTCGACGCCCTCGATGCCGGCGAGCGAGTCCTCCAGCGGCTTGGTCACCTGCGACTCGACGACCTCGGCGGAGGCGCCGCGGTAGGTCACCGAAACGCTGACGACCGGCTCGTCGATGCGCGGATACTCGCGCACCGACAGCCGCGTGTAGGAAATGAGCCCGATGAGCAGGATGATCAGCGACAGCACCGTCGCGAACACGGGACGCTTGATGCAGATCTCGGGCAGTTGCATGGCGACCCTCCCCGTTCAGGACTTCGGCGGGCGGCGTCGGCATCGTGCCGTCGCCCTTCTTCGCGGCGTTCCGGGCCCGGTTCGCCGCTCTTCGAGGGCACGCCCGTGTCCCGCCGTCTTCTGGCGTGGCGCTGAACGTCACCTGCATCCCGTCGCGCAGCTTGAGCTGTCCCGCCGTGACGACGATGTCGCCGGCCGAGACACCCTTGACGATCTCGACCCGGCCCTCGCGCCGCTGGCCGACTTCGACCATCGTGCGCACCGCCTTGCCGTCGACGACGCGGAACACGAACTGGTCCTCGCCCTGCGGCACCAGCGCCTGCTCGGGCAGGACCAGCGCGTCGCTCTCGTCCCTGGTGAGCAGCCGCACGCGGGCGAACATCCCGGGGCGCAGCGCGGTGTCGGCGTTGCGCACCAGCGCGCGGATGACGATGGCGCGGCCGGCCGTGTCGACCAGCGGATTGATGGCGAACACCTTGCCCTCGTAGGTCCTGCCCCTTCAGTGCGTCCAGGCTGACCTGCAGCGTCTGCCCCACCTGCACCTGCTTGCAGGTAGACCTCCGGCACGCGGAAGTCGACCTTGAGCGGGTCGATCGACTCCAGGTTGACGATGTCCTGCGCCTTCCTTCACGTAGTCGCCGATCGACACCGAACGCAACCCGATGATGCCGGAGAAAGGCGCGCGGATCTCCGTCTTCGCCAGACGCGCCTCCGACAGCGCGAGCGCCGCCTCGGCGACCTTGAGATTGTTCTCCGCCTCGTCGCGCGCCTGGCCCGAGATGAAGCCCTGCCTCTGCAGGTCGACCGCGCGCTCGTACTTGGCTTTGGCCAGCGTCAGGTTCGCCCTCGCCTGCTGCACCTCGGCCTGCGTTGACCGCCGGATCGAGCTTGACCAGCGTCGTGCCTTTCGCGACCCGCTGGCCCTCCTGAAAGCCGATGGCGACGACGCGGCCCGCGACTTCCGGACGCAGGGTCACCGATTCGTCGGAGCGCAGGCTGCCGACCGCCGTGATGGTCTGCGGCATCGGCGAAGTCGCGGCTGTGATCGCTTGCACCGTCACCGCACCCGAGGGTCCGCCCGGACCCCTGTCCGCGCCGGCGGCGCCGCGCGCCCCCGCTTTCGCAGCCTTGTCGGCCGCCCCCGGGCCGCCCCCGCGCTGCTGGCCCAGCCAGTATCCGCCGCCGGCGGCGAGGGCAACGCCGAGCACGGCGATCACAGCGACAATCGGCTTGTTCATTGATGGTGAAGGACAACCGCGACCGGAAAACGTTTCTGGGGCGAAACGAGGGGCGATTATGCGCCGGACCGACCGAAGCCGGCAAACGGCGCGGCGGCGGGCACGGTGCTGCCGCACCGGCGCAAGCGCGCTGGCGGCGGCGCAAGTGCCGGGCGCCCGCCCTTCCCTGCCGGTGCGTCTGGTCGAATGGTTAGGTGCGCGGCCCCGGTTTCACCACCGCCAGGCGGCCCACGCGAGCGTCGCCCAGGCGGCGAGGAACGCGCCGCCGCCAAACGGCGCCATGGCGCCCCATCCGCGCACGCCCGTGAGCGCCAGCGCATAGAGACTGCCACAGAAGACCACGAGCCCGGCGATCAACAGCCACGCCGCCGCGGCGAGCGCTCCGCTTTCCGGCTTCTGCAATATCAGCAGGGCCACCGCCAGGAGGCCGAGCGCGTGCCAGAAATGATACTGGACGGCCGTCTGATAGACAGCCATCAGGTCCGGCGCGAGGCGGGTCCTGAGGGCGTGCGCGCCGAACGCCCCGAGTGCCACGGCAGCGAACAGGAAGGCGGCCGCGCTGCCGAGCGCCAGACGGGCATTCATCGCTCGCGGCGGGCCGGCACCGGCGCGTCCTCAACCGCCGCCGACAGGCGGGATGGCCGTGAGCTCGTCGTCCGCCGCGAGCACCCGGTTGCGATCACGCTCGAACTGGCCGTTGACCGTGAACACGCGAAGTGCCGGCGACGCGATCCCCAATGCGCGCAGCACGTCGTCGATCGTCGCGCCGTCGGCCACCTCGAGCGCGCCTCCGGGAGGCGTCCTGGCCTTGAGCGTGCCCATCAGCTTCAGGCGGATCTGCACGGCACGGAGGGCTGCTCGGGCGGGCTCTGTGAAGCGCAAGTCAGCGCTTCGCGACGAACACCGCGTGCGCCGCGCTGGCGGGCACCTTCGGCTCGGCGCCTCCGAACCGATACTGACGCGCCTTCGCCGGACGACCCAGCAGCGCCGCGCCGGCGAGCTTCGCCGCCACGCCACTGGCGATGTACGCGCGGCGGATGTCGAATGGGTTGTCCCGAAGATATTTCTTCCACGGTCCGAGCCCGGTCTGCGTCTGCATCAGGCCCTTGACCATGCCGACGTCGGTGAGCATGCCCATGTCGTTGGCCCGCCCCGCGAAGATGGCGCCGGAAATCCGGTCGTCGCTCCAGAGCAGCTTGCGATAGATGAATCCGGCCGGATTGTCGATCGTCATCGCCTCGGCGGCGGCATCGTCCCAGCGCCCGAAGCAGGCACCCTGGAGGCCGCAGATGTCGACCACGTTCATCAGCAGGCTGCCCGGATAGTGCACCTCGTGGCCCGCCATGTTGGCGCCCGCCACCCGCCCGTGGTCCACCGCCGTCGGCTGGATGGGATGGACCGCGTTGTGTGTTCCGTACAGCACCGGGCCCTGGGCCACGTCGCCGCCCGCGTAGACGTGCGGGAAATTCGTCTGCATCCGATCGTTCACCAGAATCGCCTCGTCGGTGGCGATGCCCGATCCCTGGAGGATCTCGACGTTCGGACGAATGCCCGTGGCGAGGATCACGATGTCGGCGGGCAGCGACCGGCCGTCGGACAGCTCGACCGCTTTCGTTCCGTCGGCCTGTTGCCGGATTCCCCGAACCGTCGCGCCGCAGTGAACCGCAACGTCGCGCGCTGCCAGCCAGCGGCGCACATGGTCCGCGGCGGGCGCGTCGAGCATCCGCGGCAGCACCTGCCCCTCGCGCTCGACCACGGTCAGCCGCCATTTGCGCTTGAACATCGCGTTCAACACGATGAAGCCGATGAAGCCGGCGCCGATGAGCACCACGCGCGGGGTGCGTCCCGCAGGCTGCAGCGATGCGGCGTAGCCCAGCACGCGCCCCGTGTGGGCCAGCGTCCACAGCGGCTCGACGCCCGGCAGATCGGCGCCGGGGATCGTCGGGGCGAGCGGCGACGCGCCGGTGGCGATCAGCAGGTTGTCGAAATCGAGCCTGCCGCCATCGGCGAGCGTCACGGTCCTGCCTCGCGGATCGACGGCCGCGACGCGCACGCCGAACCGCGTCGCGACATCGAGACGCTTGAAGTAGGCGGCGTCCCCGGTGTGCGTCTGCGCTTCGGGGATGGCGCCCGCCAGCCAATACGGCAGCGCCATCCGGGAATGCGCCGGCTCGTCGCAAAGCAGCGTGATGGTCGACCGGCCGCCGTCGAACTCCCGGATCGTCTCGATCGCGTTGGTCGCGGCCGGTCCGCCGCCGATGATGACGTGATGCATGGTCTCGGTTCCGATGGGTTGTTTGCGCCCGTGCTTCCGGTGGATGCCGCCGGTTCAGGCGGACGCCAGGCCCAGTTCGGCCAGCTTCTCGCGCGTCGGCACGCCGGCCTCCGTCCAGCCTCGTTCGCGGTAGTAGACGGGCAGCATCGCGTCCAGATCGACGACGACCCCGGCGGACGGGCCGCTCTTGTGCGCGTCCTTCAGCAGCCGCTGCGGCAGCGTGTCGTCCGCCTTGGTGAGGCCCGCCTTCAGGTTGAACAGCCGTTCGAGGTTCCAGGTGCGTTCGCCGATCTGCACGAAATCGTCGATCGTATAGGGAACGCCGCGCACGGCGGCGGTGCAGGGCACCAGCGATTCGAGCGGCCCGCCCGAGCCGCCGACGAACATGCAGATCCCCGTGTTGTCGTGCGCCGTGGTGCGGTTCTGCTCGTGGACCACCCACTCGCTCTTCCCCGTCGGCGTGTGCGGGTCCATCTCGCCCGAGGTTTCGACGCCGGGCGTCCAGGCGCGCAGGTGGCACGCGCCCCGGTTGCACGTCGCGTAGGCAATGCCCATCCCCTGGAAGCCGCGCGGATCGTACGCCGGAAACTCCTGTCCCTTCACTGCCCATGAACACTTCCGGATGCGCGAATTTCTCGCCCATCCGCTTCGAGCCCTCGGCGATTTCGTCGCCGAAGCCCTCGCGATAGGCGGTGGCCTCGACCATCCGCACGAGCGCTTCGGCCGAGCCGAACCGCAACGGCATCTCGACCTTGTCGTCGCCGATCACGCCCCGCTCGTAGAGCTCCATGGCGGCGGCCAGCGAGGCGCCCATCGAGATCGGGTCCATCCCGAGGTCGTTGCACAGCCAGTTCGCCTTGAGGACGGCGTCGAGGTCGCCCACGCCGCAGTCGGCGCCGAGCGCCCACGCGTTTTCGTACTCCGGACCCTCCCCCGCCGGCTTCCAGTTGCGCGGGTGCATGTTGACCAGATACTTGTCCGAATGATCGCCCAGGCGAGTCACGCGGCCGCAGGCGATCGTGCAGGCGAAGCAGGCCTTGTTGGCGACCATCCGGGTTTCCTTGATCGTGTTGCCGTTGAGGTTCTCGTAGTGCTCGAACTGCCCCGCGAGGAAATTGCTGGTCGGCAGGCCGCCGAAGGCCTGCGTCATGTCGATCGTGGCGGCCGTCCCCAGCTCGGTGAACGACATCCGGCCCGGGTTGTCCTGCATGGCGGCCCGCATCTTCCAGACCGCCTTCATGAACGCCCGCCGGATCGGCCACGCGGACGCCGCCGGTGCCGCGAACGGCGATGGCCTTGAGGTTCTTCGAGCCCATCACCGCGCCGACGCCGCTGCGTCCCGCCGCGCGGTGCTTGTCGTTCATGATGCAGGCGAAACGCACCAGCTTCTCGCCGGCCGGCCCGATGCACGCCACGCGCAGGCCCGGGATGCCCAGCTCCCGCCGCAGCCCGTCCTCGGTCTCCCCGACCAGCCGGCCCCAGTAGGCCGCCGCATCGCGCAGCTCGACCTGGTCGTCGTAGATGAAGAGGTAGACCGGCTTGGGCGCGCGCCCTTCGAGGATCAGCATGTCGTAGCCGGCGAACTTGAGCTCGGGGCCCCAGTGGCCGCCCGAGTTCGACGTGGTGATCGCGTTGGTCAGGGCGCCCTTGGTCACGACCATGTAGCGGGCGCCGCAGGGAACCGGCGTGCCGGTCAGCGGGCCGGTGGCGAAGATCAGCTTGTTGTCGGGCGACAGCGGGTCCACCTGCGGGTCGAGCTCCTCGTAAAGATAGCGCGCCGCCAGACCGCGCCCGCCGACATAGTCGCGCAGCCAATCGGACCTGATGTCCTCGACTGCGATCCGGCCGCTCGTCAGGTCGACTCGCAGCAGCTTGCCCGTGGATGCCGACATCGTTCGCTCCTTCGATGCTGCCTTGCGTGAACCCGCGCCTGCCGTGACTTGCTCGCTACGTCCCGAAGGCGTCGACATGATTGCGATGGACCTTGGCGCCCCACGACTCGAGCCACTGCCCCGCCTCATCCGCTTCGCCGTAGACGATCGCCTGCGTCGGGCAGGCGGCGGCGCACGCCGGCTGTCCGCCGCAGAGATTGCACTTCGCGGCGCTTGTCGGACTGCGGCAGCGTGAACACCGTGCCGAACGGGCAGGCGATCGTGCACAGGTGGCAGCCGATGCACAGCTCGTCGATGACCACCTTCGCTCCCGTCCGCGGATCCGGCGCGATCGCATTCACCGGGCAGGCGTTCATGCACCACGCCTCGTCGCATTGCAGGCAGGTGTACGGTGCGTAGCTCGCCTCCTCGTCGAACACGCTGACGCGGATCAGGCTCTGCGACGGCGCGAAACGTGCCCGTCTGGACCCACGAGCAGGCCAGCTCGCATTGCATGCAGCCGGTGCACTTGTCGGGCACGATGTTAAGCGCTTTCGCCATCGCCAACTCCTGTCATCCATCCTGCGCCCGGCACGATCGTCTTTCCGGGAGCCGTGAGTGTAACGATTATCGGCGCCATGGTGCACATGGCCGGAGCGCGCCGCCGGACTCCGCCGCGAGACGGAGCGCGCTCACACATGAGCGCCCGCCGCTGGCGACGTCGCAATCGATTCGGGACGGTTTACAATACACGATGAGCGCCGGAAGCGGTGCGCCGGGGAGGGCAGGACCATGATCATCGAACGCAAGCACGTCGGCAAGCGCCTTTCGGGTCTGGTGATCCACCGCGCCGCGGGCACCGCGTATCTCGCGGGGCAGGTCGCCGACGACCCGACAGCGGACATCTCGGGCCAGACGCGGCAGGTGCTGGCGCTGATCGACTCGCTGCTCGCCGAAGCCGGCTCCGACAAGACGAAGATCCTCTCCGCGACGATCTTCCTGCCCGACATGGCGGACTTCGCCGCGATGAACGCCGTGTGGGAGCAGTGGGTGGTGCCGGGGCAGACGCCGGCGCGGGCGACCGTCGAGGCCAGGCTCGCCGCGCCCGAGTATCGCGTCGAGATCCAGGCGGTTGCCGCAGTCCCGGTCGCGGGCTGAGATGAACCGCCCCTGCGCTCATTGCGTTGGCCGCCTTCCAGGCGAGCGCTGACCTCCCATGCCGCCCCTTTCCTCGGCCGCCAGCGCCATCGTCGCCGCCACGTCGCGCCGCGATGTCCTGCCTGCGTCAGGCAGCGCCGCGACGATGCCCGTGACGCGCGGGATGTTCGACCAGTGGATGGTCCCATGCTACGCGCCGGCATCGTTCGTCCCGGTCCGCGGCGAAGGTTCGCGTGTCTGGGACCAGGACGGCCGGATGTACATCGATTTCGCGGGCGGGGTCGCCGTCACCGCGCTGGGCCACTGCCACCCGGCGCTGGTGAGGGCGCTGACCGAGCAGGCCGGCAAGCTCTGGCATATGTCCAACTGGTTTACCAACGAGCCGGCGCTGCGGCTTGCCAAGCGGCTGATCGACGCGACGTTCGCCGAGCGCGTGTTCTTCTGCAACTCGGGTGCCGAGGCCAACGAGGCGGCGCTGAAACTCGCCCGCCGCTACGCGCACGACCGGCACGGGGAAGCGAAGATCCGCGTGATCACCGCGGTCAACGCCTTCCACGGCCGGACACTGTTCACGGTGACGGCGGGCGGCCAGCCGAAATACTCGAGCGGATTCGGACCGAACCCCGCCGGGATTACGCACCTCCCCTACAACGACACGGCGGCGCTCGAGCGCGAATTCGCCGCGCACGGCGCCGAGATCTGCGCAGTGCTCCTGGAGCCGATGCAGGGCGAAGGCGGCATGACCCCCGGCACCCCGGAATACCTGCAGGCCGCGCGGCGCCTTTGCACGGCGCACGGGGCGCTGCTGATCCTCGACGAGATCCAGAGCGGGATGGGGCGCACCGGCACCCTTTTCTCGTACATGCAGAAGGGCATCGTTCCCGACATCCTGACGAGCGCCAAGGGGCTCGGTGGGGGCTTCCCGATCGGGGCGATGCTGACCACGACCGACATCGCGAGCGTATTCTCGGTCGGCGTGCACGGCACCACCTACGGCGGCAACCCGCTCGCCTGCGCCGTCGCCGGCGCCGCGCTCGACGTGATCAACACGACCGAGGTGCTGGACGGCGTGAAGGCGCGGCATGCGCTGTTCATGGAAGGACTGAAGGCGATCAATGTCCGGCGCCGCGTCTTCTCCGATCTGCGCGGCGAAGGCGTCTGGATCGGCGCCGAGCTCGACACGCCGTGGAAGGGCAAGGCGGCGGACGTCGTCAAGGCCGCCGCCGGCGCCGGGCTGCTGGTGCTCCTGGCCGGGGCGGACGTCGTGCGCATCGCGCCGTCGCTCGTGATCAGCCTCGACGAGATCCTCGAGGGTCTCGCCCGCCTCGAGACGGCGCTCGGCGTGGCCCTCTCCTAGCGCGACATCGGCACCGCCAGAGCGCGCGACGTTCGGCGCTCGCTCCCGACGGACCCGTGGCGACGAAAACGGGTCCGGCAGCGCCGGTGCGGAATCGTCAGCGCGCCGCCGCGCGCCTGGCCAGATCGATGTCCCAATAACTCCAGGGATGGGGGTTGAACGGACTGTGCTTGTAGCCAACGAGCCACGGCTGGACCAGAACGTTCTCGATGCGATAGGCCTGGAGCTTCCACGGCGCATACACACTGACGAGCTCGGACATCTGCCGTATCAGCCGGTTGCGCTCGGGGCCGTCCGGGAGCCGCTTGCCCTTTTGGTAGAGCTCGTTGAATTCGGGGAGGTTGAACCGCGCGAGATTGGACAACCCCGCATTCGGACCGTACAGCAGGCCCATCACGCCGAACCCGGGCGGAGAGCCGGCCGTATTCGCGAGGCCCCACATCTGCAGCTGGCCCGCTCGCGCCTGCTTCAGCAGATCGGGAAATTTCTGCTTGACGAAATCGGTCCGGATGCCGAGCGCGGTCATGCTCTTCTTCCACAACTCCTCGAGCTGCCGATCGAATGCCGACGGGATCGAGGCGATCCGCAGCGTGAACGGCTTGCCGTCCGGCAGGTCACGCCAGCCGTCGGCGTCCCGGTCGACGTAGCCGAACCTGTCCAGCAGCGCCTTCGCCGCCGGAAGATCGAACTTCGCGTGGCCGTCGAACGTCGGGTCGTGCCCGATCAGGTTCGGCGCGATCATCTGCGTGGCCGGCAGTGCCTGGCCCTGCCGGACGATCCTGATCTCGTCGTCGGTGTTGTACGCCATGCTGATCGCGCGCCGCAGCGCGATCCTTTCCTTCCCGTACCCGCCGACCACCGGGTCGTCCATGTTGAAATACTCGTAGGTGATCGCCGGCTGGATCCCGCGCACCAGCGTGATCCCCTGCGCCGCGAGCCCGGGCTTGAGCCTGTTTCCGGGGTCCAGCACGTTGCCGACGAGATCGGGCGGAACCGGGGTGGCGATGTCGAGCTCCCGCTTCTGGAACGCGAGCAGACGCGGGTTCGACTCCTCGATGATGCTGATCTCGATGCGGCCGATGGCGGGCACCTTCCTGCCCTTCATCGCGGCCAGGATCGCCTGGTCGGCGGGGTCCGCTGCTGTCCGGGAAGGTCTCCTCGCGAAACGACGGGCTCGCCTCCAGGACGATCTTCTGCGCGCGCCGCCACTCCTTCAGCCGATAGGGACCCGTGCCCACCGGATTGGCCATGACCCGGTTGCCTGCATCACCGTAGGTCTCGACGACTTCGCGGGCCACGGCCGCCATCACGGTGCCCGTGAGATCGTCCAGCAGATCGTAGTCGGGATGCTTCAGCTTCAGCTGGATGGTGTAGCGATCGAGCGCGCGAACGCCTTCGAAGGGCAGGTCGTAGTCGAGCTTGCCCGCCGCCCTGGCGGCCGCCAGCACCGCGTCGTCGCCGACGAAGCGATCGGTCATCGCCTCGATGTTCGGCGCGCGGACCTTGGGATCGAGCAGGCGCTTCCACGAATATACGTAATCGGCAGCCGTCAGCTCGCGTTTCTTTCCCTTGAACGCCGGGTCGTCCGCGAAGAAAATGCCGGGCTTGACCTTGATCGTCCAGGTCCTGCCGCCGTCGGCAATGGCGGGCATCGCCGCGGCGGTGTTCGGGACGATCCGGAACGGCCGCGCGAGATAGTCGTAGCGGTAGAGCGGATCGAAGACGACGCGGGCGACATACGCCGAATAGAGGTCGCTGATCGCCTGCGGGTCGAAGCCCGTCTCGGCGGCGTTGAACGCGACGCGCAGCGTCTTGTTCATGTCGGCCGCCGCCGCGGGCGCCGAGAGCGCCAGCGTCGTGACGATCGTCGCCGCGGCGACGATCGGGCGGATCACGCCCATGACGAGACGCACGCCGCGATCCGGCCGGTCATTTCGCCGTGGCGCGTCGCGCGAGGTCGAGATCGTAGTACTTCCAGTGATGCGAGTTGAACACGTTGTGCTTGTAGCCGAGCACCCACGGATGGACGACGATGTTCTCGTAGCGATAGATGCCGAACTTCCAGGGTGCATACGCGGTGACGAGATCCGACATCTGGCGCATGAGCTTGAGGCGCTCCGGGCCGTTCGGCAGCGGCAGGCCCTGCTCGTACAGGCGGTCGAATTCGGGCAGGGCAAAGCGCGCGAGATTCGAGAACCCGGCCTGCTTTCCCCAAAGCAGGCTGAAATAGTTGTAGCCGTTGGTCGTGCTGGCGATGTTGCCGAGCGTGAACATCTGCAGCTGCCCGGCCCGTCCGGCCTTGAGCAGATCGGGCCACTTCTGCTTGTTGAAGTCGACGCGGATGCCGACGGCGTCCATGCTCTTCTTCCACAGCTCGTCGAGCTGGCGCTCCAGGCCCGCCGGCTGGGATGAGACGACGAGCGTGAGGGGCTTGCCGTCCGGCAGGTCCCGCCAGCCGTCCCCATTGCGATCGACGTAGCCGAACCGGTCGAGCAGCGCTTTCGCAGCCGTGACGTCGAAGCGGACGAGATCCTTCCGCGCCGGGTCGAAGCCGAACACGTGCGGCGGCAGGAACTGCGTGGCCACCTCCGCCTGTCCCTGGTAGACGACGCGGGTTTCCTCGTCGGTGTTGTACGCCATGCCGATCGCGCGCCGCAGCGCGATCTTCTCCTTCGTGTAGCCGCCGACGACGGGATCCTCCATGTTGAAGTACGTGAAGCGGATCGCCGGGCGCAGTCCTCGCGCGAGCGTGATGCCCTGCTGGGCGAACCGTGGCTTGAGTTGCCGGTTGGCGTCGAGCACGTTCAAGGCCATTTCCTGCAGGTCCAGATAGTCGAGGTCGCGCTTCTCGAACGCGAGCAGGCGCGGGCTGGCCTCCTCGAGAATGCTGACCTCCACGCGCCCGATCGCCGGCAGCTTCTTGCCGCGCATCTGCGCCACGACGGCGCGGTCGGCCGGATCGGCGCTGTCGGGAAAGGTCTCCTCGCGGAATCCCGGGTTCGCCTCCAGCGTGATCTTCTGTCCCCTTCGCCATTCCTTGAGCAGGTACGGGCCGGTGCCCACGGGATTCGCCATCACCCGGCCGCCCGGATCGGCGTACGCCTCGACGACCTCGCGCGCGACCGCGGCGGTCGCCACGGTCGTGAGCGCGGCAAGCAGGTCGTAGTCGGGGCGCAGCAGCTTGATGCGCAGCGTGTGACGATCGACCGCCTGCAGGCCCTCGATCGGCGCGTCGTAGTCGAACTTGCCGGACTTCTTCGCGGCGGCGACCGCCGCCCTCACGCCGACGACCGTCTCATCGAAGATGTCGGCCGCCGTCGAGAGCACCCTGGGATCGAGCAGCCGCTTCCACGAATAAACGTAATCGGCGGCCGTCAGCTCCCGCTTCTTCCCCTTGAACGCCGGGTCGTCCGCGAAAAAGACGCCGGGCTTGACCTTGATCGTCCAGGTCAGGCCGTCGGCGGAGACGTCGGGCAGCGCCGCCGCCGCATTCGGCACGACCGTGTAGGGCCGCGTCAGATAAGCGTAGGAATAGAGCGGGTCGAAGATCACGCGGTTGATCTGATTCGAATACAGATCGGTCGCCCCGGCCGGATCGAACCCCGTCTCGCTGATCGGAAAGGACACGCGCAGCGTCTTGTTGAGGTCGGCGGCAACACCGGCGCTGGCCACCGCCCACAGCGCCGCCGTCACGGCGATCGATCGGAGCACGGCCCGCCGCCGACTCAAAGAAGCTTCTCGATGGCGCCGGCAAGACTCTCCGGCTCCGCGTTCGGCGCGTAGCGTTCGACGACGTTGCCGTTCCTGTCGACGAGGAACTTGGTGAAGTTCCACTTGATCGCCTCGGATCCCAGCATGCCGGGCTTCGCCTTCTTCAGGATCCTGTACAGCGGCGCCGCCCGGTCGCCGTTGACGTCGATCTTGGCGAACAGCGGAAAGGTCACGCCGTAGTTGATTTCGCAGAAGCTCTCGATGTCCTTTGCGCTGCCGGGTTCCTGCGCGCCGAACTGGTTGCAGGGGAAGCCGAGGATCTCGAGGCCCTTGCCACGCAGTTTCTGGTAGAGCGCTTCGAGGCCCTTGTACTGCGGCGTGAACCCGCACTTGCTCGCGGTGTTGACGATCAGGAGCACCTTGCCCTTGAACGCATCGAGCTTGACGCTCTTGCCGTGGATGTCCTTGACCGTGCAATCGTAGAGGGTTGCCATGGAAGCCTCGTCGCCGCGATGGCGGCAATTATGCCCTCGCCGCCCCCCGCGCGCGAGTGGCCACCGCGGCTACACGGGCGGCCCGAAGCCACCGCCGCCGGGCGTTTCGACGACGAACACGTCGCCGGCGTTCATCGCCACCGCGAATGTCGCGCCGAACTCCTCGCGCGACCCTGTGTCGGGGTAGCCCGCGCGCTCCACCCAGTTGCGGCCGACGGCCCCGGGGAGCCCGCCGGCAACGCCGAACGGCGCGATCCGGCGATGGTTCGCGAGCATCACCGCGAGCATCGGCTCGAGAAACCGGACGCGGCGCACGCTGCCGTCGCCGCCGCGGTGGCGGCCGGCGCCTCCGCTGCCCCGCCGGATCGCGTACGACTCGAGCCGGACCGGGAAGCGCCACTCGAGCACCTCCGGGTCGGTCAGCCGCGAATTCGTCATGTGCGTCTGCACGACCGAGGCACCGTCGAAATCCGGCCCGGCCCCCGCACCGCCCGCGATCGTCTCGTAGTACTGATAGGCGGCGTTGCCGAAGGTGAAGTTGTTCATCGTGCCCTGCGACGCCGCCAGCACGCCGAGTGCGCCATACAGCGTATCGGTGATCGCCTGCGACGTCTCGACATTGCCGGCCACGACCGCCGCCGGGTAGCGGGGCGCGAGCATCGAGCCTTCCGGGATCACGATGTCGAGCGGCTTCAGGCAACCGGCATTCATCGGAATGTCGTCGTCGACCAGCGTGCGGAACACGTACAGCACCGCCGCCTTGCACACCGCCGAGGGCGCGTTGAAATTCGTGGGCTGCTGCGCGCTCGTGCCGGTGAAGTCCACGCTCGCCCGGCGTCGCCCCCGGTCGATCGCGATCGTCACCGCGATCGTGGCGCCGTTGTCCATTTCGTACTCGAAATGCCCGTCCTTCAGCACGTCGAGCACGCGGCGCACCGACTCCTCCGCGTTGTCCTGCACGTGTCCCATGTACGCCCGCACGACCGGCAGCCCGAAATGCGCGACCATCTTCGCAAGCTCGTCGGCGCCCTTGGCGCAGGCCGCGACCTGCGCGCGGAGGTCCGCGAGATTCTGGTCGATGTTGCGCGACGGATACCTGCCCGATCCCAGGAGCGCGCGCATCTCCGCATCGAGGAACCGTCCCTCGGCAACGAGCTGCACGTTGTCGAGCAGCACGCCCTCCTCGTCGACATGCGTCGAGTCGGGCGGCATCGAGCCGGGCGTCGTGCCGCCGATGTCGGCGTGGTGGCCACGCGAGGCCACATAGAATTCCGGCTCGCGGCCGTCGGCGAGGAACACCGGCGCGATCACCGTCACGTCGGGCAGATGCGTGCCGCCGTTGTAAGGGGCGTTCAGCACGAACACGTCGCCGGGCTTCATCGCGCCGCTGCGGCGGTCGACGATCGTCTTCACGCTCTCGCCCATCGAGCCCAGATGCACCGGCATGTGCGGCGCGTTGGCGATGAGGCTGCCCTCGGCGTCGAACAGCGCGCACGAGAAATCGAGACGTTCCTTGATGTTGACCGAGTATGCGGTGTTGGCGAGCGTCACACCCATCTGCTCGGCAATCGCCATGAACAGGTTGTTGAAGACCTCGAGCAGGATCGGGTCGGCCGTCGTGCCGATCGCAGGCGCGCGCCGCGCCGCCTCGACCCGTTCGAGCACGACGTCTCCCCGCACCGTGAAAGTCGCGCGCCAGCCGGGCTCGACCACGGTCGTCGCCGTGTCCTCGCGGATCACCGCGGGACCCGCGATGACGTCGCCAGCGCAGAGGTGCCGGCGATCGTAGACCGCCGCATCGCGGTAGGCGCCCTCGGCATAGATCCGGTTCGTCCGGATCGGCGCCAGCGGTTGGGTGCGCGGCGCGGGCGCCGGCTCGGCATCCTTGGCATCGTGCATTCTGCCGATCGCCTCGACCGCGACGGCTTCGACGACCAGCGGCTTGCCGGGCATCAGGAAGCCGTACTGCTGCCGGTATTTGCGCTCGAACTCCGCGACCACCGCGGTCGCGCCACCGACGCCCGTCTCGAGCGTCGTGTCGGTGCCTTCGTACTTGACGTGGAGCGTGCACCTGACGGCGATGCGGGCGGCGGGAATGCCCTGCGCCGCGACGTCGCCGCGCGCCGCAGTCTCCAGCGCCGCAACGGTCGGCGCGGTCGCCCCGAGCGCCGCGTCCGACAGCCTCGTCTCGACCGCCTGCTGGCGCAGGGCGCGCACGTCGGCGAGCCCCATCCCGTACGCCGACAGCACGCCGGCCAGCGGATGCAGCAGCACGCGCGACATCCCGAGCGCATCGGCGACGAGGCAGGCGTGCTGGCCGCCTGCGCCGCCAAAGCAGCACAGCGTGTATTCGGTGACGTCGTAGCCGCGCTCCACCGAAATGTGCTTGATCGCGTTCGCCATGTTGGCGACGGCGATCTTGAGGAAGCCGTCGGCGACCTCCTCCGGCGAGCGCGCACGGCCGGTTGCCGCCGCGACTTCGGCGGCAAGCGCCGCGAATTTCTCCCGCACCACCAGCGCATCCAGCGGCTCGTGGCCGCCCGGGCCGAATACACGCGGGAACAGCTCCGGATCCAGCTTGCCGACCATCACGTTGCAATCGGTGACGGTCAGCGGCCCGCCGCGCCGGTAAGATGCCGGCCCGGGATTGGCGCCGGCGGATTCCGGCCCGACGCGAAAGCGGGTGCCGTCGAACCGGCAGATCGAGCCGCCGCCGGCGGCGACCGTATGAATGCGCATCATCGGCGCGGCGAGGCGCACTCCGGCGACTTCGGTGACGAACGCCCGCTCGTAGTCGCCCGCGTAATGGGTGACGTCAGTCGACGTGCCGCCCATGTCGAAGCCGATGATGCGTTCGAAACCGGCGCGCCGCGATACTTCGACGGCGCCGACGATGCCGCCTGCCGGGCCCGACAGGATCGCGTCCTTGCCCTGGAAGCGATGCGCGTCCGTCAGGCCGCCGTTCGACTGCATGAACTGCAGCCGCGGCCGATATCGAGCGCCCGCTTCGTTGGCGTCGTCGCCTCCTCCGCGCCGTAGGCTCCGCACTGGCTCGGCGCCGGCTCCCTGCCGCCCCGCATTCATCGCGCTCTCTGCCGCAGCGGCGTCCTTCGATCCCGCGAGTTCGCGCTCGACCTGCCCCACGTAGCGGCGCAGAATCGGCGAGAGATACGCGTCGACGACCGTGGTGTCGCCCCGCGAGACGAGCTTCATCAGGGGGCAGACCTCGTGTGAAACGGACACCTGGGCAAAGCCCAGCTCGCGCGCGAGCGCCGCCAGCGCGAGCTCGTGCTGCGGAAAACGATAACCGTGCATGAGGACGATCGCGACGGCGGCGATGCCGGACTCCCGCACGGCGGCAAGCTCGTTCCGCACGGACACGAGGTCGAGCGGACGCACGATCTCGCCACGCGCGCCGATCCGCTCGTCGGCCTCGACCACGCGCTCGTAGAGGAGCGTCGGCAACTCGATCTTCCGGACAAAGAGCTTGGGCCGGTTCTGGTAGGCGATCCGCAGCGCATCGGCGAAGCCTTTGGTGATGACGAGCGCGGTGCGATCGCCCTTGCGCTCGAGCAGCGCGTTGGTCGCGACCGTGGTGCCCATTTTCACCGCGTCGACGATGCCCGGAGGAATCGCCTGCCCGGGCGTCAGCCCGAGCAGCTCGCGGATCCCGTGCACTGCGGCATCCGGATAGCGCTCGGGACTTTCCGACAGCAATTTGTGCGTGACGAGCGAACCGTCCGGCCGCCGGGCGACGACGTCCGTGAACGTGCCGCCCCGATCGATCCAAAACTCCCAGCCGGCGGCTGGCGACGATGAGGGCGTGGCGGGCATCGGGTCCGGAATGGATGCGGCCGACAGGAACGGCGCCGGCAGGGCCGCGTATTATAGGCCGCACGCGGGCGGAGATTTCGTTCGTCGTGGCGCGATGGCGATGGCGCCGCTCGGGCGCGATTTGTGGTAAAACGCCTCGGTTCGCCGCCTTTGGCATGCCCCGCTCCAATCGCGCGTGCCGCCCTTTTCCCGCATTCCAGGAGCCAGACTATGAAGCGATTCCCCGCCCTTGCCGCCGCGCTCGGTCTCGCGGTCGTGCTGCCCGTGGCCGCCCAGACCAAGTGGGACATGCCGACGGCCTACCCGGCCAGCAATTTCCACACGGAGAACATCCAGCAGTTTGCCAATGACGTCGACAAGGCCACCGGCGGCAAGCTCAAGATCACGGTGCATGCCAACGCTTCCCTGTTCAAGGCGCCGGAGATCAAGCGCGCGGTGCAGGGCGGCCAGGCGCAGCTGGGCGAAATCCTGCTCGTCAATTTCGAGAACGAGGATCCGCTGTACGGGATCGACGGCATTCCGTTCCTCGCGACCTCGTACGGCGAGTCGGCGAAGCTCTACAAGGCGTCGAAGAAGGCGGTCCAGGACCGCCTGGCCAAACAGGGAATGAGACTGCTGTTCGCGGTGCCCTGGCCGCCGCAGGGCATCTATTCCAAGCGCACGCTGGCGAGCGCAGAGGACATGAAGGGCCTCAAGTGGCGCGCCTACAGCCCGTCGACGTCGAAGATCGCGGAGCTCGTCGGGGCGCAGCCGGTCACCGTCCAGGCCGCCGAAGTGTCGCAGGCGCTCGCGACCGGCCTCATCGACTCGTACATGTCGTCCGGCTCGACCGGCTTCGACTCCAAGACCTACGAGCACATCAAGAACTTCTACGACACGCAGGCGTGGCTGCCGAAGAACGCCGTCATCGTCAACCAGAAGGCGTTCGATGCGCTGGACAAGTCCGCGCAGGCGGCCGTGCTGAAGGCGGCGGCAGAGGCCGAGACGCGCGGCTGGAAGGTCTCCGCAGAGAAGACGTCCTGGTACTACGAGCAGCTCAAGGGCAAGGGAATGAACATCGCGAAGCCCTCCGAGCAGCTCACCGCGGATCTGCGCAAGGTCGGCAACGTGATGCTCGTCGAGTGGCTGCGCAAGTCGGGCGATGAAGGACGCAAGGTGGTGGACGCCTACCGCGCGATGTGATGCGCCGGCTGCTGGACACACTGTACGACGCCGCCGGGTATCTGGCGGCGTTGTTCTTGGTGGGGACACTGGCCATGGTGCTCGTCAGCATCGCCGGCCGGCTCCTCAATTTCTACGTTCCGGGCACCGATTCCTACGCCGGGTACTGCATGGCCGCGTGCGGCTTTCTCGCGCTCGCGCACACGTTGAAGCGCCGCGAGCACATCCGCGTCACGCTGATTCTCGAGCACGCCGGCCCAAAGGCGCGGCGTGCGCTGGAGCTCGCGTCGCTGGCGGCGGCGACGCTGCTCGCCGCGCTGTTCGCCTTCTACAGCATCCGGTTCGCATTCCAGTCCTGGCAGTTCAACGACATCTCGACCGGGAACGATGCGACGCCGCTGTGGATTCCGCAGCTGGCGATGGCGGCCGGCACGCTCATCCTGCTGATCGCGTTCGCCGATGAATTCGTGCTGGAACTGATGGGACGCCGCAAGAGCGCGAAACCGGGCGCGGCGCTGCACAACGAATGATTCCGGGACGATGAACGCATGGACGCGTTGATCACCACCCTGCTGGTCGTCGCCCTCTTCGTGCTGCTGGGCAGCGGCGTCTGGATCGGGCTCGCGCTCGCGGGCGTCGCCTGGATCGGAATGGAGCTCTTTTCGTCGCGACCCGCCGGAGACGCGATGGCGGTCACGATCTGGGGCACGTCATCGTCGTGGACGCTGACCGCACTGCCGCTGTTCGTCTGGATGGGCGAGATCCTCTTTCGCACGCGACTCTCCGAGGACATGTTTCGCGGCCTGGCGCCGTGGCTCGAGCGGCTGCCGGGCCGGCTCCTGCACACGAACATCATCGGCTGCACGATCTTCGCCGCCGTTTCGGGGTCCTCCGCCGCCACCTGCGCGACGATCGGCAAGATGACGCTGCCGGAGCTGAAGGCACGAGGCTATCCGGAGGAAATGACGGTTGGGACGCTGGCCGGCGCCGGCACGCTGGGCCTGCTGATTCCCCCGTCGATCATCATGATCGTCTACGGTGTGACAGCCGACGTGTCGATCGCGCAGCTTTTCATCGCCGGCGTGTTTCCCGGCATCCTGCTCGCGCTGCTCTTCTCCGGTTACATCGTGGTCTGGGCGCTCGCGCATCCGGGGCGCATTCCGGTCGCGACGACCAGGACGACGATCGCGCAGAAACTGTATGCCTCGCGCCACCTCGCTCCCGTCGTGTCGCTGATCCTGCTGGTGCTGGGCTCGATCTACGCGGGCATCGCCACCGCCACCGAGGCGGCTGCGTTCGGCGTCGTCGGCTCGCTCGCGATCTCCGCGGCGCAGGGATCGCTCACGCGAACGACGTTCACCGCGAGCATGATGGGCGCAACGCGCCTCTTCTGCATGATCGCGCTGATCCTCGCCGGCGCGTCGTTCCTGACCCTGGCGATGGGCTACATCGGGCTACCCCGGCACCTGGCCGAGTGGATCAGCGGCCTCGGGCTCACGCCGTTTGCGCTCGTCGTCGCGCTGATGTTCTTCTACGTCCTCCTCGGCTGCTTTCTCGACGGCATCTCGATGGTCGTGCTGACGATGGGCGTCATCCTGCCGACCGTCGAGGCTGCCGCCATCGACTTGCTGTGGTTCGGCATCTTCCTCGTGCTCGTCGTCGAGATGGCGCAGATCACGCCACCCGTGGGCTTCAACCTGTTCGTGCTGCAAGGCATGACGAACAGGCAGATCACGTGGATCGCGAAGCAGGCGCTGCCGATGTTCGGACTCGTGATCGTCGCGGTGCTGCTGATCTGGTATTTTCCGCAGATCGTCACCTATCTGCCGCGGCAGATGAAGATGGGGTAAGGCGGACACGTGAAGACGGGAGGCGACGACAACGTGGATGCGGCGAAGCCTTATGCGGCCTTGATCAGGACGCCCTTCGCGGTCCTGGGGATCCGCACGGCGGGAGGCCGGGTGACCGGGATCCAATACCTGCCGAAGGCACGGCGGACCAAGGCTCCCGACAACGCGCTCGCCGAGCGCGCGGTGCGACAGATCGAAGGTTACCTCGCCGATCCCGAATTTCGCTTCACGCTGCCGCTGGCGCCTGCCGATACGCCGTTTCGCGGACGCGTGCGCGAGGCCATCGCCGCGATCCCCCCGGGCGAGTCACGCACCTACGGCGAACTCGCGCGCCTGCTGCACACGGCGCCGCGCGCGGTAGGCGGCGCCTGCGGTGCCAATGACATCGCGCTGGTGATTCCCTGCCATCGCGTCGTCGGCAGCCAAGGCTCGCTCGGCGGATTCATGGGCACGAACGGCGGTCCCAAGCGCGCTTCGCTTGCGCCCGGAGAGAAGGCGCGCAACGCCTGCGGTGCGCCGATCTGCGCCGCCGACGGCGACCCGATCGCGATCAAGCGCTGGCTCCTCACGCACGAGGGTTATCGCTTCGGGCGCTGATGTCGCTGCCCGAACAGCAATGGCAGGCATGTCCACTAGCGCGGAGCTGATCGACAGCTTCTGCGACCAGGTCTGGTTGCAGGACGGGCTCGCGCCATCTTCCCTTGCCAGCTATCGCCGCGACCTGACCGCGTGGGCCGGCTGGCTCGACCGGCGCGGCCGCGCGCTCCTCGCCGCCCAGCGCAATGACGTCGAGGCGTTTCTCGCCGAACAGTTCCGCGCGAAGGCGAAGGCGACGTCGATCGCCCGCCGGCTGTCGTCGCTGCGGCGCTTCTACGCGCTGCAGCTGCTGCAGGGCACGCTGCGCGCGGATCCCACGTTGCGCGTGCGAGCGCCGAAGCTGCCGCGGCGGCTGCCGAAAAACCTGTCCGAAGCGCAGGTCGAAGCGCTGCTTGCGGCGCCCGACCCGGAGACCACGCTCGGCCTGCGCGACCGCGCGATGCTGGAAACCCTGTACGCGACGGGCCTGCGCGTTTCCGAGCTCGTCGGCCTGACGCTCGCGCAGGTGTCGCTCGACATGGGGGTCGTGCGGGTGCTCGGCAAAGGCGGCAAGGAGCGGCTCGTCCCGCTCGGCGAGGAATCCATCGTCTGGCTCAAGCGCTATCTCGCCACCGGGCGCCCGTCACTCGTCGGTCGGGGCAAGAGCACGGCGCTGTTCGTCACCGCCCGCCGCGGCCCGCTCACCCGGCAGGCATTCTGGGCGCTGCTGAAGCGCCTCGGCGCGAAGGCCGGCATTGCCTCGGCGAGCATTTCGCCGCACGTGCTGCGCCATGCGTTCGCGACGCATCTCCTGAACCACGGCGCCGACCTGCGCGTGGTCCAGCTGCTGCTCGGCCACGCCGACATCACGACGACGACGATCTACACGCACGTCGCGCGCGAGCGGCTGAAGAAGCTTCACGCGCAGCACCATCCGCGCGGCTGAGTCGCCTTTCGGAACTGCCCCGTGGCCAAGGACAGGCATCCGGCAACCAACGCCGTGCGCGTATTGCGGGAGCACGGCGTCGCGTTCACCCATCATTCCTACGATTACGAGGAGCACGGCGGCACCTCGGTATCGGCGCGCGAGCTGGGCGTTTCGGAGCACGCGGTCATCAAGACGCTCGTGATGGAGGATGACGCCAAGCAGCCGCTGGTCGTGCTGATGCACGGTGACCGCGAAGTCTCGACGAAAGCCCTGGCGCGCATCCTCGACGTCAAGTCCGTGGCCATCTGCGCGCCCGCCGTCGCCGACCGGCACTCGGGCTACCAGGTCGGCGGCACCAGTCCGTTCGGCACGCGGCGCGCGATGCCGACGTACATGGCGCGCAGCATCACCGCTCTCCCTTACCTGTACGTCAACGGCGGCCGGCGCGGCTATCTCGTCGGCATGACGCCGACGGATCTGGTTCGGGTGCTGCAGCCGACATTGGCCGATATCGCGACGGCCGAGATCGGCTGATTTCCGGCTCTCCCCCTTGCCCGCAGCAGCCACTTCGCCTAGCCTGTCGCGAATCGCCGCGCCGTCGTGATGCCTGGCAACGGCAAGGAGGGGTCGATGGATCGAGGTCCGAAACCCGCGAAGGCGAAGGTCGAAGCCAGGCGCCCCGCTGGCAGGAAGCCCGTCACGAGCGACGAGGCAAAGGTCCGCGAGCTCGAGTTGCGCCTGGCCGAGGCCTTGGAGCATCAGGCAGCGACGGGCGAGATCCTGCGTGTCATCTCGGCCTCGCCTTCCGATGTGCAACCGGTGCTGGACGCTGTCGCGGAGCGCGCGGCGAATCTGTGCAAGGCCCGGTTCGCGCGCGTGCTGCTGGTCGACGGAGATGTGCTGCACTGCAGGGCGGATTATTCCGTCGACGGCGGGACCCCGATTCCCGTCGTTCCGGTCGCGTTGAAGCGGACCACGGTTTCCGGCCGCGCAGTGGTCGAAAGCAGGATCATCAACCTCGCCGACGTCGTTCCTCTGCTCGACACCGAATTCCCCGACGCCCGCGAGAACATGCGACGAACCGGATTCCGGGCCTGCCTGGCGGTGCCGCTGATGCGCGAGGCCGGAGCGTACGGTGCGATCTTCCTGTGGCGCCGCGAGCCCGGACTGTTCTCGCCCGCGCAGGTCGCGGTCGTAGAAACGTTTGCCAGGCAGGTCGCGCTCGCGATCGACAACGTGCGCCTGTTCAAGGAGACGAAGGAGGCACTGGAACAGCACACGGCCACCGGTGAGATCCTGCGCGCGATCTCGCGCTCCCCGACCGATGTCAAGCCGGTCTTCGAGACCATTGCGGCCAACGCGCTTCGCCTCTGCGACGCCACGTTCAGCGTCTGCTATCGGTTCGACGGCGAGCTCATCCATATTGCCGCGCTTCATCACGTGAAACCCGACGGCGTTGCGGCCTTCCACGCGGCCTACCCCTGTCCGCCCAGCCGGGGGGGCGTCACCCAGCGCGCGATTCTCACGGGGGGAGTTGTCCACGTTGCCGACGTCCGCCAGGACCCGGAATACGTGTACCACGATGCGGCGAAGAACGCCGACTACCGCAGCGTCCTCTCCGTGCCGATGCTGCGCGAAGGACGCCCGATCGGAGCGATCTCGGTCTTTCGCGACGTGTCCGGGCTGTTTCCAGAGACTCAGGTCGCGCTGCTGAAGACGTTTGCCGACCAGGCGGTCATCGCGGTCGAGAACGTCCACCTGTTCACGGAACTGGAGGCCCGGAACCACGACCTCAGCGAAGCCCTGGACCAGCAGAGCGCCACCAGCGAGGTCCTGCGCGCAATCGCCAGCTCGCCGACCGACATTCAGCCCGTCCTCGAGTCGGTCGTCCGCGCTGCCGCCCGGTTCTGCGGCGCGCCCGATGTTGCGCTGCTTCGCATCGATGGCAACGTCCTCCGCGGGGCCGCCGCGGTGGGCGCATTCGGAGACGTGCTCAAAGGGCCCACCGGACGGATCAATGCCGTCGAAATGCCGGTGACGCGGGATTCGGTGTCCGGGCGCGCCGTGGTCGAGCATCGCAGCATCCATGTTCACGACCTCGCCGCCGAGAGCGAGGACGAGTATCCGATGGGGCGCGAGCTGCAGCGCCGGTACGGCCATCGCACGATGCTGGCCGTGCCCCTGCTCCGGTATAGCGTGGCGGTCGGCGTGATTGACCTCTTCCGCACCAAGGTCGAGCCGTTCTCCGACAAGCAGGTCGAATTGCTCAAGGCCTTCGCCGACCAGGCGGTGATCGCGATCGAGAACGTGCGGCTGTTCACCGAGCTGGGCGACCGCAATCGCGACCTGACGGAGGCGCTGGAGCAGCAGACGGCGACCAGCGAGATCCTGCGCGTGATCAGCCAGTCGCAAACGGATGTGCAGCCGGTGTTCGACACGATTGCGGCGGCGGCGCACAAGCTGTGCGGTGCCAGCTCGGCGAACGTCTTCACGTTCGACGGCAAGCTCATTCACCTGGCGGCATTGGTCAACGCGGACGCGGAGTATGTCGAAGCCTTGCGCCGTTTCTTTCCGCGCGCGCCGGGCCGCGATACCGCCGTTACCCGTGCGATCCAATCCCGGAGCATTGTCGCCATCCCCGATGTGGCGAAAGACACGGAATACGCGATGCGCGCCAACCCGATGACGGGCGGCTTCCGCAGCGTGCTGGCCGTCCCGCTGCTGCGCGAGGAATGCGCAATCGGCGGCATTGTCGTCGGCCGGGCCGAACCCGGTCCATTCCCGGACAACCAGGTCGCGTTGCTCCAGACCTTCGCCGACCAGGCGGTCATCGCCATCGAGAATGTGCGCTTGTTCAAGGAACTGGAAGCGCGAACCACGCAGCTCACCCGGTCGGTGGGGGAGCTGCAGGGCGCTGGGCGAGGTCGGGCAGGCGGTCAGCTCGACGCTGGATCTGGCCACGGTGCTGCGCACGATCGCCTCGCGCGCCAACCAGCTTGCCGGGATGGATGGCGCCGCCATCTACGAATACGACGAAGCGCGCGAGGAGTTCCACCTGCACACGACGGACGAACTCCCCGCGGAGCTCGTCGACGCGCTGCGCACCACGCCGATAAGGAAGGGCGAGGGAGCCATTGGCAAGCTGGCGGTGAGCGCCGAGCCGGTGGAGATCCGCGACATCATGGACGAGGGCGCCTACCAGAGCCGGGTCCGTCAGTCCCTCATCGGCCTGGGGTATCGATCACTGCTGGCCGTGCCGCTGCTGCGCGAGGATCGCCTGCTCGGCGGACTGGCCGTCAACCGGAAGCGCGCCGGTGCATTTGCGCCAGAAGTCATCGAGCTGCTGAAGACCTTCGCGACCCAATCGGCGCTGGCCATCCAGAACGCGCGGCTCTTCCGCGAGATCGGGGACCAGAGCCGGCAGCTCGAGATCGCCAGCCAGCACAAGAGCGAATTCCTCGCCAACATGTCGCACGAGCTGCGCACCCCGCTCAACGCCATCATCGGCTTCTCCGAAGTGCTCGCGGAGAGGATGTTCGGCGAGATCAACGACAAGCAGGCCGAATACCTGGCCGACATCCTGGAGTCGGGACGGCACCTGCTGTCCCTCATCAACGACATTCTCGACCTGTCGAAGATCGAGGCCGGGCGGATGGAACTGGACCTGGCCGACTTCGAGCTTCCGGGCGCCATCGACAACACGCTGACGCTGGTCCGCGAGCGGGCGCATCGGCGCGGGGTCACGCTCGGGCGCACGATCGATGAGCGCGTGGGCAAGATCCGCGGCGACGAACGCAAGGTGAAGCAGGTGCTGCTGAACCTGCTGTCGAACGCGTTGAAATTCACGCCGGAGGGCGGACGCATCGACGTGCGCGCCGACGTGCGCGACGGCACGTACGAGATCTCCGTCACCGACACGGGAGTCGGCATCGCGCCGGAGGATCTCGACGCCGTGTTCGAGGAATTCCGGCAGGTCGGTTCGGCGGCGAGGAAGGTGGAAGGCACCGGGCTCGGATTGGCCATCTCGCGGAAGTTCATCGAACTCCACGGCGGGCGGATCCGGGTGACCAGCGAGGTGGGCGTCGGCTCGACGTTCGCGTTCACGCTGCCGCGTCCCGACGGGCAAGGCGGCGCGCCCGCCTGAGGGACGCGCTCAACGCCGCGCGTTCCTGCCGCCGGACGATCAGCCCCGCTTCCTCTCGATCGCGATGCCGAGCTCCTTCACGCCGGCAATCGGCGCCAGCTTGGCGACGCGCACCTTGACCCACGGCGCCCCGAACTCGCCCATCAGCACGTCGGCGATCGCCTGCGCGAAACGCTCCATCAGCTTGTGCGGATGGTCGGCGGCAAAGGCCTGCAGGCGCTTCACGACCGCCGCGTAATCGAGCGCATCCGCAAAATCGCCGGTGCGGAACACGGCGTCCGACGGCAGTCCCAGCTCGACGTCGAGGCGCAGGGTCTGCGCCCGCTGCTGTTCCCAGTCGTAGATGCCGATGCGCGTTTCGACGCGCAGATCATGGATGAAGATCGCGTTCATGCCGTTTTGCTAGAATCTGCGAGAGGTCGAGGCCGCGCGCGGGTTCGTTTGCGGTCCGATGTAGCGGCAGCCATTCTAACCGACGTTCCGACCCATGCTCGCCTCGCTCGCGTTCGTCGCCGCCGCATACCTGATCGGCTCCGTGTCGTTCGCGGTCGTGACCAGCCGGCTCTTCGACCTGCCCGACCCGCACAGCTACGGCTCCGGCAATCCCGGCGCGACCAACGTGCTGCGCACCGGGAACAAGGCGGCAGCAGCGCTGACTCTCGTCGGCGACGGCGCCAAGGGCTGGCTCGCCGTGTTTCTCGCGCAGACGCTCGGTCCCTCGTTCGGCGGCGCGGACTGGATGGTGCCGGCGGTCGCACTCGCCGTGTTCATCGGCCACCTGTTCCCGGTGTTCCACGGCTTTGCCGGGGGCAAGGGTGTGGCCACCGCAGCCGGGATCATTCTTGCGTTGCATTGGCCGCTCGGCCTGGCGCTGGGCGCGCTGTGGATGGTGATGGCGCTGGGGTTCAGGATCAGCTCGCTCGCGGCGCTCACCACGGCGGCGCTGATGCCGCTCGGCGCGTTCTATGTCTTCGGCAACGCGCCTACCGCGTGGGCGATGGTTCCGATATCCATGCTGCTCTTCTGGCGGCACCGGTCGAACATCCGACAGCTGCTCGACGGACGGGAGAGCACGATCGGGCGCTGAACGAGGGTAAGCCCCGCCGCGGGCACTGGTGCCGCGCTTGGGGCTCAGACCCCGGGAAGCGATGCCAGGTCCCAGCGCGGCCGGACCGAGAACGCATAATCGGCGGCGTCCGCGCCCGCAAGGCGCAGCGCCCCCACGAGCGCGATCATCGCGCCATTGTCGGTGCAGAACTCGAGATCGGGGAAGAACACCTGTCCGCCGCGGCCGGCCAGCGCGGCGACCAGACGTGCGCGCAGCTCGCGATTGGCGCCGACGCCGCCGGCCACCACCAGCCGCGCGTGCCCCGTCGCGTCGAGGGCAGCGACCGCCTTGGCCACGAGGACATCGACCACGGCATGCTGGAACTCGCGCGCGATGTCGGCCCGGCGCCGGTTGTCGAGCGTCCCGGCGGCCGCCTCGCGGCGCACGACCGTCAGCGCCGCGGTCTTCAGTCCGCTGAAGCTCATGTCGAGGTCTCCGCTTGCGAGCATGGGCCTGGGCAGCGCGATCAACGCCGTCGCGACCCGACTCCGCCAGGTCCGCCAGCGCCGGTCCGCCGGGATAGGGCAACCCCAGCAGCTTGGCCGTCTTGTCGAAGGCCTCGCCGGCCGCGTCGTCCTTCGTGTCGCCCAGCAGTCGGTACCGCCCGACACCGCCGACTTCGAAGAGCTGGCTGTGGCCGCCGGACACCAGCAGCGCGACGAACGGAAACTCCGGTTTCGGGTCGGCGAGAAGCGGCGAGAGCAGATGGCCTTCCATGTGATGCACGCCGATCGCGGGTTTGCCCAGCGCATAACCGAGCGCGCAGGCCACGCTCGCGCCGACCAGCAGCGCCCCGGCGAGACCTGGCCCCTGCGTATAGGCGATGCCGTCGAGGTCGGCGAGCCTGGCACCCGCGTCGGCCAGAACGCGCTGCGCAAGTGGCACGACCCGCCGCACGTGATCGCGGGACGCGAGTTCGGGCACGACGCCGCCGTAGACGCTGTGCATCGCCATCTGCGAGTGCAGCGCATGCGCGAGCAGCCCGCGGCCGGTGTCGTACACGGCCACGCCGGTTTCGTCGCAGGAGGTTTCGATGCCGAGAACGAGCATGGGGGATGGCCGGCCGTGGCCGTCGGGCATCACGATACACGGTCGGCACCGGGAGCGCCCGCTCGCTCCCGCCGACCTTTTGCCAGGTTGCGCGGGCGCCCTGATGCTGCTATATTTACAGGTTGTTGACGAACCCCGCCTCCTGAGGAAAGCGTTTAATGACCAGCGTACGCCTGCGCGATAACGAACCGTTCGAGGTGGCCCTTCGCCGCTTCAAGCGCACCATCGAGAAGACCGGCCTTCTCACCGAACTTCGCGCCCGCGAGTTCTACGAAAAGCCGACCGCCGAGCGCAAGCGCAAGCTCGCCGCCGCGGTCAAGCGCCACTACAAGCGCCTGCGCAGCCAGCAGCTGCCGCCGAAGCTGTTCTGACAGCCGCGCCGCGCTGCGTGACCGAGGGGCGAAGCGATTCGCCCCTTTTTGCTTCCGGGACCCCCTATGTCGCTCAAATCCCAGGTCGTCGAGGACATGAAGACCGCCATGCGGGCGAAGGACGCCGCACGGCTGTCGACGATCCGCATGCTGCTGGCCGCGATCAAGCAGCGCGAGGTCGATGAGCGCATCGAGCTCACCGACGCCGACGTGCTGTCGATCATCGACAGGATGATCAAGCAACGCCGGGATTCCATCACCCAGTTCGAGGCCGGCAAGCGCGAAGACCTGGCCGCGATCGAGCGCGCCGAGGTGGATTTGCTCACTGCCTACATGCCGGCGCGACTCGCGGACGCCGAGATCGATGCGCTGATCGCCGACGCGATCGCATCCACCGGGGCGTCCGGAATCGCCGGCATGGGCAAGGTCATGGCGTTGCTGAAGCCCAAGCTCGCCGGACGCGCCGACATGGGCGCGGTTTCCGCCCGCATCAGGGCGAAGCTGGCCGGGTAGCCGGAAACGCGGGCTGACCCCGATCTTCCGGTGGAATCGCCCTTTCGCACTGGCTGCGAGCGCCTATAATGAAGTAGTCCCCTGCCCTTTCAGGTCGCCGGCGAGACCCCCAGCCCGGGGCCTCCCGGCCGCGGCAATTACGCCGGGCGCAGCGTCAAGTCCATGATTCCTAACGATTTCATTCAGACGCTGCTTGCCCGGGTCGACATTGTCGATGTCATCGACCGATACGTCCCCCTCAAGAAGGCCGGCGCGAACTACCAGGCCTGCTGTCCGTTCCACAACGAAAAGACCCCCTCGTTCACCGTAAGCCCGACGAAGCAGTTCTACCACTGCTTCGGGTGCGGGGCCCACGGCACGGCGGTCGGCTTCCTGATGGAGTACGGCGGCAAGGCGTTTCCGGATGCGGTCGAAGAGCTCGCGCGCGACGCCGGGCTCGAAGTGCCGCGCGTCGAGCGCCCCGGCGAGTCGGAACGGCGCGCCGAGGCCGGCGATCTCACGGCCCTCACGCTGGAAGCCGCCAGGTTCTACCGGGCGCAGCTGAAGGAGGCCCCCCGTGCCATCGCGTATCTGAAGGACCGCGGCCTCACCGGCGCCGTCGCAGCCAGGTTCGGGATAGGCTTCGCACCGGACGCCTGGCAGCCGCTCGCGGCCGTGTTCAGCCGCTACGACGACCCGGCGCTCGAGACGGCGGGTCTCGTCGTCGCGGGGGAAGGCGGCAAGCGCTACGATCGCTTCCGCGACCGCATCATGTTTCCTATTCACGACAGCCGCGGCCAGGTGATCGGCTTCGGCGGCCGGGTGCTGGGCGACGGCGAGCCCAAGTACCTGAATTCGCCGGAAACGCCGCTGTTCTCGAAGGGTCGGGAGCTCTACGGGCTGTTTCTCGCGCGCAACGCGATCCGCGACGCCGGCGCGGTGATCGTCGTCGAGGGCTACATGGACGTCGTGGCCCTCGCGCAGCACGGCATCGACTATGCGGTCGCCACGCTGGGCACGGCGACCACGCCTGCGCACGTCCAGAAGCTCTTCCGCCAGAGTGACCGGGTCATCTTCTGCTTCGACGGCGACGTCGCGGGGCGCAAGGCGGCGTGGCGCGCGCTCGAGAACGCCCTGCCGGTGCTCGCGGACGGCAAGAACGCCGGGTTCCTCTTCCTGCCGGAAGGCGAGGACCCGGACGACTTCGTGCGCCGGCGCGGCAAGTCTGCGTTCGAGGCGCTGATCGAGCGCGCGACGCCGGCTTCCGAGTTCCTGCTGGCCGAGCTCAGTGCGCAGCACCCACCGACGTCGGTCGAAGGCGGAGCCGCGCTGGTGGCCGCGGCGCGGCCCCACCTGGCCGCGCTCACGGCGCCCGTGCTGGGGGCGCTGCTGCGCCGTCGACTCGCCGACCTCACCGGACTGCCGGAAAGGGAATTGCGCGATTTGCTGGGTCAAGTTCCCGCCACGGAGCGCAGCCGCGGAGCGCCGGCGGCGCACGCGGCGCCGTCCGCCGGCCGCGATGCCGTCACGGCACGCCGAACGAATCGGCCAGCGCAGTTTGGGCAGCGCCGCGCGCCGTCCCTTGTCCGTGAACTCATCCAGGCCTTGCTGCTCCAACCCGAGTTGGCCCGTTCGAACGCCGTGCCGCAGCCGTCCGACGGCACGCCGGATGGCGCCGCGCTGGCCGCACTCGTCGCGTTCTGCGTGGAAGGAGAGCATCCGCTGACCACCGCCGGCGTCATTCAGCACTTCGCCGAATCACCGCACGAATCCGTGCTGGCGTCGGCGCTGGCCACGGCGGAGGACACCGGAATCACCGCGGAGCAGGCTGCCCTGCACCTGAAGGCCGGAGCCGCCCGTTACTGGCAACAGGCGCAGCGGGCCGGGCGCGAGGGGTCGCCCGATTCCGGGACGCCGCCGACGGCGGAGGAATCCGAACGTCTGCGCCAGCTGGAAATGGTCCGGCGCAGCCTGCCGTCCGCCGAGCCGAACGTGCCGGGGGGAAGGTCGTGAGCAGGCAGCACCGGTGGGTCGATGCTGCGGGAGTGGCTTCTTGCCCCGCGCCTGGTCGCTCCGACCCGTCGGCCCATGCACCGCGCGGGACCCGCCCCTTCCGGCCAAATTGCGCCCACGCCCGGTAAGCAGATGATATAATTTGAGGTTTTCCCCATCGCCCCCATCTGGTATCGCGTCCCGCTCGTTGCGGACCCCTCGATGCCCGATTCGTTAGGATGACCATGGCCAAGAACGCCGCGAAGCCCGCCCGCAAGTCGCCCGCCAAACCAAAGTCGCGGAAGCCCGTCGCCAAGAAACGCGCCGGCGCGAAGTCACGGCCCACACCCAGGAAAGGCAAGGCGAAAGCCACTGCGCGCCCGGCGGCAAGGAAGAAGGCGGGATCGACCAAGAAATCGGCGCGCGTGACCGCGAAGAAACCGAAGGCCAAGGCGGGGGCCGCAAGACCCGCGCCCAAGAAGCGGGTTGCACCGAGGACGCCCGCCGGCAAGCCAAAGAGCAAGACCGCCGTCAAGGCACGTTCCGCTGCGAAGGCGCCGAAGGTTGTCGCCAAGCCCCTGTCCAAGGGCAAGCCGGCAACGAGCGTCGAGGCCAAGGCGTCCAAGGTACCGGGCAAGGCGCAGAAGGTACCGGTCAAGGCGCAGCAAGGTACCGGTCAAGGCGCACAAGGTGCCGGTCAAGGCGCAGAAGGTACCTGCCAAGGCGCCCAGGCCAATCGCCGGCAAGCCCGGCGTGACGCCGGCCGCGCCCGCAGCCAAGGGTGGCGCCGCCAAGGCCACCGCGGCGCCGGCGCACAAGCCGACGCCGGGCGAGATTGCCGCCCGGATCGCCGGCAAGCGGGCAGCGGACGCCGCCACCAAGAAAGGCCGCAACGGCCGGAACGCCGAAATCGCGCCGCGGGTGCTGACGCCGGCCGACGTCGAGGCCCGCAAGCGACGCCTGAAGACGCTGATCGTGCTCGGCAAGGAGCGCGGCTTCCTGACCTTTGCCGAAATCAACGATCACCTGCCGGACGACGTGCTCGACGCCGAGCAGATCGAGGGCATCGTCAGCATGATCGGCGACATGGGGATCCAGGTCTACGACGTGGCCCCCGACGCCGAGACGCTGCTGATGTCGGACGCGGCGCCCACCGCGCCGGCGGAGGATGTCGAGGAGGCCGCGGAGGCCGCGGTGTCCACGCTCGATTCGGAATTCGGCCGCACGACGGATCCGGTCCGGATGTACATGCGCGAAATGGGCTCCGTCGAACTCCTCACGCGCGAAGGCGAAATCGAGATCGCCAAGAGGATCGAGGAGGGCCTGAAGCACATGATCATGGCGATCTCCGCCTGCCCGATGACGGTGGCGCAGATCCTCGACCTCGCGACGAAGATCGAGAAGGACGAGTTCAAGATCGACGACCTCGTCGATGGCCTGATGGATTTCAACGAGGCCCTCGACGCACTCGAGGACGTCGACGACGACGTGGAGGCCAGCGAGGACGAAGGCGATGCCGGCGCCATTGCCGCGGAGAACCTCGAGCGGCTCAAGGTCGCCGCGCTCGCGCGCTTCGCCACGATCAGGAAGCTCCATGCGCGGATGCTCACGGTGCTGCAGAAGGAAGGGCACAAGGCGCCCAAGTGCATCGAACTGCAGAAGAAGGTTCTGAACGAGCTCATGCAGATCCGCTTTTCCGCCCGCCAGGTGGAGAAGCTGTGCGACAGCGTGCGCCACGAGGTCGACAGCATTCGCCAGATCGAGCGCAAGATCCAGGACCTCGTCGTCAACAAGGGCGGCATGCCGCGCCCGGATTTCATCAAGAAGTTTCCGGAAAGCGAGACGTCGCTGCGCTGGATCGACCGCGAGGTGGCCGCTCACCACGGCTACAGCGAGCAGATCGCCAAGTACCGGCAGGCGATCGTCGAGCAGCAGCAGAAGCTGCTCAATCTCCAGGCGCGCGTGATGATCCCCTTGAAGGACCTGAAGGAGATCAACAAGCAGATGTCGCAGGGCGAGGCCAAGGCGCGCAGGGCCAAGCGCGAGATGACGGAGGCCAACCTGCGCCTCGTGATCTCGATCGCGAAGAAATACACGAACCGCGGCCTGCAGTTCCTCGATCTGATCCAGGAAGGCAACATCGGCCTGATGAAGGCCGTCGACAAGTTCGAGTACCGCCGCGGCTACAAGTTCTCGACCTACGCAACCTGGTGGATCCGGCAGGCAATCACGCGCTCGATCGCCGATCAGGCGCGCACGATCCGCATCCCGGTGCACATGATCGAGACGATCAACAAGATGAACCGCATCTCGCGGCAGATCCTGCAGGAGACCGGGCAGGAACCCGATCCCGGCGTGCTCGCGGAAAAGATGGAGATGCCCGAGGAGAAGATCCGCAAGATCCTGAAGATCAGCAAAGAGCCGATCTCGATGGAAACGCCGATCGGCGACGACGACGACAGCCATCTCGGCGATTTCATCGAAGACCTGTCCACCGTCGCGCCGTCGGATGCCGCAGTCAACGCCAGCCTTCGCAACGTGTGCAAGGACGTGCTCGACACGCTGACCTCGCGCGAGGCGAAGGTGCTGCGGATGCGCTTCGGCATCGAGATGAACACCGACCACACGCTGGAGGAAGTGGGCAAGCAGTTCGACGTGACGCGCGAGCGGATCCGCCAGATCGAGGCAAAGGCGCTGCGCAAGCTGCGGCACCCGTCGCGCTCCGAGAAGCTGCGCAGCTTCCTCGAGGGCGAGGGCTGATCGCCACCGGAGTCTCCGATACGCAGCGAATGTCGCGCTGACCGGGCACGTCGACCGGCTGTGCCGTTTGCCGCGTAGCTGACCCCGATTCGGCTACCGGAGCTCGAGCACGACGTTGACCTGTTCGGGATCCTCCGCGCCTTCGCGGCTCTCGAAGCCGAGCGCCGCGCTGAATGCCAGCATGTTGCGGTTGCTGCGCAGCACGCGGCCCTCGAGCCGCCGCAGCCCGCGGGCCTTCGCGCACGCCACGAGCCGGGCCATCAGGTGTCGCGCCACGCCCTTCCCCTGCCACGCATCGGCGACCACCACCGCGAACTCGGCGTATTCCTGATCGGGGCTCATGACGTAGCGCGCAACGCCGACGATCATCGGCGCAGCGGCCGCCTCGTCGACGGCCACCAGCGCCACTTCCCGGTCGTAGTCAATCTGCGTGAAGCGCGCGAGCATCGCCGGCGTGAGCTCGTGCAACCGATAGAAGAAACGGAAATAGCGCGCATCTTCGGACAGGCCGTTGACGAACGCCCGCTCCATCTCGGCGTCCTCCGGGCGAATCGGCCGCACGCGCAGACGCTTGCCGTCACGCAGTGCGACCTCGGCCACCATCTCGACCGGATATGGATGAATCGCCATGTGACCGTAACTTCGGGCCGCCGGACCGGCGCGGGCATCGATCGCGACGCGCGCGCCGGCGATCTCGACATGGCCCGCGCCGACGCGAACCGGACAAAGCGCGAGCGTGCGCACCCAGGGCACCGCGCAGGCGAGCGCCGACACCTGGACGAGAATGCGCGCCAGCGCCTCCGTCGTCGCATCGGCGGCGTCGGCTTCCGGCAACGTCGTCAACATGCCGGTGCCGCGAATCGCATCGCGCGCAAGACGCAGGTTCAGCGGTGGCAGGAGCACGACGACGCGGGCGCCACCGCCGGCACATTCCGGACCGATGGTGATGACCGGACCGAACAACGCGTCGGTGGATATCCCGATCGCAACGTGCCGGCCGCCGGCGAACAATCGCTCCTTGGCCACGATGACGGGCCTGCGCCGATGCGCATTGCCGGGAGCGCCGACCATCGCCGCCCAGGCGCGGGTCAGCATTCTGCCGTCGCGCAGGCGTTCGCGCGCGACCGGCGCCGGCAGCAAGGACACGGATGCTTCCGTGTCGGAGCGCAGCGTCACCGGGAAGCCCAGGCGTCGCGCCGCCGCCAACGCCTCGGCGAGCGTGTCGGCGGTCTCGGCCGGCGCGACCGGCAATCCGAAGACCGCGAGCAGCGCGTGCACCTCCATCTCCGTCAAGACGCGGCGGTTGGTCGATGCCGCTTCGACCCGGATGCGCTCGACCGCGGCCAGATCCATCGGCTGCGGCTCGGGCTGGGACGGCGGCACCTCGAGCAGCCATTGCTGATGATGGCGGTAGGCGGCCAGGAACGAGAACGCCTCGACCGCGTGCTCGGGCGTGTAGAAATTCGCGATGCCCCCCGCCTCGAGTGCAGCGGTCGCCTCGCGCCGGTCGACGGCCCCCAGCCACGCGCCCAGCACGGGCTTGGTTGCGCGCCGCGCGACCGCCGCGACCGCGCGCGCCATGTCGGTGGCTCCGGCGACCGGTCGCGGCACGTGCAGCACCAGCACGGCGTCGACCTGAGAGTCGGCGAGCGCAGCCGCGACCGCCGACGCCATTCGCGCCGGCGTAGCGTCGCCGCGAACGTTGATCGGATTGCCGCAAGCGATGTTCCGCGGCAGAAGGCCCGACAATACCTTCTCGGTCGCGGGCGAGAAGTCGGCCAGCGCGATGCCACGGTCGCCGGCGCTGTCGGCGGCGAGCATTCCGGGCCCGTGCCCATTGGTGACGATTGCGAGCCGGTCCCCGCGCGAGATCCGGTACATCGCCAGGATCCGCGCGGCGGCGAACAGCTGCGCATACGTCTTGACGCGAACGGTGCCGGCCCGCTTCATCGCGGCGTCGAAAACCGCATCGGGCGAGGGCGCATCGGCAACCTCGTGCTCAAACGATCGCCCCGCCTTCAGCACGATCACCGGTTTGGTCCGCGCCGCGGCGCGCATTGCCGACAAGAATCGCCGCGCATCGCCGACGGTTTCCGCATACAGCAGTATGCCTTCGGTCTGCGAGTCGAGCAGCAGCGCGTCCAGCAACTCGCCGAAGCCGATATCCATGGCGCCGCCCAGCGCGACGACCGTCGAAAAACCGATGTCCGCCGACGCGGCGAAATCGAGCATGGCGGCGCACACCGCGCCTGACTGCGCGATGAGCGCGAGCCGGCCCGGGCGCGCGGCGCCATCGCCCAGCGTCGCGTTCAGTCCTATGTCGGTGCGGATGACGCCGAACGAGTGCGGGCCGAGCAGGCGGATCCCGCGCGCGGCCGCAACGGACAGCAATTGCGCCTGCCAGCGCCGTGACTCGTCCGGATCGGATGGCGGCGCCGACAGGATGACCGCCATCCTGATCCCGGCGCGCGCGCAGTCTTCCAGGACCTCCAGCACGGCGGCCGCGGGCACCACGATCAGCGCGAGCTCGACCGGCTTGCCGATGCGGGCCAGCGAAGCGTACGAGCGCTGCGCGAGCACGCGTCGATGGTTGGGGTTGACGGCGTAGAGCGCACCGCGGAAAGCGCCGCCAAGGAGATTCTCGAGGACGATCCGGCCGATCGAGCCGGGCTTGCCCGATGCGCCGACCAGCGCGACCGAAGCCGGCATCAGCAGCGCGCGGAGATAATCGGATGACTGCATGGCGCGGGATCGAATTCCATGACCGCAACGGAAGACGCACCAACAGTGTAGCGCGGCGCAACCTGCTGCAGAGATCCCGCCCGCAGCTGCGTCGCATTGTCGCAGCGGCAGCCGCGACCGGCGCGTCGGCTATAATTTCGCTTCGGCGCGATGCGGTGGCGATCCTCGCTCGCACACGGGCCGACGCAGCAACCTGTCTCCGGCAGGCCGCGGGCCCGTAGCTCAGACGGTTAGAGCAGGGGACTCATAATCCCTTGGTCGCTGGTTCGAATCCAGCCGGGCCCACCAGTAAAACAACGACTTACGTCACAAAAAGCGAGCGCGCCCGATCCTGCAACCAGCATTTGCCACCTGTTTGCCACTTGTGGCGAGAATGCCTTGGGGTGCACGCCCTGCTCGACGCCGCCGACCCCATCAACATCGCATTCGATCCGCCCGACCCAAACCTGACCTGCCGCAAGGATCTCGAAACGTGCCGGCAGAGCGGCGTTGAGCCGGCGTCATGGGAGCGGGCGTTAGGCTTGATCGCGGAGTGGAACGAGACCATCGCCGCCAGCCTGTCGGTGCCGCCAACGACGCACTAATCAATCGCCAGAAAAGAAAACCCCGCCACGCGGGCGGGGTCTAGCGGAGTGGACAAGAAACTGGGGGCGAACACTGCGCCACCCCCAGTGCACTGGACCCGTTAAAGGTCAACTACAAAGTGGTCGAGTCAAAGAGCGCTCCGCCATCAACCGGCGCGCCGTTCTTGCCTTGGCTCTTCGGGACGCCTACGAGCACGTTGCCATTGCACTGGCCACCGTTGCCATCATCGGCGGTGAAGTCGATGTGGTAGACGCGCCCATTTCCGCCACCAGCGCGTTCGGCGCGGACTTGTGCGGTCGATGTACCCACTCCAGCACCATCCGGAGCCGTATCGCCATCCCCAAGCCCGTTGACGGGTTCATCCTGGGAGATGCCATCCACCGTTATCGTCACCGGGTCGCCATCGGGATCAGTTACACCCAGGACATCGATCGGGACGTACTGATGATTGGGCGACCAAAGAGTAGCAATGCTGGGCGTCGCGCCGGTGCAGACGGGGGGTTGGTTCTGGCTCAGGACGATATCGTCGACGCCTCGCGCGAAGCCGATGGTTGTCCTCCCAGCGTGACGCCGACCGCAACCACCGGTATGCGATCCTGCCGGGGTGAATGAGCCGGTGAAGGTCTGCCAGCCCCCGGTAGATCCAGCGATGCTCGCAGTGTAAAAGCGGTGATGCATGGAGTAGGTGGAATAGGAAACGGGTCTCTCCTTCGTCTGCACAGAACACATGTGATGGCGTTTCACCTTGAGCCATCAGCCCCGTCGAAGACAAGGCCCACCATCTCGCACTTATGCACTGCGCCCTCTGCTTCAAAGGGCAATGAGAACCAACGCTATATGGAATGACGCGCCTTTGCGCTTCGACTTGATCAACGTATCACTACGGAGCGAGGGGCGTGTTGACAATTGTCAACGATCCTATTGCTCCAGACCTTAGCTGCGGTGACGTTCCGGCACGCAGTCCAAGTTGCGAGGACCGAGGACGCGAAAAAACATCCTGCTGTTACCACCATCTAAGATGTGTCCCGAGACACACGATCGATATTGCCTCCATCCGCTCCCGGTCAGGATCTCCACCAGCGCATCGAAGAACACCCGCACCGCCGGGGCATCCTGAGCGAACTGGTTGACCATTACCACCGCCGCGCTGATGCTGACCCCATCCTCGGACGGGACTATCGCGGCCTCGGGCGGTTGCAGCGGATAGTCGAAATCGTGCCGCCGGTTCAACTCCCACTCGCACGCGGAGTCGATCCACGCCAGCAGCCCTGGCGCGGTCTGCGGGACGCCGTAGGTGGCGGCGATCAGCGCGGCAAGCTCGGTGTCGCTGCTCTCGGCCAGCGCGGCCTTGATGGCGGTCAGGTCGGGGTCCATCTGACTAACGCCATTGAGATTATTGTGAACAACCCCCTCCAGCTTGCCTGACCGGTGTTTGTGTCCGCTCGGCGAAGACCGGCGGAAACGCGACGGGGTTGCTTGCGTTTCATCCAGCTGGCGCGCATATTCTCGCGACGCTGCCAATTCGGAGCGCAGCTGGGGGGGGGCGGCGTGAATCCCGCAGTCTTTGCGGCGGTTTCGTCGCCTGTCAGGATTGCCAATCCGACCACGAGGATTTTATGAACAAGCATGTTCTGTCGCTAGCGATCGCCGTCTTCATCGGTTCCGCTCTCTCCGTTGCGCAAGCCGCACCGCCAGCCGTAAAGCCAAGTCCGTCGACACCGGTGGAGGTGAACGAACACAACCCAAAATCCGGTGCCTGTTGTGGGCCTCGTAGACGTCACCGAAACGAAGCTTCCGTTCGCAAGATTGTTGCAGTGCTTCGAACCAGGACCACGTCGCCGACCAGCGGCAGCAATTCCTGTTCTGTCCAATTCACGGTCCCGGCGGGCAAGCGCTTGGAGCTTGAGTATGTCAGTCTGAGGTGCGCTAGCGGCGAAGATGGGATTGCAGCAGACGCTCTACCGCTCGTCGTCACGTTAGGGGCCGATATTGTCACATTCTGATCTTAATCTCCCTACTGGTGGGCTGATGATTGATGGCAACGCTTCGTTTGGTCGCATTTGGACAAGCGGGCAGAAGCTTCTCGCTCATGCCGAGCCGGAAGCGACAGTTTATTTGGAAATCAATTTCACCAAGGTTTCGAAGATCAGCTGTAATATGTCCTTCAGCGGATACGAAATTTCCGCGAACTAGCGCGCGTCGCAGCATTCGCGCCGGCGCAAGCAGTAACCGATTCCGCGCCAGCACAGGCCCCGCTCCGGCGGGGCTTGCTGCTTGTGGCGTTGGTCGCGTCGTCCACCATTCCGCTAGATCATCGGCAGCATCCCGAACCGGCGCAGACACCGCATTGCGAACATGGCATCCGCCTCTGCATCGCGCTCCTGGGCCTGGGCTTGCAGCCGGCGGAAGGTGCGCCACCGCATCCACTTGGGCTTTACCGGATAGTCGGCATCGCCATCCAGCCGCCCGAATACCTTGTGCGCCCGCGCCTGCACCCGATCCGCCGGCGCAAGACCCTGGCAGGCATAACGCAGCCGCAGGCATCGCCGACAGGCCCAGCCGCGGCCACCCCAGCCCACCGCCAGGACTTCGCACCGTCGGCTGCAGCGCGGGCATAACCAGTAATGACGATGCCCACCGAACCGGCACGAGCTCCGCGCCATTGGCACCGTGATCTGCACCGGCACCGCCTGGCCGCCGTCATCCTTCGTCGTGTAATCCAGCACCATCGCGGCATCGCCGATCCGGTAGCCCAGGGATGCCGTTTCCTCACCATCCTGCGACCAGCGCAGCACCCCACCCCATCCCGCGGCCAGCCATCCCCGACGCCGGAACATGCGTACATCCAGCCGCAGCCGGTGCTCGATGACGCTGTGATAACGTGGCCGCCCGCTGCCTGATCCGCCCATTTATCGAAATCCTTTGGCTAACCTACACTAACAGGAACGGCCAGCGCTCCGCCCCCGTCCGTTGATCGGCCTCGGACGGTCCCGGCGCATACGCTTCGCAGCGTCGCGATAGCCCGCGAACTGGCGAAAAGTCACGCCCCCGCATTCCCGATCCGCACGCCACGCCACGCGGCAAGGCAACGGCCACCGGGCGACAGATTCGCGCATTGCTGGCATGTCCGCCGGTCGTCGTGGGCCTCGGGCGCCGTCCCGGCCTCGCCGTCTGCAGACGTTGCGACAGCGACAGCTGCGACAGTTGCGACAGTTGGCGCAGATTCAGCCGGAAGTGTCGCAGGAGTCGCAAGTGTCGCAGTCGCAGCCAGCCAATCACGAAGCGCCATCGTCGCCCCGCAGCAACGCCGGATTGACGCGGACCAGCTTGCGCTTGCCGTCATCGGCTTCGCGGACTCGGCCCGCCTCGGCCAGTTCCGCCAGCGCCGCATCCAAGGCAGCCCGCCCGCGTACCGGGTTCGGGCCGCGATTCTGAATCGTGCGCCGCTCGACCTCGCGCACGCCCTCGCGTCGGCAATAATCGACCAGCCACGCATCCAAGCGACGCGCCGCGGCCACCTCGCGCGGCGCCGCCACGTCGCCGAGGAACGCGCGGGCTTGGTACAGGTGCCAACTGACAATCCGCGCCGCGGCCGCGACGGACGATGCGCCGACTTGCCCTATGGGACCGCTCGCATAAACGTGAAACAACGCCGCCAAGCGCGCCACGTTGTCCGCGGCCTTGCTCGCCACGTCCCGCACCTCGGCCATGTCGCCGCCTGCCCGCAGTTCGCCCTCTACGTCATCATGGAAACGGACCCAGAGCGCCCGCGCATTGTCGGCCATAGTCAGCGCCGGGGGCGCAAGGGCGCCGGTTTCGTCAAGGTTCACGGGCAACGTGAGCAGTTCGCGCAATCGGACCTCAAAGGCGGGCAGGCATCGCCATACGGGCGCATCCTTGAACGGTCGTGCGCCTTGCGTGGTTTGCGGCGCAGCGATCAGAAAGCGGGCCGCGAAACCGTTGCCGCGTGCTAGTCCCTTCGTGCCTTCCATGAATTGCCGGACGGTTTCCGGCTGCGCGGCCAATCCCATCGTGAGCCGCGCGCCAGCGAGCGTGTAACTTTCGGACGTCTTCCGCTCGACACGATGCGACGTGCCATCCCATAGCGCATTGAGCAGCGACAGATTCCGCATAACCGAATCGCGGCCCATGCCGTGCCCGCCAAAGACAATCCCGGCTTCGCTCGACATGACCCCGCCGGACGGCCAGCGGCGCGCCAGTTCAAAACCTAGCGCCTCGGGCGTGGCGTCGGCATGAATCAGACTCGGCACGGGCGGCCCCTTCGGGCGATTGATTTCCTCGGCCGCTAGTGCCCGCTCCGCGTCGTCGCTGCCTTGGTCTTTGCGGGCCGCCTCGCGAATGCGCGCCTTGATGCCGGCGCATCGTTCCTCCCATGCCGCGAATTTCGCCGCGTGCGCCGCGATGTCCGGCTTCGCCGCTTCGGACTGTTCGCGCTCCCACTCGCGGACGGCCCGCAGAAAGAAACTGTCGCAGGTCGTTTTTCGTTCACCAGATTCGGCGACGGCCAATAGAAATAGACTCGTCGGGCCTTGCAAACCATCCGCGCGCCGCACGTCCGCCAATGCTTGCCCCGCCAGGGATAGCGCGGACAGCGCGCTACACGCGGCGAGCGCGGGCGGGCATTGCACAAAGCCGACAACCTCGGCGACAGCCTCGCCGATGGCGCCGGGCAGCGCGTCAATCGGGTACGGTTTGCCATCCTCGGGAACGGTAAGCGGTAAGGGGTCCGGCCAGTCGCCCCCGTTGCACGCTGTCGCCTTCGCAATGCAGCGCTCGACGGCCTCGCGGCCGCGTTGCTGCGCCAGGTCGTTGAAGTCGGTTGTGCCCTCAGCGCGATCTGCGCCAAAGTCAGGCACGGCCAACAGTCCGCCGACAGCTAGCGCCGCCTCGGTCGCCTTCGTGATACCGGGATTGCCCGCCGTCCGGTAATCGTCATCGGCGGCCAGGATCAACCTCGCCGCCGGCCGCTTCACCTTGAGTGCCTCGGCCACGGCGCGCAGGTTGCCCGCGTCGAATGCAACGGCCACGCCGAAGCCGGTCGCCTCGTGGATACTCGCGCCGGTTGCGTACCCCTCGGCAACGCAAATGCGGTCGCCGGGCTTACCGATGCTGAAATAGCAGCCCCCAATGCGCCCACCAGTCAGGTAGCGTTTTGTTCCATCCTCGGCAATAAATTGCAGCGAGTGCAGCGCGCCATCGGTGTCGCGCATCGGGACAACAAGCGCCCCTTTGTGCAATCGGAGCCCGTGCGCCCTCACACCTTTGCGGGCCAGGTACGGATGCGAATCGTCAGCTGGGGCTGCGGCTTCCCAAATCGCGGCTGCGCGCTCGCGAGCCTCGGCACGTCGGCGCAGCTCGTCGGCTTCGCGCTCGGCTTGCATCGCTACAACTTTCGCCCGATGCGCCTCGACTTCCGCGAATGCCAACGGGCGGCCCATATCGACGCGCCAGTTTTCCCAGCCCAGCCCGTCCCGATGATTCTCGAAGCCACCGGCCGGGATGCCGTCAAGGTGCAACAGATACGCCGCGTCGTCCTTGCCGTTGCGGCCCTCGGCATCGCAGCGGCGCAGCTTGCCGTCGCCGATGATTCCCTCCGGGGGGATGATGTTGCGACGTTGCAGCGCGTCGCAAAATTGCGCGATGACGTCGCTCATGGCGTCGCCTCGTCCGCCAGCTCGGCCAGGATGCGCTCTGTTACGCGCTCGGGCTGCACCCATCCGGCCATCGCCGCCAGGATCAGGAATCGACGTCGCGTTGCATAGGGCGATGCAGATTGCGGTAAACTGCCGGTGTCGTCCCTTGCCTTTGCCTCATCGCCGGCTGCCCCTGCACGGGCGGCCGGTTTCACGTCGGACGGCCTCATACTGCCGCCTTGCGCATTGCCGCATGTTCGCAGCCCCGTATCGCTCCGTCGAGCGCGTCGCGGGCATCGCGAGCGGACGCCGCCACAGCGGGCGACGGGCCGCTTTTCAAATTCAGTTCCGCTGCGCGCCGGCAATGGCGCAGCGTGGCTCCGATGTACGCGCCGACGGTCTTTGTTCCGCGAGCGTCGGCGGACTTCACACCCGGCGCGCTCACGCTGCCCTCGCTACGTTGTCGATTGCAGGTGCAGCGGCCTTGCGATCCGCGACCTGGCGGCGCACCAGTACCTTTATTTCCTCGATGCTCGCACCTGCAGCGCGGGCTCGCGCTACTTCGTCGCATTCATCAAGGTCAAGGGCAGCCGCCCGTGGGCCCTGTTTGATGCTCGGCGGCCAAGTGCCGAGTGACTGTCGCCAATACAGGGTACTAACAGGTTCCGCGTAGATTCGCGAAACCTCACGCATCTTTGCAAGTCGCATCTCTACCTCCATTGAAAGCCAGCAAAAAGCGCCGGCACACAATGGGTTTTAGGTCAGACGTGCGACCAAAAAAGGAAAAGGGGTTCCGCGTTAAGGGTGTCACCCTTTGGGAACCCGCGCCAAAGCTGGCGCTTCGGCGTTCGCTATTTCGTGGGCTTGCGGCCGGTCGCTGCCCATGTCGGGCGAATGATCGTCGCTGCCTTGTCGGCCAGCGTCTTGGTAAACCCGCGGTCCATCTTCATTAGCCACGTCGCAACCGCATCATTGTCGGGATGCGTTTCCCGCCGTTCTCTAACAACATCCGTGCTACCCCAAAACTTGCGCGCCGCTTGATTGAGAATCGCCAGCTTGTCGGAAACATGCTGCTCGGTCCGCGTGACAGAGCGATGCGCGACAGGTGGAACATCGCGTAATCGGTTCGGCAGTTCGAAACCTCGTCGCCGCGCCCAGTCTAGAAACTCGCTCGGCAAGACGCGCTTGTTGCCGTCGGGGCCCGTGCGGGACGGCTCAACATCGGTAAATCCTTCGCGCTCTCGCGCGCTCTCGCTGCGTATCGCGGACTTCAATTCGCGGTACACGTCGTTGAATCGATCTCGCAGCGCCCGGTCCTCAATGACTGCAAGTTGTTCGTGCGGACTGTCGGTTGCTGCGGGCTCAGTTTCGGCAGCGAGCGCCGCGGCCTGAATCAGCGTCCATTGCGAATGCGTTAACCATTTGCGGTAATCGGGTGTAGACATAGCGCCCCCTCTGCGCCCCTATGATGGGTGCCGCGCCGGCCGGGTAGGGTTCCCGGTTTTCGCCCTCGGGGATCAGCCTCGGGCTAGGCGCAGCATTGATCAGTGCTGCTATCTTGCGAAAAAAATTTGCGCGGCCAAAAAATGAGCCGCACTTGCTCAGGCGGTTTGCGGCTGCGACCCCCCACCCCCCCCTTGGCACGGGTCGATCCAAATTGTCCCCCCCCGGCCGGCTATCGGCGTCCGCGACGGCTGCGCCGTTCGCCAATGTGCGCGACGTTATCGGCCGGCGCCGTTGCGAGATACTTTGCCCATGCCGTGAGCGCTGCCGCTTTCTCTGGCATGTAATCGTGCCGGTCATAGTGCCGGGCTTGGATGCCGCCGAGTCCGTGTGACTGGATTTGTGCCCGCACGTCTTTGGATACGCCCAATGCAGCGAGCCGCGTTTCACAGGTGCGCCGAATGTCGCGCAGTTGGAAAACCTCCCGCACGATGCGTTGCGCCTTCGGCTTCGCCATTAGCGCCGCCGCAATCTCGCGGGTTGCTTCGGTGAGTGTTTCGGGGCGCAGCGGTGCCGCGCCATGCGTCGAGAAAAGCCACGCGCTTGCCTGCGCGTCCGCGCGCGCCAGTTTCTGCGCTTCGGCCCGCGCCAGGCAGCGCTCGACAACCGGCATGGCCGCAGCCGACAGCGGCAACGTGTGCACGCGCGGTTGCGTGCGCTTGCCTTTGGGATCGTGCAGCCGCAGCGTCTTGGCGTGCAGGTCAACGTCGGCGACAGTCGCGCGCGCCAGTTGCGCCGGCCGTTGCCCACCGAGTAACAGCAGCAAAAGCAGCGCATCCCGTGCCGGGGAGTCGGGCGCCGCCTGTAGCGCGACCCAATACTCGCGCAGCTCGGGATCGCTTAGAGCGCGGTCAAGTGCGCGGTTGTATTGCGCCAGCGCCGCCGTTGCCTGTACCGGGTTCGCTTCCACATTGAACGGCAGGAACGCGGCCGGAGCGTCGCTGTCGAGCGCGGCCCGCGCTGCGAGCGCGTATGCGGCCCGCAAGTAGGATCGCAGCTTGCCCGCGGTGCGGCCCTTGCCCGCTTCGGTGAGCGTGCGGAGTACCGTCACAACGTCGCGCGCGCTAACGGCATTGGCGGGCAGCGCCGCGGTTATCGGGTGCCCACTCACCATATCAAGTGTTTACCAGCGAGATTGGTGCTGTCTCTCTTTCCGGCGTAGCCAAAACGTAACCGCCGAGCAGCGAGTCGAGCCTGTTGGCTGCCTTCGCGAGATGGTCAGGCGCCAAGTGCGCGTGGCGTTCGACCATCACCGAAGACAGAAATTCTTACAGGCTCTCAAGCAATGGCGAGTTTCAAATGGCCGACAGGCGCGGAAGCCGGCTTCACCTTGATTTCGATGTCGTAGCCGAGCCGATTCAGGCAATCCATGAGCTTGCGCTCGGACAGATTGGAGAAGTCGCCGCGCATCATGTCGGATACCTTCGGTTGGGTGATCCCCATGCGCTTCGCCGCCTCCTGTTGAGTCAGCCCAAGGCGGCGCATGGCCTTCCTGATCTCGACAACCAAGCCCGTTTTGATCTTGAGTCGTTCCGCGTCAGACAGTCCAAGATCGGCATACACGTTGCCCGAGCTGCGCTGCACCTCGATACCGTCAATCAGCCGTTTTTTCATTTCGTAGCTCCTTTGCAAGCGCCTCGGCGACTTTCAGCCTGGCGCGAATGATGTCCAGGTCCCCTCTTGGAGTGGCGATCCCGCGCTTGCTCTTCTTCTGGAAGCAGTGCAGGACGAACACGGCATCCTTGAACTTCACGGTGTAGACGGCGCGATACGTGCCACCGGCATCGTCTTCGACCACCTCGAGCACTCCGGCGCTTCCGAATCCCTGTAGCACCTTCGCTGAATCGTGTTGATCGCCGGCTTGAGCAAGCGACAGTGCGTAACCGAAGAATCGCCGCACGTCCGTCGGCAACCTCATCAAGTCCCGGTGGCTGCTCCCTATCCATTCGAGCGGCTTTTCTTTGCCGGTCATAGGGTGATTATACTTGAACAGGTATATTCCGCAATCGCCGTCGGCCTGCCGGCGTTGCGGGATCAGGCGATGAGTTCAGGTTCAAGATGGCGAGCGTAGCAGCTTCGTAACCATGCCTGCCTTCGTAAGACTCGGTCCACGCTGTGCACCGCTACTCTTGAAATTGGCGTGTATTGCAGGAGCTCGATTTGAAATATGCTGCCAAACGCTGTCAAAGCTCATAATCCCTTGGCCGCTGGTTCGAATCCAGCCGGACCCACTCACAATATCAAGAGGTTCAACGCGAGCGGGTCGCTCGACACGCCGGTACGCGGCGGGTCGCCGAAGAGGTGTCGGCGACCGTGGCCTCGGGGTGCGTCATGGCGGCCGCAACGTGCCGCAGCTGCGCGGGCGTTCAGCGTGGCGCGTCGAGCAGGCGCGCGATCGACTCGGGCAACCCGCGGTGCGGCTTGTGGGGCAGCGGTCCGTAGCTGCCCGCCTGCGCCTTCGCGGGGCGCAAGGCGACCATCGACTCGGCATGGCGCACTGCGCTGGACACGCCGTCGACCGCGGGCACCGGCAGTTGACCTGCGAGCGAGCGCGCGAGCCCTGCGAGCGGCGCGCCGGCGAGCACGATGGCGTCCGCGCCGTCTTCGGCGGCGCAACGTCGCGCCAATGCCACCAGCCGCTCGCCCTGGTTGCCCTGCACGTTGCCGATGTCGGCCAGCGGCTCGTCGAGCGCGCGGATGCTCGCCAGCCGGGATTCGAGGCCGTAGTGCCGCACCGTCTCGCGGTACCAGGCGCGAATGCGCTGCGAGATCGCGACGATCGAGAAGCGCCCGCCGAGCAGGCAGGCGCTGGCCAAGGCGGCCTCGGTGAGGCCCGTCACCGGACAGGGCAGGGCCTCGCGCAGACCATCGAGGCCCGGGTCGCCGAACGCAGCCACGACCACGGCGTCGAAGCGCGCGTGGTGCTCTGCGGCCAGCTGGGCCGCGGCGTAGGCACCGATCAGCGCCTCGAAGCGCGTCTCGATGTAAGCCACTCCGAACGGCGCGGTGAGGACCTCGATCTCGGTGCCGGCCGATGCGCTGCGCAGGGCCTCGGCGCGGATCAGCTCCGACACGCTGTCGGAGATGTTGGGGTTGATCAGCAACAGTCGCATCGCGGCTCCCGTTCAATGGCGGCGCGGTCGCAGCGTCGGCGGTCCGCAGCGCAGGAAACGCCCGCGCCCGGTGCGGGGGTGGAAGTTCGTTCCGTCCCACACGACTTCGCCGCCGGCCAGCGTCAGGGCGGGCCAGGCCGCCAGCTTCATGCCCTCGTAGGGCGTGTAGTCGACGGCGTGGTGCAGGTCCGCGTTGCGCACAACGCGCTCCTCGTTTCCCCATACGACCAGGTCGGCGTCGGCGCCGACCGCGATCGTGCCCTTGCGCGGGTGCAGCCCGTAGGCCTTTGCCGGATTGGTAGCGGTGAGCTCGACGAATTTCTCCAGCGTCAGTCGCCCGCCGAGAACGCCTTCGGAGTACAGCAGGGGCATGCGCGTCTCGATGCCGGGAATGCCATTGGGGATGTGGCGGAAACCGACCTCCCGCCCGCCGGGCTTCTTGCCCTCGGGCGCGTCGAAGCGAAACGGCGCATGGTCCGACGAGAACACGGTGAACAGGCCGTCGGCCAGCGCGTGCCAGATCACCTCCTGGTTGCCCTTGTCGCGCGGGGGCGGACTGCACACGCACTTCGCGCCGAGGTAGCTGTCGTCGATGCCGAGATCGGCCGCGGTGAGGAACAGGTACTGCGGGCAGGTCTCGGCGAACACCGACAGGCCGTGCGCGCGCGCCCATCGGATCTGCTCGACGGCTTCGCGGCCCGACACGTGCACGACGAGGATCGGCACGTCGACCAGCTCGGCGAGCGCGATCGCGCGGTGCGTCGCCTCGCGCTCGACCAGCATCGGCCGCGCGTGGGCATGGAAGCGCGGCGCGGTGCGGCCCGCGGCCTCGAGCCGCTTCGTCAGCCACTCGATGCAGTCGGCGTTCTCGGCGTGCACCATCGCCATCGCGCCGTGGGCGCGCGCCACGGCGAGCACATCGAGGATCTGGCCGTCGTCGAGCTTGAGATCGTCGTAGGTCATGTAGATCTTGAACGAACTGCAACCCTCGGCGATGAGCGCCGGCAGCTCGTCCTCGAGCACCTTCGGCGTCGGGTCGCTGACGATCAGGTGGAACGCGTAGTCGACATGCGCGCGACCGCTGGCACGGCGGTGGTAGTCGTCGACCGCTGCCCGCAGCGACTGGCCCTTGGCCTGCGCCGCGAAGGGAATGACGGTGGTGGTGCCGCCGCAGGCGGCGGCGCGCGTGCCGCTGTCGAAGTCGTCGGCCATGCGCGCGGGCGGTGGCATCGGCTGGTCGAGGTGGCAGTGCGCGTCGACCCCGCCGGGCGTGACGACGCGACCCGCGGCGTCGATCTCGCGCGTGCCGGCGGGCAGCCCCTGGGCCAGCGCGACGATGCGTCCGCCCGCGATCCCGATGTCGCAGTCGAACACGTCGCTCGCCGTGGCGGCGCGGGCGTTGCGAAGCACGAGGTCATGCGTGGTCATCGGTTCGAGCACGCTGTTCGGAGATGGCGTGAGCATGCCGAGCAGCAAGCGCCTGCGCATCGCTCGACCTCAGGCCAGCGCATCGGCCACGGCCTGCGCGGCCAGCAGCACGTTGTCGAGCACCGGAATCGACAGCCGCGGCTGCAGCGACGGCGCCAGACCGGCGAGCGCGGCGCCGCCGAGCAGGATGAATTGCGCACCTGCTTCGATGCCTTTCTGCGCCGCGCCCGCCAGCGCATCGAGCGCACCGTCAGGGTCGGCCGCGATCTGCGCGCCGGTCCAGTCGATGGTGTGGATGCCCACCAGCTTTGCGTCCAGACCGTGCAGGCGCGCGAAGCGCGAGAGCATCGGCGCCCAGGCGTGGCCGCCGGTCACCACGGCGAAGCGCCCGCGCTGCGCGGCAGCCTCGAAACTCGACTGCGCCAGACCGATCACCGGCCTGCGCGCCAGCTCGCGCAGCGCCAGCAGGCCCGGGTCGCCGAAGCAGGCCAGCAGCACGGCGTCCTGGCCGGAGTGGAAAGCCTCGTAAGCATCGAGCGCCGCATGCGTTGCCTTGGCGTAGGCCACCTCGTCGGCGATGTAGGCGGCACCGAAGCGCGCGGTGGCGCCCTCCCAGCGTACGCCGGGCTGGGCCTGCCGGCAGGCGGCCACCACCCTCTCGGTGACCGCGCCGCTCGTGTTCGGATTGATCACCAGACAGCGCTTGTTCACATCTTGCCCGGCAGCCAGGTCACGATGGCCGGGAACACCATCAACGTCAGCGTGAAGACCATCATGATGGCCACGTAGGGCAAGGCACCGTGGATCACGTCGCCAATGCCGCCGCGATCCGGTCGCACGCCCTGCACCACGAACAGGTTCATGCCCACCGGCGGCGTGATCAGCGCCAGCTCGCACATCAGGATGATGAAGATGCCGAACCAGATCGGATCGACACCGAGCGCGGTGACGATCGGATAGGTGATCGGCACCGTGGCCACCAGCATCGACATCACGTCCATGAACATGCCCAGCAGCAGGTAGAACACGATCAGCACCAGCAGCATCGCGGTGGCCGACAGACCGAGCGACGTGACGGCCTTCGTCATCGTCTCAGCCACGCCGGACAGGCTGATCAGCAGGTTCAGCACGAAGGCCGCGGCCAGGATCAGCATGATCATGCCGGTGGTGCGCGCGGTCTGCAGGAAGCAGGTCTCGAGCATCTGCCACGACAGGCGACCCGACTTCCAGGCAAAGAACAGCGCCACCACGACACCGAGCGCGGCCGATTCGGTCGCGGTGGCCAGGCCGGTGTAGAGGCTGCCCATCACGATGCCGAAGATCACGACCGGCGGGATCAGGTGCACCGACTGGCGCACGCGCTCGGCCAGCGGCGGCAGATCCTCGCGCGGCACGTCGCCCTTGAGCAGGCTCTTGACGAGCACGAAGAGCATGAACGAGCCGGTCAGCAGCAGCCCGGGCACGATGCCCGCGATGAACAGCTTGCCGATCGAGTTCTCGGTGAGCGAGCCATAGACGATCATGTTGATCGAGGGCGGGATCAGGATGCCCAGCGTGCCGCCGGCGGCCAGCGTGCCGAGGGCTTGCGGCATCGGGTACTTGCGCTGTTGCAGCGAAGGGAGGGCGACGGTGCCGATGGTGGCTGCCGTGGCCACCGACGAGCCCGAGGTGGCGGCGAACAGCGCGCAGCAGGCCACGTTGGTGTGCAGCAGGCCGCCCGGCAGGCGCGACAGCCAGGCCGACATCGCGCCGTACATCCGGTCGGCCATGCCGCTCCTCAGCAGCAGCTCGCCGAGCAGGATGAACAGCGGCGCGGCGGTCAGCAGGTTGTCGTTGAGCACGCCCCACAGCATCGCGCCGGTCGACGACAGGAAGGGCACGCCGAACACGACCACGCCGGCACCGGCACCCACCAGCACCATCGCGACTGCGATCGGAACGCCGAACAGCATCAGCGCGATCATCAGCAGGAAGACGAACGAGAACGCCAGGGTGCTCATGGCGCAGCCCGCCCGGCCGCTCCAAAGGGCAGCGCGCGCCCCGCCGGAGGGCATCGAACAAAGTGCGCCTGGGGGTTCACATCTTGCCTCCTGCCGCCTCGGTGCGCTGTGCCAGGTCAACGAGCTCTTCCTTCAATTCCTCCTTGACGCTCTTGGGATGGAACTCGACCAGCAGCGCCTCACGCCGGCCGGTGAAATACAGGCGGCTCGCGTGGCCGGCATGGACCACCGCATAGACCGCGAACGCCACCAGCGCCGCATACCAAACGCTTTGGGGATAGATCAGCGGCGTGGCCCAGGGCGTCTGGGCCGCGCTGCCGTACTCCAGCGACTTGACGACCACGCGCCAGCACACGCCGACCAGGAACAGCGCCGAGCGCGCCCAGCATCACCGCCGACAGCCAGTTCATGAAGGCCTGCAGCGCAGGCGGAAAGCGCTCGTGCAAGACATCGACGCGGATGTGGCTGCGGCTGGTGATCGCCAGCGCGAAGCCGATCGCCGAGCCGACTGCCAGCGCGTAGCCCCCCAGTTCGGCGGCCCCCTGGATCGAGAAGTCGAACGCCTTGCGCAGCACCGTCTCGATCGTAACCAGCAACGACAGACCGAGGAAGATGAGGCCGAAGACGTTGGCCAGCAGTCGCTCGAGATGCTGTTTCATCGCCCGATCACTTCACGCCGACGGCGGCACCGACGGTCTTCTTCCATTCCGCGGTGCAGCCCGGAGCGGTCTTCTCGCAGGCCTCGCTCCAGGTCGGCAGCGAGACGTCACGCATCGCGTCGCGCACGATCGCCACGTCGCCCGGCGTCACCGGCACCTCGACGAGCTTGAACTTCTTCAGCGAGCAGGGCTCCTTGCCGAGGTTGCAGTTCACGGCCTCGCCCGACAGCTCTTCGGAATACTTCCAGATGTCGTTGTCGAGCGCGGTGAACGCCGCCTGCAGTTGCGCCTGCTGCGCCGGGGTGAACTTCTTCCAGGTCGCCAGGCCGATGCCGTAGCCGTTCATCGCGAACTGAAAGCCGAGCGGCAGCATGTGCGTCGTCACCTCGGGCCAGCTCGCCGAGTTGGCTGACAGCGCGCTCGTGATCGCGCAGTCCACCACGCCGAGCGACAGGCTCTGATGCACCTCGCCGAACGAGAGCGGGATGGGGGTCGCGCCCAGGTGCTGGAAGAACTTGGCCGAGTTCTGGTCGAACACGCGCACCTTCAGGCCCTTGACGTCGGCCAGCTTGGTGATCGGCTTCTTGCAGAACAGCACCTGCGGGCCGGCCGGCCAGACGCCGAGGAACTTGGTCTGGTAGCGCGACTGCAGGCGCTTGTCGAGCGTGTCGAAATAGGCCTTGGTGGTGGCGCGTGCCGTCTTGTAGTCGGGGTTCAGGCCGACCAGATCGAAACCCATCGTCAGCGGTTCGTCGCGCGAGATCTGCGCCATGCGCAGCGCCACGATGTCGAACAGGCCCGACTCGAGCACGCGCAGCGCCTCGGTGTCCTTGATGCCAGTGGTGTCCTGCGGCTTGTACTCGACCTCGATCGGCAGTCCCGACTTGGCTGCCAGCGCTTCGAAGAAAGGCTGCTCCCTGTGCTTCTGGATCATGCCACCGGCCAGCGGCTGGCCCATCACCTTGAGCTTGATCTTGTCCTGCGCAGCGACCGGAAGCGATGCGGTGGACAGGGCGACAGCGGCACACAGGCTTAGAGCGAGGGACTTCTTCATGGCGACTCCTTGGGGTCAGTGGTGGCGGGAGGGGATGGCGGGCAGGTCATGCGCCGTCGAGTCGACGCATCATAGCGACAGGGACGCGGGCTGCGCGCTCCAGCATGGCGCGGTAGGCAGGTTCGAGCGTGGCCGCCAGGCGGCCGGCGGCGGCCAGCTGCTCACGGTAGCCGTCCATCAAGGCGCGCGCCTCGGCGCGCAGCGCGCGCTCGTCGACGGTGGCCACCCTGCCGGCGTCGAACACGATCTCGCCCTGCACGATCGTCGTGCGCACCGAGCTGCCGTCCTCGCAATAGACGAGCTGGCGCGTCAGGTCGTTCAGCGGCGTGAAGGCGTGAGTGTCGAGGTCGAGCAGGATCACGTCGGCCGCAGCACCGGCCGTCAATTGACCCAGATCGTCGGCGCGGCGAATCGCGCGCGCGCCTCCACGCGTAGCGGCATGCAGGAACTCCGCGGCCTGCGGCCAGCGGCGATCGTCGGCATCGGTCAGCGTCTGCAGCAGCGCGGCGGTCTTGGCCACCGCCCAGAGATTCACCGTGTCGTCGGTGTTCATCTCATCGGTGCCGAGGCACAAGGGCACACCGGCCTCGCGCAGCGCGCGCCAGGGCATCACGCCGCTGCCCAGACGCAGATTGCACACCGGGTTGTGGGCCACCGTGCAGCCGGCGCCGGCCAACAGGCGGACGTCGTGCTCGTCGATCCAGATGGCGTGGATCACCAGCATGCGCTCATCGAGCAGGCCCATGTCGTGCACGTGCTGCACCAGGGACTTGCCATAGTTGGCTTGGCCAAGCACACGCTGCAGGCGCGTCTCGAGGATGTGGATGTTGAATGGCAGGTCGTGCCGGCGCGACAGCGCCGACAACGCGCCGAAGTAGTCGTCGCTGACCCGCTGCGGTGCCGAGCACGATACCGCGGCCGCCAGCCGGCCGCCCTCGGCGCCGTGCCAGCGCGCAACCAGGTGCTCGTACAACCCGATCAACTCGGCGCTGCTCTGCCGTGGCGCTGCATCCATCGCCGCGCGCTGCTCGGCGCTCAGCAGCTCGGCCAGGAACGGATACTTGTCGTATTCGACGACATTCGGCTGATCGATGGCCACAGTGGCGCGGATGCCGACATCGGCATAGGCCTGCATGATCGCATCGAGGCCGGCACGCGTGGCAACCGGCACGTGGTAGGCATCGTCGTGCACGCAGGTGATGCCCCGGCGCAGCATCTCCACCGCACCGAGCTGCGTGCGCACGTAGATCAAGCGATCACTGTCACCACCCTCGGCCAGCGGCGGCACCTCGTGCAGCATGAACAGCTCGAGCGGCATGCCGGGCAGGCAGCCCTTCATCAGGTTGCCCGGCGAATGGAAATGCGCGTTGATCAGGCCCGGCATCGCCAGCAGTCCGCGGGCATCGATGCGGCGCAAGATCGGACCGGTCCAGGCCGCCGCAACGCCTGGACCAATGGCGGCGATACGGCCGCCTTCGATCACGATGTCGGCATCGGGCCACTCGTGCCGAGCATCGTCGAGCGCGAGCACACGGGCATTGGCGATGACCAACGCGCCTGTCGCCATCACGCAGCCTCGGAAAACAGCGAGCCCCAGAGCGGAGCGGCGGGACGAGTGTCGACGCCGCAAAGGCGCAGCGCATGCCACACTCCGAGCGCGGTGGAGTCGTACAGCGGCAAGCCGAGTTCAGCCTCGAGTGGCGCGGCCATCACCGCGGCCGGGAAGTTGGTGCACAGGCAGACGATGGCCTGCGGCCGGGCCCTGGCAACCTCGCGCGCCATCTCGGCGATCTGCTGCGTCGGCACGCTGGCGTACGACAGGTTGTCGGACAGGCCGGCATGCGCCTCGGCCGCGCACTCGAACCCTTCCCTGGCCAGACAATCGAGCGTCTTGCGCTGCGACTCGGTCGAGTACGGCGTAACGATGCCGAGGCGCCGAATGCCGCGCGCTGCCAGCAGGGCAGCCAGGCCCAGGATCGAGGTCGTCGTGCGAATGCCGGTATCGGCCGCGATCGCCTCTCCCAGCTTGCGGTCATGCTCGAAGCCGATGCCCGCGCCCTTGCTGCCGTTCCAGACCAGCACCTTCGGCGCGGCATGGGCCAACAGGCGCGCCGCGGCGAGAAAACCTTCCTTGGCATAGCAATCCGGCGACGGGTCGCGGGTGCCGAATACCGGCGTGCGCGAGAAGTGCACCGAGACCTCGGGCAGCTCCCGCACGATGCCCAGGGTGATGCGTTCAACCACCGTGTTGCCCGAGGGCGTGATGGTGCCGATGAAGTGGCGATGGGCCGCGTAGCGCGCGGCTGCAGAAAGAGTCATGTCAATAGCCGAGCAGCCGCGGCAGCCACAACACGATCCTGGGGAAGAACATGCAGGTGAAAAGCAGCCCGTACATCACTGCGATGAAGGGCCACACATGCTTGACCAGCTCGCCCAGCTTCACGCCGCTGACGCTGCAAAGTACGAACAGCACCACCCCCACCGGCGGCGTCAGCATGCCGATGACGAGGTTGAAGACGAAGATGAAGCCGAAGTGCAGCGGGTCGATGCCGTACAGCAGTGCGATCGGGTGCAGCAGCGGCACCAGCATGATGTACGCCGCGTTCGACTCGAGGAAACAGCCGACCACGAACAGCGCCGCCGACACCAGGATCATGAACACCAGCGGATCGGTCGTCAGGCCGCGCAGCAGCGCGGTGAGCTGCGCCGGCAGCTGGTCGACGGTGAGCATGTAGGTCACGACCGACGCGAAGGCGATCATCGCGCCGACGACGGCCGACGTGATCGCCGTGCGGATCATCGCGTCGGGCAGGTCGGAGATTTTCAGCCGCTTGGTGACGAAAAAGCCGATCGCCAGCGCGTACACCACCGCGATCGCGGACCCTTCGGTGGCGGTAAAGGCGCCGCCGACGATGCCGCCGATCACGACGACCGGCATCAGGAAGATGACCCACGAGCGCCTCAGCTCATGACCGACGCGGGCCCAGGAAAACGGCTCGCCGGTGAGCGGGAAGTTGTGCCTGACCGCCGTGTACCAGACCATCAACAGCATCAACACGACAAGCACGATGCCCGGGATGACGCCCGCCATGAACATGCCGCCGACCGACACGGTGGGTCCGGCCATGAAGGCGTAGACGATCATGGCGCCCGACGGCGGAATGATCGGCCCGAGGTTGGCCGCCGCGGCCACCACCGCCGACGAGAAGCCGACGCCATAGACCTTGCGCAGCGACGGGATCATCGTGCTGCCGAGCGCGCTGGCGTCTGCCACCGCGGCGCCCGACACGGTGGACAGCCCCATGCCCGCCAGCACCGTCACATGGGCCAGGCCGCCGCGCACGCGGCCGACGACCGAATTGGCGAGGTCGATCAGCCGCTCCATGATGCCGGCCTTCATCATCAGCTCGCCGGCGAGGATGAAGAACGGGATCGTCATCAGCGGGAACGCGTTGACGGCGTTCATCATCCGCGTGGGCAGCAGGTTGAAGTCGACGTCGCTGTAGATCAGGCCGGCGACCGCGCCGATGCCGAGCGAGAACGCCAGCGGCATGCCGAGCAGGGCGATGCCGAAGAAGATGAGGATGATCAGCAGGCTCATGGCTGCCTCACTCGGTCGACGCGGAGGGGCTCATCCTCGGCTTGCCGGTCAACGCGATCCACGACAGATGCAGTGCGGAGTGCGCGCAGCCGACGCTGACGGCGACGATGAACCACGCCGCGCTGGCCTGCATCGACGCCATCAGCTCGTCCCACTGGTCGAAGGCGAGCACCGCGGACTGCCATGCCACGAGCACCATCATCGCGGCCGCGCCCGCCGCCAGCGCCCGCACCAGGACGATCCTGCAGGTGCCGCGGCAAGCGCGAGCTGAGGAGCTCCATGCCGATGTGCGCACCGAGCCGGATGCCCAGCGGAATGCCGAGAAAGATCGACCAGACGAAGGTCAGGCGCGACAGCTCGTCGGCAAAGCCGATGGAACTGCTCAGTGCGTAGCGCAATACCACCTGCAGCGACACCACGGCGACCATCACGCCGAGCATCACGATGATCGCCCAGCCCGCCAGCGTGTCCAGCGCGTGCAGGGCCAGCGCGAACGGCCGCAGCGGCCCGCGGTGGTGCGTCAGGCTCGAGGGCAGCAGGCGGTTCACCGCAGGCGCACCGCTTCGAATCCGCGGCGCGGCCGGTCAGGAGCCGGAAGCCTTCTTCACGGCGCTCAGCACCTGGTCGACCAGGTCGGCGCCGACGCGCTTCTTGATGTCGTCGACCACACCGGCCGTGGCCTTGCGCATCGCCTCGCGCTCGGACGGCGGCATCGCGTCGTACTGCATGCCCTTCTTCTGCAGCTCGGCGAGCGCTTCGCCATCGGCCTTGGCGGCCGCGACACGCTGGGTGGCGACCGCCTTGTCCATGGCCGTCCTGATGGCCTTCTGGAATTCCGGCGAGAGTGCCTCGAATTTCTTGCGATTGGCGACGACCGCGATGAAGTCGAAGAAGTGCCCGGTGTTGGAGACGTACTTCTGCACCTCGAAGAAGCGGCTGTCGAGGATCAGGTTGTAGGGGTTCTCCTCGCCGTCGAGCACCTTCTGCTCCAGCGCGGAATAGACCTCGCGGATGTCCATCGCCTGCGGGTTGGCGCCGAGCGCGCGGAACGTCGCCAGGTGCGTCTCGTTGGGCTGCAGCCGTATCTTCAGGCCCTTCAGGTCGGCCATGGTCTTGATCGGACGCACGCTGTTGGTCACCTGGCGCGAGCCCAGCTCCATGAAGCCCAGAGAGATGAAGCCCTTGTCGGCGAGCTTCTTGTCGATCAGGTCGCCGACCGGACCGTCGATGACCTTGTAGGCGACTTCGCGGTTCGGGAACAGGAACGGCAGGCTGACCGCCTCGAGTTCGGGCACGGTGCGCGACAGGAAGGCCATGCCGACCCAGGTCGCGTTGATCGTGCCGGCGCGGGTCTGCGACACGTTCTCCTGTGCGCCGCCGAGCTGCATGTTCGGGAAGGTCTCGATGACGAGCTTGCCGCCGGTGGCGGCCTCGACGTCCTTCTTGAATTGCTCGATCGCGATCGACGACGAGTGCTTGTCGGTGAAGTTGCCGGCGATCCGGAACTTCTCCTGCGCCCAGGCGCTGCCCGAGGCAAAGGCGGCGATCAGCAGGCCCGCGGTGATCGCGGCGCCGCCATTCCATTTGATGTTCATCACAGTGGCTCCTTGGAGGGTGGAGGAAGGTTGACGGCGGCGATGCCGGCGAGCACCGGACTGTGCAGACATCGCGGCGCCGGGAAGCATATTGCTTTGGATACAAAAGATCAAGCACTTTGAATCCAAAATAGCCGACGTCTTCGCGCAGGCACCCGGTCATGCCGCCCGACCATTCTGCCGGCATCCCCATGCAACAAGCGGGCCAGCCATGCGGTAGCGGAACCCGCCTCCTCTTCGAGACACCATGGAGACACCACGGATTGCGACTTGCGTCAGAGACAAGGGGGGTTTGCCAAGCACCAATTGGAAGCTATACTCCCGCTTGTTTTGGATTCAAAACCTTCGGCTTCTTGGATACAAACCTGCAAACATGCCCCAAACTGGAGCTTCCGCTGGTGCGCGGCGCACCATGACGGCGCGCACGCGGCGCGCACGGTCGCCCGTGGCCGCCAAGGTCGCGCTGCCCAGCGTCGATTCGATCCACCAGCGCGTGCTGACGGCGCTGGTCGAGCACCGCCTGCCGCCTGGCACCAAGCTCGGCGAAGAGCGACTCGCCAAGGTGTTCGGCGTCAGCCGCACGCAGATCCGCCAGGTCCTCGAGCGCCTCGCGCACGATCGCATTGTGACGGTCGTGCACAACCGCGGCGCCTTCGTCAGCAGCCCGACGGTCGAGGAGGCACGCGAGGTGTTCGCTGCGCGCCGCGTGATCGAGCCCGATCTCATCCGCCAGGCGGTGCGCATCGCCACGAAGTCCGACATCCGGCGCCTGCGCGAGCATGTCGCCCTGGAGTCGGCCGCACGCGCGGCCAATGACAAGCGCGCGATCATCCGCCTGTCGGGCGAGTTCCACGACCTGATCGCCGACATCGCAGGCAACCGCTACCTCGCCAAGACGATGCGCGATCTCGAGGCGCTGACCTGCCTGGTCATCATCCTGTACGACGCGCCCAACGTGCCGTCGTGCCCCTACGACGAGCACGCCGATCTGGTCGACGTCATCGAGGCCCGCGACGAGAAGCACGCTGTCGAGCACATGATCGCGCACCTGCGCCACGTCGAGGCGTCGCTGAACTTCGAGCGGCGCAGCGACGGCGAGATCGACTTCGAGTGCGTGTTTGCCTGAGGAAGAATCGATGCGCATCCTCGTCGTCAACGCCAACACGTCGGACGTCGTCACCGAGAAGGTGGCCGCGCAGGCACGCGCGAGCGCCTCGCCGGGCGTCGAGATCACGGCCGTCACCGGCACCTTCGGCGCGCGCGTGATCGGCTCGCGCGCAGAGCATGCGATCGGCGAGCATTCGACGCTCGCGCTCGTCGCGAAGCACGCCTCGGGTTGCGACGCAGTGGTGATCGCGGTGTCGTACGACACCGGCTTGCGTGCGGCGCGCGAACTGCTGCCGGTGCCGGTGGTCGGCATGACCGAGGCAGGCCTGCTCACCGCGTGCATGCTGGGCGGTCGGATCGGCATCATCACGTTCGGGCGACGCGTGCGGCCGCTCTACCACGAGCTCGTCACGTCTTACGGGCTCGATGCGCGAATTGCCGGCTGGCGCACGCTCGAGAGCACGGCGGCCTACCAGCGCGGCACGCACGATGCACTCGACCGCGAGCTGGTCGACGCCGCGAAGGGACTGGTCGAGCGCGACGGCGCGGAGACCGTGGTGCTCACGGGCGCGGTGATGGCTGGGGTGCCGGCGCGGCTGCAGGCGCAGGTGCCGGTGCCGCTGATCGACTGCATCGCGTGTGCGGTGGCTCAGGCCGAACTTCTGCACCGCCTGGGCTGCCCCAAGCCGGCCGTGGGCAGCTACGCGCCGCCGGCAGGTCGCGAGCTGATCGCGGTCGACGCGGGCATCGCCGCCGCATTCGCCAACGCCGGCAAGCCCTGACGCCGCGCAAGGACCGATCGATGCTGCGCACCCACGGCCGCTACGACTACTCCCCGATCGTTGCCCGCCCCGGCGGCGCCTGGCCCAACGGCCGCGGGCTCGCGGTGTACGTCGCGCTCAACCTGGAGCACTACGCCTGGGGGGAGGGCCTCGTCGAGGACCTCGTGTCGGGCATCCCGGCACCGGACGTGCTCAACAACTCGTGGCGGGAGTACGGCAACCGCGTCGGCGCCTGGCGCCTGCACGAGCTGATGCGCTCGCTGTCGCTGCCGGTCACGCTGCTCGTCAATTCGGAGCTGTACGCGGCCTGCCCCGACCTGATCGCCGCGTTCCGCGCCCAGGGCGCCGAGATCGCGTCGCACGGACGCACGAATTCCGAGCACCAGGCCGGCCTCGCCGAGGCCGACGAGCGCTCGCTGATCCAGCTCGTGACGCGCACGATCGCCGAGCACGAGGGGCAGCCGCCCGCCGGCTGGCTGAGCCCGTGGATTGCGGAGACCGAGCGCACGCCCGACCTGCTGCACGAGGCGGGCTACCACTACCTGCTCGACTGGTGCATGGACGACCAGCCGGTGTGGATGCGAACGCGCAGCGGACGCATCCTCTCGGTGCCCTACCCCCAGGAACTCAACGACAGCGCGGCGATCATCGGCCGCCGCGTCGCTGCGCGGGAGTTCGCCGACATGGTGATCGACCAGTTCGACGAGATGCTCGAGCAGTCGCGCGCACAGCCGCTCGTGATGGGCATTGCACTGCACGCGATGATCGTCGGCCAGCCGTTTCGATTGCGCGCGCTGCGCCGCGCACTGCAGCACATCGCGGCGCAGCGCGAGCGCTGCTGGCTCACCACCGCAGGCGCGATCGCCGACGCCTACGCGACCGACTGAGGCACGCACCCGCGCCTGTGCAATCGTGCGCCTGTTTCGGCGCAGGCGCAGTTCAGGGTTGGACGGGGCTTGCACCGGTCCGCCAGCCGGCACGGTCCGCTGGATGATGCCCGGCAGTCAAAGGGGCGTGAAGGTCCGGTGAAGTGCGTAGACCCGCCACTCATTGCCAGGGACCGGCGGCCGTACCCAACCATGACCGGCCGGTGCGCCGTACTGGAACCGGCCATTCGTACGCGATCAATTCACGACGTTCGGCTACTGAATCACCTCATCGGCGCGCAGCAGCAGCGATTGCGGAATCGTGAGGCCCAGCGCCTTCGCCGTCCGGAGATTGATGACGAGTTCGAGTTTCGTGGGCTGCTGGATCGGAAGGTCGGCGGGCTTCGTCCCGTTGAGGATCTTCACGACATAGCCGGCCGAGCGGCGAAACAGCTCGATGACATTGACACCGTAGGTCGCAAATCCCCCTCGGCGCACGAACTCCGGGTGGGCATAGATCGCCGGCAGTCGAGCTTTCAGCGCAAGCGCGATCACTTCGTCCTGACGGGCGAACAAATAGGCACTCGCCAGCACAAGCACGGCGCTCGCGCGTCCACGAACTGCCGCCGCGAACAGCTGCGCCGGCTCACCGACCTCGCGCAGATCGAGGGATTGCGACTGGATATGCAATCGCGCGGCGGCGCGCTCGGCTTCGGCCGCCGATTGCGCATCTCCGGCCTCCCCCGAGTCCCTGAATATCGCGACTCGTGCGATTCCGGGCACCATTTCCGACAGCAACTCGAGCTGCTTCCCGCTCAACTCGGGGACGAGTGTCGACAACCCGGTCACGTTGCCCCCAGGCCGAGCCAGCGAGTCTACATTTCCCCACCCCACGGGATCGTTGTCCTGCGCCATGACGATGGGGATCGTAGACGTCGCGTCGAGCGCCGGGCGGGTCGCCGACGATCCACCGGTGACGAGGACATTGACCGGCATTCGCGCAAGCTCCGCAGCCAGCGCCGGCAGGCGCGCGAGATCGCCGTGCGCATACCGGATCTCGAACGCAACCTGCTTTCCCTCGGCATAGCCGAGCGCCGCGAGTCCCTCGCGAAACGCATCGACACGCGCCACGACGGCCGGTGGCGCGGCCGCGAACAGCAGGCCGATGCGGGGAACATCCGGGCGCTGCTGCGCGCCGGCGATGCGCGCCGTCCCAAGTGCGGCAAGCCCCCCGAGAAACCTGCGCCGGGGAATCAATGAATCGCCTGGTCGATGCGCAACAAGATCGACCGGGCAATCGCGAGTCCCTTCACCTTCGTCGCCTCCAGATGGTTCGTGAACCGGATATTGGTCGGTCAAGGATAGATACTATCCGGGGTCTCCCCAGGTTGGCCCTTTGAGTTGAAACGAGAGTTCGACCCACTCGTTTGCCGAAAGGAGTAACCAGATGAACGCACCTGAAACAGTCCTACAAGAAAATTCAACCCGGCCCCGTCCCGGCGAATCAGGTTATCACGGATGACACGACCGGGCTGAGGGGGAAGATGGGTGACCGGCCGTTGCTGGTGAGTAGCCGGTTTGGAGGGAGAGGCGCCAGACGCAACCCCTTGATGTTTCTCGATGCATTTGGCTCCCCGACCTGGGCTCGAACCAGGGATCTGCGGACTAACAGACTGTCGCAAAGTTTCTCTTTTTCCGATACTTACGTCAAAATCCGTTCCGCAATTACTGTGAATTTGCGGTCCGTGAAGGCTCTTCTGTTCTGGTTTCGCTTGGATTTGCGGAACAGAATTTACTGGCGGCTCTACAACCGCCATGACCACGCCCAAAGCCTTTGGCGCTTCCCCTTTGGCTGACGGCTTCGTGGTTGACTTGCTGGCGGTAAGACGTTATCTTACTGTCGATGAAGACGACAGTTTCCACGAAGGGGCAGCTTATTCTTCCCGCCGAGATCCGCCAGCGGGATAACGTCGTCCCCGGCCAGGAATTCGAGGTCGAGCGCATCGAACGCGGTGAGTATCGTCTCCTGCGCCGGCAGCCTCCTCCCAATGAAGGGCTCGTCGATTGGCTGCTGGCCTGCCCGGAAAAGGGCTATTTCGTCCCCATTGAATCCGAGTCGACCGATACGCTGTGACCTATCTGGTCGACGCCAATGTTCTCAGCGAGGCCACCAAGCCCGCCCCCGACTTCCAGGCCATCGGATGGTTGCGGCGCCACGAGCGTGAACTGGTGGTCGATCCCATCATTCTGGGCGAGATTCGGTTCGGCATTCACCTCCTGCCTGCAGGGAAGCGCCGACGCCGACTCGAAGCCTGGTTTGATGCCGGGGTCGCACGCATCGCTTGTGTTTCATGGGACGCGCTAACGGGTCTTCGTTGGGCCGAACTTCTTGCCCGCCTGCGCAGATCCGGCCAGGCCCTGCCGATCAAGGATAGCCTGATCGCGGCAACTGCACTCGTTCATGGTTTCGTCGTCGTGACGCGAAACACGCGCGACTTCAAGAAGGCGGGCGTAAAGGTGCTGGACCCGTTCGCCTGATGGGCTCGCGCAGGCGAGGACAACTGCACCTTGCCGCAGCGCGCAGCGCGGCTGCTTCAACTCACTGGTGCAATTGTTCCGGGTAGCTTTGCGGAACAGTTCCGCAAATATTTTGGATCGCAAGAACTGCCAAGACCCTGAATTGATGGCTCGCCAAACCGGGCAAATCTGAGAACGTATGGGTTGAGACTGTGGCGCTGGCTCAACTCAGGTAACCCAAACTTGATCTGACGCCAACTGCAAGAATTTTCGTAGATCGTCGCCGCTCCGTCCGCTGGCGTCCGCCTGCGGGGCGCCCAATCGGCGGGAGTTCATCGGCGGCAGTCGACCTGCTCAGGCCCTTCGAGCTTCCGGACAGCCGCCATTCAATTGCGGCACAGCGGACGTTGCCTCAGCATCCCAAACCACCGGCAGGCCAGTGTCATTCGTCGTCGCGCGACTGGCGCTTTTCACCTCGCGCCAGGCCAACGAAATGCGACACGACGACAGCGGTGCAGAACACTCCGAACGATGCGGCGAACAGGCTTAACGTCGTCGCGGGCGCGCGCAGCGTCACGGCGCAGCCGGCACCGCGTGGTCTGCGAGCACCCCCGAGCACACTCACCAGCGCCACGTCGCGCTGATCATCGGGCCGCCGAGGCTCAGGCCCTCGACCGACTTCCCGGACTTCGCGGTCCAATCGATATACCGGTACGTGGCCACGAGATCACCCCAATGGAACCCATAGCCGACTCCGGCGATGGCTTGCCACGTCAGTTTCGTCTGGCCGGTGCCGACGTCGAGATAGAACGGCAGGAACCACTTGCGGTCATCCGTGAACGTGTAGCGACCCTTGACACCGACAATCCCGTCCCAAAGGCTATCGCTGACCTTCTTGCTTCCGCTGCGGCCCGGCAGGGCGATGGGGCCGAGATCGCCGTTGATCGAAAACCCGAGCGTCGTCTTGACGTCCAGCAGTCGCGCGCCGGCGAGCAGGTCCACGGTCCATGCGGGGTCGGACACGACCCGGTACTCGCCGGCCACCGTCCAGAACGTGGTCTTGACGCCGAGGTTCAGTTCCGTGGTGGTACTGGCGGGTAGGTCGATGTTGCCGAGCGAGAAATCGCGCGTCCGCGACGTGACTCCGCCGAGGTCCCCGTAGAAGACGTCGTTGAAGATGCCCCAACGGCCGTTGTGCGCATCGAGCGACCCCTGGAACGTCATTTTGAGATGGCTGAGGACGTCGCGCATGCTGACATGGATGTCGCTGCTGCGCGTGTCTCCCGCGTAGTTTACCGTGCCGTCGATAGCGGGGACGAAGCCGTTGAGGGTCGCCGAAAATTGCCACTTGCCGGCTTCCAGGGGGGTAGCGCCGACTGAGCGGCCGCGGGCGCCGGCACCAGCGCGCCGCCGGCGAAACAAAAAACCGTCATCGTGCCGCTCAGGAAACCGGAAATCTTCATCGTGGACCTCTCAAGGGGGGCTGGGCGTTGGCTGCGACTTCAAGCGATGCGGATTATAAATGCCTGCGCTTCAAATCACTTGGGAAACATGAACTGCACCTGCGCGCGGATCTGCCGGTTCGCCTGATAGTCGTGCCGCACGACGTTGTAATACACGGCGACCTGCGTGTTCACCGGCAGCTTCCCGAAGTGCAAGATCTTGCCGATGCCGCCCCCCAGCGGGACTGTCCATTTCCGGCCGGTCAGCGACCTTCGAGTCTGAACGTGAGCGGTTTGATCGTCGTCGGTCGCAGGTCGACCGAGGCTGTGTAAAAACACCGCGTGAAACGAGGTGTCCGCAACGACGACCGCGTAGAACGCGCTGTATGCGATTTATTTGAGGTCGGGAGGGGTTTTGATACTCCCGAAAACGGACCGCAATCGCGTTTTTACACAGGCTCGACCCTGAGCCGCCGGCAGCGTCCTTCGAAACGGTCATTGAAATCGATTGAAGCCGCCGTTCAAACAGCGGAAGGTCGGCGCCTGAGCCTTCTCAGATGGGTGCCTACTATGCAGTGCAAGGATCGCGCCTGCCCGCGGCCCGACGCTGAGGGTGGTAGCCGGCGTCGAGCGCGATCCACCCGCCGATCCGCCGCTCCAGTCCGCCCCCGCGTTTGAGCTCGGCCGGCACCGCACTTGGTAGCCACGACCGTCGACGCTCATCCACGAGCGACGCCTCCCGTCGTGCCGGTTGGCAGCGCATCGCTTGCTGCGCTCAGACGGCTCGGTATCCGCCCTGGACCCAATTCAGCACCATCTCGGCGAACTCGTCGGCCTTGTCCTGGTAGGAAAAATGCCCGCAGCGCTCAAACACCCGCAGCTGGCTGCGTTTCAGGCGCTGCTGCAGTCGCCTCGCATTGTCGACGAGCAGGAACACGTCGAGATCGCCCCAGAAGATCTGGACCGGAAGGTCGAGCGCCGCGAGGTGCGGGTCCACCGTTGCCAGGTTCTCGGGGTAGGTCTTGAACCAGTGCGTCACCGGGCCGACGCGGCCGTCATCGGACGCGACGTAGTCCGCGACTTCCGCCGTACTTGGCACGTAGTTCACGCAGGCCAACCGATACCCGCCTTCCACGAACGCCTGTGCGCCCGTGACGCGGAACATCATGCGCCAGAAGCCGGAATCCACCGCCTTGTTGATAATGCTGCCGTTGGCGGAGGGCACGATGCCCGGACCATCGCCGATGATCAGGCTCGCCACGTCGTGCTTCTGATGGATGGCATAGTGCAGCGCGGCGGCCATGCCGACATCCGGGCCGACGATGTGGATCTGCTTCAGGCCCAGTGCCCGGACGAACTTGTCGAGGAACCGGCTCTGGGCCTCGAAGCTCATGAACTCCAGCCCGCCCTCGCTTCGTCCGAATCCGGGCAGGTCGAGCGCCACCAGGCGGCAGTGCTCCCCGAGCTTCTTCCAGATGGGTCGAAGCAGAGGATGCTCTGCGGCAGAGGACAAAGCAGCAACACGACGGGCCCATCCTGCTTGCCGCCTTCCGCGCAGCGGATCTTCGCCCCGTCGATCGTCCGGTACTCGGGTTGCATGGCGAAGCTGGCAGGACGTGATTCGGCACGTCCCGCGCCGGGGCGCCCAGCTTTCTTGATCTGGGGGTATTCGGGCGTGACGGCCAGCAGCACGCCGGCGTTGAGCTTGCCGAAGAGGCCAATCGGATCGGGAGTCGTGTTCATGAGTGCGGGCGGATTCCAGTGAATGGGTTTCGATGGCTCATTTCGGCTTCTTGTCGTCGACGAAGCCGTGCCACGGGCTCCAGTTGTCGGCGACCGGAACGAGGCCCTTCTCCTCGGCGAATCTCTCGTAGATGGCGATCAGGGTCTTCAGGCGCTGGGGCTGCGCCGCTTCCAGCGACTGCGTCTCGCCCGGATCCTTCCTGATGTCGAAGAGGTGCCACTTCCCATCGCCATACATGGCGGGGCGTACCCGGATGGCCTTGTAGTCGCCGGCGACCACGTAGCTGTTGCCGAACAGCTCGAACACGACCGGCTGCTCCTCGGTGCGCGTGCGCGCCGCGCTTCCCTCGAGGAAGCCGCGCATGGAAACGCCTGACGGCGCAACGATGCTGCGGCCCTTGTATGCGGACTGCGGGTGCTTCACGCCGGCGTAGTCGAGGATCGTTGTCGGGATGTCCTTGACGCTGGCGAACTCGCCCGTCTTCTGACCCGCACGGACGAACGCGCTGTTCTTCGGCGGCACAATGACGAGCGGTACGCGGACGCCCCCTCGCCTATGAACCACTTCCACCACTGCAGTCCGCCGGTGGCCGCGTAGGCGAAATCGGTGCCAATGAAACTATATGAATTTCCGTGACCAATGTCGTCGAACTTCTGGCTGAAATTTGTCCTAACCCACTTGGTCGCCATCGGGTTGCTGAGCTCGCCCTGGTCGTCAAGGCCCTCCGGCCCGTGTCGGACATGCCTCACGGTGAGTGTCGAGCTACCCGGTCTCACGTTAGGTGGTTGAGCAGCGTGCCTACGAGGTAGTCCTCGGACTCGATCATCGCCGAGTACGTCGCCGTACGCGCGCCTGCCTGCGCTTCTCCTCATCGCTGAGCTGCGGCCGGCGCGCGGCAGGCGGTTCTTGCTCCTTGTCGGGGAGCACGCGCTCTCCGGGGTGATGCCGTGCGTCTTCTGTGGCTCGAGGGCGCGTTTCGGCCCCTGGTCGCCGGGCTTGAGGTAGTGTCGAAATATTTGTCGATCAGGAGATCGGGCGCTGTGTTGGCGCGTGCGGCGTGGTGTAGGCGGGGTCGGCGAGGACGGCTTCCGGTCTTCCGGGCCTGTTCGAGGTGCTCCACAGTCCTGCGCGTCCAGGTCGTCGGAGTCGATGCCGAGGGGACGCTCGACCCGCTTGCCGTCCTCGTCGAACAGTTCCTCCGGCACCCTGCCGGCCTGACCATCTCGACGACTGCCGGGTCGTTCATGTCGACGTGAACGCGCCTTGGTTCCAGTGGTTGGAGCCCCCCGTGTCGGTCGATAGCTGCGATCGAAACCCCACCGATCCGGTCCTCGCCGCCATGAGCGGTCCCGCCCAGGTGCCACTTGCCGGCCGTGTCGGTCCGATACCCGGCGTCTAGAGCAACTCCGGGATGGCCGCGGGTAGTGCGTGCTCAGGTACGCCTGGTCGCCCGGCTTGCCTTCAGCCGGCGGATAGAGTGCGTAGTCGGGCGCCCAACCCGATCTCCACCGGGTTGTTTCCAGTCGTCGCGTGCCCGTGTCACCAGCAGACCGGTGATGCGTGGAACCTGGTGAGGGCGTCCCCTTGCCGCGCCAGGCGGTCGATGCTCGGCGTTCGGGTCACCGCGCGGGCGAACCCGAGATCCCGAAGGCGATCGTCGTCGCCGACGGTCGGCAGGAGTTGGACTTGTCCGGCGGGGTTACGCGAGAGCCACGCTCTCGAAGGCTCCAGCAGGGCGCAGGCCGCGAAGACCGAAACGGCGATGCCACGCCTGGTCTTAACTCACTCATGGATCACTCCTAGGACAGTCTCGCGACGATGGCCGCAGGTTAGGTTTGATGCGGGTAGGGAATCCACGCCGGCAGACCGTGAGCAGGGTCGACACCGAACCATCAGTCGATACCTACTGCACTCGCTGCGTATCCGGACCGGCCGGGAAAGCGCAATGGCGCCCGATCGATCTCACAACCAACATCCCGGAGGTCGACACGACACCGGCGCCGTGTGGTCGCGACCGATCGGTTGTGCTGCGTCGGCGTGGGAAATATCCGCTTTTCGCCGCGTTGTCCATGGCAACCGTGCTGACCGACGTTCCGACAGACGTGTGGCCGCTCCCGCGGGCCAGGTGTTGTCCCGGCAATTGCACGATTTCGACAGTTCTTCACGCTCTTCGGCGATGGGACGGGCAATTTCGACAGATCTCGCGGGGCTCCCGGAAGGACCGATCGGGTAGCGGGCAGGTCGTGCACGCTTTCCGGCGCGGACCAATCAGGCCATTTTCACCCGTGGCATGGGTGAGGCGTCGCACGCGACCTTCATCCCCGTCACGGCGCCGAACGAGGCGACCGTCTGGCGGGGACGCAGCTGTCCACCGGGCAACTGATCGTAAAGGGTCCCGAGGCCGAGACTCCAATCAGACGCGTCGGAACACGGGCATTACCACTTTGCTCGTGCCGGCTGGTACGTTTCCCTGTATTTGACTCGCACCCTGGCCGGCAGGGAAGTCGGGTTCGAAATGATGCCTGGACGCGATTCGACCATCACCGCAGACGATGTGCCGTTCGAACAAGCTGGCCGGGCTTATAGCCCTTGCCATACGAACCACGGGTTTCCTCGACAGCAGCGAAGGGTATGAACTCGAACACGAGTGCTTGCGCGCGTTGATCGATGCCCTGGCCGGGCCATCACCCGACGCAAGTTCGACCCATATACACGGCAGCCCGTCGACACTTGTCCGGAGAGCTGTTGAAGC
>CAVOXS010000010.1:0-165529 GCA_963700415.1 uncultured beta proteobacterium
GCGAATCCACTCGGACTCGAAGTGCACCAAGGCCCAGCAAACTGAGTGAAGACATCGAAACAGACGCCCAATATGATGCAACCGCTGAATGTCCTCCCAATCGAGTTGCGGCCAGCATTCGCGCACATTGGAAAGATACCTGCGAAGCTGAGGCTCGCCCCGCGGTAGTTCCGCTATGTCGGCCGCAGGTGGCGCAAGTCCGGCAGTCTCCCAATCGAATACCAGGAGGTGGAACTCGAAGCCGATCGTTTGCGCGGACGCACCGCGTCGTCCTCGGCACGAAGTCGCCATGAACGAGCGTCCGAGGCATTTGCGCGCACGCCGCGGCCACGAGCGGCCACCCGCATTCGACGACATCCAGATGCGAAAGGATCGAGTCAAGATCGGCCGCTCCGCGGCGGTCAGGCCTGCGTGACCCCGGCTGATTCGCGTGCCCTCGCGCACGGTGTCCAGCATTGCGCGGAAGTAGGTCTCGCCCGTCTCGGGCAGCCCAGGCAATGCGCCTGACGCGCCGGCGTGTAGCCGCGAGAGCCAATCGACCACGAGTTCTTGATGCTCGACGTTTGCTCGTGAATACGAGACGTCGCCGCGTCCTGCTGAAAGATCCACGAGTGGCCGTCGAACTCTTCGAGATAGCCATAGTGTGCAAGTGTCGAGAGACCGAGTTGCGGAAGGATCTCCGCGTAGATCCGAATCTCGGTATCGAGGCTGCCCGCGCGGCACCTCTTCGCAATGACCTTGAGCGCGGATCGCTGCTGATCAGGCGAAATACCGTTGTCTTCTTGCCTGGACTCCTTCAGGATCTCGATCGCGTGAGGTTGCCTCGCCTTCGGCTCGACCGTTTTCCAGGCAAGGAATGCGGGATGGCTCGCCAGGTTATCGGTCAGCATGGTCGGGAAGCTGCGGCTCGGCAGGCACGGTGCTGACCCAATGGAACCGCTACCGATGCGAAGCGATCGCATCGCGTCGGCGCATTCCGCAGGAGCTTCCCAAGTCGCGCGAACCCAGGGCTCACGCCGTCGGCTCCACGGGCACCAGGACTTCGTCGAACATCGCTTCGTACGTCGTGCCGACGTAGCCGGCCTTCAACTGGTCGAAATTGATGACGACGTCCCGCAGATCGTCGCTGGTGTGCTTTTGGGTGCCTGCCTGCAAGGTTCGCGCCGAGACCCCAAGGAACTCGCACACGCGAGACTGCGTGGCAGGCCAGTCGCGAAGGATGTCCTCGTAGAACAGCTTCAGCATCGGCAGGTCGAGGCCTCCGCGTATTCCGTGAGTTCCCGATGTTGACTCGGTCTTCTCGAGCGAGCTGGCGAACTCGCTTGGATCGATGTGGAGCCGCGGGACACGGAGGTTCTTGTCGTACAGATTCCAGCTCCCTGTTTTCTCGTTCAGGCGTACGGCATTCATCAGCGACACCAGCAGTTTGATTCGGTTGCGGCGCCGGAGCAGAATGATTATTCGCTCCCAGTCGCCGCAGCACCTCCTTCAGTTCACTCGGGTCCAGAATGTCCCGAAACTTGGTCTTGAATCCGACGGCGCGGCAGCCAGACTCTGCTCCGACTTCCAGGAATTCCTCGACCCAACGCAGCTGGGCGTCCGGCGGCGCCTTGCCCCGTTCTATCCGTTTCCGAAGAGTTGACAACTCCTTTTCGGTGCGGATCTCCGGATGACTCGCCAGCGCCTCGATCAGGAAGGTGCTCCCGGATCGTCCTTCGAAAAGCACGACGAAACGGGTTGGTGTGTCGGAGTTCTGTTGCGTCGTCTGCGTAATGTCCATGGTGTATCCCGGTCTGTGCCTCAAACCGCCCGTAGAGTGTCCTCATCAGGCTCCATCGAAAATGCTTCACCCTCGCCGACCGCTACTGGCCGAACAGTGCCGCCACTCACCTGCAGCCGGAGCGTGCATCGCTCCAGCGTGCTCAACCGGTGCGCGATCATGAATGTCGTCCGGCCCGCCATCAGCCGATCCATGGCGTCGATGATCACCGCTTCGGTCCTGGTGTCGACCGAGCTCGTAGGCTCGTCGAGGATGAGGATCGGTGCGTCCATCAGGAAGGCGCGCGCCAGCGACACCCGTTGGCGCTCGCCGCCGGAGAGCGTCATTCCCCGTTCGCCGACGGGCGTTTCGTACTGCTCGGGGAGGCCGGCAATGTACTCGTGGATACCCGCCGCCCTGGCGGCACTTACGATCTCGGCACTGGTTGCGCCCGGCCTTCCGTAGGCGATGTTTTCGCCGATGGTGGTGGAGAACAGGACGGGGTCCTGCAGAACGATCGCGAACTGCTTCCGCAGGTCCGTCAGGCGGTAATCGCGAAGGTCAACGCGGTCGAGGAGTATCGCGCCGGCAGTGGGATCGTACAGGCGCGTCAACAGGCTGATCAGCGTCGTCTTGCCGGCGCCGGTGCGCCCGGCAATCCCGACACGCATTCCCGGTTCGACCCGAAACGAAACATCCTCGAGCACCGGAGGTGATCCGGCATAGCCGAACGAGACGCCACGAAACTCGACCGCTCCGGTCGCCCGTGCGACGGGCCGGGCGTCCGGCCGATCCGGAACGTCCTGTTCCTCGTCGAGCAACGCGAAGATCCGCTCCGCACTGGCGAACCCGGACTGCAGCGAGGCGACCTGGCGGCTGATCGTGTATAGCGGACCGTATAGCTGGGCAAGGTACCCCATGACCAGCAGCAGCGAACCCAGAGTGATCGCCCCGGACTGGACGCTGCGGACACCCACATAGAGCACCGCACCCGTTCCGATCGCGGTGACCAGTCCGATCGCCACCCAGAACGTGCCGTCCACGAAGGTGACGCGCAAGCGCGCTCGCATGCCCTCGGCGGCCCGGCGCCGGAAGCGTCGCTCCTCCCGGTCTTCCTGTCCGAACGCCTTCACGACACGCAGCGACGTCAGCACCTCCTGCACGACCGAAAGCGCACTGCTCTCCAGCGCCTTCACTTCGCGGTGCCTCGCGCGCAGGCGCCGCCGATACCACCACGTCAAACCCGCCAACACCGGCGCAACCAGGACCGCGATGAGCGCAAGCGTCGGCTCGATCCGCGCCGTCACCAGTACCATCGAAAGGAACAGGACAGTCGAGGCAATGAAGGGGATTACACCCTCGACCGCAACCTTCGGCATGGCGCTGGCATCGCTCTGGATGCGGTAAGTCGCATCCGCCGTCCCCCGCCTGTCGTGGTAGGAAAGGGACAGTCGCTGCGCGTGGCGAAAGAGGATTCCCCGGCAATGCAGGGTGAGTTGCTCCGAGGTATAGCCCTTGAGCAGGGTCGTCGACAACGACCGAATCTGGGACAGGAATTCCACTGCGATGACGAGCCCGACGGCAAACACGAGCAGCCAGACGGGCGACGCCTGTATCACGCCGGGAACAACCCCAACGAGGAGAGTCGGCAGCGGTTCCTTCCCGAGCACGCTGTCGACGGCGATCTTGAGCGGCAGCGGCGTCAGCAAGGCGACCGGGGTCGACAGCAGGCTGAGCAGGAAGATGCCGAGAATGTGTCCCCAGAACGGCCGCGCCTCGCGCAGGACGCGCCGGTAGATCGCCGCATCGCTGTAGCGCCGCTCGCCGCTCACGACCGAGACTCCGGTCGCCGGCGGCAATGTCGACCCGATCGCTCGAACCGAATGCGGTCCGTGCAATACATCGCTGTCAGCATCGCCAGGGGCCCCCCGCAATCACTCACGCGTCGGCTCTCCAGGACGAACTCTCTCAACTGCCGCCATCCACGCGCCCGCCGCCGCCTGACACTCGTGAAACGCACGCAGGCAAAGTGCGGCCGCCATGAATGCAAGGCCTCCGGCCGCGATCCAGGCCGAGTCCAGCAATGCAAGCCCGGCCAGTCGCCACGAGCAGCGCGACAACGACCACCAGGGTCATCGGCACTCGGGGCCGCGATCCGATCCGCAGCAGCTGCCTTCCGGCGCCGTGCTCTTCGATCGCGACCAGGCACTTGATCGAGCCGAAAATCCCTCCGCGCACCTGCAGGTCCCACACGTCGAGTGCGCCACCGCGGCTGACAACCGCGCCCTGGGCGCGCAGCGCCGACTCGATGCGCTCCGTCCACACCTCCGGCGATTCCCACGCCTCGCTCCAGATCGTTTCCTCGCGCGGCCAGGGAGACGCGTGCCGCGCTTGGCCGCGCCGTCGCCAAGGCGTCAGCCCGTGCTTGATCCTGCCCGATCAGCCGCGCCGCCGGCTGGACCAGATGCATGTAGAACGTCAGACCCAGCGCTGCACCTTCTCAGCGCTGGACTTCGCCGGCACCGGAAACTGTGCGCGCGTCGCGGCGAGTGCCGCTTGCAGATCGGCGCGGCGGCGGCAAGCACCAACAGAGGCACCACCCACAACAGCGGCGGCCACGCCACGCCCAGCAGCGAGAGCACCGCGAGTGCGCCGATCACGTAGTACCACTCCGGCATCAGCGGGAATGCGAGCAGCGTCGACGGCGCGGGTTCGTACAGCGACTGATACGCTCCCGTTCCCCAGACGCCGCCGTAGACACGCGCGCGGCCCGACGGAATCGGCAACGTGAATCCACGTCCATACAGTCGCCCGCCCCATGAGAGGTGTCCCACGGCGTTGTACCGTTCCGGCCACTTCTCCTCGAGCAGCGCCTCGGCCTTGCCATAGCCTTTCTGCTGCCGCCAGTACATCGTCAGCGAGTTGCGCCGGTGGTGCCAGTCCATCGCGCCGGCGTGGAAGCCGATCTTGCCGCCGCGCTCCTGCAGCCTCCAGCACAGGTCCACGTCGTCGCCCGCCGTGCGATAGCGCGGGTCGAAGCCGCCGATCGCCTCCAGCGCCTCGCGCCGGAACGCCATGTTGCAGCCGGGGATGTGCTCGGCCTCGGTGTCGGTGACCAGCACGTGCACCGGCCCGCCCGGCGCATTGGCGACGCAATCGGCGATCGGCCCATCACCGTGCGGCGCGATGTTCGGCCCGCCGACGCCGACCCAGTCGCCGGTCATGAAGCGGTAGGCGAGGTAGTGCAGCCAGTGCGGATCGGGATAGGCGTCGTCGTCGATGTAGGCGACGATCTCGCCGGTCGCCTGCTGCCAGCCCGTGTTGCGGGCGGCTGAAAGCCCCCGATTCTCGGTGCTGATCAGCCTGACGTCGTACTCGGCGGCGATCTGCGGCGTGGCGTCGGTCGAGCCGTCGTTGACGACGATCGCCTCGAAGTCGGGGTATTCGAGCTGCTTCAGTCCCTCCAGCGTGTCCCGGATCGTGCGCGCGCCGTTGTAGCTGCAGACGACTACGCTCACGCGCGGCCACTTCGTATTGGCGGGAAATGGGACCTCGGCAAACGCGCGACTCACCGCGGCGAGCGCAGGCTTGGGCTGCCGATCGCGGGTGGTCAGCCCAAAGTCCCAGTCGTCGATGTCGTGGCCGCCGCGGTACCACTCGTCGGTCCACGCGAAGGCGAAGGCGCCGATGCAGCCGGCCGCGAACGCGGTGCGCACCTGCCAGTCGAGGCTCTCGGCCTGCTTTTCGTCACCGTTGCGCCGGCTGTCCAGGCCGATTTCGGCCATCAGCAGCGGCTTCTCGCCCGCGAGGTTCTGCAGACGGGCGAGATAGCCCTCGAGGCGCTCGCGCGATTCCAGATAGACGTTGAAGCACACGAAATCGAGGAACGGCAGGCGCAGGTACTCGGTCGTCGGAAAATTGACGTACGTGACCAGCGCGCCCGGGTCTTCCTCCTTCACGGCGCGATAGAGCCGCGCGATGAAGCGCTCGACGCTGCGCCGGCCGTGCCAGCGAACGATCGACGCGGGGATCTCGTTGCCCACGGCATAGCAGAAGAGCGCCGCATGTCCTGCGCAGGTACGCACGTCGCCGCGCACGCGGGCCACGATCGCATCGGCGCGTCCGGGCTCGTCGAGAAACGCGATGTGCTGCTCCCACGGCAGTCCGACCATCACCTTGAGACCATGGCGCAGCGCCGTGTCGAGCAGCCACCGTGGCGGCGCCGTGTAGACGCGCACGGTGTTGAAGCCGGCCTTCGCCATCTGCGCGAAATCGCGCTCGACCTGATCGGCCGCGGGAAACTGGTGGCCGTCCACGGACGGACTGAATGTCCCGTAGGTGACGCCTTTTATCCAGTACTTCCGGTCGCCGACGAAGAGGAACTTCCCGCGGACTTCCGGCCGCGACCCGAGTGTGGTGAGCGGTCGCGTGGCGTCGCGCGCGCTCGATTGGCCGGGACGTGAAATATCGCTCTCGCGAAGCAATGCGCTGGATGCGGTAATCGTGTTCATGGCGGATGATCGGGCCGCCGCCCGCAACGGCTCAATCGGCCGCTGCGGAGGCGCGGTCGAAAGCCTCGCGGCTCGCGTGCCAGCGCCAGGCCGTCGACACTATGTTACGCAAGTCCGAGCGGCGGGGCACCCAGCCCAGGATCTCGCGCGCCTTGCCGGCAGCCGCCACGAGTTCCGGCGGGTCGCCGGGGCGGCGCGCCTCTTCCTTGACCGGCACCGGATGACCGCCGACTTCCTCGACCATCCTTATCACCTCCCGCACCGAATGCCCCTGACCGGTGCCGAGGTTGAGCCGCATGCTGTCGCCGCCGGCCTGCAGCAGCCGCAATGCCGTGACGTGCGCGTGCGCGAGGTCGGTCACGTGGATGTAGTCGCGGATGGCGGTGCCGTCCGGTGTCGGATAGTCGGTGCCGTAGATCGACACGCCCGCGGTCCGTCCCATCGCGGCCGCGATCACCAGCGGTATCAGGTGCGTCTCCGGATCGTGGTCCTCGCCGAGCTCGCCGTCGGGGTCCGCCCCGGCCGCGTTGAAGTAGCGCAGCGCCGCATAGCGCAGCCCGTGCGCCGCGCGATACCTCGAGAGCATCCGCTCGACGAAGAGCTTCGACTCGCCGTAGGGGTTCACCGGCTGCTTCGGATGCGCCTCGTCGATCGGCAGCGACTTCGGGATGCCGTAGGTCGCGCAGGTCGACGAGAACACCATGCAGCTCACGCCTTCGGCCCGCATCGCCTCGAGCAGCGTGACGCTGTTGCTGAAGTTGTTGGCGAAGTACTTGCCCGGCTCACGCATGGATTCGCCGACGTAGGCGTAGGCCGCGAAATGCAGCACCGCCTTGATCTGATGCTCGCGCAGCACGCGCCGGACGAGCGCCGCGTCGGCGATATCGCCGCGCACGAAGGGACCCCAGCGCACCGCCGAGCGGTGGCCATAGACGAGGTTGTCCAGCGCAACCGGCGTGTAACCGCCCTGCGCCAGCGCCTTGCAGGCGTGGCTGCCGATGTAGCCGGCGCCTCCGGTGACGAGGATGTTATCGGCCAATGGCACGCACCCCTTGTGGCGCCCCGCTCACCAGCGCGGGCATGTGCAACTCGGCGGTCGGACGTTGCCGCTTGCGCAGCAGCTTGTCGAAATAGTCGATCGTCCGCCGCAGGCCCGCCTCGAGTCCGACCTTCGGCTCCCAGTCGAGCGTCGCGCGTGCCAGCGCAATGTCCGGCTGGCGCTGCCGGGGATCGTCCAGCGGCAGCGGCATGCGCACCAGTTCCGAGCGCGACCCCGTCAGCCGGATCACGGTCTGCGCGAGCTCCAGCACGGTGAACTCCACCGGGTTGCCGAGATTGATCGGTCCGATCACCTCGTTCGGCGTGCTCATGAACCGGATGAAGCCGTCGATCAAATCGTCGACGAAGCAAAACGACCGGGTCTGCGCGCCGTCACCGTAGATCGTGATCGGCTCGCCCCGCAGCGCCTGCACGATGAAGTTCGAGACGACGCGGCCGTCGTTCGGGTGCATCCGCGGGCCGTAGGTGTTGAAGATGCGGGCAACCTTGATCTCGATGCCGTGCCGGCGGTGATAGTCGAAGAAGAGCGTCTCGGCGCTGCGCTTGCCCTCGTCGTAGCAGGCCCGGATGCCGGTGGGATTGACGTGTCCCCAGTAAGTCTCGGGCTGCGGATGCACCGAGGGGTCGCCGTAGACCTCACTGGTCGACGCCTGCAGAACGGGCGCGCCCAGCCGCTTGGCGAGGCCCAGCACGTTGATGGCCCCGAGCACGCTGGTCTTCAGCGTGTGCACCGGGTCGTGCTGATAGTGCTGCGGCGACGCGGGGCATGCCAGGTTGTAGATCGCGTCCACCTGGACGAAGACCGGGTTCGTGATGTCGTGCTCGAGGACGGTGAAGTTCGGGTTGGCAAGGAGGTGCGTGATGTTGCGCCGGCTGCCGGTGTAGAAGTTGTCGAGGCAGACGACCTCGTGCCCATGCGCCAGCAGGCGGTCGCAGAGATTCGAGCCGAGAAAACCTGCCCCGCCGGTGACAAGGATGCGCTTGGTCTCGACGTAATCGCGGCTCATCGACGACTCCGGTAGGTCAAAAGTGTATCGGTTCTCGCCACGAGTCGTTCACTGAAGCTCGAACAGCGACGGGACAGGACATTCTAGAGAATTGCTGCAGCGCACACAAGATGGTGCTTCCAGTAAAAATCAACATCCGATTCGTCCGCCCACTCCTTGGTTCCCGCACCATTACATTCCGTTGGCATACTTTCAGACGGCAGAACGGATCGCCTAACTTCGCTTCATCGCCTCTACCAACCTTTGTAATGAGCAACAACGATGCCATCGCACCAAGTCCTTGAAAATAGCACAGTAACAATTGGTGGATGCATCGGCGGATTTCCAGGTGTAAAAAGTCTCGACACATCGGCGAACGAGGCTGGATGCAAATTGAATCCGCGGTGATTAGCTGTAGAAATTGGACAAAAAAATGACTCATCAATACAAACGGCTATTTGTCGATGACGTTCTGCGCGCTGCACAGGAGTGATGGCACTGTGAAACTCCGACGTTTCTGGACATCTCGGCGTCACTTGGCTGTCCATCATGAAATCGCCGCCGACGTCGACCACGACTTCCACGCATGCTGCGAACCCGCGCGTTCAGCAGCTGCGGACCATCCGGACGTTGGTCTGGTTCCCGTTCCGAGGATTCTCGTTGCGTCATCGGAGCGGGCAATGCGCCCTGCCGCGCGCACAGGATCAACGCCGGGACGCGGTAAGATGAATATTCTTCGCATCCTCCGGCGTGCCGATTCGTGCCCGCCCCCGGCGACCCGGGCGTCCGCTGCAAGAAACCGTCATCCGTCCATCCGTCCCGATGCCCGCCCCTCCTTCACCTCCGTCCGCCCGGGTCCTCTGGACGCTGCTCGCAGCCGTCGCCTTGCTGTGGTTCGTCAATCTCGATGCACGACGGCTGCTGCACCCCGACGAGGGGCGCTACGCCGAGATCGCGCGCGAAATGGCGGCCACCGGCGACTGGGTGACGCCGCGCCTCAACGACCTCAAGTACTTCGAGAAGCCGCCGTTCCAGTACTGGGCGACCGCGGCCGCGTTCCGGGCATTCGGCGTGCACGAATGGACCGCGCGCCTCTGGCCCGCCCTCGCGGGTTTTCTCGCGGTAGTGGCGATCGGGTGCGCGGGATACGCGCTCGGCGGAGCCGCGCTTGGCGCTTACGCCGCTCTCGCGCTCGCGGCCACGTTCATGCACGCGGCCATCGCCCAGATGGTCACGCTGGATGCGGGCCTCTCGTCCTTCCTGGCGCTGGGATTCGCCGGTCTCGTCATCGCCCAGCGGGCCGAGTCCAGTGCCGGCGAACGTCGCGCCTGGATGTGGGTCGCCTGGGCCGCGCTGGCGGGCGCGACCCTGTCCAAAGGACTGATCGGCGTCGTGCTGCCCGGCGGCGCACTGGTCGTCTACACGGCGCTCACCCGGGATATCGCGCTGTGGCGCCGGCTGCACCTGGCGTCCGGCCTGGCGCTGTTCTTCGCGCTGACGGTGCCGTGGTTCGTCGCCGTCGCGCATGTCAACGACGAATTTCTCCGCTTCTTCTTCATCCACGAGCATTTCCAGCGCTTTCTCACCACCGAACACGACCGGGCCGGCCCGTGGCACTACTTCGTGCCGTGGTTCGCCGCCGGCATCCTGCCGTGGCTGACCGTGCTCGCGTACGGCGCGTGGCCCGCGTGGCGCGACGGCGCGCCCAATGCGCTCGGCTTCTCGTGGCAGCGTTTCGCCCTCGTCTGGGCGGCGTTCGTCTTCCTGTTCTTCAGCGCTTCGGGATCGAAGCTGCCGTCGTACATCCTGCCGATGTTTGCGCCGCTGGCGCTCGTCATCGGCTGGTTGCTGACGGGCCTCGAGGCCCGGACGCTGTTCCGGCTGATGCTCCCGCTCGTCGTCGCCGGGACCGTGCTCACGCTCGGCGTGGTGTTCGCCTACGATCGCTACGCACCGGAATTCGCGACCGCGCGGATGCCCGTCGAGATCCTCCTGGCGTTCGGCTCCTGGGCGAAGGCGAGCGCCGTGGTCGCCTCGGCCGGCGGGATCCTGGCGCTCGTCGCATTCCGCCGCGCCGTGATCAGGCCGAGGCTGCAGTTCCGCGGCATCGCCCTGCTGGCGCTGGCGAGCCTTGGCGCCGTGCAGATCGGCGTGGCCGGCTTCGACGCGTTCAGCCCGATGCGCTCCACATCGGCTATCCTGCGCGCTGCGCAGCAGGCGGCCCCGTTCGCCGCCGAAGCGCCCTTCTACCAGCTCGAGATGCATGACCAGACCGTCCCGTTCTACCTCGGTCGCGCGACGCGCGGCGTCGCTTTCCGGCAGGAACTCGCGCTCGGGATCGACGCGGAGCCGGCGAAGCAGATACCCACGATCGAGGCGTGGGTCGGCGAATGGCGCGGCCTCGCGCAGGGTTACGCCATCCTCGGGCCAACGTTGCAGGAAAGACTCGCCGCGGAAGGCGTTCCGATGCGCGAACTCGCGCGCGACCCGCGACGCGTCGTGGTGAGCCGGCAATGACGCTCGCCGCGCTGGCGTTCCTGCTGGCCGGCGTGCTGCTCAACGCCGGCGCGCAGCTGCTGCTCAAAGCCGGCACCAACGTGCTCGGCGTGCTGACGCTCACCCGCGACACGTGGCCCGACACGCTGGCGAAGATGGCGACGCAGGGGTACTTCGTCCTCGGCGCCGCCTGTTACGTGCTGTCGCTCTTCGTCTGGATCCTCGGGCTGTCGCGCGTTCCGGTGTCGGTCGCCTATCCGCTGTTGTCGGTGGGCTACGTCGTGAATGCGATCGCCGCGCACTTTCTCTTCGGCGAGGCGGTCACCGCGACGCGCTGGCTCGGCATCGGCTTCATCGTGATCGGCGTCTGGCTGGTCGCGAAGAGCTGACTGCGACGATGAGCTCCATGAGTTCCGTTCCCTATCTCAAGTTCGCCGGCCCGGTGCTCGACGAGGCGACCATCGCCGGCGTCGCCGACGTGCTGCGCTCGGGGTGGATCACCAGCGGGCCGCGGGTGCAGGAATTCGAGCGCGCGCTCTCTGCCTTCTGCGGCGGCAGGCCGGTGAAGGCCATGACCTCGGCCACTGCCGCGGTCGAGGTCGCGCTGCAGCTCGCCGGCATCGGTCCCGGCGACGAAGTGATCACGTCGGCGCAGAGCTTCTTCACCGTGCTCAACATGATCGTCAAGGTCGGCGCCACGCCCGTCTTCGTCGACTGCGACCTCGTGACCCGCAACATCGACCTGGGGCAGGTCGAGGCGGCGATCACGCCGCGCACCCGGGCGATCATGCCGACGCACTGGCCGGGTTCGCTGGTCGACATGGACGCGCTCCATGCGCTCGCGCGCGCACGCGGTCTGCGCGTGATCGAGGACGCGGCGCTGGTGCTGGGATCGCAGTGGCAGGGACGCAACATCGGCGCCATCGGCGACCTCGTCACGTTCAGCTTCCATCCGAACAAGAACATGACCACGATCGAAGGGGGCGCGCTCGTCGTCAACGACGACGCCGAGGCGCAGCGTGTCGATCCGCTGCGCTTTCACGGCATCACCTACCTGCCCGACCGCACGCGCGACGTCGCCTTTCCGGGCGGCAAGTTCAACATGCCGGACGTCAACGCGCGGATCGGCGTCGCGCAGCTCGCGCAGCTGCCCGCGTTCCTGGCCACGCGCCGCGCGCTCGTCGCGCGCTATTTCGAGCGCTTCGCGACCGACCCCGCGTGCGTGCTGCCGCCGCGGCCGCGCGATGGCGACGGGCAATCGTGGAACATGTTCTCGGTGCTGCTGCCGCTCGACGCGATGACCCTCACGCGCAAGGCGCTGCGCGACGAGCTCGACGCGCTGGGCATCGGCACCGGCGTATCGTACGAGGCGCTCCATCTGTGCACGCTGGGCCGCCGCTTCGGTTACAGGGAAGGCGACTTTCCGGTGACCGAGAGGATCGCGCGCGAGACGGTGACGCTGCCGCTGCACGCAGGGATGGCGGCGGCCGACGTCGATCGGGTCTGCGCCGCGGTGGCCGGGATCGTGCGCCGGGCGCGCGCGTGAACGGCGCCGGCGCCCGCCCAGGGGAGGAACGCATGCCGGACCAGCCGCAGCTCTCGGTCGTCATCCCGGTCTACAACGAGGAGGCGAGCCTGCCGGACCTCTTCGCGCGGCTCTATCCGGCGCTCGACGCGCTCGGCGTCTCCTACGAGGTCGTCTTCGTCAACGACGGCAGCCGCGACCGCTCGGCGGCGCTGCTGCGCGAGCAGTGGGAACGCCGCCCCGACGCCACGCGCGTCGTGCTGTTCAACGCCAACTACGGCCAGCACCCGGCCATCGTCGCCGGCTTCGAGCACTGCCGGGGCGAGCGCGTCGTCACGATGGATGCCGACCTGCAGAACCCGCCCGAGGAGATCGGCAAGCTGCTGGCGGCGATGGATGCCGGCCACGACTACGTCGGCGGCGTGCGGCGCACGCGCGAGGACTCGTGGTTCCGGCGATTCGCGTCGAAGGCGATGAACCGCTGCGCGAGCGCATCACGCGCATCCACATGACCGATCAGGGCTGCATGCTGCGCGCCTACAGCCGCGAGATCGTCGCCGCGGTGGCGGCGAGCCGCGAGGTCAGCACGTTCATCCCGGCGCTCGCCTACACGTTCGCGAGCAATCCGACGGAGGTCGACGTCGCGCACGCCGAACGCGCCGCCGGCAAGTCGCACTACCCGCTGTACAAGCTGATCCGGCTCAACTTCGATCTCATCACCGGCTTCTCGCTGGTGCCGCTGCAGCTCTTCTCGATGTTCGGAATGTTCGTTTCCGCCGCGGCGCTCGTGACCTACGTCGGCGTGATCGGCTACCGGCTGTTCGTCTTCGACTGGGAGGGCGTTCGCTGGCAGGAGGCCACGTCGGTGTTCTGGGATCGCGACATCCTCGCGTTCTTCCTGATCGGCATGCTGCTGTTCGGCCTGGGCCTGATCGGCGAATACGTGGGCCGCATCTACCAGCAGGTCCGCGCGCGTCCGCGCTACATGATTCGCGCGGTGCTCGAGCGCCCCGCGGACGAGCCCGCCGAGCGCTGAGCCGCTCGTCGCTGCCCCGATGCCGCGCGCCGTCGTCTTCGCTTATCACGATGTCGGCGTGCGCTGCCTGCGCGTGCTGCTGGCGCACGGGGTCGACGTCCCGCTCGTCGTCACGCACACCGACAGTCCGGGCGAGACGATCTGGTTCGGCTCGGTGGCGGCCACCGCCGAGGACTACGGCATCCCGCTGATCGCGCCCGACGATCCCAACACCGCGGATCTCGTCGCCCGCATCACTGCGCTCGCGCCGGATTTCCTGTTCTCGTTCTACTACCGGAAGATGCTGAAGGCGCCGTTGCTCGCGGCAGCGCGACGCGGCGCGCTCAACATGCACGGCTCGCTGCTGCCGCGCTACCGCGGCCGGGCGCCGGTCAACTGGGCGGTGCTGCACGGCGAGCGTGAGACCGGCGCCACGCTGCACTACATGACGGCGAAGCCCGACCACGGCGACATCGTCGCGCAAACGGCGGTACCGATCCTGCCCGACGACACGGCACGGGAAGTGTTCGACAAGGTGACCGTCGCCGCCGAAATGACGCTCGACCGCGTGCTGCCCGCCGCTCATCGCCGGCACGGCGCCCCGCGTGGCGCAGGATCCGGCGGCCGGCAGCTATTTCGGCGGCCGCCGGCCCGAGGATGGCGCGATCGACTGGAACCGCGATGCGGCCGCCGTGCACAATCTGGTCCGAGCCGTCGCGCCGCCCTATCCCGGCGCGTTCACCGCGGTCGGAGGCGTGGCGGCGCGGGTGCTGCGAACCCGGGTCGTCGCCACCGCGACACCGCCGACGCTCACGCCGACGCTGGAGGTCCGCGACGGGCGCCTGCTCGCCCAGTGCGGCGGCGGCGGGACGCTCGCGGTGCTCGCGCTGGAGATCGACGGGAATGCGGTCGACGCGACGAGGTTCGCCGCACGCTTCGGGTCGGTGCCGGTGTCCCTCGGCGATGCGGCCGCGCGGTTGACGCCACGCCGGCCCCCATCGGCGCGCGCCACGTATAATTCGGCATTCTCCGGCGCCGGGCAGCATTCCCGGCCCGCCCGCCTCCGCCCATGCCCGGGCCACAGGCATTCGACGACCCAATCCCACCATGCGGAAAGTCCTGATCCTCGGCGTCAACGGCTTCATCGGCCACCATCTCTCGCGGCACCTCCTCGACGGCTCCGACTCCGAGATCTACGGGATGGACATGCAGTCGGATCGCGTGACCGAGCTGCTGTCCGAGAAGCGCTTTCACTTCTTCGAAGGCGACATCACGATCAACAAGGAGTGGATCGAGTACCACATCAAGAAGTGCGACATCGTGCTGCCGCTGGTGGCCATCGCGACCCCCGCGACCTACGTCAAGGAGCCGCTGCGCGTGTTCGAGCTCGACTTCGAGGCGAACCTGCCGATCGTGCGCGCCTGCGTCCGCTATGGCAAGCGGATCATCTTCCCGTCGACCTCCGAGGTCTACGGGATGTGCCGCGACGACGCGTTCGATCCCGAGCACTCGGAGCTCGTGCTGGGCCCGATCAACAAGCCGCGCTGGATCTACTCGTGCGCGAAGCAGCTGATGGACCGCGTGATCCACGCCTACGGCATGCAGGAGGGGCTGGATTACACGCTGTTCCGGCCGTTCAACTGGATCGGGTCGGGCCTCGACTCGATCAACACGGCGAAGGAAGGCAGCTCGCGCGTCATCACGCAGTTTCTCGGGCACATCGTTCGCGGCGAGCCGATCCAGCTCGTCGACGGCGGAACGCAGAAGCGCGCGTTCACCTACATCGACGACGGCATCGCCGCGCTGATGAAGATCATCGCCAACGACGGCGGGATCGCGACCGGCAAGATCTACAACATCGGCAACCCGGCCAACAATTTCTCGGTGCGCGAGCTCGCGACGATGATGCTGGACCTCGCGCTCACGTACCCCGAGTACCGCGGCACTGCCGAGCAGGTGAAGATCGTCGAGACGACGGCCGACCGGTACTACGGCACCGGATACCAGGACGTGCAGAACCGGGTGCCCGGAATCGCCAATACCTGCGCCGATCTCGACTGGCAGCCCGCGCGTCGGCATGGACGAGGCGCTCAAGCGCATCTTCGACGCGTACCGCGGACAGGTGGCGGCGGCGCGGCACCTCGTGGACTAGCCGGCGCGCGGGCCGATGCTGCTGGCGCTCAAGATCGACGTCGACACGCTGCGCGGCACGCGCGAAGGCGTGCCCAACCTCGTCATGCTGCTGAAGAAGCACGGCGCCGACGCCACGTTCCTGTTCTCGCTCGGACCCGACCACACCGGGCGCGCGATCAAGCGCGTGTTCCGGCCCGGATTCTTCGGCAAGGTGCGCCGCACGTCGGTCGTCCGGCACTACGGCGTGAAGACGCTGCTGTACGGCACCGTGCTGCCGGGACCGGACATCGGCCGGCGCGCGGGCGACGTGATGCGCGCGACCCGCGACGCGGGTTTCGAGGTCGGGCATCCACACCTGGGACCACGTCCGCTGGCAGGACGGCGTCGCCACGGCGAACGCCGCGTGGACGCGCGCCGAGATGCAGCGCGCCTGCGATCGCTACACCGACATCTTCGGCACCGCCCCGCTCGCGCACGGCGCGGCCGGCTGGCAGATGAACGCTGCACGCGCTGCGACTCACGCAGCGGCTGGGCTTCGAGTACTGCTCGGACGGTCGCGGCACGCATCCGCACCTGCCGGTCTGGAACGGCGAGCTGGTGCGCTGCCCGCAACTGCCGACGACGCTGCCGACGCTCGACGAGCTGATCGGGCGCGACGGCATCACCGAGAGCAACGTCGCCGCGCACGTTCTCGAGCGGACCCGGGATGCCGCGCGCCAGCCACGTCTACACGCTGCACGCGGAGCTCGAGGGCATGCGCCTCGCGCCGGCATTCGAGCAGCTTCTCCTCGGGTGGAAGGCGCAGGGCTGGCGGCTCGTGTCGATGCGCACGCTGCTGGAGACGCTGCAGCCGCTCGCGCTGCCGCGCTGCGAAGTCGGTCCCGGCGTGATCGAAGGACGCTCCGGCACGCTGCTGATGCAGGGCGCCGAATTCCTCGCCGACGTCGATCTCGCGCAGGCCGCGTGAGGGCCAGGCGCATTCCCCGACACCGACCGAACCCCGACCCCATCTCGAGGAGCCTCCCATGCTCGGCAAGAAAGTCCCGGATTTCTCCGCGCCCGCGACCGGCGGCGCGACGTTCCGCCTGTCGGACCACAAGGGCCATCCGGTGGTCCTCTATTTCTACCCGAAGGACAACACGCCGGGCTGCACGACCGAAGGCGCCGACTTCCGCGACCTGCACAAGCAAGTTCGCGCAGCTCGGCGCCGTCGTCGCCGGCGTCTCGCGCGACACGCTGAAGTCGCACGAGGGCTTCAAGGCGAAGATGGGATTCCCCTTCCCGCTGCTCTCCGATGCCGACGAGAAGCTGTGCGCGCTGTTCGACGTCATCAAGATGAAGAACATGTACGGCAAGCAGGTGCGCGGCATCGAGCGCAGTACCTTCGGCGTCGACGGCAAGGGGGGCTCGTCCGCGAATGGCGCAAGGTCAAGGTCGAAGGCCACGCGGCCGAAGTCCTGGCGTTCGTGCGCACGCTCTGATCTGCCATGGCCACGTTCCGACCAGACCGATAGTGTCGGCGTTGGTCTTCATTTGTGGCGATCGGATCGCGATTCGCACTGTCCGTCAGTTCGTTCAGCGCAAAGCGTGGGCGCGGCGATGTTGGCCCGCGCCATGCGCGACGAAACGGTCCGCCGTGAACTCCTCGGCGCGTCTGGCCGGCAGAGCGCAGCATTGCTCGGCAAGTCCGCGGATAGCGCGATCCGGTGACTAGGGCCTGTTAACGCTATGAAGACGCAACGGCGCGAACGTCCATTCCATCCAGTACCGAACTTCCACTGAGCGTCGTTCTCTGCCAAAGGGGGTCGGTGTTCATCCGGCCGTGACTGGCCAACACTTGCCAGTCATTGCCGCCGCGCGAATCAACAACAAGCGGGCGTGAGGGATCGCGGCAATCCATTTCACTTTGGCCCGATTCGACCGAGGAAACGGGCCGAGCGGACCCCGTCCATACTGCGGTTCATCGCCCGGTGACCTGTGGCTCCGCCACGTCTCCTTCGAGGACGAACTTGTAGACGAATCCGGCCAAGGCTGCGCCGACTATGGGTGCCACCCAAAACAACCACAGCTGCTCGATCGCCCAACCCCCGACGAAGATGGCGGGCGCGGTGCTTCGCGCGGGATTCACCGATGTGTTCGTGACCGGAATGCTGATCAAATGTATCAGCGTAAGCGCGAGGCCGATAGCCATGCCCGCGAAGCCAACAGGCGCCCGTTTGTGCGTCGCGCCGAGAATGACGACCAGGAACATGAACGTCATCGCGACCTCGCATACGAGGGCAGCGAGTAACGTGTACTTGCCCGGAGAATGTTCGCCATAGCCGTTTGCGGCGAATCCACTGGCAAGGCTGAAGTCGGCCTTGCCGCTTGCAATCAGGTACAGGACCGCGGCGCCCGCGATGCCGCCGGCCACCTGTGCAAGCACATATGCAGGGAGCTGCGCAGCAGGAAAGCGTCCGCCAGCCCATAGCCCGACGGAAACAGCGGGATTGAAATGACCGCCGGAGATCGGCCCGAGCGCATAGGCACCGGTGAGAACGGTCAGCCCGAATGCAAGCGATACTCCGAGAAGGCCGATACCCACTTGTGGAAAGGCAGCGGCGAGAACGGCGCTCCCACAGCCTCCGAGCACAAGCCAGAGTGTCCCAATGAATTCCGCCGCAATCTTTGAGGGCATTTCCCGATCTCCTTGGATTGTCGTTGCCTGAACACACTACCATCCACCGGGTCTCTGCCGAAGGGGGCCGTCAACGCATCAGCCGTGACCGGCCACTTCCGGTGCCTGCCCCTCGGCCTTCAAAGCGGGAAGCGGCCGCGGGTGATCCTGGTCGTCGACTAGGACGACGGCGCGCCACCCGAATGGCGACGCAAACTATCGCCGTACACCGGCAGCATTGCGCTACCCGTCAGGGCCAACCTTCGTTTTTGCACTCGCGACCGCTCGCAGTGCCGCCTCGGCGCGGGCGCGAGTAACTTGTGCACGCCCCTCGTGCGCCATCGGCGTATCGGGGATCACCATCGAAGCCATGAGATCTCGTATCGAAACGATACCTTTGATCTTGCCTCCGTCCTCGACCAGCAAATGTCGATACCCATGAACGACCATCAGACTCAACGCATCCTCGAGGCTGGTCCACCCTTCTACCCGCCGAACCTGCGGGGTCATGACCGTGCCGATGGCCGTGGTCTTGGCATCCAATCCCGCGTTGACGACCCGGATCATCAAGTCCCGCTCGGTGAAAATCCCGTCGACGGTGTTCTGCGAATTCTTGATCAGGATCGCACCGACGCCCTTTTCGCTCATCTTGGACACCGCCTCCGACACCATCGCCGAGGCCGGTACCGCGATCAGTTCTTGAATCTGTTTGTCGCTGACAATCGAACCAACGGATTTGCCAATCATGTTGCCTCCCATGCAAATGGGTTGGGCCTCGGACCTGCTTTCGATAAAGGACGATAAAGCGCGCTTCATGGCCAAGCCGTTCAATCGTACCCCTTTCGGGTGGCGAGGTGACCGGCGTGCGCAATATGGCTGCTTCTGGGATCATTGTGCTTCCGCAGTTGGTAACGTCCAGCTGTAGCGCCTCGTGTGCATGACGGCCGTTCGCCCGCTGACACACTGTACCAGGCGCGGCAAAAACCTGGCGCGAGCATGCTGCGCACCGCACGAACGCTCCAAGCAAGCGCAGACGCACCTTTGCTTACGCTTGGGGCAGTGGCGACAATTCCAACGACCCGCGACCGATCAGCGAAGTCGCGAGGGCATTCGTCCTGGCGGCGGATCCTGAATCGCGCATATCGGCGCTGCAATGCCGCCGGCGCATTCTTCCGCGGGGCTCTATCCGCTGGGCCGCCAATATGCGATCGGAGATGAAGCGACCTTCCGCGAAACGGATGCCTTGAGCGGCGCGGAGCATCGGATTTGCACCCAGCGCGTCACCCGCGTCGACGAGGAAGCCAACCGGGTCGAAATCAATGATGGCAAACAGGTCTGGAATTCGATGGGGAACTCCTTCTATTGGCGCAGCCCACCGATTGGCTTGTAACGTTATTCCGATGTGACGTTTGTTTCCGGGTGGCGATATGTTTTTCATCTGCCTCTCACCTGTGTGCGACGATGAGAGCATCGCCGAGCTGAACGTCACGCACACGAGCGCAATAGCTGTCGTGCGACTCTTGTAGAGCAAACGGTTGGCATGACGACGAACGTTCGCAATGTCTTTTCCAGACCAAACGACGACCTTTCCCGATGCGCATGGAGTCCGTGACAAGAATGGAAGAGGCGGTACGCGTGCGAATGCTAGCTGTGATTTCTATGAGGGTTGCTCCAGGCGAACCTCTGGTCCTCCTCGGCTGGCAGCCTCCCGCTTTCCTTTTCACCACAACCGCTGCCGCTCCGAAGCCACCCGCACCACCAGAACTTGTGTTCCCGCGGACCGGACGCTAGGATTGCCGGGAAGTCGTCCACCGCATCACCACCGCAACCGACGCCACCGAGGAGGCTCATGGTCGAGCGCAAGATCCGTCCCGCGCCCTTAACCCTCGTCGCCCGCAAGTCCGCCAGACCTTCGGCCAGATCCGGACCGGCCACCCGCCTCGTTCCGACCAGCAAGCTGTTCGTGCTCGACACCAACGTGCTGATGCACGACCCCACGAGCCTGTTCCGGTTCGAGGAGCACGACATCTACCTGCCGATCCTCACGCTCGAGGAACTCGACAACAACAAGAAGGGCGTCACCGAGGTGGCGCGCAACGCGCGGCAGGCGTCGCGCTTCCTCGACGAGCTCGTCACCGCGATGCCCGACGGCATCTTCGAGGGCATACCGCTCGCCGCCAAGTCCGGCGGCGCCGCCACCGGCCGCCTGTACCTGCAGACCGAGGCGATCACCACGGTGCTGCCGCCCTCGCTCGCCAACGGCAAGGCCGACAACCAGATCCTCGCGGTCGTGATGCATCTGTCCCACCTGCATCCGAAGCGCAGCGTCATCCTGGTGTCGAAGGACATCAACATGCGGATCAAGGCGCGCGCGCTGGGCATGGCCGCCGAGGACTACTTCAACGACAAGGTGCTCGAGGACACCGATCTCCTCTACAGCGGAATGCGCGAGCTGCCCGCCGATTTCTGGGACCGGCACGGCAAGGCGATGGAGTCGTGGCAGCAGGGCGGCCACACCTATTACCGGATCACCGGGCCGCTCGTCCCGTCGCTGCTCGTCAACGAGTTCCTCTACCAGGAGAAGCCCGGCGAACAGCCGCTCTACGTCCTGGTCAAGGAAATCGCCGGTCGCACGGCCGTGCTGCAGACGCTCAAGGACTACACGCATCAGAAGAACAATGTCTGGGGCATCACGGCGCGCAACCGCGAGCAGAACTTCGCGCTCAACCTGCTGATGAACCCGGACGATCGATTTCGTCTCGCTGCTCGGGCAGGCGGGCACCGGCAAGACGCTGCTGACGCTCGCCGCCGGGCTGATGCTGACGCTCGAGTTCAAGATCTACTCCGAGATCATCATGACCCGCGTCACCGTGCCGCTCGGCGAGGACATCGGCTTCCTGCCCGGCACCGAGGAGGAGAAGATGAATCCGTGGATGGGCGCGCTCGAGGACAACCTCGACGTGCTCAACAAGACCGACGACGAGGCCGGCGAATGGGGCCGCGCCGCGACGCGCGACCTGATCCGGTCGCGGATCAAGGTCAAGAGCCTGAACTTCATGCGCGGCCGCACCTTCATCAACAAGTTCCTGATCATCGACGAGGCGCAGAACCTGACGCCCGAAGCAGATGAAGACGATGGTCACCCGCGCCGGTCCGGGCACCAAGGTGGTCTGCCTCGGCAACATCGCGCAGATCGACACGCCTTACCTGACCGAGGGCAGCTCGGGCATGACCTACGTCGTCGACCGCTTCAAGGGCTGGGCGCACTCCGGCCACGTGACGCTGCAGCGCGGCGAGCGCTCGCGGCTCGCCGACCACGCGGCGGAGATCCTCTAGCGTCAGTGGCCGCCCGACGGCGCGAGATTCTCGAACCGCGTGTACTCGCCGAGAAACGCCAGACGCACGGTGCCGGTCGGACCGTTGCGCTGCTTGCCGACGATGATCTCCGCCACGCCCTTGTCCTGGGTGTCGGGGTTGTACTGCTCGTCGCGGTAGATGAACAGGATCACGTCCGCGTCCTGCTCGATCGCGCCGGACTCGCGCAGGTCGGACATCACCGGCCGCTTGTTCGGCCGCTGCTCGAGCGAGCGGTTCAGCTGCGACAGCGCGACGACCGGAACCTTGAGCTCCTTCGCCAGCGATTTCATCGCCCGCGAGATCTCGGAGATCTCGGTCGCGCGGTTCTCGCCCTGCGACGACGCCTGCATCAGCTGCAGGTAGTCGACGATGACGAGTCCGAGCTTGCCGTAGGTCTTCGCCAGCCGCCGGGCGCGCGAGCGGACCTCGATCGCGTTCAGCGCCGGCGTGTCGTCGATCAGGATCGGCGCCTCGGACAGCCGCCCGAGCGCCGCCGACAGCTTTTCCCAGTCCTCGGCCGCGAGCCGCCCCGTGCGCAGCTTGTGCTGGTCGAGGCGCCCGACCGAGCCGATCATCCGCAGCGCGAGCTGCGACGCGCCCATTTCCATCGAGAACACGGCGACCGGCATCTTGGTGTCGAGCGCGACGTGCTCGCCGATGTTGAGCGCGAGGCTCGTCTTGCCCATCGACGGGCGGCCGGCGATGATCACGAGGTCGCCCGGCTGGAAGCCGGAGGTCATCCGGTCGAGATCGGCATAGCCCGTCGGCACGCCGGTGACATCCGACGGATCGTCGCGGTTGTAGAGCGTTTCGATGCGCTCGACCACTTCCGCGAGCAGCTTGCCGATTTCGGCGAACTGCTGCACGCCGCGGTCGCCCTGCTCGGCGATGTGCAGCACCTTGGCTTCCGCCTGGTCCAGGATTTCCTTGGCGCTGCGGCCGAGCGGGTTGTACGCCGAATCGGCGATGTCGCCGGCCGTCGCCGCGAGCTGGCGCAGGATCGAGCGGTCGCGCACGATCTGCGCGTAGTGACGGATGTTCGCGGCGGTCGGCACGTTGCCCACCAGCGCGCCCAGGTAGGCGAGGCCGCCGACGTAGTCGAGCTTCTGCGCCGAGGCCAGCGACTCCGAGACCGTCACGACGTCCGCGGGCTTGCCGTCGGCGACGAGCTTGACGATGTGCGCGTAGACGAGGCGGTGCGCATCGCTGTAGAAGTCGGCGTCGACGATGAGGTCGCCCACCTTGTCCACCGCCTCGTTGTCGAGCAGCAGCCCCCCCAGCACGGACTGCTCCGCTTCCGGCGAATGCGGAGGGAGCTTGAGGCTTTCGACTTGCGGATCGTCGGGCATGGCGGGTCGGTTGGCGCAGGGCGATTCTAACGCCGGCGCGAATGGAAAAGGGGCCGTCGCCGGCCCCTGCGCATGGTCGCCCGACAAACGAAGATCAGCCGGTCGCGGCTTCGCCGAGCACGCTGACGGTGATGTTCGCCGTCACGTCGAGGTAGAGCCCGACCACGAGCGGAAACTCGCCGACGTGCTTCAGCGGCCCGTCAGGCATCCGGATCGACGACTTCTCGATCGCGATGCCCTGCGCCTTCAGCGCGTCGACGATGTCGGAGTTGGTGACCGAGCCGAACAGCCGCCCGTCGACGCCGGCCTTCTGCGAGATCTGCACGCGCAAACCCTCGAGCTTCGCCGCCTGGTCCTGCGCAGCGGTGAGCCGCGCGGCAGCCGCCAGCTCGAGCTCGGCGCGCTTCGCCTCGAGCATCTTGATGTTCTCGGCCGTGGCGCGCTTCGCCTTTCCCTGCGGGATCAGATAGTTGCGCGCATACCCTTGCTTGACCTTGACGACGTCGCCGAGCTCGCCGACGTTGATGACCTTTTCGAGCAGAATGATTTGCATCGTGGTCTCCGCGTCAATGCAGGTCGGTGTACGGAACGAGCGCCAGGAAGCGCGCGCGCTTGATCGCGACGCCCAGCTGGCGCTGGTAGCGCGCCTTCGTGCCGGTGATGCGCGCCGGCATGATCTTGCCGTTCTCCTGGATGAAGTCCTTCAGGACCTCGATGTCCTTGTAATCGATCGACTTGACGCCTTCGGCGGTGAAGCGGCAGAACTTCTTGCGCTTGAACAGATTGTTCCCGCGCTCGCGTTTCTTGCCATCCTTCTTCTTGCCGAATCTTCCTGTGGGACGAGGCATGTCAGTTTCCTTCCAATGCGTGATCTAGCGTTTCGAATTCGTTGACGTGCAGCGCGACGGTGATTCCGGTGCGATAGCGGCGGGCCAGAAATCCCTTGCAGCGCAACGCGGTTCCCGTCGGCACCTTGGCCAGCGCCGTCGCCGGCCCTCCGAACGCCACCGCGGCCAATTCGCAGTCGACATTCCGATTGCCACCGGCTTCCGGCTGGACCGATTCGTGCCTCAGCACGCAGTCCAGCGCGGGAACCCCGGCCGGGGTGTAGCGGAGGTCGCCGCGTTCGGCGAGCGTGGCGTCGAGCAACAGCCGATTGGCGGCGGGCACGTGGCGGTTCGCGCGACGGGCGAGGCCTAAGCGGTCGCCGCCGGCGCCGGCGGTGCGGCTTCGACGGTGGTCTCGCCGGCGGCTCGGCGGTGACCTCGCCGACGGCAGGCCTCGGCGCCGGGCGACCGCGATCGCCGCGGTCGCCGCGGTCGCCGCGATCACCACGGTCGCCACGATCACCGTCCCGCGAGGACCTGGGCTTCTCTTCGCGCATCATCGGCGACGGCGCGAGCACCGCCTCGTCCATCGCGACGATCAGGTGGCGCAGCACCGCGTCGTTGAACTTGAACGCGTGCTCGAGCTCGTCGAGGGTCTCCTGATCGACCTCGATGTTCAGCAGCACGTAATGCGCCTTGTGCAGCTTGGCGATCGGATAGGCGAGCTGGCGCCGGCCCCAGTCCTCGTGCCGGTGAATCCGGCCGTTCTTCGCGGCGATGGTCGTGCGATACCGCTCGATCATCGCGGGCACCTGCTCGCTTTGATCGGGGTGCACGATGAATACGACTTCATAGTGACGCATGCAGAGCACTCCTTCTGGTCATGATTGGGCGGTCGCTGGCATCAGCGCCGCCGGGCGGCCTCCCCCGGTCTGCTCGGGGTGAGGCAAGGGAACTGCAAATTATAGCTGGATTTTCTCTGCGAAACAAGCGGATAGTGCTGCGCGAACGGCGGGCGCGCTTTGGCGAACTGATCCAGATCGATGGCAGTGCCCACGCCTGGTTCGAAGAGCGCGAGCCGCGCTGCTGCCTCCTGGTGTTCATCGACGACGCCACCAGCCGCCTGACCAGCTGCGCTTTGTGCGCAGGAATGCACCTTGGGCTACATGCAGGCTCTGTACGGTCACATCCGGCAGCACGGACTGCCGATGACCTCTACAGCGACCGGCACAGCATCTTCCGCGTCAACAAGGGCATGCGAGCGATGACGCCATGTCGCAATTCGGGCGAGCGCTGCAAGCTTGGGCATCGAAAGCATCTGCGCAACTCGCCCCAGGCCAAAGGCCGGGTGGAGCGCGCCAACGGCGTGTTGCAGGACCGCCTGCTCCGCGCCTGCGCCTCGACGGCATCGATTCCATCGAGGCCGCCAATGCCTGGCTGCCGCACTTCATCGAACGCCATAACGCGCGCTTTGCCGTCGCCCGTTCGACGCCAGGACGCCACGTGCCGCATCCCACTCGCGACGATGTGCGGCTGCGACAGATTCTCGCTAAGCATTACCCGCGCAAACTGTCGCCAACCTGACCTGCCAATTCCATTCCACGCTGTTGCAGATTCGCCACCCGCCTCCGGTGGCTCCGGTCTGCGTGGCGCTGCCGTCACCGTGCTCGAACACTTCGATCACTCTGCGAAGTGCTCTAGCGAAAGGTCGCCTTGCCCCACACCACCTGCAGAAAGCCCGCGCGCACCCCTGAACAAGCGGATACGCACCGGGCCGAACGGTTCCGTCGCCGTCCGGAGGCGCCCGGATCCACTAGGACCGCGAAGCGCCGGCCAACGCGGCTTCGCGCTCGGCCGCGGGCATCGCCGCCAGGGCCATGACCCGGGCGTAGAAGCGCACGAGGTCGCCGCCTTCCGCGGCCAGCAGCGCGGGGAATTGCGGCACGCGATCGGCGTACAGACCCGCCGCCACGATGCCGGCGTTGTTGGCGCCGCCGGCGAACCAGCGATCGAACGCCGTCACGCCTGCGGACGCGGCCTTCTGCCGTTCGTACTCGGCGCGCATCGCGGCGAACGCCTCGGCCTTGCCGGCCCTCTTTTCGGCGTCGCTGGCCGTGCTGGCGTAGAGCGCCGCGAGGCGATCGCGCGTCGCGGCGACCAGCGCGCGGAACGCGACGCGCAGCCGCTGCCCGCGCGCGACATCGGCTTCGAGCGCCGCCGCTTCGGCCGGGTCCCGGTTGCGACTTCGGCCGCGAGCCAGCGCGCGATTCCCTCCTCTTCCACCGCCGTCGCGAACGACTCGTTGAACGAGGTGTCGTCCTTGACGTAGACGACCTGGTGCGCGAGCTCGTGAAAGATGAGGCGCGCGAGCTCGACCTCGCGGTAGCGGACGAAAGTCGACAGCACCGGGTCGTCGAAGTAGCCCAGCGTCGAATAGGCCGGCACGCCGCCGACGTGGACGTCGTCGCCGGCAGCGGCGATGCGCGCGGCCTCCGCGCGCGCGTCGCCTTCGGCGAAATAGCCGCGGTACGACACGCAGCCGGCGATCGGAAAGCACCACTGCCGCGGCGACAGCGACAGCTCCGGCGCGGCGAAGACGTTCCAGACCGCGTACGGCCGGCCGAGGTCGGCGTAGTTCGTGTAACTGCGATTGTCCGGAAGCGCCAGCTCGCGCGACGCGAAGGCGCGGATTGCCTGCGCGCGCGCGAGCCTCGCCTTGAGCACGGGATCCGGCGTCGCCGCGATGACCTCGTCGATCGGCCTGGCCCGCGCGATGATTTCCGTCTGGCCGGCGATGCCCTGCCAGTAGAACTCGATCTCGCCGCAACCCGCCAGCAGGCAGGACCCGGCCACGCAGCCGGCGAGGGCGCGAGCGAAGTCGATCGCGAAAGGCCGGCTGCGGAAGCCGCGGCTGCGCGCGGACTGTGGCAACTGGGCGGCCGGGCGACCTGACGGCGGAAGCACGGCGCGCGTCAGCGGTCCCGCAGATGGCGGCGCAACCGCCCGACGCCGTCCTCGAGCTTCGCCATCTCGATCGTGTACGCGAAGCGCACGTGCGACTCGGCGCGATGACGGCCGAAATCGAGCCCCGGGGTGATCGCCACGCCCGTCGCCTGCAGCACATCGCGGCAGAACGCCTGGCTGTCGGCGGAAAAGCGCGAGCTGTCGGCATACACGAAGAAGCCTCCGCTCGGCCGAACCGGAATGCCGAAACCGAGGTCGCGCAGCGCCGGCACGAGGAAATCGCGGCGCTCGCCGAAGGCGCGCCGCCGCTCTTCCAGCAACGCGAGCGTGTCCGGCAGAAAACAGGCGAGCGCCGCGCGCTGCGATACCGTCGTCGGCCAGATGTAGAGGTTCTGCGCGAGCTTTTCGAGGTCGCGGACGTGCCGCTCGGGGGCGATGACCCAGCCCAGGCGCCACCCGGTCATGTTGAAGTACTTGGAGAAGCTCGACACGACGAAGATGTCGTCGGCATGTTCGCCGGCGACCGCCAGCGCGGATTGCGGCGGTCCGTCGTAGGTGAGGCCGAGATAGATCTCGTCGACGATGAGCCGCAGCCCCCGACGCGCGCAGGTCGCGGCGATCTCGCGCAGCTCGTCCGGCGGAACCTGCGTGCCGGTCGGGTTCGACGGCGACGCGATCAGCACCCCGCGCGTGCGCGTCGACCGCGCCGCTTCGATCAGATCGGCGGACAGCTGGTAGTTGGTCGCCGGCCCCACCGGAACGCCTACCGGTTCGCCCTCGAGCACCCGGACGAAATGCCGGTTGCACGGATAGCCGGGGTCGGACAGCAGGAACTGCTGGTCGCGATCGACGAGGAGCGCCATCACCAGCAGCAGCGCGGCGGACGACCCGGCGGTCACGATCACGCGCTCGGGGGCGATGGTCACGCCGAAGCGCTCGGCGTAATGCCGTGCGATCGCCTCCCGCAACTCCGGAAGGCCCAGCGCCGACGTGTAGTAGATGCCTCCGCCGGCGAGCGCGGCCTGCGCGGCGGCAAGGACGGGCGCCGGCGTCGGAAAGTCCGGCTCGCCGATTTCCATGTGGACGACGGTGCGGCCGGCCGCCTCGAGCGCGCGCGCCGCGGTCTGGACTTCCATGACGTGGAACGGCTCGATCCCGGCGACGCGGGTCGCGGTGGCGTTGCGCGGATCCATCGAAGGGCGTAGTCCTTGCCGGCGGGAAAAGCGCTATGGTAATACTTTGGGGTCCATCGCCCTCCCCGCTCGCGGAAAACGATCATGCCAACCGCCCGCCGCATCGTGCCGAAGCTCGGCTTCGCCGCGTGCGCGCTGCTGTCACCCGTGGCCGGTGCCGATGTCTACAAGTGCGCCGGCGAAGGCGGCATCCCCGTGTACCAGGAGATGCCCTGCCGGCCGGGAAAGGAATTGCGCAACTTCCAGCAGGACCCGCCGGAAATCACGATATTGCCCGCCCCGCGCGGCGGCGCTTCCGCCAACGGCATCAGGGAAGCCCCGCCCAGGCGTGCCCGATCCGACAAGAACGCAAAGGCGGCGACGACCGGCCCGCCGGCAGGCAATGCGGCGGAGCGCATGCACGTCCGCCTCGGCATGTCCGAGGGCGAGGTGCTGGCCAGGCTCGGGCATCCCGACACGCAAGTCGGCGGCAGGAACGCGAGCTCGCCAAGGTGGACGTACCTGCCGGCGCCGGGCGACCCGGAGACCGTGACGACGCTGACGTTCAGGAACGGCATCGTCGTCGACGTCGAGCGCAAGGTCGTCAAGCAATGACGGCGTCGCCAAGGGACCGCACGGGCGCGCGCGCGCGGCGCCGATGCATGGGCGCGCTGATCCAGCGGGCGCGCGCGAAGCGCGCAGGTCAGCGTGTCGAGGCGCCGTCGTCGACGGTCGGCGCGATCGGCCCGGGACTGCTCGTGCTGGCCGGCGTGGCCGCGGACGACGACCGACGCGGATCGCGAGTGGCTCGCGCGCAAGATCGTCGCGTTGCGCATCTTCGACGACGACGCCGGCGTGATGAACCGCTCGGTCGCCGACATCGGCGGCGCGATTCTCGCGGTCAGCCAGTTCACGCTGTTTGCGTCGACGCGCAAGGGAACGCGCCCGTCGTGGTCGGCCGCGGCGCCGCCCGAGATCGCGCGGCCCCGGTTCGACGCGTTCGTCGGCGCGCTCGCGACCGCGCTGGGCAAGCCGGTGGCCACCGGCGAGTTCGGCGCGGAGATGCAGGTCGCGCTGGTCAACGACGGCCCGGTCACGATCTGGCTCGATTCGCGCCAGCGCGAGTAGATCGACGCCCGCGGGTGCCTCCGACGCGCGCGCGAGGCCTTCCGCGTCGCGGCGGTGCGGACAATGCCCGGATGACGGCCGCAGGACGGCCGGTTGGACGCCGTCGCGCCATGTCGACGATAATCGCGTTACCCGAAGTGCCCGGCAGCCGTCGCCGATGCGCGGAGCATCGCCGGCACCCCCTTCCCTTTCCCGTTCATGGCCTTCCCACGCCTGCCCCGTGCCGCGCTCTACGCGACAGCGCTCGCCGCGCTCGCGCTCGCGTACTGGCGGTGCTCGCCTGGCAGGGCACGGCCGTGGACGTCGTGCGCGGTGCGGACCGCCGCGCTGACGCAGACGGTCGTGGTCAGCGGTCGCGTGCTCGCGCCGGCGCAGGTCGACGTCGGCGCGACGATCACCGGCCGCGTGCAGACGGTCGCCGTCGACGAAGGCGACCACGTCGAGGCGGGCCAGGTGCTGATCGAGCTCGAGCGCGCCGAGCTCGCTGCGGCGCTCGCCCAGGCCGTGGCCACCGAGCAGGCGGCCGCGACGCGGATCGCGCAATGGCGCGACGTGGCGTCGGTTTCGGCGCGGGAGCAGCTGGTGCAGTCCGAGGCGAACTACCGGAGCGTCGAGCGCGACGCCGCGCGGCAGGAGCAGCTCTTCAAGCAGGGCTTCATCGGCGAGGCGCGCGTCGACGAAGCGCGTCGCGCGGCGGCCGTCGCGAAAAGCCAGTACGAGACGGCGCGCGCCGTCTCCGCCGCCATGCGCCGGCGGGGTCGATCGCCGCCTGCTCGACGACCAGCTGGCGCAGGCACGGGCGGCGAGGGAGACCGCGGCGGCCAAGCTCGCGCAGACCACGCTCCGCGCCCCGCCGGCGGGCGTCGTCCTCGATCGCGACGTCGAGCCCGGCGACATCGTGCAGCCCGGCAAGCGGCTGCTCACGCTCGCGCTCGACGGCGAGGTCCGCCTCACCGCGCTGATCGACGAGAAGAACCTCGCGGTGCTGCGCGTCGGCCAGGCGCGCGCGCGTGTCGGCCGACGCCTATCCGGACCGGCCGTTCGGCGCCGAGCTGTCTACCTGTCGCCCGGGATCGACGTGCAGCGCGGCACCGTCGAGGCCAAGTTCGGCGTTCCCGCGCCGCCGCCGTTCCTGCGCTCCGACATGACGGTGTCGATCGACATCGAGGTCGCGGCACGGACCGACGCGCTCGTCGTGCCGGCCGCCGCGGTGCGCGAGTGCAGTCGCGCCGGCCCTGGGTGCTCGTCGTGCGCGACGGCCGCGCGGTGCGGCAGCCGGTGCAGCTCGGCGCGCGCACGGCCGCGGAGGTCGAAGTGCTCTCGGGGCTTGCGGCGCGGTGCCGAGATCGTCACGGCGCCGGACGTCGCGGCGGGCGCGCGCGTGCGCAAGCGGTGACCCGCAGCCAACGGGACGTCCGGCGATGCCCTTCGAATGGGTCGTCGCGCTGCGCTTCCTGCGCGAGGGGCGGTTCCAGACTGCGCTCATCATCGGCGGCGCCGCGGCCGGCGTCGCCGTCGTCATCTTCATCACCGCGCTCGTCAACGGCTTGCAGGCGAACACGCTCAAGCGCGTGCTCGGCACGCAGGCGCACATCGTGATCCGGCCGGCGGAGGAAGTGGCGCGCCCGCAACGCGAGCCAGGCGCCGGGGGAAGCCCTGCTCGCCCGCGTCGAGGCGCGCGCGCAGCGACTGCGCTCGATCGACCAGTGGCAGTCGCTGGACCTGGCGCTGCAGAAGGTGCCGCGGATCAGGGCGGTGTCGCCGATGGTCTCGGGGCCCGGCTTCGCCGTGCGCGGCGACGCGACCAAGTCGATCGCCCTCTTCGGCGTCGAGCCCGACCGCTACAACCGGATCGTGGCGATCGACGAGAAGATCGTCGCCGGCGAATACCGCGTGCAGGCCGGCGAAGCCGTGATCGGCAAGGATCTGGCGAAGGATCTCGGGCTCGCGCTCGGCGACCGCTTCCGCGTCGTCACGGCCGAGACCGATGCGCCGGTGTCCGACGCGTTCACCGTGACCGGGCATCGTCGATCTCGGCGTGCGCGATCTCAACCGGCGCACCGTCTTCGTCACGCTGCGCACCGCGCAGACGCTGCTCGGGCTCGCCGGCGGCGCGACGCAGCTCGACCTCAAGATCGACGACCTGTTCGACGGCGGAGGACATCGCGCAGCGGCTCGCCGCGCAGACCGGCCTCACCGTCGAATCGTGGATGCGGACCAACGAGCAGCTGCTCGCCGCGATCAACGCGCAGAACATCACGACGCGGACGATCCGCGGCTTCGTGATCGTCATCGTGGCGCTCGGCATCGCGAGCGTCCTCGTCGTCTGGGTCGTGCAGAAGCGGCGCGAGATCGGCATCCTGCGCGCCATGGGCGCGAGCCGCGGCCAGGTCCAACGCGTGTTCCTGCTGCAGGGCGCGATCGTCGCGCTCGCCGGCTCGGCGATCGGCTGCGCGCTCGCCATCGCGATGATCGTCGTGTTCCTCAGGATCGCGCGCAACGCCGACGGCACGCCGCTGTTCGTGCTGACGCTGTCGCCGGGGCTGTTCCTCGGCGCCGTGATCGGCGCCCTGGTCGGCGGACTGCTCGCGGCGGCAGCGCCGGCGCGCCGCGCCGCGGCGCTCGACCCCGCGCAGGCGATCCGGATGTGACGATGGCGCTGCCGCTCATCGAACTCGTGGACGTGCACAAGACCTACGGCGTCGGCACGGACGTCGCGGTCGAGGTGCTGCACGGGATCGACTTCACGCTGCGCGCCGGCGAGTTCACCGCGCTGATCGGTCCGTCGGGCTCGGGCAAGTCGACGCTGCTGAACCTCATCGGGTTGCTGGAGCCGCCCACCGCGGGCGTCGTACCGCCTGAACGGGCAGGAGACCACCGCGCTGCCGGAGGCCGAGCTCACGCGGCTCCGCGCGACGACGATCGGTTTCGTGTTCCAGTTCCACCACCTGCTGCCGGCGTTCACCGCCACCGAGAACGTGCTGATGCCCGGCCTGATCGCGCACGGTCCGGTGACCGCGCCGCGGCGCGAGGCCGCCCGCGACGTGCTGCGCGCAGTCGGCCTCGGCGATCGTCTCGACTATCCGCCGCGCAAGCTCTCGGGAGGACAGCAGCAGCGGGTCGCCATCGCGCGGGCCCTGTCGCTGGCGCCGCCGCTGGTGCTCGCCGACGAGCCGACGGGCAATCTCGACACGCATTCGGCGGACGAGATATTCGCCCTGATGCGCCGCTTCAATGCGGAGCGCGGCGTGGCGTTCCTGATCGTCACCCACGACGCGCGTCTGGCGCGCCGCTGCGACCGGATCGTCGAGCTCGTGGACGGCACGATCGCGGGCGACCAACCCAACAGCGCCGACCGCGGCGACCGAGCATCTGCAGGCCACAGTGACCCAACGGCCGGCCTGACCGGTGCGTGCGCGCCGGGCGATCCCTTCGCCGGCGACGCGGGCGACCCCGGGGTCCGTCAGAGCTTGTACGCGCGCTTTGCCAGCCCGTAGGCCAGCTCCGGGGCGAGCTCGAACGCCTCGTCCTCGCCCAGCCTGTGCTCGCCGACGAGGGTCGCCAGGAAGCGGCAATCGACCCGCCGCGCGACGTCGTGCCGCGCCGGGATCGACATGAAAGCGCGCGTGTCATCGTTGAAGCCGACCGTGTTGTAGAAGCCCGCAGTCTCCGTGACCTGTTCGCGGAAGCGCAGCATCCCTTCGGGGCTGTCGTGGAACCACCACGCCGGACCGAGCTTCAGGATCGGGTAGTGGCCGGCCAGAGGAGCCAGTTCGCGCGCATAGGACGTTTCATCCAGCGTGAACAGGATCACGCGTGAGGTCGCGCTCGTTGCCATAGCGGTCGAGCAGCGGCTTCAGCGCGCGCACGTAGTCGGTGGGCGTCGGAATGTCCGCACCCTTGTCGCGGCCGAAGTCGCGAAGGACGCGCGGATTGTGGCTGCGCAGCGAACCCGGGTGTATCTGCATCACCAGGCCGTCGGCGAGGCTCATCCGCGCCATCTCCGTCAGCATCTGGCCGCGGAACTGCTCGGCCTCGTCCGGCGACGCCGTGCCGGCCAGCGCGCGATCGAGCAGGCGCTGACAAGCGGTCTCGGCAAGATCGCAGGTCCGTGCGGTCGGATGGCCATGGTCCGTGGACGTCGCGCCCATCCCCTTGAAGTACGCGCGCCGGTCGCGGTGCGCCGCGAGGTAGCCCTGCCACGTCGCGGTGTCCTCCCGCGTCAGCGCGCCGAGCTGCAGCACGTTGTCGTGGAAGCCCTCGAACTCGGGATCGACGACCGGATCCGGCCGGTACGCCGTGATCACGCGGCCCTTCCAGTCGGACGCGCGGATCCGGCGGTGATGGTCGAGCGGATCGAGCGGGCGACTCGGTCGTCGCGATCACCTCGATGTTGAAGCGCTCGAACAGCGCGCGCGGGCGGAACTCCGGCTGCGCGAGGCAGGCGTTGATCCGATCGAAGATCCGGTCGGCAGATTCGGCCGTCAGTCGCTCGGCGCAGCCGAACACCGTCGCGAACGCGTGCTCGAGCCAGAGCCGCGTCGGCGTGCCGCGAAACAGGTGGTAGTGCCCGGCGAAGGTGCGCCAGATCTTGCGCGCGTCCTGCTCGACCGGCGCGCCGTCGCGGCGCGGAATGCCGAGGTCCTCCAGCGGAATGCCCTGGCTGTAGAGCATCCGGAAGACGTAGTGATCCGGCGTGATGAACAGCGCCGACGCGTCGGGGAACGGCGCGTCGTCGGCGTACCACTGCGGATCGGTGTGGCCATGCGGGCTGAGGATCGGCAGCTTGGCCACCGTCGCGTACAGAGCCGCGCGAGGTCGCGGGACGCCGGATCGGCAGGGAACAGTCGGTCGGGTGCAGGGTCAGCGGCAGCGCGGCCATGGTCTCGTCCTGGAACCGGGTTGCGCGATGGCCCGCGCACCGTGCTGCGGACGCCGTCGCGGAACAAAACTCCGACGTCGCGACTTACCGCCCGACGAAAAACGGCATTGGCCGGCAGATCGGCGCCGAACACTTCGGCAAGATCGAGGAAGCCTGCGGCGATCTCCGCGGCGTTGCCACGGGCGGCGGCCGCGATCGCCGCGAACTCGCCCGCCAGCGGGTCGGCGACCGCGATCGGCTGGCCCTGCTCGTCGGTGCCGCTCGCGTAACGCATCCAGCCGGCGACCGCGAGCGCCAGATGCGCGATCGAGCCGCCGCCGGCCAGCTGCTCGCGCACGGTGTCGAGCAGGCGCTGCGGCAGCTTCTGCGAGCCGTCCATCGCGATCTGCTGCGGTCCGATGGGCGAGCGCCGGGTTGGCGAAGCGCTCATGAGCTGGGCCTGGTAGGCGCGCGAGGTCGGCGCGGCGCCAGGCGTCGGCGCCACCTCGTCGGCCATCATCCGCGCGCATGAAGCTCGCGAAGCCCGGCGCCTGCATGACCTCCGCGATGCTCGTGGCCGGACAGATAGCCCAGGTAGGCGAGCGTCGAGTGGCTGCCGTTGAGCAGGCGCAGCTTCATCGCCTCGAACGGCGCGACGTCGCCGACCAGCTCGGCGCCGACGTCGCTCCCAGGCCGGTCGCGCCCGGTGAAGCGGTCCTCGATCACCCATTGGCGGAACGGCTCGGCAACCACCGGCGCCTGGTCGTCGAGGCCGAGCGCCTGGCCGATGGCCTCGATCTCGGCCGCCCGGTCGCCGGCACGATCCGGTCGACCATGGTCGAGGGCAAGGCGACCTGCGGCGAGCCAGCCGCCAGGGCCGGATCGCGCAACTCGGCCAGGGCCAACAGGACGGCTCGAAGGGTGGCACCATTGTGTCGGCAGGTTGTCGCAGGAGATCACCGTCGGCGGGGCGAGGCCGCCTTGCGGCGACGGTCGAGGCCGGCGACGATCACGCCGGGCGCGCTCCGCGGCCGATCCGGGTGAGCCAGGTCGTGCGCGATGTCGGGATGGCCGGCGTCCAACTGGCCGGTCGCGGGATCGTGGCAGTAGCCTTTTTCCGTGACCGTCAGCGAGACGACGTGCATCTCGGGTTCGGCCATGCGCGCAGATCGCGCGGTCACTGCGGTACCGAGAAACAGCATCTCGCGCACGGTACCGATCACGCGCGCCGACGCCCCTTCGGCGCCTTCGAGCACCGTGTAGAGCCCGTCCTGCGGAATGATCGTCGCGATGTCCGTGGCGTCTTAGGCTTACTCCGCAGATGCCCCAGGCGTGCATCCGCCGCCAGCTCGCGTCGGTGTACACCGCCTGGTGCGCGCGGTGGAACGCGCCGATTCCGAGGTGGACGATGCCGATCCCGACCGCGCCGATGTCGTAGTCCGGTCGGGCGATGGGCGCGGGCAATGCGGCGAGGCAGTTGAGCGCAAGTCGGTTCATCGGGTCACCCGTAACCGAAGAGCGTGCGGCAACCACATCGGAAATCCCAGCAGAAAGGTCACGGCGGGCGACGCGGCCGCTCGTGCAGTGCCGGTGCCATACAGACGGACTCTACTTCCGTGACCGCTCATCGGTCAAGCGAACCCGCCATCGGACCGACGACCATTGCACGTCGCGCCTGCTCCGTCATGCTGTTGTTTTTGGGTACGGGGGTTCCATCGTGAGCAAACGACGTCGCGTGGCCATCGTCGGCCTCGGCATGGCCGTCACGCCCGCACGCGAAGAGTCTCGTCGATCTTGACGATCGCGTCGAGGTCGCGTGGGCCTATAGCCCGACGGAGACGCAGGCGCCGCGAGCGTTCGCCGACCCGATTTCCGTTTCCGGTCACCGGTGATTTTGCGGTCATTACCGAGGACCCGACGATCGACGGTGTTCTGGTGCTGACCCCACCCAATGCGCATCTTTCGGTCGTCCGCGAACTCGCCGCGGCGGGCAAGCACGTGCTCCTCGAAAAACCCGTCGAGGCGTCGCTCGACCGCGCCGAAGTCGTCCAGGTCTGTGAACATGCCGGTGTGAGCCTGGCCGTCGTCTTCCAGCACCGGTTCCGCCCGGCCGCGGCGCTCGCCGCGCAGGCTCGCGGCCGGCGAACTCGGCACGCTCGCGAACGCCGCGGTGTCCGTCCGGTGGTGGCGCCCGCAGAGCTATTACGACGAGCCGGGGCGAGGCACACTCGCGCGCGATGGCGGTGGCGTGCTGCTGACGCAGGCCATCCATACGCTGGATCTCTTCCTCTCGCTGACGCCCCCGGTCGCGGAAGTCACGGCGTTCGCCGCGACCTCCGTCGTGCACGCGATGGAGACCGAGGATGCCGTGGCTGCGGCGCTGCGCTTCGACGGCGGCGCGCTGGGCGCGCTGACGCGACGACAGCGGCCTATCCCGGCTTTCCGGAGCGAATCGATCTCACCGGAACGCGGGCCACGGCGGTGCTCACGCCGGGCAAGCTCGACCTCTGGCATCACGACGGCCGCCACGAGACGGTCGGCGAGGAAGCCGCCGGTGGCGGCGGTGCCGATCCGATGGCCTTCACGCACGACGCGCATCGCGGGCGTCCTGGTCGAATTCCTCGACGCCCTCGATGCCGGACGCGCCCCGACCAACAGCGGTCGCGCCGCGCTGCGCGTTCACTATCTGATCGACGCGCTGCTTGAATCGTCGCGCCGGCGCGTCCGGTGGCGGTGCGTCGCTGACGCCGGGCGCGAACCGGGCGCACGTCCGGCCCGGGCGGCCCGCGTCATCCGGCCTTGAAATGGCCCGACTTGCCGCCCGACTTCTCCAGCAGGCGCACGCCCTCGATCCGCATGCCGCGATCGACGGCCTTGCACATGTCGTAGATGGTCAGCAATCCGACGGCCGCTGCCGTCAGCGCCTCCATCTCGACCCCGGTCCGGCCGACGGTTTCGGCCGTCACCTCGATCGCAATGGCGCTCGCGGGGCATCCTGGTCGAACGCGACCGCGACCTTCGTCAGCGCCAGCGGATGGCAGAGCGGAATGAGCTCGGAGGTTCGCTTGGCGGCCTGGATCGCGGCAATGCGCGCAACGCCGAGCACGTCGCCCTTTGCGGCCGTTCCGGCTCGAATCAGGGCGAAGGTCGCCGGATTGCATGACGATTCGCCCGCCGGCTCGCGCGACACGCCTGGTTACATCTTTGGCCGCCACATCGACCATGTGCGCCTGACCCGCCGCGTCGAAATGCGTAAAATGACGCCTTTCCGGGGCGCGCGGGCCGGCCAGGGGCCGGGCACCCGACTTCGCCGATTTCGCCGCGGATCCTGCCGCCTTGCCTCCCCTGCCCGCCACGACGGCCCTCCCGTTTGAACTTCGGTCGACGCCGCGCATCTTAGCATTGCATTCCGACACCTTTCGCTGCGCATGAATCCCGTCCCGGCACCCGACCTTCCGCGATCGCGCCACCGCATGCGCCGGGCAGCCGTCGCGACGCTGGTGTCGCTCGCGCTTGCCGCGCAGCCCATTGCGCCGACGACGTTCTCGGTGGGCGCCGCGCACGCGCAGGCGCTGCCCGATCTCGGCGAGGAGTCGCAGGCGGCGCTCACTGCCGGGCAGGAGCGCAGGATCGGCGAATCGATCGTCCGGCAGATCCGCGCTTCCGGCGCCTATCTCGAGGATCCGGAAGTCAACGACTATCTGAACGAACTCGGGCACCGCCTCGTTGCCGCTCTGCCCGAGAGCCGGCAGGACTTCGAGTTCTTCGCCATGGCCGATCCGTCCGTCAACGCATTCGCGCTGCCGGGCGGTTACGTCGGGGTCAATACCGGCCTGATCCTGATCACCCAAAGCGAATCGGAACTGGCGTCGGTGCTCGCGCACGAAATCACGCACGTGACGCAGCGGCACATGGCGCGTTCCGTCACCGGCCAGCAGCGGGGATTCATGTACATGCTGGCGGCGCTGGCGGTGGCGGTCGCCGCATCGCGCTCGAATTCGTCGTCGTCGGGCCAGGCGACGTCCGCCGCGCTCGCTGCGGCGCAGGCGCTCTCGATCCAGACGCAGATCAACTACACGCGGGAGCACGAATACGAGGCCGATCGCATCGGGTTCCAGCGCCTCGACGCCGGTGGCTTCGACGTCAACGCCATGGCGACCCTCATGGACCGACTGCAGAAATCGAACCGGTTCGCGGACGGCACCGCGCCGTCCTATCTGCGCTCCCACCCGATCACCTACGAGCGGATCGCCGAGGCCCAGTCCCGGGCCTACGGCAAGGCCTACCGGCAGGTGACCGATTCGCAGGATTTTCATCTGGTACGCGCCCTGCTGCGCAGCTATGCCGGAACGAGCCGGGAGGCCGTGGCGTACTTCCGCGCCGCGCTGGCCGACCGCAAATTCAACGACGAAGTCGCAGCCCGCTACGGCCTCGTCGCGTCGCTGCTGCGCGACGAGGCATTTCCGCAGGCCATCGCGGAACTTGCGGCCCTGGAGAAGGATTGCCGCGCCGCATCCGATGATCGAGGCGATGGCCGGACACGTGCTGATGGAAGCCGGCAAACTCGATCTGGCCATCGCGCGCTTCCGAGTCGGCGCTCGCGCGCTATCCGAACAAGCTGCAGCTGGTCTACGATTATCCGCAGGCGCTGGCCAAGGCCGGGCGCACGCGCGAAGCCGCGGCCTTCCTCGAATCCCAGTTCGCGCGACTCGCCGGGCAATGGCCCGCTGCACCGGATTGCCGCGCGCATCTATGCCGAACTCGGCATGAAGCAGCAGGAACACCGTCACCAGGGCGAGTTCTACGCCTGGCAGGGCGATTTCCGGGGCGCGGTGCGCCAGTTCGAGCTGGCGTCGAAAGCCGGGGACGGCGACTTCTACCAGGCCTCCGTTGTCGAGGCCCGGTTGCGCGCGTTGCGCAAGGAACTGGCGGAACAGCAGGCCGAGTCCGGCAAGAACGGTTGACGCCTGCAAGGGTCGGCACCGGGCACGACGTTTCACGATCCGACTTCTCTCACCCACAACAAGACGCAGTCCCTGCCCATGGCGACCGAGACGGCGTCCACGTTGCACCACCTCTCGGCGCCGCCACGCCGGCGCTACGCGCTCCCCGTCGTCGGCGGCGCCATCGCGCTCTGCGCGCTGGTGTCCCTCGGCTGGTGGCTTCTGGTCCGCGACGACGCCGCTCCGGCCTTCCGGCTCGCCAAGGTCGAACGGGGTTCGCTCACCGCCGTCGTCTCGGCCTCGGGAACGCTGTCGGCGGTGACTACGGTGGCCGTGGGCTCCCAGATTTCCGGTCAGATCAGGGAGATCTTCGTCGACTTCAACAGTCTGGTGAAGCAGGGCCAGCTCCTGGCACGCATCGACCCGGAGACCTACGACCTCAAGGTGAAGCAGGCGCAGGCCGATCTGGACGCCGCCACGAGCTCGCTCGCGAATCAGAAGGCCAACGTGCTGGTCCTGCAATCGCAGGCACTGCGCGCGCAAATACAGGCCAATGACGCGAAAGCCGACCTCGGTCGCAAGCAGTCTCTGTTCGCGAAAGGATTCATCTCCGACGCCGAGCGCGACAAGGCGCTGTTCAACTCCGACGTGCTCGCCGAGGCCGTGAGGACGGCGGACGCCCAGGTGGCCGTCGCCGAGGCGCAGGTCGGCAACGCACGTGCCATCGTCAAGCAGCGGGAGGCAGCGCTCGCGTCGGCGCGCGTCGATCTCGCGCGCACGTCGATCGTCGCGCCGGTGGATGGCGTCGTCATCTCGCGCCAGGTCGACGCGGGTCAGACGGTGGCGGCAAGCCTCAACACGCCCACGCTGTTCACGATCGCGAAGGACCTGCGCGACATGCAGGTCGAGGTCGCGATCGACGAGTCGGACATCAGCAAGATCATGCTCGGGCAGCGTGTCACTTTCACGGTCGATGCGTTCGCCGGACGCACGTTCGAGGGCAAGGTGGCGCAGATTCGCAAGGCGGCGCAGACCATCCAGAACGTTGTCACCTACACCGTCGTCGTCGCGACCGAGAATCCGAATCTGCTGCTGATGCCGGGAATGACCGCCAACGCGCGCATCGTCTCCGACGCGCGCGAGAACGTGCTGAAAGTGCCCAACGCGGCGCTCCGCTACCGTCCGCCAGGGGTTGCGGCCGCCGGGAGCGCGGAAGCAGCGCCGCCGGAACAGGGCGCGCGTGGCGTTGGCGACGCGCAGGCACGCCGCGCGAAGCTCATCGACGAGCTCGGTCTCGACGCCGCGCAGCAGGCGCGGCTCGACGAGTTCTTCGGCGAACTCCGCTCGAAGATGGCCGCGCTGAGCGAAGTCCGCGAGGCGGACCGCCGGCCTCGCGCCGAGCGGCTGCGCGCCGACGTCCGGCAGAAGATCAACGCGATGCTCAACCCGGAACAGCAGAAGCGGTATGCCGCAATCGTCGCGGCGGAAGCCGGGCGCAGCGGCCCCGGCAGCGGTCGCGTCTACGTCGTTGGCGACGACGGCAGGCCGCGTGAGGTGGCATTGCGGCTCGGCCTCTCCGACGGCAATGCGACCGAGGTCGTCGGCGGCGATCTCGCGGACGGCGCGGAGGTGATCGTCGGCAACGTGGATCGCAACGCGCCGCCCGCGCGTCCGGCGGGCGGCGCGCCGCGACTGCCGTTCTGAGCGGGATCCGACACCGCGATCATTCCCGATTCGTCGATGACCACCGTGCCCTCGGCGCGCCCGACCCCGCACCTCCCGGCCTCCCGATGTCCAAACGCCAGCAAGCCGCACCGACCCCCGACCCGCTGATCTCGGTCCGCGATCTCGTCAAGGTCTACCCGCTGGGAGAGAGCGCGGTGCGTGCGCTGGCCGGCGTCTCGGTCGACGTGGCCGAGGGCGAGTTCATCGCGGTGATGGGACCTTCCGGTTCCGGCAAGTCGACGTTCATGAACCTCATCGGTTGCCTGGACACGGCCACGTCGGGGAGCTACCGCTTCGCCGGCGTGGACGTCGCCAACCTGTCGCGCGATGCGCTCGCGCAGATCCGCAATCGCCAGATCGGCTTCGTCTTCCAGCAATTCAACCTGCTGCCCCGCACTTCCGCGCTGGACAATGTCGAGTTGCCGCTGCTCTACGCGGGCGTGCCCGCGGCCGCTCCGCCATGCCAGGGCACGCGAGAAGCTCGCGCAGGTGGGACTCGCCGCGCGCGAGGGGCACAGTCCGGCACAACTCTCCGGCGGCCAGCAGCAGCGCGTGGCCATCGCGCGCGCGCTGGTCAACAACCCCAAGCTGATCCTCGCCGACGAGCCGACCGGCGCGCTCGATTCGGCGACCAGTCTCGAAGTCATGGCGTTGCTGCAGCAGCTCAATCGCGGCGGCATCACGATCATCGTCGTCACGCACGAGCAGGACATCGCGTCGTTTGCCTCGCGTCTGCTGACGTTTCGCGACGGCAGACTCACTCGTGACGTGCCGAACGCAGCCAGGGATGCGGCGGCGCCGGGCGCGGCGCAATGAGCTTCCTCTCGACAATCAAGGTCGCGCTGACGGCGCTGCGCGTCAACAAGCTGCGCTCGATGCTGACGATGCTCGGCATCATCATCGGCGTCGCCGCCGTGATCGCCATGGTCGCCGTGGGCGCCGGAGCGCAAGCCCGCGTCGAGGATCAGATCCGGAGCCTTGGCTCGAATCTCATCATCATCCTGTCGGGCAATTTCACCTCGGGCGGCGTGCGGATGGGCTCGGGCACGCAGCTCACGATCACCGAGGACGACGCCTATGCGCTCGCCCGCGAGATCCCGTCGATCCAGGCGGCTCGCGCCGACGCTTCGCAGCAACGGGCAGATCGTCTACGGCAACAGCAATTGGGCGACCCAGATCTTCGGCGTCACGCCCGACTACCTGGAGGCGCGGCAATGGGAAGTCGTGGCGGGCCGGCCGCTGGACCCATCCCATGTCGACAGCGCCGGCAAGGTCGTGCTGCTCGGCCAGACCGTCGCGCGCGCCCTCTTCGGTGACGCGGACCCCGTGGGCGAGACGGTGCGGGTTCGGCGCGTTCCACACACGGTGATCGGCGTGCTCGACCGCAAGGGACAGAGCATGGTCGGCCAGGACCAGGACGACATCGTTCTGATCCCGATCTCGACGGCGCGCAAGCGCGTGCTGGGGGGAGCCAACGTCAAGACCCGCAACGTGCAGAACATCACGGTGCGGGTGCGCGACGGTGCCGACATCGCCGCGACCGAGCAGGAAATGCGCGAGCTGCTGCGGCAGCGGCACAAGCTGCAACCCAGCCAGGAAGACGATTTCTTCATCCGCAATCTGTCGGAGGTGCTGGCCGCGCAGGAGGCATCGTCGAAGATCCTCGCGCTCCTGCTCGCGGCGATCGCCTCGGTCTCGCTCGTCGTCGGCGGCATCGGCATCATGAACATCATGCTGGTGTCGGTGACCGAGCGCACGCGCGAGATCGGCCTGCGGCTGGCGGTGGGGGCCCGGAGCCGCGACATCCTCACCCAGTTCCTCGTCGAGGCCGTGACGCTCGCGCTGATCGGGGGGCTCGTCGGCATCGTGCTCGGCGCGATCGCGTCGTACGCGGTGGGCCATTTCGCCGGCTGGCGCACGGAGATGAGCGCCGCGGCAGTGCTGCTTGCCGTCGGCTTCTCCGGCGCGATCGGCATTTTCTTCGGGTTCTATCCGGCACGCACCGCGGCACGGCTGAACCCGATCGATGCGCTGCGGCACGAGTGACGGCGCCCGGCGGGAAGACGGATTCGCGCCGGCGCGCGCACCGGCGCGGCCCTCCTGGATTCGACGCACGCACCGTCCGGCCTGTAACTTCCTACAGGTGCCAGCACTCCCGCATTGGCGCTACTGTGCCGCCCACGGTCGTCGCCGCGCAGGGTCGTGGTGAAGGCGCAACCGATATCGGGGAGAGACACATGAAGATTCTCGTGGTCGACGATCACCCGCTCATCGTCGAGGCTCTGGTGCAGCTCCTTCCGCAGCTCGGACCGAATGTCGAAATGCGGGCGGCCGGCGATCCGGCGGAGGCAATGGCCGTGCTCGACAACGAGCCGGATGTGACGCTCGTGCTGCTCGATCTCGCGCTTCCCGGAGCGCGCGGGCTGGATTTCCTCGGCGACCTCAAGCTCGATTATCCGGGCGTGCCGATCGTCGTGATCTCCGCCACGCACGATCGGGCGACGGTGCTGGCCGCGCTCGGGGCCGGTGCGCACGGGTTCATCCCGAAGTGCGCCGATGCGCAGATGCTGCTCGACGCGGTGCACCACGTGCTCGACGGTGGCGTGTACCTGCCTGCGGACGGCGCGCCCGCGCCCGACAGCGACGGCGTCCACCTCGCACCCGGCGCGCTGGGACTCACGGCGCGGCAGACCGACGTGCTGAAGCTCCTCGCCCAGGGCAAGCCGAACAAGCTGATCTGCCGCGACCTGACGCTCTCGGAGGGAACGGTCAAGGTTCATGTCAGCGCGATCCTGAAGGCGCTGCGCGTGCATTCGCGCACCGAGGCCGTTGCGGTGCTCGCCCGCCGCGGTATCAGCGTCGACACGATGCCCGCGCGGCCGGCGCGCAACACGTCAGCTCTGCGCTGATTTCCCACTTCGCTACGCGTCGCGCGCAAGCGGACGGGAATGCACGACCCCCACGCTCACTGCGTTCGCTGCCCCCCGAGGGGGCAGCCAGTGCCCTTCGGGCGGCCGGCGGGCACTGACCCCATGTCGTCACTGCTCGCACACGCGCGGGCCGATCAGGTCGCAACGCTCTATCGGTCGTGGCACCGGACGACCGCATCGATGGTGCTGGGTGCGCTCATCCTGTGCGGCGTCCTGTGGCAGCAGCAGGCATCCGTGGGTCATGGCGGCATGGCTGGCGGCCATTCTCGTCAACCAGGCCTGGCGCGGCCTGCTGGCACGCGCGTACCGGCGCGCCGCAGCCGCGGGTTGCGGATGCCGCGCGCTGGGGCGCGTACTGGGCCATCGGTTCCACGCTCGCCGGCGCGCTGTGGGGCGCCGCCGCGGTCGCGATGTTCCCGGCATCCCCCTCGTACCAGGCCCTTTTCATCGTCTGCCAGTTCGGCGTGATCCTCGGCGGCCTCAATCTCACCGCCGTCTACAAACCGTCGTTCTACGGCTTCGTTCTCGCCGCGCTCGTGCCGCTGATCGCGCGGGTTGCCGTCGAGGGTGATCAGGTACATCTGTTCACGGCGGGCGTGCTCGGCGTCGTGCTGGTATTCGTGCTGGCATTCGGCCATCAGGTGAACGGTGTGCTGACCCAATCGCTGGCCATGCGCTACGAGAACGTCGACCTCATCCGCGAACTCAAGGCGCAGACGGAGGCGGCGCTCGCCGCGCGCGCGACCGCCGAGTCGGCCAACCGGGCCAAGAGCCAATTTCTCGCCGCGGCGAGCCATGACCTGCGCCAGCCACTGCATGCGATGGGTCTCTTTGCCGCCGCGCTCGCGGCCCGGGTGCGCGACCCCGAGGTAAGGCCGCTGGTCGCAAGCATTCGCGCGTCGGTCGAAGCCCTCGAGGAATTGTTCGCCCAGCTCCTCGATCTGTCGCGACTGGACGCCGGGGCGCTCAAGCCGGCTCGGGCGACCGTGCCGCTCGGCCCGCTTCTGGCACGCCTCGCTGCCGATTTCGGCCCGCAGGCGAGCGCGGCGGGGCTTGCGCTGCGGGTCGTGCCGACGCGGCTTGCCGTCGACACGGATCCGGTCCTGCTCGAACGCATCCTGCGCAATCTCGTGGCCAACGCGGTGCGTTACACGCCGGCAGGTGGCATCGTCATCGGCGTGCGCCGGCGCGCAGGTGCCGTGCGCGTGGACGTGGTCGACTCGGGCATCGGCATTGCCGAGCGCGACCGCGCGCGCGTCTTCGACGAGTTCGTGCAGCTGACCGCCGCACCCCGACCCCATGCCGGGGGACGCGGCATGGGGCTCGGGCTCGCGATCGTGCATCGTCTGGCGACGCTCTGCGGACAGCAGTTGGAGCTCGCGTCCGTTCCGGGCCGCGGCTCGCGCTTTTCGATCACCGTGACGCGCGCGAACCTGCGCCGCCGGGACGGCGGGACGCAGCGGGCCGACGAAGCACCCTGCGCCGCAGCCACGCGCACGCTGGCGGGTCGTCGGATCCTGGTCGTCGACGACGACCCGGCCGTGGTCGCCGCCATGCGCGCGCTGTTCGCATCCTGGAAGGCAACCGCCGTCGGAGGCGCCGACGCGAGCTCGGCGCTGGCGGCTCTTGCCGCCGCCGTCGACGACGGTCGCGACGCCGTGGATCTGATCGTCGCCGATCTCCGACTGGCCGACGGCCAGTCGGGAATCGACGCGATCGCGCAGCTGCGCGCCGCGCTCGGATCGGCGACGCCCGCGTTTGTCGTGTCAGGCGACACGAGCGGCGCGGCACAGGCCGAGGTCGCGCGCGGCCGGAGTGGAGTTGCTCCTGAAGCCGGTGGTAGCGGCCGCGCTCAAGAACGCCGCCGAAGCCGCGCTTCGACGCGCCACCGGATACCGGCGGCACCCGCGCGATCACGCGAGCAGGCAATGTCCGCAGGCTGAAGCGCGTCCGGCCGGCGATGTCGGCGTTCTAGCCGGACGCGCCGTCGACACGACGATGCATTCCCTCGCGCATCCGATGCCGAAAGGACTCGGCACGCGCGAGCCTCTGCTGCAAGAGGTCGCGCACGACCGACTTCTGCTCGGCGCTGAAGGTGTCGTAGAGGGCCAGCCATTCGTCGCGGACCGCCTGCCGCCGTGCGTGGCTCTGGTCCCTCGCGGCGTCCGCAGCCGCGGCGATCGCCTTCAGATCGGGTTCGGTCTTGGCCAGCTCGACCTGCAGCGCGTCCCGGACCTTGAGGTGCTCGCGCCCGCCCGGCTTCCCGTGCCGCCTTGGCGCCGGCGACCGCCTGGTCGAACATCTGCTGCTGCATCGTGTTGAGATTGAGCTGCGTCCGGGCGTGCTCGAACAGGTGACCGAACATCGCGTCGGGCCCGCCGGGGCCATGCGGTCCGCCCGCAGGTTGCGCCACGGCACTGCCAGTCCCCAATGCCGTTGCCATGGCAATGGCGGCGATCCCGGTGATAACACGGAAGGTGTGTCGAGTCGTCATAGCATGTCCTTTGGGTGAGTGCGGCGCCACAGCGATCGTGCGGCTCCTGTGGTTTCGACCTCATTGTCGTCCCGCGTTCCAGGCGCCGCCCATCGAATTGCAACCGAACGTTGCAGGACGGCGCGGGCGTTACAATCACTTACATTCGGCCGCCCACGCGGCGTGCCGGGGCCTTACCCTGACTCATGGTCGCCAAGCATGCCGCGCCGAAGATACTCGTCGTCGACGACGACGCGCGCCTGCGCGACCTTCTGTCGCGCTACCTGACCGAGCAGGGATTTCAGGTCGCGACGCTCGCCGACGCCCGCGATCTCGACCGGAAACTCCAGCGCGATCCGCCTCACCTCGTCGTGCTCGATCTCATGCTGCCCGGCGAGGACGGACTCGCCGTCTGCCGCCGGCTGCGTGGCACGGGCGAAACCGTGCCGATCGTCATGCTGACGGCGAGAGGGGAGGACGTCGACCGCATCGTCGGCCTCGAGTCGGGCGCCGACGACTATCTGCCGAAACCCTTCAATCCGCGCGAGCTCGTCGCGCGGATTCATGCAGTGCTGCGCCGCCAGACGGAACGGCTTGCCCCGGGCGCGCCCGCGACCGAAGGCAAGGTCGCCTTCGGTCCGTTCACGCTGGACCTTGCCGCGCGAACGCTCGTCAACGGGGAGACGACGATTCACCTCACCACCGGCGAGTTCTCGCTGCTCAGGGTGTTCGCGCAACACGCGCGCCAGCCGCTGGCCCGCGAAAAACTGATGTTGCTCGCGCGCGGCCGCGACCATGATGTTTTCGATCGCGCGATCGACGTCCAGGTGTCGCGGCTGCGCAAGCTGATCGAGCCCGATCCGGCCAACCCCCGCTACCTGCAGACCGTCTGGGGATTCGGCTACGTCTTCGTGCCGGACGACGCGGTCGCGGACACCGGCCCGGAGGTCGCGCCGCCGTGACGCTCGTGCCGCGCTCGCTGTTCGGGCGCCTTGCGCTGCTTCTGCTCGCGGTCGTCGCCGTCGCGCTCGCCGCGACGATTCTCTTCTTCCGGCAGGACCGGGTCACGCTGCTCGCGCGCCAGTTCGGCGACACCAAGATCGTTCAGCTGCAGGCCGTGCGCGCCGCGCTCGAGGCCAACGACACGCCGGAGCGGCGCGAATCGATCGGGCGCATCGGCCGCGAGTACGGCGTGCGGATCGTGCCCGAAAACGAACGCCGCAGCATGGGCGGAATGCGCGCGCCCCCGCCGCTGGAGCTCCTGGAGGCGCGCCTGCGCGAAGCGCTCGGCCCGGGCACGGAGTTGCGCGTGGCGCCGGGCCGTGGCCTGCTGCTGGTCCGGGTCGAAGCCGCCGGCACCGGCTACTGGGTCGGCTTTCCGCTGCCGCCGCGCCCGCAGGCCGAGGACTACCCGTCGCGCGCGGCGCTGTGGAGCCTGATGCTCGCGACGGTGCTGCTGGTCGCCGCCTTCGCCTTCGCGCGCTACCTCGCGCGCCCGCTGCGCGAGTTGAGCGCGACCGTCGAGCGCGTCGGCCGCGGCGAAACGCCGCCGCCGCTGCCCGAGCACGGCCCCTCGGAGATCGTCGCCCTGAATCGCGGCGTGAACCGGATGGTCGCCAATCTCGCGCAGCTCGAGCAGGATCGCGCGCTGCTGCTCGCCGGCGTCTCCCACGACCTGCGCACGCCGCTCGCCCGGCTGCGTCTCGGCATCGAGATGGAAGCGCGCGACGACGCGACGCGCGCCGGCATGGTCGACGACATCGAGGAGATGGACCGGATCATCGGCCAGTTCCTCGATTTCGCGCGGACGAACGAGGACGCCGCGCGGGAACTGCACGACCCGAACGCGATCGTCGCCGCCTGCGTGGACCGATACGCACGCACCGGCCGGGACGTGCGCTTCGCGCCCGGCGCCGTGCCCGTCGTGCCGCTGCGACCCACGGCCCTTTCGCGCCTTGTCGCGAACCTGATCGACAACGCGATCGCCTACGGGGCGCCGCCCGTGGACGTGACGACCCGCGCCGACGGCGGGTGCGTCGTGCTCGACGTCGCGGACCGCGGTCCGGGCATCGCACCCGGAGACGTCGAGCGGCTGAAACAGCCGTTTACCCGCGCGTCGGCCGCGCAGGACGGACGCGTCCGGTGCCGCCGGGGCCGGTCTCGGGCTCGCGATCGTCGACCGCATCGCGCGGCTGCACGGCGGAACGCTTCGAGCTTCTTCCGCGCGACGGCGGCGGGACGTTCGCGCGCGCTGAAGATTCCCGTGGCGCCCTGATCGCCGTCCGCACCGGCGTCACTTCGGCGCCATCCGGATCGCACCGTCGAGGCGGATGACTTCGCCGTTCAGCATGACGTTGGCGACGATTTCACGAACCAGCGACGCGAACTCCTCGGGCCGCCCGAAACGCGGCGGAAACGGTACCATTTTCGCGAGCGACGCCTTCACTTCGGGCGGCAATCCATCGCCCATCGGCGTTTCGAACACGCCGGGCGCGATCGTCATCACGCGAATGCCGTGCCGGGCGAGCTCGCGCGCGATCGGCAGCGTCATGCCGACCAGGCCCGCCTTCGACGCGCTGTAGGCGGCCTGCCCGATCTGCCCGTCGAACGCGGCGACGGACGCGGTGTAGACGATCACGCCGCGCTCCCCTTCGCCGTTGGGGACATTCTTCACCATCGCGTCGGCCGCGAGCCGCGTCAGGTTGAACGAGCCGATCAGGTTGATGCTGATCGCGCGCGCGAATCCCGCCAGCGTATGCGGACCATCGCGGCCGACGACTCTTCTCGCCGTGGACGATACCCGCGCAATTGACGAGCCCCTGCAGGCCGCCGAAGCCGTCGATCGCCGCGGCCACCGCGCTCGTGGCGCATGGCTCGTCGGCAACATCGGTGCGCACGAAGCGGGCGCGCGGGCCGAGCTCCCGGGCCAGCGCCTGCCCTTCCGTTTCCTTGAGGTCGGCGATGACGGCGTTGCCGCCACCGGCCACCACCATGCGGACCGTGGCAGCGCCCAGTCCCGAGGCGCCCCCCGTGACGATGAATGTGCTGCCTTCGAGCTGCATGCGTCAATTCTCCGTCGGGTCGATGCGCACCGTCAAACTGCCGGTGCCGTCACTTCGGCTGCGCCTTGAACACCGTCATCGCCGCCGTGATCAATCCCGCCAGATCGGCAAGGTTCGCCGGCACGATGACGGTATTGTTGGTCTTCGCGATGTTCGCGAACGCGCCCACGTACTGCTCCGCGACCTTCAAGTTGACCGCCTGGATGCCGCCAGGCGACTCGATCGCCTCCGCCACCTGCCGGATCGCCTTCGCGTTCGCCTCGGCGATCGCGAGCAGCGCGCTGGCATGCCCTTGCGCCTGGTTGATCTCCGCCTGCTTTTCGCCTTCTGATTTCGCGATGGCCGCCGCGCGCGCGCCGTTGGCGAGGTTGATCTGCTCCTGCTGCTTGCCTTCGGACGTCGCGATGACCGCACGCTTTTCGCGCTCCGCGGTGATCTGCGCCTGCATCGCGTGCAGGATCTCCTTCGGCGGGGTCAGGTCCTTGATTTCGTAGCGCAGGACCTTGACGCCCCAGTTCGCGGCCGCCTGGTCGAGCGCCGTGACGACGATGCCGTTGATGTGCTCGCGCTCCTCGAAGGTCCGGTCGAGCTCCATGCGGCCGATCACGCTGCGCAGCGTGGTCTGCGCCAGCTGCGTGATCGCCACCTGGAAATTGCTCGAACCGTAGGACGCGAGCCGCGGGTCGGTGACCTGGAAATAGAGGATGCCGTCCACCTGCAGCTGGGTGTTGTCCTTGGTGATGCAGATCTGGCTCGGGACGTCGAACGGGATTTCGCGCAGGTCGTGCCGATAGGCGACCCGATCGACGAAGGGGATCACGAAATTCAGACCCGGCTGGAGCACCGCATAGAAGCGTCCCAGTCGCTCGATGACGAGCGCATGCTGCTGCGGCACGACACGGATCGAGCGCGTGATGACGATGACGGCGACGACGAACAAGGCGATCGTGAACAATGACGAACCTAACCACATGGCGAGACCCTCCAGCGCTGATTCATACCGGTTGAATGAATCATCGCCGAGTCAGGCGGGAGGACGGCGATCGGACAGGATCAGGGTCGAGCCGCGCGTCGCGACGATGTAGAGCGTCCCGGCACGCGACACATCGGGCGCCGCCAGCTCGGCGTCCCAGGTCGAGCCGCGGTAGGCGACGCGGGCCGTGCCGTCGGCGTTCCAGGTCTCCACGTGCACGGCCTGCCCCACGTCGAGCGGCGGCTGCAGCGGCGGAGACGCGCGCGCGAGGCGCCAGCGGTGCGCCGCAACCGTCAGCACGACTCCGAGCACGCCCGAAACGGCAAACTGCACCTGCAGGCTCGCCCCGAGCCAGGCGGCGACCCCACCCAGTGCGACGGCGATGCCCACGGCAAGCAGATAGAACGTCCCCGTGACGAGTTCGGCGCCGATCAGCACGGCTGCGGCGATCCACCAGATCCACTCTACGCTCATCGTTCGCTTTCGATTCCGGTCGCAGCATTGCCCTGCCTGACGTCTGCAGGGCCGTGAAGGATGGAGACGGGCTCCATTGCGACACGCGCGATCCGCCTCCATCTGGCGGGTGCGCGCGGGCAAGGGCACGGGCCGGGCCGCGCCAGCCGGATTTCGTCCCGGATTGCGGTATAATATTCTCTTTTTTAATCAAGCGCTTTGGCGCCTGCTCATCGAACGAACGCGCGGGGTTGCGATGCCGATTTACGAATACCGTTGTTCATCTTGCGGTCATGAACTCGAGGCGCTGCAGAAGTTTTCCGACGCGCCGATGTCCGAGTGCCCGTCCTGCCACGCGGCCACGCTGGTCAAGCTCCTCTCCGCGGCGGGGTTCAAGCTCAAAGGCAGCGGCTGGTACGCCACGGACTTCAAGGGCAGCGGCAGCAAGCCCGCGCCCGCGAAGGCCGACGCCGCCGCGAAGTCCGAGTCCGGAGCCGGAAGCAATGGCGGCGCCAAGGGCGAGTCGAAGGGCGAAACGACGACCGGCGCGAAGAGCGGAGCCGGGAGCGAAACCGCAGGCAGCACGCCCGCACCGGCCGCGAAGACCGGAGCGCCCCCTGTCGCCACTTAGCGCAATGCCGCCGACACGAACGATGAAGCGCTATCTGATTGCGGGCCTGCTCGTCTGGGCCCCGCTCGGCATCACGATCTGGGTGATCAATTTTCTGGTGACCACGCTCGACCAGACGCTGCTGCTCGTGCCGGAGCGACTGCGGCCCGAGACGCTCGTCGGCTTTCACATCCCCGGTCTCGGCGTGTTGCTCAGTTTCCTGATTCTGTTCGTCACCGGCGTCTTCACCGCCAATTTCTTCGGCCAGCGGCTGATCAGCATCTGGGAGGGCGTGCTGGGCCGCATCCCGTTCGTCAAGTCGATCTACTCGTCGGTCAAGCAGGTCAGCGACACGCTGCTGTCCGATCAGGGAACGGCGTTTCGCAAGGCCCTGCTGGTCGAATTCCCGCGCCCGGGGTGCTGGACGATCGGTTTCCTGACCGGCACGCCGGCCGATACGGTCGTCGACCATCTTCCGGGCGAGCACGTCAGCGTCTACGTGCCGACGACGCCGAACCCGACCGGCGGCTACTTCGTGATGGTGCCGAAGGACTCGGTGCGCGAGCTCGACATGTCGGTCGACGACGCGCTCAAGTACATCATTTCCATGGGCGTCGTTGCTCCGCGCCGACGGCGCGCCGTGCCAAAGGCGCCGCCCGTGCCGCTGCCTGCCGCCGCCGCCCAACCGCGAAATTGACCGGGCGAAGACGATCGCGCCGTTGCGCTCCCGCGCCGCTGGCGCGGCCGCGCTGCCCGCGCCAGCCTCGAACTTTTCGAACGCAGTCGACCGCAACACCCGCCGGAGAATGCATTGAAGCGCACTGATTACTGTGGACGAATCGACCGCCGCCACCTCGGCCAGACCATCACGCTGATGGGCTGGGTGCACCGCCGCCGCGACCACGGCGGCGTCATCTTCGTCGATCTGCGCGACCGCGAAGGTCTCGTGCAGATCGTCTTCAATCCCGACCGCGCCGCCACTTTCGCCGCGGCCGAGACGCTGCGCAACGAGTTCGTGATCCGGGTGACGGGACTCGTCCGGCTGCGCCCCGAGGGCGGCGCCAATCCGAACCTCGTTTCCGGCGAGGTCGAGGTGCTCGCGCACGAGATGGAGATCCTGAACGCCGCGCAGACGCCGCCGTTCCAGCTCGACGACGAGAACCTGTCGGAGACGGTCCGGCTCCAGCACCGGGTCATCGACCTGCGCCGGCCGCAGATGCAGAAGAACCTGATGCTGCGCCATCGCGCCGCGATGGCCGCGCGCAAGTACCTCGACGCGAACGGGTTCGTCGACATCGAGACTCCCGTGCTCTACAAGTCCACGCCCGAGGGCGCGCGCGAGTTCCTCGTGCCGTCGCGAATCCACCACGGGATGTTCTACGCGCTGCCGCAGTCCCCGCAGCTGTTCAAGCAGATGCTGATGATGGCGGGCTTCGACCGCTACTACCAGATCGTCAAGTGCTTCCGCGACGAGGACCTGCGAGCCGATCGCCAGCCGGAGTTCACGCAGATCGACATCGAGACGTCGTTCCTCGACGAGCTCGAGATCCGCGAGCTCATGGAGGGCCTCGTCCGCGCGATGTTCAGGGACGCGCTGGGCGTCGAGCTGCCGGATCCGTTCCCGGTGATGCAGTTCGCCGATGCGATGCGCGACTACGGCTCGGACAAGCCGGACCTGCGCATCCCGCTCAAGCTCACCGAGCTCACCGACGTGATGAAGACGGTGGATTTCAAGGTGTTTCGCGCCGCCGCGGAGCTGCCCAACGGGCGCGTGGCCGCGCTTTGCGTTCCCGGCGGCGGCACGCTGACGAGGAAGGAGATCGACGACTACACGACGTTCGTCAAGATCTACGGCATCGGCGGACTCGCGTACATCAAGGTCAACGACGCGGCGAAGCCGAACGAGGAAGGGCTGCAGTCGCCCATCGTCAAGTTTCTCTCGGCCGACGTGCTGGCCACGATCATCGAGCGCACCGGCGCACGGACCGGAGACCTCGTGTTCTTCGCCGCCGATCGCGAAAAGGTCGTCAACGACGCGCTCGGCGCACTGCGGGCGAAGGTCGGTACCGAGCGCGGCCTCGCCGCAACCGGATGGAAGCCGCTCTGGGTCGTCGACTTCCCGATGTTCGAGTTCGACGAGGACAGGAAGACCTGGGGCGCACGGCACCATCCGTTCACCGCGCCGAAGGAAGGCCACGATGTCCTGTTCGCGACGGACCCCGGAAAGGCCATCGCCAAGGCCTACGACGTGGTCCTGAACGGCTGGGAAATCGGCGGCGGCTCGGTGCGCATCCACAAGCCCGAAGTGCAGGCGAAGGTTTTCTCCGCGCTGAAGATCAGCCCCGAGGACCAGCGGAAGAAGTTCGGCTTCCTGCTCGACGCGCTGTCCTACGGCGCGCCTCCCCACGGCGGCATCGCGTTCGGTTTCGACCGGCTCGTCGCGATGATGGCGGGTGTCGACCAGATCCGCGACGTGATCGCGTTCCCGAAGACCCAGCGCGGGCAGGATCTGCTCGTCGACGCGCCGACGCCGGTCACCGAGCAGCAGCTGCGCGATCTCCACATCAAGGTGCGGCAGACCGAGTCGACCCGCCCTGCCGGCTGACCCGGGGACTCTGGCGCCGCGCGGCGGGTTGGCGGACAATCGCGTCCTACCATGACCGGGTTTCCCCCAATGGCGGATGTCTCGCGATGGCAGACGAAGCTGCGCCGCTTCGCGGTGCTGCTGTTCCTCGTGGCAGGAATCGCGTTCAACGCGTCTGCCCGCGCCACGCCGCAGGCACCTGGCGACGTCGCTCTCGCCGACCTGCCGAAGGAGGCGCGCGAAGTCCACGCCCTGGTGGGCACGGGCGGGCCGTATCCCTTCGACCGGGACGGCGTCGTGTTCCGCAATCGCGAGCAGCTGCTGCCCGCCAAGCCGCGCGGCTACTACCACGAGTACACCGTGCGCACGCCCGGCGTGACGAGCCGCGGCGCCCGCCGGCTCGTTTGCGGCGGTCCGGCCAAGGTCCCCGACGTCTGCTATTACACCGACGACCATTACCAATCGTTCCGAAAGATCCGCCCATGAAGCTGCCCGATCTGCACGATCTCGAAATCGCAGGCGTCCACGCATGGCATGGCGACGTCCATGCGCTCGCGGCGGCCGCGGCCGCCGCGAAGCTCCGCTTTGCCGCGACCGATCTCAACGGCGTCAACAGCAAGGCGGAACTGCTGGCGGCACTGGCGAAAGGACTGGGGCTTCCCGGGCACTTCGGCAACAACTGGGACGCCCTCGCCGATTCGGTCGAGGACGGGGACTGGCTCGGCAAGAACGGCTGCGTGATCGCGGTGTCGCACTCCGGCGCCTACCGGAAGGCGCATGGCGTCGACTGGACGACGTGCGAGGACATCCTCGCCGAAGCATCCGACTACTGGCGGGAACGGCACAAGCCGTTCTGGGTTTTCGTCGACTGAAGCGCGACGCGACGGTTGATTCGCCGGCAGACTGGCGGCGGGGCGTGACGGACCGGCCTCCCCGCCCGAAGACACCCGCGCGAGCGACCGCGACGACAGAGATCCGCATGGGCACGAAGATCCCCGTTTCGACACTGGTGCTGGTGGCCACGCCCGATCTGCGCGTGCTGTTGATCGAGCGCGCGGATGTCCCGGATTACTGGCAGTCGGTGACCGGCAGCCAGGAGCCAGGCGAGACGCTCGCCGAAACGGCGAACCGCGAGTTGCTCGAGGAAACCGGCATCGACGCCGCGGCGCATGGGGGCCTCGCCGACTGGGCCCTTTCGAACGTCTACGCGATCTATCCGCGCTGGCGACATCGCTACCCGCCGGGCACGACACACAATACGGAGCACGTTTTCGCGCTGCTGGTGCCCGAACCCGTCGCGGTGCGCCTCGATCCGCGCGAGCATCGCTCGTACGTCTGGCTTCCCTGGGAAGAGGCCGCGGCGAAGTGCTTCTCCTGGTCGAATCGCGACGCTATCCGCCTGCTGCCGGAACGGCTCGCGCGCCGCGACGGCTGACCGTCGCGCTACGTCCCGGGACCGACCATCCGCTCGGGCCGCACCCAGGCGTCGAATTCGTCGGCAGTGACGTAGCCGAGCGCAAGCGCCGCGGCCTTGAGCGTCGTGCCCTCGCGGTGCGCTTTCTTCGCGATCTCGGCGGACTTGTCGTAGCCGATGTGCGGGATTGAGCGCGGTGACCAGCATCAGCGAGCGGGCAACGAGCTCCGCGATGCGCTCGCGATCGGGCTCGATGCCGCGCGCGCAGTGCACGTCGAAGCTCGCCATGCCGTCGGCGAGCAGGCGCACGCTCTGCAGCAGGTTGTGGATGACGAGCGGCTTGTAGACGTTGAGCTCGAAGTTGCCGGACGCGCCGCCGATGCCGACCGCCACGTCGTTGCCCATCACCTGCGCCGCGATCATCGTCAGCGCCTCGCATTGCGTCGGATTGACCTTGCCGGGCATGATCGAGCTTCCCGGCTCGTTCTCGGGGATCCTGATCTCGCCCAGGCCCGACCGCGGCCCGCTCGCGAGCCAGCGCACGTCGTTGGCGATCTTCATCAGCGCGCCGGCGAGCCCGCGCAGCGCGCCGTGCAGGTGCACCAGCGCGTCGTTGGCCGCGAGGGCCTCGAACTTGTTGGGGGCGGTCACGAACGGCAGGCCGGTGGTCGTCGGCGATGTCCGCGGCGACGCGCGCGCCGAATTCGCGGGTGCGCGTTGAGGCCGGTGCCGACCGCCGTGCCGCCCAGCGCCAGCTCGAGCACGTGGGGCAGCGCCGCCTCGATGTGCGTCCTGGCGTGCGCGAGCTGCGCCGCGTAGCCCGAGAACTCCTGGCCGAGCGTCAGCGGCGTCGCATCCTGCAGATGCGTGCGGCCGATCTTGACGATGCCGGCGAACGCCGACGCCTTGTCCTCCAGCGTGGCGCGCAGCACGTCGAGCGCCGGCAGCGAGATCGCGCGGTGACGGTCTGCACCCGCCGCGACGTTCATCGCCGTCGGAAAGACGTCGTTCGACGACTGGCCGCGGTTGACGTCGTCGTTCGGGTGGACGAGCCGGCCTTCGCCGCGCGGCCCGCCGAGGATTTCGCGACGCGCGATTGGCGAGCACCTCGTTGACGTTCATGTTGGTCTGGGTGCCCGAGCCCGTCTGCCAGACCGCGAGCGGGAATTCCGCCGCGTGACGCCCGGCGAGCGCCTCGTCGGCGGCAGCGACGATCGCGTCGGCGATCCGCGCCGGAAGCAGGCCGAGGCCCGTGTTGACGCGCGCCGCCGACCGCTTGACGATCAGCAGCGCCCGGATCAGCGCCTCGGGCATCTTCTCCGTCGAGATCCGGAAATGCTGCAGGGAGCGCTGCGTCTGCGCGCCCCAGAGCCGGTCCGCCGGCACTTCGATCGGGCCGAACGTGTCGCGTTCGATGCGCAGGGAATGCTCGGCCATGCCGGAGCTCCTTTTCGCTACAGCGCGGCCAGTGCCGCCTGGTATGCCGCGGGCCCTTCCCCGCGCTTCGTCACGGTCGTGCCCAGATCCCGGACCAGCCCGTCGTCGAGCCCGTACACCCAACCGTGCACGGCAAGCTCCTGTCCGCGGTCCCAGGCGTCCCGCACGATCGTGGTCTGGCAGACGTTGGCGACCTGCTCGACCACGTTGAGCTCGCACAGGCGGTCGAGGCGTCGCGGAAGGTCGGGGACCGCGGCCACCCGGGTGTCGTGCTTCGCGTGCACGTCCTGGATGTGGCGCAACCAGTTGTCGGCGAGGCCCACGCGCTGGTTCTGCAGCGCCGCGTTGACGCCGCTGCAACCGTAGTGGCCGCAGACGATGATGTGCTCGATCTGCAGCACGTCGACGGCGAACTGGATCACCGAAAGGCAGTTGAGATCGCTGTGCACGACGACGTTCGCGATATTCCGATGCACGAACAGCTCGCCGGGCAGCAACCCCACGATGTCGTTGGCCGGCACGCGGCTGTCCGCGCATCCGATCCAGAGGTACCGGGGTCGCTGCTGCCGCGAGAGCCTCGGGAAGAATTCCGGATCGATGCGCCGGATGCGCTCGGACCAGGCGCGGTTGTTGGCGAAAAGATGCGAGAGGTGGCGCACAAGCGCCATTGTCGCAGGATTACCGGTCAGCGATGAGTGCGGACGGCGGCGGCGCCGAATCCCGGGTCGGCGACCCATCCGGACGACCGCGGCGGACGTGGAAAGGGCGCCGCGGGCGGGAGGTAAAGAGCAACGGGAGAGGTGATGGGGGACAGAGTACGAGTCGGCTGAGTGGTGAAGATGAGGTCGACGGGATGTGATGCGCAGTACGCAGGCGTTCGGCAACTGCGCGGTCGCTATGGGAAAATAGATGATGAACGGAATAACGGTGTATCTGTCTTCGGCGGCAGGGCGAAATGAAATGGCGATCGGCTCAAGCGCGGATGTGGAGTTGAACAGCGCGCGTAGAAACGAAACGGTGCTCAGAAATCGGACAGTAAGACGCGAATCTGTGTTGATAGCGCTCGGGACATCGGCGGGGACGCGGATGCTGTCGGCAATCAGTGCGTGCGCAGCGGAGCTGCGGCTGGAGGAGAGAAAGAAACGAAATGCTTTGGTGGGGTTGGCGAGGCCCGCGGGCGCCCCTTTGCCTCGTACCGGCGCAACGCCCTAGGCGGCGGGCGTCGCCGGCGCTTCCGACTGCGGTGCGGCTGCCGGCGCCGCGGCGTCCTCGGCTGCCGCCTTCATCGACAGCCGCAGCCGTCCCTTGTCGTCGGCTTCGAGCACCTTGACGCGGACGATCTGGCCTTCCTTGACGTAATCGGAGACCAGGTTGACGCGCTCCTTGGCGATCTGCGAGATGTGCAGCAGGCCGTCCTTGCCCGGCAGCACCTGGACGATCGCGCCGAAGTCGAGCAGGCGCAGCACCGTGCCTTCGTAGATCCGGCCGACTTCGACCTCGGCGGTGATGTCCTCGATGCGCTTGCGCGCGACGTTGCAGGCGTCCGCGTTGACCGAGGCGATCGTGATCGTGCCGTCGTCCTGGATGTCGATCGTCGTGCCGGTCTCCTCCGTCAGCGCGCGGATCACCGCGCCGCCCTTGCCGATCACGTCGCGGATCTTCTCCGGGTTGATCTTGAACGACATCATCCGCGGCGCGTGCTGCGACACTTCGGTGCGCGCGTGCGGCAGCGCCTCCTGCATCAGGTGCAGGATGTGCATCCGGCCCTCGCGCGCCTGCGACAGCGCGACCGCCATGATCTCCTTGGTGATGCCCTGGATCTTGATGTCCATCTGCAGCGCGGTGATCCCGCGGTCGGTGCCCGCGACCTTGAAGTCCATGTCGCCGAGGTGGTCCTCGTCGCCGAGGATGTCGGTCAGCACCGCGAAGCGGTTGCCTTCCTTGATCAGGCCCATCGCGATGCCGGCCACGTGCGCCTTGGTCGGCACGCCGGCGTCCATCAGCGCGAGGCTGCCGCCGCACACCGAGGCCATCGACGAGCTGCCGTTCGATTCCGTGATCTCCGGACACGACGCGCATCGAGTACGCGAACTCCTCGGCCGTCGGCAGCACGGCGAGCAGCGAGCGCTTGGCGAGGCGGCCGTGGCCGATCTCGCGGCGCTTCGGCGTGCCGACGCGGCCGGTCTCGCCGGTGGCGTACGGCGGCATGTTGTAGTGGAGCATGAAGCGGTCGGTGTACTCGCCCATCAGCGCGTCGATGCGCTGCTCGTCGCGGGCGGTGCCGAGCGTCGCGACGACGATCGCCTGCGTCTCGCCGCGCGTGAACAGCGCCGAGCCGTGGGTGCGCGGCAGCACGCCGGTGCGGATCGAGATGGGGCGCACGGTGCGCGTGTCGCGGCCGTCGATGCGCGGCTCGCCGGAGAGGATCTGGTTGCGCACGATCTTCGACTCGAGCTCGAAGACGAAATTGTTGACCTGGTTCGCGTAGCCCCCCGGCGCGTCGGCCGGGATGCATTCGGCCGCGACCTTGGCGTAGATTTCCTTCAGGCGCTGCTGCCGCGCCTGCTTCGAGCGCAGCTGGTAGGCCTCGCGCAGCGCCGCGTCGGCGATCGCCGTGACCTGGGCGATCATCGTCTCGTTCTTGGCCGGCGCCTGCCAGTCCCACAGCGGCTTGCCGCCCGCTTCGACCAGCTCGTGGATCATGCCGATCGCCGCCTGCTGCTGCTGGTGGCCGAACACGACGGCGCCCAGCATGACTTCCTCGGGCAGTTCGTTGGCTTCGGACTCGACCATCAGCACGGCGGCCTCGGTGCCGGCGACGACGAGGTTCAGCGCCGAGGTCGTGAGCTCGGTCTTGGTCGGGTTCAGCACGTACTGGCCGTCGATGTAGCCGACGCGCGCGGCGCCGATCGGGCCGTTGAACGGAACACCCGCGAGCATCAGCGCCGCCGAGGCGCCGATCATGGCCGGGATGTCGGGGTCGATTTCCGGGTCCACCGACATGACCGTGGCGATGATCTGCACTTCGTTGTAGAAACCATCGGGGAAGAGCGGGCGGATCGGGCGGTCGATGAGCCGGCAGGTCAGCGTCTCCTTCTCCGACGGGCGGCCTTCGCGCTTGAAGAAGCCGCCGGGGATCTTGCCGGCGGCGTAGGTCTTCTCCTGGTAGTCGACCGTCAGCGGGAAGAAGTCCTGCCCGGCCTTCGCCTCCTTGCGCGCGACCGCCGTGACCAGCACGACGGTGTCGTCGAGGCTTGCGAGCACCGCGCCACCGGCCTGGCGGGCGATTTCGCCGGTTTCGAGCGTCAGGGTGTGGCGGCCGTAGGGGATCGATTTCTTGATGGGGTTCACGTTGTCCTCAATTCTGCAGAAAGACAATGGCCGCGCACGATCGGCGCGGCCATTGCGGTTGTGTTCAGGGGAGCTGCGGCGACGCGTCGGATCCATTCGCGGCTTCTGGCGGCGCATCGTTCGCGCAGTGTTCATTGCTTGGCGCGAGCGGGAGGCGGCGGGAGGAACCGGCGCGAGGGATCCAGGCACACTTACTTGCGCAGCCCGAGCTTCTCGATCAGCGTGCGGTAGCTGTCCGCGTTGCGCGACTTGAGATAGTCGAGCAGCTTGCGGCGCCGCGACACCATCCGCAGCAATCCGCGCCGCGAGTGGTGGTCCTTCACGTTGGCCTTGAAGTGGTCGTTCAGGCCGTTGATGCGCGCGGTGAGCAGCGCGACCTGCACTTCGGGCGACCCGGTGTCGCCCTTGATACGCTGGTAATCGGCGATGACCTTCGCCTTCTCTTGCACCGTGACTGGCATTGCTGTGGTCCCCAAGGTTCTGTGGTACGTCCGTCTTGCGAAATGCTGGGTTTTGGCGGCTGACCCGCGCGCCGCGCGTTGTCGTCGCGTTGTCCTGGCAGCCGCCGCGCATCGACAAAGACCACCATTATAAACAGAAAAACACTTAGGATTCAAGCGCTAATCTGGCGCGCCCGAACCGATGGCGATGCGCGGAGCGCCGAAGGTCACGGGCTCCCCTCCGTGCGCGTGAGGCGCACCGAGCGCAGCTCGCCGGCGCTCGCTTCGACCAACCCCAGAAACCGACCCTGCGGGCCGTAGCAGCGGCATCGTCCGGACATTTCGGGCGGCGAGCGTCCGACGCGCCCGGCCGCGAGATCCGCCGCGGTGGAAGCGTCCACGTCGAGCCGCGCGAGCCCGGAAAGCGGCGCGTCGGACGGCAACAGCAACATGTCGCGCGCCGCGCTGTCCATCGCTCTCGAGCGCCTCGAGCGTCACGGCGGCCGCCAGCGCAAACGGGCCCGAGACCGTCCGGCGCAAGGCGGCCAGATGCGCACAACTGCCGAGAGCCCCGGCAATGTCCTCGGCCAGCACGCGCAGGTAGGTGCCCTTGCTGCAGACGACGCGCAGGACGGCGAGCGGCGCCGACCAGTCGACGATCTCGATCGCCCCGATCTCGATCGCGCGAGGGGCGCGCGGAATGTCGATGCCCGCGCGCGCGTACTCGTAATAGTTGCGGCCGCGAAACTTGAGCGCCGCGAACGCGGGCGGAGTCTGGAGGATGGGGCCGACGAAACGCGTCAGCGCCGCCGCGAGTTCGGCGCGCGAGAACGGCACGTCGCAGGTGCGCACCGTCTCGCCCTCGGCATCGCCGGTCGTGGTCGCCGCGCCGAAGACGCACCGTCGCGACGTATTCCTTGGGCGCGTCGAGCACCGCCTGCGCGAACTTCGTCGCGTCGCCGAAACATAGCGGCAGGAGCCCGGTCGCCAGCGGGTCGAGGGTGCCCGTATGACCGGCCTTTTCCGCCGCCAGGGCACGCTTCGCGCGCTGCAGCGCCGCGTTCGACGAAAGGCCCGCGGGCTTGTCCAGCAACAGCACGCCGTCGACGCGCCGGCGCGGGGAACGCGCGCGCGCGCCGGCGGGATGCATCAGGAGTCCGGCTTGCGATCGGCCGCGACGGCCTCGTCGATCAGCTGCGACAGGCGCATGCCGGACTCGATCGAATCGTCGTAGGCGAAGTGAAGCTGCGGCACCGAGTAGAGCTGCATCCGGTGCGAAAGCTCGGTACGCAGGAACCCTGCCGTATGCTGCAGCGCGCGGACCGCCTCGTCGGCGTGCTCGCGGCCGGCAAGATGGGTGACGAAGATCTTCGCGTGCGACAGATCGCCCGACACCTCGACCGCGGTGATCGTGACCCGCCCCACGCGCGGGTCCTTGACATCGTCGCGCAGCAGTTCCGCGAGTTCGCGCTGGATCTGCTCCCCGACACGCTGCGCGCGCTGCGAATGCTTCTTCACGGTCCGGCGCCGACACCCGGGACTACAGGGTTCGCGAGACTTCGACGATCTCGTAGACCTCGAGCTGATCGCCCTTCTCGATGTCGTTGCAGTTCTTCACCGACAGGCCGCACTCGAAGCCGCTCTTCACTTCGCGCACGTCGTCCTTGAAGCGTTTCAGCGAATCGAGCTCGCCGTCGTGGATCACGACGCTGTCGCGCAGCACGCGCACGCGCGAGCCGCGCTTGATGACGCCGTCGAGCACGTAACACCCGGCCACCGTGCCGACCTTCGAGATCTTGTAGACCTCGCGCACTTCGACCAGGCCGATCTGGTTCTCCTTCTTGTCGGGCGTGAGCATGCCGGACAGCGCCGCCTTCACCTCGTCGACCGCGTCGTAGATGATGTCGTAGTAGCGGATGTCGACGCCGCTGTGCGCGGCCAGCTTGCGCGCGGCGACATCGGCCCGGACGTTGAAGCCGATGACGACCGCCTTCGACGCGAGCGCAAGGTTGATGTCGGACTCGGTGATGCCGCCCACGCCCGCGTGCACGATGTTGACCTTGACCTCGTTCGTCGAGAGCTTCGTCAGCGCCTGCGCCAGCGCCTCGTAGCTGCCCTGGACGTCGGCCTTGACGATCAGCGCGAGCGACTTGACGGCGTCCTCGGCCATCTGGTCGAACATGTTCTCGAGCTTGGCAGCCTGCTGGCGGGCGAGCTTCACGTCGCGGAACTTGCCCTGGCGGAACAGCGCGATCTCGCGCGCCTTGCGCTCGTCGCCCAGCGCCATCACGTCCTCGCCGGCGAGCGGCACGTCGGACAGTCCCTGGATCTCCACCGGGATGGCCGGACCCGCGCTCGTCACCGCCTTGCCAGTCTCGTCGGTCATCGCGCGCACGCGGCCGAACACCGCCCCGGCAAGCACGATGTCGCCGCGCTTGAGGGTGCCCGAATGGACGAGCACGGTCGCCACCGGCCCCTTGCCCTTGTCCAGGCGCGACTCGATGACGATGCCCCGCGCCGGCGCGTTCCGCGGCGCCTTCAGCTCGAGCACTTCCGCCTGCAGCAGGATCGCGTCGAGCAGGTCATCGATGCCCGCCCCGGTCTTCGCGGAGACCGGGATGAACTGCGCCTCGCCGCCGTATTCCTCCGGGATCACGCTCTCGGCGACCAGCTCCTGCTTGACGCGCTCGAGATTCGATTCCGGCTTGTCGATCTTGTTGATCGCGACGACGATCGGCACGTTGCCGGCCTTCGCGTGCGCGATCGCCTCCTTGGTCTGCGGCATCACGCCGTCGTCGGCCGCGACGACCAGTATCACGATGTCGGTCACCTTCGCGCCGCGGGCGCGCATGGCCGTGAACGCCTCGTGGCCCGGCGTGTCGAGGAACGTGATCACGCCCTTCTTCGTCTGCACGTGGTAGGCGCCGATGTGCTGCGTGATCCCGCCCGCCTCGCCACTCGCCACCCGCGTGCGGCGGATATGGTCGAGCAGCGACGTCTTGCCGTGGTCGACGTGGCCCATCACCGTGACGACCGGAGGCCGCGGCTCGGCTTCGACGTCGGTCGCTTCGGACTCCGCGAGCAGCGCGTCGGGGTCGTCCTGTTTCGCGGCCTTGGCCTTGTGCCCCATTTCGGCGGCCAGGATGATCGCCGTCTCCTGGTCGAGCACCTGGTTGATGGTCACCATCTGGCCCAGCTTCATCAGCGCCTTGATGACCTCGGCCGCCTTCACCGACAGCTTGCGCGCGAGCTCGGCCACCGTGATCGTCTCGGGGATCGTAACGTCGCGGACGACCGGACCCGCCGCCCCTTGCACGGCGCCTTCGCCGCCTTCCTCGTCGTGGCGCCGCGGGCCGACCTTCGGCTGCCGCCAGCCGCCGGCCGCAGTGCCGCCGGTGACGTCGCCACGCAGCTTGAGCGCACGGCGGCGCGCGGCCTCCTCCTGGAATCCCGCGCCGCTCTTCTTGACCGGTTTCGCGCGCTCGCCCGGTTTGGCCGCCGGACGGTGCAACGTGCCCTCGGTGGCCGCCTTCGCCGCAAGCGCCTTGCCGGCCTTCGGCGGTCTCGGTCGCCTTGGCCGCAGCAGCGGCCTCGTCGGCGGCGGCCTTGGCCACCGCCTCCTCGGCTTCGCGCTCTTTCTTCGTCTTGCGCTTGACCACCTGCTCCTGCTTCTTCTGCACCTCTTCCTGCTGGCGGGCGATCAGCTCCTGCGCCTTCCTTTCCTCCGCCTCGCGCGCCGCAAGCTCCTCGGCGCTGATGAGGGGGGCCGCGACCGGCTTGGCCGGCTCCTCGGCGACGGGCGCCGTCTCGGTCTCGTCGCGCTTGACGAAAACGCGCTTCTTGCGCACTTCGACCTGGATCGTGCGCGCCCTGCCGGTGGAGCCGGCGGCCTTGATCTCGGTGGTCTGCTTGCGTGTCAGCGTGATCTTCTTCTTGGGCTCGCCGGCGGCCCCGTGCTGTTTCTGCAGGTACTCGAGCAGCTTCGTCTTGTCCTGCTCCGACAGTCCGTCGCCTTCGTTCTTGCCGGCCACTCCCGCCTTGGTGAGTTGCTCCAGCAGCGCGCCCGGCGGCAGCTTCAGCTCCGTCGCGAATTGCTCAATCGTCGTGTGCGCCATGTGCTTCTCCCGCTTCCCTTGTTCCCGTGCACTATGCTCAATGCTGCGCCGGCGCCGGTGCCGGCGCTGCCGCCACGGCCGCGTGCTCGGCTTCGGCCGGTCCTTCCTCGAACCAGTGCGCGCGCGCCTTCATGATCAGCTCCTGCGCGCGCTCCTCCGAGATGCCGGTCAGCTCGACCAGCTCGTCACCCGCGAGATCGGCGAGCGCGTCGCGCGTCGTGATGCCGTGCACCGCGAGCGCGCTCGCGATCTCGGTGTCCATGCCCTCCAGATTGAGCAGCGCTTCGTCGACGTTCTCGACATTTTCCTCGCGCACGATGGCGTCCGTGAGCAGCGCGTTGCGCGCGCGGCTGCGCAGCTCGTTCACCGTGTCGGCGTCGAACGCGTCGATCTCGAGCATCTCGTTCAGCGGCACGTACGCGATCTCCTCGAGCGACGTGAAGCCCTCGCCGATCAGGATGTCCGCAACTTCCTCGTCGACGTCGATCTTGTCCATGAACAGCTGGCGCAGGTGCTGGCCCTCTTCGTCCTGCTTCTTCTGCGAATCCTCCACGCTCATCAGGTTCAGCTCCCACCCGGTAAGCTCGGAGGCAAGGCGCACGTTCTGGCCGAGCCGGCCGATCGCGATCGCCAGGTTCTCTTCGTCCACCACGACGTCCATGCTGTGCTTCTCCTCGTCGACCACGATCGACGAGATCTCGGCGGGCGCCAGGGCATTGATGACGAACTTCGCCGGATCCTCGGAGAAGAGGATGATGTCGACACGCTCGCCGGCGAGTTCGTTGGTCACCGCGGTGACGCGCGAGCCGCGCATGCCGATGCAGGTGCCCTGCGGGTCGAGCCGCGGGTCGTTCGACTTGACGGCGATCTTGGCGCGGATGCCCGGGTCGCGCGCCGCGGCCTTGATCTCGATCAGGCCCTCCTCGATCTCGGGCACCTCGAGCTCGAACAGGCGCATCAGGAATTCCGGCGCGATCCGCGACAGGATGAGCTGCGGACCCTTCGCCGTGCGGTCGATCTTGGTGACGAAGGCGCGGATGCGGTCGCCGACACGCAGCATTTCCTTCGGGATCAGCTGATCGCGCGGGATCACGCCCTCGATGCGTCCGGACTCGACGATCACGTTGCCGCGCTCGATGCGCTTGACCGTGCCCGTCAGCAGGTTGTCCTGGCGCTCCAGGAAATCGTTCAGGATCTGCTCGCGCTCGGCGTCGCGGATCTTCTGCAGGATCACCTGTTTCGCCGCCTGCGCGCCGATGCGGCCGAACTCCACCGGCTCGAGCGGCTCCTCGATGACGTCGCCGAGCTTCAAGTCCGTCCCGCGCTCCCCGGCGTCGGTGATCGCGATCTGGTAGGCCGGCTCCTCGTGCTCCTCGTCGGGCACGACGGTCCAGCGCCGGAACGAATCGTAGTCGCCCGTCTCGCGATCGATCGACACGCGCGCGTCGATCTCCATGGGGAAGCGCTTCTTCGTCGCCGAGGCGAGCGCCGACTCCAGCGCCGTGAACACGATTTCCTTGGCCACGTTCTTTTCGCGCGCGAGCGCGTCGACCAGCAGCAGCAGTTCCCGGTTCATGTTGCTTTTCTCCACTCGATCTTCGGAACGAGCCGCGCGCGATCGATGTCGGCGAGCGGAATCGTCGTCGTGCCCTGCGCAGTCGCGACGAGGACGGCACCGTCCGCGAAGCCCTGCAGGATGCCTTTGATGCGGCGGACGTTCGCGACGGGATTCGCCAGCCGGAGCTCGGCTTCCTCGCCCGTGAACCGGAGAAAGTCCGCCGCCTTGCGCAGCGGCCGGTCCAGTCCGGGCGACGAAACCTCCAGCCGGTCGAAATCGACGTTCTCGACCGCAAACAGCCGCGTCAGCTGTCGGCTGACGCGGGCACAGTCCTCGACGCTGACGCCCTTGGGCTTGTCGATGAACACGCGCACGTACCGGCCCTTGGGAGAACTCTCCCAATCGACCAGCTCGTACCCCATCGGGGGCAACGTCCTTTCCAGAAGCTCGCCCAGGTTCATCGCCATGCAAAAAGGGTTGCGCCAAAAAAAAATGGGCTGCGCCCAGCCCATTCCCACCACTTATCCACAGCCATAATAGCAGAAAACGGGACGAATTTGAAGAGCCCGCCTTTTGCGGGACCGGGGTGCCCGATCGCCTGGGAACGGACGGCCAGGTGACGGCGGAGGCCGGGCAGCGGTTGCCGCCCATCGAGCGCCCGCGGTAGGATTGGAACCCTGGCCGTCAGCCTGTGCCCTTGGAGGCGGCTCCTTGGCGCCGCCCCGCATCCGAGGCGGACGCCAGGCTTCTCCAGCGCGGCGAGACGAATCGTGCGGCCGCGCGCGATCGCTCCCGGCGGCCCGCGCTGTAGTTCCTGGTCGGGGCTTGCCGGCGGGCATTCGATCCTTCACCGGCGCTCCCGACATCCACGACGTCGACCATTCGACGATATCGCGCGTTCGGCCTGGAAAGGGAACGACTGCGAAGCCCTTGAATCAATCTCGGGTGCTGCCGGGGGTCGCAAGCTCCTGCGCTGGGGGAGCTCCGGGCGTGGCGTTCGACCCGATCACCGGCGACCTCTACATCGGCGAGATCGAGAAATCCACGCTCTGGCGCGTACGGCGTTGAGTGGCGGACACCGCGAAACTCCTCGATTCGACGGCACGACCGTGCGAGCTGCCGGCGATGGCCCCCGGCCTCACGCTCTGGTGGTGCGGGCTGGAGCGCGGCGGTGAGGATGCCGGAGACACCGCGGCCCTGCTCTCCCCGGCGGAATCGGCTCGCGCCGAGCGCTTCGGCACCGATGCGCTACGGATCCGATGGATCGCCGGGCGCGCCGCGCTGCGCAGGGTGCTCGGGAGCACGCTGGGCATCGACCCTGCCGCAGTGGCCATTCGCCGCGGCGCGCGGGGCCGTCCCGAGCTCGTCGACGCCAGCGCCGGCATCGATTTCAACGTCTCGCACACGCGAGGCGTCGCGCTGATCGCGATCGCCCGCGGTCTGGCGGAAGGCACGCGCGTCGGTGTCGATATCGAGCATCGGGACCGCGAGGTTGCCGCCGACAGGCTTGCCCGGAAATTCCTGACGCCGCGGGAGCACGCCGCGATTGCGAACTTTGCGTCCGATGTCAGAAGGCACCGCTTCCTGCGCCACTGGACGTGCAAGGAAGCGATGAGCAAGGCAACGGGTGACGGTCTAGCCGCGCCCTTTCGGAAGCTCGATGTCGAGCTTTCGGATCCGCCGCGACTCCTCGATGGCCCGCCCCCGTATCTGCCGGATTGCTGGTCGCTGCGCTATGCGGACGTCCCGGACGGATGGTTCGCGACGGTCGCGATCTGGCGCGGCGCGCGGTGAACCGGGATCCGTCGCGGCCAGCCGCGCGCGCGTCCTTCTCCTATCCCCCAGCCGCGCGCGGACGCCTCCCGCCGGCTTCGGGATGCTCGGGCTTGGGATACTTCCACCGCTTCTGCAGCCACAGCCAATCCGCGGGGCTTTCCTGGATCGCGGCTTCGAGCTGCCGCGCGAAACGCTCCATGATCGGCGTGTCATCGGCACCGGCGTCGCGGTCGAACGGCGGCAGCGCGAGCGGTATGAGGCGCACCGCATAGCGGCCCCGGGCGATGCGCCGCATCGCGACGTAGAGCACCGGCGAATCGAGGAAATGCGCGACCTTCTCGGCGCCGACGAAGAAGGCCGTATCGCGATTGAGGAAGCGGGACCAGTGTTTCTTGCCCTCGCGCGGGGGCGTCTGGTCGGCGATCAACGCATAGCCGCGTGGAGTTCCCGCGCGGTTCATCAGCTCGTAGACGAAGTCCTCGCGCGGAATCGGCATGCCGCCGAAACGCGAACGCGCTTCGCGCAGGAACCGGTCGATCGAAGCGATGCGCTGCCTTTGATAAACCGCGTCGATCGGCAACCCGAAGCACGCTCCGCCGGCCGGCAGCAGCCACTCCCAGTTGCAGAAGTGCGGCGTGAGCAGCACCACCGACTGCCGCGCGGCGACGGCGGCGTCGATCGGAGCCGTGTTCTCGAAGCTGACGCGGCGCGCCAGCGCCTCGGCGCTGGCACTGAAACCCCACAGCGCCTCCATCACCACGTCCGCGAGATTGCGATAGGACTGCCGCAGGATGCGTTCACGCTCCGCCGGCGTACGGTCCGGAAATGCGAGCGCGATGTCGTTGGCCACCTGGTCGCGGCGCCAGCGCAGGACGTGAAACACGATGACATGGATGACCCAGCCGACCGGATAGAGGGCCGGCAGCGGCACGAGCGACAGCAGCTTCAGCAGGTGGCGCATCGTCCATCCGCGCCGTGTCGCGACAGCCGGCAGGCCCCTAGGGTCGCTGCGCGTGGATCGACCATAGACGCGCGAGATCCGCCGTGCCGTCGGTGCCGCCGACGTCCCGGAAAGCCGCGATGGCCTTGGCCTTCTGCCCTGCCGCGAGATAGGCGATCGCGAGGTGCAGCTTCGCCTCGTCGGGCCTGTTCAGGCCGCCCTTCTGCATGCCCTGCTCCATCAGCGCGATGCCCTGCTCGAACTGACCGTCGCTCACGTAGGCGAAGCCCACGTTGACGAGCGCGGTGCCGTCGGGCGCGGCCGTGGCGGCCCTGACGCTTTGCGGCAGCTGTCTCTGGTCTTCGGCCACCTGCTTCGCCGCCGTGTCGCGCAGGCGCTTCTGCTTGTCCGCGTCCGCGCCGGTCCCCAGCGCGCCAGCCGCGAAGCCCAGGTCGGCGACGCGCTTCGCTTCCGCGGGCAGCGCTGCAGCCAGCGCGAGTTCCACCATGGCCGGTAATCGGCGCCGTTGCTCAGAATGCCGGTGGCCTGGCGCAGGCGCAGCGCATCGAGCGCCAGTCGATCGGCGAAACCCGGCTTGGCCTCGACGCGGCGAATGGCGTCCGCCCAGTATTCCCTCTTCGGGTAGAACCTGAGCATCGCCTCCAGCGCGTAGACATATCCGGCGTTGTCGCCGAGCTTGGTGTAGCAGTTCGCGAGCAGCTGCACCCGTTCCAGCGGAGGAGCGGTTCCGCTCGCCACGGCGGCGTCGACGTCGGCGCGCAGCTCCCGCGCGGCGCTCGCCCAATCGTCGGCGAGATACTGCGCGCGAATCAGCAGCCAGCGCATGTCCGCGTGCGTCCCGTTCTCCTGCAGATAGCGTGCCGCCCAGGTCGCGGCTTTCGGAAAATCCTTGGCCTGGAAATAGAGCAGCGCAAGCGCCTGCGTCAGGCGCGCCTGATCGGCGGGCTCCAGACTTCTGGCAGCGACGAACGGCCTCGAACGATCGTGTGGCCGTGGGAATATCGCCCGCGCCGGAAGCGGCGACACCACGCATGCGGTCGATGGCGAGGGTCTCCCCGGGCGTGCGATCGGGAACGGCCTCGGCCTCGCGGATCTTCGCCAGCGCTTCGTCGAACTTGCTGGCAAGCACGAGCTCCTGCGCCTCCCGCAATGGCGTGGCGATCTCCGCTCGCAGTACGATCAGCGGCGCCGAGCCCTTTTGCGCGAACGGCGCGGACACGGCTCCGCCCGCCAGTGCCGCGACAAGAATCACGCGCAACGTCAACGCGCGCCAGAAGGGTCGAACGGGGTGCAGGGCATGCATCGGTCGAGGGTCCCGGATAGGCGTCACCATGCGCCGGCTCACCCGGCGCGAAACTGCGCATTCTACAAGGACCGTCGCCGTTGCGCCCAGGCGTGCGTCGCGCCTCCGGCCGGCGCGGCGCGCTCAGGCCTTGACCACGCCGCGACGAATCTGGTCCTGCTCGATCGACTCGAACAGAGCCTTGAAATTGCCCTCGCCGAAACCCTCGTTGCCCTTGCGCTCGATGAACTCGAAGAACACGGGCCCGAACTGGTTCTCGGAGAAGATCTGGAGCAGCAGCTTGCCGGCCTCGCCGTCGATCAGGATGTTCCGCCGCCTGAGCTCATGCAGCGGCTCGCCGTGGCCGGGTATCCGGCGGTCGACCGCTTCGTAATACGTCGCGGGCGTTTCCAGCAGCTTGACCCCGGCCGCCGCAAGCGAGTCCACCGTCGCGTACAGATTGGCGGAACCCATCGCGATGTGCTGCACGCCCTCGCCGTGATAGCGGTCGAGGTACTCCTGGATCTGGCCCGCTTTCTCCTGGCCCTCCTCGTTGATCGGAATGCGGATCTTGCCGCAGGGGCTCGTCATCGCGCGCGACTTGATGCCGGTCACCTGCCCCTCGAGGTCGAAGTAGCGGATCTCGCGGAAGTTGAACAGGCGCTCGTAGTAACCCGACCACTCGTCCATCCGCCCGCGGTGCACGTTGTGCGTCAGGTGATCGATGTACAACAGGCCATGGCCCGCGGGGTTCTGCGGCGCTCCGGGGATCGGCTCGAAGTCGACGTCGTAGATGCCGATGTCGCCGATCTCGCCCGGCTGCGCGCCGTCCTTGCCCCGCCACCGGTCGACCAGATAGATCATCGAGTCGCCGATGCCCTTGATCGCGGGAATGTTGAGCTCGCCCGGCCCGCCTGTCGAATCGTAGCCCCAGGCGCCCAGCGCAATCGCCCGCTTGTACGCGCGCCCGGCATCGGCAACGCGGAAGGCGATCGCGCAGATCGAGGGGCCGTGCAGACGCGCGAACCGCTGCGCGAAGCTGTCCGGTTCCGCGTTGAGGATGAAGTTGATCTCGCCCTGCCGATAGAGCGTGACCCTTTTTCGCCGGTGCCGCGCGATAGCGGCGAAACCGAGCCGCTCGAACATCGTGCCCATGGCGTCCGGGTCCGGCGCCGCGTACTCGATGAATTCGAAGCCGTCGGTCCCCATCGGATTGTCCCACGGCGTGAACAATGCGGGCGTCTCGCTCATGTCGCCTGTGCCTCCCGGTCCGGAACCACCGCCGTCACTTCGATCTCGACCTTCGCGGCCTCCTCGACGAGGGCCGCGACTTCCACGGCCGTCATCGCCGGGAAATGACTGCCGATGATCTCACGATACGCGGCGCCGATCCCGGGATAGGCGGCAACGTATTCCCGCCTGTCGCACACGTACCACGTCATCCGGACGATGTGCTCGGGCCGCGCGCCGGCCTCGGCGAGCACGGCGACGACGTTGGCGAGCGCCTGCCGCACCTGGCCCGCGAAATCCGTAGTGCGGAAGACGCCTTGCGCATCCCAGCCGATCATGCCGCTGACGAACACCATCCGCCCTTTCGCGGCGACGCCGTTGGCGTAGCCTCGGGGACGCTTCCAACCCGGGGGCTGCAGGATTTCCATTCGTTGCCCTTTCTGGTTCGTGCGTGTCGGGGGCCGGGAGGCAGCCGCGCGAGGGATCGCGGGCCGGCGGTCAGCCGTCCAGCAGCTTCGCCGCGATCTGCTGCGGCGTGAGGCCCGCGCTGGCGGCGGCGGCTTCCTTCTCGCGCCGCAGGTTGCGCTCGAGCTGGGACTTCGCGGCGCGATACTGGCGCGGCCACTCGATATCGGCATAGCCGATCTTCGCCGCTTCCGTCAGCGTCCACGCCGGATTGGCGAGATGCGGCCGTGCGATGGCGCACAGGTCCGCGCGGCCGGCGGCGATGATGCTGTTCGCGTGGTCGGCCTCGAATATCGCGCCCACGGCGATGGTCGGAATGCCGGCCTCGTTGCGGATCCGGTCGGCGAACGGCGTCTGGTACATGCGCCCATAGACAGGCCTGGCGTGGGGAACGACCTGCCCTGACGAGCAGTCCATCATGTCCGCGCCGGCGGCTTTGAACAGCCGACCGATGGCCACCGCATCGTCGGGCGTGATGCCGCCCTCGGCCCAGTCGTGCGCCGATATCCGCACGCTGATCGGGCGATCGGCAGGCCACGCCGCGCGGATGGCCGCGAACACTTCGAGCGGATACCGGCAGCGCCCGGCGAGATCGCCGCCGTATTGATCGCCGCGCCGGTTGGAAAGCGGCGAGATGAACGAGGACAGCAGATACCCGTGCGCGCAGTGCAACTCGAGCCAGTCGAACCCGGCCTCCGCCGCGCGGCGCGTCGCGGCGGCGAAATCGGCCTTGATCCGCGCCAGGTCATCGCCCGTCGCTTCGCGCGCGGTCTGCGAGACACCGGGCAGATATTGCTGCGTGCTGGCGGCAACGAGCGGCCAGTTGCCGACGGGCAGGGGCCGATCCTCGCCGCCTTCCCAGGGGATGCACGTCGAACCCTTCGCGCCCGCGTGTCCGAGTTGCATGGCGATCTTCGCGTCGGTCTCGCCGTGGACGAAGGCGGCGATGCGGCCCCAGGCGTCGCGCTGCGCATCGTTCCACAGGCCCGGACATCCCGGCGTGATCCGGGCGTCCGGCGACACGCAGGTCATCTCGGCGAAGACGAGTCCGGCCCCGCCCATCGCGCGCGCGCCGAGGTGCACGAGGTGGTATTCGCCGGGGATGCCGTCGCGCGCCGAGTACTGCGCCATCGGCGACACGACGATCCGGTTCTTGACGACGACGCCGCGCGCGCGGTACGGCGTCAGCATCGGCGGGATGCTGCGCGACGTCTGCGGCATGGGAGTGCCCGCCTGCGCGAAGGCATGCCCGGCCATCCAGTTCTCGTAGCGCTCCACGTAGCCCGCATCGCGCAGGCGCAGATTCTCGTGCGCGATGCGCTGGCTGCGCGTCAGCATCGAGTAGGCGAACTGTTCCGCTTCGAGGTGCGTGTAGCGGTCGACATGCTCGAACCATTCCATCGAGTTCTTCGCCGCGCTCTGGATCTTCAGCACTTCGACCGAGCGCGCGTCCTGATAGTCGGCAAGCGCCTTGTCCATGCCTCCGGCGCCGTGGGTCGCGCAACAGCGCGCGAGCTCGATGGCGTCCTCCAGCGCCAGCTTGGTGCCCGAGCCGATCGAATAGTGCGCGGTGTGCGCCGCGTCGCCCATCAGCACGACCGGCACCGCCCTGCCGTCGACGTCGATCCGGTGCACCCAGTTGCCGCAGACGATGCGCGGGAACTTGATCCAGATCGCCGAGCCGCGCAGGTGCGCGGCGTTGGACAGCAGCGGATGGCCGTCGAGCTGCGCGGCGAAAAGCCGCTCGCAGAAGGCGATGCCCTCCTGCTGGCTCATCCGGTCGAGGCCCGCCTTCAGCCACACGTCCTCCGGCGTTTCGACGATGAACGTCGAGGTGTCGCCGTCGAACTGGTAGACGTGCGCCTGGAACCAGCCGTGCTCCGTCTCCTCGAAGGCGAACGTGAAGGCGTCGAACCGCTTTTTCGTGCCGAGCCAGACGAAGCGGCAGCGGCGGGTGTCGACGTCGGGCAGGAAGGCCTCGGAGTGGCGGGCGCGAATTCCGCTGTTGAGACCGTCGCAGGCGATCACGAGATCCGCGCCATGGGCCGCCGCCACCGCGCGCTCGTCGGTGACGTCGGTCTCGAACACCAATTTGACGCCGAGCTCCTCGCAGCGGGCCTGCAGGATGTTCAGCAGCCGCTTGCGGCCGATCCCGCAGAAGCCGTGGCCGCTGGACGTGATCTTCCGTCCCCTGAAGAAGACGTCGATATCGTCCCAGTGGTTGAACGACTGCAGGATCGTCCGGGCCGTCTGCGCGTCGGCGGCGACGAGGTTGCCGAGCGTCTGGTCGGAAAACACCACGCCCCAGCCGAAGGTGTCGTACGCCCGGTTGCGCTCGATGCACGACGATTTCGTTCGCCGGATCCTGCTTCTTCATCAGGATGCCGAAGTAGAGGCCGGCCGGCCCGCCGCCGATGCACACGATGTTCATCCGTCTCCTCCACCCCGCTGCGGCGCGTGGCCTGTGGCCGCCCGGACAGTTATTTGACATCTAAAGCATTTCGCTGTCAACCCGATGCACGGGACTCGCTGCGCGCGACGAACGGCGTCGGCGTGGTAGGGTGCCGCTGATGGACACTGCCGTGGATTGCGGCGAGACCGCATTCGGTCCCTGGAACCCCGGGATCACATCGCACATCCCGCGCGAGATCCGTCACCTCGCGACGATTTTCCGGCCGGACAATGTCTTCACGGACCTGGCGCGGGCGGAGGAGCTGCGCGATCTCACGGGGCTCGACTGCAGCGAGCTCGTGACCTTCCGCCCGGAGCGGCTTGCGCTGCACGAATTGCTGATCCGCGTGACCGCGGATTTTTCTGTCCCCGACGGCTCGAAGATCGAGGACCTCGGGATCAATTTCCGCCGGATCGTGCGCGTCCTGCTCGCGCAGTACGTCGAGCCGGACATCGGCACGATCCGCGCCGCATACGATGCGTCGCGCCACCGGATCGCGGCGGTCGTCGCGACCGAGCTTGGCGCCCTGTTCCCCTCGCCTGCGCCCGCCGCCGCCGCGCGAACGCGCTCGCCCGCAACCCGCATTCGCGCGTTCTTCGCGCGCGAGGAGCGCGCGCGCGCGCCGCCCCCCGACTCCGGCGCCGATGCCACGGGCGCCGCAATCGCCGCCTGGGAAGCCGGGGCGCGAACGGGAAGCCGATGCCCTGCGCCGGGCAGCCTGTCGCGCGCTCGCGCGAGTCGCCTCGGCGCTGTTTGTGCGCCATGGCCGGATCTGGGCCGATCGCGACACGATCGCAGCGCTCGCCGAGGACCTCGCCTGCAACGCCTATGGCAGCGAGGAGATCGGCCGGCTGCTCGAGCCGCTGCTGGTGAAAGCCGTTGCCCTGGAAGGTTTCACGCTGTTGCCGCGGCAGGACCAACCGGTCGTCATGAACACCAAGGGGGCATCGGCGTCCGGCAAGAGCACGCTGCGCCCGCGCCAGAAGGAGCTGGCGGAAGCCATTGGCGTCCGCTGGAGCGAGTTCGCGCTCATCAGTCCCGACATCTGGCGCAAGCAACTGCTCGATTACGCGACGCTGGGTCCGGCGTACAAGTACGGCGGCGCGTTCACGGGCGAGGAATTGCAGATCATCGACCAGAAGCTCGATCGCTACATGGCACGCAAGGCCGAGCGCGGAGAAATGACGCACCTGCTGATCGACCGGTTCCGCTTCGACAGCTTCGCGCCGGACTCCGAGGAGGCCGGCAGCAACCTGCTGACGCGATTCGGCCACAGCGTCTACCTCTTCTTCATGATCACGCCGCCGGAATCGCTGGTGGAGCGTGCCTGGAACCGCGGTCTCGAGGTCGGGCGCTACAAGGCGGTCGACGACACGCTGGGACATGGCATCGAGGCGTACTCGGGGATGCCGCAGGTCTTCTTCACCTGGGTGCGGCGCACCGACAAGCACGTGCATTTCGAATTTCTCGACAACAGCGTGCGCATGGGCGAGCGCCCGCGCACGGTCGCGTTCGGTTCGAACGGCGTGCTGCACGTCTTGGACGTCAAGTGCATGCTCGACGTCGAGCGTTACCGCAGGGTGAACGTCGACGCGACGGGTCCGCAGGACCTGTATCCGGAGCGGGAGATGCTGCGGCCGGAACGAAACACGGGGTTTCTCAGGCAGTGCATCGAGCAATTCGGCGAGGTCAGCTTCGCGGACCAGGCGACGGGCCGGATCTACCTGTCGATCGCGTCCGGCGCGCCGGTCTGGTGCGACCGGGATGCTCTGCACCTCGCGGTCGCAAGCGTCGACGCCCGCGCGGGCATCGGGGTCGCCGCGGCGGCCGCGCAGATCGACGCCCTGCCGCCCGCCGGCGCGCCGCGCTATCTTGGCCGCCCGCCCGGCGCGCAACGGTTCGACACGCTCGGCGCGTGGGGGCCGCTCGCCTGAAACGCGGCGACTCGGGGCAGGAGCGGCCGGTGGGCCGCCCGCGAGGCGCCGCAGCGGGGCAACACCGCGCCCTCCCCGTCGCCGGAAGAGCCCGGATGTCCGATGATGCGCGATAATGGCTGTCTCGTCGCAGGCACCGGCATTCATCGAGGACTTTCGCATGGCGGGTTCCACCCAATACCACCTGGCGGGCGTGATCGGCTGGCCGGTCGCGCATTCGCGCTCGCCGATGCTGCACGGCTACTGGATCGAGCATTACGGACTCGCCGGCGCGTACGTGCTGCTGCCGGTCGCGCCGGAGCGGCTCCCCGTCGCGCTGCGGGGGCTCGCGGCGCTCGGCTTCGCCGGTTGCAACGTGACGATCCCGCACAAGGTCGCGGCGATGCATCTCGTCGACCGGGTCGACGCATTCGCGCGGCGCATCGGAGCGATCAACACGATCGTGGTCGAAGACGACGGAACGCTCTCCGGCTATAACAACGACGGCTTCGGCTACGTGCGGAGCCTGCACGACGCGCAGGCCGACTGGCGGGCGGATGCCGGTCCCGTCGTCGTCCTCGGCGCAGGCGGCGCGGCGCGCGCGGTCGTGGCGACCCTCGCCGATGCGGGCGCCCGCGAGATCCGTCTGCTCAATCGCACGCCGCAGCACGCACTGGACATCGCGCAGGCGGTGGGTGCTGTGGTGCACGTCCTGCCGTGGGAGCAACGCAACGACGCGCTGGCCGGCGCGGCGCTGCTCGTCAATACGACCAGCCAGGGGATGTCCGGCCAGCCGCCGCTCGACCTGTCGCTCGCCGCCTTGCCGCAGCACGCGCTGGTGTCCGACGTCATCTACGTCCCGCTGGAGACCCCGCTGCTGGCCGCGGCGCGCGCGCGCGGCAATGCCACGGTCAACGGCCTGGGCATGCTGTTGAATCAGGCGCGGCCGGCGTTCAAGGCCTGGTTCGGAGTCATGCCGGAAATCACCACGGAGCTGCGACGCGCCATCGAGGCGACACTGTGACCTGACCGGGTCGAGCGAGGGCCGCGGGGCCGCGCGGGCCGGCGTCCGTTGGGCGGGGCGCCATTTCGAGCTATCGTTGCATCGGAGGGCCCCGTCCGGGTGCCCGGAGGAGAGATCATGGCCCTGGTTCCGCCCATCGAGTACGAAGCGGCGTCCGCCGCAGTGCGCGCCGTCTACGACGACATCCGCGCGACCCGCAAGACGGACTACGTCAACAATTTCTGGAAGGTGCTGGCCCACGATCCGGCCACGCTGGCGCGCACCTGGTCGAACGTGAAGGAGGTCATGGCGCCAGGCGCGCTCGATCCCCTCGTCAAGGAATTGATCTACGTCGCCGTCAGCGTCACGAACAACTGCGAGTACTGCATCCATTCGCACGCGGCCGCCGCGCGCGCGAAGGGCATGACGCCGCAGATGTTCGACGAGCTGATGGCGGTGACTGCGCTCGCCAACGCAACCAACCGGCTCGCGAACGGCTATCGGATCGACGTCGACGAGCGGTTCGCCTCGCCGCTCGCGCCCTGACCGCGGCGAGCCGCGCAACCCGCGGTGCGGCATGGTCACGGCGGCCGCCGTCCCCGCCTGCGCCTGGTCGACTGCAGCGATGGGCCGCTACGGGCTCACCAGGCCCCACGTGACGCGATGCCTGGGCGTGACCGCGCCGGCAATGCTGACGGGGATGCTGACGACCTGGCCATTCATCGTCGTGACCTGGACCAGCACGGGTGGCGTGGCGGAGCTCGCACCGGGATCCGCCTGGATGAGTGTCACTCCGGCAATGCCGCCGTCGATGGTGGCGCTGGCGACGACGCTTCCACTGCCCGACAGGAGCACCGAGTTTCCGGTCGTGAGGTCGCGCGCATAGAGCGTCGACGACAGCACCGCCAGGCACGGGTCCTGCGACGGCCTGGAGAATCCATACACGGCGACGTTGACGTCCGCGTAGACGTCCGAGTTGATCCTGAGGCTGCCGTCGGTGCCGTCCTGGTACCACCCGCGACCGATGGAGGTTCCGCCGAGCCCGGCGATGCCGCTTCCAGTGATCGCCGTCAGGTCCGCACGCGAGTATGCAACGGCGGGCGCCGGCTCCGGTACCGTCCAGGTGCCGTCCCTGATCACATAGAAGCTGTTGATCACCGATGTGTCCACGAGATCCTGCTGATCCAGGAGCTTCCCGGTGCCGATGAACAGATAGCGGTCGACGTTGTTGTTCTGATCGATCTCGATGCGAACGCCGGTCGTGATCGGCTGGGGCTTGTTGGTGGCATCCTTCAGCGTCGCGATCCGCTCCGCTTTCCATTGCAGGGGATCGGGACTGGAGAGGTCGAAGCGCCAGACGTTGCCCTTGAGGTCGCCGCCGTACGCCTGCAACACGTAGGGGTTCTGGCGGCTCGACGTGAAAGCCCGGACGGTCGACAGACCTGTCGGGCTGGTGTCGGTGCCCGTGTCGCCCGGCAGCGCGATCTTCTTCAGCAGCTGACCCGCCTTCGAGGAGGCGCTCGGGTTGAGGACGTAGAGGTAGCCCTCTGCCACCGGGATTGTTGTACCCCGACGCGACCAGCACGACCCAGCCGTAGGCTTTCGTCTTGACCAGCGTCGGCGCGTCGTAGACGTAGCCGAGGTTGGCGTCGGTGAACTCCCACAGCACCTTGCCCGCGGCGGTGGCTTCCGTGTCGCCCGACACCGCCGGGGGCGGGGGTGCGATCGGCGTCGTGACGTCGAGTGCATAGACAGCGCGTCCGCCGGCACCCAGGCCACCCACCAGGATCGTGCGCCAGTCGTTGCCCGAAGCCGGCGGCACCGACGCGTTGGTGTTGGCGAAGTCGACGTCCCAGATGCGCGGGGTCGCATTGACGTAGAACCGGTGCGTGTAGAGCGGGATGCCGCCACGCCGGAAGGCGAGCGCCCCCAGCTGGAATGTCGGCGACGGCGTATGCAGCGTGTCGTTCGGATCGCCGCCGCTGAACAGCGCCTTCGGGACGTACGCCCAGGCCTCCTTGCCGCCGTCGACCGGCGTGTCGCTGAACGCGTGCAGCATCCCGTCGTTGCTTCCCACGTAGACCATGGGAGCGCGCAGCGCCTTCGCGGCCTTGAACGCGTTGTAGCCGGGGTTCGGCGACCCCGCCATGCCGGTGTCCGCGTAGGGCGCGCTCGGCGCGCCCACCGGCACCGCAGCCGAGTAGACGATATCGCCCAGGATGTGGGACCGCGTGCGGAAACTGGTCGTGTTGACGCCTTCGTTCGACTTGTCGCCGCGCAGGTAATTCAGCACGGCAAGCGCCGACGGCGGCGAGGCCACGGCGCTCCATCCGCTGTTCAGCGACGCCTGCTGCGCCGGCGAAAGATTGCCGACCCGGAACGGGACCGCCGCCAGCGTCGCGTCGTTGATCGTGACGATCCGGCGTTGGCTGTCCCAGCCGTTGACCGCGCCACTGACGGCCGCCTGTGCATCGAGCTGGGTCGCCGCCGACCACAGCGGAGCATTGAGCGGATTGCCGTTGCCGTCGACGGGAAGGACGCCAGTGCCGAGGTCGATCGCGTATTTCTTGACGTCGCCCCAGATGCCGGCTTCGTAGCTCGTCTTGTAGGCGTACTGATTGGTCACGCTGAGCTGCGCTCCGCCGAGACCCACGGCGGTCCCGGTTCCGGACTGATCCGTGAAGTCCGCCAGCGCGCTGACGATGCTCTCCGCCAGTTGCTGCGCGTTGTTCGCGTTGAAATACTTGCCGCGACTGTTGACGGCGGCGTGCCAGAGGTCGTCGATGGCCTCGGGCCCGCCGGCGCCCGCGGCCGCCGGCCAGTCGAGTGCGCCCGACGCAATGCCGTTGATGCCGCTCGGATAGCTGATCATCCCCCTCGCTCCGATGGACAGGCCGTAGACATTGACGTGCTGCCACGGAGCAATGGAGTCCTTCACCTTGTCGGCAACACCGGGACGCAGATCGCGTATCCAGTAGTACATGGCGAGATCCGCGAGGCTGTCGCTCGTCGCCGGGGACCCCTCGACGTAGGGCCGCGGAAAATCCGTGCCCGGCGTGAGCCCGGTCGCGCCGGGCAGATTGGGCAACGCTGGCACCGTCTGGTCGTTGTTGCCGCGCGCCGCGTACGACAGCGCCGAGTTCCAGTACCCGTCGGTGGACAGCAGATGGAAATTCGGCTGGCACTTGCCCGTCACCGGGTCGAGCGGATCGGTCGCGCCGGGCAAGTTCGTGCCTGCCAGGTTGCCTGCGAAGAGCTCGCCGACGCGCCACATCGCATTGGGCAGCGGTGTGCCGCCATTCGGCCTGACCTTGTACGCGTTCGTCAACCAGGTCTGCTTGTTGGCGGCGGTGAAATCCTTCACGTTCGTGAACAGCGTGTTGTTTTCCCAGAGCGTGTGGAAGCCGACGCGGGAGTTCTGATCGAGCGCGGAGAAGGCGATCCCGGAAGCGGCCTTCATCGCCAGTATCCGCGTCCGGTAGAACGCATACCAGTTGGCGAAATTGGCCATCTCCTGCGCATACGTGCGCCCGGTGGGATTCGCGGCGGCGGCCCCGTTGACGAGAAAGCCGGACGACTTGATGTCGATCCGCGTGAAGGCCTGCGGATCGAACGATGCCGCGCCCGTGCCATAGCGAACGTACTTGTAGGTCGCCGGATCCCATTGGCTGGTGCAGGGCGCCGTGCCCCAACCCGCGGCATCCCGGTTGGCACAGAACTGGACTTGCGAAATCCGGTAATAGTAGGGGTTGCCGTTGACGGTGTAGCCGTTGACGAACCTGCATTTCTCCGCGCCGGAGCAGGTTGCCGAGCCATTCGGGTAGTTGTAGCCGGCGGCGATCGCGGGCGTGGTGTTGCCGCCGATCGTCACGGCGCTGTAGACGCGGCCATTGCGGCGACACACCGACCCATTCGTGTCGGCGGTTTGTTTGTCGAGCGCCGTCGGACCGGATTTCCAGCACCAGACGGTGTCCGGATAGCCGGTGGTCAGGTCGATCGTGGTCCCTGCGTTCGCACCTGGATAGCCGGCGAACCCGTTGTCGTAGACGCCGGTCCACGGCGCCCCGCACGTCGCATCCGCGCCCTCGCACGGAAGGTCGGTGCCGTCCGCCCTCTTGCCCGGCCGATAGCCGGCGGAAGGGTCGTAGAAGACTCCGTTGTAGCTGCTGCTGCGCACCGGCGGGTCGTACCGGCTGAACACGTACCCGGAACCGGGCGGCGAGGTCGCGCCACCGCACTGAAGGCCGTCGCGGCAATGCGCGATGCCCGCGCCTGCATAGCCCACGTAGTCGGGCAGGTAATCCCACCCCATGCTGCCGGAGTCGTCCATCGTGAACACGATGTTCGGCTTGACCGGATTGATTCCCTGGATCGGAACCTGCGCCAGCGTCACGCCGATCGGCGTGGCATAGGCCGCCAGCGGCTGGAATGCGAGCGTGGCCGCGAGAACCGTGGCGCACAGTTTCTTGAATGCAGGCTGGTGTAAGACGGTCATGGGGGCGCTCCTGAAGCAATTGCTGCGGCGGGTGGCCTACTTCAGCACTGCCTGCGCATACGTCACCGTGCTGCGCGGGCCTTCGACGCGAACGGTGACCCGATAGAAGGCATCGCCGGGCCGGATCAATCCGACGTAATGCTGCGTTCCGGGATCGGCGCCCAGCGCACCCGTGGCCAGATTGCAGTTGCTGCGAATCGCGGGCCCGGGAGCGAGGCACATCCGCTCGATGACGTAGCAGCTCCTGTTGCCGGCGTCGTCATTCGCGATCAGGCCGGACGCGAGACCGGCCCCGGAGCAGCCGTTCGCGCCGAGCAGCAGGTCGGGGATCTTCGGGACGATGTTGTTGGCCGCCATGCAGCCGCCCGTCGAACCGCGTATGCACGCGAAGAAATTCTGGGCCGGTGCATGCTGGGTGCGGTCCAGCCCGGGCGTATCCTCCCACAGCGCATGAATCGCGCGTTCGATGCCGCGGTCGACGGCGAGGCTCGCCGCCTGCTTCAACACGAGGTTGCCGGTGACCGCCGTCGCGGCGTCGGTCGACCGCAGCAGCGCGACACCTGCTATGGAGAGCGCCACCATGACGAGCAGCGCAACGAACAGCACGATCCCCTGCTGGCGGTGCGACCGCCGCGGCAAGGCGCCCGCGTCCCGAAATCCGATCGGCGATGAATTCATGGCGCGTTCCACAAGGCGTTGCGGAACGGGATGGTGGTTTCCAGGACCTTGTAGCGATAGTGCTGGTCGTCGCTCGCGAGCGTCATCGCTGCGGCGCACGGCAAAGTCGAACAGAGCATTTCGATCGGGCCCGGCGTGACGGCGTCGACCTCCCACTGGGGACTGCGGGTCACGATCGCAACCCGCACGGCGCGGATCTGCTGCCACGCCGCCGGCGGCTGCAGCGGCAGGTTCGCCGCGGACCAGACGCCGGTGGCGGGCTGCCATGCATCCACGGTTCCGTCGTTGTCCGTGTCGAGGCCGAACTGCGCCTTGAGATTGACGACGTTGCTGACCACGGGCGTCACCGGCTGAATCGTCGGCAGCAGGCTCTGCGTGCGCAGGGTGTTGGTCCCGGGGTCCACCGTGTACACGGTCCGGCCGAACCTGGCCGCTTCCCCGGGGCCGGCCGCCTGGCCCAGATTGATCAGCGATGCCGCGACCGCGCCGTAGGTGGCCGTGGCATTGTTGTCGGGCGTCGGCGTGAGCGCGTGCGTGATGGTCGTGATGCCGGTGCTCGGGGCCACCGAAATCCCCGTCGCCCCGATGATCGAAAGCGTGCAGTTCGCGCCCTGCACCGCCACGATCACGTCGTTCGGGCTGAAACCCAGCGGCCCGGCCACGACGTAGGCGCCGGGAGGCGTCGCGCCGACCGACGCATCGCTGAGCAGCGGTGCGGGCGTGGAGAGCGAGCTCGATCCGCCGTAGAGGACGGTGATCGTGTCGGGATCGTTGTCCGTCGCCCCTGCTTCGATGACGGCGGGGACGGGACGCAGCATCGCGCAGCCGCTCAGCGCCGCGGTCGAAGCGGAGATGACCTGCCCGGCGCCCATCAGGTCCTGGCCGATGAGGAAGAGCCCGTAGGCGGCGTTCTGCTGGGCGTCGCTGGCCGACGTGATCGTGCGCTTCTGGCCTTCGCTGACGGCGTAGACCTGGTAGATGATCAGCACCATCAGCATGCTGACGAGAATGCCGATCATGATCTCGATGAGGCCAATGCCCTGCTGGCGTGAAGTCGATGCGGACGCGCGCGCTGTCATGTGTTCTTTCCGATCTGGGCCGTGATCAGAACCTGGTGGCGAGCGGTCTCGCCGGGGAGCTGCCAGAACACCCTCACCACGACGCTGCGGCTTTGCGCCGACAGGCCGGGCTGCGTCAGATCGATCAAGGGCGCGTTGGCGCCATCGGCCGACGGCAGGAGGCTCGCCACCTGCGTCTGCCATGCGACGAGCCTCGGCCCGTCGGGGCCGAACTGCGGACCGAGATCGGACGCGGCTGTCGCCCACATGTCGCCGATGACGGCGTTGGCCAGATTGGCCGCTTCGGCACGATAACGTGCGTCATTGGTCGCGCGTATGGAACTGGCAAGGATTCCGATCAGGCCGAGAACGCCGAACGAGAAGATGAGGATCGCGACCAGCGCTTCGAGCAGGACGCTTCCGTGCTGCGCGGCGGGATGCCGCTTGATCCGATGCACGGTGCTGCCCATGTCAGCAAGCCCTCGCGTCAGGTGGCAGCAGCGCCTTGAGGGCCGGATCCGGGTCGCACATCCGGATTCCGTGCAGATCGTCCGCGTAGATGCGCAACGTGCGCGCTTCGCCGCTGACCATCGAGCGCACGTCGATCCGCTGCAGGTTCGGCGTGGCGATGGGCGACGGAGAAACAATGCGCCCCAGTCCGTTGAAGGTGACCGCCACGGCACTCCCGGGCATGGTCACCGCCACCGCGCTGCGCCCGACCTCGAATTTCGAATACTGATCCAGCGGCGGCTGGAGCAGCGCGCCCGTCACCGGATTGAAGATGTTGATCGTCCAGCCCGGATCCCCGCCGCCGGCCAGCGTGAAACTCACCGGCCGGTTGAGGCGCGTCGCCTCGCTCCGCGCGAGGCGCAGTCCGTTGCCGATCGACTCGGCCGTCGAGCGAACCTCGGCATTGCGCAGGAAGGTCGTGAACGACGGCAGACCGGCGAGCAGCATCATTCCGGCGAGCGTCACGGCCACCATCAGTTCCAGCATCGTGAAGCCGCGGGCGAGTGATCGCGACGGCATGTCAGCAGCTCCCGCTCTTGCGGTTGACCCAGCAGGTGCTGGACGCGCCGGCGCCCGACCAGCCGTCGGGAAGGGCCTTCGTCCTGCGGTTGTTGCCCTCGTCGACCGTGTACGCGAAGCCGGCCATGCCCTGCGCGGCTTCGCCCGTGGCGGTCACGGTATAGGTCGTCGCCGTGAGCGCGCAGCTGACTGCAAAGAACTTGCTCGCCGCCGGCAGGTAGATCTTCCCCGCCGGCGCAGGACCCGTCGCGGGCGCGACGCACGCTGTCGGATACTGCCGGTTGTCCGCAAAATGCTGCTCGAGCCGGGTCCGCATGTCGGCCAGCGATGACGTCGCCTCGACGATCTTGCTGCGCATGACGTAATCGTTGTAACCCGGCAGCGCGATCGCGGCGACGATCGCGACCACGGCCACGGTGATCATGATCTCCAGCAACGTGTATCCGCGCGCGCCGTTGCGCACGACGATCGCGGCGGCGGATGTCGGACCGGGACGCGTTCCCGATCGTGCAGCAGCCCGTTCTCCCGTCACTCCCAAAGCCGTTTCCATGTCTGCCCGTAATCTGCGATCCGGCCGCGCCTCGGTGCCGCAGGCGGTTCTGGCCGGACCGATGTGACCGGTCCGCACCGGATCAGGGCGACCCGCGTTCCCGCACCGGACAGGGATCGAGGCGCAAGACATATGCCATTGTCCTAAGCGGTGGCTCGTCGGATCACCGAGCGGTCGGGCGGACCGGATCAAAGGCAGGCCCGAACGATCGCGACGCGGGCAACTGGCCGAAAAGTGGCCTCAGCGGTGCCGCCAGGCGCGCGGAAGTGACGCAAATCGTCGTAACGCGACGCCAGGCGCTTGGCAGGTCGACCCGGTTTGGCTGCCCTTGTTCGCTACAACGCAGCCCCGGACATTGCCCGCGCGAACGTTGCCGCACCCTCCACCCGACCATACGGTGGTGCGCATGCGATGCTTTCGGTACGGGCGGGCGATTTTCCTGCGCGCCCGACCATCATTCGTTACGATGCGGTCTTCGTTCAATCACGACACTGTCCGTGCCGCTGGCGGTGTCTGCAATGCCGGAAACCGCATGAAGATCACCGCCATCAACGCCCATGTGCTGCGCACCCCCCTCGACACGCCTTTCGCGTTCTCCCAGGGCTGGGTGACCGAGCGCGCCGCGGTGATCGTCGAGGTCGCCGCCGACAGTGGTCTCGTCGGCTGGGGGGAAGCGCTTTGCGTCGGAATGCAGCCGCCCGAAATCGCCGCGGCGACGATCCGCTCCGTGTTCGCGCCCCTGCTGATCGGCTGCGACCCGCGCGAGCCCGAGGTGCTCTGGCACCGGATGTACAACCGCACCCGCGATTACGGCCGGAAGGGGGCGGTGATCAGCGCCATCAGCGGCGTCGACATCGCGCTCTGGGACCTCTGCGGCAAGGCGCGCCGCGAGCCGGTATGGCGTCTGCTCGGCGGCGCGTTCCGCCGCCGCGTGCAAGCCTACGCCACGGGGTTCTACCGCGTGCACGGCCAGGGCGAATCGGACCGGCTCGCAGCCGAGGCGTTGGCGCACTACGAGTCCGGCTTGAGGATCATGAAGGTCAAGCTGGGTTTCGGCATCGGGGACGACATCGCAGTGATGCAGGCGATCCGCGCGGCGCTCGGCGATCGTCCGGTGGCGTTGATGGTCGACGTGAACCATGCCTACGGCGAGGCGGACGCCATCCGGCTGGGCCGCGCGCTCGAGCCCTGCGCGCTGCGCTGGTACGAGGAGCCCGTCGTTCCCGAGAATCTGGCCGGATATCGCAATGTGCGGCGGGCGCTCGGCATCCCGATTGCGGGAGGCGAGTGCGAGTACACCGCACACGGATTCCGCAGCCTGGTGCAGGCCGAGGCGGTCGATGTCGCCCAACCCGACATCGCGGCGGCCGGGGGGTTCACCGCCTGCAGGCACATCGCCGCGCTGTGCTTCGCGCACGGTGTCGAGGTCAACCCGCATGTCTGGGGGGCTGGCGTCGCCCAGCGCGCATCGCTGCATCTGATCGCAAGCCTGCCGATCGCCAATCCGTCGCTGTTCCAGCAGGAACCGGTGTTCGAGTACGACTGCTCGGACCACCCGTTCCGCTCGTCGCTCGTCGATCGTCCGGTCCGCCACGACGGCGGATGGATCGAAATCGACGACCGGCCGGGACTGGGTGTCGAGGTCGATCGCGATGCTCTGCAACGGTTTGCTGCAGGCTGACCGCGATCGGTCGCTGACGGAAACCTCCTGCCGGATCCGCAATCCCCGCCGCTGCACGAGCGCCAGGCACGACCCGCGACCGATGCCGTCACCTACTGCCCGCAACGCGCCATGCCCCTGCGGCAGCGGAAAGCGCTTCAAGGAGTGCCATGGCGCGCTGCGGACCCCGGAACCCGGACGCGTGGCAGCGGGACATTCCTCCATCACGGCGCTCTCGCTCGAGGACGCCCAAGCCGCCGTCGATCGCGCTCCGAACGACGTCGCCGCGTGGAACCGGCTGGGCGAGGTCCGGCGTGCGCGCGACCCCGCCGCGGCGGAGGCCGCCTGGCGCCGCGCCGTCGGGCTCGCGCCGGATGACGCAGAGGCGCGCTTCCACCTCGGCAACCTGTTCCGGGAACGCGGCGACTTGCCGGCGGCGCGGACGCAGTTCGAGCGCGCGCTGGCATCGGCGCCGGAGCATGCCGGGTTGCTCAACAACCTCGGTCTCGTGCTGCAGGCGCTCGGCGATCCCGCCGGCGCCGAAGCCTGCTTCCGCCGCGTGCTCGCCGCGAGTCCGGACCATCCGGATGCGCTCGGCAATCTGGCGAGCGTGCTGTTCGAGCGCGAGGCCTTTCACCAATCGTCGGCGACCTACGAGCGATTGTGCGCCATCCGCAACGACATTCCCGCGCCGGTCTGGCTGCGCCGCGGCCTCGCCCACCAGCTGGGCGGTGACCTGGCGAGGGCGGAGACCTGCTTCCGCGAGGCCGCCCGGCTGCTGCCGGACAACCCGGCGATTCAGATGAACATCGGTGCGGTCTGCGTCGAGCAGCAACGCCACGCCGACGCGGAGCCGGCATGGCTGCGCGCGCTGGAGCTTCGCCCGCGCGACCCGTACACGATGTCGATGCTTGCCCACGGGCGCCAGCACCGGTGCGACTGGCGCGGCCTGTCGGCATTGCACGCCGAGATCAATCGCGCGCTCGAGACCGAACGCGACCCGGGGGATGGCAGCGTCGATGCGTTCGGCGAGATCAATCCGTTCACGCTGCTGTCCATGCCCTCGTCGCCGCTGGCACAGCTTCGCGCCGCACGGCGTTGGGCCCGCGATGCGGCGCCGGCCCGGCCCCGGGCGCGACCACGCCTGACCGTCGCTCCCGGGGAGCGCCTGCGCGTCGGTTTCGTCTCGTCGGACTTCCGCGCTCACCCGATGGTGTACCTGTCACTGGAATTCTGGGAGCGCATCGACCGCGACCGGTTCGAGACGTTCGCCTACGGCATCCGCGAGCGCGACCCGGGCCCGCTCGGCCGGCGGATCGAGCAGGCGTTCGATCACTTCGCCGATGTCAGTTCGATGCCGGTCGGCGATATCGTCCGGCGGATCGCCGACGATCGGATCGCGATCCTGCTCGACCTCAACGGCTACACGACCCACGCGCGCAAGACGATATTCGCGCATCGGCCTGCGCCGGTACAGATCAACTATCTGGGATATCCGGGGACCCTGGGCGCGCCATGGTACGACTACATCTGCGTCGATCGCTTCGGTGCGCCGGAGACGCTGCAACCGAATTTCACCGAGCAATTGCTGCATCTGCCGAACACGTCATTCCCCAGCGACACCCGCCGGGCGCCACGGGGTCCGCCACCCGCGCGCGCCGAGTGCGGATTGCCGGAAGCTGGCTTCGTCTTCTGCAGCTTCAACAATGCGTACAAGATATTGCCCGACGTGTTCGCGACGTGGATGCGACTCCTCCACGCGGTCCCGGGGAGCGTCCTCTGGCTGCTCGGGAGCCACGCGCCGCTGCTGGAGAATCTGCGCCGCGAGGCGCGACTGGCGGGAATCGGCGCCGAGCGCCTGGTCTTCGCGCCGCGGATGGACTCGGTGACGGACCACATCGCCCGCATGGCGGCCGCCGACCTGTTCGTCGACTCCTATCCCTACGGCGCGCATACGACGGCGAACGACGCGCTGCTCGCCGGCCTGCCCGTGGTCACCCGCGCCGGGGACACGCTCGCCAGCAGAATTGCCGGCAGCCAGCTCCACGCGATCGGCTTGCCCGAGCTCGTGACGTCGAGCGAGGCCGACTACGAAACGCTGGCCCGGCGCCTGGCGCAGAATCCTGCCGAGCTCGCGTTGCTGCGCGCCCGGCTCGCAGCCAATCGGAAAACCTTCCCGCTGTTCGACATGGCGCGATACACGCGCGATTTCGAGGAATGCCTGTGGCAGGCCTGGCGAAGCCTGCTGACGGCGAGTCCGGCGCGCTCCGGACAATGACCCGGCGCGATCTCCCGACCGACATCGGCGGGAATGCCCCGCCGCGCGGCGCCGAGACGGGGTAACATTCGGCTCGGAACAACCCGACCCAGCGGAGATCCTGCGCGTGCACCCATTTCAGTCCCGAACCTTTGCCGGGATCTTCCCGATTGCGCCGACGCCGTTCACGCCATCCGGCGACATCGACGCCGAAGGCCAGCGCCGCGTGCTCGACTGCATGATCGATCAGGGCGTCGACGGGATATGCATCCTCGCGAACTATTCGGAGCAGTTCCTGCTCACCGACGAGGAGCGCAGTGTGCTTCTCGAGCTCTGTCTGTCGCACGTCGCGGGCCGCGTGCCGGTCATCGTGACCTGCAGCCATTTCAGCACGCGCGTCGCGGCCGATCGGGCGCGCGCCGCCGTCGGCGCGGGCGCGGCCATGCTGATGCTGATGCCCCCTTACCACGGGGCGACGCTGCGCGCCGACGAGAAGGGCACGCTCGAACATTTCGCGCGGGTGGCCGACGCCGCCGGTGTCCCGATCATGTTCCAGGATGCGCCGCTGAGTGGAGCCAGTTTTTCCGCAGCGTTCCTGGCGCGACTCGCGCGCGACGTGCCGGCGGTCTGCTACTTCAAGATCGAGGTGCCCGGCGCCGCGGCAAAGCTGCGCAGTCTCATCGACGCCGGGGGCGATGCGATCGTCGGACCCTTCGATGGCGAGGAGTCGATCACCTTGATGGCGGACCTCGACGCGGGGGCGACCGGCACGATGCCGAGCGCCCTGCTGCCCGATCTCATCAAGCCCGTGCTCGAGCACCACCGCGCCGGGCGCCGCAAGGAAGCGGCGGCGGCGTATGCCCGCATCCTCCCGCTGATCAACTTCGAGAACCGCCAATGCGGCCTGCGCGCAACCAAGACCGTCATGGCGGCAGGCGGCGTCATCGCCAGCGACGCGGTGCGCCATCCGCTCGAGGCTCTGCACCCGGCGACCAAGGCGGGGCTGCTCGAGCTCGTGCGCGAGCTCGCTCCGCTCGCATTGCGCTGGGGCTAGCGGTGCCCCGGACTTGCGCATGAGCCGGCACGCAGCGGCGGCAGACGTTCACGGCTCGCAGCTGCACGCCAATCGCGCCGGCATCCTGGCGATGGTCGCCTCGATGGGCCTGTTCATCGTCAACGACGCGCTGGTCAAATACGCGAGCCAGACGATGCCGGCCGCGCAGCTGATCTTCATCCGCGGCGTCATGGCGACGATCCTGGTGCTGGCCGCGGCCCAGGCGATGGGCGCCATGCCGCGCATCGGGGAAATCGCGCGCGGCTGGGTCGCCATCCGCGCGCTCGTCGACGCGATCGGGTCCGTGCTCTTCCTCGTTTCGCTGTTCCACCTTCCGCTCGCCAATGCCACCGCGATCAACATGGCGTCGCCGCTCTTCATCGTCATCCTCGCCGCCTTTCTCGGCGAGCGGGTCGGACCGTCGCGCTGGCTGGCCATCGGTTTCGGCTTTATCGGCATCCTGCTGATCATCCAGCCGCACAGCGAGGGATTCAACGTCTACGCGATCGTCTGTCTCGTCGCGACCGTGCTGATCGCCGTGCGCGATCTTGTGACCAGGCGCGTGCCCGCCGGCGTTCCGTCCATTCTCGTCACGGTCTCCAACACGATCGCGGTCACGGTGCTGGCGGGCGGGTTGTCGTTGATCGAGGGCTGGCGAGCCTTCGACGCGTTCGAGCTGGGACTGCTCATGATGGCTGCCGTGTTCCTGGCGGCCGCCTATTACCTGATCGTGATCGGCACGCGGCGCGGCGACCTCTCGCTGATCGTGCCATTCCGCTACACCGCCGTCCTGTTCGCGACCATCGTCGGCTTCGTGGTATGGGGCGACACGCCGAACGCGCTGGCGTGGTACGGAATCGCATTGCTGATCGGTTCCGGCATCTACCTGTTGCGAGCGAGCCGGCGCGCGCGTGCGGCACCCGTCACGCCGGGTTGATTGCCGTCGAGAAGGGCCCGGTCCAGCGGCGATCCGAACTCGGCGCGGCGCCCTGCGGCAACGCGACGTTGGCCCCGTTTTGAGACAGTTCAAAGCTGGAAATTGCCGCCTTCGTCGGGCGGGCCGACGGAGCGATTGGAGTAGTTGCGCGTCGCGGTGGGGTGTTTTCCCGCGTTGCGCGGGTGGCTCGCGCCGGCCGACGTGCGTGCCGGCTGGGCTTGGGGATCGATCCGCGCTGCCCTGCGGGCGGCATTTCCCAAAGTGGCGGGCCACGGGCCCGCGCTACGGTGGGTGGCGTGATCGGCTCACCGAGGTGAACGAGGATGTCGCGCACGTTCGGGCCGTCGGTGAACAGCCGGACCCCCTACGAGGCGAGTGCCGTCCGCTTCATGTGCATGCTGCTGCGCGTGCACCCCGGCCCGATTCGGGTCGCCAGCGAGCCGACAACACATAAGCCCCGGAGCCGATTGCCCAAGACCAATTGCGGCGCATACGTCGTCTCACCCGGACCGATGCTACGCGCCAAGTCGCCCGGCCGATGGCGAATCGGAAGTGGATAGCGGAGTAGTCCCTAGAGTTCCCGACACCGCCTTCAATATGCATTGGACTAATTTGCTCGGAGAACTTTATCAAGTGCGGCCATGAAGTGATTTCTCTTCATGCAGAGGGAGCCAACGCGCGAAGCGCTATCCTGGCGGCGTCGCGCATTGGTTCGATTGTCCTGCTGAGCAATTTGATGCGATCGAACTCTTCAGGGTCCCGTGCGATAGCATCACGCAGCGCTCGTCCGAACACAACGCGCATTTCCGTGCCAATATTGAATTTGCAGACTTTCGTCGTCCGTGACAGCATCGAGCGAACAACAAACGGAATTCCCGAACCACCGTGCAGCACGAGAGGCACGGTCGTTACACTCTCAATCAATCTCAAGTGATCGAAGTCAATCGTCGCGGCCTTGTCCGTCTGAAGATGAACGTTGCCGACTGATATGGCAAGTGCGTCCACGCCCGTATTGCGTTCGTAGCATCGAGCTTCATCCGGATCGGTTCCTTCCGAGATCTCCCCTCTTGAATAGCCCACGAAGCCGACTTCGCCTTCTACCGAAACGCCGACGGCGTGTGCGACCCTAACAATCGCTGCCGTCTCAGCGATGTTCTCCGTCAACGGTTTCCGCGAACCATCGAACATGACTGATGTAAAACCGCAGTCGATCGCTTCAAAGCACTCTTGCGCCGATTTTCCATGGTCCAAATGTGCGACAACTGGGACCGAGGCACTTTCGGCAAGCACGCGAAACATCTTGCCGAGGATAGACAACGGCGTATAGGCACGGCAGCCAGGGCCCGCTTGCAAGATTAACGGTGTCTTCTCCGCCTCAGCAGCGTCAACGAAAGCACGAGCGTCTTCCCAGCCAAGCACTACCATGCCGGCGACGGCATATCCGTTACGCAGAGCCGGTTCAAGAACTTCATTAAGTGTGGCGACGGTCAATCTAGGCTCCGCAGGTTGAAAATGTCATAAAGCTCGCTTAGCTGGTCGCCGCCGCAGCTATCAACCATGAAATGAATCTAGAAAGGAGTTAAGTTGCGCTGTGGTTGGCATCGCGCGTGAACAGCCGACGGATGACACAACAATCGCAGCAGCGGCGGACCCGCGCATAACGCTTTCGCGAGTCGAGCAACCCGTTGCGAGGCCTGCGATGAAACCGCCCATGAAGGCGTCTCCTGCGCCGACAGGCTTCAATGCCTGCACTCGATATATACCTGTCTGATATTCGATACCGTCCTGGAATGTGACAGCACCAGCTTCGCCCTTCTTATAAACAACTATTGCGGCGCTCGTTGCGGCAAGTTCGCGAGCCGTCGACAAACCATCGTTCTTATTCCCAACCATGACCGCAAACTCGTCATCATTGCCGACCACGATGTCGCACATCTGTGCAGCTTGTGAATAGATTTTCTGAGCAAGCTCCTTCGACTCCCAGGAGTACGGACGATAGTCAAGATCGAGAATTAGAGGAATTGTTTTAGCCTTGGCGCGTTCGAATATTCGAAAGACCGCACTCCGCGACGGCTCGAGTGCGAGTGCCGTACCGGTCACTATTGCTGCGCTGAATTCGTTGAAATCAATTGAATCGACATCCAAGGCCGTCATCTGGAAGTCCGCGGCCCCATTTCGATAAATGACGCACTGGTAGCCCTCGACACAGGTCTCCCCGACCGCGAGCGAGTTACGAGCCTCACCTCCGACCACGCGGACGTGCTTGGTGGATACGCCGAATTCGTTCAGTCGGGCGATACACCACCGTCCAATGGCGTCGTCGGAAACTGCGGTCATTAGAGTGCTGATCATGCCGAGCCGCTGCAAGGCAACTGCAATGTTGGCCGCCGATCCTCCAAGAGCTGCAACGAAGTTGGTACCGTCTTCGAGGCGTACGCCGGGGGGGGTCGCATAGAAGTCCATCCCGGCGCGTCCGACGACCAAAAAGCGCCCGCCGCAAATTTTCTTGACATCGGTCATTTCGCGTATTTTTTAAAAAAAATTGATTGTTTTGGGATTACGTAATGCAATCGACATTGACCTGCCCCCTGTAGTATTGCCGGGGTGGTGTTAGCAAAGTCCGGGTTCGAGGCTGACCCCGAATCAGTACCGGTCAGAGTTGGAAATTTCCGACTCCGGTGAGACTGTCGATTCGGCTGCAAGCCGCGCCTGGCGGGCGAATTCAGCGGGAGTCGCCCACCCCAATGCGGAGTGGGGGCGCGTCTCGTTATAGTACCGCCGCCACGCCTCGATTTTGCGCTGCGCGTCGGCCAGCGACAAGAACCAGTGTGCATTCAGGCATTCGGCGCGGAAGCGGCCGTTGAAGGATTCGATCTTCGCATTGTCAGTCGGCTTGCCTGGCCGGGAGAAGTCGAGTTCGACGCGGTGCTCGTAGGCCCAGCGATCCATCGCCTTCGAGATGAACTCACTGCCGTTGTCGACGTTGATCGTTTGTGGCCGGCCGCGTTGCGCCGTGATGCGCAGCAATGTGTTGACCACGTCCTCTCCCTTCAGACTCGCGCCTACGGTAATCGCCAGGCTCTCGCACGTATAGTTGTCGACCACGGTCAGCGCCCGCAGCCGGCGCAGCTCGGAAGGCCCCAGTCCACCGTACTTCTTCCGCCATTTGTAGAACGTGGCGTCCGAGATGCCCATCTTCCGGCACACGTCCTCGACCGAGATCCCTACCTCGGCCTGCTTCAACGCGAAAGCAATCTGCTCCTCAGTAAACTTGCTCCTCTTCACGGCACACCCTCCTTCCAGGGTCAAAATTGTGCCGGACATTCCACTTCAGATCGGTACGAAATCCTGGGTCAGGGTCAATTGCCGCGAGCGCCTTGGCAACGAGCGCGCGCAATCCGGTGGCGAGCAGCCATACCAGAAGCAGCAGCACAGTTCCCGCCACGCACCAACCGACCGTCATCGCGCCGTCGCGCATGACCAGGATGCCATCCGAAGCCCGGCACATTCGATCGAACTATCGAGCTGGTCTATAATCAAACCATCGATCGCTTCGATGCGCAGCACGAAGATTCAATCGGTTGCTGCGTTCGTCGCTGCTCGCATTGCGGGCCCGACGCGCGCTGCATCATGCGGCGCGCAGCATGCACAGCAGCGTCGCGCCGACATCCCGGGCGCCGACCGCACCGTGAAATCCCTTGACATGACAACCAGACTTCGACGGGTCCTATTCAGCGCGCCGGTGATCGCCACCGCGGGCCTGTTCGCGCTGTATCTGGCGGGCGGCTTTTTCGTGCTTCCGGCCATCCTCAAGTGGCAGGTCGAAAAGCAGGTGCCGGAGCGACTCGGTCATCGGGTCAGCGTCGGCGCGGTGCGCTTCAATCCCCTGGTGTTCCGCATCGAGGTCGACGATCTCGCCCTCTCCGACCCCGACGGCGGCCCGATGCTGGGCTTCCGGCGGCTGCTTGCGGATTTCGAGCTGCGCAGCGTGGTCGATCGAGCGTGGGTGTTCTCGCGCGTGGTGCTCGAGGCGCCGGTGCTGCGTGTCGACCTCGCCAAGGACGGTGAGCACAACTTCAGCACGTTCCTCGAGCGCCTGCGCGGAACCGAGGAGCCCGCGCAGGAAGCCGGCGCCCTGCCGCGGCTGGTCGTGAAGCGGGTCGCGCTGACGGACGGCCGCATCGACTATTCCGACAGGCTGCTAGCGGAACCGTTGGTCGCTCACATCGAGCCGGTGCAAATCGAAATCGACGATCTTTCGACCCTGCCGTCGGCTGCGGCTCGTTACCACCTGTCGGCCAGCACGGCGGGCGGCGAAACACTCATGCTCGCCGGCGAGCTGGGCCTGAATCCGGTCGTGGCCACGGGAACGCTGGCGCTGCAGGAAATCGCGGTGGCAACGCTCGCCCGGGGGCTTTCGCGGCTCGTCGCCGTCGATCGTCCCGCGGGCAGGATCGGACTGGCCGCGAGCTACGATCTCGCGGTTGATTCGGGTGGCACCGTTTCCGGAACGGTGCAGGACGTCGATCTCCACGCGGCGAAGCTGTCGGTCGGCGCTCCCGGCGCCGCCGGGTCGCTGCTGGCGATGGAGACGCTTTCGCTCGGGCAGGGGCGGATCGACTTCGGCAAGCGCGAAGTGGGGTTCGCGAAGGTCCTGCTCGCCAAGGGTAGCGTCGCCGCCGCGGTGGACGCTCGCGGCGGGATTGATTGGGCCGCGGTCGCGCGTCCCAACCCTGCCGGACCGCCGGAAGTTCCCGCGATGCAGACGCCGTCGGTTACGACCGTCGACGGTCCAGGCAGCGCGAACTCTGCGATTGCGTCCTCGCCGTGGCGGGTGGTGGTGGCGAGCATGGAAATATCGGACATCGCGATCGATTACTCCGACGCGGTGAGCGGGCGAAGCGCGAGCGTGGCCCGGGTCGGGATCGACACTGCGTCGACCATCGAGATCGGCCCCGCGGGTACGCGGATCGAGCTCGTGAGCCCGAGCATGGTGCTGACGGGCGCGGCCATCGGCGAGCCCGAGCAAAGCGCGGAACTGGGTGAGGTCTCGTTCCAAGGCAAGCGCATCACGCTGCGGGCCGATGCTGGGCGCGTCGATGTCGACGGCGAGAAGCTGCGCGGCACGCTCGCGGCCGTGCAGATTGCGCAAGCTGCGGACGGTCTCGGTTTGCGCACCGCATCGCTCTCCACCGAAACGTTGTCGGTCGCGCAGGCCAACGGGGAAATTCGCGTTGTCGCGGGCGGCACGGACGCTTCGATGTCGGGACTTGCCGCGCGCCGTGGCGACGAGCGTGCCGCAATCGAGGAACTGTCGCTCACGGGCCGATCGGCCACATTCTCGAGCGCCGATGGCGGCAAGCTCGACCTCGCGCTCGATGCGATCCGGACCACTGCCAGCGCTGTGGCGCTGCATCGCGATGTTGACGGCATCGAGATCCGCACGGCGACGCTGGGTGGCGACTCGATTACGCTGATGCTGTTGGACGGGCGACTCCGGTTCGCAGGCAGCGGTGCGCGGGCAGCAGCCTCCGGCGTCGGAGCGCGGCAAGGGCCCGATCGGATTGCGCTGGAGGACGCGACATTCGCGGCGAAGGAGGTGTCGGTCACGGCCGGTGGCGAATCGCCCGACCCGTCCGGCGTCCAGGTCCGTGTCGCGGGCGCGGCGCTGCGGCTCGCGACAGTCGGCGTCGTCGCGCAAGGCGCATCGTCCAATGTCCTGCGCATCGCAAAGGCAAGCATCGGCGCCGACTCGTTGGCGTTGGGCGTGCCGGACGGACCGGTCGATTTGACCGGTGAAGGACTCACCGCGGCGCTGTCAGACGTGGTCATGAACAGCCCCGCCAATGCGACCGAGATGGCGCGCCTGGGCACCGTCACGCTGGCCGGCGGCACACTCGACCTGTCGGACCGCGTCCTGAGTGCCGAGAAACTCGCCGTCGCCGACGGCTCGGCGCAGACCTGGATCGATGCGCAGGGAAAGTTCAACGGGTTGATCGTGATCCGTGGACTGGCCGCGGCAACGGCCGACGGCGAACCGGTTGCGACCGACGCGCCGGGGCCGTCGGCTCCGTGGCGGCTGGCGCTCAAGTCTGCCGCGGTCGACGGATTCTCGGTCGGGTTCGAGGACCGTCGCGCGCCACCGGCGCTTGCAGTCGGCCTCGAAGCCATCCGCGCCCGCGTCATGGATCTCGATACCGCATCCGCGACACCGATGCAGGTCGAGATCCAGGCGACGGTTGCCGGCGGCGGGGAAGTCCGGACGCGCGGGAACGTCAGTATGGACACCGGGAAGGCGGATCTGGAGGTCAAGCTCGCCGACATCGCGCTGGCGCCGATGCAGCGCTATCTTTCGGAAATCGCGGATCTGCGCCTCGCCTCCGGCACGGTGTCGACCGAGGGACGGCTGCGCTACGGCGACGCGGCCGGCGCCGGCGCTCGGGTCGCCTACGAAGGCAGCCTCGCCGTCGATCGCCTCCTGCTCGAAGAGGTCCTGTCCAAGCGGCCGTTCCTCGCATGGGATTCGGTCGCGACGGACGACATCGTGCTGACGTTCGAGCCGAATGGCGCCGACATTGGCGAACTACGGGTCGACGGGCTCTCCGGGCGTCTGATCATCGCGGAGAACCAGACGGTGAATCTGACGGACGTGCTGAAGAAGGGGCAGGCACCGCAGGCGGCGCCGGCGTCGCCGCGCAGGCCTGGGGAGGACCCGTTTCCGGTCACGATCGCGCGCGTTCGCGTGGCCGGAGGCGCGCTCGATTTCGCGGATCTCAGCCTGCGTCCGCAGTTCAGGGCACGGATGCACGAGCTGAAGGGCGTGATTACCGGGCTCGGGACCGACGCCGACAGCAGCGCGAAGCTGCAGCTCGACGCGCGGGTCGACCGGTACGGGACAGCCAGGATCCGCGGCCGGATCAGCGTGCTCGATCCGGCGAAGCTGACCGACATCGACATGGCGTTCCGCAACCTGGAGATGACTTCGCTGTCGCCCTATGTCGTCAAGTTCGCCGGCTACCGGATCGCCGCCGGGCGCCTTGCGCTGGACCTTCAGTACCAGGTCGACAACGGCAAGCTCCGGGGCAAGAACAAGATCGTGCTGAAGGAGGTCTCGCTGGGCGAGAAGGTCGAAAGCCCCGGGGCGTTGGACTTGCCGCTCGAACTGGCCCTCGCGATCCTGAAGGATGCCGACGGCGTGATCGACATCGGCTCTGCCGGTCAGCGGCGACCTGAACGATCCGCAGTTCGACTACGGGGAGGTGATCGGCAAGGCGATGGGGAACCTGTTCGGCAAGATCGTCACCGCGCCGTTCGGGGCGCTCGCCGCAATGGTCGGCGCCGGCGAGAAGAAACTGGACACAATCGTCTTCGAACCCGGCAGCGACACCATCGCGCCGCCGGAGCGCCAGAAGCTGGAGGCGGTCGCGCGCGCGTTGAAGGAACGGCCCGCGCTGCGCCTCGTCGTGCCGCCGACCTACGCGCCGGCGGAAGACACGGCGGCGCTGAAGTCGCTGGCGGTGCGCAGCGACATCGCCAGGCGGATCGGCGGCGAAATTCCGCCGGGCGAGGATCCGGGTCCGATCGACACGGCGAACCCGCGCGCCCAACGCGCGATCGAGGCGGCGTTCGCCCAACGCCACAGCCCCGAGGCGCTCGCCGCGCTGAAGCGCCGCGCCATCGAGGCCGCGATACCGGTCGGCGCAAGCGGCGCATCGCCTGCGCCGCAATCGAAGCCAGGCACGGACACGCCGACCGTGAGCGGCGCGCCAATATCGGCAAGACCTCCGCCGGGCCCGCCGCCGGCGTTCTATCAGAGCCTCGTCCAGCAGATGATCAGCACGACGCCGGTTTCCGAGCCGATGCTCGCGCAACTCGCGGACCGGCGCGGCGCAGCCGTCGTGCGCGAGCTCACGACCGTTGGCGGCGCGCCTGCCATCCGGGTTGTGCTCGGTGCGCGGCGCAAGGCAATCGATACGGACGAAACCATGGTCGCATTGCAGCTCGAGCTCGAGGTCGCCAAATGAGCGGGCCCGGCCCGGGCGTGCTCCGCCGCCTCGAGCAGTTCGTTTGGGGAACGCCGGAGCGAGCAGATGCCCGCGTGGCAGACCTACGCGCTGCGCGTCGTCCGCACTGTGCTGATGCTGGCGCGGGACCTCGCGCGGGGCCAATTGACGCTCCGCGCAATGAGCCTCGTCTATACGACGCTGCTGTCGATCGTGCCGCTGCTCGCGCTCTCGTTCTCGGTGCTGAAGGCGTTCGGCGTCTACAACCAGATCCAGCCGATGCTGCAGGGCTTCCTCGAACCGCTCGGCGAGGAGGGTGCGGAGATCGCGCTTCGCATCACGCAGTTCATCGAGAACATGAATGTGGGGGTGCTCGGCGCACTCGGCCTCGCGCTGCTGCTGTACACGGCGATATCGCTGGTGCAGAAGATCGAGGAGTCGCTGAACTACATCTGGCACGTTCCGCGAGCCTCGGCCCCTCGGCGAGCGGTTCAGCCGCTACCTGAGCGTGCTGCTGGTAGGGCCCATCCTGGTGTTCTCGGCACTGGGGGTGACCGCGACCGTCATGAACATCGACACGGTGCAGGAGCTGCTGGCCGTCGACGCGCTCGGACAGGCGGCGCGGACGGCGAGCCGGCTCACGCCCTACCTGCTGGTGATCGCGGCCTTCACCTTCGTCTACCTTTTCATTCCGAACACCCGGGTGCGTTTCGTCCCGGCGCTGATCGGCGGCGCCGTCGGGGGCATCGCCTGGCAGACGGCAGGCTGGATCTTCGCGGTGTTCGTGGTCTCGTCGAACAAGTACGCGGCGATCTATTCGGGATTCGCAATACTGATCCTGTTCATGATCTGGCTGTACCTGTCGTGGCTGATCCTGCTGTTCGGCGCAAGCGTTTCCTTCTACGCCCAGCACCCGGAGTATCTGTACTCCGGCGACGGCGAGCCGCGCTTGTCCAACCGGATGCGCGAGCGGCTCGCGCTGTCGATGATGAGCCTGGTCGCGGGGAGGTTCGTCACCGGCGAGCGCGCGCCAACGCTCGCCGAGCTCACGCGCCGACTCGGCGTGCCGACGCATACGCTGCGCCCTGTACTCGACACGTTGGAGCGGACGGCGCTCGTGGCGTCGACGGCGGTCGAGCCGCCCACCTACCTGCCCGCGCGCGACCCGTCATTGATCACGGCGACGCAGGTGCTCGACGCGGTACGCCTTGCCGGCGAGGATAATTTCCTCGCACCGGGAGGGGTGCCGGCGCCGCCGCCGATCGACGACGTTCTCGAGCGGATGCGCGATGCGGTCGAGTCGTCGATCGGCGAGGTCACGCTGCGTGAGCTGGCGGCCCCGGGTACGGAATCCTCCCGGCGCGTGCGGGCCGGGACCGAAGCCGGCTCGGCGTCGGCGCCACGCCGCGCATGAAACCCGGCGCGACCTGGTCTTCCGCGCGCGGCCAGGACAGGGACAAGCAGGCCACGATTTACCGTCGCCCGACAGTGCGTGGCGGCCCGTAACGGGCCGCACGGTGCCGTGGCAAAGCGGGAGTTCGGGCGGTTCGAAACGAGGCACGCACCCACCGCGAACCGTCTCAATCCGGTGCCCCCCCAATCCGCATCCGCAGCGCTTCGCCGGCGCGCGCTATCGCTTGCCCTTGAACGGCACCACCTTCTGCTTCTGCGCGCCGAGGCCGTCGATGCCCACTTTGATGACGTCGCCGGGCTGGAGCCACACCTGAGGCTTCATCCCCATGCCCACGCCGGCCGACGTGCGCGACGGTTGTGCCTGACGGCCGCAGGCGCGAGCCGGCGCGTCGCCGCGCCAAGACGACGGACGGTGGTTGGTTGACTACCAGGCGACGCGCTGATCGAACGCGTAGGACGGTGCCGGCTGGGCTTGGGGATCGATCTCGCGCCGCCCTGCGGGCGGCATTTCCCAAAGTGGCCTGCCACGGGCCCGCGCTACGGTGGGTGGCGTGATCGGCGGATGCCGCGGCGCAGATGTAAGCGCCGTGTTTCAAGGAGGAGTCGATGTGATGGACGTAACGACGAGAAGCCGCATCGCCGTCGTCGGCGCCGGCCTGATGATCCGGCCATCCGCCGCTCGTCGAACGCGTCCGGATGAAAGCCGTCATGTTAACCTGACGACCGCTACCACACCTCGTGGATTCGAACGCATGGAGCGCAGCGCAGCGATCGTCGGTGCCGGCCTGATCGGCCGCGCCTGGGCCATGGTGTTCGCGCGCGCCGGCTGGCGCGTTCGGCTCCACGACAGCGTCGCGGCGCAACTCGACGTCGCGCAAGGGCACATCGCGGCGAGCCTCGCGGAGCAGCAGGCCGCCGGACTCGTCGCCGACGCTCCGGGCGCCCTCGCGCGCATCGCCGTTGCCGCGCGGATCGAGGACGCGGTCGCGGGCGTCGACTGGGTGCAGGAGAGTCTGCCCGAGCAGATCGAGATCAAACGCGATGTCTTCCGCGCGCTGGATGCGGCCGCGCCCGCCGCGGCGATACTGGCGAGCTCGACATCGGCGATTCCGGCCTCGCAGTTCACCGCGGAGCTCGCGGGACGGGCGCGCTGCATCGTCGCGCATCCGGTCAATCCGCCGCATCTCGTGCCCGTCGTCGAGCTGTGCGGCGCGCCCTGGACGGCTCCGGCGACGATCGAGCGAGCGCGCGCGGTGATGTCGGAGGTCGGTCAGGAGCCCGTTCTCGTGCGGCGCGAGCTCGACGGCTTCATCCTGAACCGGCTGCAGGGCGCGCTGCTTTCCGAGGCGATGCGCCTCGTGGGGGAAGGCTATGTCTCGCCCGAAGACCTCGACAAGACCATCGCGCACGGGCTGGGCCTGCGCTGGTCGCTCATCGGACCGTTCGCGACCATCGAGCTGAACGCGCCCGCCGGCGTGGCCGATTACTGCGCACGCTACGGCGCCTTCTATCGCCGGCTCGCGGCCGATCCGCCGTCGCCGGACGTCTGGCTGGGTGAGCCCGCCGCGCGCGTGGTCGCCGCACTCGGCGCGCCGCCGTCGCCGGACGAGCTCGACCGGCGCATGGAGCGGCGCGATCGCCGCCTGCTGGCGCTTGCGCGGCACAAACGCGACCATTCCGACCACTGAACGAGGTGCAGCAACCATGGCCGAAGCCCGCAAAGTCATCATCACCTGCGCCATCACCGGCTCGATCCACACGCCGTCGATGTCGCCGCACCTGCCGGTCACGCCGCGCGAGATCGCCGACGCCGCCGTCGGTGCGGCGGAAGCCGGCGCGGCCATCGTGCACCTGCACGCGCGCGACCCCGTCGACGGCCATCCGACGCAGGATCCGAAGTACTTCCGGGAGTTCGCCGCCGACATCAGGCAGCGCTCCGATGTCGTCATCAACTTCACGACCGGCGGCGCCGCCACGATGACGATCGAGGAGCGCCTGCAGCCGGCGTTGCAGCTGAAGCCGGAGGTCGCCTCGCTCAACATGGGCTCGATGAACTTCGGGCTCTACCCGATGCTGAAGCGCTTCAAGGAATTCAAGTTCGGCTGGGAGCGCGAATACCTGGCGGGCTCCGACGCGCGGATCTTCCGCAACACGTTCAAGGACATCGAGCACATTCTGACCTCTTGCGCCGACAACGGGACCCGCTTCGAGATCGAGTGCTACGACATCGGGCACCTGTACACCGCGCATCACTTCTTCGAGCGCGGCATCGTCAAGGCCCCGCTCTTCATCCAGAGCGTGTTCGGGATCCTCGGCGGGATCGGCCCGCATCCGGACGATGTCGCCCACATGAAGCGCACGGCCGACCGGCTGTTCGGCGACCAGTATCGCTGGAGCGTGCTCGGCGCGGGCCGGCACCAGCTGCCGATCGCCGCCATGTCCGCCGCGATGGGCGGCAACGTCCGGGTCGGGCTGGAGGACAGCCTTTGGCAGGGTCCGGGTCAGCTCGCCGCATCCAACGCGGCTCAGGTCCGCGCGGTGCGGACAGATCGTCGAGGGGCTGGGGCTTGCGATCGCGACACCTGACGACGCGCGGCGGATGCTGGCGCTCAAGGGCGGCGCCAATGTCGCGTTCTGAGGCGCGCATGGGCAGATTCGACCTTGCGGGCAAGACGGCCTTTCTTCCGGGCGGCTATGGGGAAATTGGTGTCGCCATTGCCACCGCCTTCGCCGAGCACGGCGCAAGCGTCGCCGTTGCCGGGCGCGACGAAGGGAAGGCAAAGGCCCTGGCCGAACGCCTGCAAGCCGCCGGCCACCGTGCCTTCGGACTGGCGCTCGACGCCACCGATGTCCCGGCGATCGAGGCGGCCGTCGGCAGGGCCGCCGATGCTCTGGGTTCCGTCGACATCCTGATGAACTGCATCGGCAAGAACAAGGAACAGAAGATCGCCGAGGTCACGGCGGAGACTTTCGACGACATCTATCACACGAACCTCAGGTCGGCGATGTTCCTCGCGCAGGCAGTCGCCAGGCGACAGGTCGCTGCGGGGCGCGGCGGCAGGCAGATCCACCTGCTCTCGGTGCGCGCGCAACTGGGCATGGCGAGAAACGGCTATTCCGCCTACTGCGCCAGCAAGGGCGCGCTGGTGATGCTGGTGAAGCAGCACGCGGGCGAGCTCGCTCCGCACGGCATCTGCGTCAACGGCATCGCTCCCACGGTAGTCGCGACCGAAGCGGCACGGAGCTGGTTCGAGGACAAGGCTCGCTTCCAGCGCCTGCTCGAGCGCATTCCGCTCGGACGCGTCGCCCAGCCCGCGGACATCGCCGGGGCCGCGCTGTTCTTCGCCAGCGCCGCCTCCGACTTCGTGACCGGGCAGGTGCTCTACCTCGACGGCGGGCTCACCGCGACCCAGTGACAGCGGCGCCGCGGCCCGCCTGCGGCGCGCCGCGCTCCCCATCTTCACCCACCCTGTTTCCGATGCAGCGCAGCGGACAATGGCTTGCCGGCCTCGCGGTCGGCGCGGCGGCCGGCTACGGTTGCAGCCTGCTGCACACGCCCATTCCATGGATGCTCGGACCGCTGACGAGCCTCGCCCTTCTGCGCGTGCTCGGCGTGCCGATCGAAGCCCCGCCGGGCGCTCGCCAGATCGGGCAATGGGTCATCGGCGCCTCGCTGGGGCTGTATTTTTCGCCTCAGGTCGTGCGCGACGTGGCCGGATGGTGGCCGCTGCTCGTCGCCGGCGCGCTGTTCGCGATCGCCGCAGGCTACGCGGGCGGGCTGGCGCTCGCGCGCCTCGCCGGCATCGACCGCACCACCGCCATCTTCGGGTCAGTACCCGGAGGCGCATCGGAGATGGCGGTGCTCGGCGAGCGTTTCGGGGCGCGGGTCGATCGCGTTGCCGCCGCCCAGAGCCTGCGCATCATGGTCGTGGTGATCGTCGTCCCCTTTGCCTACACGTTCCTGGGCGCCCACGGCGACGACCGCTACGCGCCCGGCATGGCGACCTTCGACGGCGCCGGCTTCGCGCTGCTGATGCTGGCGACGCTGGCCGGGGCCGCGGTCGCGCAGTGGCTGCGGGTGCCCAACGCGTTCATCCTCGGCTCGCTGGCGGTCGCGATACCGCTGACCGCCGCCGGCATGCACCTCTCGGCGATGCCCGCGCCGGTCTCGAACGCGGGGCAATGCCTGCTGGGCTGCATGCTGGGCTCGCGCTTCCAGCAGGACTTCCTCCATGGCGCGCCGCGATTCATCGGTGCGGTCGTGGCAACCGTGCTGGCGGCGATCGGGGCGGCGGCGCTGTTCGGCGCCATGCTGGCGTGGATATCGGGGCTCTCCGTGTTCACGCTGGCATTGGGCCTCGCGCCGGGCGGCATCGCCGAAATGTGCATCACCGCGAAGGTGCTGCAGCTGGGGGTGCCCCTGGTCACGGCGTTTCACGTCACGCGCGTGGTCGCGCTGCTGCTCTTCACGGCGCCGCTGTTCGCCCTGGTGCGGCGATGGCGGCGCTAGATGCCCGGAAGGATCCCCGGGCCCCGCGCGCCGCTATAATCTCGACTGTTGGCCTCCGGCACTCCCGGATCTCCCATCCGTCACTGGCGCAAGCTCGCGTGGCGCCGAATCTCGATTCGACCGATGGCCCGGTTCGCCCCCCTCGATGCGGATTGCGGAAGCTGCTGGAGAAGCAAGGACATGCTCGACGCGCTGTTGACCCCCAATGTGATCGCCGTCATCGGTGCGTCCCGTTCTCCCGGCAAGGTCGGGCACGAGGTGGTCGCGAACCTGATTGCCGGCGGCTTTGGCGGCGTCATCGTCCCCGTGAATCCGTCGGCCGACGAGATTCTCGGGCTCAAGTGTTATCCGGATCTGAGGGAATGCGGCACCCGCATCGACCTCGGCGTGATCGCCGTACCCACCGCGCTGGTGCGGCAGGCCGTGGTCGATTCGATCGATGCCGGCGCCAGGGCGGTGGTCGTCATCACCGCCGGGTTCAAGGAGGTCGGCCCCGACGGGGCCGCCCTGGAAAAGGAGCTCGCCGACTACTGCAAGGCGCGGCGCGTGGCCATGCTCGGACCCAATTGCCTGGGCCTGATCAACGCCCACCACCGGATGAACGCTTCGTTCGCCAAGCAGATGCCGCAACCAGGCGGGATCTCGGTGATCTCCCAGTCCGGCGCGCTGTGCACGGCGATTCTCGACTGGGCTGCGGCACGGCACCTCGGCCTGGCCAAGCTCATCAGCATGGGCAACAAGGCGGACCTGTCGGAAACCAATTTCCTCAAGGCCTTCGCCGACGACCCGCAAACCAGGGTCATCGTCGGGTATCTCGAGAGCGTCGATTCCGGCGACGCCTTCATCAAGGCCGCCGAGACCGCCGCGTCACGCAAACCCGTCGTGATCTTCAAGGCCGGCGTCACCAATGCCGGCGTCAAGGCCGCCTCATCGCACACCGGCAGCCTGGCCGGGACCGACATCGCCTACGGCGCCGCGTTCAAGCGCTGCGGCATCATCCGCGCCGAAACGTTCGAGGCCATGTTCGATTACTGCGACTGCCTTCGTCATGCAGCCGCTGCCCCGGGGCGACCGCGTGGCGATCATCACCAATGCCGGCGGCCCCGGCATCATGGCCGCCGACGCGGTCGAGCAGTCGGGCCTGCAGGTCAGCGCTTTCGCCGGCAGCACATCGACAGCGCTGGCCAGCAAGCTGCCCCCGGCCGCCAGCGTCGGCAACCCGATCGATGTCCTTGGCGATGCCGATCCCGAACGTTACGTGATGGCGGTCAACGCGGCGCAGGACGATCCCGCCGTGGACGCCATCATCGTCATTCTCACACCCCAGGCGATGACCCAGCCGGCGGAGACCGCGCGGGCCATCGCCGCCTGCAACCGTCGCGACAAGCCCATCCTGGTGTCGTTCATGGGCGGACAGAACGTGATGCCGGGCCGCGAGGAGCTGGTGGCGTCCGACCTGCCGGACTACGAGTCGCCCGAGCGCGCCGTGGCCGCGCTGCGCGCCATGTGCGACTACGCCGCCTGGCTGCGCCGCCCGCCGCGCGTGGTGACCCGCTTCCCCGTCAACCGCCGCCGCGCCGAGCGGATCATCCAGCGCCACCTGAAGACCCGCGAGTACGAGATCGGCGAGGCGTCCGCCAAGGAAATCCTGCGCGCCTACGACTTCACCGTCCAGCCCGGGCAGCTCGTCGCCACGGCCGCCGAAGCCGTCGAGGCCGCCGGCAAGCTCGGCTACCCGATCGTGATGAAAATCGCGTCGCCCGACGTCATCCACAAGTCCGACGTCGGCGGCGTGAAGCTGAACCTGACGTCGCCCGATGCGGTGCTCGACGCCTACGACCTGATGATGATGCGCATCGGCGCCAAGGTGCCCGACGCCCGCATTCACGGCGTCTACGTCGAGAAGATGTGCGAGAGCGGGCGCGAGGTCATCCTGGGCATGATCCGCGATCCCCAGTTCGGCCCCATGCTCATGTTCGGCCTGGGCGGCATCTTCGTCGAGGTGATGAAGGACGTCACGTTCCACATCGCCCCCATCACCCAGGACGAGGCCCTGCAGATGCTGGAGAGCACCAAGTCGTTCGCGCTGCTCAAGGGCGTGCGCGGCGAGGCCGGCGTCGACTTCGATGCCATCGCCACGAGCCTGCAGCGCATCAGCCAGCTGGTGACCGATTTCCCCGAGATCGTCGAAATGGACATCAACCCGTTCATCGTCGCCCCGCCCGGCCGGGCATCCGTGGCCGCCGATGCGCGCATCACGCTCAAGGTGCGCACGGCGCCGGGTCTGCCGCAATGAGTCCGCGCGTGGATCAGCCCGCCGAAGACCCGAACTGGCAGGAGACCTACCGCGAGCTGGTCGCCACCGCCGCGCAAGCCGTCAAGCGGATCCGCCCCGGCCAGCGGGTATTCGTCGGCACGGGCTGCGGGCAGCCGCAGGAACTCGTGCGCGCGCTGGTGGCGCGCGGCCGCGAGCTGTCCGACACCTCCATCGTCCACCTGCTCACGTCCGGCGATGCGCCCTATGCGGACGAGGCGCTGGCCGAGCACTTCCGCGTCAACAGCTTCTTCATCTCCGACAACGTCCGCAAGATCATCCAGGAGGGACTGGGCGACTACACCCCGATCTTCCTGTCCGACATCCCCCGCCTGTTCACCTCCGGCCAGCTGCCGCTGGATGCCGCCCTCATCCAGGTCAGCCCGCCGGACAGCCGCGGCATGTGCAGCCTCGGCGTGTCCGTCGACATCGTCAAGAGCGCCGCGGAGAACGCCAGCCTGGTCATCGCCCAGGTCAACCCGAACATGCCGCGCACGCTGGGCAACGGGTTCCTGTACGTCTACGACATCGACGTGCTCGTGCCCACCGACGCGCCGCTGATCGAAGTGCAGGTGCCCGAGCCGGATGCGGAGACACGCGCAGATCGGCGAATACGTCGCCGCGCTGGTCGAGGACGGCTCGACGGTCGAGTTCGGCATCGGCGCGATCCCGCAGGCGGTGATGCCGTTCCTCATGGACAAGAAGAACCTCGGCATCCACACCGAGATGTTCACCGACTCGATCATCGACCTCATCGAGTCGGGCGCCGTCAACGGGAGCCGCAAGTCCCTCGATCAGGGCAAGATCGTCGCCAGTTTCTGCATGGGCACCCGGCGACTCTACGACTACATCGACAACAATCCGCTGTTCGCGTTCCATCCCACGGAGTACGTCAACGACCCGTTCGTCATCGCCCAGCAGCACAAGCAGGTCGCCATCAACGTCGCGCTGGAGATCGACCTCACCGGCCAGGTTTGCGCGGACTCGCTCGGCACCCAGTTCTACTCCGGCATCGGCGGGCAGGTGGACTTCAACCGCGGCGCCGCCCGCTCGCCGGGCGGCAAGGCGATCATCGCCATTCCTTCCACGGCCAAGGACGGGACGTTGTCGCGCATCGTCACGCGGCTCTGCTCCGGGCGCCGGCGTGGTGACGACCCGCGGCGACGTCCACTACGTCGTCACCGAATACGGCGTCGCCTATCTGCACGGCAAGAGCGTGCAGGAACGCGCCATCGCGCTCATCTCCATCGCCCACCCGAAGTTCCGGGCGCAGCTGCTCAAGGAGGCGATCGAAGCCAGGTTCCTGCGCCCGGAACTGGCGGACGTCGAGGGCAAGGTCGTCATCGGTCCCAAGGAGTTCCGCACCACCCACCTGCTGAGCGACGGGACCCAGATCAACTTCCGCCCGATCCACCCGACCGACGAGCCGGCCACGGTCGATCTGTTCTACGCGCTGTCGCAGGAAACGATGTATTACCGGTTCATGTCCCGCTCCAAGCACATTCCGCGCAAGGAGATCCAGGACTTCGTCTTCATCGACCACCGCAAGGACATCGCCATCGTCGCGACGCTCCCGGAGGCCCACGGCGAGGACATCATCGCCATCGGCCGCTACTATCTCGACGAGAAGACCAACCTGGCGGAGGTGGCCTTCGTCGTGCGCGACGACTGGCAGAACCGCGGCATCGGCTCGTTCCTGCTGAAGCACCTGGCCACCATCGCCAAGCGCAACGGGATACGCGGGTTCACCGCCGAGGTGCTGCGCGCGAATCGCGCGATGCAGCAGGTCTTCCTGACGAGCGACTTCAAGGTCCACAGCGAGCCGAACGAGGACGTGTTCAGCTTCCAGATGGATTTCGCGTAAGGCCGTCGCCGCAGGCATCGCGCCGCTGCATCACCGTCGCAGCCGCCGCCGCGCCGCCGCCGACGCGACCTGCATCGCGGCGACAGGTCCGCACGTCCCGCGCCTAGCCGGAGACGAAGAAGTCGACCATCTGCGCGATCTGGCCGCGCATCATCTCGCGCCCGAGCACCGTCGTGCAGCCGCAGCGCTCGGCGAGCGCGAGCAGCGGCGTTCGCTCGGGCTTGACGATCGCGTCGAGCACCACCAGGTCGCGCGGCAGCGACGCGACGTCGATCGGCAGCCGCGCGTCGGCGAGCATGCCGACCGGCGACGCGTTGATCAGCACGTCGACGCCTTCGATCGCCGGCGCGGCGGCCGTGACGTCGACGCCCGGATGCGCGCGCGCGACTTTCGCCGCCAGCGCGCGTGCGCGATCGGCGTCGATATCGTGGATGGTGAGCGACGCCGGCCGCTCGAAGCCGACGGCAACGGCAATCGCCGAGCCCGCGCCGCCGGCGCCGATCAGCAGCACGCGCCTGCCTGCGAGTTCCACGCCGCGCCGCCGCAGCGCCGTCACGCAGCCCAGGCCGTCGAAGATCTCGCCGCGCCAGCGGCCGTCCTGGCCGCGCCCGAGCACGTTGATGGCGCCGACGACCCGCGCCTGCGGCGAGCAGGTCGTCGGCCAGCGCACACGCACGCGCCTTGTAGGGAATCGTGAACACGAGGCCGCCCAGGTTGCGCACGCGCAGCAGCTGCGGCAGGCAGGCGTCGAACTCGTCCGGCAGCACGTGGATCGGCACCAGCACGGCGTCGAGGCCGCGGCCGACCATCTCGGCGGTGATCATCTCGGGCGAGCGCACCTGCTCGATCGGATCGCCGACGATGCCGTACAGGCGCGTCCTGCCGGAGACGTAGTCGACGTGGTCGGAGATTGCGCTGGTCATCCTCGAGCCCCATCGAATGTTAGCATCCGCCCAGGCGAACAGAGGAGCCCCCATGGACGAAGGCGACGAGCGCCACGCGCTCATCCGGCACACCACGCGCCAGTTTGCCGATGCGAAGATCCGCCCGGTCGCGGTCGAGCTCGACGCGAGCGAGCGCTTTCCCGACGAGCTGTATCGCGAGATGGCGGAGCTGGGGCTCTTCGGCATCACCATTGCGGAGGAACTGGGCGGGGCCGGCGCGGACTGCGTGGCCTACGCCATCGTGATGGAGGAGCTCGCGCGCGGCTACGCCTCGGTCGCTGATCAATGCGGACTGGTCGAGCTGGTGGCCACCCTGCTGGCGGAGCACGGCACGCCGGCCCAGCACCGGGAATACCTCGCCCCGCTGCTGCAGGCGCGACGGCGCCCCGCCTACGCGATCACCGAGGCCGAGGCGGGGTCGGACGTGTCGGGCATCCGCACGACCGCGACCCGCACGCCCGCCGGCTGGCGGCTCGACGGCAGCAAGCTGTGGATCCACAACGCGCCGGTGGCCGACTTCGCCGTGGTCCTCGCGCGCACCGACGCCGCTGCGGGCAAGCGCGGCATGAGCATCTTCGTCGTCGACCTCGATCAGCCCGGCGTGCGCGCCGGGGCGAAGGAGCACAAGATGGGCCAGCGCGCCTCACCGGTCGGCGCGCTCTTCTTCGACGGCGTCGAGCTTGCCCGGCGACGCGCTGCTCGGGCCCGAGAACCGCGGCTTTCACCTGATGATGAGCGTCCTCGACAAGGGACGCGTGGGCATCGGCGCGCTCGCCGTGGGCATCCTGCAGGCCGCGCTCGACGCGTCGGTCGCGCATGCGAATGCCCGGCGCCAGTTCGGCCACGCGATCGCGGAATTCCAGGCGATCCAGTGGCTGATCGCGGACATGGCGAAGAGCCTGCACGCGTCGCGGCTCCTCGTTCGCGACGCCGCGCAGACGCTCGATCGCGGCGAGCGCGCGACGCTCGCGGCTTCGATCGCGAAGTGCTTCGCCACCGACGCCGCCGTCGAGCACACGGCGAACGCCGTGCAGGTCCACGGTGGCATGGGTTACGTGCGGGGGGTCGAGGTGGAGCGGCTCTACCGCGACGCCAAGATCACGCAGATCTACGAGGGAACCAACCAGATCCAGCGGCTGATCATCGCCCGCAACCTTCTGGGCGGAACGTGACCGGTGAGCGTTGACAGCCCCCGGGCGCGCTGCGTACGCTGCGCAGTGTCCCCTCTTCCGCCAGACCGATGAACACACCGGAAACTCCCGCGGGCGCCCCGCCCGGCGCCACGCCGTCGATCGACGAGGTCATCACGTTCAGCAAGACCGTCGGCGAGTCGGACGTCTATCTCTTCGCCGGGATCACCGGCGATCTCGCGCCGGTCCATGTCGACCAGGAGTTCATGAAGGCGAACTCGCCGTTCGGCGAGCGCATCGCCCACGGCGTGCTGGTGCTGGGCTTCACCTCGACCGCCTCGACGATGCTGGCGGCGCGCCTCATCGCGGCCTTCGGCTGGCGGTCGATGGTCTCGCTCGGCTACGACGGCATCCGCTTCATCGCGCCCGTGCGCATCGGCGACACGATCACCGTGCGCTACCGGCTGCTGGAGCGCGATTCGTCGCGCCGCCGGACGACCTCGGAGTTCGAGGTCGTCAATCAGCGCGGCGAGAAAGTGCTCGTCGGCCGGCACATCATGAAGTGGTTCGAGTGAGCTCGAAGATCGTCGCCCTCGAGCGCGCGGCGGCGCTGGTGCCGGATGGCGCCGTGCTCGCGGTGAGCAGCTCGTCCGGATTGAACACGCCGGACGCCTTCCTCGCGGCGCTGGGCGCGCGCTTCCGCGCCGAGGGCCGGCCGCACGGCCTGACGGTCATCATGCCCATCAGCGCCGGGGACATGTACGGCATCAAGGGCATCGATCACCTCGCCCAGCCCGGCATGCTCGCCCGCGTGATCGGCGGCTCGTATCCGAGCGGCCCGTCCTCGTTCGCCCCGCCGCGCATTCGCGAAATGATCGCGAGCGAGGAGGTCGCCGCCTGGAACCTGCCCAGCGGCGTGCTGTTCGACATGCTGCGCGACGTCGCCGCCAAGCGGGCGGGCGTGCTGACCAAGGTCGGGCTCGGCACGTTCGTCGACCCGCGCCTCGACGGCGGGCGCATGAACGCCTCGGCGCGGCCCGACATCGTGCGCCTCGTCGAGTTCGGTGGCGAGGAGTGGCTGCACGTGCCCAACATCGTGCCGAATGTCGGCATCCTCCGCGGGACGACCGCGGACGAGGACGGCAACGTGTCGATGGAGCACGAAGGCGCCGTGCTCGGCGCCGTCGACGTCGCGCTCGCCGTGCGCAACTCCGGCGGCGTGGTGATCGCACAGGTCAAGCGCACCACGGCGCGCGGCTCGATTCCGCCGCAGCGCGTGATCGTGCCGTCGACGCTGGTCGATTTCGTCGTCGTCGACCCGGAGCAGAAGCAGGCCACCGAGATCGCCTACGATCCCGCGCTCTCGGGCGAAGTGCGGCGCCCGCAAGGCTCGTTCGCGCCCGTGCCCTTCGGCCCCGACAAGGTGATCGCCCGGCGCGCGGCGATGGAGCTTCGCGCGGGCGACGTGGTCAACCTCGGGTTCGGCATCTCGCCGCTCGTGCCCTACATCCTGATCGAGGAAGGACTGGGCGAGGCGGTGACCTGGGCGATCGAGCAGGGGCCGGTCGGCGGCGTCCCTGCCGACGGCTTTCCCTTCGGCTGCGCCTACAACGCGCAGGCGATCCTGTCGTCGCCGCAGCAGTTCACCTTCTTCCAGGGCGGCGGCTCCGACATCGCGCTGCTGTCTTTCCTCGAGATCGGGCGGGACGGCAGCGTCAACGTCTCGAAGCTCGCGCTGCGCCCGCACGTGACCGCCGGCTGCGGCGGCTTCGTCGACATCACCGCGCGGGCGCGCAAGATGGTGTTCTCCGGCTATTTCCGCGCCGGCGGCATCGAGCTCGACGTGCGCGACGGCGCGATGCGCATCGTCCGCGAGGGACGGCACGCCAAGCTCGTGCCCGCCGTGGAGCAGGTGACCTTCAACGGCGCCCGGGCGCTCGCGGAAGGAAGGCAGGCGCTCTACGTCACCGAGCGCTGCGTGCTCGAATTGCGTTCCGCCGGACTCACGGTGATCGAGCTCGCGCCGGGAGTCGACCTCGACCGCGACGTGCTGGCGCAGGCGGGATTCGCGCTGCAGGTGGCGGACGATCTGCGGCCGATGGATCCGCGCCTGTTCCGCCCGGAACCCATGCGTCTGGTGCTCCCGGAGAACCCCCGTCGCGCGCGCCTGGATCGCGCCGTCGCCGACTGAGCGAGATCCATGACGACACACGCAGCCGACGCGAACGTCATCCTGCGCATCGACGGCCCGGTGGCCACGATCGAGCTCGATCGCCCGGAGCGGCTGAACGCGCTGACGCTCGCGATGCTCGGACGGCTCGACGCCATCTGCGCGGAGCTCGAGGCGCGCACCGACGTGCGCGTCGTCGTGGTCCGTTCGTCGTCGGAGCGCGCGTTCTGCGCCGGTGCGGACGTCGACGAGTGGTCCGCACTCGGGCCCGAAGGGATGTGGCGGCGCTGGATCGCCGAAGGGCATCGCGTGTTCGACCGGCTCGCGCACCTCCCGATGCCGACCGTCGCTTCGATTGCGGGTGTCGCGTTCGGCGGCGGGCTCGAGCTCGCGCTCGCCTGCGACCTGCGGCTCGCTTCGCGCGACGCGCGCTTCGCGTTGCCGGAGACGCGGATCGGCGTGGTGCCCGGCTGGGGCGGCACGGCCCGGCTGGCGGCGCTCATCGGGGTCGGGCGGGCCAAGCAGATGGCGCTGACCGGAGAGCCGGCGGGCGCCGACGACGCGTGCCGGTGGGGGATGATCAACGAGGTCGTCGATCTCGCCGCCCTGCCCGCGCGGGTGCAGGCAGTGGCGACGCGCATCGCCGAGGGACCCCGCATCGCCGTGCAGGTGACCAAGCAGCTGATCGACGGCTCGCTGCCGCGCGGGCCGACGGCGGCGATGGAGGCGCTCGCGGCGGGCTTTGTCGCCGGCAGCGAGGATCTCGCCGAGGGCGTGCGGGCATTCCGCGAGAAGCGGCCGCCACGCTTCCGCCACGATTGAGGGCACCATGGCGACGCGACCCGTGGCGCTCGTGACCGGCGGCAATCGCGGCATCGGCCGCGGCATCGCCTACGCGCTGGCGGACAGCGGGTTCGACGTCGTCATCGCCGATCTCGCGGCGACCGCCAACACAACCGAAACGGAAGCCGGCCTCGCGGCCCGCGGCGCGCGCTGCCGCTTCGTCGCGGCCGACATCGGCGAGCTTCACGAGCACGCGCCGCTGCTCGATGCGACCTGGGCGCTCGCCGGCCGGCTCGACTGTCTGGTCAACAACGCGGGAGTGTCGGTGGCTTCGCGCGGCGACCTTCTCGACGTTTCCGTGAAGAGCTTCGACCGGGTGCTGGGCATCAACCTGCGCGGCACGTTCTTCCTGACCCAGGCCGCCGCGCGCCGGATGCTCGCCGACACGCCGTCCGGCCATCCGCGGTCGATCGTCACCATTTCCTCGGCCAACGCCGTCATCGCGTCGCCGGACCGTGCCGAGTACTGCGTCGCCAAGGCGGGGCTCGCGATGATGACGCGACTCTACGCGCTGCGGCTCGCCGCGGCAGGCATCGGCGTCTACGAGATTCGCCCCGGCGTCATCCGCACCGACATGACCCAGGTCGCCGCCGCCAAGTACGACAGGCTGATCGCGGAGGGACTCACGCCGATCGCGCGCTGGGGCGAGCCGGAGGACGTGGGCCGGGCGGCCGCGATGCTCGCGCGCGGCGAGCTGCCGTTCGTGACGGGCGAAGCCATCCACGTCGACGGCGGCCTGCACCTCCAGAAGTTCTGAGGCGGCGGGCGCGACGGCGCGACCCGCGTCGCAGCTCGCACGCAAGTCCTGACGCGGCGCTCGCCCTTCCCGGCTCACCCAGTGAGCCCCCTCCCCCGTTATGATGCGGGGACCCTGCCGATGTTCCGGTCTCGCGGCTAGACGCGCCCGACTTTCCGGATCGGGCACGAATCTCCCGGCCACCCCGCCAACGCCACCTGAATGCTGCAGATCAGATTCTCGAACCGCTTCGAGCGCCTCGAGGAGGCGCTCCTCGACGCGATGGCCGCGCCACCGGAGTCGCCGTTCGTGCGCGAGGAGATCATCGTGCCGAGCGCGGCGATGCGGCGCCGCGTGGAGCTCGCCGCCGCCGAACGCTTCGGCGATCTGCGCGAACGTGCACTTCTCCTTTCTCGCGCAGTGGCTGTGGCGGCAGATCGGGCACGTGGTGCCGGTCTCCGAAGTGTCGCCTTTCACCACGCCGGTGCTGACCTGGCGCGTGCTGGGACTCTTCAGCGAGCAGGCATTCGTCGCCGCGCACGCGCCGCTCGCGGGCTACCTGCGCCACGCGGACGAGGTCATGCGCTACGAACTCGCGGCGCGCACCGCCGCGCTGCTCGAGCACTATCTCACCTACCGGCCCGACTGGCTTGCGGCATGGCTCGCCGGCAAGCTCGCCGGGATCGATGACCACGACGCCGCGCGCCAGGGAGGACGAGCGCTGGCAGGCCGCGCTGTGGCGGCGCATCGCCGGCGATCTCGGCACCGACAGCCGCCATCCGTCGGTGGCCTTCTTCGACGCGATGAACGAAATGGGGCCGGACGCGCCGGCGCGCGCGGGGCTGCCCGCCGCGGCGCACGTCTTCTGCCTCCCGACGACGCCGCCGCTCTACCTCGACATCCTGCATCGCCTGGCCCGGTGGATCGATCTGCGGCTCTACGTGCTGAACCCCTGCCGCGAATACTGGTTCGAGATCGTCGACCGCAAGCGCCTCGCCTGGCTCGCGGTGAAGGAGCGCGCCGCACACCACGAAGTCGGCAATCGCCTGCTGGCCGCGTGGGGCAAGCAGACGCAGGCGCACGTGGATCTCCTGCTTCAGGACGACCGCTCGGCGCAGATCGAGCGACGCCGATTTCGAAACGGTTGCGGAGGAGACGCTCCTCGCGCAGGTCCAGAATGCGATGCTCGACCTCACCGATCTCGCGCGCGGCAGCGTCGCGCTGGCCCCCGACGATCGCAGCATCGAAGTCCACGTCTGCCACTCGCTCACGCGCGAGCTCGAGGTGCTGCAGGACCAGCTGCTGGCACTCTTCGCCGGCCCGCGATCCGCCGCGCCCGTCCGACGTCCTGGTGGTGACGCCGGACCTCGCGGCCGCGGCCCCGCTGATCGACGCGGTGTTCGGCAACGCCCCGAAATCGCGCGCCATTCCGTACGCGATCACCGGCCGGCCGGCGAGCGCGCAGAATCCGGTCGCACAGGCGCTGCTGGCCGTGCTCGATGTGGCCACGTCGCGCTTCCAGGCGAGCGCCGTGTTCGAGCTCCTGCAGCGGCCGATCGTCGCGCGCCGCTTCGCCATCGGCCGCGTGGAGCTGGAGGCCATCCACGGATGGATCCGGGCATCGGGCATCCGCTGGGGCATCGACGGGAGCCATCGCGGCGAGCTCGGCCTGCCGGACACCGGTCGCCACAGCTTCGAGGATGGCCTCGATCGCCTGTTCCTCGGCTACGCGTTGCCGGCCTCCGCGACCGTGCCGGTGAACGAGCGCCTCGCGGCCGGCGATCCGGAGGGTTCCGCCACGCTCGCGCTGGGCAGTTTCCGCGAATTCGTCCGCCAGCTCGAGCGCCTGCACGCCGCCCTCGCACGGCCGAAGTCGCCGGCCGATTGGCGGCACACGCTTCTCGAGGCGATCGACAGCTTCCTCGCACCCGCGGGCGACGAGATCGAGGACGAGCGCGAGACCGCCGAGCGCCTGTGCGAGCTTCACGCCAGCATGGCGAGCGGCGGGATGGACACGCCCCTGGACGCGGCGGTCGTCCGCACGGCGCTCACGGCACTGCTCGACGACCCGACGCGCGGCGGCATGCCCGGTGGCGAAGTCACCTTCGCGGCGATGGCGAGCCTGCGCAACCTGCCGTATCGCTTCGTCTGCGCCATCGGCCTGAATGACGGCGCGTTCCCCTCGACGCAGCGCGCCGGCGAATTCGACCTGATGGCCCGCCATCCCCGTCGCGGCGACCGCCAGCGCCGCATCGACGAGCGCAATGTGTTCCTCGATCTCCTGCTCGCTGCGCGCGAGCGGCTGTATCTGAGCTACACGGGGAAGAGCGTGCGCGACAACTCGCCGCTGCCGCCGTCGGTCCTCGTGGCGGAACTCCTCGACTACTGCGCTGCAGCCATCGAAGAGATGCCGTTTTCGCCGGAGTCGCTGACAAGAGCGCGCAAGCGACTCATCGTCGAACACCCGCTGCAGTCATTCTCGATCGATTATTTCAAGCCGGATGCCGATGCGCGTGCCCGCAGCTTCAACGTCGAATACTGCGACGCGCTGAAGCAGAGGCTGGACGCGGCGGCGCAGACCGCGCCTGTTCGAGCCGGTGACGGCAGCGCCGGACGGATCGGGAGCCGGCGAGGCCGCGGAGGACGAGGACGACGCGAGGGAGCCGCAGCAGAAGTTCTTCGTTCCGGCATTGACCAAGGCCGGACCGGAGTTCCACGAGGTGGCGCTCTACAACCTCGCTCGCTTCTTTCGCAACCCTTGCCGCTATCTGCTGAAAGAACGCCTCGGCATCATCCTCCCGCAAGGCGGCGAGGAGCTGGAGGACGACGAGCCCTTCGTTCCCGATTGGCCCTCGCGCGACGCTCTCGCGCAGCGCGTGCTGCCGCGCCTGCTCGAAGGCGAGAGCCTCGCCGGGTTGCGCACCTACGCCCATGCCGGAATCGAATATCCGACGGGGCGCCTGGGCGACGTCGAGCTGGCGCGGGAATTGCAGCAACTCGACCGCTTCGCGCGCGCACTCGCTCCGGTGCTCGCGGAGCCGACGCTCGATCCCGTCGCCGCGACGCTCGAATTCCTGCTCGACGGCGAGCCGTGGCGCCTGACCGGCGAGCTTCGGCGACCTGCGCAAGTCGGGACACATCCGCTATCGCTACGACGACGCGCGCGCCGGGGATTACCTCGAGGGCTGGCTGGAGCACCTGTTCCTCAACGCCCTGGCGCTGCGCGGGGCGACGCCACGAACGACCTGGCACTCGCGCGACGGCAATTATGGGTTGCGTCCCGTCCAGGACGCACGCGAACGGCTCGCCGCGCTGCTCGAGCTCTATCGCGCAGGGCTGCAGCGTCCGGTGCATTTCTTCCCGAAATCCGCATGGACCTACATGACGGAGGGGAAGACTCCCGCCAGGGCCAGGAACGCGTGGGAAAGCACGCGGTCCCGGCCGTACGGCGAGGACCGCGACCCGGCCTACCGCCTCGCCCTGCGCGGGATCGAAGATCCCCTCGATGCCGAGTTCGTCGAGTGTGCGACGACCGTGTTCGCGCCGCTCCTCGCGGTCCTCGACGATGTTCGAGTGAAGGTCGCGGAATGAAGGCCCCCGCGGAATTCGACGTCTTCAGCTGCAGCCTCGACGGCATCAACCTGATCGAGGCCTCGGCGGGCACGGGCAAGACCTGGAACATCTGCGGACTCTACCTGCGGCTGCTGCTGGAGCGCGGCCTCGACGTGCGGCAGATTCTCGTCGTCACGTTCACCAACGCGGCCACCGCGGAGCTGCGCGAGCGCACGCGTGCGCGGATCGTCGAGGCGCTGGCCTGGCTGCGCGACGGCGACGCAGGGGGGCTCTCCGGCGACCTGTTCGTTGCGCAACTGGTGCAGGCGGTGGAGCAGCGCACCGGCCTTGATCGCCCGAAGCTCGCCGCAAGGCTCGACCAGGCGCTGCAGTATCTTCGACGAGGCCGCGATCTTCACCATCCACGGCTTCTGCCAGCGCGCGCTCGCCGACGCGTCGTTTTCCGCCGGCCTGCCCTTCTCGCTCGAGCCCGTCACCGACGACAGCGAGATGGCGCTGGAGGCGGTCCACGATTTCTGGCGCCGTCGCGTTGCCAGCGACAGCTGCCCTCCGGAGCTCGCCGCCTACCTGCTGGAAAGGAAAGACACTCCAGAGAAGTACGCGAAGCTGCTCAGGCGCAGCCTCGCCAAGCCGCTCGCCCGGAGCCGCTGGCCGACGGCACTCGATGCGCCGCCGGCGGCGATCGACCCGGCGACGCTGACCGGCGAATACGAAGCGGCCGCAAGACTCTGGGCCGCACAGCGAGTGACGGCCGTCGGGCTCGTCAAGGCATCGATACCGGCCCTGCACAAGGGCTCGTACAAGGAAGCGGCGATCGACCGCGCCGCAGCGGCCTGGGACGCCTATTTCCTCGCTGCCGCGCCGCTCGCGCCAATCGCCGCGGACGACAGGATGGAGCTGCTGTCGACCTCCCGCCTGCAACGCGGGACCAACAAGAATCAGACAACCCCCGCGCATGCGTTCTTCGACGCGGCCGACGCGCTGCTCGCCACTCACGCCGCCTTCACCGACGGACTCGATCTCACCCGCCGGCGCCTCATCCGCGACCTGATCGACACCGTCGGCCCGGACCTGCGCCGGCGCAAGCGGGAGCGACGCGCGATCTCCTTCGACGACATGCTCTACAACCTCTACGCCGCGCTCGAAGGCGGCGAGCACCCCGGGCTGGCGCCGTCGCTGCGCGAGAAATTTCCGGTGGCGCTGATCGACGAATTCCAGGACACCGATCCGCTGCAGTTCGCGATCTTCGACCGCATCTACGTCCACGGCAAGCTGCCGGTGTTCCTGGTCGGCGATCCCAAGCAGGCGATCTACAGCTTCCGCCATGCCGACCTGCACGCCTACCTGCGCGCGCGGCAAACCGCCTCCCGTGTCTACACGCTCGCCCACAACCAGCGCTCCACGCCGGGGCTGATCGAGGCGCTGAACGGTCTCTTCTCGGCCAGGCCGGATGCCTTCATGCTGGAAGGCCTCGCCTATCACCGGGTCGAGGCGGGCAACCGGGAACGCAAGCGCTTCTGCGACAGGACCGCGGAGCGCGCCGACCTGCAGGTGTGGACGCTCCCGGTCACGCCGGACGGCGACCCCATCCGCAAGTCCGACGCCCGTACGTCCGCCGCGCAGGCGACGGCCGCCGAAATCGCACGGCTCGTCACCGAAGGCGAAGCCGGCCGAATCACCATCGGCGATCGCAAGCTGCGGCCCGCCGACATCGCGGTGCTGGTGCGCACTCATGCGCAGGGCAGCGCGGTGAAGCGCGCGCTCGCCGCGCTCGCGATCGGCAGCGTCGAGATGTCGCAGGCGAGCGTCTTCCAGTCGCCCGACGCCGAGGAGGTCGAGCGCGTGCTGATCGCGATCAGCCAGCCGTCGCGCGACGCCCTGCTGCGCGGTGCGCTCGCCACCGAGATGCTGGGCTGCGACGCGGCCCGGATCGCGGAGATCTCGGCCGACGAGGCGGCGCTCATGGGCTATCTGCAGCGCTTCGCCGATTACCGCGAAGTCTGGCTGCGCCGGGGCGTGGGCGTCATGTATCGCAGGCTCCTGTCGGACGAGAATGTGAGCGCGCGCATGCTTCGCCGCGACGACGGGGAGCGGCGTCTGACCAACCTGCTGCACCTCGGCGAGCAGATTCATCAGGCCGCGGCGGCGCACGAATCGCCGGACGCGCTGCTGCGCTGGCTCGCGACGAAGCGCCGCGACGGCGCCGCCGAAGAAGTCGCGCAGCTGCGCCTGGAGTCGGACCGCAATCTGGTCAAGATCGTCACCGTCCACAAGGCGAAGGGACTCGAGTTCGGCATCGTGTTCTGCCCGTTCCTGTGGGACGGCAATGCGAGATTCGGCGGGCCGAAGCCGGAGGGACGCGAATATCACGACGCCGAGGGCACGGCCGTCATCGATTTCCGGCTCGACGCAGAAATCGGCGACGACAGGGACATCAGGAACGCGATCAGGCTCGAGGAGTCGGCCGAGTCGCTGCGCCTCATCTACGTGGCGCTGACGCGCGCGGTCCATCGGTGCTACCTGATCGCCGGCACCTACACGTCGAGCAGCTTCGGCAGACCGACGACGGGCGAGAGCACGAAGAGCCTCCTCAACTGGCTCGTCGCCAGCGGCGGCGAATCGCCAACGAGCTGGTGCGACGGAAAGCGCTCCCCGGCCGACATTGCCGCTGCGTGGCAGGCCCTGGCCGCGCGACTGGCGCCCCACCTCGCCGTCGCGGCGCTGCCGGCAGCGCGCGGCGCGGGAATCGCGCCGGCCGACTTCGCGCCGGCATCGCTCGAGCGCGCTGACCGCGCCGAAGGACGATCGCTTCCGCGTGGCGGATCAGCAGCTTTTCCGGCCTCGCCAGCGACGCAAAAAGCGAGGCGGCCGCGAACGACCACGATGCACGGATCGCCGGACGCCGCGCCGGCGCGTCGGCGCGCCGCCGCCGGGCATCGCGCCGGATGACATCCTGCGCTTTCCGCGCGGCACCGACGCCGGCGAGTGCCTGCACGCGATCTTCGAGCGCATCGATTTCACCGATTCGTCGGGCTGGAGCGACGCCATCGGCCGCGGCCTCTCCGCGCATCCGCAATTCCTTCCCGGCGTGCGCGCGTCCGAACAACCGCCGCTGCTCGCGCGCATGGCCGCGCGGATGCTGGCGAACGTGATGAATACGACTCTGCCAGACGGGATCGTCCTCGGGTCGGTGCCCGCCACGCGGCGTCTCACCGAGCTCGAATTCAGCGTGCCTGTGCCGCAGCGTGTCGGCGCACGCGCTGAACGCCACGCTCAGGAGCCTGGGCTACGACGTGCCGCGGCTCGGATTCCGCGATCTGGAAGGCTACCTGAAGGGTTTCATCGACCTCGTCTTCGAGCACGGCGGGCGCTACTACGTGCTCGACTGGAAATCGAATCATCTCGGCTACGGCCCGTCCGATTACGGCCCGGTCGCGCTGCAGGCGGCGATGGCCGAGCACGGCTACCACCTGCAGTACCTGCTCTACGCGCTGGCGATGGATCGCTACCTCGGGCACCGCGTGCCGGGATACCGCCACGACACGCACTTCGGCGGCGTGCTCTACCTCTTCGTGCGCGGCGTGCGGCCGGACTGGGTCAATGCCGACGGCACGCCGGCCGGCGTGTTCCATCATCGGCCGACGGCGGCCACGCTTGCTCGGCTCGACGCGCTGTTCGCGAACGGGCCGGCGAAGGTGGCATCGTGAACGGACGCTTCCTCCATGCACCCGACCAAGCGCTGGCCGAGGGCTTTGCCCGCCACGTCGTGCGCTGGGCCCGCGAGAGCGGCGCCCCCGAGCACACGCTCGACCCGCTGCGGGCGGCGGCCCGCGCGACCAGCCTCGCCACGACTTCGGGCCACGTCTGCACGCGGCTCGCCGATGTCGTCGCGGCACGGCGAGGATGGCAGACGAGTCCGCGCTGCGCCGCGCGCTGCTCGAATCGGGCATGGTCGGCACGCCGGAGATGTCCGCCGCGCAACCGCTGATCCTCGACGACGAAGGCCGCCTGTACCTGCACCGGTACTTCGATTACGAGCGCCGGCTGGCGCAGCGCCTGACGGAGCGCGCGGGCGCGCCCAAGGTCGCCATCGGCAAGGACGCGAAGTCGCTCCTCGGTCGCCTGTTCGCCGCCAACGCAAAACGACTGGGCGATCGCGCCGACTGGCAGAAGATCGCGACGGCGCTGGCGCTCGAGAGCCGCCTGACGATCATCAGCGGCGGTCCCGGCACCGGCAAGACGACCACCATCGTCAGCGTGCTCGCCTGCGTCCTCGCCGATGATCCGGACTGCCGGATCCGGCTGGCGGCCCCGACCGGCAAGGCCGCGGCCCGGATGCTGGACGCGATCCGCAACGCTGCCGCCCACCTGCCCGCCAACCTGCGCGAGCGCTTGCCCGCGGAATCGTTCACCGTCCACCGGTTGCTGGGCGTTCTGCCGGACTCCAGCGGCTTTCGCCACCACGCGGGCAACCCGCTGCCAATCGATCTCCTCGTCGTCGACGAGGCTTCGATGCTGGACCTGGCGCTCGCGACCAGGCTGGTCGAGGCCGTGCCGACCGCGGCGCGCATCATCCTGCTGGGCGACAAGGATCAGCTCGCCGCCGTCGAGTCCGGCGCCGTGTTCGCGGAATTGTCAGCCGACCCGACGCTGAGCAGTGCGTGCGTCGAGCGGCTGTCCGCCGTCACCGGCATTCCCGCCGTGCGCATCGCGCGCGCCGCGCCGGTCAAGCCAACCCACCTGCACGACAGCGTCGTCTGGCTGACCGAGAATTTCCGCTTCGCGGCGGATTCGGGCATCGGGCGACTCGCCGCGCATGTCAACGCCGGCGAAGCCCGGGCCGCGATCGACTTGCTGCGCTCGGGCGCCGATCCGGCACTCGAGTGGATCGAGGACGCGCATCCGGCTCCGCAGGCCGGGTCACTGCAGCGGATCATCGACGGAATGAAGAGCTACGTCGACGCCGCCCGTGCCAGCGTCGAGAACAGGGCGGCACTGTTCGACGCGCTGGGTCGCTTCCGCGTGCTGTGCGCCGAGCGTGAAGGCCCGCGCGGCGTGGCCGAGATCAACGGATTCGCCAGCCAGCATTTCCGCAACACGCTCGACCATCCGCTCGATCCCGGCAGGCCGCTCCGAGTGGTATCCGGGCCGCCCGGTGATGGTGCTGCTCCAACGACTACGTGCTGAAGCTCTTCAACGGCGACGTCGGCATCGTGTTGCCCGATGCTTCGGACACGTTGATGGTGTACTTCCCGGACAGCGACGGCGGCTTCCGGTCCGTGGCGCCGCTGCGCCTGCCCGAGCACGAGACCGCGTTCGCCACGACGGTGCACAAGGCGCAGGGGTCGGAGTTCGACCGTGTGCTGCTGCTGTTGCCGGCCGAGCCGAATCGCGTCGTGACGCGGGAGCTCCTCTACACGGCGGTGACGCGGTCGCGGACCGGGGTCGCGATCGTCGGCGGGGCCGAGGTCGTGGAAAAGGCGATTGTCTCGCCCACGCGGCGGTACTCGGGGTTGGTGGCGCGTTTGGGGGAGCCCTGTCGGTCACCGCCTGATCGTGACGATCTTGCTGCCCATCATCATTCGTCGCCGCCCCTACCGGTCCCCGACCACGACGCCCGATAATCGCGAATCCCTGCCGTGTGCGAAAGGCGGTCCGGGTCGGATTGCGGTGAATGCAACGCGCCGGATGTCGTCGTCAGATGATGCGCTTGCGCACCTGCGTGACGATCACTTCAGCGATGATGACGACGGCGAAGATCGCGGCCAGGATCACCGCGACCAGCGGCCACTGGAAGAGGTTTAGTGCCGAGTCGAGCGCCATGCCGATCCCACCGGCGCCGACCAGCCCCAGCACCGCCGATTCGCGCACGTTGATGTCCCACCGGAACAGCGCGATGGACCAGAACGCCGGCTTGACCTGCGGCCAGTAGCCGAAGGTCATTCGCGACACCCACGGCGCGCCGGCCGCGGTGAGTGCCTCGATCGGCCCGGGCTGTGCCTCCTCGAGGGCCTCGCCGAGCAGCTTGCCGACGAAGCCGATCGAGCGGAAGGCGATGGCCAGCGTGCCCGCCAGCGCGCCGGGGCCGAAGATCCCGACGAACAGCAGCGCCCACACCAGCGAATTGACCGACCGCGACGAAACCAGGATCAGTTTGGCGAGCAGGTTGACCGGCGTCGACGGCACGAGGTTGTGCGCCGCGAGGACGCCTACCGGCGCCGCCAGCACCAATGCGAGCAGCGTGCCGAGCGTGGCGATGTGGATCGTCTCGATCAGCGCATCGTGGACCTCCTGCGGATAGCTGCTCCAGTCGGCCGGCCACATCCGCGTCAGCAGGTCGACCACCTGCTCGGGGGCGTCGTACAGGAACTCCGGGATCACCTCGACCGACCGGAGCGACATGACGATCGCGGCGACGATCACCAGATAGACGGCGAAGCGCGCGAGCCGCTGCGCCGGCGAGAAGCGCAGCCAGATGCGCTCCGCCACCGAAGGCTGCGGCGGGGAGTCCGCCGCGGGCGCGGGGCCCGCCATCAATCGTCCTCGAGGTGCATTTCGCGCGGACGCGCTCCGCCGCGGCGGAACAGCTCGGCGAGCGTGGCGTTGCCGATGAAGATCGCGCGCACGCCGGTGGCAAGCAACTCGCCGATCATGATCAGCGTGATGATCGAGATCAGGATCGCGCAGACGTAGTCGTAGTCGAAGCGCTGGAACGCCGCGAACAGCGTGCCGCCGATGCCGCCGGCGCCGACGATGCCGACCATCGTCGAGTTGCGCAGGTTCGAGTCGAGCTGATAGGTCGCGAAGCCGATGAAGCGCGAGAACACCTGCGGCAGCACGCCGAACGCCAGCACCGACGAGAACGGCGCGCCGGTCGCGCGGATGGCCTCGACCTGCTTCAGCGAGATCTCCTCGATCGCCTCGGTGAAGAGCTTGCCGATGAAGCCGATCGATGCCACCGTCAGCGCGAGGATCCCGGCCAGCGCGCCGAAGCCGACCGCCTTGACGAACAGGATCGCGACGATGACCGGATGAAACGAGCGCGCCGACACGATGATGAACCGGGCAGGCCACGTCGCCCACGTCGGCATCAGGTTGCGCGCGGCGAACAGGCCGATCGGCAGCGCCAGCACGATGCCCAGCGCGCTCGCGAGCACCGCGATCTCGAGGCTCTCCTTCAAGCCCTTGGCAAGCAGCTCCCAGCGCGCAAAATTCGGCGGAAACAACCGGTCGAAGAAATGAGCGGCGTTGACGAGCCCGATCTGGACGCGGGCCCACGACACATCGAGCTGGGCGCAGGCGTAGATCACGTAGGCGACGAGCGCGACCACCGCGACTCGCGGCCACAGGCTGCGCGGAAAGGGTCGGCCGGCAGCGCCGCCGCGGCCGGGGCGCTCATCGCGGTGCCGTCCCGGGTAACGTCGCGCTCAATGCAGCCAGCCCTGCCCGCCGTAGATCATGGTCAGCGTGGCGTCGTCGAGCTGCGCGGCCGGCCCGTCGAACACGATACGCCCGCCGGTCATGCCGATGATGCGGTCGGCGAAGCGCTTGGCGAGCTCGACGTCGTGCATGTTGACGAGCACCGGGATACCGCGCGAACGGCCGACCTCCGTCAGCAGCTCCATGATCTCGACCGAGGTCTTGGGATCGAGGGAGGACGTCGGCTCGTCGGCCAGCATGAGCTTCGGCTCCTGCATCACCGCGCGGGCGATGCCCACGCGCTGCCGCTGGCCGCCCGACAGCGCGTCGGCGCGCTGGTGCGCGAATCCGGTCAGGCCGACGACGTCGAGCAGCTCGAAGGCGCGCCGGATGTCCTCCGGCGGAAACTTGCGCCGCCACGCGCGCCACGCCGACACGTAGCCCAGACGCCCCGACAGCAGGTTCTCCATGACCGACAGGCGCTCGACCAGGTTGTACTCCTGGAACACCATGCCGATATGCCGGCGCGCGTGGCGCAGCGCCCGGCCGGAGAGGCCGGCGAGATCGGCGCCCTCGAACAGGATCTCGCCCTTCGTGGGCTCGACCAGCCGGTTGATGCACCGGATCAGCGTCGACTTGCCGGTGCCCGAGGCGCCGATGATCGCCGTGATCCCGCGCGCGTCGATGTCGAGGTTGACGTCGGTGAGCACCGGCGTGCCGGCAACGTACGACTTGGAGAGGTTCTTGAGCGTGAGCATGGTGAGGATGTCGTCGAGGCGAGCATTCCGGCCAGTGGGGTGCACGCAAGCAAGCAGCCCGGTTCGAGCGCAACGCAAGGTCCGCGACGGGCGCCGTCGCGGGTCCGGCAGCCCGGGTCCCGCCTTCGCTCGACCCGGGCTGCGCCGCTACTTCTTCTTCTTCGCGGCGGCTTCGGCCTCGCTCTTCGCCAGCTTGTCGTACGCGGCGCGGTCGAAGTTCTCGCCCGAGCCCTTGGCGACGATGCGGATCACTTCCCAGTTCTTCTGGTAGCTGATCGGGAAGAAGCGGTCGGCGCCCTCGAAGGCCTTCTGCATCTCCGGCGGGAAGCGGAAGTCGTAGAAGCAGGTCAGCATCTTGTCCGCGAGCTTCGGCTCGAGATCGTGCGCGTACGCGAACGACGACGTCGGGAACTTTTCGCTGCGGTAGATCACGCGGAAGTCCGCTTCCTTGATCTGGCCGCGGTGCGCCATCCGGATGAAGACGTCGGAGGCGACCGGCGCCGCGTCGTAGTCGCCGGAGTTCACGCCGAGGATCGACTGGTCGTGCTTGCCGGAGTAGAGCACCTTGTAGTCCTTGTCGGGGACGAGGCCCTCGGCCGGGAACAGCGCGCGCGGCGCGAGGTTGCCCGAGTTCGACGACGGCGAGGTGTGGGCGACCTTCTTGCCCTTGAGGTCCGAGAGCTTCTGGTACGGCGAGCTCGCCTTGACGATCATGATCAGGTTGTAGCCCTGGTACTCCTTCTCGTAGCCCTTGACCGCGAACGGGATCGCGCCGGCCAGGTTGACCGCGAACGCGGTCGGGCCGGTCGAGAAGCCGCCGACGTGCAGCCGCCCGGAGCGCATCGCCTCGATCTCGGCGGCGTTCGACTGGACCTGGTAGAACACGACCTTCTTGTCGAGGCACTTGGCGAGGTACGTGGTGAACGGCTTGAAGATGTCCTCGTACACGGCGGGATCCTCGACCGGCGTGTAGGTGAACACGATGGTCGAGGGATTCTTCCACTTCTTGGAATCGGTCGGCACGTCGGCGACCAGGTCCTTGTTGGCGTCGCAGTACATGGTGTCGAGCTCGCCGCGATTCTTGCAGGCGTCGGCGGCGAGCACGGGAACGGAGAGGGCCGCGCCAGCGAGCGCGAAGACGAAAGGGGTCAGCCAACGGTGGAAGCGCATGAATCCTCCTGATGATGTGACGTCGTTGGATGTGGGCGCTCGCCGGGGGCGGGGCCCGCTCATAGGTCGTACTTTAACATCTCGGCCCGCTCGTCGCCGAGCCCGGCCGCAATGGGTGGCAACGTTCCGTGAGCGCCCGCCGTGCGGCGGCTCATGTCGCCCGAAAGACGCCTCGGACGAGCCGGACCTGGCCCTCTTCGAGACTGCGCCGCGCGTTCCCGGCCTTCTGCGCGAGATTGTCGACGAACACCGCCAGCGTCAGCTGTCCCGGCGCGGCGTTCGTTTGACTCCTGCCCAGATGAGCGTCGCTGGTGTCCTCGAAGAGCTCGGCGACGAATCCGCTCTCGCCGAGAACCGAGCGCATCTCTTCGGCAGAGACAAGAAAGCTGTCGGCAGGGTCGGTGGCCCACGGCAGCGGGAAAGTAGGACGTCGCCGCTTCCCCGGCGGCCATCTCCTGGAACGCGAACCGGCCGCCAGGCCTGAGGACCCGGGAGATCTCCGCGTAGAGCTTTCGCTTGTCGGCGATGTTCATGCCGACGTTCTGCATCCAGACGGCATCGAACGAATCGTCGGGGAAGGGCAGGTCGAGAGCGCTGCCCTCGTGCACTTCGATGCGGTCGTCGAGGCCGGTCAGCCGATTCAGCAGCACCGCGCCGGCGCAGTAATCGGGCGACAGTTCGATGCAGTCGACGCGACAGCCGAGCGTGGAAGCGAGCAGCCTGGCGGAGCCGGCCAGCCCGGCTCCGACATCGAGAACGCGATCTTCGGCCCGAATCCGCGCCAGCTCCAGCAACTCGAGCGAAGCGCGGAATCCGCCCGTGTGGAAATGGTCGAGCGCCCCCAGCGCCTCGGGCGACAGGCGTTGCTCGGGATTCAATCCGGCCGCGCGGACGGCCGCCAGGATTCGCGCCTCGATGTCGCGGGCCGAATAGTGTGCTTCCAGACCCGCCATGAACAACCCCTCGTCAGGAATCGCCGTGCCCGGCAGGATGGCGACAGGCGCGAGGACTCTCGCCGCGCGCTGCCGTGTCGACGGTCGGGCCGGGGCCATGGCGCCGCCCCGAAGCCCTCTCCAGTCAGCCGCGCTTGGCGGCGGTCGCCTGGTACTTCGCGAGATGCCGCGTCGGCAGCGCCAGCGCGTCGCGCCGGAACGGATCGCCGAGCTCGCGCGTGACCATCATCTCGAGGATCGTGGTCTTCCCCTCGCCCTGGGCCTTCGCCGCGGCGGCGAGCGCCGGGCCGACATCCGCGAGCTTGTCGATCGTCATGCCCTTCCGCGCCCATCGCCTGCGCCACCTTCGCCCACGACGGCTGCTTGTCGAGATTGACGCCGACGAACCGGTTCTCGTAGAAGTCGACGTGGTTCTTCTTCTCGGCGCCCCACTGGCCGTTGTTGAAGACGACCGCGGTCACGGGGATGTTCTCCCGGATGCAGGTCTGGATCTCGCCGAAGCTCATGCCCCAGGCGCCGTCGCCGACGTACGCGATCGCCGGGCGGTCGGGCGCGGCGACCTTCGCGCCGACGATCGTCGGGAACGCATAGCCGCAGTTGCCGAAGCTCATCGCCGCGAACATCGAGCGCGGCCGGTCGAAGCGCAGATAGCGAATTCGACACCGAGCAGATGTTGCCGATGTCGGTGGAGACCATCGCGCCCGCGGGCATCGCCTTCTCCAGCTCGCGCAGCATCTGCCGCGGGTGCATGTGGGACGAACCGCGCGCCACCTCCAGCGACCACTTGTCCTTCTCGTGCGCCCAGCCGTCGAGCTCCGTTTCCCAGGCTCGCCTTCGCCGCCGCCACTTCGGCGAGGCGGGCGTCCTTGTTCGCGATGCAGGCGAGCGAGCGCGACTTGAGCCGCGCGGCCAGCGCCAGCGCGGCCGCCTTGGCGTCGCCGCAGATCCCCACCGAGATCGTCTTCACGAGGCCCAGCATCTTGGCGTCGGCATCGACCTGGATGATCTTCGCGTCCTTCGGCCAGTACTCCATCCCGTACTGCGGCAGCGTGCCGAACGGCCCGAGCCGCGTGCCGAGCGCCAGCACGACATCCGCCTTGGCGATGAGCTTCATCGCCGCCTTGCTGCCCTGATAGCCCAGCGGCCCGACCCACAGCGGGTGCCTGGCCGGGAACGAGTCGTTGTGCAGGTAGCTGTTGGCGACGGGCGCCTGCAGCAACTCCGCCAGCGCGATCGCCTCGGGCTGCCCGTCGGCCATGATCACGCCGCCGCCGCAGAGGATCACCGGAAACTTCGCGCTCGCGAGGATGTCGGCCGCGGCGTCGAGGCTCTGCTCGCCGCCCGCGCCGCGCTCGATCACGATCGGCCGCGCGATCTCGCATTCGATGTCGCCGTAGAAGAAGTCGCGCGGAATGTTGAGCTGGGTGGGCCCCAGTTCCAGCATCGCGCGGTCGAACGCGCGACCGGTGAGCTCGGCCATCCGTGCGCGATTGTTGACGTGCGCCTGGAACTTGGTGATCTTCGAGAAGATCGGCAGCTGCTCCGTCTCCTGGAAGCCGCCCAGGCCGAGCGTCGCGCTGCCCGTCTCGGGCGTGATGACGACCACCGGCGAATGCGCCCAGTACGCGGCCGCGGTCGACGTCACGAAATTGGTGATGCCGGGCCCGTTCTGCGCGATGCAGACGCCGTGCCGCCCCGACACACGCGAGTAGCCGTCGGCCATGTGGCCTCCACCCTGCTCGTGCGCGACCGAGATGAAGCGGATCCCCGCGAGCGGAAACAGGTCGAGCGCGTCCATGTACGCCGAGCCGACAATGCCGAAGACGTCCTTCACGCCGTTGGCGACCAGCGTTTCGACGAATGCCTCGGAGGGTGTCATCTTCTGCCTGCCGGTAACGGCGAGGCCGTGTCGATCGTTCATCGTGTTCATGGCATTACCTTCTGAAGGAGACCGCTCGGCCTCGAGGGCGAATTATCGGATACGCAGCGCGCGCGGCGCCAGTACCGGCGACCTCGCGCCAGCGAGTGGCCAGCGTGACGCTCAGCCGAGGACCGCCGCGGGCTCGACGAACGCGTAGCCCAGCGCCTCGGCCACCGGCTGGCAGGTCACCTTGCCGAACGCGACGTTGAGGCCGTTCTTGAGGTGCGGGTCGTCGGCCAGCGCCTTCTTCCAGCCCTTGTCCGCCAGCGAAAGCACGAAGGGCAGCGTCGCGTTGTTGAGCGCGAAGGTCGACGTGCGCGGCACCCCGCCCGGCATGTTGGCCACACAGTAGTGCGTGACGCCGTCGACGACGTAGACGGGATCTGCGTGCGTCGTCGCGCGCGACGTTTCGAAGCAGCCGCCCTGGTCGATCGCGACGTCGACGATCACCGAGCCCGGCTTCATTCTCTTGACCAGTGCCGCCGAGACGAGCTTCGGCGCCGACGCGCCCGGGATCAGGACCCCGCCGATCACGAGGTCGGCGCTCGTCACGTGGTTCTCCAGCGCATCGTGCGTCGAGAACACCGTGTTGAGCGGCCGGCCGAATTGCCGCCACAACGCGCGCAGGACCTCGACGCTGCGATCGAGCACCCAGACTTCGGCGCCCATGCCGAGCGCGATGTGGCAGGCGTGCGACCCGACGACGCCGCCGCCGAGCACCACGACCTTCGCCGGATCGACGCCCGGCACGCCGCCCAGCAGCACGCCGAGGCCGCCATGCGGCTTCTCGAGGTAATAGGCGCCCGCCTGGACGGCCATCCGGCCGGCGACCTCCGACATCGGCGCCAGCAACGGCAGTCCGCCGGTTGACGACGTGACCGTCTCGTAGGCGATGCAGACGGCGCCGCTCGCGACGAGGTCGGCCGCCTGCTCGGGATCCGGCGCGAGGTGCAGATAGGTGAACAGCACCTGACCCTGGCGCAGCATCTTGCGCTCGACCGCCTGCGGCTCCTTGACCTTGACGATCATGTCGGCGGCGGCGAATACCTCGGCCGCAGAGGCCAGCACCTTCGCGCCGGCCTTGCGGTAGGCATCGTCGTCCATCCCGATCCCCTGCCCTGCATTGTGCTCGACGACGACTTCATGGCCGTGCGTCACCAGCTCCCGCACGCTGCCGGGCACGAGGCCGACTCGATTTTCGAGGACTTTGATCTCTTTCGGGACGCCGACGCGCATGGGAAATTCTCCGGGAAGTTGGGGGGCCGCAGTGGCGACACGGGGAGGCTCGGCCAAAGGGCGCCTGGGCGCGCCGCATCCCGGTCACAAAGGTGTAGGATTACGGATTAATCGTAGCATAACGCGCCGCGACGCCGCTCCCTGCGGCCGCCCCCCGGCGCATCGAAGGAGACCACGATGGGCCATGCCGAAATGACGATCCAGGACCCGGCCGCGGCGAAGCGCATCTCGCTCGACGAGTACTGGATGCCGTTCACCCCCAACCGCGAATTCAAGGCCGATCCGCAGATGGTCGTCCGCGCGGAAGGAATGTATCTGTGGAACGACCGCGGCGACAGGATCATCGACGCGTCGTCGGGCCTCTTCTGCGTCTCCGCGGGTCACGGCCGCAAGGAGATCGCCGAGGCGGTCGGCACGCCAGCTGCGCGAGCTCGACTTCTGCGCGCCGTTCCTGCGCGCGCACCCGAAGCAGTTCGAGCTCGCGACCCGCGTCGCGGAGCTCACGCCGGGCGATCTCAACCGGATCTTCTTCGTCAATTCCGGCTCGGAGTCCGTCGACACGGCGATGAAGATCGCGCTCGCCTACCACCAGGCGCGCGGCCAGGGCGGGCGCCATGTCTTCGTCTCCCGCGAGCGCGCCTACCACGGCGTCAACTTCGGCGGCGTCGCGCTGTCGGGGATCATCAACAACCGCCGCAAGTACGGCCCGGGGCTGCCCGGCATCGCGCTACCTGCGCCACACGCACCTCAAGGAAAACTTCTTCACCAAGGGCGAAGGCGCGCACGGCGCCGAACTGGCGGAGGACCTCGTCCGGATCGTGAACATGTACGGCGCGGAGAACATCGCCGCCTGTTTCGTCGAGCCGATCGCCGGCTCCACCGGCTGCCTCGTGCCGCCGAAGGGCTACCTGAAGCGGCTGCGCGAGATCTGCGACGCGCACGGCATCCTGCTCGTGTTCGACGAGGTCATCACGGGCTACGGCCGCACGGGCCAGGCCTTCGCCGCGCAGAGCTTCGGCGTCACGCCGGACATCATGACGATGGCCAAGGGGATCACCAACGGGGCGCAGCCGATGGGCGCGGTGGCGGTCGAGCGAGCGCATCCACGACACGATCATGGGCGCGTCGCCCGAGGGCGCGATCGAGTTCTTCCACGGCTACACCTATTCGGGCCACCCCGCCTCCTGCGCGGCGGGCCTCGCCACGCTCGACATCTACAGGAACGAAGGCCTGTTCGAGCGCGGGCGCGAGCTGTCGCCGTACTTCCTCGACGCGCTGTTCTCGCTGAAGGACATCCCGGTCGTCGCCGACATCCGCGGCTACGGCATGATGGCGGCGATCGATCGTGCACGTCGAAGGCGCGCCGGGGAGGCGCGGGCAGATCTTCCAGAAGAAGCTGTTCGACAACGGGCTCAACCTCAAGACCACCGGCGACGCCGCGATCATCGCGCCGCCGCTCATCGCCGAGAAGAAGCACGTCGACGAGATCGCGGACATCCTGCGCAGGACCCTCGCCTCACTCTGACGTTGCGTTACCCCGGCGACCGCGGGGATGCGACGAGGACGCCGCCGACAGAACAAATGACCATACAAACAGGAGGAATGATGAAGAGACTGATCATAGGAACGGTGCTGGCGCTCGCCGCCTCGCTGCCCGCCTGGGCGCAGAAGACGGTGACGTTCGCCTATCAGGACATGGTGATCCCCTTTCGCTGGGTGCAGCAGCAGGGCGAGATCGAGAAGGCGACCGGCTACAAGATCAACTGGCGACAGTTCGGCGGCGGCGGCGACGTCATCCGGGCGATGGCTTCGGGCGACGTCGAGCTGGGCGAGGCCGGAAGCGCGCCGATCGCGACGGCGATCAGCCAGGGCCTCGACATCGAGATGTTCTGGATCCTCGAGGACATCGGCGCGGCCGAGGCGCTGGTCGCGCGCGACGGCAGCGGCGTCACCAAGGTCGCGGACCTGAAAGGCAAGAAGGTCGCCACGCCCTTCGTGTCGACCAGCCATTTCCACCTGCTGTACGCGATGGAGCTCGCCGGCCTCAAGCCCACCGATGCGCAGGTCCTCAACATGCGTCCGCCCGAGATCGCGGCCGCCTGGGCGCGCGGCGACATCGACGCCGCGTTCATCTGGGACCCGGCGCTGGCCACCACCAAGAAGAACGGCAAGGTGCTGATCACCTCCGGCGAGCTCTGCGCGAAGGGCAAGTGCACGTTCGACGGGCTCGTGGTCTCGAAGAAATGGGCCAAGGCCAATCCCGACTTCATGGTCAAGTTCGTCAAGGCCGTGGCCAAGGCCGACGCCGAGTACCGTGCCAACGCGAAGGCCTTCACCAGCGATCCGGCCAAGGTCGCCGCCGTGGCGAAATGGTCCGGCGCGAAGCCCGAGGATGTCCCGGCGACGATGAGCCTGTACGCGTTCCCGACGCTGCAGGAGCAGGCTTCCAGCAAGTGGCTGGGGGGCGGCGCGAACGGCGGCGCGGTCAAGGCGCTCGTCGAGACCTCCAAGTTCCTCAAGGAGCAGGGGCGCATCCAGGAGCTCGCCAAGGACTATTCGGCCAGCGTGACCGCCGAGTACGTCACGCGCGCGATGAAATAGCGCGCGACCGGCGCCCCGGGTCCGTCCGCACCGGCCGCGGTGGGGGCGTCTCGTCGCGCCGGCGCAGTCATTCCCGCTGCCGCCGCACTGCGCGCCTGCCCCCGTGCCGACTCTGGACATCCAGCATCTGGGCGTTCGCTACGCCACCAAGACCGGCACGGTGGAGGCGCTTTCCGACATCAACCTCGCGATGCGCGACGGCGATTTCGTCGTCGCGATCGGCGCCTCGGGCTGCGGGAAGACGACGCTGCTCTCCTGCATCGCCGGGTTCCTGCCGCCGACGGACGGCCAGCTGCTGCTCGACGGCCGGCCGATCGCGGGCCCGGGCGCCGAGCGCGGGGTGGTCTTCCAGAAGCACGCGCTGATGCCGTGGCTCAACGTCACCGAGAACGTCGAGTTCGGCCTGCGCATGCGCGGCGTGGGATCGGCCGAGCGCCGCCGCGTCGCGCAGGACAAGCTCGCGCTGGTCGGTCTCGGGGATTTCGCGGGCCGCGCGATCTACGAGCTTTCCGGCGGCATGCAGCAGCGCGTGGGCATCGCACGCGCGCTGGCGAGCGATCCGGAGCTCCTGTTGATGGACGAGCCGCTCGGAGCGCTCGACGCCTTCACGCGCGAGGCGATCCAGGAGACGATCCTGGACGTCTGGCACGCCACCGGCAAGATGTGCTTCTTCATCACCCACTCGGTCGAGGAGGCGCTGTTCCTGGCGACGCACCTCGTCGTGATGACTCCGCGCCCGGGCAGGATCTCGCACGAGTACCACCTGGATTTCGGCCGGCGGTTCATCGCCACCCGCGATGCGCGGGCGGTGAAGTCCTCTCCCGACTTCATCCGCGTGCGCGAGGAAGTGCTGGCCGTCATCCACCGCCGGGAGCCGGGCGCCACGGATCCCGGCGGCGAACGCGGCGAATAGCCGCCGAGCACGGCGCCACGGGACCATGGCCAACCTCCCCGCACCCCGCACGCTCCAGCTACTCGACGCCCGGCGAGGGCAGCAGCACGCTGATCTCGATCGTCACGATCGTGATCCTGTTCGCGCTGTGGTGGGTGGCGGCCGAGCTGCGCTGGCTGCCTCCGCTGTTCCTGCCCAAGCCGCAGAACGTGCTGCTGCGGCTGTACGAGTCGGCGATGGGGCAGACCGTCGACGAGCCGCTGGCGACGCACTTCGGCTGGAGCATGTTCCGCGTGTTCTCCGCGTTCTTTCTCGCCTGCGCTCACCGCGATCCCGATCGGCATCGCGATGGGCGTGTCCCGCGTGATGCGCGGCGTCTTCGACCCGCCGATCGAGTTCTACCGTCCGCTGCCGCCGCTCGCGTACCTGCCGCTGATCGTCATCTGGTTCGGCATCGACGAGTTCTCGAAGGTGCTGCTGATCTACCTCGCGTGCTTCGCGCCGCTCGCGATGAGCGCCCGCGCCGGCGTGCGCTCGGTGTCGCAGGAGCAGATCCACGCCGCGTATTCGATGGGCGCGTCGCGCCGGCAGGTGATCTGGCACGTGATCATCCCGGGCGCGATGCCGGAGATCCTGACCGCGATGCGCATCGCGATCGGCTTCGGCTGGACCACGCTGGTGGCCGCCGAAATGGTCGCCGCGCGTTCCGGGCTGGGCCAGATGGTGCTCAACGCCTCGAACTTCCTGCGCACCGACATCGTCATCATGGGCATCGTCGTGATCGGCGCCGTCGCCTACCTGTTCGATCTGCTGATGCGCTACGTCGAGCGGCTGGTCGTCCCCTGGAAGGGAAAGGTCTGACGATTCCGTGCCGCCGCTCGCGCTGAAACTGTTTCCGTTCCTGGCGTGGCGCGATCGGGTGACGCGCGCGACGCTGCGTGCCGACCTGATCGCCGGCCTCATCGGCGCGCTGGTCGTCCTCCCGCAGGGCGTGGCCTACGCCACGCTCGCGGGCCTGCCGCCACAGTTCGGCCTCTATTGCGCGATGCTGCCCGCGGTCGCGGCAGCGCTGTGGGGCTCGTCGTGGCATCAGATTTCCGGCCCGACCAATGCGATTTCCCTGGTGGTGTTCGCGACGATGGCCCCCCTGGCCATGCCCGGCACCAACGCGTACGTCGAGCTCGTGCTGACGCTCGCCCTGGTGATGGGGCTGCTCCAGTTCGGGATGGGAATCGCGCGCATGGGGGCGCTTGTCAATTTCATCTCGCACACCGTGGTGATCGGCTTCACCGCCGGGGCGGGACTGCTCATCATCGCCGCGCAGTTCAAGAATTTCTTCGGCGTGCCGATTCCATCGGGCACCCGATTCTTCGCGACGTTCGGCGTGTTCGCGCAGCACCTCGCGCAACTCGATCCATGGATCACGGCAACCGGGGTGATAACGCTCGTGGTCGCGCTCGTCGCGAAGCGCTTCCTGGCCCGGGTCCCGTACATGATCGTCGCCATGATCGCGGGCAGCCTCTTCGGCTACGCGCTCGCCGCGACGGGTACCGCCAGCGTGCCGGTCGTCGGCGCCCTGCCGTCCGGCATCCCGTCGCTTTCGCTGCCGTCGTTCGATCCGGAAACCTGGCGGCGCGTCTTTCCGACGGCGCTCGCCCTCACCGTGCTCGGGCTGACGGAGGCCGTGTCGATTGCCCGCGCCGTAGCCGTCAAGTCGGGCCAGCGCATCGACGGCAACCAGGAATTCATCGGGCAGGGCCTGTCCAACATCGTCGGCGCGTTCGCCTCGGCCTACCCGTCGTCGGGCTCGTTCAACCGCAGCGGCATCAACTTCGAAGCCGGCGCGCAAACGCCGCTCGCCGCGGTATTCTCCGCGGCGCTGCTCGTCGTCGTCCTGCTCGGCGTGGCGCCGCTCGCCGCCTACCTGCCGCTGGCGGTGATGGCCGCGCTGCTGTTCGTCGTCGCCTGGGGGCTGATCGACATCCCGGAGATGCTGCGCATCGCGCGGACGAGCCGCGGCGAGGCGCTCGTCCTCGGCGTGACATTCCTCTCGACGCTGGCACTGCAGCTCGAATTCGCGATCTTCGTCGGCGTGCTCGCATCGCTGCTCGTCTACCTCAACCGCACGACGCATCCGCACCTGACGCCCGTCGCCCCCGACCGCATTTCGCCGCTGCGGCGCTTTGTGCCCGTGGCGGACGCCGCGGCTGCAGGTCCGGCCGCCTGTCCGCAGCTCGCGCTGCTGCGCGTCGACGGGTCGCTCTTCTTCGGCGCCGTCGAGCACGTGCGCGACGAATTGCACGACGCCCGCACGGGCGCCCCCTGGCGCCTGAATATCCTGCTGCTCGGCAGCGGCATCAACTTCATCGACGTCGCCGGCGCCGAACTCCTGGTGCAGGAAGCAAGGATTACGCGCGAGGCGGGCGGCACGCTCTACCTTTGCAACCTGAAACCCGCCGTCCGCGCGATCCTCGAACGCGGCAGATTTGTCGAGCTCATCGGCCGCGATCGTGTCTACTCCACCAAGGACGAAGCGATCGGCGCGATCTACGCGCGGCTCGACACCGCGATCTGCCGAGGCTGCACGGCGCGCATCTTCAACGAGTGCAAACCGGCGCTGCCGGACGGTTCGCAGCGCGAGGATTAGCGCGGCCGAGGACATGCCGGATGCGCGACGACCCCGCCGGCGCGCGGCGGGATCACGTCCCTGCCCCCGGATTTTCTCAGCGTTGTCGCAGTCCCAGGTGGCTGAGATCCGCGAGCGAAGCCTGCAGTTTCACATCCTTCAGCAGCCGCTCGTCGTCGACGGCCGTCGCGGTGACCCCTTGCACCGGTATCACGCCCGCCCAGATCGGCAACGCGTAATCGGGTTCGTCATCGACCGGACCGCCGGTGCGCACTTTGGCCGAGGCTTCGTCGATGTGCATGCCGAGCACCATGGTCACCCTGAGCTCCTTTGCGCTCAAGGGGCGCAGTTCCCGCCAGCGTCCGGGATAAAGGCGCTCGACAAATGCTTCCAGCTTCGCCAGCTTGTCGGCCGCGTCGTCCACCTTGCACGGCTTGCCGAATAGCATGACCGAGCGGTAGTTGAGCGAGTGGTGGAAGGCGGAGCGCGCGAGCACCAGGCCATCGAGGTGGGTCACCGTCAGGCAGCAGTCGGCGCCGGCCTCGAGCACGCGCAACATGCGGCTGGCGGAGGAGCCGTGCCAGTACACCACGTCGCCCTCGCGCCAGTACGCGGTGGGCGTGACGAAGGGCCGGCCGTCGATGACGTAGCCAACGTGGCAGATGAATCCCGCGTCGAGAATCGCGTGGACGGTAGCGCGGTCGTAGTGGCCGCGCTTTGGCAGTCGCTTCAGTTTCGAGCGTGCGCTCGGGAGCAAAGGCATCGGTCATGGGGTATCCGCTGGCCCTCGAATGAGGCAATCATGCTAACAGGACGGGCCTGTCCCGGGCCAACGCCCGGTTGCATGCCCCACCCCCGGTTGACTCCCGCATTGCGCGGATTGGGTCGACTCCCTGGGCGGTTCGTCGGAGCAGCGCTCCGCCGGCCCGCACATCATCTAGGATGGCGGGGTGGCCAGGCAGCCCGGTGGGGACTAAGATCTGCGGCAGCCCGCTGCACCCGGCAATTCACCGGCATGGCATGAACCGCCCATGGCACCCGTGAACTCTCCGTCGATACCTGGCCCGGCGCCGACCTGGCTCGGGCGAGCCTTCCACGGCCTCACCTGGAAGCGGCTGGGCATCTTCTGCGCCATGATCGCCTTGCCCATGCTCGGACACGCGGTGTCGCGCCTGTTCCTGCCGGACAAGACCGTGGCCTACGCGCTGGGCACCATGCCCTTCTTCTTCATCCATCTGTTCGTGCTGTTCGGGAGCGTGTGGGTCGCGGTGACCGTCGCCAGCAACCTGGCGCCGGCGCAGACCGTGCCGCGCGTGGTCGCGCTGGTGGCCGCGGTCGTCGTCGGGCTGGTCGTCGGCATCAGCGTGACCAGGGGCGTGATCGATCCCCTCCTGTTTCCGAGAATGCAGGACGAATCGACGCTGCTCAAGGAAATCTCGGCGGTGATGCTGTGGAGCCACGTCATCGCGGCCGGCGTGCTCGGCTATTTCTTTCTCCTGCGCGAGGAGGAGGCCGCGGCGAAACTCCATCGCGAGCAGATGCGGCGCATCGACCTCGACCGCGACCTCACCGAGGCGCGCCTGCAGCTGATGCAGGCGCAGATCGAGCCGCATTTCCTCTTCAATGCGCTGGCCAATGTCCGCCGGCTCTACCAGACCGATGCCCCGGCCGCACGGGCGATGCTCGAGCAGCTGTCGCGCTACCTCGGCGCCATGCTGCCGCGCATGCGCAGCGCGCAATCCACGCTGGGCCAGGAACTGGCGCTGGCGCTCGCGTACCTGCACGTGCAAAAGATCCGGATGGGCGCCCGGTTGACGGTGAAGTCCGCGGTGCCGGAGTCGCTGCAGGCGCTGCCGTTCCCGCCGATGATGCTGGTCACGCTGGTCGAGAACGCCGTCCGCCATGGCGTGAGCCCGCTCCCGCAGGGAGGCGAGATCCGGATCGGCGCGGCACTCGTCGACGGTACGTTGCAGGTGCGGGTGAGCGATACCGGCCGCGGCCTGGCGGAGAGTTCCGGGTCGGGCGTCGGGCTGGCGAACATCAGCGCCCGCCTGAGTTCGTCCTACGGCGCGAAGGCGCAACTGCGGCTCACGCAGAATGCGACCGCGGGCGTCACGGCGACGCTCGAATTGCCGGTGCCCGCATCCGCAACGATGGCGGAAACGGCATGAAGGTCGCGTCGCATGCCGGTGGCGACCCGCCGTTCGATGGCCGCCCCTTGGTGGCGCGTGCGCTGGAGTCCTGGCGAGGCTTGACGCCCGTCCAGCTGCTGATTCCGGCGGCGATGGGGCTGGTGTGGGGACTGGGCAACACGCTGGGCTGGTGGATCGGGCACGGCGTCGACAACGTCGCGCGCAGTGCCGCGCATTTCGTGTACGAGGCGGCGCTGGCCATGACGCTGCTGTTGCTGGGCCTGGCGCTGGCCGAGCGGACCGCGGCGGACGGCGCCACCGCGGGCCCGCCATCCGCGCGACCCTACGCGGTGGCGGCCCTCGTCGCGGCGATCGGGGGCGAAGCGCTGTTCGTCCTCACGGCGCCCCTCTTCGGCCTCGACCGTTGCGGCTGCAACGTCGATCGGTGGCCCCAGGGCGCGCGCATCGCCAACATGCTGCCGGATGGACTCCTGATCTGCGGTTTCATCGCCGCCGGGTACTATTTCCGCCGACGCGGCGCGCAACGCGCCGCTGCGTTGCGCGTGGCTCAGCTCGAGGCCGCGCAACTGGCACGGCAGACCCTGGAGTCGAAGCTGCAGACGATGCAGGCGCGGGTCGAGCCCGAGTTCCTGTTCGATACGCTGGTCGAGATCGAGCGCCTGTACGAGTCGGACATGTCCCGCGCCAATCGCATTCTCGACCAGCTCATCGTCTATCTGCGGGCGGCGCTCCCGCGGCTGCACGATGCAACGTCCACGATGGGAAAGGAGCTCGAGCTCGCGCAGGCCTACCTCGCCATCCTCAGGATGCGGCACGGAGAACGCCTGGCGTTCACCGTCGCGGCACCGGCCGAGGCGCGCTGCGCGCCCTTCGCGCCGATGCTCATCCTGCCGCTGATCGATCACGCCGTTGCCGCGGGGCCGAGACGCCGGCGCGAAGCGCAGTTCGATCGACGTCGTCGCGAGCCTGGTCGCGGGGCGCTTGCGGCTGGTGGTGTGCAGCGAAGCCACGCAGCGGGTCCCGGATCGGGACAGCGCGATCGTCGACACCCTGCGCACCCGGCTGAGCGCCCTGTACGGAGGGTCGGCAACGCTCGACGTGCGCAGCGAAGGCATGGCCACGATCGCCACGGTGGAGGTGTCGCTTGAAGGCGCCGACGGCTCTGATCGCTGAGGACGAGCCGCTGCTGCGCAGCGAGCTGAAGAGAGTCGCTCGCCACGCTGTGGCCGGAGCTCGTGATCTGCGCCGAGGCGGGCGACGGCCCCGCTGCGGTGCAGGCGATGGCCGCCCGCGCGCCCGACATTCTCTTCCTGGACATCGAGATGCCGGGCATGAGCGGCCTCGAGGTCGCGCGCAAGGCAAGCGGCCGATGTCACGTGGTGTTCGTCACCGCCTACGACAAGTACGCGATCGAGGCCTTCGAGCAGGGCGCCGTCGACTACGTGATGAAGCCGATATCGCCGCTGCGCCTGGAGGCGACCGTGGAGCGCCTGAAGGCCAGGCTGCAGGAACCGCCGGCGGACCTGAACGGGATACTGCAGGCGATCACCACCAAGCTCGGGACGCGCAAGGAGTACCTGCGCTGGATCACCGCCTCGCACACCGACGGCCTGCGGCTCATCACCGTCGATTCGATCTGCTACTTCCGTGCGGACAACAAGTACACCTCGGTGGTGACGGCCGACTCCGAGTCACTGATCCGGCGGCCGTTGAAGATCCTGGTCGAGGAGGTCGATCCGCAGACTGTTCTGGCAGATCCACCGCTCGGTGGTGGTCAACGTGAACATGATCGCCGGGGTCGTGCGCGACGCACGCGGCCACCTGCAGGTTCGCCTCAAGACGCGCAAGGAGACGCTGCCGGTGGGCGAGTCGTATCTGCGGCTGTTCAAGCAGATGTGAGAATAGGCGGCGCGGAGTTTTCCCGATGAAGCGTCAAAGCCAGTGCTGGCGGAGGCAGCGACGCACGCCGGCTGGCGGGCTTGCCACCAAGCGCGTGGGTCTCATCTTTCGCACTGCCGCCGGTAGGCGGCGGCGACAATCCCGATCGTTACGGTGGCTGGATTCCCGGTGCAGTCCGGGTCGGGAAGAGCCTTGCGCGCCCGGGCATCGATTTCCGCAAATTCAGGACACGACGACCGCGCCTCCGTCGCAGCGACACGACGGTCGTGCCGAACGGCGCGGAAAGATCACGCAGCAGCTCGATGATCTTCTCGGCGACAGGACCATCGGCGACGCGCGGGTAGCCGCATCGGGCGCGCGACCGTTCCGGGCCAAGTGTCAGCGGATACAGGCGGATCTCCGGCGGCGCGCGGCGGCGCAGTCGAAGCTGCGCGAGGACACTGTAGCCGGAGCCGAACAGATGCGGCGAACGGCCGACGATCGAAGGACCGTAGGAATCGGCGGCAACCTGCTCGAAGCGGGCCATCGCAGTCTCGTCGTCGGCATCGTCCGGCAGACCCAGACACTCGAACACGTCCGCCGGCAGGCGTCCGACCAGGTTCGCCTGGTAGACAAAGTTGCCCAGCCCGTAGAAGATCGGCTCTGCCCTGGTGGATCTCGATGCCGCGAAGCACGTGCGCGCCATGCATGAGGACGACATCCGCGCCGATCTTCGATGCACTGCCGGGCGAAGGTGACCGCGAATGGTGCCGGCTCGTGGATGTTTCCGCTGTCCTCGTGCGTGTGCAGCGACACGACCAGCCAGTCGGCGCGCTCCCGTGCCTCGCGAACAGACGCGAGGTTGCCCGCCAGATCCTGCCGATAGGCCTCCACGCCCGCGCCGGTGCGCTGCCAGGGGACGAACACGGTGTCGAACAGCTCTGATGGGCTGACCAGACGTCGCTGGCGACGATCCCGACCTCCGCTGCGATCGCCTGCATCGCACGAAACGCCTGCGGGCTCAGCAGATGCACCTTGGCCCAACGCAGGGGATTGATCCCCGGGCGTCCGATAACGTCCTTGCGGGCATGGCCCGCGCGGCTCCATTCCGGAAACGTCGAGGCGGCAGCGACGAGGGCCACCGCGGCCCGGCCGGCGTATCGCGGAATGCGGCCTGCCTTGCGGTGGCGAGGCATTCGCCGACGCCGGCATGCGTCACGCCGTGGGCGTCGAGCAGCCGCGTGGTCTCGCGCATGCCCTCGACCGACCAATCCAGCGCGTGGTTGTTGGCCCGTGGAAAGCAGGCGCAGGCCCGCCCAGTCCAACTCCTCCGCGATGCACGAGGGCGAGGCCATCCAGGTCCCGCCACTCATGGCGGATGGGAAGCCCGCGCCATCGTGGATCGTCGTTTCCAGATTGGTGAAGGCGGCATCCGCATTGCGCAGGATTTCGACGACGCGAAGGAATTCAGGCTCGTCGATGGTCGACAGGCGCTGCGCGACGAGCGAGTCGCCGGTGGCGGCGAGAACAAGCGAGTCCATGCCGCCCGGGTCGACGTGCGTCAGGACTGCCGCACGCAGTCCATGTAGTAGCGAATCGTTCCTGCCGCGTCCGTCTCCTGGACCAGGCCGTGGATATCGGTGTCGAACCCGGGGAACTGCGCATTGAAGCTGCGCGCGAACTTGAGGTACTCGACGATCGTCCGGTTGAACCGCTCGCCCGGGATCAGCAGCGGAATGCCCGGCGGATAAGGCGTCAGCAGCACGCTGGTCACCCGCCCCTCGAGCGCGTCGATCTCGACGCGGTCGATCTCGCGATGCGCCATGCACGCGAATGCATCGGACGGCTTCATCGCCGGCTGCATGTCCGACAGGTACATCTCGGTCGTCACCCGCGCCACGTCGTTCGCCTTGTACATGTCGTGGATCTGCTGGCAGAGGTCGCGCAGGCCGACGCGCTCGTACTTCGGTTGCTTGGCGACGAACTCCGGCAGGATCCGCCACAGCGGCTGGTTCTTGTCGTAGTCGTCCTTGAACTGCTGCAGCGCGGTCACCAGCGTGTTCCAGCGGCCCTTGGTGATGCCGATGGTGAACATGATGAAGAACGAGTACAGGCCGGTCTTCTCGACGATCACTCCGTGCTCGGCGAGGAAGCGCGTGACGATCGACGCCGGAATCCCCCTCTTGGCGAACTTGCCCGAAACGTCCAGCCCCGGCGTGATCACGGTGGCCTTGATCGGGTCGAGAATGTTGAAGCCCGAGGTGAGATCGCCGAAGCCGTGCCACTTCTCGTTCGCGCGCAGCAGCCAGTCGTCGCGCTTGCCCATCCCCTCGGGCGCGAGGCGCTCCGGCCCCCAGACCTTGAACCACCAGTCCTTGCCCCAATCGTCCTCGACCTTGCGCATCGCGCGGCGGAAGTCGAGCGCCTCGATGATCGATTCCTCGACCAGCGCCGTGCCGCCCGGCGGCTCCATCATGGCGGCCGACACGTCGCAGGACGCGATGATCGCGTACTGCGGCGACGTCGAGGTGTGCATCAGATAGGCCTCGTTGAAGATGTGCCGGTCGAGCTTCCGGTTCTCGGACTCCTGCACGATGATCTGCGACGCCTGCGAGATTCCCGCCAGCAGCTTGTGCGTCGAGTGCGTCGCGAAGACCAGCCCCTCCTTGCTGCGCGGACGATCCTTGCCGATCGCGTGCATGTCCTTGTAGAAATCGTGGAACGTCGCGTGCGGAAGCCACGCTTCGTCGAAATGCAGCGTCTCGATGTAGTTGCCGAGCGTCTGCTTCAGCATCTCCACGTTGTAGGCAATGCCGTCGTACGTGCTCTGCGTCAGCGAAAGAATGCGCGGTCGCTTGTTCTTCGCCACGCGCGCAAACGGGTTGGCCTCGATCTTCTTCTGGATGTTCTCCGGCCTGAACTCCGCCTGCGCAATCGGGCCGATGATGCCGAGATGATTGCGCGTCGGCGTCAGGAACACCGGTATCGCGCCGGTCATCGTGATCGCGTGCAGGATCGATACGTGGCAGTTGCGGTCGACGACGACGATGTCGTCCGGCGCAACCGTCGCGTGCCAGACCATCTTGTTCGACGTCGACGTGCCGTTGGTCACGAAGAAGCAGTGATCGGCGTTGAAGATCCGCGCAGCGTTGCGTTCGGCGGCCGCCACCGGGCCCGAGTGGTCGAGGAGCTGGCCGAGCTCGTCGACGGAGTTGCAGACGTCCGCGCGCAGCATGTTCTCGCCGAAGAACTGGTGGAACATCTGCCCGACCGGGCTCTTCAGGAAGGCCACGCCGCCCGAATGGCCGGGGCAGTGCCACGAATACGAGCCGTCCTGCGCGTATTCGACCAGCGCGCGGAAGAACGGCGGCGCCAGCGAATCCATGTACGCCTTCGTCTCGCGGATGATGTGGCGCGCGACGAACTCGGGCGTGTCCTCGAACATGTGGATGAAGCCGTGCAGCTCGCGCAGGATGTCGTTGGGAATGTGCCGCGACGTGCGCGTCTCGCCGTAGAGGTAGATCGGGATCTCGGCGTTCTTGAACCGGATCTCCTCGATGAACTTGCGCAGGTTGAGCACCACCGGATCGATTTCGGGACCCGCCAGGAATTCCTCGTCGTCGATCGACAGGATGAACGCCGACGCGCGGCTCTGCTGCTGCGCGAACTGCGACAGGTCGCCGTAGCTCGTGACGCCCAGAACCTCCATGCCCTCCTTCTCGATCGCCTGGGCAAGCGCACGTATGCCGAGCCCGGACGTGTTCTCCGAGCGGAAATCCTCGTCGATGATGACGATGGGGAAGCGGAATTTCATCGGGCGGATCCCTGTCCAGTCATGCTTGGTTGGCGCGGAAGCCGGCCCGCACCGCAGCCGGAACGGCGTGGCGATGACGCGGGCGCCGGGTCGGAAAGGCGCGCATTATGGGACGATTCGCCCCGGATGGCTACGAAAAATGCGCTCGCCGGCCGGACGGCGTTGCGGCGCCGCTACAAGGCGGCGACCGGGCGGCACGCGGCGGCGCAGGCTCAGGCGTTGGCCGCGACGATCGCTGCGGCCCAGCCGAGCAGACCCAGCCCAAGCGGCGTGCGCAGGCGGCGCCCGCCCGGCAGGTTCTTCTCGGCCGCCATCACCGCGGCCAGCGCGAGCATCCAGCCGACGCTGCCCGTGCCGACGACGAACATCAGCAGCATCAGCGCCCAGCAGCAGCCGACGCAGAAGATGCCGTGGTCGACGCCGATGCGCACCGCCTCGCGCGACGGCGAGCGGCCGTGCCAGCGCGAGGCGACGAAGCCGAACGGGGTCCGGCAGGCCTCGAGACATCGGTACTTGAGCGCGCTCCACTGGAAGAGGCCGGCGCCGGCCAGCACCGCCGCCCCTACGATCCAGCCGTGGGCAAGGAACCAGCCGCTTCGGGCGGCCGCCCAGCGCACGGCGGCGTCGACGAGGTGAGCGGCGATCCCGAAGACCAGCCACGCGGCAAAGAAACCCAGCACGACCAGCGCGACGAGCCGCCCCGCGTCCGGCCGGGACGCGGTGACGCGGCGGAACATCGCGAGCAGCGGAAACGTCGTCGGCAGCATCATCGCCGCGATCATCAGCAACCAGGCCGCCGCGTGCAGCGCGAGGGGCACCACGATGTCGCCCCGGGGAACGGCCTGGCAGAGCGCCGCGAGCACGGCGGCATCGCCCCAGCCGCCGTGCTCGAGGTAGCGTCCGTAGGGGCTCGCGCTCCAGAGCCACAGCGCCGCCCAGGCCGCGGCTACGAGCGACGTCAGCAGCGCGGCGAGCAGCGCGCGGCGCCCGCTGGCCGCCGCCGGTGCCGTCGCGGCTGGCGCGCCGGATTGCAGGGTCGACATGCCGGCCCTCCCCTGACCCGCCTCCCGGTAACGCGGCAGCGGCGCCGCTAGGACTGGAACACGAACGTGCTCTGCAGCGCGTTGTGGCCCTTGATGTCGAGATCGATGCCGAGCTTCGCGTTCTTCGAGCGGTAGCGCGGTGACTTGCCGACGAACACGGGAGCGCCGGAACCGTCGAGAACACGGTGTCCGCGAGCGTCGTCGTGGCGCCGGTGGCATTGGTGAACGGCTCGAGCTCAGCGTATCCATCGTCTCCGAGCTGGATCGTCCCGCGTCCGCCCTGCACGGTGAAGACGACGGGGACCTTGGCGACCGAGACGACCTCGCCGACGAGTTTCGCGAGATCGGCGATGGGCCCGCCCTTCTTGCCGGTATACACGGCGAGGAGCGCCTCCTCCTGTGCCGGCGACACTCGCTCGTCGAGGTAGACGGCGGCCCGCCAGTTTCCCGCCAGGATGTTGCCGGGGACGTGCGCGATCATCGCGATCGTCCGGTCGGACACGTCGACGCCGTCGATCGTCCCCTTGTCGAAGTGCCACGCGACGATGGTGTCGCAGGTCCCGAAATCGGGATCCTCGCCGATCCAGCAGGGACAGAGCACGCGGCAGTTGCACACTTCCAGCAGACGCCCTTCGAGGTGATACGCCATGGTTGCCTCCTCACGCGCAGAATGTGTGGACGCGCGGCCGGCCATCGCGGCCCGCCGCCGGACGGACATCTTACGCCGCCGCCCCAGGCGGTGCCACACACCTGCCCGACGCGGCGGCTAGCGCCGTCCGCCCGCCAGGGACGCCGATCGCGGATGGGCGCGCAGCCGCACCATGGCCCATACGCCGAACGCCGGGCCGATCGCCAGCGGCACGAACGCGTGGCCCCAGCCGAGGGCGCCGACGAGGTACGGCATCAGGTGGATCGTCAGCAGCGTCAGCGTGAAGCCGAGCGCCGTCTGCAGCGTGAGCATCGTGCCCACCCACGCGCGGTCCGACAGCTCGGCGATCGACGCCGAGAACTGCGCGGAATCGGCGACGATGCTCACACCCCAGACGATGCAGAGCGCGACGAGCCAGACCGGATTGCCGCCGAACAGGAGCCCGACCGTGGCCGCGCAGCTGCCGCTCACGGCCATCGCGACGATGGTGAGCGTCGTGCGCCCGAGCCGGTCGGCAAGCACGCCGGCCGCGACCGAGCCGAACGCCCCCGCGGCGATCGTCGCAAAGGCCGCGAGCTTGGCGGCCGTCGGTGCCCGGTCCGCAGGCATCGTCAGCGCGAAGCTCGCATCGAGGAAGACGCCGATCCACGCCCACATCGCGTACAGCTCCCACATGTGGCCGAGGTAACCGAGGTTGGCGAGGCGCAGCGGCACGTCCCGCCAGGCCCTCGTCACCACATGCGGATCGAAGCGCGGCGCCGGCGCGCGATTCGGCCCGACGCCGGCAACGAAGATGAGGATCGCGGCGAACAGCGCGCTCGCCGACGCGAGGGCGAGCGGGACGCGCCAGTCGACGCCGGCGAGCGCGTTGAACAGATGCGGCGACGCCGAGCCCAGCGTGAGCGCGCCGACCAGGATGCCCACCATCAGCCCCATGTCGCCCTTCGCCCAGGTCGAAGCGAGCTTCATGCCGACCGGGTAGACCCCGGCCATGCAGGCGCCGGTGAGCACGCGCAAGAGCGGCGCTCCCGCCCCGCCGGGATCGACCACGAGCAGCAGCGCGTTGGCCCCCGCGCCCACGCAGGCGGAGGCGGCGAACAGGCGGCGCGGCTCGATCCTGTCGGCGAGGCCGAGCAGCGCGCTCAGCAGGCAGCCGATGACGAACCCGGCCTGCACGCCGCTCGTCAGCGCGGCCTGGGCGAAGCCGGAGAGCCGGAACTCGGCGACCAGCGCGGGAACGACCGCCGACGCCGAGAACCACAGCGCCATCGCCGCGACCTGGCAGAAGGCGATGATCGCGATGGATGCCCGCTTGGATTGCGCAAACGCGATCTGCACGTCGCCTTCCGTTCACATGCGCCCGTCGCAGGCGGCGCGGGCACCGCACTCGCGCCACACGGATTCGCGACCGCTGCGGCCCGGTCAGATCTTGGGCAGCGTGACGCCCTGCTGGCCCTGGTACTTGCCGCCGCGGTCCTTGTACGACGTTTCGCAGACCTCGTCGGACTCGAAGAAGATCACCTGCGCGACGCCCTCGTTCGCATAGATCTTCGCCGGAAGCGGCGTCGTGTTCGAGAACTCCAGCGTCACGTAGCCCTCCCACTCGGGCTCGAACGGCGTCACGTTGACGATGATGCCGCAGCGCGCGTACGTGCTCTTGCCGAGGCAGATGGTCAGGACGTTGCGCGGAATCCGGAAATACTCGACGGTGCGCGCGAGCGCGAACGAGTTGGGCGGGATGATGCAGACGTCGCCCGTGAAATCGACGAACGAACCGGCGTCGAACGCCTTGGGGTCGACGATCGTCGAGTTGATGTTGGTGAAGATCTTGAATTCGCGCGAGCAGCGGATGTCGTAGCCGTAGCTCGAAGTGCCGTAGGACACGATCCTGCGGCCGTCGACCTCGCGCACCTGGCCGGGCTCGAAGGGCTCGATCATTCTGGTTGCGGCCGCCGTCCGGCGGATCCACTTGTCCGACTTGATCATTCGGATTCAGGGACAGACCACGTTTTCAGACATGGTCTGTTCCCGCCTCGCTCAGGTGTTCTGGATGACGATGCTCGGGAAACTTGGCCGAAAAATCCTCGGCCTTCTGCGCGACGAACACCGCGGTCTTGCGCGCGATCTCGCGATAGGCGTGCGCGACCTGGCCGTCGGGATCGGCGATCACCGTCGGCCGGCCGGCGTCGGTCTGCTCGCGGATCCTGATGTCGAGCGGCAGCCCGCCGAGGAACGGCACCCCGTAGTCGGCGCACATCTTCATCGCGCCGCCTTCGCCGAAGATCGCCTCGGCGTGGCCGCATTTGGAACAGATGTGGGTGCTCATGTTCTCGACGATGCCGACGATCGGCACGCCGACCTTCTCGAACATCTTGAGTCCTTTGCGCGCGTCGATCAGCGCGATGTCCTGCGGCGTCGTGACGATGACGGCGCCCGTGACGGGGACCTTCTGGGCGAGCGTCAGCTGGATGTCGCCGGTGCCGGGCGGCATGTCGACGATCATGTAATCGAGGTCGCGCCAGTTCGTGTCCTTGAGCAGTTGCTCCAGCGCCTGCGTGACCATCGGTCCGCGCCACACCATCGGCGTGTCGGCGTCGATCAGGAACCCGATCGACATCGCCTGCAGACCGTAGGCCTCGAGGGGCTCGAGCGTCTTGCCGTCCTTCGATTCCGGCCGGCCGGCGAGTGCCCAGCATCATCGGCTGCGACGGGCCGTAGATGTCGGCGTCGAGCACGCCGACATTGGCGCCTTCCGCCACGAGCGCCAGCGCGAGGTTCACGGCCGTGGTGGACTTGCCGACCCCACCCTTGCCCGACGCGACGGCGATGATGTTCTTCACGCCGGAGATCAGCTTCACGCCGCGCTGGACGGAGTGCGACGTGATCTTCTGCGTCATGTTGACGGTGACACGCGGGGCGCCAGGCAGTTTGGCGATGTCCTCCGCGATCAGCTTCCTGAGGATCTCGTGCTGGGTCTTCGCGGGATACGCGAGCTGGATGTCGACGACGATGTCGCCGGCGCCGACCTGGATCTTCTTGACGGCCTTGCCGCTGACGAAATCCTTGCCGGTATTGGGATCGATCAGTGCGCGCAGGCGAGTCTGGATGTCGGCCTCGGTGATGGCCATCGGGTGCTCCGTTGGAAAATGGGTGTGCAACAGCGGAAGTCTCCGATATTAGCGAAAAACGGCCGCTTTCGATATTCGTGCCGGGGGTCATTTGCTAGAATTGCGGCTTTCCCCTGCCGAGCACAAGGTTTTCCCCCGATGTCCGCGCCCCCCGCCGCGTCGTCCGGCCGCCGCCTCTTCGTCACGACGGCGCTGCCCTACACGAACGCGCCGTTCCACATCGGCCACATCATGGAGTACATCCAGGCCGACATCTGGGTGCGGTTCCAGCGGATGCAGGGCCACGAGGTGCACTTCGTCTGCGCCGACGACTCGCACGGCGCGGCGATCATGCTGAAGGCGGACGCCGAGGGAATCACGCCGCAGGCGCTGGTGGCAGAAGGTCGCCGCGACGCGCCCGAAGCACCTCGACGGTTTTCACATCAGCTTCGACCACTGGCATTCGACCGACTCGCCGGAGAACGTCGAGCTGTCGCAGGACATCTACCGGCGGCTGCGCGACCGGGTGCCGTCGCTGATCTCGACCAGGCCCGTCGAGCAGTTCTACGACCCGGTGAAGGCGATCTTCCTGCCGGACCGCTACATCAGGGGCGAATGCCCGAAGTGCGGCGCGAAGGACCAGTACGGCGATGCCTGCGAATCCTGCGGCGCCTTCAACTCGCCGATCGACCTCAGGAATCCGTACTCGACGGTCTCCGGCGCGACGCCGGTGCGCAAGACGTCGGATCACTTCTTCTTCCGGCTGTCCGACCCCGCCTGCGTCGCGTTCCTGAAGGAGTGGACGCAGCAGCCGGGGCGCCTGCAGCCCGAGGTGGCGAACAAGGCGCTCGAATGGCTGGGCGACGGCGCGTCCGAGGGCGGCAAGGGACTGGCCGACTGGGACATCTCGCGCGATGCGCCGTACTTCGGCATTCCGATTCCGGACGCCCCGGGCAAGTATTTCTACGTCTGGCTCGACGCCCCGATCGGCTACCTCGCGAGCCTGAAGGCGCATCTCGCAAAGCGGGACATCGATTTCGCGGCGTTCCTGCAGAGCCCGGACGTCGACCAGTACCACTTCATCGGCAAGGACATCGTCTACTTCCACACGCTGTTCTGGCCCGCGATGCTGAAGTTCGCCGGGGCCCCGTACAAGGTACCCGACAACGTGTTCGTCCACGGCTTTCTGACGGCATCCGGCGAGAAGATGTCGAAGTCGCGCGGCACCGGCGTGAGCCCCGACGTCTACCTCGACCTCGGCCTCAATCCGGAGTGGCTGCGCTACTACATCGCCGCCAAGCTCAACGCGAAGGTCGAGGACATCGACTTCAATCCCGACGACTTCATCGCCCGCGTGAACAGCGATCTGATCGGCAAGTACGTCAACATCGCGAGCCGCGCGGCGCCCTTTCTCACCCGGTATTTCGGCGGCAGGCTCCTGCCGCCGGCGGCTCCCGGGCAGGCAGCGGGAATCGCGGCCGCCGACGATGCCGAGATCGTCCGCGAAGTCGCGGAAGCGTACGAGAAACGGGAGTTCGGTCGCGCGCTCCGGCTCGTGATGGGTCACGCCGACAGGATCAACGAGCACTTCGACGCGCACAAGCCGTGGGAACTCGCCAAGGACCCTTCCCGGCACGCGGAACTGCATCGCGTCTGCAGCGACTGCATCACGGCGTTCTTCCGCATGACGATCCTCCTGAAGCCGGTCCTGCCGCGCCTGGCGCAGGACGTGGAGCGGTGGCTCGGCACGCCGGACCTCGCCTGGGCCGATCTGGCGGCAGAGCGCGGGCAGGCCGGACGGTTGCCGAAAGAGCTTACGGCGTACGCGCATCTCATGCGCCGCGTCGATCCCAAACAGATCGACGCGCTGATCGAAGGGGCGGCACCAGCTGCCGCGCCGTCGCCACAACCCGCCGCCGGCAACCCGGCACAGGCTGCTGCCGCGAAGAACGACGTGGCGAAAGCGGCGGCGCCGGCCGCTGCGGCATCGGCGGCCGACACGATCAGCGTCGACGATTTCGCCAGGATCGACCTGCGCATCGCGAAGATCGTCCACGCCGAGCACGTGGACGGCGCCGACAAGCTGCTGAAGCTCACGCTCGACGTCGGCGAAGGCCGCCACCGCACGGTGTTCGCCGGCATCAAGTCCGCGTTCCGCCCCGAAGATCTGGTCGGTCGGCTGACGCCGATGGTCGCGAACCTCGCGCCGCGCAAGATGAAATTCGGCGTCTCCGAGGGCATGGTGCTTGCGGCGTCCGGCGACGGTCCCGGCATCTTCCTGCTTTCACCTGACGCCGGCGCGCGGCCCGGAATGCGAGTCAAGTGACCGCCGCACGCACGGCGATGCGTCGACCGCGACGATGATTGACGCCCTCGCGTCGGGATGACAACGACACCGCTCTCCCTGGTCATCGCCGCGATCGCGTCATGGCTTGCCGTCGGCGCGCTCGGGCTGGCGCGTCCGCGGGACCTCCGCTTCATCAGCCGCACGCTGTTTCCGGTCGGCGCCGCCGTGGCGCTGGCGCTGGCCATCGTGGCCGGATACGCGATCGACGCGCCACCGGAGTCGATGGTGTTGCCGCTCGGCCTGCCGGATCTGCCGTTCCACCTGCGCGCTCGACGCCCTGTCCGCGGTCTTTCTGCTGCTGCTGGGCGGCGCCACCGTGGCCATCTCCCTGTTCTCCGCGGGTTATTTCCGCACGAGCGAAGGGACCGCGCCCGGCGTCATCTGTTTCCAGTATCACGCGTTCCTCGCGGCGATGGCGCTGGTTCTGGTCGCCGACGACGCCTACGTGTTCATGGTGGCGTGGGAAGCGATGGCGCTGGCGTCGTTCTTCCTCGTCACCACCGAGCATCGCCTGCCCGAGATCCGGCGCGCCGGCTTCCTGTACCTGTTGATCGCGCACGTCGGCGCGCTCGCCATCCTTCTCTGCTTCGGAGTGCTGCAGGGCGGCAGCGGCGACTACACCTTCGGCTCGATGCGGTCGCTCACGCTGGCCGGAGCATGGCCCACCGCCGCCTTCTTCCTGGCGCTGGCGGGCTTCGGCGCCAAGGCGGGTCTGCTGCCGCTGCACATCTGGCTGCCGGAGGCGCACCCGGCCGCCCCGTCGCCGGTTTCGGCGCTGATGAGCGGCGTGATGCTGAAGACGGCGATCTACGGATTGTTGCGCGTGGCATTCGATCTCCTCCATGCCCAGCTCTGGTGGTGGGGCGTGGTCGCGCTCGCGCTGGGGCTGGCGACCGCGGTGTTCGGCGTCGTCTTCGCCGCCGTGCAATCGGACATGAAGCGGCTGCTCGCGTATTCGTCGATCGAGAACATCGGGATCATCGTCGCGGGCATAGGCCTGGCGATCCTGTTCAAGGCCTACGGCAAGACCCTGCTTGCCGCGATCACGCTGACGGCGGTGCTCTACCACTGCCTCAACCATGCGTTCTTCAAGAGCCTGCTGTTTCTCGCCACCGGCTCGGTGCTGCACGCGACGAAGGAGCGGAGCCTCGGCAAGCTCGGCGGCCTGATCCACCGGATGCCGTGGGTGGCGTGGCTTGCGCTCGTCGGCGTGCTCGCCGCCGCGGGCATCCCTCCCCTCAACGGCTTTGTCTCGGAATGGCTGCTGTTGCAGGCCTTCCTGTTCACGCCGAGCCTGCCGCAGTCGTTCGTCAACATGCTGGTGCCCCTGGCCGCCGCCGCACTCGTGCTGTCCGCGGCGCTGGCAGCCTACGTGATGGTCAAGTTCTACGGCATCATCTTCCTCGGCCGGCCGCGCGAGCCGAACCTCGCCTATGCGAAGGACGCCGGCTCTTTCGAGCGCGCCGCGCTCGCCTGGCTCGCCGCCGGGTGCGTCCTGCTCGGCGTCCTCCCGGTCAACGTGATCGCGCTCATCGACCCCGTCAACGTCCTGCTGATCGGCTCGAAGGCGACGCACCAGATCGCCGACCACTGGCTGTTGCTCGCTCCGATCAATGCGGACCGGTCGAGCTACAGCCCGCTGATCGTCCTGGTGGCGATCGTCGGCGCGTGCTGCTGACGATTCAGGTCGTCCACCGGCTCTACCACGGGCGCGTTCGCCGCGCGCCGCCGTGGGACTGCGGTTTCGCGCTGCAGACGCCGCGGATGCAGGACACCGCGGAGGGCTTCGGCCAGCCGATCCGCCAGATCTTCGAGCCGTTCTTCCGGATGGAGCGCCATCTGCCGTCGCCGTTCGACGCTGCGCCGCGCTACTCGGTCGAAGTCGACGATCACTTCTGGCGCGGGCTCTACCTGCCGATCGCGCGGGCTGCCGAGTTCCTCGCCCGGATGGCGGGACTGCTCCAGCAGGGCCGGATCTCGGTCTACCTCACCTACAGCTTCTGCACGTTGCTGGCTCTGCTGTTCTTCGTCCGATGAGCGCTGCCGCCGTCGCCTCGCAGCTGCTGCAACTCGGCATCGCGCTGGCGCTGGCGCCGCTCCTGGTCGGCTGGGTCAACCAGTGCCGTGCCTGGCTCTCGAACCGCAGCGCACCGTCGCTGCTGCTTCCCTACCGCACGATCCGCAAGCTGTTCGTGAAGGACGCGGTCGTCGCCGAGAACGCGTCGCCCATCTTCCGGATCACGCCGTACATCGTGTTCGGCGCGATGTGCTGCGCCGCGGCGATCGTCCCGTCGCTCGCCACCGACCTTCCGTTCGCGCTCGCCGCGGACACCATCGCGCTGGTCGGCCTGTTCGCGCTCGCCCGCGTGTTCATCGCGCTGGCGGCGATGGACATCGGCACCGCTTTCGGCTCGCTGGGCGCGCGGCGCGAGATGCTGGTCGGTTTCCTGGCCGAGCCGGCGCTGCTGATGGTGCTGTTCACGGCCTCGCTGATCTCCGGGCTCCACGTCGCTGCCGACGATCGTCGACACGCTCGCGCACCGCGAGCTGGCGATCTATCCCAGCCTCGCGTTCGCCGGCGTCGCGTTCACGATGGTCTCGCTCGCGGAGAACGCCCGCATTCCCGTCGACAATCCCGCCACCCACCTCGAGCTCACGATGATCCACGAGGCGATGGTGCTCGAATACTCCGCCCGGCATCTCGCGCTGATCGAGTGGGCCGCGGCGCTCAAGCTCTTCAACTATTCGTGCATCGGCATCGCGCTGTTCTTCCCGTACGGCATCGCGGAGGCCGGCGGCGACTGGCTCGCGATCCTCGGCGCCGCGCCCGTGCTCGTCGCGAAGCTCGCGCTCGGCGGGTTCCTGCTCGCGCTGATCGAGACGCTGTCGGCGAAGATGCGGATCTTCCGCGCCCCGGAGTTCCTCGGCACCGCGTTCCTGCTGGCGGTGCTGGCGATGCTCGTCAACCAGATGCTCGGCAGCTAGCCCCGGTCCCGCGATGGCCGTACCTCCGCTCTACGCGCAGTTCATCAACCTGCTCGCGGCGATCCTGCTGCTGCTGGCGTTCGCGATGCTGACGCAGCGACGGGTGCTGTCGCTGGTCAATCTGTTCGCCGCGCAGGGGCTGGCGCTCGGCGTCTCGACGGCCATCGTCGCGTACGGCACGAACCAGGCGCATCTCTACGCCTCGGCGGGCCTGACGCTGGCGCTGAAGGTCGTGCTGCTGCCCTGGCTGCTGCACCGCCTGATCCGCAAGCTCGACGTCAAGTGGGACATCGAGGGGCTGATCAACGTCCCGACGACGATGCTGATCGGCATCGTGCTGGTCGTGTTCTCGTTCAACCTCGCCTACCCGATCTCGCAGCTCGCGAGCACGGTGACGCGCGCGACGCTCGGCATCGCGATGGCGAGCGTCATGCTGTCGTTCCTGATGATGATCACGCGCCGCAAGGCGCTGCCGCAGGTGATCGGCTTCCTGGCGATGGAGAACGGCCTGTTCTTCGCGGCCACCAGCGCCACCTACGGCATGCCGATGGTCGTCGAGCTCGGCATCGCGCTCGACGTGCTGGTCGGCATGCTGATCCTCGGCGTGTTCTTCTTCCAGATCCGCGAGCAGTTCGACAGCCTCGACCTCAAGCACATGGAGAAGCTGAAGGAGAGCGAGTGAGCGGCGGCGAAGCGGCGGCCGCGCGGGCGTCGCGCGCCGACGCGCGCGGAGCGCGGCGCGGTGATCGAGATCCTCGCCGTCCTCGGCTTTCCGCTCGCCGGCGCCGCGCTGCTCGCCGTCATCGGCGAGCGGCGGGAGGCGCCGGCCGTCAACGTCGCCGTCGAGCTTCCTCACGTTCGCTCGCCGCGGTCGCGCTCACCGCGCGCGTGATCGTCGACGGGCCGCTGCTCGTCGTCGTCGTCGACGGGCCGTTGCGCTTCCTCGACCGCCAGTTCTTCGTCGACTCGTTCAACGTGTTCCTGGTCGCGCTGACCGCCTTCGTCGGCTTCACGACGGCGATCTTTTCGCGGCCGTACATGCGCATCGAGCAGGAGCACGGGCGCCTCACCGCGGGCAGGCTCCGGCTGTATCACAGCATGTATCAGCTGTTCAATTTCACGATGCTGGTCGCGCTGCTGACGAACAACATGGGCATACTCTGGGTGGCGATGGAGGCGGCCACGCTCACGACGGTGCTGCTCGTGTCGCTCTACCGCACGCCGGCGAGCCTGGAGGCGGCGTGGAAGTACTTCATCCTCTGCGGCGTCGGCATCGCGCAGGCGCTGTTCGGGACGATCCTGCTCTACTTCGCGGCCGAGAAGCTGCTGGGCGCGGGCGGAGGCGCGCTGCTGTGGACCGAGCTCGACCAGGTCAAGGGCCAGCTCGAGCCGACGGTGCTGTCGATCGCCTTCGTGTTCCTGCTGGTCGGATACGGAACCAAGGTCGGTCTCGTGCCGCTGCACAACTGGCTGCCCGACGCGCACGCCGAGGGGCCCACACCGGTGTCCGCGGTGCTCTCCGGGCTGCTGCTCAACGTCGCGCTCTACGCGGTCGTTCGCTGCAAGGTGCTGGTCGAGGGCTCGCTGCACACGTCCTTCGCCCGCGAGCTGATGATGGGCTTCGGCCTGCTTTCCGTCGTCGTCGCGGCATTGCTGCTGTCGCGGCAGAAGGACGTCAAGCGCCTGTTCGCGTATTCGTCGGTCGAGCACATGGGCATCATCACGTTCGCGTTCGGCATGGGCGGCCCGGTCGCCAACTTCGCGGCGCTGCTGCACATGACCGTGCATTCGCTGACCAAGTCCGCGATATTCTTCACCGTCGGTCACGCCGCGCAGAAGACCGGCACGCAGGTGATGGACGAGATCCGCGGGCTGATCACGTCGAGCCCGATGCTGGGCTGGGGGCTCGTGCTCGGAACGCTCGCGATCCTCGGCATGCCGCCGTTCGGCGTCTTCGCGAGCGAGTTCCTGATCCTGGTCACCGCGATGGGCGAACAGCCGTGGGCGACGCCGTTCCTGCTGGCGTCGCTCGGGCTCGCGTTCGCCGCCGTATTCTCGAAAGTGCAGCCGATGGTTTTCGGCGAAACGACGGCGAAGCGGCTGCCGGTGCGACCGGCGATGATCCCGGTCTACATCCATCTTGGGCTCGTGCTGATGCTGGGCCTCTGGATTCCGCCGTTCCTCGCCGACTGGTACCGGCAGGCGGCGCGGCTCATCGGCTAGATGAACGACCCCCACGCTCACGGCGTTCGCTGCCCCCCGCGGGGGCAGTCAGTGCCCTTCGGGCGGCCGGGCGGGCACTGAGGTCGCGCGCGCATGGACCTCTCCCGTCTCGGATTCGCCACCGCCACGCTGCCCGCGGGCGTGCCCGCGCGGCGCTGCCCGGTCAACGCGATGGGGCTCCTGTCGTCCTGCCGCGTGGCCTGGGAGCAGGGCGCGCACCTCGTCGCGCTGTGGGCAAGCGACGACCGCGACCGCGAGCGCGGCTATACGCTCAACGTCGTGGTGCAGGACGCGGACGGCCTCGTCATGTTCGAGCACACGCTGCCGACCGGCGATTCGACGTACCCCGATCTCGCGGTCGTGTTCCCCGCCGCGAACCGGATGCAGCGCGCGGCGTTCGATCTCGTCGGCATCGCGTCGGAAGCCGATGATCAGCGGCCGTGGACGTGGCAGGCGAGCTGGCCCATCGACCGCTACCCGCTCCGCCGCGATTTCGAGGCGCTGCCGGATTGGCAGCCCGGGCAGGAGGAGTACGCCTTCGTCCGCGTCGAAGGCGACGGCGTGCACGAGATCCCCGTTGGACCCGTCCATGCGGGAATCATCGAGCCCGGCCACTTCCGCTTCCAGATCGTCGGCGAAAAGGTGCTGCGCCTCGAGGAGCGCCTGGGCTTCGTCCACAAGGGCATCGAGAAGCGATTCGAGGCGATGGCCGCCGTCACCGGCCACCGGCTGGCGGGCCGGGTCTCGGGCGACAGCACGGTCGCCTACGCGTGGGCCTACTCCCAGGCGCTGGAGGCGATCACCGACGACGCCGCCGCCGCGTGCCCTTTGGCTGCGCGCGCTCGCGCTCGAGCGGGAGCGCATCGCCAATCACCTGGGCGACCTCGGCTATCTCGGCAACGACGGCGGCTTCGCGTTCGGCCTCGCGCAGTTCTCGCGCCTGAAGGAGCAGGTCCTGCGCACGAACGCCGCGCTGTTCGGCCACAGGCTCGCGATGGACTACGTCGTGCCGGGCGGCGTCGCGCGCGATCTGGCGCCCGAGGCCGCGGCCACGATCCGCGCGGAATGCGCGATGCTGGAGCGTGAGGTCCGCACGCTGCAGGACATCTACGACGAGCACGACGGCCTGCAGGACCGGTTCCGCGCCTGCGGCATCGTGCCGCCGGCGCTCGCGGCGCAACTCGGGCTGACCGGCCTCGCGGGCCGCGCGAGCGGGCAGGCGCGCGACCTGCGCTGCGATTTTCCGGTGCCGCCGTACGATGCGCTCGGCGCGCGCAAGATCACGGCGGACGGCGGCGACGTGGTCGCGCGTGTCGCGGTGCGCTTCGGCGAGATCCGGGAGTCGCTGCGGCTGCTGCGCGCGATCGTCGACGCGCTCCCCGACGGGCCCACCCGTGTCGATCTCCCGGAGCCGCCGGCATTCAAGAAGAGCCTGGGTTACGTCGAAGGCTGGCGCGGGCCCGTGCTGGTCGCCCTCGAATGCGGGCCGGGCGGGACCATCCGCCGCTGCCATCCGCACGACCCGTCGTGGGCGAACTGGCCGGTGCTCGAGCACGCGGTGATCGGCAACATCGTCCCCGACTTTCCGCTGATCAACAAGTCGTTCAATCTCTCCTACAGCGGGCAGGACCTCTGATGCTCCACATCCTCCGCCAGATCGCGAAAACCGGCATCAGGACCGAACCGTCGCCCGGGCCCGACGACGAGCATGGTCGTCGCCGCGCGGCTGCAGGAGAGCATCCTGCGCACGCTGGGGCGGGCGCTGACCATCCGCCAGGTCGACGCCGGCTCGTGCAACGGCTGCGAGCTCGAGATCCATGCGCTCGGCAACCCCTACTACAACATCGAGGGTCTCGGCATCAGGTTCGTCGCGAGCCCGCGCCATGCCGACCTGCTGCTGGTGACCGGCCCGGTGTCGAAGCACATGGCGATCGCGCTGCAGCGGACCTACGACGCCACGCCGGATCCGAAGCTCGTCGTCGCCGTGGGTGACTGCGGCTGCACCGGCGGCATCTTCGGCGAGAGCTATGCGTCGCTCGGCCGCGTGGCCAACGTCATCCCCGTCGACGTCGAGATCCCGGGTTGCCCGCCGACGCCGACGGCGCTGCTGCAGGGCATTCTCGCCGCGATCGGCAAGGCCGCGCCGGAGACTGGTTCGGCGCCGACTGCGCACCGACTAGCGAAGATTCGTTACACTGCATGCAGGGATCGCGACCTGTAACGCGCCTTTGCCCTGCGCACGCCTTTCGATGCCTCCTGCCAGACTCTTTCGCCGGTTCGCGCTTTTGCTGTTCGCGGCGCTGTGCGCCGCGCCGGCTTTCGCGCTGAGCGAAACCTACGCCGGTCAACTGACGCCGACCGGAGGCGGAACGCCGATCCCGATCGTCGTCGAAATGCGCGAGTCGGGCACGTTCCTGACCGGCAGCGTGAAGACCTCGGACCCGATCAAGGGAAGCGCGGTCATCGAGTTCGGCAGAAGCATGGGCGGCGACTGCAGTTTCAGCGTGACGCTGAAACCCGCCGGCTCGCTGCGCCTTGTCCGGAGCCTGCGACCGGTCGGAATTCAGGGGTGACTACACCCTGCGCAACGCCCAGGGCTCGATCGTGTCGATCAGGCAGTTTCGATCTCGACCGCAAGACGCCGGCAGAAGCGCAAGGGAGCGGCACGCGCAGCACCGCTGACCCGACGACTACGGCGGCCGCCTGCATGTCGGCGAACACCCGCTGCCTGATCGCATGCCCGCGCGGCGACGCCAGCGTCGAGTTCCTGTGCGCGAACCGCTGTCGCAGCAAGCTCCAGGCCTGCAAAGGGCAGGCCGGCAGCGAGGCCGCTGCCATCGAGTAGCGCCGACGGACGGAGGATCGGTGCCCTTCGGTTGTCGGGCAGCCCCGGGCTGCTCGACGAACGGCGCCTGCGCCGCACGGACCCGGATGACGCCCTGCGACCGGCCTGGACGCAGGACACGCCGCCGACCCGGCGCGGCCGCCCCGCAGCATCACTCCCGCGTCGAGCGTTCGTAACGGACGTCGGGCTCGCCTTCCTCGTTGCCCGTCCCGTCGCCGAACGCGACCGCGACGAAGCCGTGCCGCTCGTAGAAGCGACGGGCACCGGCGTTGCGCGCGAACGTGTACAGCCTGAGGATCGGCGTGCGGCTGGCGGCTTCGGCCAGGATCACCTCCAGCAGCTTCGCCCCGATGCCGCGTCCGGTCCATCCGGGCTTCACGTACAGCTGCATCAGCCAGGCGCCGTCCCGGGCGGCGAACCCGACGATCTCTCCGTCAACCTCGGCCAGGCGCACCGAGTACCGCGCGAACGCCGTGTCGCGCATCCATGCCCGCGTCTCGGCCTCCGTGTGCGGGTCGCGCAGGCCGGGCAGCATCGCTCGACGCGCCGCGAGGTAGAGCGTCGCCGTGGCGTCGGCGTCCGCCGCGAAGTCGCCGGCGCGCGGCCGGCGGATCCGCACGACGGGTGGCGCGCTCATCCCAGCAGGTCGCCCGACGCCTTGCGGCCGCGGCCGGCGCGTGACGTCGAAGGCAGGACGGCATCGCGCGCCGCGCCGTCGCCGCGCGCCCGGCGCCCCACATGCGCGTCGAGGACAGGCTTCAGATAGCGGCCGGTATAGCTGCCGGCCGTCTTGGCGATCTCGTCCGGCGGGCCCTCGACGAGGATCGAGCCGCCGCCCGCCCCGCCCTCCGGACCCAGGTCGATGATCCAGTCGGCGGTCTTGATCACGTCGAGATTGTGCTCGATGACGACCACCGTGTTGCCGTGGTCGCGCAGCCGGTGCAGCACGGTGAGCAGCATCTCGATGTCGTGGAAGTGCAGGCCGGTCGTCGGCTCGTCGAGGATGTAGAGCGTACGGCCGGTGTCGCGCTTCGAGAGCTCGAGCGCCAGCTTGACGCGCTGCGCCTCGCCGCCGGAAAGCGTGGTCGCCGACTGGCCGAGCGTGATGTAGCCCAGCCCGACGTCGAGCAGCGTCGAGAGCTTGCGCGCGACCGAGGGCACCGGCTCGAAGAACGGGAATGCCTGCTCGACGGTCATCGCCAGCACTTCGTGGATGTTCCGGTCCTTGTACCGGATCTCGAGCGTCTCGCGGTTGTAGCGCTGGCCGTGACAGACGTCGCAGGGCACGTAGATGTCGGGCAGGAAGTGCATCTCGACCTTGATGAGGCCGTCGCCCTGGCAGGCCTCGCAGCGACCGCCCTTGACGTTGAACGAGAAGCGTCCGGGACCGTAGCCGCGCTCGCGCGCCGCCTTGACCTGCGCGAAGAGCTCGCGGATCGGGGTGAAGAGTCCCGTGTAGGTCGCCGGATTGGACCGCGGCGTGCGGCCGATCGGGCTCTGGTCGACGCTGATCACCTTGTCGAAGAACTCGATGCCGCGCATGTCGTCGTACGGCGCGGGCTCCGTCGTGCTGCCGTAGAGGTGCCGCGCCACCGCGTGGTAGAGCGTGTCGTTGATCAGCGTCGACTTGCCCGAGCCCGAGACGCCGGTGACGCAGACGAACACGCCGACCGGAAGGCGCAGCGTGATGCGCTTGCAGATTGTTGCCGCGCGCGCCTTCCAGGATCAGCATGCGGCCCGGATCGACGCGATGCCGGCGCGCGGGCATCGGGATCTGCCGGCGCCCGGCGAGATACTGGCCCGTCAGCGAGTGCGTGGCGAGCCGGATCTCCTCGGGCGTGCCCTGCGCGACGACCTGCCCGCCGTGCTCGCCCGCGCCGGGACCCATGTCCACGATGTAGTCGGCCGCGCAGATGGCATCGTGGTCGTGCTCGACGACGATCACGCTGTTGCCGAGGTCGCGCAGGTGCTTCAGCGTCGCGAGCAGCCGGTCGTTGTCGCGCTGGTGCAGGCCGATCGACGGCTCGTCCAGCACGTACATGACGCCGGTCAGCCCCGAGCCGATCTGCGACGCGAGCCGGATGCGCTGCGCCTCGCCGCCGGAGAGCGTCTCCGCCGAGCGGTCGAGCGCGAGATAGTCGAGCCCGACGTTGTTGAGAAATGCGAGCCGGCTCACGATCTCCTTGATGATCCGGTCGGCGATCGCGTGCTTCTGGCCGTCGAGGGTCAGCCCGCCGAAGTGGTCCGCCGCCTCGCGCAACGGCATCCCCGAAATCTCGTAGATCGCCCGCGCCTGCGCGCCCGCGCCGACCCTGACGTGCCGCGCCTCGCGCCGCAGCCGCGTGCCGCTGCATTCCGGGCAGGGCTTCGAGTTGAGATACTTCGCGAGCTCCTCGCGCACCATCAGCGAGTCGGTCTCGCGGTAGCGGCGCTCGAGGTTCGGGATGATGCCCTCGAACACGTGCTCGCGCACCATCGGCTTGCCGCGGTCCGACAGGTAGGCAAAGGGAATCTTCTCGTCGCCGCTGCCGGACAGGACGATCTGCTGCACCCGTTCCGGCAGCCTGGCGAACGGCCGCTCGAGGTCGAAGCCGACGTGCTTCGCGAGACTGCCGAGCATCTGGAAATAGAATTGGTTGCGTCGGTCCCAGCCCTTGATCGCGCCCGATGCGAGCGAGAGCTGCGGAAACGCGACGACGCGCTTCGGATCGAAGAAGCTGATGTTGCCCAGACCGTCGCAGCGCGGGCAGGCGCCCATCGGGTTGTTGAAGGAGAACAGACGCGGCTCGAGCTCCGCGAGCGAGTAGCTGCAGACCGGGCACGCGAACTTGGCGGAAAAGAGGTGCTCGCGGCCAGTGTCCATTTCGACGGCGACCGCACGTCCGTCGCCGTTGCGCAGCGCGGTCTCGTAGGATTCGGCCAGCCGCTGCTTCAGGTCCGCGCGCACGCGGAGCCGATCGACGACGACCTCGATCGTATGCTTGGTTGCCTTCGCCAGCCGCGGCACCGCGTCGATTTCGTGCACCTTGCCGTCGACGCGCACGCGGACGAAACCCTTCGCCCGCAGCTCGACGAAGAGGTCGAGCTGCTCGCCCTTCCGGTTGACGACCACCGGGGCCAGGATCATCAGCTTCGTGTCCTCGGGGAGCGCCAGCGTCGCGTCGACCATCTGCGAAATGGTCATCGCGGAGAGCTTCTGCTGCGGATGCTCGGGACAGTACGGATCGCCGACCCGCGCATAGAGCAGCCGCAGGTAATCGTGGATCTCGGTGACGGTGCCCACCGTCGAGCGCGGATTGTGCGACGTCGCCTTCTGCTCGATCGAGATGGCGGGCGACAGCCCCTCGATCAGGTCGACGTCGGGCTTTTCCATCAGCTGCAGGAACTGCCGCGCGTAGGCGGACAGCGACTCGACGTAGCGGCGCTGGCCCTCGGCGTAGAGCGTGTCGAAGGCGAGCGAGCTCTTGCCGGAGCCGGACAGGCCGGTGACGACGATCAGCCGGTGTCGCGGCAGATCGAGGTTGACGTTCTTGAGGTTGTGCGTGCGCGCGCCGCGGATGCGAATGTATTCCATAGCGTAGGTCTTAGGCCATCCGGCGCATGCCGGGCATGTGGGCAACCTGCTACTATACCGCCATTCCGCAGGCATTTCTAAGCTGCGTTATCGCGTTGCGCGTCCCCTCTTCCCTCGCCTCTTTCGTTCGCCCCATGCCGCACGACCGCGCGCCCCCTCACGTCGCGACCGCCGCAGCGGTGCGCATGACGCCCATCGAGCGTCGCGCCACCGCCGGTCTCGCCGGCATCTTCGGCCTGCGCATGCTGGGCATGTTCATCGTCCTGCCGGTGCTCGCGCTGTACGCCGAGACGCTCCCCGGCGGCCGCGACCACGCGCTGGTCGGTCTCGCGCTCGGCGCCTACGGACTCACGCAGGCGGTGCTGCAGGTTCCGTTCGGCTGGGCCTCGGATCGCTGGGGACGAAAACCGGTCATCATCGCGGGGCTCGTGATCTTCGCGCTCGGCAGCTTCATCGCCGCCTGGGCGCCGACCATCCTCTGGACCATCGTCGGCCGCACCGTGCAGGGCGCGGGCGCGATCTCCGCAGCGGTGATCGCCCTGACGGCCGACCTGACGCGCGACACCGTCCGCTCGCGCGCGATGGCGGCGATCGGCATGACGATCGGCGCGACGTTCGCGCTTTCCCTTGTCGTCGCGCCCGCGCTCACGCCCCTCATCGGCGTGCCCGGCATCTTCGTGCTGACCGGCGTGCTCGCGCTCGGCGCGATCGTGCTGCTGTTGCGCATGGTGCCCGACCCCGACAAATCGGCGCGCCCCCCGGACACGCCGGCGCAGTGGCGGCGCGTGCTGGCCGACCGCGATCTCCTTCGGCTCAACTACGGCATCTTCGCGCTGCACGCCGCGCTGATGGCCCTGTTCGTGCAGGTGCCCTTCATGCTGCGCGACAACGGCGTCGCCGCGGCCCGGCACTGGCTCGTCTATCTGCCGGTGCTGGCGGTGTCGGTCGTGCTGATGATGCCGGCGCTCTGGCAGGCGGATCGGCCGGGTCGCGGCAAGCCGGTGTTCGTCGGCGCGGTCGCCGTGTTGTTCGCGGGGCAGGTTCTGCTGGCCCTGGCAGGCGCATCGCTGCCGATGACGCTCGTCGCGCTCGTCGTGTTCTTCGCCGGGTTCAACCTGCTGGAGGCGACGCTGCCCTCGCTCGTTTCGAAATTCGCACCGCCGGCGGTC
>CAVOXS010000011.1:0-178937 GCA_963700415.1 uncultured beta proteobacterium
CGGGCGGGGTTGCCGGCACGATTCCATGCCCGAGATTGAAAATGTGTCCGGGCGCGGGTCCGGCAGCCCGAACGACGGCCGCCGTCTCCCGCGCGACCACCGACGGGTTGGTCAGAAGCACCAGAGGATCGAGATTGCCCTGCAACGCGACGCTGGCGCCGACCCGGCGGCGGGCATCGGCGAGATCGACGGTCCAGTCGAGTCCGACGCAGTCGGCGCCGCAGGCCGCGATCGCGTCGAGCCACTGCCCGCCGCCTTTCGTGAATACGATCGTCGGGATGCGCCGTCCGTCCGGCGCCGGGCGCAGCGCGTCGAGCACGGAACGCATCGAGGCGAGCGAGAACGAACGGTAGGCTTCGGCCGTCAGCAACCCGCCCCAGGTGTCGAAGAGCATCACCGCATCGGCGCCGGCCACGATCTGCTCGTTGAGGTAGGCTGCCACTGCGCGCGCGTTCACCGCGACGAGACGTTGCAGCAGGTCCGGCCGGCCATGGGCCATGCGGCGCACCGCCGCGTAGTCGGGGCTCCCTGCGCCTTCGATCATGTAGCACGCGAGCGTGAACGGGCTGCCGGCGAAACCGATCAACGGCAGGCGGCCCGCGAGCGCACGCTTGATTTCCGCCACCGCGTCGAACACGTAGCGGAGACGGGCCATGTCCGGCACCTCGAGCCGCGCGATCGAGCTCTCATCGGCGGCGGTGCGCTCGAAACGGGGCCCTTCGCCCTCGGCGAAATAGAGCCCGAGGCCCATTGCGTCAGGCACGGTCAGGATGTCGGAGAACAGGATCGCCGCGTCGAGCGGAAACCGCGCGAGCGGCTGCAGCGTCACTTCGCTGGCCAGCGACGGCGTCTTCGCCAGCGTGAGAAAGTTTCCCGCCTTCGCGCGCGTCGCGTTGTACTCGGGCAGGTAGCGCCCCGCCTGGCGCATCAGCCACACGGGCGTGTAGGCCGTCGGTTCGCGGCGCAGCGCGCGGAGGAAGACGTCGTTTTCTGGTGTAGGCATCGAGGGAGCGCAGCGGGCGCGACGCGCGCGCGGCAGGGCCGGCACCGCGTTCGGCAACGTGGCGGCGCGAATCAGCGGGGCAGTTCGGTGCTGCCCATCAGGAACAGGTCGACCGCGCGCGCGCACTGCCGTCCTTCGCGGATCGCCCAGACCACGAGCGACTGACCGCGACGCATGTCGCCGGCGGCAAAGACCTTGGGCACCGACGTCTGATAGTCGTCGGCGCTGGCGCGCACGTTGCTGCGCGCATCGAGTTCCACGCCCAACTGCGCGAGCAGGCCGTCGTGCACGGGACCGAGGAAACCCATCGCCAACAGCACGAGGTCGGCCTTGATCTCGAATTCGGTGCCGGGCAGCTCGACCATCGTCAGCTGTCCCGCGGCATTTGTCTGCCACTCGACGCGGGCGGCGACGAGCTTCTCGACCCGCCCGTCGCGGCCTTCAAAACGCTTGGTGGCCACCGCCCAGTCGCGCGCGCAGCCTTCCTGATGCGAGGACGACGTTCGCAGCTTGACCGGCCAATACGGCCAGATCAGCGGCTTGTCCTCCTGCTCGGGCGGCTGCGGCAACAGCTCGAATTGCGTGACGGACTTCGCGTGCTGGCGATTCGACGTGCCCACGCAGTCCGATCCCGTGTCGCCGCCGCCGATCACGACCACGTGCTTTCCCGTCGCCAGGATCTGATCGGGCACCCGGTCGCCGGCGACCACCCGGTTCTGCTGCGGCAGGAATTCCATCGCATAGTGGATGCCGGCGAGCTCGCGGCCGGGCACCGGAAGGCCGCGCGGCTCTCCGGCCCCACCGGTCAGGACCACGGCGGCATGCTCCGCCAGCAGCGATTCCACCGCGACATCCTTGCCAACCTCCACGCCCGGCCGGAACTCGACGCCCTCGATGGACATCTGCGCCATGCGCCGGTCGACCAGGTGCCGCTCCAGCTTGAAGTCGGGAATCCCGTAGCGGAGCAGACCGCCGATGCGATCGGATTTCTCGTAGAGCACGACGTCGTGCCCGGCTCGCGCGAGCTGCTGCGCGCAGGCGAGGCCGGCCGGCCCGGAGCCGACCACCGCGACGCGCTTGCCGGTTTTCGTCCTCGGCGGCTGCGGCACCACCCAGCCCTCGTCCCAGCCGCGGTCGATGATGAAGTGCTCGATGGACTTGATGCCCACCGCGTCGTCGTTGATGTTGAGGGTGCACGCGGCCTCGCAGGGCGCCGGGCAGATGCGACCCGTGAATTCCGGGAAATTGTTCGTCGAGTGCAGCACGTCGAGCGCGGCGCGCCACTGCTTCCGGTAGACGAGATCATTCCAGTCAGGGATGACGTTGTTGACCGGACAGCCGCTCTGGCAGAAGGGGATGCCGCAGTCCATGCAGCGCGCGCCCTGCTTCGACGCCGCGTCGTCGGTGAGCGGCAGCACGAACTCGCGATAATTCTGCACGCGCTCCTGCGGCGGCAGCGCGACCTCCTCGATGCGCGCGAGCTCCATGAAACCGGTGACCTTGCCCATGTCAGTGCCCGCCCGGCCGCCCGAAGGGCACTGCGCGCCCCCCGGGGGGCAGCGAACGAAGTGAGCGTGGGGGCCGTTCATCCGCCCGCCCGGCCGCCCGAAGGGCACTGCGCGCCCCCCCGGGGGCAGCGAACAAAGTGAGCGTGGGGGCCGTTCATCAGGCCGCAGCCTTCGTGCGCACGACCGGGGCCGGTTTCGCCGCCGTCCGCTTCGCGTGCATCTCGGTCAGCGCGCGCTTGTACTCGGCGGGAAACACCTTGACGAATTTCCGGCGCGCCGTCTCCCAGTCGTCGAGGATCGCGAGCGCGAGCGTGCTCCCGGTGTACCGCAGGTGCCGCTCGACCAGCTCGCGCAACAGCGCTTCGTCCGACCGGCCCATGTGCTGCAGGCGGCCCTTGCCGGCGGCGGCGAGGTCCATCTCCGCCTTCGCCTGCTCCGCTTCCGCCAGCACCGGCTCCAGCACGACCATCGCGGCATTGCAGCGCGTGACGAACGTGCCGTCGTCGTACACATACGCGATGCCGCCGCTCATTCCGGCCGCGAAATTGCGCCCGGTGTGACCCAGCACGACGACCGTGCCGCCGGTCATGTATTCGCAGCCGTGATCGCCCGTTCCCTCGACCACCGCCGACGCCCCCGAATTGCGTACGCAGAAGCGCTCGCCGGCAACGCCGCGAAAATACGCTTCGCCCGCGATGGCCCCGTACATCACCGTGTTGCCGATGACGATGTTGGCCTCGGGTTTCGCCGGACACGCAGGATCCGGGTAGACGACGATGCGTCCACCGGAAAGGCCCTTGCCGACATAGTCGTTGGTGGCGCCCTGCAGCTCGAATGTGATTCCGTGGGCGAGAAAGGCGCCGAAACTCTGCCCGGCGGTGCCGTCGAACGCGACGTGGATCGAGTTGTCGGCAAGCCCCGCATGCCCGTATTTCCGCGCGACGGCGCCGGACAGCATCGCGCCGACCGAACGGTTGGCGTTGCGGATCCGGTAGGCAAGCCGCACCGGCTCCTTTTTCTCCAGTGCCGGTGCAGCCGCGGCGATGAGCTGGTGGTCCAGCGCACCGGCGAGGCCGTGATCCTGCGCCTCACGGTGGTGCCGCGCGACGTCGGCGGGCACCGGCGGCTGGTAGAAGATGCGCGAGAAATCGAGTCCGGCGGCCTTCCAGTGCTCGATGCCGCGCCGCATGTCGAGCAGGTCGGAGCGGCCGATCAGGTCCTCGAACTTCCGGATGCCGAGTCGCGCCATCAGCTCGCGGGCCTCCTCGGCGACGAAAAAGAAGTAATTGACGACATGCTCCGGCTGTCCGGTGAACTTCCGGCGCAACTCGGGATCCTGCGTCGCGATTCCCACGGGACAGGTGTTGAGGTGGCACTTGCGCATCATGATGCAGCCCTCGACGACGAGCGGCGCCGTCGAGAAGCCGAACTCGTCGGCGCCCAGCATCGCGCCGATGACGACATCGCGGCCGGTCTTCAGCTGCCCGTCGACCTGCACGGCGATCCGGCCGCGCAGCCGGTTCAGCACCAGCGTCTGCTGGGTCTCGGCGAGCCCCAGCTCCCACGGCGTGCCCGCGTGCTTGATCGACGATTGCGGCGACGCGCCGGTGCCGCCGTCGTGGCCCGCGATGGTCACGTGGTCTGCCTTGGCCTTCGCCACGCCCGCGGCAACCGTGCCCACGCCGACCTCGGACACCAGCTTCACCGAAATCGACGCCTGCGAATTGGCGTTCTTGAGGTCGTGGATCAACTGCGCGAGATCCTCGATCGAGTAGATGTCATGGTGCGGCGGCGGCGATATGAGGCCCACGCCCGGCACCGCGAACCGGAGTCGCGCGATGTATTCGGAGACCTTGTGGCCCGGCAACTGGCCGCCCTCGCCCGGCTTCGCGCCCTGCGCGATCTTGATCTGGAGCTGGTCGGCGTTGACGAGATATTCGGCAGTCACTCCGAACCGCGCCGACGCCACCTGCTTGATCTTCGAGCGCAGCGAGTCGCCTTCGCGCAGCGGGACGTCGCCGACGACGCCGGCGATCCGCGAGCCGAGCGTCTCTCCGGCCTGCGACCGGCAGGTAGCGCTGCGCGTCCTCGCCGCCCTCGCCCGTGTTCGATTTGCCGCCGATGCGGTTCATCGCGACGGCGAGCGTCGCGTGCGCCTCCGTGGAGATCGACCCCAGGCTCATCGCGCCGGTGGCGAAGCGCCGCACGATCTCGGCCGCGGGCTCGACTTCCGCGAGCGGAACCGGCGTTGCCGCATACCGAAACTCGAACAGCCCCCGCAACGTCAGCATCCGCTTCGTCTGGTCGTTGATCAGCGCGGCGTATTCCCGGTACGTCTGCGCGCTGCCGGTGCGCGTCGCGTGCTGCAGCTTGGCGATCGAGTCCGGCGTCCACATGTGGTCCTCGCCGCGAGTGCGGTAGTAGTACTCGCCGCCGGCGTCGAGCGCGTTGGCCAGCAGCGGGTTGCTGCCGAACGCCGCCAGGTGCCGCTGGTGCGCCTCGGCGGCAACCTCGAACAGGCCGATGCCCTCGATGTTGCTCGCGGTGCCGGTGAAATACTTGTCGATGAACCCGCGCTGCAATCCGACTGCTTCGAAGATCTGGGCTCCGCAATACGACTGGTAGGTGGAGATGCCCATTTTCGACATCACCTTGTAGAGCCCCTTCGAGACCGCCTTGATGAAACGGTACGACAATTCCTGCGCCGACGCGGCGGGGTCCGCGTCGGGAAGCGTGGCGAGCGTCTCCAGCGCCAGGTAAGGATGGATCGCCTCCGCGCCGTAACCCGCGAGCAGCGCGAAATGGTGAACCTCGCGCGCCGAGCCCGTCTCGACCACGAGCCCGGTGCTGGTGCGCAGGCCCTTGCGGACCAGGTGCTGGTGCACCGCCGCGGTCGCGAGCAGCGCCGGGATCGGCAGCAGCTCGGCGGACACCTTGCGATCCGACACGATCAGGATGTTGTAGCCGAGGTGGATGGCGTCCTCGGCCTCGGCCGACAGCGACGCGAGCGCCGCTTCCATGCCGTTGGCGCCCCAGGCTGCCGGATAGCAGATGTCGAGCTCGTAGGCCTTGAACGCGCCGCCGGTGAAGAGCGCGATGTGACGGATCTTCTCCATCGCGTCGTTCGTGAGGATCGGCTGCTGCGCCTCCAGCCGCATCGGCACTGTCGACGCATCCGCCGGGACGTCGACGGCGAGGAGGTTCGGACGCGGCCCGATGAAGGTGACGAGCGACATCACGAGCTCCTCGCGGATCGGATCGATCGGCGGATTCGTCACCTGCGCGAACAGCTGCTTGAAGTAGCTGTAGAGCGGCTTCGGACGCCCGGACAGCACCGGCAGCGCCGCGTCGTTGCCCATCGACCCGATCGCTTCCTCGCCGGCGCGCGCCATCGGCGACAGCACGACCTTGAGATCCTCCTGCGTGTAGCCGAACGTCTGCTGCCGGTCGAGCAGCGGCACCGTCGTGCGCTGTGGCGGGGCCGGCTCGGGCAGGTCGTCGAGCGAGATGCGCGAGCGCTCGATCCACATGCGGTAGGGCTTGGCCACCGCGAGGGTGCGCTTCAGCTCGGCGTCGTCGATGATGCGGCCCTGCTCGGTATCGACGAGCAGCATCTTGCCGGGCTGCAGGCGCCACTTCTTGATGATCTTGCGCTCCGGTATGTCGAGCACGCCGACCTCGGAGGCCATCACGATGTAGTCGTCGTCGGTGACGACGAAGCGCGCGGGCCGCAATCCGTTGCGATCGAGCGTCGCGCCGATCTGCCGGCCGTCGGTGAATGCCATCGCGGCGGGCCCGTCCCACGGCTCCATCAGCGCCGCGTGATATTCATAGAACGCGCGGCGGTCCTCGTCCATCAGCGGATTGCCGGCCCACGCCTCGGGGATCATCAGCATCATCGCGTGCGCGAGCGAATAGCCCCCCATCACCAGCAATTCGAGCGCATTGTCGAACGACGCCGAGTCGGATTGCCCGTCGTAGATCAGCGGCCAGATCTTGTCCAGATCCTCGCCCAGCACCGCGCTGGCGATGCCGTGCTGGCGCGCCCGGATCCAGTTGACGTTGCCGCGCAGCGTGTTGATCTCGCCGTTGTGGCAGACGAGCCGGAAGGGGTGGGCCAGATCCCACGTCGGGAACGTATTGGTCGAGAAGCGCTGATGCACCATCGCCAGCGCGGACACCATCGTCTCGTCGGCGAGGTCGGGGAAATACTCGCCGACCTGGTGCGCGAGCAGCATTCCCTTGTAGACGAGCGTGCGCGACGACATCGACGGCACGTAGAACTCCTTGCCGTGACGCAGGTGCAGCGCCTGGATCGCGTGACCGGACTTCTTGCGGATGATGTAGAGCTTGCGTTCCAGCGCGTCCTGGTCCATCGCGGTGGAGCCGCGGGCGATGAATACCTGCCGGATCACCGGCTCGACGTCCTTCGTCCGCGGCGAGAGGCCGCTGTTGTTCGTCGGCACGTTGCGCCAGCCGAGAAGGATCTGGCCTTCGCTGGCCACCGCGCGCTCGATCTCCTGCTCGCACGCCATCCGCGAGGCCGGCTCCTTCGGCAGGAATACCATGCCGACACCGTACTGGCCGACGGCCGGCAGCGTGAGCCCCTGCGCGCCGCACACCTTGCGCAGGAACCGGTCGGGTAGCTGGATCAGGATACCGGCGCCGTCGCCCTGCAACGGGTCGGCGCCCGTCGCGCCGCGATGCGACAGGTTGCGGAGGATCGAGAGCCCCTGCGTGATGATCGCGTGCCGCTTCTGGCCCTTGATGTGGGCGATGAAGCCCAGGCCGCAGGCGTCGTGCTCGAGTGCCGGATCGTACAGACCCTGGCGCAACGGCGGCTCAAACCGCGATCTCACGGACTCTTCTTCCAAGATGACCTCACCGCTGCGAAATGGCGCCCGGCCGCCGGAAAGCAGGCTTCCAACCCGGGCTCGCCGATGGTGGAGCGAAACCCTCGTAGCCTAGCAGCGATGCTGCGATGCGACAAGGCACGGCGAGGCGCGAGATGCAGGGGGCGCAACAGACTCCGTCCGACGGGTCGATCGGCAAAGCCAAAAGACTTGCGCCGGGCGCAATCTTAGGCTTTAATCTCAAGAGAATGGCCTAGATGCTTGTTGCGACGTTCAAAATTGCCAAGCCGGCCCGCCCACTTTAGGACAACATCATCGGGACTCCCGCCATGACGGAAAACCGCCTCTTTGCCGGTTGGCTGCGATCGCTCACCGTTCTCGCCGCCGTCGCCGGAACACTCGGCCTTTCCGCCTGCGGCGGCGGCAGCGGAGCGCCGAACAATCCGTTCCTCGGACCGCTGACGGTGTTGCCCGCGAGCGCCGTCGCCTATTCGGGTGTGCCGACCACGCTGACGATCTCGGGCGGCACCGGCCCGTACAAGGCGTTCTCGTCGAATTCTGCCGTCCTTCCGGTGACCCAGACGGTTCCCGCGACGACGGTCGTCCTCCTCGCCAACAACGTCTCGGACGACACCGAGGTCACGATCACGATCCAGGAGACCGGGACGGTGACTCCAAATGGCGCGCAGGTGCCGGTCACGGTGACGGTGCGCGCGGCGTCGCTCGCCAACTCGCTGACGATCACGCCGAGCGGCACGGATTGCGGCACCGGGGCGATCTGCTCGGGGCAGAATGGAACGGCGAGCGTAAAGGTGCTGGGGCCGCAGGGAACCCCCGTGCGGTTCGATGTGATCGGTACCGCTTACGCCATCGCCACGAATAATCCTGCGCAACCCTTCGTGTCTTCGCTGACCGTTCTCTCCGACGCCGGCGGCACGGCGAGCGTCATCATCAAGGCCAACGTCGGGGCGACGACCCAGTTCGTGCAGATCTCGGCGACCGACCTGACAACGGGGCAGCAGCTGACCGGCAACTTCGTCATCCAGCAGGTCACCGACGGCTCGACGATCCTCTCTGTCGTTCCGGACACCGCCACGATCAGCGGCGCCTTCAAGGGCGTGTGCTCGTCCGGGTTCGCCACCGACTACTACATCTATGGCGGCACCGCGCCCTATCGGGTCACTTCGACCTTCCCGAACAGCGTCACGCTGGTCAATTCGATCGTCAATGCGAGCGGCGGCTTCTTCCGGGCGATCACCAACGGCTCGTGCGTCAACCCGCTGACCTTCTCGATTCTGGATGCCACGGGCCGGCAGACGACGGCGACGCTGAACAACGTCGAGGGCACGGAGGACGCGCCGGTGGTGACGCCGTCGGCACTGGCGGTGGCTCCCACCGAGGTCATCAACGGCAGCTGCACCGGGAATACGCTGCCGTCGTCCCCAGGATTCGTGGTCTCGGGCGGCACTCCGCCCTACAACGTCAAACCGACGGCCGGGACGGCGGCACCGACCACCAGTCACCAGCAGCGGCGGCTCCTCGTCGATCAGCGGCTTGTTGACCGGCAGCGGCGACACGGTCGTCGTCTTCCTGGATTCGAGCACGCCGCAGAAAAGCGTCACGGCAAAGATCACTTGCAACTAGTCGCCGCGATGGCGAGAGCGGCGCCCCTCAGGGCGCCGTTTTCCTTTCCGGTGCGTCCGAGTGTAGCTGTTCGGCCGCAACAGCGTCGGCGAAATCAAGGCCCCAGTACCTTGCGCAGCTCGACCTCGGGAACATCAGCGGTAACAACAGCGTCGCCGATACCTCGAAGCAGGACGAACCGGATCGAGCCGGCCACGACCTTCTTGTCGCGGCTCATCAGCGCGAGGTAGCGCTCGGCCCCGAGCCGCGGCGCATCGACCGGCAGTCCGGCGCGCTGCAGAAGCGCTCGCAGCCGCTCGACGTCGGCACCGGCGATCAGCCCGAGACGCTGCGACAGCTTCGCGGCCATCACCATCCCCGCGGCCACCGCCTCGCCGTGCAGCCATTCGCCGTACCCGACTCCGGCTTCGATCGCGTGGCCGAACGTGTGGCCGAAGTTGAGCAGCGCGCGCTCGCCCGCCTCGCGTTCGTCGGCGGCGACGATCTCGGCCTTGATCCGGCAGCTCTCGGTCACCGCGTGGACCAGCGCATCGGCGTCGCGCGCCTTGATGCGCGGCACATTGGTCTCGAGCCATTCGAAGAACCGGCCATCGCGAATCGCGGCGGTCTTGACGACCTCGGCGAGACCTGCGGCCAGCTCGCGATCCGGCAGGGTCGACAGGCAATCCGTGTCGATCAGCACGGCGAGCGGCTGGTGGAACGCCCCGATCATGTTCTTGCCCAGCGGGTGATTGATGCCGGTCTTGCCGCCGACCGACGAATCGACCTGCGCCAGCAGCGTGGTCGGCACCTGCACGAAGGGCATCCCGCGCTGGTAGATGGCCGCGGCAAAACCGGTGAGATCGCCGACGACCCCGCCACCGAGCGCCACGAGCGTCGTCGAGCGCTCGGCGCGTAGCTCGAGGAGGCGCGTCAGCAGGTCGTGCAAGCGTCGACCAGGACTTGTGCGTCTCGCCGTCCGGGACGAGGATCGACTCGCAGGCGATGCCGGCCGCGGACAGGCTCGCACGCAAGGGCGCGAGCCAATGCGCGGCGACAAGCGGATTGCTCACGATCACGGCGCGCGGGAGCGGCAACAGCGGCGCGAGCAGCGCGCCGGCATCGCGCAGCACGCCCGCACCGATGTGGATCGCGTAGCTTCGCTCGCCCAGCGCGACATGCTGCGTCGTCGGCATGACCGTCAAGCGCCCAATGGGTCCGGCAGCGCCGCCTCGAGCTCGCGCGAGAAGCGCGCGATATCGTCGCGGCTCGTCTCGACGACGGCCGTGGCGACGTCCCGGTACAGCGAGTCGCGCGCCGAGTAGAGCTCGGCCAGCCGGGCCAGCGGATCCGCGGCGTTGAGGAGCGGCCGATGCCGGCTCCGGCGCGTGCGCTCACGCAGCGTTTCCGGCAGCGCATGCAGGTAGATCACGGTGCCGTTCGCCCGCAGGCGCTCGCGGTTCGCGGGTCGGATGACAACGCCACCGCCGGTGGCGAGCACGATGTTCGAGTGCGTCGCAAGCTCGGCCAGCACGGCCTCCTCGCGGTCGCGGAAGCTCGCCTCGCCCTCGATCTCGAAGATGGTCGGGATCGTCACCCCGAGCTTGCGCTCGAGTTCGGTGTCGGCGTCGACGAACGTCTTGGCGAGGCGCCGTGCCAGCTGGCGCCCGAGCGTCGATTTGCCCGCACCGGGCAGCCCGACCAGAAACAGATTGCCCCGAAGCAGATGCACCCGCGCATTGTAGTGGATCCGCAGTGGCGGGACGAGCGCCCGGACCCGCGCGTTTTCGTGCGCGCCGACGACTCCGCTTCCGCCAGCGACCCGCGTCACGCCGGGTCGCCGCGCGACGGGTCCGTCACTTGAGGGCGTTGATCGATTCCTTGACGACGCGCGGCGTGAGGAAGATGAGGAGCTCCTGCTTGTCGCTCGTGCGCCCCGTCGTCTTGAACAGGTAGCCCAGGAACGGCAGGTCGCCAAGGAACGGCACCTTCTCGACGGAATTGGTGATCGCCTCTTCGTAGATGCCGCCGATCACCGCCGTGTCGCCGTTGTTGACCGAAATCTGCGTCAGAACGTTGCGGGTATCGATCGACGGGATGAAGCCGCCGTTCCCGGTGGGCACCAGCTGGCCGACCGAATCCTTGCGGATCTCGACGGTCATGATGATCCGATTGTCCGGCGTGATCTGCGGCGTCACGTCGAGGCGTAGCACCGCTTTCTTGAAGCTCACGGTGGCCGGGTTGTTCGCGGTCCCCGGAGTCACGTACGGGATCTCGGTGCCCTGCTCGATGTGCGCCTTCTGGTTGTCCCCGGTCACGACGCGCGGGCTGGACACCACCTTGCCGCGGTTGTCGGATTCGAGCGCCGACAGCTCGAGGTTGATGAGGTTGCCGCTGCCGAGGTTGATCAGCGTCAGCGCGAGGCTGCCTGCCGGGTTGAGCACCGGCAGGTTCACGTTGAGCTGCGGCGAATCCGAGTAGCCCGCGGAGGCGATCCCCGACGCGAGCTCGTACGGCGTCTGCGTCCTCGTGTCGCGCGTCGTCGTGCCCACGCCGCCCGTCACGACGGGCTGCGTGCTGAGGCTGCCGCCCTGGCCCACCGCGTACTTGCTGTTGAACGCGGAATCCCGTCTGCGCGCCGAAACGCACGCCGAGCTGCCGGCCGAACTTGTCGCTGGCGATGACGATGCGCGCCTCGATCACCACCTGCCGGATCGCCGTGTCGATCTGCCGGATGATCTTGCGGATCTCCTCGAGGTTGGACGGGATGTCCTGCACGAAGAGGATGTTCGACCGCGGATCGACCATCGCGACCCCGCGCTTCGAGATGAACGAGCCCTGGCCGCCGGTGGTCGCGGTCTGGCCCGCTCCCGCGCCGAACTGCTGCTGCCGGTTCGTCGTGATCAGGTTGAGCAGATCCTGCGCCTTGATGTAGTTCAGCTGGAACGACTCGGAGACGAGCGGCTCGAGCTCGCTGATGTCCTTCTGCGCCTCGAGCTGCTGCTTCTCCTTCAGCGCGAGCTCCTCGCGCGGCGCGATCAGAACGACGTTGCCGTTCTTGCGCATGTCGAGGCCCTTCGTCTGCATGATGATGTCGAGCGCCTGGTCCCAGGGAATGTCCTTGAGGCGCAGCGTGAGGCTGCCGGTGACGGAGTCGCTGGTGATGATGTTGAGCCCGGTGAAGTCGGCGATCACCTGCAGCACCGCCCGCACCTCGACGTTCTGGAAGTTGAGCGACAGCTTCTCGCCCTTGTAGCCCTGGCGCGAGCCCTGCACGAGCTTGTTCGGATCCTCGACGACCGGCTTCACCTCCACGATGAACCGGTTGTCCGTCTGGTAGGCCGAGTGCTCCCACAATCCCTTCGGCTCGATGATCATCCGCGTGTTCGCGCCCTGGGCAAAGGTGTCGACGCTGACGATGGGCGTGGCGAAGTCCTGCACGTCGAGCCGCCGCTCGAGGTTGCGTGGCAGCGACGTCTTGATGAAGTCGACGATCAGCGTCTTCCCCTGCTGGCGGATATCGATTCCTGTCGCGGCGTCGGACAGATCGACGACGATCCGGCCCTCGCCGTTGGCGCCACGGCGGAAATCGACATCGCGCAACGTGTGCTGCGCATCCCCGGGCCGCGCCTCGGCGAACCGCTGCACCGTCTGCGCCTTGGCATCCAGCTGGTCACCCTGGTCGATCAGGGTCACCAGCACCGCGTTGCCCTCGAGCTGCGTCTCGTAGGTCTGCGGCCGGTTCAGGTTGAAGACGACGCGCGTCCGGTTGCCCGCCTGGACCACGTTCACGCTGCGCAGCGCGACGTCTTCGACGTTGCGCTGCGTCGCACCGAGACCGTTCGCCGTATCGGGAAAATCGAGGGCGATCCGTGGCGGCGTCGCGATGGCGAAGCCGGCGGGCGGATTGGCAAGTGCGTTCCTCAGCACGAACTTCACGATGGTGCGCCCGGACACCCCCTTCGACACGGTCATCGCCTCGATGCTGTTGGCCGCCTGCGCGGATGCGGCGCCGGCGCCGAGGAGCATCAGCAGGCCCAGGAGCCACGCGCGCGCGCCTCGGGCAGAGCGCACCCTGGTCACGACGCTGTCAAGCAAAACGAACGCGCTCATTTTTTTCGCTCCTGTGTCTTCGTGTCGGCCTGGATCAGCTGCAGCGTCCCGGTCCGCTCCGTCCAATCGCCGCTGCCATCCTGCACGAGTTCCTTCATGCGGATCTCGCTATCGGTGACGCCGAGGATCACGCCGAAGTTCTGCCCGAGGTAGTTCCCGGCGCTCACCTGATAGACGTCCTTGTCCGGCGTGCGCACCAGCGCGTAGGTCGACTTGCCCTTTGTCAGCGTGCCCACCATGTTGAGCGACTCCAGCGGATAGGCCTCGAGCGGCTCGCGGCGCCGCGTCAGGTCCGGCGCCAGCTTGCTCCCACCCTTGGTCGGCTCGATCTTGCGCGGCTTGAACGGGTCCGGAAGGTCGAACGCGTTGTAGGCGAACGGTTCGTAGGGCTTGATCTGCGGGAGCGGGTCGACGCGCCCGCGCGCGCCCTTGCCCTGATCGGCCATCCACGCGACGCAGATCCTGATGGCGTCTCGCCGCCGCATCCCGCGAGCAGGACGCACGCGCCCACCGCCAGGGCCGTCCAGCGTTTCATTTCTTGGCCTTTTCCTTGGCGTCCTTCGCCGACTTGCGCTGCTTCGCGAGCTCTTCGTCGTCGAGATAACGGAAGGTCTTCGCCACCGCTTGCATGTTCAGCACGCCCTTGTCGTTCGCGATCACGAGATCGTTCAGCGTGACAATGCGCGGCAGCTGCGCGACGTCGCTCGCGAACGCGCCCATGTCGTGGTAATTGCCGGTGATCTTGACGGTGATCGGCAGCTCGGCGTAGAAATCGGCCAGCCGCTCCTGCGCGGCCGGCTTGAACAGCTCGAACTGCAGGCCGCGGCCCAGTCCCGCCTGGTTGATGTCGGTGAGCAGCGCGTCCATTTCCGCCTTGTTCGGCAGCTGTTTGAGGAGCGCGCCGAACGACTGCTCGATCTCCTTCAGCTGCTGCACGTAGATGTCGTAATTGATCGCCTTCGCCTTCTTGGTCGCGAACTGCTCCTTCAGCTTCGTCTCTTCCTGCTGCGCGCGATCGAGCATCTCGTACTGGTCCTTCCAGTCGAGGACCGCCCCCGCGGCGACGATCGCGAGCAGGATGGCCAACAGCAGCAGCGCCTTGGGCAGCAGCGGCCAGTTGCCGGCTTCGCGGATATTGAGCCGGCGGATGTCGTCGAGCGTCATGTGCTTTTCGCGCCTTTGGCTGTGGCCGGCGGCTGCTTGGCAGCTGGCGCAGGCCGAGCGGCCGGGGTCGCCTTGGGCTCCTCGGGCGGGGCCGCCTGCTTGATCTGGACTTTCAGCGTGAACTCGTTGACCCGGAGGTCCTTGGAGCCCGGCGAAGCGACCGACTTTGATCTCGACGAGCTCCGGACTCTGCAGCCAGGGCGAGGCTTCGATGTTGCGCATCAGCGTGGAGACCCGTGCGCTCGACTGCGCGTAGCCGACCAGCGTGACCTTGGCGCCGGCCTGCTGCAACGACTTGAGGTAGATGCCGTCCGGGAGCTGGCGCACCATCTGGTCGAGCAGATGGACGGCCTCGGTCCGATTGGACTGCAGCGTCTCGACGATCTGCTTCCGCGCGAGCAGCGCCTGCGTCTGCTCGCGGAGCTTGTCGATCTCCTTGATCTGGCTGTCGAGCTTCGCGATTTCCGTCTTGAGCAGGCTGTTGCGGCTTTCCTGGCTCTCGATCTGCCAGCCGAACACCACATGCACGAGCAGCACCACCGCCGCGCCCAGGATGGCGAGCCCGATCGCGAGCGAGACGAACTGACGCTGGCGCGCCTGGCGCTTCTGCTCCCGATGCGGCAGCAGGTTGATGCGAATCATTCGAAACCCCGCAGCGCGAGCCCGCAGGCGATCATGAGCAGCGGCGCGTCCTGCGCCAGCTGCCGCGGCCGGACGCGGTCGGATGCCGCCATGTTGGCAAACGGGTTCGCGATGACCGTGGCGACGCCCGCGCGCTTGGCGACCAGGTCGTCGATCCCGGGCAAGAGCGCGCAACCGCCGGCCAGGACGATCTGATCGACCTGGTTGTAGGAGGTCGACGTGAAGAAGAACTGCAGCGCCCGCGTGACCTCGAGGGCCAGCGTTTCCATGAACGGCTGCAGCACGTCGGTGTCGTAATTCTCCGGCAGCCCCTGGCTTTTCTTCGCGGACTCCGCCTCGTCGGGCGTCAGATTGAACGCCCGCTGCACGTCGTGGGTGAGCTGGTTGCCGCCGAACGCCTGATCGCGAGCGAAGAGGAACTGGTTGTTGCGCAACACATAGAAATGCGTCACGTGCGCACCGATGTCCACCAGCGCGATGTTCTGGTCGCGCCCGCTCGCGGGCAACGTCGGCGAAATCAGCTCGAACGCGCTGCTGCATGGCGTAGGACTCGACGTCCATCACCCGGGGCTTCAGCCCCGCGGCCTCCGCCGCCGCGACCCGATCCTCGACCTTTTCCTTGCGGGAGGCCGCGATCAGGACCTCGGACTCCTCGGGATTGTTCGGCGCCGGGCCGATGATCTGAAAATCGAGATTGACCTCGTCGAGCGCGAACGGGATGTACTGGTTGGCCTCGGCCTCGACCATGCAGTTCAAGCTCCTCCTCCCTCTGCCCGGCGGGAACGATGATCTTCTTGGTGATGACCATCGCGGCAGGCAGCGCGAGCGCGACGTTGTGGTTCCGGCTGCCGAGCCGCTTGTGCGCGCGCTTGAGGGCGTCCGCGACCAGGTCCAGGTTGGCGATGTTGCCGTCGGTGACGACGTCGCGCACCAGGGGCTCGATCGCATAGCGCTCGAGCCGATACGCGCCCTTCCCCGCTTCGGCGAGCTCGACGAGCTTGACTGGCGGTCGAGCTGATGTCGACCCCGATCAGCGCCGGGTACTTCGTCTTGAACGCGTCAAGGACGGAATTGAGTTTTCCAGCGAGCATGGCTGCCTCAGGCCCCAATGCTGATAATTTACATTAAAGGTTGGCAGCAAGTATGAAGATTGTCAATTTGTTTTCCTTCCGGGGATTCGTTTGTTGTAAGCCCGCCTATAATCCCGGCTTCACCCCTCCCTTCGGGCAAGTTATATTCCCACATGCTAAGGCGGTGGCTCCTCTACGTCGGATCCGTTCTGCTGGGTCTAGCCGTCGTCGGCGGCCTTCTCGGCGCCTTCGTGCTGGCACTCCTTTATCCGACGCTCCCGTCGCTCGAAAGCCTGACCGACTACCGGCCCAAGATCCCGCTGCGCGTCGTTTCGGCCGAAGGGCGACATCCTGGGTGAATTCGGGGAGGAGCGGCGGGCCGTCGTCGCCATCCGCGACGTCCCGGACGTGATGATCAACGCCATTCTGGCGGCCGAGGACGAGCGCTTCTATTCGCATGGGGGGGTCGACTACCTGAGCATTCTGCGGGCGGCGGCGTCGAATCTGGCCTCCGGCACGCAGCAGGGGGCCGGGACGATCACGATGCAGGTCGCCCGCAATTTCTTCCTGACCCGCGAGAAGACGATTACCCGCAAGCTGCGCGAAGTCCTGCTGGCGTGGAAGATCGAAGCAAGCCTCTCCAAGGACGACATCCTGCAGCTCTACGTCAATCAGATCTTTCTGGGACAGCGTGCCTACGGGTTCGCGGCCGCGGCACAGATCTACTTCGGCAAGGCGCTGCGCGACGTTACGCCGGCCGAGGCGGCCATGCTCGCCGGGTTGCCGAAAGCGCCGTCCGCGTACAACCCCGTCGCCAACCCCAAACGTGCAAAAAGCCGACAACTCTACGTGCTGAGGCGAATGCACGACCTGCAGTACATCAGCCCCGAGCAATACCATGAAGCACAAACCGCGCCACTTGCGGTCCGGCAGGGGTTGCGGGAGACACTCCCGACTCACGCGGAATTTGCCGCAGAAATGGCGCGCCAGATCGTCGTCGAGGCCTATGGCGAGGACGCGTACACGAAGGGTCTCACCGTCCAGACGACGATTCGCAAGCTCGATCAGGAGGCCGCCTATGCCGCGGTGCGGCGGGGCGTGATCGACTACGATCATCGGCATGGCTACCGCGGCCCCGAGGGCTATGTCCGGCTGCCGGCGGACGCCGCCGAGCGCGAAGCCGCGCTCGAGCACCTGTTTGCCGAAACGAGCGACGGCGACGGGTTCGTCGCGGCAGTGGTCACGGAAGCGTCTCCGGCAGGCGTCAAGGCGGTGCTTGCCGACGGCGAGACGGTCGAGGTGACCGGGGACGGCCTCCGGTTCGCCGCCCGGGCCCTGAGCGACAAGGCGGCCGCGGCGACCCGCATCCGGCCCGGCGCCGTCATCCGGCTTGCCCGCGACGCCAAGGGGCGCTGGGAAATCACGCAGCTCCCGCAGGTGGAGTCGGCGTTCATATCGCTGCTGCCGCAGGATGGCGCGATCCTGTCGCTGGTCGGCGGCTGGAGTTTCGAGCGAAACAAGTTCAACCACGTGACGCAGGCCCAGCGCCAGCCGGGGTCGGCTTTCAAGCCGTTCATCTATTCGGCTGCACTGGAGAAGGGATTCACGCCGGCGACCATCGTCAACGACGCGCCGTTCTTCGTCCCGGCCGCGCAGACCGGCAGCGAGGACTGGGAACCGAAGAACTACGACGGCAAGTTCGACGGTCCGATGCGCGTCCGCGCCGCGCTGGCCCGATCGAAGAACCTCGTCACCGTTCGCGTCCTGCAGGCGATCGGGCCCCAGTACGCGCAGGACTACATTGCCAGATTCGGCTTCGACCCGAAGCTGCACCCGCCGTATCTGACGATGGGGCTCGGGGCGGGCTCGGCGACCCCGATGCAGATGGCGGGCGCCTATGCGATCTTCGCCAACGGCGGCTACCGTGTGACGCCCTACCTGATCGCCCGGATTGTCGACGCCAAGGGAAACGTCCTTTCCGAAGCCGCGCCCGTGGCAGCGGGGGCGAACGCGGAGCGCGCGATCGACCCCCGCAACGCGTGGATCATGACGTCGCTGCTCCGGGAGGTCGTGCAGGCCGGCACCGCAACGCGGGCGCGTTCGCTCGGCCGCACCGACCTTGCCGGCAAGACCGGCACGACGAACGAGAACGTCGACGCGTGGTTCTGCGGATACAACGCCACGAGGGTCGGCGTCTCCTGGATCGGTTACGATCAGCCGAAGACCCTGGGAACCAACGAGACCGGGGCCGTCGCCGCACTCCCGATCTGGATTTCCTACATGGCAAAGGCCCTGAAAGGAGCGCCGGAGTCCAGCACGCCGATGCCTGACGGCATCCTCGCGGCGCAGATCAATGCCGAGACCGGTCTTCGCGACGACGCCGGCACCGTCACGGAATACTTTTTCTCCGAGTTTCCGCCCCGCCGCCGCGACGACAGTCTCGTCCCGGGCAAGGCAGGCAAGGACATTCGCGACCAGCTGTTCTGATGCGCGATGAACGACCCCCACGCTCGCTGCGTTCGCTGCCCCCGGGGGCACGCCCCTTCGGGCGGCCGGGCGGGCATGAACAGCCCCACGCTCACTGCGTTCGCTGCCCCGGGGGCGCACAGCGCCCTTCGGGCGGCCGGCGGGCGGATGAACGACCCCCACGCTCACTGCGTTCGCTGCCCCCGCGGGGGCGCACAGCGCCCTTCGGGCGGCCGGGCGGGCACTGATGTCTGCGCACCACGCCCGCAGGGACGGCCTGGCCGTGCAGCGCGACCGCCTCCGGATTGCGCAAGTGGCCGCCCGCCTCGTTGCCGAGCACGGGCTCGCCGATTGGGCGCTCGCCAAGCGCAAGGCGGTGCGGCAACTGCTGTTGCCCGAAACGACGCCGTTGCCGTCGAACGAGGAGATCGAAGCGGCGCTCGCCGATCACCACGCGCTCTTCGGGGGCGACGCGCACCCGAAAGCGCTGCGCCGGCAGCGGACCGAGGCGCTCGCGTGGATGCGCCGGCTTGCGCGTTGGGATCCCGTGCTGGTCGGAGGCGTCGCGGCGGGATGGGCCACCGAGCACACCGACATCCGCCTCGAGCTCGTCGCCGACGATCCGAAGGCGGTCGAGATCGAGCTCGCCGCAAAAGGAGTCTCCTACGCCGCGCTCCCGCCACGCGCGGGCGACGCAACGGCGCACCTCCTGATCGAATCGTCACCTGCCGGGATCCGGCTTGCGATCGTCACCCCGCTGCAACGGCGCAACCGGCCGCGGAAGAGCGACGAATCACGCTTGACGATCGAGGGGCTGGCCGAGTTGACCGCGTCTCTTCCCGGCCCCGTCAGCTCAGCCTGACGCTGCGCACCAGCGCGCGGCGTCGAGCGCGAAGTAGGTGAGAATCGCGTCCGCGCCCGCGCGCTTGAACGCGGTCAAGGTCTCCATGACGCACGCCTGCTCGTCGAGCCAGCCGTTCTGGGCGGCGGCCTTGAGCATCGCGTATTCGCCGGACACCTGGTAGACCGCGGTCGGGGCGCCGAAGGCGTCCTTCACCCGGCGCACGATGTCGAGGTAGGGGAGCCCCGGCTTCACCATCACCATGTCGGCCCCCTCCGCCAGATCGAGCCAAACCTCGCGCAGCGCTTCGTCCGAATTCGCGGGGTCCATCTGGTAGGTGTACTTGCTCCCGCCGCCCAGGTTGCCCGCCGATCCGACCGCATCCCGGAACGGCCCGTAGAACGACGATGCGTACTTGGCCGAATACGCCATGATTCGCGTGCGCTCCCGCCCCGCCGCGTCGAGCGCCCTGCGGATCGCGCCGATGCGACCGTCCATCATGTCCGACGGCGCCACCATGTCCACGCCGGCCTCGGCCTGGCAGAGCGCCTGCCTGGCCAGCGCAGCGACGGTTTCATCGTTCAGCACATACCCGGTCGCATCGATGAGCCCGTCCTGCCCATGGCTGGTGTAGGGGTCGAGCGCGACGTCGGTGATGACGCCGAGTTCCGGGAACCGCTCCTTCAGCGACCGCACCGCACGCGGCACCAGTCCGTCGGGATTCCAGGCCTCGCTTCCGTCCGGCGTCTTCAACTCGTTCGCCACGACCGGAAAGAGCGCCAGCGCCGGAATCGACGATTCGACGCAGCGCTCGGCCTCCCGCAACAGCAGGTCGACGGACTTGCGCGAGATTCCGGGCAGCGAAGCCACGGGCTCCTCCCGTCGCTCGCCGTCGAGCACGAACACCGGATAGATGAGGTCCGCGGTCGTCAGGCGGTGCTCGCGGACGAGGCGACGCGAAAATTCGTCGCGCCGCATCCGCCGCATGCGGCGGACGGGATACTGACCGGCAAAATCGAAACCCATGATGGCAACCAGGCTTTCCGCAACGTTCGGATCCAATGCCACATCGTAGCCGGTCCGCCGCAGACGCTGCAAATCGATCGATTCCTGCCAAACGCGTTGCCGGACCCCGGAACTCCGATCGGGGTCCGTTGTCCATTGTTGCAGACGGTAACGTCTCCCGCTTCCCTCCCTGAGCGGGTGCCCCTGAATGTGTTCCTACCTATCGGGGGTATTTCGGGCCCCGCGCCATTCCCCTTGGACGCGGGGCCTTTTCTTTGGCGCGGCCCGGCACCGGCTCGCCCACGACGTACTCCGACTCGCCGAGCCAATCGGACAGCGTCGCCTCGGCCGCCTCGATGCCGATGCGGCGCGTCGCGGAGAACGGGACGACGACCACCTGCGCGACATGGGCGGGAAACGCGGCGGCGAAATCGCGCTCGATCGCACGCTTCGCCTCGCGCTGCCCGGACGCCGCGAACTTGTCCATCTTGGTCGCGAGCAGGAGCACCGGGCGGCCGCTCGTGAGAAAACCCGCGAGCAGCCGGCGATCGAGCTCGGCAATCCCGTGCCGCGCGTCGACGACGAGCGCAAGCCCGACCAGCGACTGCCGCGTCGCGAGGTAGCGCGCCAGAAATTCCTGCCAGTGGCGTTTCAGGTCCTGCGGCACCGCGGCGTAGCCGTAGCCCGGCAGGTCCGCGAGCAGCGCCCCGTTGCGCAGACGGAAGAAGTTGATCTGCTGCGTGCGGCCGGGAGTCTTGCTGGTGAAAGCGAGTCGCGACCGATTGGCCAGGACGTTGATCGCGCTCGATTTTCCGGCGTTCGATCGGCCGGCAAACGCGATTTCCGGTGGGCCCGGAGGCGGCAGCTGCTCGTCGTTGGCGACGGTGAGCAGGAATTCCGCGTGCTGCACCGGGTGCTTCACCGTCCGCCGCCTCCGCGACCGCGCTGGCGCGGGCAGGCTTTGGCCGGGCTCCCCGATTCCGTTACAATGCTCTGCTTTTGCACCATTGGATCGGCATTGTGCGGGCGCAGCATCCGGCATCAGCGCAGGACTGCCCGCCGCCTTCGAGGAGTTACCCGATGAAACGCATGTTGCTGCTGGCGGCCCTTGCCGGCACATTGCCCGCGGCCGCGGTCATGGCGCAGGCTCCTGCCGGCCGTCTGAACCTCGACCGCGCCCAGACCATCGCCAAAGAGGTTTGTGCCGCCTGTCACGGCGTCGACGGCAACAGCCCCACCCCGGTGAATCCGAGCATCGCGGCACAGCCGGCCGAGTATATCACCCTGCAACTTTCGCACTTCAAGGCGGGCCTGCGCGTCAATCCGGTGATGCAGGCCATGGCAGCGACGCTCACCCCCGAAGAAATGAAGGCTGTCGGCGTCTACTTCTCCCGCCAGAAACCGAAGGGGCTCGCCGCGAAGGACGCGGGACTCGTCACGGCGGGACAGAAGCTCTTCCGCGGCGGCGACGCGGCGACGGGCATTCCCGCCTGCGCCGCATGCCATGCGCCCAACGGCGCCGGCGTCGCGAAGAATTACCCCCGCCTCGCCGGACAGCACGCCGACTACACCTATGCGCAGCTGAAGGCGTTCAAGGCCGGAGAGCGCGGGGCCGACAAGGACGGCAAGGACGTCAATGGGGCGATCATGGTCGCGATCGCCGCCAGGATGACCGACGCGCAGATGAAGGCGGCGGCCGAGTACACGTCCGGCCTGCGCTAGCGCCCGCAACGGGCCGGGTCGCCGCGCAGCGCGACCACGCGTGGGCGCTCAGGCCGACTCGGCCGTACTCCCGAGGCAACTCGCCAGCGCCTCCCGCCAATCCGGCAGGACAATGCCGAAGGTCGCCGCGAAGTGCGCGGTCGCCAGCACGCCATACGCCGGGCGTCGAGCCGGCGTCGGATACTCCGCAGTCGCGATCGGGATGATCCTCGGGCGCGGCGCGGCGCCGACGATCGCTTGCGCGAAGTCGTGCCAGCTTGCCTGCCCGGTGCACGAGAGGTGATAGAGCCCGCAACGCGCCGCGAGCGCCGGCAAGCCCGGTGCCGACGATCCGGGCGGTCGCTTCGGCGAGCGTGCGACTCCAGTTGGGAACGCCGAACTGGTCGGCGACAATCGCAAGTTCGTCGCGCTCGGCGGCAAGACGACGGATCGTCAGCAGAAAATTCCTGCCGCGCAGACCGTAGACCCAGCTGGTGCGCAAGACAATCGCGTGGGCGCCTGTTGCGGCGATTCCACGCTCGCCCTCGAGCTTGCTGGCGCCGTACACGTTCAGCGGTGCCGTCGGAGCGTCTTCCGGGTACGGCGTCTTGCGCGTCCCGTCGAATACATAGTCCGTCGAAAAATGGATCAGCAGGGCGCCGATGCGCTTCGCTTCTTCCGCGAGGATTCCCGGCGCCCGACCGTTGACCGCATGCGCCAGCGCGGCCTCGGTCTCCGCGCGATCGACCGCCGTGTATGCGCCGGCGTTCACGACGAGCGCGGGCCTCGCGCCGCGCACCGCGGCAACGATCGCGTCGGGATCGGCGAGGTCGAGCGTCGTGCGATCGGTCGCGACGACCTCGCCGTACGGCGACAGCAGCCGGGCGAGTTCGAATCCGATCTGGCCCTGCGCGCCCGTCAGGAGAATCGTCGGCCGGCGCATCTGTCACGCGTCGCCGCTACGGGTAGACATCCGCTGCCGCAAGCGGCGTTCCCGCCGCGTCCTTCGCGGTGAGGACGGGCGCATCCGAGAGCGGCCAGGCGATGCCCAGCGCGGGGTCGCTCCAGAGCAGTGTGCGTTCGTGTTCCGGGTACCAGTAATCGGTCGTCTTGTAGAGGAAATCAGCGTGCTCGGACAGCACCAGGAATCCGTGCGCGAACCCCGGCGGCACCCACAGCATCCGCCGGGTGGCGGCGGAAAGCACGATCGCGACGGAGCGACCGAAGGACGGCGAACTGCGGCGCAGGTCGACCACCACGTCGAACACTTCGCCCGAGACGACGCGCACGAGCTTTCCCTGCGCGTGCTCGATCTGGTAGTGCAGCCCGCGCAGCACGCCCCGCACCGACCGCGAATGGTTGTCCTGCACGAATGTCGCGGGCAGCCCCGCTTCGGCGAAGGCGCGCGCGTTCCAGCTCTCGAAGAAGAAGCCGCGCTCGTCGCCGAACACCCGCGGCTCGATCAGCTTGACATCGGGCAGCGCCGTCGGCACGACCTTCATCGGATGTCCGGCTCGCGCAGCAGGGCAAGCAGATATTGCCCATAGCCGTTTTTCGCCATCGCCTGGCCGAGCCGCTCGACCGCCGCGGCATCGATGTAGCCCAGCCGAAACGCGATCTCCTCCGGGCAGGCAATCTTGAGCCCCTGGCGGCGCTCGATCGTGGCGATGTATTGGCCCGCCTCCAGCAGCGACTCGTGCGTTCCCGTATCGAGCCAGGCCATGCCGCGACCCATCACCTCGCAGCGGAGCGCGCCCCGGGCAAGGTAGGCCTTGTTGACATCGGTGATCTCGAGCTCATTGCGCGCTGACGGCCGCAGGCCGGCCGCGATGTCGAGCACGGCGTTGTCGTAGAAGTAGAGTCCCGTGACCGCGTAGCGCGACTTCGGCTGCTTCGGCTTCTCCTCGAGGCTCACGACGCGACCTGCCGCATCCAGTTCCGCCACGCCGTAACGCTCCGGATCGGCGACCGGATACGCGAACACGGTCGCGCCTGCCGTACGCGCACCGGCCCGCTGCAGCTGGACCGAAAGATCATGCCCGTAGAAGATGTTGTCGCCCAGCACCAGCGCCGACGCGTCGCCGCCGACGAAGCCGCGACCGATGATGAAGGCCTGAGCGAGCCCTTCCGGCGCCGGCTGCACGGCGTAGGAAAGATTGAGGCCCCACTGCGCGCCGTCGCCCAGCAGCTGCGCGAAGCGCGGCGTATCCTCCGGCGTCGAAATGAGCAGGATGTCGCGGATTCCGGCGAGCATCAGCGTCGACAGCGGATAGTAGATCATCGGCTTGTCGTACACCGGCAGCAGCTGCTTCGAAACGGCGTGCGTCACCGGATAGAGCCGGGTGCCGGAGCCGCCGGCGAGGATGATCCCTTTGCGCGTCATCGTCGGTTTCCCCATTGCAGCGCTACTTCGCTCCGGCGCTGCCCATGGCGTAATTGAGCGAAATCCACTTCTGGTATTCTCCGCTCGTCACCGCGGCGAGCCAGGCGCCGTTGTCGAGATACCACTGCACGGTGCGCCGCATGCCCGACGCGAACGATTCGGCGGGCGTCCAGTTCAGCTCGCGGCGGATCTTCGAAGCGTCGATGGCGTACCGGCGATCGTGCCCCGGCCGATCCTTGACGAACGTGACCTGGCGCGCATGGTCGCGGCCCGGCGCGAGCTCGTCGAGTATCCGGCAAATCGTGCCGACGACGTCGAGATTGGTCATTTCCGCGTTGCCGCCGACGTTGTAGGTCTCGCCCGGGCGCCCCCCGGCGAGCACCGCCCGAATCGCCGCGCAATGGTCGCCGACATAGAGCCAGTCGCGAACGTTGCGGCCGTCACCGTACACCGGCAACGGCTTGCCCGCGAGCGCGTTGACGATCATCAACGGGATGAGCTTTTCCGGAAACTGGCGCGGGCCGTAGTTGTTGGAGCAATTGGTCGTGAGCGTCGGCAGACCGTAGGTGTGGTGATACGCACGCACCAGGTGGTCGGCTGCGGCCTTCGAGGCCGAGTAGGGGCTGTTCGGCGCGTAGGGCGTGGTTTCGGTGAACGGCGGATCGTCCGGGCCGAGCGAACCGTAGACCTCGTCCGTCGAAACGTGGAGGAAGCGGAATGCGGCACGCTCCCCGTCGGACAGCGCCGAGCAATAGGCACGGGTCGCTTCCAGCAATGCAAACGTGCCTACGATGTTGGTTTCGACAAACGCCGCCGGCCCGTGGATCGACCGGTCGACGTGGCTCTCGGCCGCAAAGTTGACGACGGCGCGGGGGCGGTGCAGCGCGAAGAGCGCATCGACCTGCGCTGCGATCGCCGATGTCGCCATGGACGAACACGTGCCGGGCGTCGGCACGAAGCGCGGCGAGGCTGCCCAGGTTGCCGGCGTAGGTGAGCTTGTCGAGGTTGACGAGTCGCTCGCCGGTTCGCTCCAGCCAGTCGAGCACGAAGTTGGCGCCGATGAAGCCGGCGCCGCCGGTGACGAGAATCATGGGGCTGCAAGTGCCGCGTAGTACTCCCGATACCACGCGACGAACCGCGCGAGCCCCTCGGCAAGCGGGGTATGCGGCGCGAAGCCCGTGACGGCCGCCAGCCGGTCGATCGAAGCGTAGGTCGCCGGCACGTCACCCGGTTGCATCGGCGCATACTCCTTGATCGCGGACCGGCCGAGCAGCCGTTCGAGCGTGGCGATGAACGTCTCCAGCTCGACGGCCTCGTGATTGCCGATGTTGTAGACGGCGTAAGGCGCGGCGTCCTCGTCACCGGCGGGCGGCGTTGCGACAACCCGGACGATGCCTTCGACGATGTCGTCGACGTACGTGAAATCGCGGCGCATCTTCCCGTCGTTGAAAACGCGAATCGGCGCGCCGGCGAGAATCGCCTTCGTGAACAGCATCGGTGCCATGTCGGGGCGGCCCCACGGCCCGTAGACCGTGAAGAAGCGAAGGCCCGTCGTCGGCAGCCGGTAGAGATGGCTGTAGCTGTGCGCGATCAGCTCGTTCGCCTTCTTGGTCGCGGCGTAGAGGCTGACCGGGTGATCGACGTTCTGGTCCTCGGAAAATGGCAGCGTGTGGTTGGCGCCGTAGACGCTGGAGCTGGACGCGTACACGAGGTGCTTCACCCCGGCGCGCCGGCAGCCTTCGACGACATGGCCGAATGCCGTCAGGTTGTTGGCGAAATAAGCCCCGGGATTGACGAGCGAGTAGCGGACCCCGGGCTGCGCCGCAAGATGGATGACCTGCCCGAAGGCCCCGTCACGGAACAGGCTCGCCGTCGTCCCGGCGTCGGCGAGATCGGCGCGGACGAACCGGAACCCCGGTTGCCGCACGAGCCGCGCGAGCCGCGCCTCCTTGAGGGTTACGTCGTAATACGAATCGAGGTTGTCGACACCGGTCACCTGACGGCCCTGCGCGAGGAGCGAGAGCGCCGTGTGCATGCCGATGAACCCCGCGCAGCCGGTCACCAGAAGCGAAGCGTCCGTCGCCATGCTCAACGCACCGGCCCTGCGGGAAGCCTTTCGCCATTCGAGGCAGCGCATCTGCCGCGGCGCGGGGCGGTGCTTTCCACGGTATCATCACGAATCGAGTCCGACATGCGCGCATTCTACGGGGTTTCCCCGCACCTTTGGCTGCGCGGCCGGCACGCGGAGGCCCCGGCAACGCGCAGCGTGCTCCAATGAACGCCGTCCTGGTCGTGCGCCCGTCGTCGCTCGGCGACATCGTCCATGCGCTCACGCTCGTTGCCGACGTGCGCGCGCATCGTCCGGAACTCGCGATCGACTGGGTCGCCGAGACCGGATTCGTCCCGCTCGTCGAGCTTCACCCCGGCGTCCGCCGCGTCATTCCCGTCGCTCTGCGGCACTGGCGCCATCACCTCTTCGCCGCATCGACCTGGCGTGAGTTCGGATCGTTCCGACGTTTGCTGCGCAGCGAGACGTATGCGGCGGTGCTCGACTTGCAGGAGCAGGTCAAGGGCGCGTTGATCGCCCGGATGGCGCGAGGCGTGCGACACGGCCCGGATCGCGCCAGCATCCGGGAACCTGCCGCGACGTTCGCGCACGACGTGCATCACGCGATCGACCCCGACCAGCATTTCATCGCGCGTTGCCGCCAGCTCGCGGCGGCGGCCCTCGATTATCGGGTCGAAGGACCGCCCCGATTCGGCCTCGTGCCGCCGCCCCCGGCGGCGGGAACGGCTACCCGACCGCCCGTACGTCGTGTTCATTCACGGCACATCGCGGGCTGACAAGCTGTGGCCCGACGCGAACTGGCGGCGCCTGATCGAGACATTCGCGACGACGGGACTCTCGGTGGTCCTGCCATGGGGCAGCGACGCCGAACGCGCACGCAGCGAGCGCTACGCCGCCGGCGTCGCCAACGCCCACGTGCCGCCGCCTCCCAGACAGACGCTGCCCGCGCTCGCGGCGCTCCTCGCGCGCGCCGAGATCGCCATCGGCGTCGACACGGGGTTCGTCCATCTCGCCGCCGCACTCGGCACGCCGACCGTTTCGCTGTTCGTCGCCACCGACCCCATGCGCTGCGGCGTCGGGCCCGCCGGCGCCCACGCGCGCGACCTGGGGGGAGTGGGCAAGCCGCCGTCGCCCGCAGCGGCGGAGCGCGCCGCGGGGGAACTCATGCGCCGCGCGCCGCGCTGTTGAAGGCCCGGATGCGCGCAATCTATACGCTCCTCTGGTATCTCGCGTTGCCGCTGCTGCCGCTCCGCCTGCTGTGGCGCGGTCGCCGCGAGCCCGGCTATCGGGAACATGTCGCGGAACGCTATGGCCGGTACCGCGGCGCAGTGTCACAGCCGGTGCTCTGGGTGCACGCCGTGTCGCTCGGCGAAACACGCGCCGCCGCGCCCCTCGTCGACCGGATGCGTCGCGCGCATCCCGACGCGACCGTGCTGCTGACGCACATGACCGCGACGGGCCGGGCGAGCGGACGCGCCCTCTTCGGCGACGGCGTCGTGCAGGCATGGCTGCCCTACGACGTTCCCTTCGCAGTGCGTGCGTTCCTTGCCCATTTCAGGCCGCGCGCGGGGTTCATCATGGAAACCGAGCTGTGGCCGAATCTCGTCGCACTTGCGCACGAGGCCGAGGTGCCCCTCTACCTGGTCAACGCGCGGATGTCCGCACGCTCCGCACGCGGGTACGCGCGCGTCCCCGGACTATCGCGACCGATGCTCGCGGCGCTGTCAGGCGTCGCCGCGCAAACCCAGGCCGATGCAGACCGGCTCGCCGCTCTGGGCGCGTCGTCCCCGGTGGTCACCGGGAACCTCAAATTCGACGCCGGCACCCCGGATGCCGCGGACGCGTTGGGCCGGGAGTTCAGGATGCGTTTCGGCGCAGCGCGGCCCGTGTGGGTCGCCGCCTCCACGCGCGACGGCGAGGAGGCGATGCTTCTCGACGCGCTGGCAACGAGGCGGCTTCCGCCCGGCACGCTGACCGTGATCGTTCCGCGCCATCCGCAGCGCTTTGCCGTGGTGGCCGAGCTCCTGCGCCAGCGCGGGATCCCGTTCGTGCGCCGCAGCAGCAACGCGCCCGTGCCCGCGGACATCGACATCGTGCTGGGCGACTCGATGGGCGAAATGCCCGGCTATTTCGCAGCGGCGGACGTCGCGTTCGTCGGCGGCAGCCTGCTGCCGCTGGGCGGCCAGAATCTGATCGAGCCGATCAGCATGGGACGACCGACGCTCATCGGGCCGCACATGTTCAACTTCGCCGAGGCGGCGGCAGGGGCCATTGCGGCGGGCGCCGCGGTCGAAGTCGCTGACGCGCCCGCGCTGGTCGGCGCGGTGGCGGGGCTGCTCGAGGATGCGTCGCGCTGCGCGACGATGCGCGCCAATGCGCTGGCCTTTCACGCGGCGCACCGCGGCGCGGCGGATCGGCTCTGGGCCTGGCTCTCGCCGCGCATCGCGGCGGCCATCGACGGCAGGAAGCCCCCCTCGGGCGGGGACGTCAGCCCTTGAGCTGGCGGTTGAGGTCCTCGATGTCCTGCTCGGTGAGCGCGCCGACCGACGCCTTCAGGCGCAGCACGCCGATCAGGTACTGGAAGTAGGCGTCCGCGAGATCGCGGCGGGTGGAATAGACGTTCTGCTGGACCTGCAGAACGTCGAGAAACGTGCGCACGCCGACCTCCTGACCCAGGATGTTCGAGGCGAGCGCGCTCTCCGCCGACACGACGGCCTGCTCGAACGCCTTCACCGAAGCCGTCGCGCTGTTGACGCCGGCAAACCCGGTCTGCGCCTGGAACAGCGCCGCGCGGCGCGCGCCTTCGAGGTCCTGGCGCGATCGCTCCAGCAGCGCGATAGCCTCGCGCACCCGCGAGTCGTTGAAGCCGCCCTGGTAGATCGGCACGTCGAGCTGCAACTCCGATCATGGCCCGTGCGCGAGTCGCTCGAGATCGCCGAGGAATCGCCGCGCTGGAGCCCTGCGCCGCCGTAGCTGGCCGACGAGGTCGAGCGTCGGGTAGTGGCCGCCTCGACGCGATCGACTTCGAGCTTCGCGATCTGGAAGTTGTATTCGCGCGATCTGCACGTTGAGGTTTTCCTTCAGCGCGCGGTCGACCCAGTAATCGGCCACATTGGGTTCGGGCAGCGCCGGCACCAGCCCGCCGCCGAGCTTCTTCAAGTTCCTTCGGGTAGCGCCCGATGATCGCGCGGAGCGCCGTCACCCGATTGTCGTATTCGTTGCGCACCGTGATTTCCTGCGCCACGATCGCGTCGTACTTCGCCTGCGCTTCGTTGGTGTCGGTGATCGTCGCCACGCCAACCTCGAAGTTGCGCTTCGCCTGCGCGAGCTGCTCGACGACGGCCTTCTTCTGGCTCTCGGCGAGCTCGATGTTGAACTGCGCGAGCAGGACGTCGAAATACGCGACGGCGACGCGGACGATCAGGTCCTGGTGCGCGACGCCGAGGACGTAAGTCGGCCTGGGTGACCTGCCCTTGGCCTGATCGTACAGCATCAGATTCTGTTAACGGAACAGCGGCTGCGACGCCGATACGATTGCGTTGTGCTGGTGGAAATTGCGGTTGATATCTCACGCGGTTCGCTCTTGATCGTCGCGTCGTAGTTGTAGAAGCTCGCCGCTGGCCGACAGCCGAGACCTGCGGCAGCAGACCCGGCGCGCGCCTGCGGCGCCTTCTCCTGCGCGGCTTCCCAGTTCGCCTTGGCGGCAGCGATCGCGGGGTCGGCGCGCAGCGCTTCCCGGTAGATCTGCAGAAGATCCTCGCCGAAGGCAGGCCCCGCCACGGTCGCGAGACCGAGTGCCAGGAGCACGGCGAACGCAGGCAGTCGTGGTTTCATCGTCAATGTTCCGTTCCAGTGCAGGTCGTCGGTTCCGCCTGCCGTAGATGGCGTCAGATTCGGTGCCTGCCGGGCGCCGGATGGCTCTGTGCGCCCTGTGGACGGCATCGAGCGCAGCGAGCGTGGAGGCCGTTCATCCTAGTATCGCTTCATGGCCGGGTCGACGTCGACCGCATACGACTTCCACGCCGCCGCGCAGGTTGTGCACCTGCGCGAACCCGGCGCCCTTGAGCAGCATCGCCGCATGCTGGCTGCGGTGCCCATGATGGCACACGAGCACCAGCGGGCGTTCGGGCGGCAACTCACCCTGCCGGCGCGCGAGCTCGCTCAGCGGGATCGACACCGACCCGTCGATCCGGCAGTAAGCGAACTCCCACGGCTCGCGGACGTCGATCACGAGCGGGGGCGCGCGCGACGGGTCGGCGCGCCAGCGGGCAAGTTCGGCAGCGGCCAGCTGCGGAATCAAAATACGAAACGCGCCGGTGCCATGGCGTTCTTCAACGGTTCGAGCATCGTTTCAAACAGGACACGTTCGGTCAGCGCTCCCGGCGCGACCCAGCGCACGAGCCGCGCCTCCATCATCGGTGGCTCGCCAACGACCCCGAAGATCCGGCCGCCGGGATTGAGCTGGCGCGTGAATCCGTCGGGCAGAACGGGCGTCGATCCGGTCAGCACGATCGCGTCGTACGTGCCATGCCCCCAGCCGCGCGCGCCGTCGCCGCCTGCGAGCTCCACGGATCCGATGCCGGCATGGGCGAGCCTGACTTTCGCGTCCGCCGCCAGCTGCGGATCGATTTCCACGCTGGTGACCCGCGCACCGCTGCTCGCGAGCAACGCCGTAAAATACCCGCTGCCGGTGCCAATTTCCAGCACGCTCTCGCCGGGCACGAGGCGCAGCTCCTGGAGAACGCGGGCCTCCATCCTGGGCGACCACATCTTCGCGCCGGAGCTCAGCGGGATCTCGAGGTCTGCAAACGCCAGCAAACGGCAGGCAGCGGGAACGAAATCCTCGCGGCGGACCGCAGAACAGCAGGTCGAGGACGTCCGGGTCGAGCACATCCCACGTGCGGATCTGTTGCTCGACCATGTTGCAACGTGCCAGCTCGATGTCCATGCCGATGACCGATATCTGCGTGCGCGGCGTCATTATCGCACGCCGCCGCGGAGCGAAGGGGCGCCGAGCGGCCGCGCCGGGCGCCGCGCAGGGCGTCAGTCCCCCGGTGCCGGCGCGACGCCCGTCCCGTGCGCGTTGCGCCTGGCGTCGCGCCTCGCCTTGCGCCGCTCGTGGAATGCGTCGAGGTACGTGTAGAGCACCGGCACAACCACCAGCGTCAGCAGCGTCGACGTGATCACGCCGCCGATGATCGCGCGGCCCATCGGCGCCTGGATCTCCCCGCCCTCGCCCAGCCCGAGGGCCAAGCGGCAGCATCCCGCCGATCATTGCCGCCGTCGTCATCATGATCGGCCGCAGCCGCACCTGACCGGCCTGCAACAGCGAGTCGTGCAGGCCTGCCCCGCCGCGGCGGGCGCGATTGGCGAAGTCGACGAGCAGGATCGCGTTCTTCGTCACCAGGCCCATCAGCATGATGAAGCCGATCATCGAGAACAGGTTGAGCGTCGTGCCGGTCAGGAGCAGCGCCAGAAACACGCCGATCAGCGAGAACGGCAGCGACGCCATGATGGCGAACGGTTGCGTGAAGCTCGCAAACTGCGAGGCGAGGATCAGGTAGATGAAGATCACGGCAAGGCCCAGCGCGGCAAGCGCGGCCTGGAACGATTCCTCCATGTTCTTCGCCTGGCCGCCGACGTCGAACCGGTACCCCGGCGGCAACGTCGACTCCTTGATGATCTTCTGCACGTCCTTGTTCGCGTCGCCCGACGGGCGTCCCTCGACGTTTGCATAGAGCGCGACGCGTCGCTGCAATTCCTGGCGCTTGATGATCTGCGGCGACGTCGTCTCGACGATCTCGGCGACCTGCCGCAGCGGGACCATCCGCGCCTCGCCATCGGGGCCTCGCCTGGTGGTGCTGATGTACAGATTGCCGAGGTCCGCGGCGAGCCGGCGACTGTCCTTCGGCAACTGGACGTTCACTTCGTAGTTCTGGCTGTCGGGCCCGAGCCAGTAGCTGACGGTGTCCCCGGCGAGCAGAGGTCGTATCGTCGCGCCCACCTGCTGCACCGTGACGCCGAGGTCGGCCGCGGCGTCGTTGTTGAGCCGGATCGACAATGCGGGCGCAGCGGCCTTCTCGGACGTTTCCAGATCGGCGATGCCTTCTATCCTTGCGACCTTCTCCGCGAACTCGGTGATCAGCCTCGTCAGTGTCGCCGGATCGGGGCCCATCAGGTTGACCCAGACCGGCCGATTGAAACCGAAGGTGAGCTCGACGCCGGGAATCGGCTTCAATGCCTTGCGGATCTCCGCTTCCATCTCCTTCTGCGTTTGTTTCCGTTGCGCGCGGTCGGCAAGCTTCAGGTTGACGCGCGCATAGTTGCGGCCTTCGTCCGAGCCCACGGTCGTCATCGTCAGTGCGATGTCGGGAAAATCCTTCAACACGGCCTCGACCTGCTTCACCTTGCGGTCCGTGTACTCGAGGCTCGAGCCGACAGGGGTATTGAGCCGCAGCGAAATGAACCCTTCGTCCGCCACCGGGACGAATTCGGTGCCGACCAGAGGCACGATGCCGAAGCTGGCGAGGAACGAGCCGACGGCGATCGCCAGCACGCTCCTGCGGTGGCCGAGCGCCCACTCGAGCGTCTTGCCGTAGAAAACGTGCAGCCACTCGATGCCCCGCTCGACCCGATCCATCACCCGGCCGAGCCACGGCGCGCGCGCGAAGCGCGAACCCGGAGGATCGTGCCACACCGCGGACAGCATCGGATCGAGCGTGAAAGAGACGAACAGCGACACCAGCACGGCGACGGCGACCGTGACGCCGAACTGGAAGAAGAACCGGCCGATGATGCCACTCATGAAGGCGATCGGCACGAAGACGGCCACGATCGCGAACGTCGTCGCCATCACGGCGAGGCCGATCTCGTCGGTGCCTTCGCGCGCCGCGGTGACATGATCCTTGCCGAGGCCGAGGTGGCGCACGATGTTCTCGCGCACGACGATCGCGTCGTCGATCAGCAGGCCGATGCACAGCGACAGCGCCATCAGCGTCAGGAAGTTGAGCGTGAAGCCGAACGCGTACAGCGCGATGAAGGTCGCGATCACCGCGATCGGCAACGTGAGCCCCGTGATGATCGTGCTGCGCCAGCTGTGCAGGAACAGGAAGACGATGAAGACCGTCAGCAATGCGCCCTCGACGATCGTCGCCTTCACGCGGTTGACGCTGCGTTCGGCGGAGTCGGCCGTCGAATTGGCGACCCGCAATTCGACGTCGGACGGCAAGCGGGCGCGCAGCGTGGCGAGCGCCTGGTTGATGGCGTGCCCGGTATCGACGATGTTCGCGTCCTGCGCTTTCTGGATGTCGACGGTGATCGAAGGCTGACCATTGACTCGGGCGAGCGACGTCTCCTCCTTCTCGCCGTCGATGACGTCCGCGACCTGCGACAAATGGATCGGCGCGCCGCCCCGCTGGGCGACGATGATGCGCGCGAACTGCGTCGGATCCTTGATCTTGCCCTCGACACGGACCATCGAGTCGGTCTGGCCGCGCGTGATGCGCCCGGCCGGGACGTCCTGATTCGCGGCGCGTATCGCGTCGATCACCTGATCGACGCCCACACCGAGCGCCGTCAGCGCGTTGGGCTTGATCTGGACGAGAATCTGCCGTGTGACCCGGCCGCTGACGTCGATGCGGGCGACCCCCGGGACGTTCTCGAGCGCCTTGACGATCGTCTGGTCCGTCAGCGCAGTGAGGTCGCGCAGCGTCATCGACGGCGACAGCACCGCGAGCGAGACCACAGGCTGCGAATTCTCCTGGTCGGCGCGCAGGACGATCGGGTCCTTGACATCGCGAGGGAAGCCGGCGCGCACCTGCCCGACCTTGTCGCGGACGTCCTGTATCGCCTTCGACATGTCCGTCGACATGCGGAATTCGGCGAAGACCTGGCTCTGGCCCTCGAGCGAGTTGGACCGGATGAGGCGGGCGCCGGAAACCGTGTTGATCGCGTACTCGAGGGGCTTCGTGACGTCGGCCTCGACCACCTCGGGCGAGGCCCCGGGGTAACTCGTCAGCACGAACACGAACGGCAGGCTGACGTCGGGCATCTGCTCGACGCGCAGCCGGCCGTACGCAAAGAGCCCGAGGACGGCGATTCCGACCATCACCATCGTGGCGAAGACGGGATTGTTGATCGAGACGCGCGTGATCCACATGGTGATGACTTCCCCGGCAGTCGCCGGTCAGCTGGCGGCTTGCGTCCGGCCGGACGTGGGCACCGACGCGGGAACCGGTGCCGGGGCCCGGACGATCGCCGGCGCGCCGTCCTTCAGGTTGTCGAAGCGGGCGGCGAGCACCGGCACGCCCGGCGCCAGCGCGGTCCTGACCTCGATGCGACCGGCGGCATCGTCGCGGCGGCCGGTGACGATGCCGCGCTTGACCAGTTTGCCGCCCTCGACCGTCCAGACGTACGTCTGTCCCGCATCCGTGCGCACGGCCGCAGCCGGCAGCGTGGACACCGGCGCGCTCGCGCCAAGCGCGATGCGGCCTGTGGCGAACATCCCTCCGCGAAGCGCGCCGTCCGCATTCGGGATCCCGACATAGACAAGGATCGCCCTCGTTCCCTGCTCGGCGGACGGGTTGATCCGGTCGACGCGACCGGAGAAACGGCGCTCGCCAAAGCCGTCGATCGAGAGCTCGACCGCCTTGCCGATCGTGAGCTCGGGCACGTCGGCCGCCGGCACCGCGGCCTGCAGTTCCATCTCCGTCAGGTCGACGATGGTGACGAGGGGGGAGTCGAACCCGACCTTCTCGCCAGGCTGCACGTGCCGTTTCGCCACCTGACCGGAAAGCGGTGAGGTCGCGACGGCATCGCGCAGCGCGTTGCGGGCAAGCTGCACCTGCGCTTCCGCTGACTTGACGGCGCCGCGGAACACGCCATGGCTCGACTCGGAGTTGTCGTATGCGTTCTGCGAGATGAACGCCTGCTTGAGCAGCGCCTGATTGGTGGCCTGGGTCTTGGCGGCCATGGCGAGTTGCGCCTTCGCCGACTCGAGCGCGCCGATCCGCTCGAGGAGCTTCGCCTCGAGGTCCGCCGTATCGATGCGCGCCAGCATCTGACCGGCACGGACGGTCTCGCCCTCGCGCACCGTGATCTCGCGCACGTCGCCCGAGACCTTCGCCTTGACGGTCGCCTGGCGAACGGGCTGCACCGCGCCGGACACCGGGAGCCAGCGCGCCAGCGGCAGTGCCTCGACCCGCGTCAGATCGTCCGGGGAGAATTCGAGGACGACGGGCGGACCACCCTTCCCCCCGGGTGTTTCGGCGACCTTCTTGATGACTCGCAGCGCGACCGTGCCGACGATGGCCCCGACGACCAACAGTGCCACGGCGGCGCCGAACGCGCGCCGACCTGTCCATCGCTTTGCCATGCTCGCCCCCCGAGGACGATCGCCCGGTGGGACGGCCGCCATGCGTGTCCGGGCCGAGCCGGGATAACCCGACCGGCCCGCGAAGAATGTGCCCCTTAGGATGCGGGGTGACCGCGGTCCGGATTCAAACGAGTGCGTGGCTCAGGCGTCCGCCGCCCGATCGGGAGGCCCGCTGCGACGGCCTGCGGTTGCGAACGAGAGGCCGCCTCCTGCGGGGCCAAGCGACGTCCCGCGCTGTGCGGTCCCCCGGCCCGCATTGACAGGGCAACCGGAAGGGCCAATAATTGCCTGTTGCCCGATGGGCACCCCTTATTCTTGGAGAAGATCAATGAACATGTCCCGCAAGCTCGGGCTTACCGCTATCGCGGCTGCGCTAATAACCTTCTATGGCTGCGGCAAGGAAGAACCGAAAAAGGCCGAGGCCCCGATGGCGCCGGCGGCACCGGTCGAGGAAGTCGTCGTCGTCAAGATCGGCCATGCCGGCCCGTTGACCGGCGGCATCGCGCACCTCGGCAAGGACAACGAAAACGGCGCGCGCCTCGCAATCGACGAAGCCAACGCCAAGAACATGAAGATCGGCGGCAAGACCGTCAAGTTCGAAATGATGGCCGAGGATGACCAGGCCGATCCCAAGCTCGGGCCGACCATCGCGCAGAAATTCGCCGATGCGAAGGTCGCCGGCGTGGTCGGGCACCTCAACTCCGGGGTGACGATCCCCGCGTCCGCGGTATACAGCCAGGCCGGCATCCCGATGGTCTCCGGATCGGCCACGAACCCGAAGCTGACCGAGCAGGGATTCAAGGGGATATTCCGCACGGTCGGGCGCGATGACCAGCAGGGCCCTGCCATCGCCGCGTACATCGCGAGCGAGCTCAAGGCCAAGAAGGTCGCGATCGCCGACGACGCCACCGCCTACGGCGAGGGGCTCGCGAACGAGGTCGAGAAGACGCTCAAGGGGGACAAGGTGCAGATCGTCGCCCGCGAGAAGACCAACGACAAGGCCACCGACTTCAAGGCGATCCTGACCAAGATGAAGGGCAAGAATCCCGACGTCATCTTCTACGGCGGCATGGATGCCACCGGCGGGCCGATGATCAAGCAGGCGCGCGAGCTCGGCATCAAGGCAGTCTTCGCTTTCGGCGACGGCGCCTGCACCGACGAGATGACGAAACTGGCCGGTGCGGCCGCGGAAGGCCTCGTCTGTTCGCAGGCAGGGTTGCCGCTGCAGATGACGTCAAAGGGCTTCGTCGAGGCGTTCAAGGCGAAATACGGCGACGTGAAGCAATATGCGCCGTACACCTACGACTCCGCGAATCTGCTGATCGCCGCGATGCAGAAGGCCGACTCGGTCGACCCGGCGAAATACCTGCCGGCACTGCAGGCGATATCGTTCGATGGCGCCACCGGCCACATCGAATTCGACGAGAAGGGTGACCGCAAGGACGCCGAAATGACGATCTTCCAGCTGAAGGATGGCAAGGTCGAGCCGGTCGCGATCGTCAAGGCCGGTAAGACGACGATGATTGGCAAGTAATCGCCGTCGGCAACTGCGAAAACGGCGTCCTGCGGGGCGCCGTTTTCAATTACTGGCGCCGCGCGTCGCCGTCGCCGTCGGTCGGCGGGGTTGCGGCCGTCGCCGCCAACCCGCACAATCGCCCGGTCCGGCGCCGCAACATGTTCCGGGCCAGACCCGATTCCGTCGAACGCGTTGGTCCTTTCCGCATCGTTGCCGGGAGATAGGATTTTGGACATATTCCTGCAGCAGGTGATCAACGGCCTGACGCTCGGCAGCGTTTACGCCGTGGTCGCGCTTGGCTACACGATGGTGTACGGGATCATCCAGCTCATCAATTTCGCGCACGGCGAGGTCGTGATGATCGGTGCCATGGTCTCGTTTTCGGTCATCACCACGCTCGTCGGCGCAGACACCGGGCTGCCGCCGATCGCGATCGTGCTGGCTGGCGTGCTGGTGGCGATTCCCGCCTGCATGGGCGTGGGGTACACGCTCGAGCGCGTCGCGTATCGGCCACTGCGGAACGCGCCGCGACTCGCGCCGCTCATCACGGCGATCGGGCTCTCGATCATCCTCCAGCACCTGGCGATGATCATCTGGACCCGCAATCCGATCTCGTTCCCGCAGATCATCCAGGTGACGCCGATTCACATCACGAACAACCCCAACGGCGCGACGATCACCAACGTTCAGGTGGTCATCATCGTCGCGTCGATCCTGATGATGGCCGGCCTGGTGGCGCTCGTCTACCGGACCAAGCTCGGCATCGCGATGCGCGCGACGTCGCAGAACCGGCAGGTAGCGGGGCTGATGGGCATCAACGTCAACACCGTGATCGCCCTGACGTTCGTGATCGGCGCCGGGCTGGCCGCGATGGCCGGCGTCATGGTCGGCACCTACTACGGCATCGCGCAGTACCAGATGGGTTTCATCCTCGGCCTGAAGGCCTTCTCCGCCGCGGTTCTGGGGGGCATCGGCAACCTGGCGGGCGCAATGCTCGGCGGCATTCTGCTCGGGCTCATCGAGGCGCTGGGCGCAGGCTATGTCGGCGACCTCACCAACCTCTGCCAGATCGCGCACTGGTCGGACGCGATAGCGCTGCGCTGCGTCGACAACCCGAACCTGACGCTGTTCGGCTCCAACTACCAGGATGTATTCGCCTTCATTGTACTGATCGCGGTGCTCGTGTTCCGGCCTTCGGGACTTCTCGGCGAGCGCGTCAGCGACCGCGCATAGGCTCCCGGATATGTGGCGCTTTCTCGACCGGAAGAAATACCCGCGCGCTGCCTGGATCGGCATCGTGCTCATCGGCATCGCGCTCGTCGCCTTGCCCTTCGCCCTGTCCGAGATCGGCACGGCCTGGGTGCGGATCACGAACCTCGCGATCCTGTACGTGCTGCTGGCGCTCGGCCTCAACATCGTCGTCGGTTTCGCCGGGTTGCTCGATCTCGGCTACATAGCGTTCTTTGCGGTCGGCGCCTACACCTACGCGCTGCTCGCGTCACCGCACTTCGGCCTGGACTTGCCATTCTGGATGATCCTGCCGATAGGCGCCGCGGTGGCGTGCCTGTTCGGTGTGCTGCTGGGTGCGCCGACACTGAAACTGCGCGGCGACTATCTCGCGATCGTGACGCTGGGCTTCGGCGAGATCATCCGGATCTTCCTCAACAACCTGTCGCAGCCCGTCAACCTGACCAATGGCCCGCAGGGCATCACGCTGATCGAGCCGTTCCGGATCGGCAGCTTCAGCTTCGCGACGCGCGAGACCATCGCGGGCCTCGACTTCACGGGCCCCGTCAAGTACTACTACCTGCTCGTGCTGGTGGTGATCGCCATCATCGCGATCAACCTGCGTCTGCAGAACTCGCGGATCGGCCGTGCCTGGGAGGCGATTCGCGAGGACGAGGTCGCCGCGCGCGCGATGGGCATCAACACCCGGAACATGAAGCTGCTCGCGTTTGCGATGGGGGCGTCGTTCGGCGGCGTCTCCGGCGGCATCTTCTCGGCGATGCAGGGTTTCATCAGCCCGGAGAGCTTCGGGCTGATCGAGTCGATCATGGTGCTGTCGATGGTCGTTCTGGGCGGCATGGGCAATGTGTTCGGCGTGATCCTGGGCGCGCTGCTGCTCTCGTTCGTGCCGGAGGTGCTGCGCTACACGGTCGCGCCCGCGCAGGAGGCGCTGTTCGGCAGGATGCTGATCGAACCCGAGGTGATCCGGATGCTGCTCTTCGGTCTCGCGCTCGTGCTGATGATGCTCTACCGGCCGGCCGGCATCCTGCCCTCGGCACTGCGCAAGCGGGAGCTGGAAACCCGATGAGCGGCACCAGACCAGCGCGCGGAGACGCGGCCGCCGCCAGCGTGGAGTCACAGCGATGAGCGCCGTTCACGCATCTGCGCTTCTCACCGCCAAGGGCGTCAGCAAGCGCTTCGGTGGCGTGGACGCGCTGTCAAACGTCGACTTCACGATCAACCACGGCGAGATCTACGGGTTGATCGGACCGAACGGGGCCGGCAAGACGAGCCTGTTCAATGTCCTCACCGGCATCTATACCGCCGACGGCGGCGAGTTCGTGTTCGACGGCCTGCCGCTCAACGGTCTCAAGCCGAACGACGTGGCCGCGCGCGGCATCGCGCGCACGTTCCAGAACATACGGCTGTTCGCCAATCTGTCCGCGCTCGAAAACGTGATGATCGGCCGCCACGTGCGCACGCATGCCAACGTACTCGGCGCCATACTCCGCAACGCCAGGACGCGCGCCGAGGAGAAGGCGATCGAGCAGCGCGCGCACGAACTGCTCGAGTACGTCGGCGTCTCGACGCACGCCAATACGCTCGCGAAACATCTCGCTTACGGCGACCAGCGCCGGCTCGAAATCGCCCGCGCGCTCGCCACCGACCCGAAGCTCCTCGCGCTCGACGAGCCGGCCGCCGGCATGAACGACACGGAAACCGCGTCGCTCAAGGAGCTTTTCCACAATATTCGCCGCGACGGCACGACGATCCTGCTGATCGAGCACGACATGAAGCTCGTGATGAGCGTCTGCGACCGCGTGCTCGTGCTCGATTACGGCAAGAAGATCGCCGAGGGTTCGGCGGCGAATGTGCAAAACGATCCGGCGGTGATCGCCGCTTACCTCGGTGGCGAAGTCGCACTCGATCTCACGGGAGCCGCCTGAAATGTCCGGCGGCAATGCGAACGCGCTGCTCGACCTCGCCAAGGTCGAAATCGCCTATGGCGGCATTCAGGCGGTCAAGGGCATCGACCTCCATGTCGACAAAGGCGAGCTGGTGTGCCTGATCGGCACCAACGGCGCCGGCAAGACCACGACGCTCAAGGGCATCACGGGACTGCAGCCCGTGAAGGCAGGCACCGTTCGCTACGGCGGCAAGAACGTAACCGGCCGGCGCTCGTTCGAGCTGGTCCGCATGGGCCTCGCGATGGTGCCGGAAGGCCGCGGTGTCTTCGGCGCCCTGACCATCGAGGAGAACCTGGCGATGGGCGCGTACGTGCGCAGCGACACCGTCGCGATCAAGCACGACATCGAGCGCATATTCGAGCTCTTCCCGCGCCTCAAGGAGCGGCGCCGACAGACCGCCGGCACGCTCTCCGGCGGCGAACAGCAGATGCTCGCGATGGGGCGCGCGCTGATGTCGAAGCCGAAGCTCCTGTTGCTCGACGAGCCTTCCATGGGGCTCGCGCCGCTCATGGTGCAGAAGGTGTTCGAAACGGTGCTGAAGGTCTCGAGCGAGGGCGTCACGATCCTGCTGATCGAGCAGAACGCCAAGCTCGCACTCGAGGTCAGCAGTCGCGGCTACGTGATGGAATCGGGAGTGATCACGGTCTCCGGCGACTCCAAGACGCTGCTGCACGATCCGGCCGTCCGTGCCGCTTACCTCGGCGAGGGAGCCTGAGCAAGGCGCTGCCGGCGGGACAGCGCCGAATCCGTACCGTGCGATGACCGAGCCACCCCCTCCGCTCAATGTCGCGGCGCCGCCGGCCCATCTGCATCCGCGCATCGTGCCGTGGCGCCATGCGCTGGCGTGGTACGAGGACGCGATGCGACTGTTCAAGCGCGCCCCCGCGACCTGGGCTGCGCTCGCCGGCATCACGATCGCCGCCGAATTGGTACTGCAGGCCGTGCCCGGCCTCGGCCTGCTTCTGAGCCAGGTCGTTACGCCGCTTGTCGCCTGCGGCCTGGTCTACGCGGCCGCCGCCGCGGATCACGGCGTCGCGCCATCGCTTCTCCACGCGGTCGCGGCGTTTCGCGCGCCGGCCGGCGCCCCGTTCGCGATCATCGCGTCGTCGCTCCTGACGTTCGCGGCCGAGGTCTTCGCCGCATGGTGGGTCGCCGGGACGAACCTGCTGGAAGGCGTCGGCGCCGCCGCCAGCTTGACGGTGTCCGCCCTGATCGGCATCTACGCGATCGGCATCCTCGCTTCGCTGCCGATCATGTTCGTGCCCTTCCACGCGCTGCTGGAGCGAGTGCCGCCGGGCGCCGCGTTCGCGGCCAGCTGGAACGCGTTCGCGCTCAATACGCTGCCGCTGCTCGTCTACGCCGCTGCATCGCTGGTGCTGCTCGGCTTCGGGCTGGCGACGATGGGGCTGGGTCTCGTGCTGGCGCTTCCGCTGTGGGCCGCGTCGAGCTACGCGGCGTGGAAGGACATCTTCGGCGTCAGGGACGCGCCGGCCCCGTGACGCCGCGCGCGGTCCACGGCCGGCGCAGCGCGAAGCCGGCGCCTATTCCGTCGCGCGACACGCAAAGACATCCATTGCGGGGTCCACGTCCCGCGCGAGCGTGGCGATCGCCGTGACGCGTGCCCCCGGCGGCCCGCGCCGACACCACGCCAGCAACCGCTCGACGAGCGCATCGTCGCCCTGCACCAGGGCCTCGACCGTGCCGTCGCGCCGATTGCGCACCCAGCCGGTCACGCCCAGCGCGCCGGCAGCCTCGGTCATTGCCATCGCGGTAGCCGACGCCCTGCACGCGGCCGCGAATGACGAGCTGCAACGCGATCATCGCATCAACGCGACCGGTGCCGCGCGAAGAGCAGCAGCGCCGCAACCGTCTTGGCGTCGGTGATCTCGCCGCGATCGAGCGCCGCGAGCATCTCGTCGAGGCTCAGGATGACGATCTCCAGGAACTCGCCGTCGTCGAGCGCGGCGCCGACGTGCGTCAGTCCCTCGGCGATGAAGAAATCGATCGCTTCGTTCGAATAGCCGACCACGGAATGAATCCTGCCGAGCGGCGTCCATGTCGCGGCGACGTAACCCGCCTCCTCCGCGAGCTCGCGCTGCGCAGTGACGAGCGTCGGCTTCGCCCGGATCGAGCTTGCCGGCCGGAAACTCCAGGAACACCTTGCCGACCGGATAGCGGAACTGCCGCTCGACGACGAGGCGTCCGTCCGGAAGGACCGGCACGATCAGCACGGCGCCGGGATGCACGACGTATTCGCGCGTCGCGAGGCTGCCGTCGGGCAGACGGACGGTGTCGCGGCGCACGTGCAGCAGCTTGCCGTCGAACACCGCCTCGGACGCCATCCTGGTTTCCGTCAGGTGCGCATCGTCCGCCGATGCCTTCTGCTTGTCGCTCAAATCCAGTCCTTCGCGACCAGAAACTCCGCATAGAGCTGCGCTTCGGGCGTCCCCGGCGCCGGCTTCCAGTCGTAGCGCCATTTCACGACCGGGGGCAGCGACATCAGGATCGCCTCGGTGCGGCCGTTCGACTGCAGCCCGAAGAGCGTTCCGCGGTCCCAGACCAGGTTGAACTCGACGTAACGGCCGCGCCGATAGGCCTGGAAGTCGCGCTCGCGCTCGCCATAGGGCATTTCCCGGCGCCGCTCGAGAATGGGAGCGTAAGCCGCCAGGAAATGGTCGCCCACGCTTTGCGTCAGGGCGAAGCAGCGGTCGAAGCCGCCCTCGGCGAGGTCGTCATAGAAGACGCCGCCGACGCCACGCGGCTCCTTCCGGTGTCGGAGATAGAAATACTCGTCGCACCAGCGCTTGTACTTGCCGTGCACCTCGGCGCCGAAGGGGGCCAGCGCAGCGCGGCAGGTCCGGTGAAAGTGGATCGCGTCTTCCGCGAAACCGTAATACGGCGTCAGGTCCATCCCGCCGCCGAACCACCACACGGCGTCCTGCGCCTCCCGGCGCTCGTGCGCGATGAACATCCGCACGTTCATGTGCACGGTCGGGGCATAGGGGTTGCGCGGATGCAGCACGAGCGACACGCCCATGGCCTCCCACGCGCGGTCGGCGATGTCCGGGCGCGACGCGGTTGCCGAAGGCGGCAACCTGTCGCCGACGACGTGCGAGAAATTGACGCCACCGCGCTCGAACACGCTGCCTTCCTCGAGCAGCCGCGAGATGCCGCCGCCACCCTCGGGCCGCGCCCATTCGTCGCGCCGGAACGGCTGGCCGTCGATGGCCTCGAGCGCGCCGACGATGCGCGACTGCAGGCCGAGAAAGTAGGCGCGGGGCTCGGTGACGTTCATTGCGGGTTCGAGTGGCGCGAGAGCGGGCCGGCCCGGATGCTAGCGCGGGCGTCCCGACCGCGGCAACCACCGCCGCAGGGCAATCATGGTCCGCGTGCCGCGACCGCGCGATGGCCGATATCGCTGCGGTACTGCATGCCCGCGAAATGGATTTCGCCGACGGCGGCGTACGCCGCGCGCTGCGCCTGCTTCACCGAATCTCCGAGCGCCGTGACACAGAGCACGCGGCCGCCGGAGACGACGGTCGTGTCCCGCTCCAGCGCCGTGCCGGCGTGGAAGACCGCGCAATCGGGGTGCGTGCCGCGCGTCACGCGGCCGAGGCCTTCGATGACGTCGCCGGCGCGCGGGTGGTCGGGATAGCCGGCAGCCGCCAGCACGACGCCCAGGGCAGCGCGGCGGTCCCATTCCGCCTCGGCACGATCGAGCGTGCCGTTGACGCCGTGCTCGAGCAGGTCCACCAGATCGGATTTCAGCCGCACCATCATCGGCTGGGTCTCCGGATCGCCCAGCCGGCAGTTGAACTCGAGGACCTTCGGGTTGCCGGCGGCATCGATCATCACCCCGGCATAGAGGAATCCGGCGTACGGGATGCCGTCGCTGCCCATTCCGTTCACCACCGGGAGGATCACCTCGCGCATGATCCGCGCGTGCATCGCCGGCGTGATCACCGGTGCCGGCGAATACGCGCCCATCCCGCCGGTGTTGGGCCCCCGGTCGCCGTCCAGCAGCCGCTTGTGGTCCTGCGATGACGCGAGCGGCAGCACGTGCCGCCCGTCCGCCATGACGATGAAGCTCGCCTCCTCGCCCGCCAGGAATTCCTCGACGACCACGCGCGCGCCGGCGGCGCCGAACGCATTGCCGACGAGCATCGCGTCGATGGCCGCGTGGGCCTCGGCGACGCTCCCCGCGACGACGACGCCCTTGCCGGCCGCGAGGCCGTCCGCCTTGACGACGATGGGCGTGCCCTGCTCCGCGACGTAGGCGCGGGCCGCGGCGGCGTCCGTGAAAGTCCGGTAGCGCGCGGTCGGTATGCCGTGCCGCGCCATGAACGCCTTCGCGTAATCCTTCGAGCTCTCGAGCTGCGCGGCGGCCTTCGTCGGCGCCGAAGATCCGCAGGCCTGCCGCGCGGAACGCGTCCACGATGCCGGCGGCCAGGGGCGCCTCGGGGCCGACCACGGTCAGCGCGACCGGCTCGTTCGCTGCGAACGCCACGAGGTCCGCGAGCGCTGTGCCGGGAACGTTGGTGAGCCCGGGCTCGCGCGCCGTGCCGGCGTTGCCCGGCGCGACGAATACCTTCGCGACGCGCGGCGACTGCGCGATCTTCCACGCCAGCGCGTGCTCGCGTCCGCCGCCGCCGATAACGAGGATGTTCATGCGCTCATCGGGCCCGCGTCGATCCGGTCTCAATCGATGACGACGTGCCCGAAGAAATAGAAGACGCTGCCGTTGTTGATGCCTCCGCCGAAGTTCGGGATGTACGTCGAAACGAGCGTCGTCTTGCCGTAACGCAGCGAGAAGAGCGGGAGCACGGCGGGGAACGGGATGCCTTTGGCGATGTCCGGGCGCTGCACGATCATCGCCGTGTAGCCGAGCCCCGGCTGGATGCCGTCGCGGGAGCCCCAGAATGTGGACCATCCGTATCCGACCTGCCACTCGACGTTCTTGTGCGAATCGAGGAAGGCGAGGCCGAAGACCATATGGGTGTTGCCGTCGGCGTCCTCGACCGTCCTGCCATACCCGGCTCCCCAGGCGTACGGATTCTCCTCGTCCCGCTTCTCCTTCGTCCAGGTCCAGGGCGTGTGCCACGAGTACCCCGACAGGATGAGCTCGCTCTTGCCGCGTTTCCACGTGTCGACGAGGCGGCTGCACGCGCGGTCGAGAAACGACAGCTCTCTGGACTCAGGATCGCCGCCGCATTCGACCGCGAGCACCGGCGCCGCGTGGAGCGCGGCCACAACGACGACGAGCGACCAGACATGCCTAGCCGACATATGAACCCCCTTCTTCGCTTTCAGTGCCGGAAGTGGCGGAACCCGGTGAAGACCATGGCGACGCCGCGCTCGTCCGCCGCGGCGATGACCTCGTCGTCACGCAGGCTGCCGCCAGGCTGGATCACGGCGACCGCGCCGCTGTCGGCGACGACATCGAGTCCGTCGCGGAACGGAAAGAACGCATCGGACGCGACGACCGCGCCGGCGAGCGACAATCCGGCGCCGCTTCGCCTTGGCCGCCGCGATGCGCGTCGAGTCGACCCGGCTCATCTGCCCGGCGCCGATGCCGAGCGTCCGCCCGCCGCCGCAGAAAACGATCGCATTGCTCTTCACGAACTTGGCGACGCGCCAGGCAAACAGCAGGTCGGCGAGTTGCTCGGCGGTGGGTGCGTTCCGGGTGACGACTCTCAATTCGGACGGAAGGATGTTGCGCGCGTCGGCGCTCTGAAGCAGGTAGCCGCCACCGATGCGCTTGATGTCGAGTTGCGGCGCCGGAGCGGCCGCCGGCAGCTCGACCTGCAGCACGCGCACGTTCTTCTTCTGCGCGATGACCGCGAGGGCATCCGCCGTGTAGCCCGGCGCGATCAGCACCTCCAGGAACTGCGCGGACACGGCCTCGACCGTCGCTGCGTCGACCGGCCGGTTGAAGGCGATGATGCCGCCGAACGCCGACACCGGGTCGGTCGCGAACGCATTCCGGTAGGCGGCGAGCGGAGTGTCGGCCAGCGCGGCGCCGCAGGGATTCGCGTGCTTGACGATCACGCACGCGGCGGCGTTGCCGAGCGACGCGAGCGTCTTCGCGCACTCCCAGGCCGCGTCCGAATCGCGCGAGGTTGTTGAACGAGAGTTCCTTGCCCTGCAGCTGACGATAGGTGGCGATCGTTCCCGGCGCGGGCGTCTCGTCGCGGTAGAACGCCGCCTGCTGATGCGGGTTCTCGCCGTAGCGCAGATCCTGCGCCTTCACCGCCTGCAGATTGAAGCGGGCGGGAAACGAGGCAGCCGCGCCGTCAGGGCCGCGGGCCGTGAGCCAGTTCGAAATGGCGCCGTCGTAGGACGCGGTGTGCGAGAACGCCTTCTGCGCGAGCGCAAAGCGCGTCGCCGCGGACAGGCGTCCTGCCGGTCCCCGCGAGCTCCGCGAGCAGCGCGCCGTAGTCCGCCGGATCGACCACCACGCCGACGTGCTGCCAGTTCTTCGCCGCGGCACGCAGGAGCGTCGGGCCGCCGATGTCGATGTTCTCGATCGCGTCGTCCAGCGTGCAGCCTTCCTTCGCCACCGTCTCGCGGAACGGGTAGAGATTGACGATCACGAGATCGATCGGAGGGATGCCGTGCGCTTCGAGCGCCAGCGCGTGAGCGCGGACGTCGCGCCGCGCCAGAATGCCGGCGTGCACCTTCGGATGCAGCGTCTTGACCCGGCCGTCGAGCATCTCCGGGAAAACCCGTGTACTCGCCGATCTCGGTGACCGGGAGCCCGGCATCGGCCAGCGTCTTCGCGGTGCCTCCCGTGGACAGCAGCCTGACGCCAAGTCCGGCGAGCCCCTTGGCGAGCGCGACCAGACCGGTCTTGTCGGAGACGGAAAGCAGTGCCTGCGCGACGGGTGCGGGCATGACGGGGCTGCGCTGGGGACGTCAGGGCCGCGGGGCGAGATGGACGGAAGACGGTCCGGCAGCGGATCGTCAGCGGATGTCGTACTTGTTGAGCTTGGTCCGCAACGTATTGCGGTTCATCCCGAGCATGTCCGCCGCCTGCGTCTGGTTGCCGCCGGCGCGATCCATGACCGATGCGATCAGCGCGCGCTCGACGTGGTTGATCACCATGTCGTAGATCCCGTGCGGCGACTCGCCGTCGAGCCTGCGGAAATATTCGTCGAGCGACTTCTCGACCGTCTTGCCGATCTCGTTGCCGCGCGTTGATGCGTAGTGTTTTTCTCACGCGCCAAGGGCCTCCCCGCCCCGTTGCGATGTCGGTTCCTGACCGGCCGAATGCGGACACCGCGTTCGACGACTGCGGCAGCCGGAATGCGGTAGACGAGCCGTTCACTGCGTTCGCCCGAGAGTATCAAAGAATCGGCCGACCGCGGCAAGTTGCACGGCGCTCGTTTCCGCCGCATTGATCTCGCGCCGGAAAGCGTCGCCGCCATCGAGATCCTTCGCATACCAGCCGAGATGCTTGCGGGCGATTCGCACGCCCGCGACCTCGCCGTGGAACGCGTAATGGTCGTCGAGGTGCAGGACGATGGCCTCCCGGGCCTCCGCCACCGACGGCGGCGGCAGGCGCGTGCCGCAGTCGAGGAAATGCCGGATCTCGCGGAAGATCCACGGCCGGCCTTGCGCGGCGCGGCCGATCATGATCGCATCGGCGCCGGTGAGCTCCAGCACGCGCTTCGCCTGTTCGGGCGTGTGCGATGTCGCCGTTCGCGATCACCGGAATGCGGACCGCGGCCTTGACCGCGCGGATCGTGTCGTACTCGACGGGCCCGACGAAGGCGCAGAGCGCGCGTGCGGCCATGCACCGCGAGCGCGCGGATGCCGGCGTCGCTCGGCGATGCGCGCTATCGCGAGCGCGTTCCGATGCTCCGGGTCGGTGCCGGTGCGGATCTTGAGCGTGACGGGCACGTCGACCGCGCGCACCACCGCAGCGACGATCGACTCGACCAGCGGTTCGTCGGCGAGCAACGCCGATCCCGCGGCGGCGTTGCAGACTTTCTTCGCCGGGCAGCCCATGTTGATGTCGATGATCTGCGCGCCGCGCCCGACGTTGTAGCGCGCGGCGTCGGCCATCGCGCCCGGGTCGGCGCCCGCGATCTGCACGGCGATCGGCGCCACCTCGCCGCGATGGTCGATGCGCCGCTGCGACTTCTCCGTGCCCCACAGGCGCGGATTCGACGCGACCATCTCCGACACCGCGTAGCCGGCGCCCAGCCGTTTGCACAACTGGCGAAACGGCCGGTCGGTGACTCCCGCCATCGGCGCGACGACGAGATTGTTGGCGATGGTGAGGTGACCGATGCGCACGGAAGAAGAATGAACAATCGAGCGGGAATTTGCGGCGGAGGGAACGAATTATAACCGCTGCGCGGAAAGCAGTGAGCGACACGCGCGCGACTTTTTCTTTTGCCGGCGCGGATCAAAGTGGCACGTTTCTTGGAGGGCGCAAGACGCGTCCGCCGGCCGCATTGCAGCAATGACATCAGCGCAGACCAAACAGCATCGCGCGCGTGAATGCGCGCTTCGCCCCCGGAAGGGCGTCGAGCATAGTAAGCGCCAACCCGCGCGGCCAGCGGACCAGCGGCCAATCATTGCCGAAGACGCGGACGAGCCCGTGCGTGAACGCGATGCCCGCCATCCGATCAGTGCGGCGACGGCGCAAATAGCGTCCGAGCATCGCGCGATCGCCGAGTTGCTCGCGTGGCGTGTCGAGCACGACTTCCGCCAGGGCCCAGGCGTCGCGCAGCCCGACGTTGAATCCCTGGCCAGCCACCGGATGCAGCGTCTGCGCCGCGTTGCCCAGCGCAACGCAGCGAACGAGCGCAGGTTCCCGCGCGAAATCAAGGACCAGCGGGAATTCGCGCCGATCGGCCACCCGCAGGAAGCCGCCGGTCCGGACCCCGAAATGGTGCGCGAGTTGGGCGAGGAACGCGGCATCGTCGAGCCCGGAGAGTTCGCGTGCCCGGTTCGGAGAGACCGTCCAGACCAATGCGTAGTGGTCGTCTTCCGGCAGGAGCGCGATCGGTCCCTCCGGCGTGAAACGCTCGTAGGCGACACCGTCGTGCGGTGCGGCTCGCCACAGCTTCCCGATCACCGCGACCTGGCCGTAGTCGTGCCGTTGCCGGACGACTCCCGCCATCGCGGCGCCGGACCCATCGGCAACGGCCACCAGGCGCGCGAGCACCGGCTGGGCGCTGGTGTCGTCGAGCCCGACGGCGGCGAACGCGGGCGTGCCACCGACGCTCGTCGCCGCGACACCGTGCCGCACGACCAAGCCGGTGCCTGCGAGCGCCGCGTCCAGCGCCGACTGCAGCGCGCGATAGCTGACGACGTAGCCAAGCGCGGGAATGCCCTGCTCGTCCGCGGCGAGCGTCATCTGCCCGAAGCCGCCTGCCTGTGAAATGTCGATGCGCGCGATCGGCGTCGCCGCGCCCTTCACGGCCGAGACCGCGCCCCACACGCCCAGCCGCTCGAGGATCAGGCGCGCGCCGTACGACAACGCGAGCGAGCGATCGCCGCGCAGCGTCTGCCCGGGTGCGCGCTCGTCGAGGACGACCACGTCGGCGTCGGTGCCGCCGGAGGCGAGCGCCAGCGCCAGCGTCGTCCCGACGGGGCCGGCACCGACGATGACCACATCGTGAAGCATGGCGCGACGCCGGGCGTTACGCGCGCGTGCGCAGGGCAGTCGCCGCCCGCCGCGCCGCGGCAATCATCTGCGGCACGCGGCTTCGACGTCGGCCACCGCCTTCGGCGCTGCCGCCGTCAGGTTCTCGTTGCCGGCCGCGGTGACCAGGACATCGTCCTCGATCCGGATGCCGATGTCCCAGAACGCCTCCGGCACGTTGTCGGCGGGCCGGATGTACGTGCCGGGCTCGACGGTGAGGACCATCCCCGGCGCGAGCGTCTGTGATTGTCCCTGCACATGGTAGAGACCGGCATCGTGCACGTCCATCCCCAGCCAATGGCCGGCGCGGTGCATGTAGAACTGCTTGAAAGCCCCCGTCTCCAGCACTTCGTCGAGCGTGCCCCGGCACAGGCCGAGGTCGATGTACCCCTGCGCGAGCACGCGTTCCGCGACCTTGTGGTAATCGTGGAACCCGGCACCCGGGCGCACCGCGTCGAGGCAGGCCTGCTGCGCGGCGAGCACGACGTCGTAGACGGCCCTCTGCGGCCCGGTGAAGCGGCCGTTGACGGGAAAAGTGCGCGTGATGTCAGACGCGTAGCCCTCGTACTCGCAGCCGGCGTCGATCAGGATGAGATCGTGGTCCTGCAGCTGCCGGTTGTTGTCACGGTAGTGGAGGACGCAGGCGTTGGGGCCGCTGGCGACGATCGACGGGTACGCGACGGCCTGCGCTCCGCTGCGCAGGAACTCGTGCGCGAGCTCGGCCTCCACGCGGTACTCATGCCAGCCGACGCGCGCGCGCTCCATGGCCCGCCGATGAGCCCCCGACGAGATTTCGGCCGCGCGGCGCATCAGCGCAATCTCGTGCCCGTCTTTGAGGAGGCGCATCGCATCGAGCGCGTGCCGCACGTCGACGATTTCCCCCGGCGCCGCGACCCCCGTGCGTGCGCGGCTGCGGACCTCGTTCAACACGCCGGTGATCCTGCGATCCCATGCCTCGAACAGCCCCAGCGGCGTATAAAGCGCGGGGCGGTCCGCCGCCAGGTCCGGCAGCATCCGATCCAGCTCCGCGATCGGATGCGCCTCGTCAAAGCCGAAGATCTCGCGCGCCGCATCCGGGCCGTAGCGAAAACCATCCCAGATTTCGCGCTCCTCGTTCTTTTCCCGGCAGAACAGCACGTGCCGGTCGCCCTCCGTGCCGGCGACGAGCGCGACAACGGCATCAGGCTCCGGAAAGCCGGACACATAATAGAAATAGCTGTCGTGCCGGTAGGGAAACTGCGAATCGCGGCTGCGCGCGACTTCGGCGGCCGTCGGCACGATGGCGAGGCCGCCTCCGGTCTGCTCGTGCATCCGCTGCAGGATCGCCACGCGGCGATCGCGATAGATCTGGTGATTGTGGTTCATCGGCACACCCTGACGTGACCGGCGATTATAAGGCTTCCCCGCGTGGGCTTCCGCCCGAGCGGGGTGCGGCCACCGCGATGCGCTAACATGGGCCGGTGCCTCCCTCTGCCAATCGGGCCAACGAATATCCCTTTCAGGGTGTCGCGCTGCGCGCCGCGAAACTCGCCCTGCGGCGGCGTGTGCTGGCGGATCGCGACGCCCTGCCCCGGTCGGTGCGCGCGGCTGCGTCGGCTGCGATCGCCGCGCGCATCCTCGAGCACGGGGACTTCAGGGCCGCGCGGGTCGTGCTCCTGACGTTGCCGTTCGGCAGCGAGTGGGACACGGCTGCCGTGATGCGCGCAGCGCTGGCCGCGCACATGACCGTCGCCGTTCCGCGCGTCGACAAGGAGTCGCGGATGCTCGAGCTCCATGCGATCGCCGACCCGGAGCGCGATGTCGTCACCGGTTACCGTGGCATCCCGGAGCCGCTGCCTTCTGGTCCCCGTGTTGCGCGCGACACGATCGACTTCGTCCTGGTGCCCGGCGTCGCGTTCGATCGGCACGGTCGACGCGTGGGTTATGGCGGGGGCTATTACGACCGGCTGCTGCCGCTGCTGCCGCCACGCGCCGTGCGCGTCGCGGGCGCGTTCGAGGTTCAGCTCGTCGATCGCGTGCCTGCGGCACCGCACGACGTCGCCGTCGACGCCCTCGTCACCGAATCGCGCGTGCTGGCGATGCCGCGATGAGCATGCAGGAGGGGCGTGCGCGCGACCAGGGGGCGCGCACGGCGGCGACTGCGCTGGCGATCACGCTCGGGATCCAGATCTTCACCGCGCTCGCGGCCACGTCGACGTCGGTGCTGGCGCCGGTGATCGGGCGCGATCTTGCCATGGCGCCCAAACTGATCGGCGTCTTTGTCGGCATCGTCTACGCCGGCTCGATGGCGGCGAGCCTCGCCTCCGGCATGCTCATCGAGCGCTACGGCGCGATCCGGGTTTCGCAGGCGTGCGTGTTGTTGTGCGCTACAGGTGCGCTCATGGTCGCGGGCGGCACCATCCTGCCCGGCACCTCGATGCTGGCGCTGGCTTTGGCGCCACTGATCATCGGCTTCGGTTACGGACCGATCACGCCGGCGTCGTCGCACGTGCTCGCGCGGACGACGCCCCGGTCGCGCATGGCCTTGACGTTCTCGATCAAGCAGACCGGCGTGCCGGCCGGCGGGGCGCTCGCGGGGGCAATGCTGCCCCTCCTGGCATTGCAGATCGGCTGGCGTGCCACGTTCGTTCTGGTCGCCGCATCGGGAGTCGCCATCGCGTTGGCGGCCCAGCCGTCACGCGCGACGCTGGATACCGGGCGAACACCGGCGCCGATGCCCTCGCTCGCGCGCGTCATCGCGCCGCTCAGGCACATCCTGCGCACGCCGGCGCTCGCCGAACTCGTCGTCGTCGCCTTCCTGTACGCGGCGCTGCAGGTCAGCCTGATGAGCTTCCTCGTCGTCTATCTGACCGAGTCCCTCGGCCATTCGCTGGTGGCAGCCGGTCTCGCGCTGACGGCCGCCAATCTCAGCGGGATCGTCGGGCGGATCCTGTGGGGAGCGATTTCCGATTTTCGCGTCGCGCCGCGGACGCTGCTCGGGCTGCTCGGCATGGCCGCGGGGGGCTGCGCCTGGTCGACCGCGGCATTCTCGGTGGACTGGCCGATCGCGGCGATCCTCGCGCTGTGCAGCCTCTTCGGCGCGACGGCCATCGGATGGAACGGGGTGCAGCTTGCCGAGCTCGCGCGGAACGCGCCGACAGACGAGGTGGGGGCGATCACCGGCGCCGCCGGCTTCGTCACCTTCGGCGGCGTCGTGATCGGACCGCCGACATTCGCGCTGATCGCGGCTCTGACCGGCGGATATCGCGCCGGATTTGCCGTGTTCGGGAGTCTTTCCATCGGCTGCGGTCTCTGGCTGCTTGTCCGAAACAGAAAGTAAGCGCTTACATATACGCTGCGGACGCCGCCGCGCATACAATTCGACACTTCACCCCTTGTTGCTGCACTGGCCGAAAGCCGCCGCGGAGGTTCACCGCATGGATACCATTCCCGACCACGACCCGCAGGAAACGCAGGAGTGGCTCGCCGCGCTCGAGGGCGTGCTCGCGTCCGAAGGACCGGACCGCGCGCATTTTCTGATCGAGGCACTGATCGACAAGGCCCGCCGTTCAGGCGCGTACCTGCCGTTCTCGGCGAACACCGCGTACATCAACACGATCCCGGTGGAGAAGCAGGTCAGGCTGCCCGGCGACTTCAACATCGAGCAGACGATCCGCCACTACGTGCGCTGGAATGCGATGGCGATGGTGCTCCGAGCGAATATGAATACCAACGTCGGCGGCCACATCGCAAGCTTCGCGTCGGCTGCCATGCTCTACGACATCGGCTTCAATCATTTCTGGCACGCGCCGTCGCCAACGCACGGCGGCGATCTCGTGTTCGTGCAGGGTCACTCGGCCACAGGAGTCTATGCGCGGGCATTCATGCTCGGGCGGCTCAGCGCCGAACAGCTCGACAGCTTCCGGCAGGAAGTCGACGGCAACGGCATCTCGTCGTACCCGCACCCGTGGCTCATGCCCGATTTCTGGCAGTTTCCCACGGTGTCGATGGGACTCGGGCCGCTGATGGCGATCTATCAGGCACGCTTCATGAAGTACATGCAGGACCGCGGCCTGGCGCAGACGGAGGGCCGCAAGGTCTGGGCGTTCATGGGTGACGGCGAGATGGACGAGCCGGAGTCGAAGGGCGCGATCGGCCTGGCCGCGCGCGAGAACCTCGACAACCTGGTGTTCGTCGTCAATTGCAACCTGCAGCGCCTCGACGGCCCGGTGCGCGGCAACGGCAAGATCATCCAGGAGCTCGAATCGGATTTCCGCGGCTCCGGCTGGAACGTGATCAAGGTCGTCTGGGGCCGCCACTGGGACCCGCTGCTCGCCCGCGACAAGAACGGCGTCCTGATGCGCCGGATGATGGAGGTGGTCGACGGCGAGTATCAGACGATCAAGTCGAAGGACGGCGCGTACGTCCGCGAGCATTTCTTCAACACGCCCGAGCTGAAGGCGCTGGTCGACGACTATTCCGACGAAGACATCTGGAAGCTGAACCGCGGCGGGCACGATCCGTTCAAGGTCTACAACGCGTACAACGCCGCCGTGAACCACAAGGGCCAGCCGACGGTGATCCTCGCCAAGACGATCAAGGGGTACGGGATGGGCGCGTCCGGAGAGGCGCAGAACATCACGCATCAGCAGAAGAAGATGTCGCGCGAGTCCATCCGGCGTTTTCGCGACCGCTTCGACATACCGGTGGAAGACGACAAGCTCGACGAGGTCCCCTATGTATCGCTTCCGGAAGGCTCGCCGGAGCTCGAGTACATGCGCGCCCGGCGGTCCGAATTGGGCGGCTACCTGCCCACGCGGCGGGGAAAGTCCGCTGCGCTCGTCACCCCCGAGCTGGCGGCGTTCGGCCGCTTCCTGAAGGGCGCCGAGGACCGCGAGATCTCGACGACGATGGCGTTCGTGCAGATCCTGCAGCTGCTGCTGCGCGACAAGAATCTGGCTCAGCACATCGTGCCTATCGTGCCCGACGAATCGCGCACCTTCGGCATGGAAGGCCTGTTCCGCCAGTTCGGCATCTGGAACCCGCAGGGACAGCTGTACACGCCGCAGGATTCGGACCAGCTGATGTTCTACAAGGAGTCGAAGAACGGCCAGATCCTGCAGGAAGGCATCAACGAGGCCGGCGGGATGTGCGACTGGATCGCCGCCGCGACGAGCTACTCGACGCACGGCGTGCCGATGATCCCCTTCTACATCTTCTACTCGATGTTCGGCTTCCAGCGCGTCGGCGACCTCGCCTGGGCGGCGGGCGACATGCGCGCGCGCGGCTTCCTGCTGGGCGGCACCGCCGGGCGCACCACGCTGAACGGCGAGGGACTGCAGCACGAGGACGGCCACTCGCACATCATGTCGTCGACGATCCCGAACTGCCTCTCGTACGACCCGACGTTCGGCTACGAGCTCGCGGTGATCATCCAGGACGGCCTGCGCCGGATGTACGCCGAGCAGCAGGACGTCTACTACTACCTGACGGTGATGAACGAGAACTACCGGCAGCCGGCGATGCCGGACGGCGCGGCGCCGTCGATCATCAAGGGCATGTATCTGTTCCGCGCCGGCGAGAAGAAGCCGAAGGCGCCGCGCGTGCAGCTCCTGGGCTCCGGGACCATCTTTCGCGAAGTGATCGAGGCGGCCGCGCTCCTCGAGGCGGACTGGGGCGTTGCGTCCGACCTGTGGAGCTGCCCGAGCTTCACCGAGCTCGCACGGGACGGAATGGCGGTCGCCCGCGAGAACCTGTTGCACCCGGCGGCGAAGGCGAAGCTGTCGCACGTGGAGTCCTGTCTCGGGGGCACGCAGGGCCCCGTGGTCGCAGCGACCGACTACATCCGCGCCTATGCCGAGCAGATCCGCGCGTTCGTGCCGCGCCGCTACGTCGTCCTGGGCACGGACGGCTTCGGCCGCTCGGACACGCGCGAGAAGCTGCGTCGCTTCTTCGAGGTCGATCGTCACTACGTGACGGTCGCCGCGCTGAAGGCGCTCGCGGACGAAGGCGTGGTCCCCGCCGCGAAAGTGACGGCGGCGATGAAGAAATATGGAATAGACGCGGCGAAACCCGCGCCGTGGACCGTGTAGTTTCGAAAGCCCAGCCATGAGCATGATCGAAGTCAAAGTTCCCGACATCGGCGATTTCACCGATATTCCGGTCATCGAAATCTTCGTCAAGCCGGGCGACGCGGTGAAGGCGGAGGACTCGCTGGTCACGCTCGAGTCCGACAAGGCGACGATGGACGTGCCGTCGCCGGTCGCGGGCACCGTCAAGGAATTGAAGGTGAAGCTCGGCGACAAGGTCGCCGAGGGCACGCTGATCGTCGTGCTCGAAGCAGGCGCCGCGGCAACCGCGGCGGACACCGGCACGGCCAAACCGGCGCCGGCTCCCGCGCCGCAAACCGCCCCGGCACCGGCGCCGCGACCCGCGCCAGCGCCTGAACCGGTCGCCGCACCCGCGCCGGCGCCGGACAAGCCGCCTGCCGCCGCGGCGCCCGTCGACAGCGGCGCGTTCAAGGCTGCGCACGCGTCGCCGTCGGTGCGCAAATTCGCGCGGGAACTCGGAGTGGATCTCGCTCGCGTCACGGGCACGGGTCCGAAAGGACGCCTGCTGCAGGAGGACGTGCAGAATTTCATCAAGACGATCATGAGTGGCGCCGGCCCGTCCGCAGGCGCAGCCGCAGGGGGCATCGACGGCGGCGGCACGCTCAGCCTGCTGCCCTGGCCAGTGGTCGACTTCGCGAAATTCGGCCCGATCGAAGCACGGCCGCTGTCGCGCATCAAGAAGATCTCCGGCGCGAACCTGGCGCGGAACTGGGTGATGATCCCGCACGTCACGCAGTTCGACGAAGCCGACATCACCGAACTCGAGACGTTCCGCGTCACGCTGAACAAGGAAAACGAGAAGTCCGGCGTCAAGGTGACGATGCTCGCGTTCCTGATCAAGGCAAGCGTGGCCGCGCTGAAGAAATTCCCGGACGTCAACGCCTCGCTCGACGGCGACAACCTGGTGCTGAAGCAGTATTTCCACATCGGTTTCGCCGCCGACACGCCGAACGGTCTCGTCGTCCCGGTGATCAGGAACGCCGATCAGAAAGGCGTGCTCGCGATCGCCGCGGAGATGGCCGCGCTGTCGGCGAAGGCGCGCGAGGGCAAGCTCGGTCCGGCCGAGATGCAGGGCGGCTGCTTCTCGATCTCCAGCCTCGGCGGCATCGGCGGCACGGCGTTCACGCCGATCATCAACGCGCCGGAAGTCGCGATTCTCGGCGTGTCGAAAAGCGTGACGAAACCGGTATGGGACGGCAAGGCGTTCGCGCCGCGCCTGATGGTGCCGCTGTCCTTCTCCTACGACCATCGCGTGATCGACGGCGCCTCTGCGGCGCGCTTCACCGCTTTTCTCGCGTCACTGCTCGCCGACCTGCGGCGGGTGATGCTGTGAACGCCGCGGCCGGCACGGGGGAACATTCATGAGCGTCATCGAGGTCAAGGTCCCCGACATCGGCGACTTCAAGGACATCCCGGTCATCGAGATCTTCGCGAAGCCCGGCGACACGGTCGCCGCCGAGGATTCGCTCGTCACGCTCGAGTCGGACAAGGCGACGATGGATGTGCCCTCGCCGACCGCGGGCACCGTCCGGGAAGTCCGGGTCAAGCTGGGCGACAAAGTCAGCGAGGGCTCGGTCATCGTCGTGCTCGATTCCGTCGCGGCGGACGCGGCGAAGTCCTCACCGACGGCATCGAAGTCCGCTGCGGCCGCGCCGCCATCGCCGCCAGCACCCGTGGCGCCACCGCGCGCGCCGGCAGAGGCGTCGCTTCCGCCGACCCCGGCTGCCGCAACCTATGCCGGAAAGGTGGACATCGAGTGCAGGATGCTGGTTCTCGGCGCCGGCCCGGGCGGCTACAGCGCTGCGTTTCGCGCCGCCGACCTCGGCATGAAGACGGTGCTGGTCGAACGTTACGGCGCGCTGGGCGGCGTGTGCCTCAACGTCGGCTGCATTCCGTCCAAGGCGCTGCTGCACATCGCAGCGGTGATGGACGAGACGAAGACACTCGCCGCGCACGGCATCGCCTTCGGCGCGCCGAAGGTCGACCTCGACGCGCTGCGCGGATGGAAGGACAAGGTCGTCGGCAAGCTGACCGGCGGGCTCGCCGGCATGGCCAAGGCGCGCAAGGTCGAGGTCGTCCGCGGCGTCGGCCAGTTCCTCGATGCGCACCACGTCGAGGTCGAGATCACCGAGGGGCCGGCGCAGAAGAAGACCGGCGCGAAGGCGGTCGTGCGCTTCGAGCAGGCGATCATCGCCGCCGGCTCGCAGGTCATGGGACTGCCGTTCATTCCCGATGATTCGCGCGTGCTCGATTCGACGCGGGCGCTCCATCTCGCTTCGGTGCCGAAACGAATGCTCGTGATCGGCGGCGGCATCATCGGCCTCGAGATGGGGACGGTCTATTCGTCGCTCGGGACGCGGCTCGACGTCGTCGAAATGCTCGATGGACTGATGCCCGGCGCCGACCGCGATCTCGTCCGGGTCTGGGAAAAGTTCAACAAGCACCGCTTCGACCGGATCATGCTGGGCACCAGGACCACCGCCGTCGAGGCGAGAAAGGACGCATTGTGGGTCACCTTCGAGGGCGCCAACGCGCCGAAGGAGCCGCAACCCTACGACGCGGTGCTGATGAGCGTCGGCCGCGGCCCGAACGGAAAGAAGATCGGCGCGGACAAGGCCGGCGTCGAGGTTACGGATCGCGGCTTCATCCCGGTCGACAACCAGATGCGCACGAATGTCGCGCACATTTTCGCGATCGGCGACATCGTCGGTCAGCCGATGCTCGCGCACAAGGCCGTGCACGAAGGCCACGTCGCGGCGGAAGCGGCGGCGGGCGAGAAATCGTACTTCGACGCGCGGGTGATTCCGTCGGTCGCCTACACCGATCCGGAGATCGCGTGGGCCGGCATCACCGAGGACGACGCGAAGGCGAAGGGCATCAAGATCGAGCAAGGGACTCTTTCCGTGGGCAGCGTCCGGGCGCGCGATCGCGAACGGGCGCGACGAGGGATTCACCAAGCTCCTGTTCGACGAAGCGACGCACCGGATCGTCGGCGGCGGCATCGTCGGCACGCATGCCGGCGACCTGATCGGAGAGATCGCGCTCGCGATCGAGATGGGTGCGGATGCGGTGGATATCGGCAGGACGATTCACCCGCACCCGACGCTGTCCGAATCGGTTGGCCTGGCCGCCGAGGCATACGAGGGCGTCTGCACGGACCTGCCGCCGCCGCGAAAGAAATAGCGGTCCGCCGCCTGAGGCACCGCCGGATACGGAGACGCACGATGACCCAGGACGAGCTGAAGCAAGCCGTAGCCCGCGAAGCGATCAGATACGTCGAGGACGACGCGATCATCGGCGTGGGCACCGGCTCGACGGCGAATTTCTTCATCGACGAGCTGGCGAAGATCAAGCGCCGGATCAAGGGCGCGGTGGCCAGTTCGGCGAGGACCGCCGAGCGGCTGAAGCACCACGGCATCTACGTCGAGGAGTTGAACAACGTTGCGGACCTGCCGGTCTACGTCGACGGCGCCGACGAAGTGACCGAGCACGGAGCCATGATCAAGGGTGGCGGCGGCGCGCTGACGCGCGAGAAGATCGTCGCCGCGGTCGCCCGGAAGTTCGTGTGCATCGCGGACGGCACGAAGCTCGTCGGCGTGCTGGGCAAATTCCCGCTGCCGGTCGAGGTGATTCCGATGGCGAGGAGCTACGTCGCGCGGCAGCTCGTGCTGCTGGGCGGGCAGCCCGCGTGGCGGATGGGCTTCACGACGGACAACGGCAACGTCATCCTCGACGTGCACGGTCTGTCGCTCGTGAATCCCGTCGAGATGGAGGCGAAGATCCGCGGCGTCGCCGGAGTAGTCACCGTCGGTCTGTTCGCCGCGCGGGGCGCCGACGTGATCCTGCTCGGCACCGACGCGGGCGTGCGCACGATCAAGACGGCGCGCTGAAGGGAAGCGGATCGGGAGCCGGTTGGGGCCGGGCATTCCGGTATCGCGCTACAATTCTTCGATGACCAGCCTCGCCGTTCCCGGTCCCCTGACCATCGTCGACGTCGGCGCGTACATGCAGGGCGTGGGCGCCGCTGCGCGCGCCGCCGCGCGGGATCTCGCGCGTGCCGACACCAGGGCGAAGAACGCCGCACTGCGGGCGACCGCGGCAAGGATCCGCGCCGACGCGGCGAGGCTGCTCGCGGCCAATGCGGCCGACGTCGCGGCCGCGAAGGCGTCCGGACACGACGCGGCTTTCGTCGACCGGCTGACGCTCACGCCGAAGGCCGTGGCCGCGATGGCCGACGGTCTCGACCAGATCGCCGCGCTCCCCGACCCCGTGGGCGAGATCACGGACCTCCGGTATCGCCCCTCGGGAATCCAGGTCGGCCTGATGCGAGTTCCGCTCGGCGTGATCGGAATCGTCTACGAGTCGCGACCGAACGTCACCGCGGACGCGGCGGGGCTTTGCCTCAAGGCCGGCAACGCGACGATCCTGCGCGGCGGCTCCGAAGCGCTCTCCAGCAACCAGGCGATTGCGGACTGCGTTCACGCGGGCCTCGCCGCCGCCGGGTTGCCGGAGGCTGCGGTGCAGCTGATCGCGACCACCGACCGCGCGGCCGTCGGATTCCTGATCGCCGACGAGAGGCACGTCGACGTCATCGTGCCGCGCGGCGGCAAGGGGTTGATCGAGCGCGTCTCGCGCGAGGCCAGGGTTCCGGTGATCAAGCACCTCGACGGCGTCTGCCACGTGTTCATCGATGCCTCCGCCGACCTCGCGATGGCGATCCGCATCGCCGACAACGCGAAGACGCAGCGCTATTCGCCGTGCAACACGATGGAGACGCTGCTGGTGCACACCGCCGTCGCCGCGCGCGTGCTGCCGCCGCTCGCCGACGTCTACGCGGGCAAGGGCGTCGAATTGCGCGGCTGCGAACGCTCGCGCACGATCGTGCCGGCGATGAGGGCGGCGACCGAGGACGACTGGTACACCGAGTATCTGGCGCCGATCCTTGCGGTGCGCGTCGTCGAGTCGCTGGACGAGGCGATGGCCCACATCGCGCAGTACGGCTCGCAGCACACCGATGCGATCGTGACGCAGGACCACGCCAGCGCGATGCGTTTCCTGCGCGAGGTCGATTCGAGCTCGGTGCTGGTCAACGCGTCGACGCGCTTCGCCGACGGTTTCGAGTTCGGGCTCGGCGCCGAAATCGGCATATCGACCAACAAGCTGCACGCGCGCGGGCCCGTAGGGCTCGAGGGGCTCACCAGCCGGAAGTGGATCGTGCTGGGCTCGGGCCAGGTCCGCGAGTAGGGTTCTAGGCCGGTACGGAGCGCATGGCGCGTCGCCGCCAGGCGTACCACAGCACGACGGCGGCGATCATCGCCAGCACCGGCAGCATCGCGCGATTCATCGCCTCCCAGCCGGCCGTCGACACCATCGCCCCTGAAGAAAGCGACGAGACGCCCATCGTCGCGAAGACCAGGAAATCGTTCGCGCCTTGCGCCCGGGCCTTTTCCGCCGGCGCATAGGACTCGGTGAGCAGCGCCGTGCCGCCGGTGTACATGAAGTTCCAGCCCACGCCCAGCAGCGCCAGCGCGATCAGGAAATGGGTGACGGTGACGCCGTTCAGGGCGACCGCCACGCACGAGGCGACGAGAGCGATGCCGGCCAGGATCACGTTGAGCACGCCGAAGCGCCGGATCAGCGCCCCGGTGACGAACCCCGGGGCGTACATGCCGACGACGTGCCACTGGATCACGAGCGCCGCGGCGCCGAAAGGATGGCTGCAGAAACTCATCGCGATGGGTGTGGCCGTCATCAGCAGGTTCATGAGCCCGTAGCCGACTGCGCCGGAAAGCGCGGCGACGATGAACACCGGCTGACGCATGATCACGGCCAGCCTTCGCCCGCCGCCGGAGCGCTCCTCGAGCGTCGGCCGCGGCACCTGCACCTGGGACTGCACGGCGAGCGCCACCAGCGCAAAACCGGCGAGCACGACGAACCCCCCCAGGAACGGGGTCGCGAACAGGTCCATCGCGCGACGGGCGGACTCGGGACCGAGAAAGCCGCCGGCGACTCCGCCCGCCAGCACCAGCGAGATCGCCTTCGCCCTGTCCGCGGGCGCCGCCACCTCAGCCGCCGCGAATCGGTATTGCAGCCCGATCGCGTTGTAGATCCCCATGACGCCGGTCGCGACACAGTAGAGCGCGAAGCTCCCGCGACTGATGGCAAGCACCGCGAGCGCACAGCCGGCGACGTTGATCAGCGCGCCCGTCATGAAGCCCGTGCGCCGTCCGACCCGCGCCATCCACAGCGAGGCCGGCATCGTCGCCACCGCCGAGCCGAGGACGTAGACCGTCACGCCGAGCGTGGCCAGCGTCTTCGTGTCGGCCAGCGCATAGCCGACGAGGCCGTTCATCGTGATGAGGCCCGATCCGTTGGTCAGCAGCAGCGCCTGGCAGCAGGCAAGCAGGAAGATATCGCGGTACGATGTGCGCATCGGCGTAGGCGGGGTCGGGGACGGTTTTCCGGCGGGATGCGCGAGGCCCTGCGCCACGTCCCGGACAATCGATGCTGAACCTGCTGCCGCAACTATAGCAAAGCACATGCCGCCGCTCGCCCGCGAGATCCTCGAGTTCTGGTTCGGGCCGCCGCCCCGCGCGGCCCGCGCCGAATGGTTTCGGAAGGATCCCGCCTTCGACTCCGCGATCGCCGCCCGCTTCGGCGCCGACATCGAGGCTGCCCTCGGCGGCGCGTTCCGTGACTGGCATCCCGATGCGCGCGCGGCGCTCGCCCGCGTGCTGCTGCTCGACCAGTTCACGCGCAACGTGTTCCGCGACACGCCGCGGGCGTTTGCGGGCGACGACGAAGCGCTCGCCACGGCGATCGCGGTCGTGGATGCCGGACTCGATCGCACGCTCGACGGGTTCGAACGCTGGTTCCTCTACCTGCCGTTCGAGCACGCCGAGAGCGCGGCGATGCAGCAGCGCTCGCTCGAGCTGTTCACGCGACTCGCGGACGAAACCGGCAATCGCACCCCCCTCGAATGGGCCGAGAAGCATGCCGTCGTCGTGCGCCGCTTCGGCCGCTATCCGCACCGCAACGCGATCCTCGGCCGCGCCTCCACGCCGGAGGAAATCGCATTTCTGCAGGAACCGGACTCACGCTTCTAGCCTGCCGCCCGAGGGCTACAATGCGAACCGCAATGCAACCCGTTCTCGGTGTTTTCGGCGGCACCTTCGACCCGATCCATTGCGGCCACCTGGCGCTCGCCGGCGAGTTGCGCGATGCGCTCGGGTTTTCCGCCGTTCGCTTCATCCCCGCCGGGGACCCGCCGCATCGGGCCGCGCCGGTCGCCACCGCGGCCCACCGGCTCGCGATGGTCGAGCTCGCCATTGCCGGTCGCCCGGGTCTCCAGGTCGACGCGCGCGAGATCCTCCGGCCGGGTCGCAGCTACACGGTGCCCACGCTGGAGGAATTGCGCAACGAGGAGCCCTCCCGCCCGCTGGCGCTGATCGTCGGCGCGGACGCGTTCCTCGGCCTGCCGACCTGGCATCGCTGGCAGGATATCTTCACGCTCGCACACGTCGTCGTCGTGGGGCGCCCCGGCGTCACGATCGAAGACGGGATGCCGGCGGCGCTCGCCGACGAGTGGTCGCGGCGCCGGCGTACGGACGCGGCGGAGCTCGGCCGGACCGCGGCAGGGTCGCTGCTCGTGCAAGCCGTCACGGCCCATCCGATCTCGGCGTCGGCGATACGCGCGCAACTCGCGCGCGGCGGCGAGGGCGTCGCGGCGGTGCGCGGTTTGCTTCCGGCCGCGGTTTTGGCCTATATTGACCGCAACCAACTCTATCGCTCACGCCCGGATGCGACTTAACAAGATCCAGAAGACCGCTGTCACCGCTCTCGACGACATCAAGGCTCGCGACGTCACCGTGCTCGACGTCCGCAAGCTGACCAGCCTCACCGACACCATGATCATCGCGTCGGCCGAGTCGAATCGGCAGGTGAAGGCGCTCGCGCGTCACGTCCGCGACAGGCTGAAGGAGACCGGCGCGACGATCATCGGCGTCGAGGGCGAGGAGGCCGGCGAGTGGGTGCTGGTCGACGCCGGGCACATCATCGTCCACATCATGCAACCGGCCGTGCGCGCCCACTACAACCTCGAGGAGCTCTGGGCTCCGCCCGCGGCGAAACGGCGCGCCAGAAGCGCCGACCGGGCCGCCGCCTGAGGTCGAGGCAGCGCCGAGGGCGGCCGGCCGGGAAGCCGAGCCTCCGGCTCGCTCGGCCGCGCATCGTTGCGCCGCCGACTCCGACGCACCCGGCCGAACCCGTCCTGCGCCCGCGATGAAGCTTCGCGTCGTCGCCTTCGGACAACGGATGCCCGCGTGGGTCGACGCCGGCTGGGACGACTACGCGCGCCGGATGCCCCGCGAGATTCGCGCTGGAACTCGTCGCGCTCAAGCCCGAGCCGCGCACCCGCGGCAAGCCCGTGGCCCAGATCCTCGCGGCCGAGGCGCTGCGGGTCACCGCCGCCTGCAGGGACGCGCGGATCGTCGCACTCGACGAGCACGGGGACGCGTGGACGACGCGCGTGCTCGCCGCCAACCTCGGGCGCTGGCGCGACGAAGCGCGCGATGTGGCGTTCGTCGTCGGCAGCGCGGACGGCCTCGCCGACTCGGTCAAGCGCGCCGCTTCTGCCATCGTCGCGCTTTCCGCGCTAACATTGCCGCACGGGCTCGTCCGCGTCGTCGTGGCCGAGCAACTGTACCGCGCCGTGAGCCTGCTCGCGCACCATCCCTATCATCGCGAGTGACGGCCGGCGCATCGACATCGTCCACCGGGGATCCCACCACCATGACCGCTCCTGCCGTCTACCTCGCCTCGAAGAGTCCGCGCCGGGAGGAACTGCTGCGCCAGCTCGGCGTCGACTTCGCCTCGCTTCGGCTCCGGGAATCCGCTGCCCGCGAGCGTGACATCGTGGAGGGCGCGCACGACGCGGAGCCCCCGCGCCACTACGTCGAGCGCATCGCCCGCACCAAGGCCACGATCGGCTGGCAGCGGATGCTGCAACGCGGGCTGCCGCCGCGACCGGTGCTGGGCGCCGACACCGAGGTCGTGCTGGAGGACACTATCTTCGGCAAGCCCAAGGATGCCGCCGATGCGATCCGGATGCTGATGCTGCTCTCGGGCCGGACCCACCACGTGCTGACGGCGGTCGCGCTCACCTGGGAACAGAACACCGCGGCCGAGATCTCCACGTCGGCGGTCACGTTCCGCAAGCTCGAGCGCGACGAGATCGAGCGCTACGTCGCCACCGGCGAGCCGTTCGACAAGGCGGGCGCGTACGCCGTCCAGGGACGCGCCGCGGCGTTCGTGCAGCGAATCGACGGCAGCTACTCCGGCGTCATGGGTCTGCCGCTCTACGAAACCGCCTCCGCGCTCGCCGGCATCGGTTTCCCCGTGCTATAAGCCCTTACCGATGTCGCATGAAATCCTCATCAATGTAACCCCGCAGGAAACCCGTGTCGCGATGCTCGAGCAGGGCGTCGTGCAGGAGCTCCACATGGAGCGCGCCAGCGCGCGGGGACTCGTCGGCAACATCTGCCTGGGCCGCGTCGCGCGCGTGCTGCCGGGCATGCAGAGCGCATTCGTGGAGATCGGCCTCGAGCGCGCCGCCTTCCTGCACATCGCCGACATCTGGGAGCACCGGCAGAACGGGCACGGCGGCGGCGATTCGCGGCCCATCGAGAAGATCCTGCACGAGGGACAGTCGCTGCTCGTGCAGGTGATCAAGGACCCGATCGGCACCAAGGGCGCGCGCCTGTCGACACAGGTGAGCCTGGCGGGCCGGCTGCTGGTCTATCTGCCGCAGGATTCGCACATCGGCATCTCGCAGCGCATCGAGGACGAGGCCGAGCGTGAAAGCCTGCGCAGCAAGCTCCAGCTGCTGCTGCCGGACGGCCACAGCGGCGGATTCATCATCCGCACGATGGCGGAGACCGCGTCCGAGCGCGAGATGCAGAGCGACATCGAGTACCTGACCAAGCTGTGGAGCGACCTCACCGGGCGCGCCGCGACGCCCCCGCGCCGGCGCTGCTGTACCAGGACCTGAACCTGGCGCAGCGCGTGCTGCGCGACATGGCCAACGAGGAGACGTCCCGCATCGTGGTCGACTCGCGCGAGACGTTCACCAGAATGGTCGAGTTCGCGCGCGAGTACACGCCCGCGCTCTGCGACCGCATCGCGCACCACACCGGGGAGCGGCCGCTGTTCGATCTCAATCGCGTCGAGGACGAGATCGAGAAGGCGCTCGCGCGGCGCGTGGATCTCAAGTCCGGCGGCTACCTCATCGTCGACCAGACCGAGGCCATGACCACGATCGACGTCAACACCGGCGGCTTCGTCGGCGGCCGCAGCTTCGACGACACGATCTTCAAGACCAACCTCGAGGCGGCGCAGGTCATCGCGCGGCAGCTGCGGCTGCGCAATCTCGGGGGCATCATCGTGATCGATTTCATCGACATGGAGAACGCCGACCACCGCAACGCGGTATTGGCCGAGCTCAACCGGGCGCTCGAGCGCGACCGGACGCGGCTGACGGTGAACGGATTCACGCAGCTGGGACTGGTCGAGATGACCCGCAAGCGCACGCGCGAATCGCTGGCGCACGTCCTGTGCGAGACCTGCCCCACCTGCCACGGCCGCGGCGAGCTCAAGACGGCGCAGACGATCTGCTACGAGATCCTGCGCGAGATACTGCGCGAGGCCAAGCAGTTCAACGCGCGCGAGTTCCGGATCCTCGCGGCGCAGCCGGTGATCGACCTCTTTCTGGACGAGGAGTCGCAGTCGCTGGCGCAGCTCGGCGACTTCATCGGCAAGCCGATCTCGCTGCAGGTCGAATCGATCTACACGCAGGAGCAGTACGACATCGTGCTGATCTGAGCGCGATGCGCGCCGCCCTTCGAGGAGCTCCAGTGACGATCACCGGCATGAACCATTTCACGGTGCTGACCGACGACGTCGAGGCCACGGTGCGTTCTACCGCGACGTCGTCGGCCTCGCCCCGGGTCCGCGCCCGCCGCTCGGATTTCCCGGCGCGTGGCTCTACGCCGGGAACCAGGCGGTGCTGCACGTCGTCGGTGGCCGACAGCGGAGCGAACTCCGGGCGGGCGTCATCGACCACATGGCGTTTTCGGCGTCGGGGTTGGGCGATGCGATCGCGACGCTCGACGCGAACGGTGTGGCGTACCAATGCCGGCAGCAGGCCGGGTCCGGGCGTATGGCAGGTGTTCTGCCATGACCCGAACGGCGCCCGGGTCGAGCTCGACTTCGCGCCCGACGAACGGCGCCGCATGAGTCAGGACCCGGAACCGGCGACGCTCGACCACCTCGTCGTCGCCGCCGACGACGCTCGCCGACGGCATCGATTACATCGCGGAGATCACCGGCGTCACCCCGCAGCCCGGCGGCAAGCACGTCGCAATGGGGACGCACAACGCCCTCCTGCGCCTCGGCGATCGAATCTACCTCGAGATCATCGCGATCGATCCCGCGGCGACCCGTCCCCTGCGGCCGCGCTGGTTCGGCCTCGACGGCATCGCGCTGCAGGCGGAGCTGACCGAGCGGCCACGGCTCATCCACTGGGTCGCGCGAACGAGCGAAATCGAGCGGCGAGCCGCCGCGTGCCCGGTGGCGCTGGGCACGGTGCACACGATGTCGCGCGGAGACTATCGCTGGAGGATCACGATTCCCGACGATGGCACGCTGCCCGCCAAGGGCATCGTGCCGACATTGATCGAGTGGGATGTCCCGCAGCATCCGGCGGAGTCACTGCCGCAGTCGAATGTCTCGATCGCCGGTCTCGCCGCCGCGCACCCCGATCCGGCGGCGATCCGCGCCGCGCTCGCGGCGCTCGGGCTCGACAGCGCGCTGCCGGTCACCTACGACCGCGACGCGCGGCTCGCCGCGATGCTCCGCACGCCTCGCGGCATCGTCACCCTCTGAAAAAAGGGAAAGGGGGGGAAGGCAGGGTCAGACTCGACTTCCCCTGGCGCTCGCAAATCCGCAGCCGCTCTGCGGAAAGTCGAGTCTGACCCTACTTCACTTCTTTTCCACGCCCTTTTTCCTGCAGCTTCGCCGTCAGCCGAGCGCGCCCCGCGCCGCGACCGGCCACACACACTCGACGCGCGCGCCGCGCACGCCCACGATCCAGTCGTAGAGATTGACGGTCGGATCGCAGTGACCGGGGACAAGCCAGAGCCGGTCGCCGAGGCGCGGCGGCGGCGTGTCCGGCGCGACGGCGATCACGCCGTGCTCGTCGGACGCCTTCACGTACGTCAATCCCTGCGCGCCGTAGACGAAGGGAGGCCCGGAGTCGAACGCGAACGCCTTCAATCCCGCGTCGACGATCGCGCGCTCGCGCGCCGGCACGCTCATCACCTCCGCCACCACGAACAGGCTCTGCTCGAAGTGGTGCTGGTCCGGCGCCAGCGCGTTCTTCTGGTAGTCGGCGTCCATGAAGACGTACGAGCCGGGCTGCAGCTCGGTGTAGACGCCGCTGTCGCGCTCGTGCTGCCACGTGCCGGTCCCGGCCCCCGTCACGGTCGGACAGGGAATGCCCGCCGCCTCGATCGCCGCCTTCGTCTCGCGCGCAAGCGACGCGGCGCGAGCGATCGCCGCGCGCCGTTCCTCCGGCGTGCGCAGGTGCTGCGCGGCGCCCTGATAGGCGTGAATGCCGCGCAGCGAGAGTCCCGGCGTGCGCGCGACGGCTTGCGCGACGGCCACCGCCGGCTCGCCCGGCGCGACGCCACAGCGATCCGCGCCGACATTGATCTCGACCAATACCGCAATGGTGACGCCCGCGGTCCTCGCCGCGGCGCCGATGGCGGTGACGGCGGCAGCGTCGTCTGCCAGCACGGCCACCGTGGCCGTCGTCGCCAGGGCGGCCAGCCGCGCGAGCTTGACCGGGGTGACGATCTCGTTGGTGACGAGCACGTCCCGGATGCCGGCGGCGACGAACGCCTCCGCCTCGCCGACCTTCTGGCAACAGATGCCGACGGCGCCGCGCTCGAGCTGCGCGAACGCGATGTCCGGGCACTTGTGCGCCTTGCCGTGCGGGCGCAACGCGATGCCCGCGCCGCGCACCGCGTTGGCCATCAGGTCGAGGTTGCGCTCGAACGCGTCGAGGTCGACGACGAGGGCGGGCGTGTCGATGCCGTCGACGGCATCGCCGGGCCGGGCGGGAGGCGCTTGCATGACGCGGATCGTAACCCGCAGACGGCCATCGGACCAAGCCTCGCGCGCGCGCTGCCCCGGCGCCGCGGCGCCTACTTCGCATTCCCGGCGTCAGCCGCGGCGAGCTGGCCGTAGACGACGTGCGCGATCCTGAGCAGCTGCTCCCGGTCGAGGTTGCCGGAGATGGCGTAGCCGCTGGCGTCGTCGATCCAGTAGAACACGCCGACGCCATTCTCGACGGCATACCGGAAAGCGGTCTCGCTGGTGCCGGGCGTCTGCCTGCGCACCTGCAGCGACAGCCGCTCCTTGTCGGCGTTCTCGTACATGAACAACGCGGTCGGCTTCTCGTTGCCCGCCACCAGCCGGCCGCCGACCAGCGCGTACCCGAGAGCATTCAGGTCCGGCGCATGCACCTGGAATCCGAGCCGCTTGGTGAGCCACGTCACGAGGCGCTTTTCCTCGGCGGCCCAGATCTCGACGGGCCGGTTGACATCGGCGGCATACAGCGCGTGCGCGAACGCCGCCTGCCGCGCAAAGGTCGTCGGCGTGCCCGCGCGCTCGATCAGCGCGTCGCGGCCGAACCAGCCGACGCCCACACCGACGATCAGCGTTGCGGCGATTGCCAATGCGGGCGCGAGCCTGCGTCCGAAGTGCGCGGCGCGCGGGTCCGGCGGCACCGCGGCGGCGAGCAGGTGCGCGGGAATCGGTTCCGCCAGCGCCGGGTCGAGCGCATCGCGCAGCGCGGCGTTCTGGGCACGCATCGCCGCGACGCGCGAGGCGAGGTCCGGGTCGCCGCCGATCGCCGCCTCGACGGCCGCGGTGCGCTCGGGCGCAAGCTGGCCGTCGACGTAAGCCTGGACGTCGGCTTCCGGGACAGGCGTGGCGTTCAAGGTGCTCATGAGATCGCGAGTCTTCTCACTTGACGACGCGCAGCGTCGACGCCGGTTCGGCAAGCAGTTGCCGGAGATTGCTGCGCGCGCGGGACAGCCGCGACATCACCGTGCCGATGGGCACCTGCAGGATGCCCGCGATTTCCTCGTAGCGCAGCTCCTCGACGGCGGCGAGCAACAGCACCTCGCGCTGGTCCGCGGAGAGCCGGCCCATCTGCTGCAAGAGCTCCAGCAGCTCGACACGCTCGAGCTGGTTCGCCCTCACCGGAAGCTGCCACGCGGGGTTGCCGGGGTCGGCGTCGATCGACACGTTGGCCGCGTCGCGTCGCGCGAGCGCCCGCTGATTGACGAAGACGTTGTGCATGATCGTGAAGAGCCATGCGCGCAGGTCGCTGCCGGCCCGCCACAGCCGGCGCTTTTCCCAGCCCCGCGCGAGCGTGTCCTGCACGAGGTCGTCGGCGCGCGACGGCTCGCCGGTCAGCACCCGCGCGTAACGGCGCAGCCGCGGTATCGCGGCGACCAGTTCCGGGTGCGGCAGGCCCGGGGCATCGGTGGCGGCTGGCGGGGTCACGTCGTCGATACGGGTCGAAAGCGGTGCCTGAGAGCAACATCATCCTACTCCGCGACCGGGTGCCGCGAGGCCGCCGGCGCCGATCGCGCCGCGGCTGCACCTGCAGCGCGGAATCCTCCCCGGGTTCAGCTGCGAACGCCACCGTCAACAGCCCGGGGCCACCCTCTATTCCAGGCGAAGGGATGTCGGCGGCGCGACCCCGGGCGCAACCTCGTGCCCGTCGGGTCCCGTCACACCAGGAACAGCGTGGCGAGGCCGAGGAAGATGAAGAACCCGCCGGAATCGGTGACTGCCGTGATGAGCACCGACGAGCCCACCGCCGGATCGCGGCCCATCTTGAGCATCGTCATGGGGATGAGCACTCCCATCAGCGCCGCCAGCATCAGGTTCAGCGTCATCGCGCAGACCATGACGAGCCCCAGCGGCGGGTCCCTGTACAGCACCATCGCGACCAGCCCCATCACGCCGCCCCAGACGACGCCGTTGACGAGGCTCACCGTGATTTCCTTGCGGATGAGCTGGCGCGCGTTGGCGACCGCCACCTGTCCCAGCGCCGCGGCGCGCACGATCATGGTGATCGTCTGGTTGCCCGAATTGCCGCCGATACCGGCGACGATGGGCATCAGCGCCGCGAGCGCCACCAGCTTTTCGATCGAGCCTTCGAACACGCCGATCACGCGCGACGCGACGAACGCGGTGACGAGGTTGACGGCGAGCCACGCCCAGCGGTTCCGGAACGACGCCCATACCGACGCGAAGATATCCTCCTCCTCGCGCAGGCCGGCCTGTGCGAGGAGGTCCTCCTCGCCGCTCTCGCGCACGAAGTCGAGCACTTCGTCGACCGTGACGCGTCCGACCAGCCGCTCGTTGGTGTCCAGCACGGGGGCGGAAACAAGGTCGTAGCGCTCGAATGCCGATGCCGCGACGTCGGCCTTCTCGTGCTGGTGGAGCTTCACCACCGGCTGCTGCATGATCGCCTCGACCAGCGTGTCCGGATCGGAGACGATCAGCGTGGTGATCGGAAGCACGCCCAGCAGCCGCTCCTCGCGATCGACGACGAACACCTGGTCCGTCTGCGACGGCAGCTCGTCGAAGCGGCGCAGATAACGGAGCACGACTTCGAGCGTGACGTCCGGCCGCACCGTGATGTCCTCGAAGTCCATCAGCGCGCCGACCATGTCGTCGTCGAAGGACATCGCGGCGCGCAGCTGCTCGCGCTCCTCGACCGGCAGGCTCTGGAACACATCGTCCATCACCTCCTGCGGCAGGTCGGGCGCGAGCTCGGCGATCTCGTCGGCTTCCAGCGTCTCCGTCGCGGCGACGAGCTCGTCGGTGTTCATCGAGTCGATCAGCGACTCGCGCACCGCGTCGGAAACCTCGAGCAGGATGTCGCCGTCGCGCGCCGCGCGGACCCGGTCCCAGATGTAGAGCCGCTCGTCGCGCGGCAGCGCCTCCAGGATGTACGCGATGTCAGCCGGGTGCAGCCGGTCGAGCTCGCGCTGCAGCGCCGCGTCGCTCTTCTTGTAGACGGCGCTCTGCGCGAGCTCGGCCTGGGCGTTCGCCGGCGGCTGTTCCAGCTGCTCGCGCACGAGCCCCTCGACCAGCCGGTGCTGGCGCAGAAGGCCCGTTACGCGGGCGAGCGCCTCCTGCACGCTTGTCGGCGCGTCGGTTCGCACGACGGCATCGTGTTCACTCGTCCTGGACATGGTCGGCGTATGGCCAGGCGCAGCCGGCGGGCCGCGACGGCCGTGCGCATTCTAACCCCGGGAGCGCTGCGTCAGGGCACGATCGCCGAAGGCATCCGCGCCAGTATCGTCGCGACGCGACCGTCGAGATAGGCGGAATCCGGCCTGCGTTCGAACACGCGCGGGCTGGGCGCCATCGCGGCGAGCCTCGCCGCCTGCTCCGCGGAAAGCTGCGCCGCCGACACGCCGAAGTACCGCTGCGCGGCCGCTTCGGCACCGAACACGCCGTCGCCCCATTCGATCACATTGAGGTAGAGCTCGAAGATGCGCTGCTTGGGCAGCATCGCCTCGAGCAGGACCGTGACCACGGCCTCCCCGGCCTTGCGCCAGTAGCTCTTCGTCGGCGAGAGGAACAGGTTCTTCGCGAGTTGCTGCGTGATCGTCGAGCCGCCTGCGACGACGCGGCCCTTCTTCCGGTTCTTCTCCAGCGCCTTCTCGATGCCGTCCCAGTCAAACCCGTCGTGCTCGGCGAACTTCGCGTCCTCGGCGGCGATCATCGCGCGCTTGAGCTGCAGCGAGATCCGCGCATAGGGCACCCACCGGTAGTGCAGCGTCACCTTGCTGCCTTTCGCGCGCAGCTCGTCCATCCGCTGTGCGATGAAGGCGGTCTCCCGCGGGGGCTGGTAGCGGTACCAGGCGATGTGCGCGCGAGATCCACGCCAGCCACGCGAACGCGACCACGGCGAGCGCGGCGCCGACGCGCAGGGTCCAGCGACCGATGCGGCTATCCGCCATGAGCGGGAATCGGGGTCGGATACGCGACCATTCGCAAGCTGGCATCGCGGAGGGCCGACGATTGGCTGCGTGCCCGACCCCGGCCGCGGGCTTCGCCCCGCTCGCTCATTCGCTGCGCAGCTCGTCACCCTTCGTGAACATCCACGTGCGCGTGATGTGGAGCACGTCGGTGTCGCGCCTGATGTTCGGCGGAAACGTCGGCGAACGGCGCCGACATTTCGACGATCTTGACCGCGGCGGCGTCGAGAACCCTGTGGCCCGACGAGCGGTTGATCTCGACGGCCTCGACGCTGCCGTCGCTCCTGATCGACACCGTCAGCAGCAGGCTGCCGTAGAGCTTGAGCGAGCGCGCGGCCTCGGGATAGTTGAGGTTGCCGATGCGCTCGATCTTGGCGCGCCAGTCCTCGACGTAGCGCGCCAGACGGTATTCCTCGGCCCGAGCCCCGACGAAGCGACGCTTGGGCCGCTGCTGGTAGACCTCGATGTCCTTGGCGACCCGCGCCTCGAGCCGCATGGCCTCGAGCGTGCGCTGCGTCAACTCGCTCACCGAAAGCGGGGCCACGGGCTCGGGGGCCTCGACCGGCTTGGGCATCGCGGGCGCCGTGGGCGCGCTCTGGATGCGCGTCATGAGCTCCCGGGCCTCCTGCTCCAGCACGTCGAGCCGCTGCGCCGCGACGGCGATCTCCCCGCTGGCTCCCGCCTTGGGCAGCACGGGCATCGGCGTCCTCGCGCGCCGCTTCGCGTCGGTGTTGCCGCCACCGTCCAGATTGGCCTGCGCGAGGATATCCGCCACGGCGGGCTTCGTTTTCGACTTCGCGTTCACCAGCGCGACTTCGAGCGGCGGCGTGCGGTCCCGCAACCGGGCGGGATCGAATGGCCGGAACCGGATCGCGAGCAGCACCGCGTGGATCGCGATCGAGGCCATGAGCGCGTAGACAAAGAGCTGGTCGGCGCGCAGCGAGGTCCCGCGCGCCATTGCCTGGGCGATTGCGCCTCGCGCGCGGCGCACCGCCATCGCCGATGCGCGCACCAGCAACGCCGCCTGCCTTAGGACCGGCGGCGCCGAGAGCGTGCGGGGCGAGGTGGGTTGGCGCGGCAATGTCGGAAGCGTGCGAATGACACAGTCTAGCGCAGCCGCGAGCGTTTGGGATCACGCTGGATCAACCGGACGCCTCGGCTCCGGCGAAGCGGCACTCGAGCGATGCCGCGAGAGAGGTCGATGCGGCCGATCGCGATCCGCACGCGGGTGTCCGATGCGAGCGCCGGCAGATCCGCGAGGCGCACGACGAGCGGCAGCCGGTCGAAGCGGACGAGCGTTTCGCGGATCACGGTGCCCGTCGTTTCGGCGATGCCTTCCTGCAGCAGCCAGCGCAGGCACCAGTAGTGCTCCATCCGGTCCTGGAACTCGGCGTAGTGCGAGTAGGTCGCCTCGAAATCCGTGAGCGCCGCGTAGAGCTCGGCATCGTTCTCCGCGTACGGCGGCCTGCTGCCCTCCAGCGACGCCAGCAGCTGGCGTTGATTGACGAGGTCGCTGTAACGACGCAGCGGCGAGCTCGACCAGAGGTAATGCGCGAGCCCGAGTCCCTGGTGCTCGCCCGGACGGGTGCTCATCTTCACCTTGCCGTTCGCCTGGGTCCGATAGAGCCCGGCGACCCGCGCATCGGCGAGCAGCTTGCCCCACTGGCTGTTGACGAAGATCATGAGCTCGGAGACGAGCTTGTCGAGCGGGCTGCCGCGCGGGCGCGGGACGATCCTCACGCGACCCGCTTCCAGGCCCGGGGTCGTCGTGTCCCAATCGACGACGAAGTTGTAGTCGATCCGGGCGAAATCGGCCTTGCCGCGGGCGGTGAACTGGGCCTGCGCGAACTTCCAGAGCACCCGCAGCTCGGCGGTCCACGGCGGATCGGACGGCGCCGGGAGGTCGTTGGCGAACGCCTCGCCGAGCGCGTCGAGGTGCAGATTCGCGGCGATCGGCACACGATTGACGCGCGTCTCGTGCCGCAGGAGCGCGCCATCGGGCGTGACCTCCGCGTACAGCGACAGCGCCGGCGGCGAGCGTCCCTCCGCCAGCGTGAACGCGGCCACGACCTCGTCGGGCAGCATCGTGAGCTTGCGCCCCGGCATGTAGACGGTGGAAAGCCGCGCGCGCGCCAGCGCGTCGAGCGGCGATCCGCGCGCGATCGCCAGCGCCGGCAGCGCGATGTGGATGCCGACCTCGTAATGCCCATTGGGCAGCTCCCGGACCGAGAACGCGTCGTCGACCTCGGTCGTCGTCGCGTCGTCGATCGAGAACGCCCTGGCATCGGCCAACGGAAGATCCGGCGCCGGCGGCAGCGGGCCGTACGCCGGGAACGCGGTTCCCTGCGGGAACGCCTGCGCCAGGAAAGCGTTGAAATGGTAGTCGTGCGTCGACGGAATCGCGCCGCATCGCGCGAGCAGCGCCACCGGGCTTTCCTGCTCCGCTTCGCAGGCCGCGGCGAGCGCCTTCCACTCGAGGGCGTTCTTGTCCGGCTTGTAGAGAAGCATGGGAAGCTTCGCGCGCAGCGCGTCGGGCAGACGACCGGCGCGAAGCTCGCCGGTCCAGCCGCCCATCTGCTCCGCCTCGCGCTTCTTGCGCTCGACCGAGGCGAGCGCGGCCTTCAGCGCATCCGGCGGCGCCTTGCGGTACCGGCCCTTGCCCCTCTTGTAGAAGAACATCGGCGCGCCGGCAAGCGCCATCGCGACGGCGGCCGCCTCGACCGGAGCCGGCGGATGTCCGAAGTATTCGCGGGCGAGATCGGCGAAGCCGAAATCATCCTCGCCGGAAACCTCCCACAGGAAATTCGGATCGAGCTCGCGCGCCAGTTGCTGCGCGTCGGTGACGAGCGTCGACGGCGACGGTTCCGCATACCGCAACAGGACCGTGGCCGCCTTGATCTTGAGCCGCTTGCCGGAAGCGGCCTCGACCTGCAACGACGAATCGTTGTCGGCCAGGACCGTGCCGGCCTTGAGCTGGCCGTCGTCCTCGAAAAAGACGTGCATTGGGGAAGGGGTCGAATGCGGTCCGGGGACGGACGCTCAACTGAAAGAAGCGGCGTGCCGGCAACGGCCGGCGAGCGGGCGATTATACGGGTCGTTTCGTGGCTCCCGTGCGCCACCGCCGTCGGCGGAAGGCACGTGGGGATGCCGTCGCGCCATGATTTCCGGGGAAAGGCGTGCGGCCGGCCCCGTCGGGGGCACGAGCCGCGGCGGCGGCCGAGCGCACGGTTCACGGCAGCAGCAGCGATCCCAGCTCCATGGCCGCGTCCTGCAGCGGCCGCGCGAATCGCGCCGCCATGTCGCTCGCCGCCACCAGTCGTCCCTGCAGGATGACGTTCATGCCCGCGACGAAATGGCCGCCGGTGTCCCTGACCGGCACGGCGAGCGTGCAAAGGCGCGCCTCCATCTGCTGGCTCGCAAACGCGAACCCCGACTCGTGGACGTCGTGCAGCATCGAACGCAGTTTCTCCGGGGACGTCAGCGTGTAGCTCCGTGTAGGGATGAAACCGGGTCGCGCGCCAGATACGCCGTCCAGCTCGTGCGGCGCGAGATGCGCGAGCATCACGTGGCCGATCGAAGTGCAATACGCGGGAAGGCGCCGTCCGACGTTGAGCGCCGGAGACATGACGCGCGACGACGCCGATCGGGCCAGGTACACGATCTCGTCGCCGTCGAGTATCCCGAGCGAGCAGGCTTCGTGCAGCGATTCGCCCAGCCGGTCGAGAATCGGCTGCGCCAGCACCGCCAGCGGAGACGACGACAGGTAGGCATGACTGAACGAGAGCACGCGCGGCCGCAGGTAGAAGCGCCGCGTGTCGTCGACGGCGACGAATCCCAGCTTCGAGAGCGTGTGCAGGCTCCGCCGCGCCGCCGCCCGCGGGATCCCCGTCCGATGGCTGACCTGCGCTATCGACATCCGGCGCTTCTTGTCCGAAAGCGCCAGCATCACCGCCAAACCGCGCGCCAGTGCCGTGACGAAATCCGGATCGTCGCCCGAACCGCGCGATCGTGTCCGCCGACCAGCGCGTCGGGGTCGACCGGACGCGCCGGCGGGAGCGCCGATGCGTCCGTCTCGCCGGGAGCGCTTGATCGGAGGTTTTGCTGGTCGAGGGCGCCTGAACTGGCATTGCAGCCTTCGAATGTGACGTCGCAACCAACGATGACATGCCGGCGTCAATAACGGTCAATGTGGGCGTCTAGCGCCCATATAGTACTCAAATCGCCGGGCATGGCAAGAAATTCGCATTATGTAACGGATCAAACTGAACAATCTGGGCGATCAGCGCACATATTGTCGCCATACGCCCTTGACGCTCGGCCGGCGAGCCGTATCGTGACTGCATCCGTTGTGCGAAGGGCGCCAGAAGGGACGACGGCGCCTGGCCGCCGCCGAACGGACGGCCGTCGCGATCGCGCGGTTCTGCGCCGGAGCGTTGCAGCCGTGTCGCAGACGCACGCTCGGGACGAAACTGCCGATGACGAAACCAAAACGCGATCGAGCTTCACGGCAGACCAGTGGGCGGAGGAAATTTCCGCTCGTCTGCACGCCGCTCGTCGGTCGCACGCGGGACGCGGTGCTCGCCGAGCTGGACGCCGTGATCCCGAAGAAGCCGGACGTGCTCGAATGGCGGGTCGATTTCTTCGACGGCGCTGAACGACACGGCGCACGTGATCGACACCGCGCGCGCCATTCGCGATCGGGTCGGCCGACTCCGGTCATGTTCACTCGCCGCTCGTCGATGGAGGGCGGCGAGAAGATCGCGCTGGCCGAACCCCAGGTCGTGCAGCTGTACGCCGAAGTCTGCGCGAGTCGCCTCGTCGACCTGATCGATTACGAGACGGCCAACGCGGCCGAGTGACTTCCGTCGGCTGCGCGCGGCCTCGCGCGAGCACGGCATCGCGCTGATCGGCTCGTATCACAATTTCCAGGCCACGCCCGATGCGGCGGCGCTTGCCGCCAAATTCGCGCTCGCGCACGAGCTCGAGGCTGATATCGCGAAGGTGGCGGTCATGCCCAAGGGGCCGCTGGATGTGCTCACGCTGCTGCGCGCGACCTACGACGCGAGCCAGTCGCTGCCCCTCCCGCTGATCAGCATGTCGATGGGGCCGTACGGCTCGCTGTCGCGCATGGTCGGTTTCGTCTACGGTTCCGCGCTGACCTGGGCCGTCGGCAAGAGCAGCTCGGCACCGGGGCAGATTCCGATCGAGGACCTGCGCGCCGCGCTCGCGACCGGAGCCGGCGGTCGGGACCGTACTCGGCACCTGACGCGCGCCCAGAAGACGCCACGACCACCGCACGACGAGCAGGGACAGCGACCGGATCGCCGCCGCGACGCTCGATCGAACCGCAACCGGAGACACGCCCATGGCCACCGACCCCCGAATCGAAGAAAGGCATCACCGAGGAACAGCAGCAGGAGCTCGACGATGGTCTTCGAGCGCGCGCGCAAGGCGCTCGCGATCATCGAGACCTACGACCAGGCACGGGTCGACCGCCTCTGCCAGGCGGTGGCATGGGCGGTCGGCGAACAAGCAGACGTTCGCGCGCCTCGTCGACATGGGCATCGCGGAGAGCGGCCTGGGCGACGCTGTCGAGCCGGATGGGCAAGCGGATGAAGATCCGCGGCGTGCTGCGCGACGCGCTGCGCCAGAAGAGCGTCGGCATCATCGAGGAGCTCCCCGAGAAGGGCATCGTCAAGTACGGCAAGCCGGCGGGAATCGTCGCCTGCATCGTGCCGACGACCAATCCGGATCTCACGCCGGCCGGCAACGCGATCTACGCGCATCAAGGCGCGCGACGTCGTCATCTTCTCGCCGCACCCGCGCTCGAAGAAGACCGTCGTTCGAAACGGTCCGCGCTGATGCGCGACGCGCTCGAGCGCGAGGGCGCGCCCGCCGACATCCTGCAGTGCCTGACCAAGGTCAACATCCCGATGTCGCAGGCGCTGATGGCGCGCGCCGATCTGATCGTCGCCACCGGCGGCCAGCCGATGGTCCGCGCCGCCTACGCTCCGGGCACGCCGGCCTACGGCGTCGGCGCCGGCAACTCGACGATGGTCATCGACGAGACCGCCAACATCGAGGAAGCGGCGCGCAACACGCGCCTGTCGCAAGACCTCCGACTTCGGCTCCGGCTGCTCGGCCGACGGCAACCTGATCATCGAGGCGACGCATCTTCGACAAGCTGCTCGACGCAGTTGCAGAAGGAGGGCGGCTATCTCGCCACCGACGACGAGAAGGAGACGCTGCGCAGGGCGATGTGGGACGACGAGGGCCATCGCACCGTCGACACGGTGGCCATCTCGCCGCAGCAGCTCGCGCAGGCATCGCCGGCTTCACGATTCCCGGCGGATCGCAAGTTCATCATCGTGCACGGCGACGGCATCGGCAAGGAGCACCACTTCTCGAGCGAGAAGCTGACCGACGTTGCTGGCCGTCTACAAGTACAAGGGCTTCGACCAGGCGCTCGACATGATGCGCGCCGTCTACGAAGTCGGCGGCAAGGGACACTCCTGCGGCATCTAGTCGTTCGACCAGGAGCACATCCACCGGCTGGCGCTCGGCGGCGCCGTGTCAGCCGGATCATGGTGCGGCAGCCGCAGTCGAAGGCCAACGCCGGCGCGTTCAACAACGGGATGCCGATGACCTCCAGCCTCGGCTGCGGCACCTGGGGCGGCAACATCATCTCCGAGAACGTGCACCTCAAGCACTACATGAACACGACGTGGGTGTCGGTGCCGATCAAGGAGGACAAGCCGTCGGACGAGGAACTCTTCGGCCCGTTCTACGACCCGGCGCTCGAGGCCGAGGTCGAGACGATCACGACCTGAGCCCGAGGCGAGCGCGGAACCTCGCCGTGACCACGCGAACGGGATGCCGATGACGACGAAGACCGCCGAAGAAATGCTGGCCGACGCCTCCGCCTGGTGGGACACGGCGATCATCGACATCCATCCGGGCAAGATCGCGATCCGCGGCTACCCGATCGAGGAACTGATCGGCCGCGTGCGGTTTTCCCGACATGATCTGGCTGATGCTGCGCGGCGAACTGCCGTCGCGCGGCCAGTCCGACCTCCTCGAAGCGGCGATGGTGCCCGGCGTCGACCACGGGCCGCACGCGCCGTCCATCGCGATCGCCCGCATGGCGGTCACCTGCGGCCTGCCGGTCAACGGCGCGATGGCCTCGGCGATCAACGTGCTCGACGACATCCACGGCGGCGCGGGCCAGCAGTGCATGGAGCTCTATCGCGAGATCGACGCCGAAGCCGGGCACGGAGGGAGATCTCGTGGCGGCCGCCACCAACGTCATCCAGCGCCACCGCGATGCCGGCGAGAAGATCGTTCCCGGCTTCGGCCATCGCTTCCACCCGGTCGATCCGCGGACCGCTCCGCTCTTCGCGCTGGTCGCGCAAGGCCGGCGGAGGCCGGCGTCGTGTCGGGACGCTACGCCGCGATCGGCCACGCGGTCGAGGCCGCCATCTCGGCGATCAAGAAGCCGCCACATCCCGATGAACATCGACGGCATCACGGCGGTTATCTTCTGCGAGCTGGGCTTCGAGCCCGAGCTCGGCCGCGGCTTGTTCGCGCTGTCGCGCTCGGTCGGCATCCTCGCGCACGCCTGGGAGCAGAAGCAGCGCGGCCGCCGCATCATGGGGCCGATGCCGAGAGAGATTCCGTTCGCTACAGCGGTCCGCCGCGCTGCGGGCCGTGCCGCCCGACCTTCCGCCGCTGGCGGGTGCCGTAGCCCCGGCCGCCGACACCCCGCACCCCGCGCCTACGATGCAGCGCGGCGACGGAGGAGAGAGCAGCATGAAGGACTCAGATTGCGAACCAGCTGGTGAAATACCTTGAAGCCCGCGGCGTGGAGCACGTCTTCGGCTTGTGCGGCCACACCAACATCGCGGTGCTCGCCGCGCTGTCGAAGAGCAGGAAGATCAAGTTCGTCAACACCCGCCACGAGCAGATCGCCGCGCACGCGGCCGACGGCTACGCACGGGCGACGAACAAGGCGTCGGTCGTGCTCTCGCACCTCTCGCCCGGGCTCACCAACGCGGCGACCGGTGTCGCGAATGCGGCGCTCGACTCGATACCGATGGTCGTGATCGCCGGCGATGTGCCGACGCACTATTACGGCAAGCATCCGCATCAGGAAGTGAACCTGCACGCGGACGCATCGCAGTACGAGATCTACCGGCCGTTCGTCAAGCGCGCCTGGCGGGTCGACTCGCCGCACCTGTTTCCGGAGATCATCGAGAAGGCCTTCACGCTGGCCGAGAACGGCCGTCCGGGCCCGGTGCTGGTCGACGTGCCGATGGACATCTTCTCCAAGGAGATCGACGTCGCGCTGTGGAAGCGCGTCCTCGCCAACGCCAAGACGCTGCACAGGCCTTCACTCGACGACGAGACGGCTTCGACGATCGTGCGGGCGCTGCTCGCGGCGAAGACGCCGCTCATCTACGCCGGCGGCGGCATCCTGCTCGCCGACGCGGCGACGGAGATGCGGGAGCTCGCCGAGCACCTCTCGCTGCCGGTCGCGCACACGCTGATGGGCAAGGGCGCGCTGCCCGACGATCACCCGCTGATCCTGGGGATGACCGGATTCTGGGGCACGAAATTCATCAACGACAAGACTCTCGGCGCGGACTGGATCCTGGCGCTCGGCACCCGCTTCTCCGAAGCCGACTGCAGTTCGTGGGAAGAGGCGTACACGTTCCGGATGCCGCCCTCGAAGCTGATCCACATCGACGTCGATCCGGCCGAGATCGGCCGCAACTTCCCGGTGGCGATCGGCGCGGTAGCCGACCTCAAGGAGGCGTTGCGCGTGCTGAACCGCGTCGCCCGGAAGATCGCTCCCAAGGGAGTCCGGCGACCCGAGTTGCTGGCCGAGATGGCGGCCAACCGGAAGCAGTTCGTCGCCGGAAACAGGAAGGCCATGGCGAGCGACGCGTGGCCGATGCGTCCGGAGCGGATCCTGGCCGACCTGCGCGCGGTCATGCCGCGCGACGCGATCCTGTGCACCGACGTGGGCTGGAACAAGAACGGCATGGCCCAGCAGTATCCGATCTACACGCCGGGCAGCGTCTTCACTCCGGGCGGCTTTGCGACGATGGGCTTCGGCTCGCCGGCGGCGCTGGGCGCCAAGATGGCACTGCCCGACCGGGTCGTCGTCGCGCTGATCGGCGATGGCGGCTTCGGCCAGAATCCGGCGGCGCTCGCCACCGCGTTCGAGGAGGACATCGCCGTCATCTGGGTCATCATGAACAACTGCGCGTTCGGCACCATCGCCGGCCTGGAGCAGGCGCACTACGGCACGACCTTCGCGACGGTGTTCGAGAAGGGCGGCAAGCCATGGTCGCCCGACTTCGCGGCGATCGCCCGGGCCTACGGCATCGACGGCGTCAAGGTGGGCTCCGCGGCCGAGTTCAAGCCGGCGCTGCAGAAGGCGATCAAGTCGAAGCGCCCCGTCGTCATCGACGTCTACATGAAGAACGAACCGGTGCCGACCGCGGGACACTGGAACATCATGGACATCTATTCGCCGGGCCGGAAGGTGCACCACGTGAGCACCGGCAGCTGACGCCGACGCGCGGGCGCGGCATGGTCGCTGCCGGAAGGCGGCCGCGCGCATGGCCCCGATCGCGGTTGCGCGGCATCGACGCGCGGCCCCAACGCAGAGGAGATCGCACAGCATGAAACAGGAATTTTCCCTTGCCCACCTGACGGTGCTGGGATGCCCGCCACCGGAGATGACGTACATCGCGGCGCGCGCCGGCTACGACTACGTCAGCATCCGCCCCATCTACATGGGACTGCCCGGCGAGCCCAATTACGCGCTGGCCGACAACCCGCAGATGCTGCGGCAGACGAAGGCGGCGCTCGCCTCGACCGGCGTGCGCGTCCACGACATCGAGCTCGCCCGCGTCTACGAGGGCCTCCATCCGACGAAGTATCTGCCGGCGATGGAGGTCGCGGCGGAGCTGGGCGCCAAGGCCGTGCTGTCCAGCATCTGGGGCGGCGAGCGCGAGTTCTACATCGAGAAGTTCGGCGAGATCTGCGACCTCGCCAAGCCTTTCGGGCTGACCGTGGACCTCGAATACGTCCCCATCGCCGCGGTGGCCAACCTCGCGCAGGCGGCCGACTTGCTGCGCGCGGTCAACCGGAGCAACGCGGGGCTGATGATCGACATGCACCACTTCCATCGAGCCCGCGACAATCCGGCCGACCTCGACGCGCTGCCGCGCGAGTGGTTCCACTTCGCCCACCTGTGCGACGCGCCGGCCGAAATCCCGACCGAGCGCGCCGAGATGATCCGCATCCTGCGCGAGGCACGCCTGTACGTCGGCGAGGGCGGCATCGACATCGCGAGCATTCTCGCGCACATCCCGCACTGCGTGTACTCGATCGAGCTGCCCAACAAGGAGCGGCACGAGGAGCTCGGCTATGCCGAGCACGCGACGCGGTGCCTCGAGACGCTGAAGGCCTATCTCGCCGAGCATTCCGGGGAGAAGGGCGCTCGCGACAAGCGCCGGGCCGGTCCTGCTGCGACGGGGAACCGGCGCGCCGTGGCGACGCAATAATCGGAGCGCATGGAATGAAGAAGAACATCAAGGCGGTCGATGCCCGTGGCAGGAAACTCGGTGGCGAGACCCCGCTGCTCTGCACGCCGCTGGTCGGCCGGAACCGCAAGAGGGTACTTGCGGAAGCGGCGAGCGTCCTGCGGCAGAAGCCGGACATCATCGAATGGCGCGTCGATTTCTTCGAGGCTATCGGCGACACCGAGGCGGTGATCGAGACTGCACAGGAATTGCGCGGTGTCGTCGGCAAGCGCCCGGTCATCTTCACCCGCCGCGCGGAGCGCGAGGGTGGCGAGCGAATCCCCATAGGAGACGAGGAGGTCGTCGACCTTTACGCTGGCGTGGCGGCAGCCCGGCTCGTCGATTTCATCGATTTCGAGATGGGAAGCGATCCCGAGCATCTGCGTCGCGTGCGCGAATGCACACGGCAGCACGGGATCCGGCTGATCCTGTCGTACCACAACGTCAGCTACACGCCCGGACAGGACTACCTCGTCGGCCGGTTCCTCGAGGCCGAGCGGCTCGGCGCCGACGTGGCGATGGTGCAGGTCATGCCGCGCGATCGCACCGACGTGCTGCGGCTGCTCGCGGCAACCGCCGAGGCCGACGACAAGGCGCGAATTCCGCTGATCAGCATATCGTTGGGTCCGCTCGGGTCGGTGACGCGCATGGTCGGCGGCCTGTTCGGCTCGTGGCTGAGCTTTGCCGTCGGCGAGTCGGCGTCGGCACCGGGGCAGATCCCGATCGGCGACCTCGTGACGGTCTATGACATCATCCGCCGCTCGCGCGGCGGGGAGATGTTCTGAACGGACGCGATCGTCCGGGCCGGCCGGAGCGGGCGCGCGCCGAGACCGGCTGCCCGGGCCAACGCCGACGAGACGGACTCCAACGTTCGCGCACGCCGCGACAGCAGGCGGGTCCGACCCCGCTTCCACCCCCACCCCGAACGCGCGTCACGAGGTTCCCATGATCAGCGGCAAGACCCGCCTCATCGCCCACATCGGATACCCGATCGATTCGTTCAAGGCGCCCCTGATCTACAACCCCTGGTTCGAAAAGAACGGGATCGACGCCGTCGTCGTGCCGATGGGGGTCGGGGCCGGGGACTTTCCCGGCGTCCTCGCATCGCTCCGGAAGGTCACGAACCTCCACGGCGCGCTGGTGACCATGCCGCACAAGGTGACGGTCGTCGGCCTGCTCGACGAGAGCAGCACCACGGTCAAGATCGCCGGCTCCTGCAACGCGCTCCTGCTCCGGCCCGACGGCACGCTGGTGGGCGACATGTTCGACGGCGCGGGGTTCGCGCGGGGCCTGAAGCGCAAGGGTTTCGTGATCGCGGGCGCCTCCTGCCTCGTCGTGGGGACGGGCGGCGTCGGCTCCGCGATTGCCGCTTCGCTGGCGGCCGAGGGGATTGCGTCGATCTCGCTGTTCGACACCCACAAGGCGTCGGCCGAGGGGCTCGCCGCGCGGCTGCGCGAGCACTATCCGCAAATCGCGGTCGACTTGCGGTCGAACGACCCGGCGGGGTACGACCTCGTCGTGAACGGGACGCCGCTCGGCATGAAGCCGGACGATCCGCTGCCGATGGACGTCACCCGGCTCTCGCCCGTCGAGCTTCGTCGGCGAGGTCGTGATGAAGCAGGAGATCACGCCGCTGCTGCGCGCGGCCAGGGACCGCGGCTGCCGCTATCAGGTCGGGACCGACATGCTCTTCGAAATGATCCCGGCCTACCTCGAGTTCTTCGGCTTCGGCACCGCGACACCCGACGCACTGCGGGCGGTCGCTCGCGTCTCCTACTGACGGCGACGCGATGTTGCACCGCATCATCGGCGGGACTTGCCAAGAATTGGCGAGCCTGTTAAATTTTCCTTGCGACTTCGCCAATTCCAGGGATGATCATGGGGCTCCAGACATCGTCGGAGCGAACCACCGCGATGCGCAAGCCCAAGGCGCCCGCGGCCAACCGCGCCAGCATCCTCGCCGCGGCCATCGCCGAGTTCGCCTCGCGCGGCTTCGAGGGGGCGAGCATGGACGCCATCGCGGCGCGCACGCAGACCACGCGCGCGCTGATCAACTACTATTTTGGCAGCAAGGAACGGCTCTACCTCGCGGTGCTGGAGCGCGTCTACGCCGAGATCCGTGCCGCCGAGGACGCGCTGGACGTCGGCCACCTGGCGCCGGTGGAGGCGATGCGGCGCGTCGTCGAATTCACCTACAACTATTACGTCGAGCACGAATATTTCGTGCGGCTGGTCGTGGCCGAGAATCAGGCCAAGGGCCGGCAAATGAAGCGGTCCCCGGCGCTGCGGACCATCAACCGCCCGATCGTCGACCTGCTCGGGGGCGTCATCGCGCGCGGGCAGGCCGACGGCGTGTTCCGGGCCGACGTCGATCCGATCGACGTGCACATGGCGATCGCCGCGCTGGGAATGTTCAACGTCACGAACCAATACACGTTCGGCGCCATCTTCCAGCGGGCCATGGGCGCCAAAGGAGACGTGCCTGGCCGCCGCCGGATGGTGGCCGACATCATTCTGAGTTGGCTCGCACCCGCGTCGACTCGCTAACCCGGTAGTCGCAACCCACTGCAAGGAGAAATCCATGGATCTCAAGATCGATCGTCGTACCGTGCTGAAGGCCGGCGCCGCGCTGGCCGCGTGCGCGACCCTGCCCGCCTGGGCTCAGGGCAAACCGACGCTGCGCTTCGCCGCGGTGTTCTCGGACAAGGACATCCGCGCCGACATGATCCGGATGCTCACCAAGGACGTCGACGCTGACTTCAAGATCGAGCCGTACTTCGGCGGCACGCTGTTCAAGCAGGGCACCGAGCTCGTCGCGTTGCAGCGCGACAACCTCGAGATCGGCAACATCGCGCCGCAGGACATCTCCAAGCAGATGGTGTCCTGGTCGGTCCTGACGTCCGCCTACACCTTCCGCGACGCGAACCACGTGCTCGCTTTCTTCGCCAGCGACCTCGGCGCCCAGATGAAGAAGCAGGCCGAGGACCAGCTGAAGATCAAGATTCTCGGGCCGACGTTCTTCGGCACCCGCCAGGTGGGACTGAAGCCGAAGAAGAAGATCAGCACGCCCGCCGACATGGCAGGGATCAAGCTGCGGATGCCGCCCGGCGATGCCTGGCAGCTGCTCGGGCGCTCGCTCGGCGCGAATCCGACGCCGATGGCGTATGCGGAAACCTACACCGGGCTGCAGACGGGCGCCATCGACGGACAGGACAATCCGCTGCCCAACGTGCAGAACATGAAGTTCTACGAAGTCATGTCGCAGATCGTCCTGACGTCGCACCTGGTCGCCTTCGACGTGCTGTGCATGAATCTCAAGGCCTGGGATGCGATGGGCCCGGCCAAGCAGAAGACGTTCCAGGCGGCGGTCGACAAGTCGCTCGGCTGGAGCGTGCAGGAGCACCTGAAGCGCGAGGCGGAGCTCGCCGACGGCTTCAAGAAGCAGGGGCTCGACCTCTACACGCCGGACATCCCCTCGTTCCGCGCCTACGCGCAGAAGGTCTACCTGGCCTCCGACGAGGCGAAGTCCTGGGCGCCGGGTATCCTCGACAAGATCGCCGCGGTAAAGTAGCCACGGCAAGCGCGCGGTTGCGGGTCGCCGGTGCGGCTCGCGACTGCCGCGGCACCGGACGCCGTCGCGTCCGCTGCACGATGCGCCCGGCGGCGGCAGATCGTCGGCGCTCGTGGGAAGGGGGAGGAGCATGACTTCATTTGTGCTTAGAGTGGCCGGCTGGGTGCAGCGCCGCGCCGAGAACGCGATCGCCGCCATGCTCGGCATCATGTTCACCGCCTTCGTCGTCCAGATCGTCTTCCGGTACTTCCTCAACCTGCCCACCGGCTGGTCCACCGAGACCGTGGTCGTCTGCTGGCTCTGGCTGGTGCTGCTGGGCACGGCCCTGGCACTGAAGGAGAAGGACGAGATCCGCTTCGACATCTTCATCTCCGTCGCGGGACCGCGCGCGCGGCGCGTGATGGCGGTGGTTGCGTCGGTTGCGACCGTCGTCCTTTACGGTCTGTCCCTCCCGGCGACCTACAATTACGTCGCATTCATGAAGGTCGAGCGCTCGTCGTATCTCAACATCCGCCTCGACTGGCTGTACTCGATCTACCTGATCTTCGTGGTCGCAACCATCCTGCGCTACCTGTGGTTGCTGTGGGAGGCCTTGCGCGGTGAGCTGCCCCCCGAGGAGACGGCCGAAGGAGGCCGCACGCCGTGAGCCTGCCGGGCCCTTTCGCGCTCTCGCTGTGCGCCATCGTCGCGCTGAGCCTGCTGGGTCTCCCGATCGGCCTGGCGATGGTCGGCGGATCGGTGCTCTACCTCGCGACCGCCGGCCTCGACATCGGCACCGCGGCCGAGCAGATCCTCAATGGCATGATGACGAGCTATCTGCTGCTGGCCATCCCGCTCTTCATCCTCGCGGCCGAGTTCATGAACGCGGGCAGCATCATGGACAGGCTGGTGCGTTTCTGCAACGCGCTGGTCGGCCGCTTCCGCGGCGGGCTGGCTCTGGTCAACGTGGCGCAGAGCATCGTCTTCGCCAGCATGTCCGGGTCGGCGCTGGCGGACGCCGCCGGCGGCGGCAAGCTCATGCAGTCGCTGATGACGCGCGAAGGCAAGTACACGCGCGGATTCGCCGCGGCGCTGACAGCCGTCTCCGCCACGATCGGCCCGATCCTGCCTCCGTCCATCCCGCTCGTGGTCTATTCGCTGGTATCGGACGCCTCCGTCGGTTACCTCTTCCTCGCCGGCGTGATCCCGGGACTGCTGATCGGCGCCGTGCAGATGGGCCTGATCGTGGCGATGGCCAAGCGTCGCAACTTCCCGCTGGAAGCGCGCGTGCCGATGCGCGAGATGCCCCGCATCACGCGCGACGCCTTTCCGGCGCTGCTGATGCCGATCATCCTCTTCAGCTGCCTGTACAGCGGCATCACCACGCCAACCGAAGCGGCGGCCGTCGCGGCTGCCTACGCGCTGCTGATCGCGGGAGGGCTTTACCGCAGCGTGACCGCCCATGGCATCTACAATTCGCTCCTGTCCAGCGCACGCACCACCGTTTCCATCGGCATGCTGATCGCGGGCGCGATGGCGTTCAACTACGTGATCACCGTCGAGAACATCCCGAAGACGGTGAGCGCCATCCTGACCGCCACCAGCCTGACGCCCGTCGGCTTCCTGATGATGGTCAACGTCATCCTGCTGGCGCTCGGCTGCTTCCTCGAGGGCACGACGATCATCCTGATCATCCTGCCGGTGCTGCTCCCCACCGCCACCGCACTCGGCGTCGACCCGGTGCACTTCGGCGTCATGGCGGTGACGAACATCATGTTCGGCCTCGTCACGCCCGCCCTACGGCCTGCTGTTGTTCATGATGACCAAGATCGCGAACGTCCCCCTGCGCGAGATCGTGCGCGAGGTGATGCCCTTTCTCGGCGTCATGTTCGTCGCGCTCTGCTGATCACCTACGTCCCCGACTTCTCGCTCTTCCTGCCGCGTCTGTTCGGCTATACAGGCTGACGTGCGTCAGGACGACGGGGCAGAATGCGTATCGGTGGCGCCGGCGCCGGCCTGATCGGCGTCGCGCACGGGGCTCCGACGCGCACTCGCGGGTGCGGCGAAGCCGCGGGCCGTCATCTCACCGCGCAATGAAAGGATCTCCACGATGACCGACCGCTACGCGGTATTCGGCAATCCCGCCCGCCACAGCAAGTCGCCGATGATCCACGGCGCGTTCGCCCAGGCGACCGGGCAGGACATGACCTACGAGGTGATCGAACCGCCGGTCGACGGATTCGCGGCGGCCGTCCACGCGTTTCGCGCCGGCGGGGGCCGCGGCGGCAACGTCACGATGCCGTTCAAGCTCGAGGCATTCGCGCTCGCCACCGATCGCTCGGAACGCGCGCAGCTGGCCGGCGCCGCGAACGCGCTCAGGTTCGAGGGCGAGCGCATTCTGGCCGAGAATTTCGACGGCGTCGGTCTCGTCAACGACATCCAGCGCAATCTCGGTTTCGCGTTCGAGGGCCGCCGCGTGCTGCTGCTGGGCGCCGGCGGCGCGGCGCGCGGCGTGCTGCGCCCCTTCCTCGAACAGAAGCCCGCGCTGCTCGTCATCGCCAACCGGACGGTCGCGAAGGCCACAAGCGCTCGGCGAGATGTTCGGCGCGCTTCGGCAATCTGGTCGCCGGCGGCTATCCCGACCTCGGCGTCCAGATCCTTCGATCTCGTCGTCAATGCGACCTCGGCCAGCATGCGCGCCGAGCTGCCACCGGTCACGCGCGCCGCCTTCGCTGCCCGGTTGCCTCGCCTACGATCTCGTGTACGGCAAGGGGCTCAGCCCGTTTCTCGCGCTCGCGCGCGAGGCGGGCGCGCGGCGGCAGGCCGACGGCGTCGGCATGCTCGTCGAGCAGGCGGCGGAAGCCTTCGAATGGTGGCGCGGCGTGCGGCCCGAGACCCGGCCGCTGATCGAGAGGCTTACGGTTCCTTTGACATGAGCGAAGGTTGCGCCGATTCGGCAGTCGCGAAGCCATGAAGACGATTCGCTGGGGATTGATCGGTTGCGGCGAGGTCGCGGAGCAGAAGAGCGGGCCGGGATTCCGGCGGGCTGCGAACTCGACGCTCGTCGCAGTCGCCGACCGCAACGCGGCGCGGGCCGAGGACTTCGCGCGGCGCCACGACGTGCCGCGGTGGCACGACGACGCCGCGGCGATCATCGACGCGCCGGACATCGACGCCGTGTACATCGCGACGATGACCGAATCGCATCGCGACTTCGTGCTGCGCTGCGCGGCGGCCGGCAAGCCGGTGCTCACCGAGAAGCCGATGGCCATGACGCACGCCGATTGCCTCGCGATGATCGACGCCTGCCGCGCCGCGAACGTTCCGCTGTGGGTCGCCTACTACCGGCGGGCGCTGCCGCGCTTTCTCGCGGTGCGCGACCTCGTCCGCGACGGAGCGATCGGCGAGGTCCGGATGGTGATCACCCGGCATTTCCAGACCATCCCCACGCCCGAGCAGATGCGCGGCCCGTTCTGGGGCTGGCGGCTCGATCCCGCGCGCTCGGGCGGCGGCATCTTCTTCGAGGCCGTCGGCCACACGCTCGACATCCTGGACTTCATCCTCGGGCCGATCGAATCCGTGCGCACGTTCGCCGACAACCAGGCGGGCGCCTACCCGCCCGAGGACATCGTGACCGGCGCATTCCGCTATGCCTCGGGAATCCACGGCAGCGGCGCGTGGTGCTTCGCCGCCGACTGCGACGACGAGTACAACGAGATCGTGGGCGCCACGGGACGCATCCGGTTTTCGACGTTTCCGCCGCTGGCGCCTCCTTCCGGTCGCCCGCCGGTGCCGATTCGCGTGCTGCGCGGCGATACCGTCGAGGAGTTCCCGGTCGCCGATCCACCCTATGTGCACCAGCCGCTGATCGAGACCATTGTCGGCGAGCTGAATGGCCGGGGACGATGTCCCAGCACCGGCGAAACGGCGGCCCGCACCGCGCGCGTGCTCGAGGACGCGCTGGCCGAATTCAATGCGCGGCGAACGCGTTAGCCCGGCGTTCGGAGGAAGATCCGCGATAGACGGGCGCCACGCCCACGCACGACGACGGATGAGCGATGTCATGACGACGAGCAGCTTTCAGTATCTGCCGGCTGGATCGCGATGGGGCCGTCCTGACGATCACGATCGATCGTCCGGATGTCCTCAATTCGCTGCACGAGGAGGCCCATGTCGAGCTCGCCCGCGCCTTCGATGGCTACGCCGCCGATCCGCAGCTGCGGGTGGCGATCGTCACGGGAACGGGAGATCGCGCGTTCTGCGTCGGCACCGACCTCAAGGCGCTGGCGAAGACGGGTCCCTACGAGTATCCGCGCGGCGGCTTCGCGGGGATCACCAGGCGGTTCGATCTCTGGAAACCGGTGATCGCCGCGGTGAACGGCCTGTGCCTCGGCGGCGGCGTCGAAATCCTCGCGGCCTGCGATCTCGCGATCGCCGCGGAACACGCCGAATTCGGTTTGCCGGAGCCGCGGGTGGGACTGGCGGCGCTTGGCGGCGGCGCGCTGCAGCGTCTCGCACGGCAGCTGCCGATGAAGGAGGCGATGTGGCTGGTCCTGACGGCCAAGCGCATCGGCGCGGAGGACGCGCGCCGGATCGGCCTCGTCAACGAGGTCGTCCCGCGCGGCGCGGCACTGGATCGCGCCAAGGCGCTCGCGCGCGATCTCCTCGACTGCGCGCCGTTGTCGCTCGAGGCATCCAAACAGGTCATGCTGCAAAGCGTCGCCGAACCGGATCTCGCCGCGGCGATGAGCAGGCGCTATCCCGCCGCCGAGCGCATGCTCGCAAGCGAGGACGCCAGGGAAGGGCCGCGGGCGTTCGCCGAAAAACGCAAGCCCCGGTGGCTCGGGCGTTGAGGAGCAGGCCGACATGACGCAGATCCGGTGGGGAGTGCTCGGCGTCGCGGCGATCGCGACGGGCAGGTTCATTCCGGCGATGAAGGCGGCGCAAAGCGCGCGCCTCGTCGGCATCGCGTCGCGCAGCGCCGACAAGGCCAGGGCCGCCGCGGAGGAATTCGGCATTCCGCAGCACTTCGGGTCGTACGACGCGCTGCTGGCCGATCCGCACATCGACGCGATCTATATTCCGCTGCCCAATCACCTGCACGTCGAGTGGGCCGTGCGCGCGCTCGAAGCCGGCAAGCACGTGCTGTGCGAAAAACCGCTGTGCCTTTCCGCCCGCGACGTCGTGACGCTGCAGACGGCACGAACACGGACCGGCCTCCACATCGAGGAGGCGTTCTCGTACCGCAATCATCCGCAGTGGGCCAAGATCGCGGAGGTGCTGGCGTCGGACGCGATCGGAGCGCCGCGCGCCGTGCAATGCACGCTCGCGAAGCAGTTCCTCGATCCGGGCGACATCCGGAACAATCCGGACCAGGGCGGCGGCGCCCTGTACGACCTGGGCTCCTACGCGATCAGCTCGTGCAGCGTCGTTTTCGGCGGGGCCCCCAACCGGGTGATCGCCGCGATCGATCGCGACCCGGACTGGAAGATCGATCGGCTCTCCACGGCGCTGCTCGACTACGGCGACCGCCACGCGAGCTTCACCGTGGGAACGCAGAGCGGACCGTCGGCCTGGGGCGCGCACCAGCAGTTCTCGATCCTCGCCACCAAAGGCTGGCTGCGCTGCGATTTTCCCTATGCGCACGGGCGGCCCACGGCGTGCCGCATTCATGTCGGCGACCACACGAGCGCCGGCGGCATCGAAACCGTCGTTTACCCGTTCGAGCCCGTGAATCAGTACACGCTGCAGACCGAACGGTTCTCCCGCTACCTGCTGGGAGAGGCGGTTCCGTGCTGGCCGATCGAAGACGCCCTGATCACCTTGCGGGTGATCGAAGCGCTGTTCGCGTCCGCGGCGGACGGCCAATGGCAAAGCGTTGCGGGCTGACCCGATGCCGCGGCGCGACCGCGCGAAGCGCCGGCGCGTTCGCGCCGGCGAGGCCGTAACGACCTCACGGGTCCTGCGCGGGTCACTGGCCCGAATGCCTTCTCGTCCGCGGCATTCAGCGCTTTGCGAACAGCCTGGCGCAAACCCCGCGCAGCCAGCGCACGCCCGAATCGTGGTGAAAGCGCGCGTGCCAGTACTGCTTGACCGTGAACGAGGGAATTCTCACGGGGCAGGCAAAGACCCGGATCGTTCCCGTCGCGGCGAGGGACTCGCCGATCGTGCGCGGGACCGTGGCGACGAGGTCGGTCGACGACACGATCGCGGCGAGGCCCAGGAAACCGGGCAGTTCGAGCTGCACGCGGCGATCGATGCCCTGGCGCTTGAGCGAGCTCTGCAGCATCGTGTAGCTCGTCGACGACAGTATCCCGATGTGGGCCTCTTCCCGGTAGGCGCGGGCGGTGAACGTCGCGCCGATGCGCGGATGCTTCGCGTTGACGAGGCAGACAAAATCCTGCGTGTAGAGCCGCTGCTCGTGAAAGCCGGCCTCGAGTCCGGGAATGTAGCCGAGCGCGAGGTCGGCCTCGCCCGTTTCCAGCATGTGCGCGGTGGCGGCGGAGATCGGCGCGACGTCCAGCCGGATGCCGGGCGCAAGCTCGCGCACGTGCGCGAGCAGCCTCGGGAGCAGCGTGATGTGGCTCGCATCGGTCATGCAGAGCCGGAAGTTGCGCTGCGCCGCGCCCGGGTCGAACGCCGGCTCGTTGCCGGATATGCGCCGCAACGATCCGAGCGCATCGCGGGTCGGCCCGATGAGCGCATCGGCTCGCGGCGTGGGCTGCATCCCGGCCGAGGTGCGCACGAACAGCGGATCGCGCCATTGGCGCCGGAGCTTGCCGAGCCAGATGCTGGCGGTCGGCTGACTCAGGCCGAGCCCCTCGGCCGCGCGGGTCATGCTCTGCGTCCTGTAGATCTCGTCGAACAGGACGAGTATTCTGGCGTCGCGCGGCACGGTGTCGAGATCGGTCGCCATATTAAGGAATGCAATAGAGCATATTGATATCATTGCATGGACAAAAGTCCCCGGCAATCCTATCGTCGCCCTGACGGGTGGCGCGGCCCCGGCCGCAGGTTCGGCCGGCGGCAGGATCCGAGACAAGAACCGTCCGCAGGCAGGGCCCGGCGGGTCCTTTGTTTCGTTGGCGCAACGCAAGGAGGAGTGAGATGAAGACCATGATCGGCAGGGCGATTTACGGCGCAGGGACGGTTGCCCTGCTGGGTCTGGGCCTGGCCGCCAATACGGCCGTGGCGCAGGACAAGACCATTCGCGTCGGCATCACGCTGCGGATGATGGTCGAATCGGGAATCGCGTACGGGGACATCGCGAAGACCGCGATCGAGGAGGTCAACGCCAAGGGCGGCATCAACGGCGCGAAGGTCGAGGTGATCCTGCTCGACGACGAGTGCAAGCCGGACAAGGGCGTGGCCAACGTCAACCGGTTCATCAGCCAGAACAAGGTGCACCTGATCCTCGGCTCCACCTGCAGCTCGGTCTCGATGCCCATCGTCCGACGTCACGGCGAAGGAGCAGGTGCCGCAGCTGATCCCGATGTCGACCAATTCGTCGATCACGCAGAAGGGCAGCGAGTGGGTCTTCCGCGTGTCGGTGTCCGAGCGCTTCTACGCGGGCGTCTACGGCAAGTACCTGGGCGAGAACGTCGGCAAGAAGATCGCCTACCTGTACACGACCGACGGCGCGGGCATCGCGTTCACCAAGCAGCTCCAGGAGTACATGAAGAAGTACTACAACGTCGACCCGGTCTTCGAGACGCAGATGCAGGAGACCGACCTCGACTTCCGCTCGCACCTGCTCAAGATCAAGGCGACCAATCCGCAGATCCTCGCCATCGCCGGCCAGGCCGACGCGCTGGCCCGCCAGGCCCAGCAGTCCTTCGAGGTCGGCATTCCCAAGAGCGTGTGGCGCGTCGCCGCGTCGTCCGCCGGCAACGTCACCTATCCGAAGCTCGCGGGCGACGCGGCGGTCGGGACGACCTTCACGCAGGCGTTCAACTGCGCCGACGAGCGGCCGATCGCGAAGCAGTTCGTGGCGATGGTGAAGCAGAAATACGGATTCAAGTGCCCCGATCACGATTTTTCGCAGGCGTGGGATGCCGCGCAGATCGCGAAAATGGCGCTCGGCAAGGCGAAACTCACGCTGACCGACGCGTCGCTCGCCGACGACCGGCGCGCGATCCGCGACGCGCTCGCGACGATCAAGTACGAAGGGCTCGCCGCCGGCCCGATCGAGTTCTGCGCCGCACCGACGCCGCAGTGCCGCGACGGCAACCGCACGGCGATCCTCGTGCAGTACACCAAGGGCGGCGAGAACTTCGAGACCAAGGTGCTCGGTCGCGTAGGCTTCGACAAGGACTTCGGCCTGCCCAAGTAGCGGGGGTCGCGGCCGATCCGATAACCGCGCCGGGCGGCAGCGGCAGGGTTGCTGCCGCGGTCGTCCGCGCGGCCGGAAGCGGCGCGGGACGAGCCGCTCCCGGCAGACGACCTCGGGAACCCACAGCATGACCGACCGCACGACCAACGAGCCCGCGCCGGTGACCGGGGGCGCCATGTTGCCGGCGACGCCTGCGCGACGGTTCGTCCCGTGGCTGATCGGGCTGGCGGTGATGATCCCGCTGCCCTGGATCGCCGCCAACGACTACCAGCGCTATCTGCTCGACCTCATCCTGATCAACGTGATCCTGGCGGTCGGACTCAACATCGTCAAGGGCTTCGCGGGACAGGTCACGGTCGGTCACGTCGCGATGATGGCGATCGGCGCCTACACGTCGGCGGTGCTCACGACCAAGTTCGGCGTGCCGTTCTGGCTCGCGCTGCCGGGCGCGATGCTCGTGACCGCCGCCGCCGGCGCGATCGTCGGCATCCCGTCGTTCCGGCTGGAGGGCGCCTACCTCGCGCTCGCCACGCTGGGGCTCGCCGAATCGGTGCGCATCTTCATCTCGGCGACCGACTACCTGGGCGCATCGGTCGGCTACAGCGACATCCCGCCGCCCAGCCTGTTCGGAACGTCCCTCGACTCGTTCCGCAGCTATTACTTCGTCGTGATGCCGCTTGCCGTTGCCGGCGTCTACTTCTCGTTCTGCATGCTGCGCTCGAACATCGGCCGCGCCTTCAAGGCGCTGCGCGAGGACCCGCTGGCCGCGGCGGCCTCCGGCATCAACGTGCGCAAGTACAAGTCGCTCGCGTTCATCGTCAGCGCGCTCTACGCGGGCTGCGCCGGCAGCCTCGCCGCGCACATGTCGCCGGGGTTCCTGCACCCGAACAGCTACACGGTGGTCGAGATGGTGACCGTGCTGCTGATGGTCATCCTGGGCGGCATCGGCCATGTCTGGGGCGGCATCATCGGCGCGATCATCGTGACGATCATCTACGACCTCACGCGCGAGTACTACCAGTACCAGCTTCTGATCTTCGGACTGGTGATCGTGCTGACGGTGATGTTCATGCCGACCGGCATCGGCGGCATCATCGACCGGTATCTGGTCAACCGGGGCTTCGCGGCGATTCGGAAGGCGAGGAAGGATGCTGCTTGAGATCACCGGATTCTCGAAGCACTTCGGCGGCCTGTTCGCGGTGTCGAACGTCGATCTCAGTCTCGAGGAGGGGGAGATACGCGGCATCATCGGGCCGAACGGCTCGGGCAAGAGCACGCTGTTCAACCTGATCTCCGGGGTCTACCAGCCGGAGCCGGGCGGCACGATGTTCTTCAACGGCGAGAATGTCACCGGCCTGCAGCCGCACGAGATTGCCCGCCGCGGCATCGCCCGCACGTTCCAGATGCTGCGCATCTTCGCGCAGATGACGGTGCTCGAGAACCTGCTCGTCGGCCACCACTGCCACGTGCACTACGGGACGCCTTCGGCCATCGTCGGCGCGCCCTCCATCTGGGCGGAGGAGCGCCGCGTGCACGGCGAGATGATGGACCTGCTCGCGTTCATCGGGCTCGCCGACTACGCGCGCATGCCGGCGGGCGAGCTGTCGGGCGGCCAGCGCCGCCTGCTCGCGCTGGGCCGCGCGATGGCGATGCGCCCCAAGCTCCTGATGCTCGACGAGCCGGCGGCCGGCCTGTCGCCGGTCAACGTCGACAAGCTGCTCGACACCGTCATGGCGCTCAAGGAGCGCTACGGACTCACGGTGATCATCATCGAGCACATCCTGAAGGTGGTGATGGACACCTGCGACGTGGTGACGGTGCTGGAGCATGGCGAGAAGATCGCCGAGGGGCCGCCGGCCGCGATCAAGGACGACCACCGCGTGATCGAAGCCTATCTCGGCAAAGAGATGCAGGACGCGGAAGTGCGCGCGTTCCTGCGCGGATAGCGGACCCGCGGAACCATCCAGAGAACGACGCGATGCAGACCATGGCATTCGCAGCACCAAGGATCGTGATCGTCGGCGCCGGCGCCATGGGCTGCCTGTTCGGCGGACTGCTCGCCGGAAGGCGGGCTCGACGTCACGCTGGTCGACGTCTGGAAGGATCACGTCGACGCGATCAACCGCGACGGCCTCGCGATCGTCGGGCATGGCGGCGACCGGACGGTGCGCGTCAAAGCGACGACCGACCCGGCGTGGAATCGCCGCCGCCGACGTGGTGCTGTTCCAGTGCAAGGCGTTCGCCAACGACGACGCCGCGCGCTCGGTGCGGCACCTCGTGACGGGCCCGACCGCCGCGATCTCGTTCCAGAACGGACTCGGCCACGAGGAGACGCTCTCCCGGATCCTCGGCGCCGGGCACGTGCTCGCCGGCCTGACGGCGCAGGGCGCCACCGTCGTTCGCGCGGGCGTGATCCGCAATTTCGGCGACCTGCCGACTTACATCGGCGAGCCGACCGGCGTCGCCTCCGAGCGCGCCGTGGCGATCGCCGACGCGTTCACGCGCCACGGCTTGCCGACCGTCGCGAGCGCCGACATCCGGAAGCAGAAATGGCAGAAGCTGCTCGGCAACGCCGCGCTGGGCGCGGCCTCCGCGGCGACCGACATGACGTCCGCCGAGATGGTCGCGATCCCCGAGCTGCGCGCGGCGATCCTGCGCGCGCTCGACGAGACGGCCGCGGTGGCGCGCGCGTGCGGCATCGCGCTCTCGGACGAGCGAAAAGCACGCGATCTTCGACAAGCTCACCGGGGTCGACGGCGGCGGCACGGGCGCCAGCAAGTCGTCGATGGCGACCGACATCGCGCTGAAGCGCAGGACGGAGATCGACACGATCCACGGCGCGGTCGCGCGGCTCGGCCGCGAGAAGGGCGTGCCCACGCCGACGCTCGACGCGATGATCGCGATCGTCAAGGGGCTGGAGGCGAAGTATTCGGCGCCGACCGGCGGGCCCGATCCGGGCCGCGACGGGAGCGGCGATGATCCGGGCACGGCTGCGGCCATGAGCGCGCCAGAGCTGATGTTGACAACGAAGGACGTCGTCGGCGGCTACGGCAGCGTCCAGATTCTCAACGGGGTGACGCTCTCGGTGGCGCGCGGGCAGATCGTCGCGCTCCTCGGCGGCAACGGCACCGGCAAGTCGACGATACTGAAGGCGCTGTCGGGACTGATCAAGCCATGGAGCGGCTCGATCGAGTTCGACGGCGAGCGCATCGACGGCCTGCGCCCGGACCTGATCGTGCGGCGCGGCCTCGTGCAGGTCACGCAGGGCAAGGAGGCGTATCCGGCGATGACCGTCGAGGAGAACCTCCTGCTCGGCGCGCACGTGAAGCCGGAGCGCGCGGCGCGCGCGCGCGGGCTCGAGCGCGCGTACGGCTACTTCCCGATCCTCAAGGAGCGGCGCCGCCAGCAGACCGGCACGCTCTCCGGCGGCCAGCTGCAGATGCTGTGCATCGCGCGCGGCCTGATGTCGGAGCCGAAGATGATGCTGCTGGACGAGCCCTCGGCCGCGCTCGCGCCGCAGGTGGTCCTCGACATCTTCCGCGCGATCAGCCGGATCTGCCGCGAAGGCATGACGCTGCTGGTGGTCGAGCAGAACGTGCGGATGGCGCTGCTGCTCGCGGAGTACGGCTACGTGATCAAGGACGGCGTCATCCACATCGAAGGACCCGCCGAGCAGATGATCAGCGACGACGCGGTGCGGCTGTCGTATCTCGGCGGCACGGTCGCCGACCGCGACCGCAAGATGGCGCTATGAGCGCCAACGGGCCGTCGCCCGGCGCGAATTGCGCCGCAACCTCGCGGCGGCCGTTGTCGCGCGTCGCAATCGAGTCCGTTGCACGGGGACGGCGCGAAGCGCCAGGGGGGCACACATGAGCTATTTCATCGACCTGGTCATCGTCGGCCTTTCGCTGGGCATGATCTACGGCCTCGTGGCGATCGGCATCTCGCTCATCTATTCCGGGCTCGACGTCGTGCACTTCGCGCACGGCGAGATCTACATGCTCGGCGCCTTCATCGGCCTCTGGATCTTCAACACGTTCCACCTGCCGTTTCCGCTGGTGCTGCTCGGCTCGATGATCCTCACCGGGCTGGTCGGAGTGGTCATCGAGCGCGTGTTCTACCGCCGCATCCTCCGCAGCGGGGGCGGGTACACGGTCGCCGGGATGGCGATGGTGATCTGCGGCTTCGGCATGTCGATCGTGCTGCAGAACGTCGCGTTCCTGATCTGGGGGCCGCAGGGCGGTGCCGTTCCCCGTCAGCTACGGGATGCCGATCGAGCTCGGCAACCTGACGCTGCCCGCCGCCTACGTGTGGATCGTCGTCGCCGCGCTCATCCTGATGACGGCGCTGCACCTGTTCCTCAAGAAGACCCGGCTCGGCCTCGCCGTGCGGGCGGTGGCCGGCAACAAGGAAATCGCCTACCTGATGGGCATCAACGTGCCGCTGACCATCTCGGTCATCTTCGGCGTGGCCTGCGCGCTCGGGGCCGCGGCGGGCGTGCTCGTCGGCCCGATCAACTACGTCCACGTGCTGATGGGCCTCGGCATCCTGATCAAGGCGTTCGCCGCCGCGGTGATCGGCGGCTTCGGCAGCCTTCCCGGCGCGGTGCTGGGCGGCCTGCTGGTGGGGGTCGTCGAGAGTCTCGGCGCGGGCTATCTGTCCGGCAACTACAAGGACATCTACGCGTTCATCCTGCTCATCATCGTGCTGATGGTGCGGCCGGCGGGGATGTTCGGCGTGCTGGCGAAAACGAAGGCCTGAGGGCGACCACGGCGATCGCGGCGGCGCCGTACGCCGTTCGCGGCGGCTGCGGCCTGACACGGAGAACCGGATGAAAGAGACATTCGAGCAGCTTGCGCGCTCGCTGGCGGAGGCCTGGCGCAGCGGCGGGACCCTTCCGCTTCCCGCGGCCGACGCCGCGCCCGCCTCGCGGGAGGACGCCTTCGCCATCCAGGATCGGATGGCCGAGCTCATCGGCGATCGTTGCGTGGGCTGGAAGGTCGGCGCCGCCGTTCGGGCCGTGCAGATTCTCGAAGGGCACGACGGCCCGATCACCGGCCGGCTGCTGGCATCGCGGATGTTCGACCATCCGGGCAGGATCCCCGCGTCGCTGTTCGACGGCTACAAGATCGAGAGCGAATTCGCCTTTCGCTTCCGCGACGCGGTGCCGGCGCGCGAGCGCGCATGGACGCGAGCCGAGATCGCGCCGCTGCTGGTGTTCCACCCCGGGCTGGAGGTCGCCGGCACGCGCTACGCGGCGGGGACCGGCGGACGCAAGGCCACCACGCACGACGCCATCGCCGACAACGGCACGGGCGGCGCGTACGTCCTCGGCGCAGGCGTCGCCGACTGGCAGGGCATCGACTTCGAGCACCTGCCCGTCGACGCGCGGATCGACGGCGGCGAACCGATCCACACGTACTCGGGCGAGTTCCGGCGCGATCCCGTCGACATCCTCGTCGAGACGGTCAACGGACTGTCCGCGCGCGGCATCGGACTCGCGGCCGGCGATCTCCTGTCCACCGGGTCGCTCACGCTGCCGACGGTGCTGCCCGTCGGACAGACGTACGTCGCGCGCTTCGGCGACCTGATGACGCTTTCCGTCACGATGGACCCGTCGCGATGAGACCGCTGCGCTGGGGCATGGTCGGCGGCGGCCTCGGCGCCGGCATCGCGCCGACGCATCGCCAGGCCGCGAGCCTGGACGGCCGGTTCCAGCTGCTGGCGGGCGCATTCTCGCGCGATCCGGTCCGCAACCGCGCCACCGGCGAGGAGCTCGGGGTCGCTCCCGACCGCGTCTACCCCGACTACACGGCGATGGCGCAAGCGGAATCGAGCCGCGAGGACGGCGTCGAGTGCGTGAGCATCGTGACACCGAACAGCACGCATGCGGACGCGAGCCTCGCCTTCATCCGCAGACGAATCGACGTCATCTGCGACAAGCCGATGGCGAACTCGCTCGCCGAAGCGCTCGCCGTCGAACGGGCGGCCCGGGAGCACGGCGTGGTGTTCGCGCTGACGCACAACTACAGCGCCTATCCGATGGTGCTGGAAGCGCGGCATCAGGTCGAAGCGGGCGCGCTGGGCGCCATCCGCGTCGTCGTCGTCGAATACGCGCAAGGCACGCGCAACCGCCTGCTGGAGGCGGAGGGGGACACGAGGATGGCCTGGCGCGTCGATCGCGCCATCGCGGGTCCGTCGACCGTGCTGGGGGACATCGGCACGCACGCGCACCACCTGCTGCGCGCGACGACCGGCCTCGAGGTCGAGTCGCTGTCGGCGGAGCTGTCGGCGATCGTTCCCGGGCGCCGCGCCGACGACGACGGGCACGTGAATTTCCGTTTTCGCGGCGGCGCGCGCGGCCGCTTGTGGGCCAGCATGGTCGCCGCCGGCAACGGGCACGGATTGCGCATCCGCATCTTCGGCGAAAAGGCGAGCCTGCACTGGGATCAGGAGTCGCCCGACCAGCTCCAGCTGCGCGCCGACAACGCGCCGTATCGGATCCTGCGCCGCGGCGAAGCCTATCTCTGCGCTGCCGCGCAGCACGCGTCGCGCACGAAGACCGGCAACCCGGAAGGCTATTTCGGCGCGTTCGGCAACGTCTACGCGGACGCCGCGGAAGCGATCGCCGCGCGCCGCGCCGGCCGGCCCGCGGACCCGCTCGCCTGCACGTTCGCCACGGCGCGCGACGGCGTGCTCGGCATGGCCTTCATCGAGGCGGCCGTCGCATCGCACGCGAACGGAGGGGCGTGGACCGCCGTGACGCTCCCCTCGCCCTGACCCGCGGGCAGCGACGGCGGGCCCGCGGGCGCAACGGAGGCATGTTTTGAAAATGCAATAGTTGTTATTGCCATCATTGCATGGACAAAAGACGGCGGGAAACTTATCGTCTTGCTTCGACCCCCGATCGCCGGGCGCGCGCGATCCGCCTCCCGGTCCGAACCGCACGCATCAATCATGTCCACTCCCAAAGTTCGCATTGCAGTCGCGGGCGCCGGCCAGATCGGCAAGCGGCACATCGAATTCATCGTCAAGAACGACGGATGCGCGCTGGCGGCGATCGCCGACCCGGCTCCCGCGACGGCCGACTTCGCGCAAAGTCTGGGCGTGCCGCTCTTCGCTTCCCTCACCGAGCTGCTCGCCCGCGACCGCCCCGACGGCGTGATCCTGGCGAGCCCGAACCAGGTGCACGCCGACCAGGCGCTGGCCTGCATCGCCGCCGGGGTGCCCACGCTGGTGGAGAAGCCCGTCGCGCACACGCTCGAAGCCGGCCTGCGCCTGTGCGAGGCGGCGGAAGCCGGCAACGTGCCGGTGCTGGTCGGGCACCATCGCCGGCACAGCGCGATCATGGCGAAGGCCGTCGAGGTCGTCGCGAGCGGCGCGCTCGGAAGGATCGTCGCGGTCGTCGGCACCGCGCTCTTCTACAAGGCCGAGAACGAGGGCTACTACGACGGCGCGTTCTCGTGGCGCCGGGAGCCCGGCGGCGGCCCCATCCTGCTCAACATGATCCACGAGATCGACAACCTGCGTTCGCTCGCCGGCGAGATCGTCGCGGTGCAGGCGTTCACTTCCAATGCCACGCGCGGCTTCCCGGTCGAGGACACCGTCGGCGATCACGCTCTCGTTCGCGAGCGGCGCGCTGGGCACGTTCATGCTGTCCGACACCGCCGCCTCCGACCGGAGCTGGGAGCACGCGTCCGGCGAGGACCCGCGCTACGCGCCCGCGCATACCGACGACGACGACTGCTACCTGGTCGCCGGGACCTTCGGCTCGCTCGCGATTCCCACGATGCGCCTGCAGCGCTATCCGAACGCCGCGGGCAGGTCATGGCACAAGCCGCTCGAGAAGAGCGTCGTCCCGCTCGAGGTCGTCGATCCGCTCGAGCGACAGATCGCCCATTTCGCCGACGTCATCCGCGGCCGGGCGAAGCCGCTGGTCAGCGCGCGCGACGGCCTCGCGAACCTGCGCGTCGTCGACGCGATCGTCACCGCGGCCACGACCGGCCAGGTCGTGCGCACGGCCTGATGCCCGGCGGCCCGGCCTCGGTCAGACCCACCTGCGGCGAGAGCGCGTCACCATGAAAATCTGCTTTCTCGGGTCCGGCGCCCTCGGCAGCGCGCTCGGCGGCGTGCTGACGGAAGGCGGCAACGACGTCTGGCTGATCGACGCGTGGGCCGCGCACACCGACGCGATGAACAGCCGGGGTCTCGTGCTGCGGGTCGACGGCGCGGATCGGACGGTCAAGGTCAAGGCGAGAACATCCGCCGCCGGCATCGGCCCGGCCGATCTCGTCATCGTGCTGGTGAAGTCGTATCACACGCGCGACGCGATCGAGATGGCGGGGGAAATCGTCGGCCCCGAGACCGTCGTCATGTCGCTGCAGAACGGCCTGGGCCACGAGGAGATCCTGGCCGACGTGGTCGGCCCGAACCGCGTGCTCGCGGGCAAGACCTACGCCGGAGGAGTGCTGCTCGGTCCCGGGCACGTGATCGCCGGCACGCACGGCAAGCGCACGTACATCGGCGAGCTCGACGGACACGTCACCGAGCGCGCGACGCGGATCGCGGAGACGATGACCCGTGCCGGCCTGCCGACCGAGGTCAGCGCCAACATCCTCGGCACGATGTGGGACAAGCTGCTGATCAACGTGGCGACGGGCGCGCTTTCCGGCATCACGCGCCTGCCGTACGGCGGCCTGTACGCCGTCCCCGAGATCGAGCAGTGCGCGCTGGCCGCGATCGCGGAAGCGATCAGCGTGGCCCGGGCGCTCGGCGTGAAGCTCGCCAGCGAAAAGCCGGAGGACGCGTGGCGGCTCGCGGCCGAGGGTCTGCCCGCGGAATTCAAGGCGTCGATACTGCAGAGCATCGAGAAGGGCCTGCCGACGGAGATCGATTTCATCAACGGCTCGGTCGTGCGCTGGGGCGAGCGGGTGAAGGTTCCGACGCCGGTCAATCGGGCGCTGGTCGCGTGCGTCAAGGGCATCGAGCTCTGGCTGGCGCGGTACGCGCCGAAAGCCTGAACCGGCGCCGGCGAGACAACGAACGGGAAACGCCATGGCCTACACGAAGCGATCGTATGTGGAGCACGTCGCCCTGCGGGTCAGGGACATCCAGTGGCACATCGATTTCTTCCGCGAGGCGCTCGGGATGCCCGTCCGCGCGGTCGAGGGCGCGGCCGACGATCCGGCCCAGGTGTGGACCGTCGGCGGCGTGCAGCTCGTGGCGGATCCCGGATTTTCCGGCCCCGAAGGTCGCCTCGCGCATCTCGGCGTCATGACCGAGGACCTCGAGGCGGCGCTCGCGGCCGCTTACGCATGGGAAGGCGTCAGCGCGCTGCCGCAGGGAAGGAACTGGCTGGCGTTGCCCGACGGGCTTGCCGTGGAGGTCATCCAGGCGACCGGCGATGCGGTCGCCACCGCGCTGGCGGTCGACCCGCGGGCCTGACGCCGGGACCCGGCTTGCGCCAACCCGCAGGGAACGGAGGATGCAAATGAAGAAATTTCTGATGCTGCACGGCGTGAATCACAACATGTTCGGCAAGCGCGAGCCCAGGTTCTACGGCACGATCACGCTGGCGGAGATCGACGGCAAGCTTGCCGCGCTTGGCCGCGAGCTGGGGGTCGAGGTCGAGAGCTTCCAGACCAATCACGAAGGGGCGATGTGCGAGCGGATCCACCAGGCCTTCCTGGACAAGGTGGACGGCGTGATCATCAACGCCGGCGCCTGGACCCACTACAGCTACGGGATGCGCGACGCGCTCGCGATCCTGACCGTGCCGATCGTGGAAATCCACATGTCGAACAACCACGCGCGCGACAAGTTCCGCCAGTACTCGGTGATCTCCGAGATCGCCAAAGGCTACATCGCCGGCTTCGGCGTCGACAGCTATCTGCTCGGCCTGCGCGCCGCGGTTTCGGCCAGCGCGGCCGCGCAGGCCTGACTGCCCGCGGCCATCGTGCAGTGACCGCCGCCCGGATCTGAAAGGAGCACCCGCATGGAAGGAGCGCGCTATTGGGACGACGCCAAGGTCGGCGACGAGGGGGTGACCCCGACGCTGACGGTCACCGGCGCCATGATCGACATGTACGCCGACGTCTCGGGCGACCACACGCCGCTGCACGTCGACGAGGAGTACGCGCGCAAGTCCCACTTCGGCGAGCGCGTGGCGCACGGCTTGTTCGGGCTGGCCGTCGCCGACGGCCTGAAGTGCCAGGCCGACTACCGCTTCCTGCCGGGGATGTCGCTCGGGTGGAGCTGGGATTTCCTGCTCCCGATCCGGATCGGCGACACGCTGCACGTGAAGTTCCGCGTCGGCAGCATGCGGCCCTCGAACAGCAAGCCCGGCTGGGGCATCGTGATCATCCCCTGCGAGCTCGTCAACCAGAACGGCGAAGTCGTCCATCGCGGCGAGCACAAGCTGATGATCCCGCGCCGGCCCGGCGCCGCGGCAGCCTGATCGCGGACCCGGCACACCACGGCTTCCGCCGCAAACCGCGTCACATCATCATTCGGAGCGCTTCGATGGCAACGCAACCCCTCCCGCTCGCAGGCATCCGGGTCATCGACTACACGCACTTCCTGGCCGGGCCGTATCTGTCGCGCTGCCTCGCCGGCCTCGGCGCGGAGGTGATCAAGGTCGAGCGGCCGACCGAGGGCGACGCCGGGCGCCACCATCCGTACTTCAAGAGCGGCCAGAGCGGCTACTTCCTGCAGCAGAACATGGGCAAGAAGGGGCTGTGCGTGAACCTGAAGGATCGCGCGCGGCCTCAAGCTCGTGCACGAACTCGTGCGCACCGCGGACGTGTTCGTCGAGAACTACCGGCCGGGCGCGCTGAACCGGCTGGGGCTGGGCTACCCGGATCTCGCGCAGCTCAATGCGCGCCTCGTCTACTGCTCGGTGTCCGCCTACGGGCACACGGGACCCGACGCGTCGCGCCCCGGCTTCGGCGTGATCGCCGAGGCGAAGAGCGGCGCCATGGCGATGATCGGCGTGCCGGGCGAGCCGCCGCCGCTGTTCCGGATGCCCATCGCCGACATGTACGCGGGCATCCACGGCGTGGCGGCGGTCTGCGCCGCGCTCGTCGGCCGCGCCGCGTCCGGCAAGGGGCAGCACATCGACACGGCCCTCTACGACTGCATGATCGGCATGCACGACTTCGCGGTGCAGTGCTACACGCTCTCCGGCGGCAAGGAGATACCCGAGCAGACCGGGCACGACCTGCCGCAGGCCACGGTCTACGGCGTGTTCGCGGCGCGCGACGGCAACCTCGTCATCGCGGCGCAGGTCGACGATGCGTGGAAGCGGCTCGCGCAGGCTCGTCGGCGGCGAGGCGCTGGCGGCGGACACGCGGTTCCACAGCCCGGACGGGCGCAACTCGAATCGCGAGGAGATCCTGGGCACGGTCAAGACCTGGGCGAAGTCGCGCTCGGTCGCGGAATGCACCGCGGCGCTCGACGCGGCCGAGGTTCCCTGCTCGGCGGTGCAGAACATCGACGCGGTGCTGGCGGATCCGCAGGTGGCGGCGCGCGGCATGATCGTCGAGCAGCAGCATCCGGTGCTGGGCAAGGTCCGGCTCGCGAACATTCCGTTCCGGTTTTCCGACTGCGACGTGACGCCGCGCACAGTGGCGCCGCTCCTCGGCCAGCACAATCGCGAGATCGCGGCGGCGCTCGGGTTCGCGCAGGCGGACATCGACGCGATGGTGGCCGACGGCGTGCTCTACGCCGAGGACGCGGTCGCGCGGCTGGCGGCGGCGTGAACGGGGCGTGCCAGACGGACGGCTTGCGTTCGGCTCCGGCGTGGCGATGAAGACGATCCGCTGGGGCATCGTCGGCTGCGGCGACGTCACCGAGGTCAAGAGCGGCCCCGGCTTCTGCAAGGCCGAGAATTCGCGTCTGCTCGCGGTCATGCGCCGCGACGGCGCTCGCGCCGCCGATTTCGCGCGCCGGCACGGCGTTCCGCGCTGGCACGACGATGCCGACGCGATCATCCGCGCGGACGACATCGACGCGGTGTACGTGGCAACGACGCCCGACACGCATTGCGACTACGTCCTGCGCTGCGCCGCCGCGGGCAAGCCGGTGCTGGTCGAAAAACCGATGGCGCTCGACGCCGCCCAGTGCGACGCGATGATCGCGGCGTGCCGCTCGGCCGGCGTCCCGCTCTGGGTCGCCTACTACCGGCGCGCGCTGCCGCGCTTCCTCAAGGTGCGCGAGCTCGTGGCAGGCGGGGCCGTCGGCCCGGTGCGGATGGTGCTGAGCCGCCAGTTCCAGCCGCTGCGCGACCCGGCGCAGGCGAACCCCGGGTCGCCGCCGTGGCGCGTCGACGCGGCGCTTTCCGGCGGCGGCCTGTTCGTCGACATGATGACGCACACGCTGGACTTTCTCGACTTCGTGTTCGGGCCGATCGAGGACGCGCGGGGCCTGGCCGCCAGCCAGGCGGGCGCCTATCGGGCCGAGGACACCGTCACCGCCAGCTACCGCTTCGCCTCGGGCGTCCACGGCAGCGGCGCATTCTGCTACGCGGCCGATCGCGACGAGGAGATGAACGAGATCGTCGGCGCGCGGGGCCGGATCCTGTTCTCGACGACCCGGGCCGTCCCCATCCGCGTGCTGCGCGGCGACTCGGTCGAGGAGATTCCCGTCGACGATCCGCCGCACGTCCACCAGCCGCTGATCCAGTCGATCGTCGACGAGCTGAACGGACGGGGAACGTGCGCGAGCACGGGCGAGTCCGCCGCGCGCACGACGCGCGTCGTCGACGCGATCCTGCGCGAGTACCGGGCGAGGGCTCGCCGGCACGACGGCGGGTCGCAATCCGGATGAGCGCAACGCTGCAGGGCCAGGTGGCCATCGTGACCGGCGCCGCGCGCGGGATAGGCCGCGGCATCGCGGCCCGGCTCGACCGGGAAGGCTGCCGGGTCGTCGTCTGGGACCGCGACACGAGCGCGTTCGACGCGAAGACGGCCGGCTTCGAACCCGCTGCCATCGAGACCGTCGACGTGTCCAGCTTCGCGGCGGTCGAGCGCGCGTTCGCCGCGACGATGGCCCGCGTCGACCGGCTCGACATCCTCGTCAACAACGCCGGCGTGAGCGGCCCCGTGGCGCCGGTCTGGGAATATCCGCTCGAGGCCTGGGACCGGGTGCTCGCGGTGGACCTGACCGGCGTGTTCCACTGCTGCCGGGTCGCGACGCCGACGATGCGCGCCGCGGGGTACGGCCGCATCGTCAACGTCTCGTCGATCACCGGGAAGGAAGGCAGCGCCGGCATCGCCGCCTACGCCTCCGCCAAGGCGGGCGTGATCGGCTTCACCAAGTCGCTCGCCCGCGAGCTCGTCGGCTCGGGCGTCCTCGTCAACTGCATCGCCCCGGTCATCACGGAGACCGACCTCTTCCGCGAGATGACGCCCGAGCACATCGCGTCGGCCAAGGCGAAGATCCCGATGGGCCGGTTCCTCACCGTCGAGGAGACCGCGGCGATGGTCGCGTGGATCGCAGGGCCGGAGTGCAGCTTCTGCACCGGCGCCACGTTCGACCTGTCGGGCGGCCGCGGCACCTATTGATTCGACAATGGAGCATGGGCATGAAGAAGATCCTGATGCTGCACGGCGTCAACCACAACATGTTCGGCAAGCGCGACCCCGCCCAATACGGCACGATCACGCTGGCCGAGATCGATGACCGGCTGCGCGGGCTCGGCCGCGAGCTGGGCGTCGAGGTCGTCAGCTTCCAGACCAATCACGAAGGCGCGATGTGCGAGCGCATCCATCAGGCGTTTCTCGAGAAGATGGACGCGGTCGTGATCAACGCCGGCGCCTGGACGCACTACAGCTACGGCATCCGCGACGCGCTGGCGATCCTGACGGTCCCGGTCGTCGAGGTCCACATGTCGAACATCCATGCGCGGGAGGAATTCCGGCATCATTCGGTGTTCGCGGAGATCGTGAAGGGCCAGATCTGCGGATTCGGCCTCGACAGCTATCTGCTGGGCCTGCGCGCGGCTGTGTCCGCAAGCGTGGCGAGCGCGGCCTGACCGCGAAACCGACGAGGAGACGGACATGGCAAACGAGTTCGACGGCAAGGTGGTCGTCATTTCCGGGGGCAGCCGCGGGATCGGCCGGGGCATCGCGACGGCGTTCGCGCAGGAGGGAGCCCGCACCGTGCTGGCGGCTTCGTCGCGGCCGAACCTCGAGGCAGCGGCCGAGGCGATCGGCCGCCTCGCGACGTTCCGGCCCGACATCTGCGCCGCCGATCTGCGCCGCGAGGAAGGCTGCGAGCAGGTGTTCCGCCTGGTCTCCGATCTGCACGGGCGTTGCGACATCCTCGTCAACTCGGCCGGCGCCACGCGCGCCGGCGCTTTCCTGAGCCTCGGCGAGGACGCCTGGCAGGACGGCTTCGCGCTGAAGTTCTTCGGCTGCGTGCGTCTGACCCGCCTGTTCTGGCCGCTGCTGAAGCAAGCGCGCGGGCACGTCGTGAACATCATCGGCGGCGCCGCGCGGACCCCCGACCCGGAGTTCCTGATCGGCGGCTCCGTCAACGCGGCGATGGCGAATTTCACGAAGGGCGTGTCGGGCCTCGGCAAGCGCGACGGCGTCAACGTCAACGCGATCCTGCCGGGCATGACCGAGACCGAGCGCATCGAGCAGCTGTTCCGGCAGCGGGCCGAGGCCGCCGGCACGTCGGTCGACGAGGTGCGCGCGGCGCTGATCGCCAAGGATGGCCTCGCCCGGCTCGGCAAGCCCGAAGACGTGGCGGCGCTCGCGCTGTTTCTCTGCTCGGAGCGCGCGCGCCATATCCAGGGAACCGCGATCGCCGTCGACGGCGGCGCGACGGCGGGGGTCTATTGAACGCCGATCGCCATGCTTGATCCGGCCCGCCTGTCGATTCACCAGGTCACGCTGCTGCAGCAGTGCTCCACTCCGCAATTCGTCGCCGCGCTGGCGCGCAACGGCGTCCCCTGCACCAGCCTGTGGCGCGACAAGACGCGCGCGCACGGCGTCGCGGAGACCGCGCGACTCGTCGCCGACAACGGCATCGCGCTGTCGGGCTACTGTTTCGCCGGTCTCATCACGTCGCCGGATCCGGTCGAAGCCGCGGCGGCCCGCGACGACGTCCGTCGCGCGCTCGACGAGGCCGCGGCGCTCGCGGCGCCCTGTCTCGTCTTCGTTGCCGGCGGCGTCGATCCGCGCGACCGGGACCTCGCCGGCACGCGCGAGCGCGCGCTCGCCGGCATCGCCGAACTGATCCCGCACGCGCGCGGCGCCGGCGTCAGGATCGCGCTCGAGCCGCTGCATCCGATGATCTGCGCCACCAGGAGCGTGCTGTCGACGATGAGGCTCGCCAACGAATGGTGCGACCGCCTCGGCGCCGACGACGCCGTCGGCATCGCCGTCGACACCTACGCCGTGTGGTGGGATCCCGACCTCGAGGCCGAGATCGCGCGCGCCGGCAGGCGCATCTGCTCGTTCCACGTCAGCGACTGGCTCGCCGACACGCAGGACCTGCGCCTCGACCGCGGCATGATGGGCGACGGCGTGATCGACCTGCCGGCGCTGCGCGGAATGGTCGAGGCGGCCGGCTACGACGGCTACATCGAGGTCGAGATCTTCTCGCAGCGCAACTGGTGGCAGCGCGACGCCGACGAGGTCATCGGCGTGATCAAGGACCGCGTGCAGACGGCGGTATAGGATGAAATCTCCCCCGCGCTCGCTCCGCTCAGTGCCCTTCGGGCGGCCGGGCGGGCGGCCGGGCAGGCACTGACATGGACCGGAACATGAACCAGATCGGATTCGGGCTGATCGGCGCCGGGGCGATCGGCAGCGTGCACGCCCGCAACATCGCGAGCCGTGCGGACGCCGTGCTGCGCTGGGTCGTCGACACCGATGCGGCGCGCGGCAGCGCGCTCGCGACCACCTGCGGCGCGCGCTTCGACACGTCGGTCGAGGGGATGCTCGCCGATCCGGCGGTGCAGGCGGTGGTGATCGGGTCGTCCACGGCCGCGCACGAGGCGCACGTCCTCGCGAGCATCGCCGCGGGCAAGGCGATCCTGTGCGAGAAGCCGATCTCCGACAGTCTCGACGGCGCGCGCCGCTGCCTCGACGCCGCGCGCACGGCGGGCGCGGTGGCCGCGGTCGGCTTCAACCGCCGCTTCGACGTCCACCACCGCGCGGTGCACGACCGCGTTCGCGCCGGCGAGATCGGCGCGGTCGAGTCGATGCACTTCGTGTCGCGCAGCTCGGCCGCGCCCTCGCCGGCGGCCTCGCACCGCTCGGGCGGGATGCTGCGCGACAAGGGGACGCACCACTACGATCTCGCGTGCTGGATCGCCGGCGTGGCGCCGGTCGAGGTCTACGCGACCGGCGGCTGCCTCTTCGAGCCCGGCTACGCCGAGTACGGCGACGTCGACAGCGCGGCGCTGACGCTCCGCTTCGAAACCGGCGCGCTCGCCACCTTCAGCTTCAGCCGGCGCACCGCGTACGGCTGTGACGAGATGTTCGACATCTTCGGCGCCGGCGGCCTGCTGGTGTCCGAGCGCCAGCGCGAGCGCGGCGTCTGCGTCTACCGCGGCACGCAGCTTCACGCCGACGGCATCCACGCCGGTTGGTACGAGCGTTTCGCGCCGACCTACGCGGCCGAACTCGATGCGCTGATCGCCGCCGTCCGCGGCGGCCGCCCGGCGAGCCCGGGCCTCGACGACGGGTTGCGCGCGCAGGCGATCGCCGAAGCGGCGGTCGAGTCGCTGGCGAGCGGCAGACCCGCGGCGATCCGCGACGTCTGGAGCGCGTGATGACGGTCGGTCTCGCCGGCCTGGCCGGACAGGGCGCGATCGTCACCGGCGGCGCGCGGGGCATCGGTCTCGGCGTCGCGCAGCGCCTCGCGCGCGAGGGCTGCCGCGTCGCCCTGTGGGACCTCGCGTTCGACGCGCTCGATGCGCGCGCCGCCGGCTTTTCGCCCGTGTCGACGCACGCCGTCGACGTCGCCGATTACGCCCAGGTCGAAAGGGCCTTTGCCGAGACCGAGCGCGCGCTCGGCACGATCGACATCCTGGTCAACAACGCCGGCATCAACGGCCCCGTCGCGCCGACCTGGGACTATCCGCTCGCCGCCTGGGACCGGGTGCTCGCCGTCGATCTCACCGGCGTCTTCTACTGCAGCCGCGTCGCGATTCCGCACATGCGCGCGCGGTCGTACGGGCGCATCGTCAACGTCGCGTCGATCGCCGGCAAGGAGGGCAACCAGGGCATCGCCGCGTACGCGGCGGCGAAGGCGGCCGTCATCGGCTTCACGAAATCGGTGGCGAAGGAACTGGTGGACAGCGGCGTGCTGGTCAACGCGATCGCCCCGGCGCTCGACCGAGACCGACCTGTTCCGCGAGATGACGCCCGAGCACATCGCGCTCGCCAGGAGCCGGATCCCGATGGGACGGACGGCGAAGGTGCCGGAAATCGCCGCGATGGTCGCCTGGATCGCGAGTCCCGAGTGCAGCTTCACCACGGGCTTCACCTTCGATCTGACCGGGGGCCGGGCGACGTATTGAGCGCCCGGCCGGGCGGGCGCGCCGCCGCCGGCATCCGCGCGCCGGACGACGGTCGCGGCGCGCGGGCAGGTCGGGTCAGGCGCCGACGTCCCACAGCGTCGCGCCGCGCTTGAGCGCGCTCTTCGCGATGACGGTACGGTGGATCTCCGACGTGCCGTCGAAGATCCGGAAGATCCGGGCATCGCGATAGAGCCGCTCGATGGGCATCTCGCTGCAATAGCCCATGCCGCCGAAGACCTGCACGGCGCGGTCGGCGACGCGGCCGAGCGTCTCGGCCGCGTCGACCTTCACCATCGAGATCCAGTCGCGCGCGTCGCGGCCCTGATCGATCTCCCACGCCGCGCGCAGCAGCATGAGCCGCGCCGCGTTGATCTCGATCACGCTGTCGGCGATCATCTGCTGGATCATCTGGAACTCGCCGATCGCCTTGCCGAACTGCCGTCGCTCGCCGGCGTGACTCGTCATCAGCGTCAGCAGGCGGCTCGCCTTGCCGATCGCCCGCGCGCCGACCTGCGCGAGACGCACGCGCCCGAGTGTCGAATACGCGATCGCCAGCCCCTGACCTTCCGCGCCGAGCAGATGCTCGGGTCCGAGGCGCACGTTCTCGAAGAAGAGCTCGACGTGGCTGGTGCCGGTCAGTCCCATCATCTGCTGGTCGCGGCCGACGACCACGCCCGGCAGGTTCTTGTCGACCAGGAACAGCGAGACGTGGCGCGGACGCCTGGCAGGATCGGTCACCGCCGACACGATGAAGAAGTCGGAATACAGGCCGTCGCTGATGAAGTGCTTGTTGCCGTTGAGCAGCCAGCCGTCGCCCTGCCTCTCGGCCCGCGTCGTAATCGCGGCCGCGTCCGACCCGGCGCCGGGCTCGGTGATCGCGATCGAGCAGGTGCGCTCGCCGCGCACGGCCGGCAGGAGCCAGCGCTCCTTCTGCGCGGAATTGCCCTCGAGCAGCGATTCGTAGACGTTGCCGAACGCGCGGCGGATGAGGATGTCCTTCGTGTGGCCGAACTGCTCCTCGACCAGCATCGTGTCGACGGCGCACAGCCCGCCGCCGCCGTATTCCTCGGGTATGTTCATCGCATAGAAGCCGAGGGCCTTCGACTTCTCGAAGATCGCCGCCGCCTTCCCGGGCGCAAGCTTGCCCGATGCCTCGATCTCGTCCTCGAGCGGGACGAGCTCGGTCTCGACGAAGCGACGAACCATTTCGACGAGCAGGCGCTGCTCGTCGCTCAATCCGAATTCCATCAGCGGTCTCCTCGAGGTTGCGACGCGCGGCGCGTGAGCCCGGCCGTGCAGGTCGCCGCAGGGTCATCCGCCAGCCCATCGCGGCTCGCCCGAAGCCGGTCGGCGCGATGGGCGCTCATTCGCTTTCCATGGATAATACGATCGTTCCGGATTGGAACATCCTTCCGTGATTCATCTCAACCCCGCCCGCTGCCGCCGGCGAAGGCTGGCCGGCCGCCTGGCGCGCGCGGCCGGCATGCGGACCGGAACCGACGCGGCGGCCGAGGCGTCCCCGTGGCGCCTGGGCTATGATGTGGCGTGACCAGCCTGCAGTCTTGCGACGAGGTACCGGAATGACGAACGCACTGGACCGCGAAGCGGTCTCCGAGCCTGACAACCCGCTGGGATTCGACGGGATCGAGTTCATCGAGTTCGCCACGTCGAAGCCGCAGGCGCTCGGCGGCGTGCTGGAGACCATGGGCTTCCGGCCGATCGCGCGGCACCGGTCGCGCGAGGTCGAGCTGTATCGCCAGGGCTCGATGAACATCATCGTCAACGCGCAGGCGGCGGACGTCCCGCGGACCGTGCAGCCGGTCGAGAGGCCGATCCTGAGCGCGTTCGCCGTGCGCGTGCGCGACGCCGACGCCGCGTTTCGCCGCGCGCTGGACCTCGGCGCGTGGGAGATTCCGGTAAGGGCGCGAGCGATGGAGCTCAACATTCCCGCCATCCACGGCGTCGGCGAGAGCCTCATCTACTTCGTCGACCGCTACGACGAGTTCTCGATCTACGACGTCGACTTTCGCGCCATCCCGACGGTCGACCCTCACCCGCCGGCCCTCGGCGGACTCCATTTCTTCGGGATCGTCCAGTACATCGGCGTCGACCGCACCGCCGACTGGGTCGAGTTCTACTCGCAGATCTTCGGCTTCAAGGCGCTGCCGGACCGCGTTCGCTTCGGCATCCTGCCGAAGGGGCTGCTGCTGCAGAGCCCGTGCCGCAACTTCTATCTGCAGCTGATCGAGCCCGACGACAACGCCCGCTACGCGCCTGCCGACGAGCATCTGCAGCGCATCGGTTTCGGAACGCCCGACGTTCCCGCGGCCGTCGCGCTGCTGGAGAAGCGCGGCGTCGAGTTCCACACCTCCGAGACGGTCCACGCGAGCGACCGGGGCGCCCTGACCAAGCCCTGCCTGGGCAGCGTCATGTTCGAGCTCGTGCACGACGAGCCTCCCGCCGCGGCCAGGCGATGATCTTCAGCGACTTCGGCATGGACACGGCCTCGATGGCGGGGTCGCTGGAGGTCAAGCTCGCCGCGGCACGGCAGGCCGGCTTCACGCAGGTGATGATCGCGGCGAGCGACGTCGTCGGGCATCCGTCGGGCATCGCGGCGGGCGTGCGGGCGATACGCGACTGCGGCCTGCGCGTGACCGGGCTGGAAGCGCTGCGCGATTTCGAAGGGCTCGCCGACCAGCTGCACGCCTACAAGGTGGATGTCGCGAAGTCGATGCTGGACGTCTGCGGCCGGATCGGCGCGCAGGCGCTCGTCGTCGAGGCGTCGACGTCGACCCACGCCGCCACGGACGTCGACGCGATCGCGCGCGACCTCAGGATGCTCGCGATCCTGGCGATACCGCTGGGCGTGCGCATCGCGTTCAAGGGCGTGGGCTGGAGCCGGACGGCGAGGGATTTTCGCGCCGCCGGCGAACTCGTCTTTCGCGCCAACTGCGCGAACCTCGGGCTCGCCATCGACGCCTTCGACGTGCTCGCGGCAGGGGCGCCCCTCGAGGACCTCGACGCGATCGACCCGGAGCAGATCTTCCTGGTCCAGCTGTCCGACTACATGTGGCAGGAGATCCGCTCGACCGAGGAGCAGACCGCGACCGCGACGCATTTCCGCGTCTTTCCCGGCGAAGGCGCGCACAGCGACGGGCTCGCGGATTTCGTCACCAAGCTCGACGAGATCGGCTACTGCGGCGACTACAGTTTCGACGTCTACAACGACGACTACCTGCAGATGCCCGCCGAAGCGGTCGCCGCCCGCGCGCAGCGCGCGGCGGACTGGCTCGGGGAGACGGTGCTGCGACGCGCGCTGCCGGTTCCGAACATGGAGCGCCTGCGCCGCGCGTCCTGACAGCCGGTCCGTGCGCGCCTCCCTTGCGTGGAGCGCCGCGGGAACGCACTCACGCACCCACGAAACGAAAGGATGACCATGGAATACCGGCGGCTGGGCTCGAGCGGACTCGAAGTCTCCCCCGTTTGCCTCGGCACGATGACGTTCGGCGACCGCACCGACGCGGCCGAGTCGCGGCGGATCGTCGACGCGGCGTTCGCCGCCGGCGTCAACTTCATCGACACGGCGGATGCCTACGTGAAAGGCGAGTCGGAGACGATCGTCGGCGCCGCGATCAAGGCCAACCGGCGGCGCTGGATCCTGGCCACCAAGGCGGGCAACGCGCTGACCGCGAAGCCGCACGACGGCGGATTGTCGCGGCGCTGGCTGCTCGCCGCCTGCGACGACAGCCTGGCCCGCCTCGGCACCGACTACATCGACGTCTACTACCTGCACAAGGACGATCGGGACACGCCGATCGCGGAGACGGTCGGCGCCGTCGGCGACCTGATCCGCAGCGGCAGGATCCGCTATTTCGGCGTGTCGAACTATCGCGGCTGGCGCATCGCGGAGGTCGTGAGCGAATGCGAGGCCCAGGGCGTGCCGCTGCCGGTGGTCTGCCAGCCGTACTACAACCTGCTGAACCGGATGCCCGAGGTCGAGATCCTGCCCGCCTGCGATCACTATGGCATCGGCGTCGCGCCCTACTCGCCGATCGCGCGCGGCGTGCTGACCGGCAAGTACCGGCCCGGCGTCGTGCCCGAGGATTCGCGCGTGGCGCGCAAGGACCAGCGGATGATGGAGACCGAGTTTCGCGAGGAATCGTTCGCGATCGCGCAGATCCTGCAGGCGCATGCCGAGAAGACCGGCCGCACGCTCACTCAATTCGCGCTCGCGTGGCTGTGGGCCAACCAGATCGTGACCTCGGTGATCGCGGGGCCGCGCACGCTCGAACAGTGGCAGGATTACGTCGGCGCGCTCGGGACGACGTGGACCGAGGAGGACGAGGCGCTCGTCGATTCGCTGGTCACGCCGGGGCATCCGTCCACCCCCGGCTACAACGATCCGCAATATCCGTTCTTCGGGCGGATCGTCGCCGATTGAGCGTTGCCGCGGACGCGGAAGGGGTCGCGCCGCGGGCTTAGGGTGATTCATGCGCCCGCGGCGCGACCCCTTCCGCGTCCCGTCCGAACGGCATCCGCTCGCCCGCCCGCACGGCGCAGGACAGCCGGTTCTCGGGAGGCGACAGTGGACACGACCAACGGTCGTCGTAGGCGCACGACGGGTTGTACGCGAAATTGAAGTCGAGCACGATGGCGTCGCCGTCGATGCCGAGATCGGCGCCCTTGATCGTGTCGTAGAGATAGCGGCCGCCGCCGTAGGTCTCGCTGCCGCCCGACGCGTCCGAGAACGGCAGCCACAGGCCGCCCCCGTAGCCCCCGAGCCAGTAGATCGCCAGCGCCGACGCGTGACCGGCGAGCGTGAAGCGCGCGTGGGCCACCCGCGTGCAGCGGAGCACGCCGTCGGCCGCCAGCGCGATCTCGAACGTCTCGCGCGGCGCCGACGTGTCGAGCACGCCGCGCACCCGAAACGCCGCGTCGTAGGGAAACCAGCGGGGACCCTCCCATCCGGCACGGCGCTCCGGCGCGATCGGGCTGTCCGGGTGCTCACGCAGCAGCCGGCTCCGCGCCGCGCGAAACTGCGCCGCCGCCGCCGGCGCGTCGCGGTCGGCCAGCGCCCGCACCGCTGCGTAATGCTCGGCGACCGCCTGGCGCCATCCGGCCAGCGTGAAGGGATTGGCCGGTGCGCTCAACGGCCGGTCAGCGTCTCTTCGTTGGTAATACCGTGCGGCACATGGCCCGCCGCGACGTGTTTCAGAGCGGACTCCACGTGCGTGCGCTGGTCGTCGAAGAAGATGTCGGCGCGAAAGGCGCGCAGGAATTCGCCCTTGTCGAGGCCGCCCAGGAACAGCGCCTCGTCGATCCGGATGTTCCACGCGCGCAGGGTCCGGATGACACGCTCGTGCGCCGGCGCGCTGCGCGCGGTGACGAGCGCGGTGCGGATGGGGCTCTTGTCCTCGGGAAAGTCCGCCTGGATTCGATGCAGCCCGGCGAGGAATTCCTTGAACGGTCCACCGACCAGCGGCTCGAGCGCCGATTGCGATTCGCTCTGCGCGAACGCGGCGAGCCCGTCCGCCTGGTAGACCCGCTCGGCCTCGTCGGAAAAAAGGACGGCGTCGCCGTCGAACGCGATGCGCAGCTCGTCGGTTTCGTTGGTGCCGCCGGCGCTGGGGAAGATCGTCGCCGCGGCATGGCCCTCGTCGAGCGCGCGCCGCACGTCGCCCTGATCGGCCGACAGGAAGAGGTGCGCCCCGAACGCCGGCACGTAGCGGGATGTCGGCTCGCCTTTGGTGAAGGCCGCGCGCGTGATGTCCAGGCCGTAGTGCTTGATCGAGTTGAACACGCGCAGGCCCGTGTCGGCGGAGTTGCGCGACAGCAGGATCACCTCGACGTACTGCTTGTCGGGGCGGTTCAGCCGCAGCAGCTTCTTGACCAGCACGAACGCCGGGCCCGGCGCCAGCATCTCGTCTTCGTGCTGGACCTGGTAGCGGTGGTAGGCGCCCACGCCTTCCGACGTGTAGATCCTGTGGCTCTCCGTCAGGTCGAACAGCGCCCGCGACGAAATCGCCACCACCAGCTTGCCGGCGAGCGTGGGCTTGCCCATCAGTCCAGTATAGCGCCGGGCGCCGGGGGGCGCCGAACGCGCACGCTCGCCGGCGCGTGGCGCGGAGAAAGACGCGGCGCAGAAACAAGAGCGGCACAGGGCCGACGCGCGCCGCGAGTCCCCGCCGATGCGTCGGGGCCATGCGCGCCGCGTCGCGTCACGGTCGACGCGACGGACCGTTCAGGACGCCAATCGATCCAGCAGCGGGCGCCACGAATCGCGGTCCCGCGCGTGCCCGGCGGACAGAGCGCCGGCCTGATACCGCGCATAGCCTGCATGCACCGTTTTGACGGCCGCGTACAGGCTCTCGGCATCGGGCTCGGCAACCGCGACACCGGCTCCGAACGGCTCGATCAGGTCTGCCGTCCAGGTGCCTGCGGTGGCGATCACGGGACACGCGTGCGCCAGCGCGTCGAGCGTCACGCCGCTGACGCGGTCCCGGAACTCGGAACGGCTGTACGGCTGCAGGCAGATGCTCCCGGGAAAGCTCGCCGCATACGCCTCGGGCGACGGCGTGTCGCCGATCAGCGTGAGCGGCGGATAGCGCAGCGCCTTCAGGCGGGCAATGTCCTCGCGGGTCGCGGCATCGCACTTGCCGTAGTGATCGGCGGATATCTGCACGGCGACGGGAATGCGTTCGCCGCGCGCGGCCAGCAGGGCCACGAGGTCCACGACGGCCTTGAACCCCTTGTCCTGGCGCGCGGCGCCCGCATAGAGCACCTGCCGGAACGGCACCGCGCCCGCGGTCCCTGCGGGCTGCGGGGCCGGGTACGGCAGCAGCAGAACATGCGCGAAGCCGCTGCGCCGGAACACGTCGACGACGCTCTCCGTGGTGCCCAGGATCACGACCTCCGGCTGCCGGGCCGCGATCCGCTGCAGGAAGCGCAACTTGCGCGCAGTCGCCCTCACCCAGTGGAAATAGAGGAAGACCCGGCCGGGCGCAAGGCGTCCGCCGCCGGCAAGGTCGAGCAGCGCGAGGTCGCTCGTGCGGGCGGTGGTGACCACGATCCGGCCCGGGCCGCGGACGAGCCGATGCAGCAGATAAAGCGACTGCGGCAGCCTGATGCGCCGCCGGAAGAACGGATGGATCGTGACGCCCGGCCCGAACGCCAGGCCTTCGGATCCCTTGCCGCTCCAGAGGTCGATCGCGGCGGGCGCGGCCGCGCGGACGAAGCTCGAAACCAGCGCGTGACAGTGGCCCGAGTACCCCTCCAGCGTCGGCTCGACGACCTGAATCGCGTGCATCAGCGCTTGCGCAGCAGCAGGAGCTTCGCGTAGCGGTAATACGTGCCCTCGGCCGTGGCCACCGCCAGCATGAAGCCCTCGCGGCCGTCGAGAAACCCGGCGCGCAGGAAGTAGGTGCGGACGAAGGCCCACAGCGCGCGCAACACCGCCTGCGCCAGTCCCGCCGACTTGCCGTCCTGGCGCAGGCGTTTCGCGGCCAGCGTCGAATAGCTGTTCATCTTGCCCAGCATGTCGTCGAGGTCGACGAAGGTTTCGTGCATGATCGGCTCGCGCAGCGTGCCGACGGTTCCGTCCGCCACCAGCCGCTCGTGGACGCTGTCGTCGGAAAAGCGCGCGCTGCCCCGGCGGAACAGGCGCAGCACGTAGTCCGGCCACCAGCCGGAGTGGCGCAGGAAGCGTCCGCAGAAGCTGGAGCGGCGCGGCATCCGGTACGCCGCGATGCCGGCGGCACCCGCGCCGACGGCACGCCTGATCTCGTCCGCGCACTCGGCCGTCAGCCACTCGTCGGCGTCCAGCGACAGCACCCAGTCGCCGGTCGCGAGATCGAGCGCGCGATTCTTCTGCGGGCCGAATCCGGGCCAGTCGTCGGTCACGGTGACTTTCGCGCCGAGCTCGCGCGCGATCTCGACGGTGCGGTCGCTGCTGCCCGAATCGACCACGACGATTTCGTCGGCGAAGGCGACCGAGCGCAGCGCGCGCGCGATGGACGCTTCCTCGTTCATCGCGATCAGGATGACCGAGAGGCTCATCGGAATTCCCTCGCGCTTCGCGCTTCGGCATTCCCCTCGCGGCGACACCGGCAGGCTCACCGGAGTGCCTTCGTGCCGCGCACTCCGGCATTCGCCACCGAGGGAATCCGGCGGGCTCATGCCGGCAAGCGCCCGGCCGTCTTCAACTCCGGCTAGGCCGGCTTCTTGATCATCGGCGCCTTGGTCGCGAAGCGCTGATCCTGCGGGCGCGCGGGCAGCTCGCCGTGCAGCCGGGCGTGCTGCACAACCTTGGCCAGCAGCTCGAGGCCCATCGGCGCCAGCGCGCGCTCCCACAGTTCGCGGGCGGTCTCGCCCTTCAGCACGAAGCACCAGTCCTGCGCGGCGATGGCGCCCGCGTCCCAGCCGTCGGCGAGGTGATAGACGGAGCCTCCCGCGATCGGGTCGCCCTCCTGGATCGTCCATTCGACGGCCGCGATGCCGCGATGGCGCGGCAGCAGCGACGGGTGATAGCCGACGCCGCCCAGGCGCGAGTGCGCCAGCGCCTCGTTGCTCACGCGCGCGTGCGTGTGCGCGGCCACGATCAGATCCGTCCCTTCGGCGATCGCTGCTCCCGGCACGATCTTGGGATTCTCGAGCACGTGGACGGGGAGTCCCGCCTTCTGCGCCGCGAGCGCCAACCGGTCGTCCGCCGCCGGGGCGACGACACTCGAGAACTCGACTCCTTCCTCCTTGCGCAGCGCTTCGAACACCGATGCCCCGAAGTAGCGTGAGCCGACCATTGCGATTTTCATCTTCGTTCCTCCCTGTTCAACCGCTCGCCGCCGGCACGAAGACCGGCACGAGCGCGCGTGCTGCAAGCCCACCCGGCGCTCCCGCGACGATGCCACGCGCCGGCAGCGTCGGACGCGCCGACGCCGTTCGAGCCGCGCGCCGTTACGAAAAACTCCTGTAGACGAGATATAGCACGGCCAGCGTCAGTCCGGCCAGCCACGGCACGAGCATCGGTGGCGCCGACCGCGCGGGCGGACCCGGTTCGGTCGCCGTCGGCGCCGGTGCGGCGATGCCGGCCGCTCCCCCATCGCCGGCCGGCTGCACCGTGCCGGATTCGCCGCCGGCCGGCGGACGTCCGGTCTTGGCGGCTTCGAACGCCAGCTTGACGAGATCGCGGCCGACCTGCTCGGCCACCGCGATGGCGCTCTCCTCGATCCGCTGACGCGAGGCGGCGTCCTCTGCGCGGGCTTCCGCGAGGGCGTTGCGCGCGACCTCTTCGGCCGCCGCGCGCGCGGCAGCCTCGGCGGCGGGCTTCGCCGCCGATTCGGCGACCAGGCGGACGCTGTCCTGCAATTCGGCGCGCACCGAATCGAGCACGCCGCGGGACGCGTCCTCCATCACCGCCCTGGCGAGTTCCAGCGATTCCTGCGCGACGCGCTCGGCCGTCGCGGGCACGCCGGCCAGCGCCTGCTGCAGCTGCTCTTCGGCGGCCGAGGCCGCCGCCTGACGCTCCGCCGCGGCGGCGTCGACCGCTTGCTGGACCATCTCGCGGGCCACCTGCTCGGCCATCGTCACGGCCGTTTGCTCGACGTCGGTGCGCAGCTGCGCCGCATCCTCGGTGACCGCGGCCAGCGTGACGCGCACGAGCTGCTCGGCCACCGCGCGCGCCGCCGTTTCCGCCGCCGGCTTGGCGGCGGTTTCGGCGGCCAGATGCGTGCGCTCCTGCAGATCGGCGCGGGCGGACTCCAGGATTTCCCGCGACGCGTCCTCCAGCGTCGCGCGCGCCGAGTCCAGCGTTTCGCGCGCGACGCGCTCCGCTGTCGCATGGACGGTGGAGAGCGCTTCCTGCAGCCTCGCTTCGGCGTTCGCCTCCGCGGACAGGCGCGCCGCCTCGGCCGCGTCGACGGCAGGCTGCAGCGTCTCGCGGGTGATCTGCTCGGCGACGGCGAGCGCCGCCTGCTCGACCTCGGTGCGCAACGCCGCTTCTTCCTCGTGGACGCCCGCGAGCGTCACGCGCACGAGCTGCTCGGCCACGGCGCGCGCCGCCGACTCGGCCACGGGCTTCGCCGCCGCTTCGGCGGCGATGCGCGCGCTGTCGCCGAGATCGGCGCGTGCCGACTCCAGAACCTTGCGCGACGCTTCCTCCATCGTCGCCCTGCCCGAATCCATCGTCTGGCGCGCGACGCGCTCGGCGGTCGCGTGAACAGCCGCCAGCGCTTCGCGCAGCTTGTCGTCGGCGGCCATCGCCTCCGACCGCCGCGCGGCTTCCGCCGCGTCGATGGCCGGCTGCACGGATTCGCGCGCGGCCTTCGTCGCGGCGGCAACGGCCGCGAGCCCCGCGCTTTCGTGTTCCTGCGCCAGCTCGGCGCGCCACGACGCCAGTGCCTCGCGGGTCGCGCGCGTCGCCGCCTCCTGCGCCGCATCGCGCGCCGCCCGCTCGGACGCGGCCGACAGCGTGGCCATCGCTTCGCGCACGAGCCGCTCGGTGACTTCCCGCGCGATGCGCTCGGCGATCCGCGCGGTGTCCGCGGCCATGGCCGGCGCGGGGACCGCGGCGGCCGGGGCCGCGACGGCGCCGGCGACCGGAACCGGCGCTGCCGCCGGACCGGGCGCAACGACGGCAGCAGGAGCCGGGGCAACAGCGTCGGCTGGAGCCGTTCCTTCGGCGTCGGCCGGCGCGCCGCCGGAATCGCGGCCGGGGGGCGCTCCTTCATCTCCGCGAGCATCGAATCGAGCGCGGCGTCGTCGACCGGCTTGGTCACGAAGCCGCGTGCCCCGTTCTCCCGCGCCCGCTCGCGGTCCTGCGGCGTGTCGTGACCCGTGCACATGATCACCGGAATCGCGGCGGTCGCCGGGTTGGCGGTGATGATGCCGGTGACCTCGTAGCCGTCCATGTCGGGCATCATGAAGTCCATGAAGATGATGTCCGGCGCGTGGCTCTTCAGGTAATCGAGCGCCTCGTGACCGGAGCTCGCCGTGTCGACGCCCAGGCCGCGGGCTTCGAGCATCCGCTTCAGCTTGAACTGCACCACCTTCGAATCGTCGACGATCAACGCCTTGCCGATGCTCATCGTGCCTCCCCCTGCTGCCGTCAGGCAGAAATTCGAACGTACCACGCCCTGCGGTCGGGACGCAAAAGACGTGCCGGAATGGCCTCGCGGAAGCCGCCGCCGGCGCCGCGCCTCTCCGCCGCCATTCCGGACGCTCGGTCAGTCGCGTCGCGTCCCTGGGCGATAATCTGATCGGGAAGCGCCGGGCATGATCATTGCTGCCCCTTGGCGCGGAGTCGGCCGAATCGAGCCAAACGCAAACAGCACGAACGACGACCGAGAACCATGTCCGGCGATAGAATCGGTTTGACTTGGGAACTGCGGCGGATCGCTCTGGTGCTGCTGGCAGGGCTTGCAGCACCCGCCGCGCTTGGGCAATCCATCGACGTGCTGTGGTACACGTATGCGCAGCCCGGCTCCAAATACCGGCAGGCGATCCAGAAGCTCGCGGACGTCGTCCACACGCTCCCGCAAAGCAGCGGTCTCCAATGGAAGCTCACCTTCTTCGGGCCGGGCGCGGCGACGCCCGCGTTCGGCAGCTACAACGTCCTGGTGATCCACAGCGCCGAGCATTTCCACACGGGCGCAGCCGGTCCCGGGCGCGCCGAGGCGGCTGCGGAGCCGGCGAACGTCGCGGCCGACTACGCGGGCATCCTGAAGAACAAGGCGGCGATCGAGGGGGCGCGGGGAGAGCGCACGTTCATCACCGGATCCGACGCCGACGTGCACACGATCGGTGGCGCGACCGGCAACGCCCCCCCGAAATCGGCCAACACCTGGCGGCCGTGGAGCTGCCACCCGGTCATCACCGGCTCGACCTGCTGGGACGGCGCCGTCGGGCACCTGGTCAACGCGGTCAACTGGGCGGGCAGCGGACGGGGGCTCGGCATCGTCTCGCTGGTGGCGGCCGAATACCCCGGAGCGATGTGGTGGGACCATCCGGACTCGTTCCTGCGCGCCGAGCTGCAGGGCAAGGTCACGGTTTTCTGGGAACGGGACAAGACGCGCGAGGAGAATCCGGTCATTCCTGCGGCGGCGCAACGCTATCCGCTCAATCACGGCCTCACCAGCAAAGGCCTCGGCCATTGGATGAACTCGTTTCATGCCGGTTTCGCGCGTCCGATACCGGGCTACGCGTCCATCGTCGACTCGACCCTCTACCCGAACATGGCGGTCGCCATCGCGACGGCGAAGTTCGCCGGTGCGGGGGCCAACGGCCCACCGGCGCCGGCCGCGGCCGGCGTTCGCGCGCCGTAGCCCGGCGCCACGGCGCGGCCGGCGCGAAATGATTTCACATCGCCTCGATTCACGATGAACCGCAACGAACGGCGCGAGAAGGAAAGGCTGCAGGCGAAGGCCGCGGCGGCGCTGCGCAGGCGCGCGCAACGCTCCGGTGACGCGAAGAACGCGCTGGAAGTCGCGCAGCGGCTGTTCCAGCTCGGCCGGACCAGGGCGGCGCTGCCGGGGCTGCAGCAGGCGGTGAGCGCCCACTCCGAGGATCCCGACCTCTTGGGCGCGCTCGCCTACGCGCTCGCGTCCGAGGGGCACATCGCCCCCGCGATCGAGCGCTACCGGGCACTGCTCGCGCTGCGGCCCGATTCGGTTCCGGTCATCACCAACCTCGCGGTCCTGCTCGCCCGGAGCGGAAAGACCGACGAGGCGCTGCAGACATCTCGAGCACGCGTCGGCGCTCGCGCCAAAGCACGCGAACACCGCCTTCACGCTGGCCGAGCTTTCAGCCAGCCAGCGGCGCACGGAGGAGGCCTTCCGGCACTTTCGGCGGGCCGCCCAGCTGTTCGGGCAGAAGATCGGGCCGCGCCCCGGGATCGAGCACTGCGACGACCTGGTCAAGCTCGCGACCGCGCAACTGTGGACCGGGGAGATCGACGCCGGCCTGCGCAGCCTCGACACGGCGATCGCGCTTCGTCCCACGCATCTGCTGGCGCTCGTGCGCCGTGGCACGACGCTCGCCAAGCTGCGTCGCTTTCCGGAGGCGATCGCATCGCTGAAGCGCGCCGCGGCCGCGGCGCCGAACCGGGCGGGGCTGCGGGTCGCGCTGGGCCAGACCCTGCGCGATGCGGGCGAGGACGAGGCCGCCGCGATGCAGTACCGGAACGCGCTGCGCCTCGACCCCCACGACGAGCTGACGCGCTTTCTTCTCGCAGGGGTCCGGCACGAGAGCATCGATGCGCCGCCGCCTGACTTCATCAGGAACCTGTTCGACGAATACGCCGACCGCTTCGAGCACCACCTGGTCGGCATCCTCGAATATCGCGCGCCGGAACAGGTCTGCGCCGCGGTGCTCGAAGTGGCGGGGGACCCGGCGACGGACTGGCGCGTCGTCGACCTGGGCTGCGGGACGGGGCTCTGCGGCCCCTTGATCCGGCAGGCCGCGCGCCATCTGACCGGCATCGACCTGTCGGCCGCCATGCTCGACAAGGCGCGCGAAAAGTCGGTCTACGACGAGCTCATCGTCGGCGATGTGGCACAGGTGCTCGCCGGCTTCGCGGACGCCTTCGACCTCGCGCTGTGCACGGACGTGATGATCTACCTCGGGAACCTGGATCCGATTTTCGCGGCGGCGCAGCGCGCGATCACGCCGGGAGGCTACTTCGCCTTCACGACCGAGGTCCACGCCGGCGAAGGCTTCGTCGTCGACCGATCCAACCGCTACCTGCACTCGCGCGGCTACGTCGAAGCCGTCGCCGGGGCGCACGGCTTCTCGGTGCTGCGTTTCGAGGAAATCGTCGCCCGTTACGAGCGTCACGAACCGGACGTTCACCACCTGTGGATCGCGCGGCGCACGGAGGCATCCTAGCGCGGCGCCGCCAGACGAGCACTCGAGGTCGACGGGAGACGAACGGAACCGGAACCGCAGAACACCGGCGGAAGCAAGCCGCATGAAAAAGCCCGCGCGTTAGCGGCGCGGGCCTTTTCACGAACGAACTGCCTGGGACTCAGGACCCGAGCGGGACCTCGCCTCAGGTGGCGACGAGCGACGCCGGCGGCTTCGGCAGGGTCTCCGGTCGTCGCCTTCGCGCGAGCCAGCCCATCGCCGCCAGGCCGGAGGCCAGCAGCGCGAGGCTCCCCGGCTCCGGCACGCCGCAACCGGGCGTGCCAATCAGGCACGGCGGGGTGAAGCTCTCCAGTTTTCGCCTTCGGCGGCGAAACGTGGAAATCGCCGATATTGAGCAGGCCCGCGACGGTCGGAGTATTGGTGGCCCCGTCGATCGTCACGGTGGGGTTTGCCCAGGTGGCCATATCGAAGGTGCCCTTGGCGAACTGGAACTCGTAGCCGACTTCCTTCAGCCAGTTCGGATCCAGCGAGGAGTCGGTCGTCGCGCCGGAATCGATGTTCCTGAGGTTGTATTCGAGCGATGTCGCGACCTGCAGGACGCTCGCGGCGGAACCGTTCAAATCGCTGTCCAGATTGCCCCAATCCTTGCTTGCACCGTTGCCGCCATTGGTGATGCCCGTTCCGCTATCCCCAAAGCCCCCCGACGCGTAGCCGCCAGTTCCGGGGTTGGGTACGCTGCAGACCGCCTTGGCCGCTGCATCGGTGTCTTTCGAGCAACTGGCGATGTAGTCGATCTGACCATTATTCGCTTTGGCGTAGGTATTGTGGTTGGGGTCGTTCTGGTCGGTCCAGATGAAGGCTTCACCCGAGCCCTGCGAGTCGCTGCCCAGCAACTGCCCGAACGAGTGTCCGCCCGACCAGCCCTCGGCGTTGTCGCCGTAGGTGTTGTCGACGTAGCCGGTCGGCGTCAGCACGTACAGGAACTGGCCGTTGGCGTCCTCGCCGAACCAGATCTGGCCGTTGCCCATGAAATTGCCCTTGTCGTCAACGAAGCCGATCGACCAGCCGGTCGTGTATCCCTCGGCCGTCGCCGCCGCTGCCGTACCGTGCGGGCTGCCCACGAGCGCGTCGCCCAGCTTGCCGTCGGCCTTGAGAATCGCGCCGGCGGGTGCCCACGCCATGAACAGCGCCGCCGCCAGTGCCATGTTCCGCACCGAGAACGGGATTGGGATCTTCCTTGTTGCGCGCATGCTCAACCTCCGTTATTCGCATCCGACAGGGGCAATTTCCCCGCCCGCTGCCGTCCGCCACCGCAAATTGTGCTTCGACGCCACATCCAAAGCAAGTACCGCGCCAAATCCTGGAAACAGCGTCAATGCATTGTTTTTAAATAGTTTTTCGACTAATCTCGCCAACGGGTGATTTCCCCACTGTCAATTTATCCGACGCTTCCGGAGTCACGGGGAGGAGCAACCGGTCCCCGGCCCCGCCCCCACGCGCCCTTGCGGGCAAGCGCGCGCAGGGGATACCCCTGCCGAGCCGCCCGCCACGGCTTCCTGCCCCGATTCGAACCCGCCTCTGGCCGGTTCATCGACGGCGACGGGCCGACGCAGCGGCGACGGCAACGCTGGAAATGGAAGGTTTTCCGACACCGGGCCCCCAATGCGACTTCGGCAGCCGCCAGCTCCTGCGATCTGGGCGAATGCCGGCGATTCCGGGCGCCGCCACGGCGGACTGAACGGCGCCACTATTGCCGGAGCTGCTTCAGCAGCGCGATGGCCTCGGCCTCCTGCGGAAATTTTGCCCCGGAGCCGACCACGCTCTCCAGCTGGGCGATGGCCTTGGCCTTGTCGCCGGACTTGGCCAACGCCTGGGCGAAATGGTAGCGAATTTCCCGCTCGGCAGGCGCCGCGGCAACCGCCTTTTGCAGTATTTCCAGCCCGCCCGGCAGGTCCCCGCCTTCGATCAGGATCTGCGCGAGCGTGTCGGCGGTCGCGGCGTCGCCCGGGTTGAGCTCGTAGGCCTGCCGCGCGTAGCGCACCGCCGCGGGGTCCTTCAGCTTGCTCATCGCCCAGGCGACGTTGTTGAGCGCCAGGGCATCCTTCGGCCGGCGCTCGAGCACCAGCCGGTACTGCGCGATCGCCGGCGCGTATTTCCCGCGCTGCATCAGGCTGTACGCGAAGTGCCGGCGGGTCAGGATGTCGCCGGGGCTGGCGGCGAGCCACTCCCTGATCCGGGCTTCGCCCTGCTCGGTCTTGCCGGCCGCGACCCAGGCGTCATGGATCTTGATCGCGACCAGCCCGCTCTTGCGCAGCGCATAGGCCTTCTCGTACAGCGCGGCGGCCTCGCCATGCTTCTTCGTCGCGGCCAGCACGTCGCCTTCGAGCACGTACCCGAGCGGCGCCTTGGGCATGTCGTTCTGGACTTCCTTGGCGACCTGGAGCGCCCGGATGATCCGGTCCTGGGCCAATTCCGCCGCCACCAGCATCGCCTGTGCCTCGGGATACCCCGGTCTGAGCCGCAATGCCTTCTGCAGGTTGCCGGCGGCGCCCGCCGGGTCCTTGGCCGCCATCTGCGCGCCAGCCAGCTCGACATGGGCTTCCGGCGAGTTCGGCAGCAGCACCACCCGATTGCCGAAGACGGCGACGGCCTCCGCGACATGCCCTTTGGCCATCAGCATCCGGCCGAGAATCTCGAGCACACCCGGGTCTCCGGGGCGCAGCTTCGACTGTTCGAGCGCGACGGCGAGCGCCCGGTCGAGTTGGCCGGTGCGGGCGTAGTGGTCGACTTCGGCGCGGAAGGGCGCGGTCGAGCTGGGCGCGGCCGTCCTGGCGCGCTGGATCCAATCCAGCACCTCCTTCTCCGGCCCGCGCGTCCTGCTGGTCAGTTCCGCCAGCGCCAGCATCGCCTGGGTCTGGTTCTTGTCCGTGCCGAGCACGCTTTCGTAGCGTTTGCGCGCCTGCGCGACATTGCCGGCCGTGAGGTCGAGCTCGGCGAGATTCGCCGCCGCGGGGAAGAAGGCCGGATCGACCTTGAGCGCCCGCTCCATCTGGGCGCGGGCCTGGGCGATGTCGCCCTTGCCCCCATAGGCCGCCGCCTTCATGTTGTAAACAATTGCGTTGTCGGGCTGGGCCTTTTCCAGCTTGGCGAGGGTCGTGAGCGCCTGGTCGAACTCCCTGCGCTGAAGGTTCAGCATCACCAGCATGATGTCGGCGCGGGCGCCGCCCGGCCCGAGCGCCGCCGCCGCCTCGAGATCGGCGATGGCGCGATCGGTCGCGCCGGTCGCCATCCTGCTCCTGCCCAGGGCGATCCGCGTCGCCACGTTTTGCGGGTCGAGCGCGGCCGCTTTTTCGAAGGCCTGCGTTGCTTTCGCGTATTGCCTGTTCTGCATGTAGGCTTCGCCGGCCAGCGCCTGGAGCACCGGATCCGATGCGCCCGCGCCTTCGTCCAGGACCGGCTCCAGCGTGGCCACCGCTTCCGCGAACTGCCGCTTCTGCATCTGCGACGCGGCGAGCATCTTGCGGCCGTAGACGTTGCGCGGGCTGAGCTCGAGCGCGGTCCCGAGGAATTTCTCGGCCTGCTCGGGGTGCCCGAGCGCGAGCTCCGCGATGCCTCCCAGCAGCGTGCTGGGGACGTGCTTCGGCGCGATTTCCAGCGCCCGGTAGACCGCGTCCAGCGCCGCCTTGTTGTTGCCGGTGCGAAGCTGGAGCAGGGCCTGCAGGTAGGCGCCCGTCACGTTCCTGGGCGCGATGTCGCGCGCCGCCTCCAGATGCAGCGCCGCGTCCTCGAAACGCTGCGCCGCGATGTCGAGGGACGCGAGGTCCAGGTGCGCGGCGGCGCTGCGCGGACCGACCTCGACCGCCCTCTGGAACGCGCTGCGCGCCTTGTCCGTGTCCCCCGCCTGGCGCTGCAGGTTGCCTTTGAGCAACCAGCCGTCGACGTTCTTCGGATCAAGGGCAAGCGCCTTGTCGACGAGCGCGCTTGCGGCGTCCGGGTTCGCTTCGATCAACGCAATCCGCGCCTGCATCAGCATGCCGTCGGCAAAATCCGGCCGCAGGATCATCGCCAGGTCCAGCGAGGCCTTGGCGGCCGCAAGCTGCCTCAATCCAAGCTGCGCGAAAGTCCGAACGTTCAGAATTTCCGGCGAGCTTTGCGCGCCCGCGACCGTTGCAGGGTCGGTCGCGTCGAGGGCTTCCTTGAACTTTTCCTGCGCGATCAGAGACTTGCCGAGTTCCGGCAAGATGAGCTTGGGATCGTAGCCGAGGTCCTGGGCCTTCCGCAGCTCGACCGTCGCGAACGCCGCCTCGCCGGATTCCAGATAGGCCGTGCCGAGCAGATACCGCGCTTCGGCATGATCGGGGTTCTGCTGCAGGACGTTGCGCAGCTGGATGATCGCCGCCTGGTATTCACCTTTCTGCCGGTGCGTCTTGGAACTGGCGATCAAGCTCGCCGGATCGGTAGGCTGAGCACAGCCGGCAGCCGCCAGCATCAGCGCGGCCAAGAGGAAAAGGACAGGGCGACGAAATTCGATCATTGCTGCAATCACCGTGGGAACCGTCAGCCTCGCTGGCTGGCGGCACTGCAAATCGTATCGCGCGGGGAGGCACGCGCCTAGCGGAACGGCCCCACCACGCAATCCGGTCCCGCAGCAAGAAGCGGGCCGGACCGAATGCGACAGCCCGAACGACGGCAAGTTCAGGCTCGGCACCCGGCGAAGCGCAGGATCGAGCCACTTCGGCGCCGAAATCCGTCCAGCCGTGATCGCCGCCGCCGGCGACGTATTGGAACGCGCCGGCATAGAACAGCGCCGAAGCGCGCCAGTCGAGGATCTCGTCGCCGGTGCGCACGAGCAGGAAATACCGTTCCGGCCGCGTGATCCGCGGCACGTCGAGCGAGGCAAGCTCGTCGAAATGCGCGGTCGTGACGTCGTATTCCTCTCCCGTGTACAGGTTGCGCTGACGGCCGAGGAACGCTCGCAGGTCCTCGTACGGCCGGATCGCCGGGTTGATCAGCACGGCGCGGGCACCGAAGCGCTCGGCGAGCCAGGTCGCGTAGAACCCGCCGAGCGAGCTGCCGACGAGCGTCAGATCGCGCCCGGCCGGCGCCTCGCGCTCGATCCACGCGCAGACGTCGCGCATCGCCTGCGCCGGACGGTGGTGGAGCTGCGGCAGGTGGAAGCGCGGCGGATTCGCGAGCGCCGCCGCGGCGCGTGCCAGCAGCTGCCCCTTCACCGTCCCCGGACCCGAATTGAAGCCGTGCAGGTAGAGGATCGTCGGCGCGCTCAACCGCGTGCCCCGGGTGCAGGCGCAGCCCCTTCGAGCGTGGTCGCGCCCTCCTGCGGGCAGCACGTGCCTTCATCGGCGCGCGGCGAGGCGCCGCAGCAGCTTGTCGTGGATGCCGCCGAAGCCGCCGTTGCTCATCACCAGCACGTGGTCGCCCGCGCGCGCTTCCGCCAGGATGGCCGCGATCAGGGCTTCGAGATCGTCGTAGACGGCGGCCTTCGCGCCGAGCGGCGCGAGCGCCGCCGCCGGGTCCCAGCCCAGCTTTCCGGCGTAGCAGTACGTCAGGTCGGCCGCAGCCAGGCTCCCCGGCAGCGCGTCCTTCATCGCGCCCAGTCTTCATCGTGTTCGAGCGCGGCTCCAGCACCGCCAGGATGCGCGCCGCGCCGACCGCGTGCCGGAGCCCGTCGACCGTCGTGGCGATCGCGGTGGGATGATGCGCGAAGTCGTCGTAGACGGTGACCCCGCCCGCCGTGCCGCGCACCTCGAGGCGGCGCCTGATGCCTTCGAATCCGGCCAGCGCGGCCAGACCCGCGGCCACCGGAACGCCCGCGTGCCGCGCCGCGGCAAGCGCGGCCAGCGCGTTGAGGCGGTTGTGCCGGCCGAGCTGCGGCAGACCGGGCGGCCAGCGGACGACGCCCTGCGGCACCCCGGCGAGCGTCACGGCGCCGTCGGCGTCGATCCGCCAAGCGGGTGGCGGCAAGTCGCTGTCCATGGCGAACTCCGCTCCGGCGAAGCGCTCGACTTCGGACCACGCGCCCCGGGCCAGAACGCGATCGAGGCTCGGCACCTCGGCGTTGACCACCAGGCGCCCGGAAGGGGGCACGGTGCGAACGAGGTGGTGGAACTGCGTCTCGATCGCGGCCACGTCCGCGAAGATGTCGGCGTGGTCGAATTCGAGGTTGTTGAGGATCGCGGTGCGCGGCCGGTAGTGCACGAACTTCGAGCGCTTGTCGAAGAAGGCCGTATCGTATTCGTCGGCCTCGATCACGAAGAATGCGCTGTCGGTCAGGCGCGCCGAGACGCCGAAATTGAGCGGCACGCCGCCGATCAGGAATCCCGGATCGAGGCCCGGCGTGATCGAGGATCCACGCCAGCATCGACGCCGTCGTCGTCTTGCCGTGCGTGCCGGCGACCGCGAGCACCCATTTGTCGCGCAGCACGTGCTCGAACAGCCATTGCGGGCCCGACACATAGGACCGCCCGGCGTCGAGAATCGCCTCGACCAGCGGCAGCCCGCGCGAGAGCGCGTTGCCGATGACGAACACGTCGGCGCCGCGCGCCACTCCTGCCAGCTGCGCGGCGTCGTAGCCTTCGGTGAGCGCGATGCCGATCCCCTCGAGCTGGGTGCTCATCGGCGGGTAGACGTTGGCGTCGCAGCCCGTCACGTGATAGCCGGCGCGATGGGCGATCGCGGCGAGGCCGCCCATGAAGGTGCCGCAGATGCCGAGGATGTGCAGATGCATTTGGCGTTGCCGCTCGTGGCGCCGGGGTCAGGCGGCTGCCGCCGGGTAAAGATGCGGCGCGTGCCGCCGCCAGCCCCACGCGAACCAGCCGAAGGTCAGGACATCGAGCACCAGCACGAACGCGAACGCGAGGCGCAGGCCCTCCGCCGTATCGAGGCCGAGGCCGGCCCGCGCCGCGTCGACCGCGAGGCCGATGCCCCACTGGGCGGCAAAGCCGCCGCCGAACATCAGCAGGTTGAGCGCGGTATTCGCGCGACCGGCGAACTCGGCGGCGAACCCGTCGTTCAGCACCGTGAACGCGAGGACATTGGTGGCGGCGCCGAGCCCGTAGAGCGCCCACCACGCGTAGGTGCCGGGAACCTGCCCGACGATCGCCGCGAACGCCGCGATGTTGAGTCCGAATCCGGTGACGAACAGGTGTCGCGGACCCACGCCGAAGCGCGCGATCCTCGTGGCGAACAGGCCCAGCGCCAGATAGACCGCGAGCATGACGGCGCCCATCAGGAACAGGTGCCGGGCCGCGACGTCGCGATCGAAGCCGTTGACCTCGGTCAGCCACGGCACCGACCAGAGCCCCTGGACCGCGAAGAACGAGCCGGTGCAGCAGCCGCCCAGCGGCGCGATCCACCAGAAGCGCGGATGCACGAACAATCGCTTCACGCCCGCCCACTGCGCGCCGAGGCCCGGCCCGGCGGCGGGCTTCGCCGTGTCCGGCACGCGCAGCCACAGCCAGACGGCGACGGCATACGTCAGCAGCCCGAGCGCGACGAACAGCGTGCGCCAGTGCACGTAGCGCAGCGCGAATTCCGTCGGCGTCGCCGCCGCCAGCGCGCCCGCGCTCCCGGCCGTCATGACCCACGCCGCCAGCGACGCCTGCCGCTCGCGCGGAACCCACGTCGCGATCGCCTTCAGCGGCGCCATCAGGCAGACGGCCACGCCCACGCCGATCAGCGCACGGGCGACGACCAGCCCCGCCGTGCTCTGCGCCACGGCAAAGAAGAGCGCGCCCGTTCCGCCGACCGCGAGCAGCACCGGTTCGACGCGGCGCGGACCGTAGCGATCGAGCAGCACGCCCGCGGGAAGCTGCACGGCGGCGAACGCGACGAAATAGGTGCTGGTGAGCAGACCAAGCGTCCCCGGCGCGAGCCCGAGGTCGCGCGTCAGCTCCGGCGAGACAACCGCGTTGACCGTCCGGAACAGATAGGACAGCAGGTAGGCTGCCCAGAAGGCGGCGAAGATGCGGCGCGGGTTCAATGCGGGGTCCGGATGCACAGGCAGCCGCGATCGAAGCGTCCAGGCGGGCGGCGACGGCGAAACGTCAGCGCCGGTCGTAGCGGTCCGGCGAAAGCAATGCCAGATCGATCTGCGGGGTCTCGCCGGCCAGCACTTGCGCGATCAGCTCTCCGGTGCCCGGCCCGAGGCTCATGCCCATCATCGCGTGGCCGGCTGGCAATGGAGAGATTCGCGCATTTCGCGGTGCGGCCGATGTATGGCATCCCGTCCGGAGAGCATGGCCGCAGCCCGCGCCACGGCGCGACGCCGTCGAAATCCGAGGGCTCGAACTCGGGATAGTACTTCGTCGCGGCCGCGATGATGCCACGCACGCGCACCGGATTGATGTCCTCGTTGAGGCCCGCGATCTCCATCGTCCCGGCAAAGCGCAACGCGCCGCCCATCGGCGTGACCGCCACGCGCGCCTCGGTCAGGATCGCGCAGATGGCCGGCAACTGCCGCGGCTGCCGCAGCGTCAGGCTGTAGCCCTTGCCCGCCTGCATCGGCAGGCGCAGGCCCAGCTCGCGCGCGAGCAGCGGCGACCACGCGCCGCCGCAGAGCACGAACTCGTCCGCCTCGACCGCACCGCCCCCGCGTGTCGTCGCGGCCCGGATCGTCCGGCCTCCTTCGACCCGCCAGCCGGTGACGTCGGTGCTCCAGAGGAAGTCGACGCCCTCGGCGGCAACGCGGTCCTGCAGCTGGGTCACGAAATGATCGGGCGTCAGATGGCAGTCCTTCGGAAAATAGACGGCGCCGGCGACGTCCATGCGGATGCCCGGATCGAGCGCCGCTGCCTGTCTGGCGTCGAGCACCTCGGAGGCGATGCCGAGCGTGCGGCCGTACTCGGCCGTGCGCGCCTCCTCGTCGAGCGCGTGCGCAGTGCGGCACAGCATCAGCAGCCCCTTCCTGACGAGGCCGAAGTCGCTTCCGGGCAGCGCGGCGAGCTCCTCGAAGCAGCGGTGACTCGCGATGCTCAAGTCGCGCAGCAGCGGCGCGGCGCGGCGAACGTGCTCGGGCGTGGCCGCGCGCCAGAACTCGATGCCCCAGTCGAGGAGCTCGCGCGACAGCCGCGGCTTGACGTAGAACGGCGACGCGGGATTCCACATCCACTTGAGGCCCTGCGCCACCATGCCCGGCGCCGCCAGCGGCACGAAATGGCTGGTCACCAGCATCCCGGCGTTCTCGAACGAGCACCCGTCGCGCTGCGCGGGATTGCGATCGACGAGCGTCACCTTCCAGCCGCGGCGCGCGCAGTAGTAGGCCGTCGCCAGGCCGATGACGCCACCGCCGATGATGGCAACGCGTTGCTCATCAGTGCCCGCCCGGCCGCCGATGCCCGCGGGGGCAGCGCGGTGGCGGGGGGCTTCATCTAGCGGATGCCGTGCGCGAACGGGTCGAGCTCGTTCACCAGCAGCTTCGCTTCGGCGTTCACGAACGCCCTGCCGGTGATCACCGGCTCGATCCTGCCCGTCGCCCGATCGAGCCAGCGGAACGTGCCGGTGAAGGTGCTGCCGAGGATGCTCTCCTGGACCCACCCGTCGCCTTCGGCGAGCTTGCCGTCGGCGGCGAGGCAGGCGAGCTTCGCGCTGGTGCCGGTGCCGCAGGGCGAGCGATCGTAGGCCTTGCCCGGGCACAGCACGAAGTTGCGCGAATTCGCCGTCGGCGCAACCGCCGGGCCGAAGAGCTCGACGTGATCGACGTCCGGGTAGCCCTGCGCGTTGAGCGCCTGCCGCACCCGCCAGCAGAAATCCGTCAGCCGGTCCGCGTTGGCCAGCGCGAGATCCTGCCCGTGTTCGGCGATCAGGAAGAACCGGTTGCCGCCCCAGGCCACGTCGCCGGCGACCGCGCCGATGCCCGGAACGTCCACGCGCACCGCCTTCGCGATGCGCCAGCTGGCGACGTTCGCGACGGAAACGTCGCCCCCCGGATGCAGCGTCGCGGTGACGGTCCCGACGGGGGTCTCGATCCGGTGGGTGCCCGGCGCGATTCGACCCATGTGCGCGAGCGTCGCCACGAGCCCGATCGTGCCGTGGCCGCACATGCCGAGGTAGCCGACGTTGTTGAAGAAGATGACCCCGGCCGCGCACGACGCGTCCTCCGGCGGGACGAGCAGCGCCCCGACGACGACGTCCGAGCCGCGCGGCTCGTTGACGACCGCGGAGCGGAACCGGTCGAACTCGCGCCGGAATCGCTCGCGGCGCTCCGCGAGCGGGCCGGTCCCGAGGTCGGGACCGCCGGCAATGACCACGCGCGTCGGCTCGCCGCCCGTGTGCGAATCGATGATTTCGATGATCTGCGTTGCCATGTCGGTCGTCGGCAAATGCGCCCGGCCGGGCCGCGCGCAGCGGGTTCAGGCCTTCTGCATCGGCCAGGTATCGGACAGGCGGTAGCCGCCCGGCCAGGGGTCGTCCGGGTCGAGCATGTGCTGGTGCGTTCCGGTGATCCACGCGCGCCCCGAAAGCGACGGCACGATGCCCGCCTTCTCGCCGATCCGGGCGTCCGCCTCGATGCGGCAACGGAACTCGGAATCGATGATCGAGCGCGCGATGTAGCGGTCCCCGGTCTTCAGCACGCCCTTCGCGTGCAGCACGGCAAGGCGCGCGGAACAGCCGGTGCCGCAGGGGGAGCGGTCGATCTTGCCGGGGCGGATCGCCACGGCGTTCTTCCCCACCGCCACGCCGTCGACGAAATCCAGCGGCGCCGCGAACTGGCAGAACGAGATGTGGCTCCACTCGGGCAGCACCGGATGGCGGAAGCCGAGCTGCTCGTCGGCCGCCCGCGTGATCCTCAATCCGGTCTCCGCGAGGTCCTTCGCCTCGTCGGCCGCGATCGAGAAGCCCAGCGCCCGCGCGTCGACCAGCACGAAGCTGTCGCCCCCGTACGCGGTGTCCACGGTCAGCGTGCCGAGGCCCGCCACTTCCAGCTTCGCATCGAGCCGCTCGGCGAACGACGGCACGTTGCGCACGGTGATCCGCTCGGCCTTGCCGTTGCGGCAGTCGGCGGTGATCTCGACGATGCCGCCGGGCGCCTCGAGCGCGAAGCGCGTCACCGGCTCGACCATCGGCACGATGCCGGTGTCCAGCAGGACCGTCGCCACGCAGATCGAATTCGAGCCGGACATCGGCGGCGTGTCCGCCGGTTCCATCACGATCCAGCCCGTCGCCGCGCGCGGATCCTTCGCCGGAACGAGCAGGTTGACGTGGCGGAACACGCCGCCGCGCGGCTCGTTCAGCACGAAGTTGCGCAGCGTCTCGTCCTCGGCGATGAAGCGCGACTGCTGCCAGATCGTGTCGCCGGGCGGCGGAGCGACGCCGCCGACGATGACGTCGCCGACCTCGCCTTCGGCGTGGCAGCTCACGACATGGATGAGCGTGGAGGCGCGAATGGCGCGAGCCCCGGCTGGCGGTTCAGCGGGCGCCGACGACGACCACGGGATCGCCGAGGACGTCGAAGCGCGGTGTGACGCCGAGGCCGGGCCGATCGGGAGCCGTCATCCTGCCGTCGACCCGCTGCGGCGCCCCGTCGGCGATGGTGACCGTGCCGTAGCTGTTGAAGTCCGTCGCGGAGAAGCAGAATTCCGCGGGCGTCGAGCGCGCGAGGTGGGCGATCGCCGCCGTGACGATGTCGCCGCCCCACGTGTCCTCGATCGTCATCGGGATGCCCGAAGCGACGCAGAGGTCGCGCATCAGCCGCGCTTTCGTCAGACCGCCGACCTTGGAGATCTTGAGGTTGATCACGTCCATCGCATGGTCGGCGAGGCCGCGCACCAGGACGTCGGTGCCGGTGATCACCTCGTCCAGCACGAACGGCAGGCCGGTCCGGCGCCGGACCGAAAGGCATTCCTCGTACGACGGGCAGGGCTGCTCGATGTAGACGTCGACGTCGCGCACCGCGGCGACGACCCGCGCCGCCTCGTGCATCGTCCATCCGGTGTTGGCGTCCGCGACCAGGACGTCGCCCGGCTCGAGCATCGACCGGCAGGCGCGGATGCGCGCGATGTCCTCGTTCGCGTCGGCGCCCACCTTGAGCTGGAACTTGCGGTAGCCCTCGTTCCGGTAACCGGCGATGTTCTTCGCCATCTCGGGCGGCGGCAGCTGCGAGATCGCGCGGTACAGCACGATGTCGTCCTGCTCGCTGCCGCCCAGCAGACGGTAGACGGGCAGCCCGGCCACCTTGCCGAGAATGTCCCAGCAGGCGACGTCGATCGGCGCCTTCGCGTACGCATGGCCGCGCAGGACGCCATCCATGCGCCGGTTGAGCACGCCGAGATCGCAGGGGTCGAGGCCGATCAGCTTCGGCCCGATCTCCCTGATGCCGGCGCGCACGCCCGCCGCGTAGGCGGGCAGGTACGCCGAGCCGAGCGGACAGCACTCGGCGTAGCCGGTGATGCCGGCATCGGTCTCGACGGCGACGACGGTGGCGTCGAAGACCTCGACGAAATTGCCGTTCGACCAGCTGTAGCGGCCTTCCTTCAGCGGCAGGTCGACCTGCCACGCCTTGATCGCGGTGATCTTCACGGATGTCCTATTTGGCGGTGTTCGACAGCACCGATTTCATGAACTCGGCGGTCTCGGGCTCGCGCGGACTCCCGATGACCTGCTCGGGCGGCCCGATTTCGTGGATGCGGCCGGACTTGAAGAAGGCGACGCGGTCCGAAACTTCGCGCGCGAACGATATCTCGTGCGTGACGACGATCATCGTCATTCCTTCGCCCGACAGCATCCGCAGCGTGTCGAGCACCTCGCCGACGAGCTGCGGGTCGAGCGCGGAGGTCACCTCGTCCAGCAGCATGTAGTCGGGCGACATCGCGAGCGCGCGGGCAATGGCCAGGCGCTGCTGCTGGCCGCCCGAGAGCTTCGCCGGGTAGACGTCGAGCTTTTCGTCGAGGCCGACGTGCTTCAGCTGCCGCTCGGCGATGGCGCGGGCCTCCTCGCGGCTCTTGCCCAGCACCTTGCGCGGAGCGAGCATCACGTTCTCGACCACGGTCAGGTGGGGGAAGGCGTTGAGCTGCTGGAAGACGATGCCGATCTTCTGCCGCAGGCGGTTCAGGTCGGTCTTCCGCGAGTGCACCTCGGTGCCGTCGACCAGGATGCGGCCGCGCTGGATCGGCTCGAGCCCGTTCACGCACATCAGCAGCGTGGACTTGCCCGAGCCCGAGCCCCCGATGACGGAGACCACCTCGCCCTTGGCGACCGTCATCGAGATGCCCTTCAGCACCTCCAGCGTGCCGAAGGCCTTGTGGACATTCTCTATCTCAATCAAGGTCCCTCCATTTCGCCTCGAGCCGCGCGCCGAGGCGGGAGATCGGGTAACTCATCAGGAAGTAGATCAGTCCGCAGACGGACAGCACGAGGAGCGGCTCCTGGATGCGGGTGATGATCACCTGCGACGTGCGCAGAAGCTCGACCACGCCGATCCACCAGACGAGCGCCGAATCCTTCATGACTCCCAGCGTGAGGCCGATCCACGAGGGCAGCGAGACACGCAGCGCGATGGGGAACACGATGGCGCGCAGATCCTGCCAGTAGGTGAGGCCCAGCGAGCGCGCCGCCCGCCGCGTGGTCTGCGGCACGGCCTGCACGCCGGCGCGCACGATCTCGGAACAGTAGGACGACGTGTAGAACGCGAGCACCACGCAGCTCACCACGAACGCCGACGCGTCGAGGCCGATGATCGACTTGAAGGAGTTCACCAGCACGAGCTGGATCAGCAGCGGAATGGAGCGGAAGACGTCGAGCAATCCGCCCATGGGCCAGTTGATCCACCACGGCGCCACCGCGCGCACCAGGCCGAAGACGAGCCCCATCAGCGTGCCGCCCAGCACCGCCCAGAAGGTGATGGTCAGCGTCACGCCGGCGCCCTTCAACATCAGCAGGAGTTCCTGCAGGCCGAAATCGGAGCCGCTCATCCGGGCATCTCCGCCGCCTCAGTACCGGAAGAGCCGCGCGGCGGCACCGCGCGCCGACAACGTGACGAATTTGGTGATCAGGTAGTAGATCGCCGCCGCCATCGCGAAGTACTCGAACGTCCGGAAGGTGCGCACGTTCAGTTCCTGCGTGACGCCCGACAGATCGGTGTTGACGCCGACGATCACGCCCAGCGAGGTCATCAGGATCGCCCAGACCATCTGGTTCATCACTGGATGGAAGACGGTCCGGAACAGTTGCGGCAGCACGATCAGCCGAAACGCCGCGGGCGCGCTCATGCCGAGCGAGCGCGCCGCGCGCATCTGGGTCGGGGGAACGGCGCGCAGCCCCCCGCGAAAGGTCTCGGCGAGATATCCGGCGTTGTTGAACGAGATGCCGATCAGCAGCGCCGGATACGAGTCGATGAAGATGCCGAGCGAGCCGAGCCCGAAGTACGCCATGTAGATCTGGAACAGCGCCGGCGTGTTGCGGGCGCCCTCGACCCAGCCGGTCGACAATCCGTAGAACAGCTTGTTCTTCGAGTTGCGCCCGAGCGCCAGCAGCACGCCGAAGGCGATGCCGATCACCATCGAAAGCACCGCGACTTCGATGGTGATCAGCGCGCCGTGCAGCATCTCCGGCAGCGCGCGGAACGCCTGGTACCAGTGGAACGTGTAGTCCATCGCTAGTGCGCGGCGTCAGCAGTCCGAAGGCAGGGAAGCGACAATCCGACTCGGCAGGCCAGCGTGCCGAGCCGGAAACTCACCTGATTGTACGCGCGGGGGCGCAGCCGGCCATCCCCGCGGGCCACGTCGCCTCAGCGATAGACGCCCTTGACCGTCAGGTCGGGCATCGTGCCGCCGACCCATTTCTGGTAGAGCTCCTGGGCGCGGCCGGTGCGGGTCTGCAGGTGCACGAACAGGTCGAGATACCGGAGCAGGCCGTATTCCTGGCGCGGAGCGATCAGCCCGACGTAGTCGATGTCGTACGGGGCGTCCTTGCCGACCTGCAGATCCTTGAACTTGCCGCTCTTCACCGTCGCCGACGCCACCGTGGACGTGACGACGGTCGCCTCGATCTGGCCCTGCGCCAGCGCCAGGAACACGTCGGCCTGCGTCTGGTAGGCGCGGAACGAGCCCTTGGGATCATTCCACTTCTTGACGTCCTTCTCGAGCGCGATCGCCTCGAACGTGCCGGAAACCGATCCCGTCTTGCGCCCCTTGAGGCTGGTGTACGAGTCGATTCCGATGCCCTTCTTGGTCAGCACGACCATCTTGAACGCGAAATAGGGAATCGAGAAGCCGATCGTCTGCGCCCGCTTCAGCGTATCCGAGGTCGACGCGACGCCGACGTCCGCGCGGTTCGAGGTCAGCGCCGGGATGCGGTCCGGGAACGGCGTCTCGACGTACTCGGGCTTCACGCCGAGCGCCGCGGCGAGATCGTTGCAGGTGTCGACGTCGTAGCCGATGGGCTGGTTCTTCTCGTCGCGCGAACCCATCGGCGGGAAGTCGAGCACGACGGCGCAACGCAGCTTGCCTGAAGCGATGATGTCGTCGAGCTTGTCGGCTTGCGCCGGCAGTGCGACGGCCATGCCGACCAGCATGGCGAAAAACAGTCCGGGACGGCTGATCATGGGTGACTCCCTCTGGAAAATTGCGGACGCAAGGCGACGGCCCGGCGCTGCCGCGACCCAAGCAGCGGCGGAGGCTCCCGGCCGCTTCCCTCAAGGGTCGCTTGAAAAACAATATATGTTATACAATTTAAAATCAAGCCCATTGTTCGAGGCCGCCAAAGGAGCCCGCCATGCGCCAGCGCGTCAACTGGGAAGGAGTGTTTCCCGCCGTCACCACGCAGTTTCGCGACGACCTGTCGCTCGACATCGACGCCACCGCGCGCGTGATGGAGGGCCTGATCCGCGACGGCGTGTCCGGGCTCATCGTCTGCGGCACCGTGGGCGAGAACTGCTCGCTCGCGAAGGCCGAGAAGATCGCGGTGATGGAGGCCGGCAAGGCGGTCGGCGCGCGGCCGCGTCCCGGTGATCAGCGGCATCGCCGAGTTCACCTCGGCCTTCGCGATCGACATGGCGAAGGAGGCGGCGCGCATCGGCCTCGACGGCGTGATGGTGATGCCGGCGCTCGTCTATTCGTCGAAGCCGCACGAGACGGCGGCGCATTTCCGCAGCGTGGCCAAGGCGACCGACCTGCCGGTGATGGTCTACAACAATCCGCCGATCTACAAGAACGACGTGACGCCGGAGATCCTGGCCTCGCTCGCCGACTGCGAGACGATCGTCTGCTTCAAGGAATCCTCGGGCGACACGCGGCGCTTCACCGACCTGCACAACATGGTCGGCGACCGCTTCCGCTGTTCGCCGGGCTCGACGACGTCGTGGTCGAGAGCATCCTGGTCGGCGCCGTGGGCTGGGTGTCCGGCCTGTCGAACGCGTTTCCGCGCGAAGGCGAGACGCTGTTCCGGCTCGCCCGCGCCGGACGGTACGCCGAGGCGATGGAGCCTCTATCGCTGGTTCATGCCGCTGCTGCATCTCGACGCGCGGCCGGATCTCGTCCAGTGCATCAAGCTCTGCGAGCACATCATGGGCCGCGGGACGCACCTGACGCGCCCGCCGCGCCTGGCGCTGGACGCCGCCGAGCGCGCCGAGATCGAGGCGATCATGACGAAGGCGCTCGCCACGCGCCCGAGGTTGCCCGACGTGGGATTGAAGGCGGCGGCGTGAAATCCATTGCCGGCGAAGCTCGCGGCCGGCTTCACCGGCGGGAGGAGCTGCGCCGGACGACCGCCATCGAGGCGGCCGGCAGCCGCGTCGAGCCGCGCGTGTGAGCACGACGCGTCCGGTGCTGGGGCATCGCACCATGGCGCTCGCCGCCGCCGACGAGCTGCGACGGCGAATTCTCTCCGGCGACTTCCCCGAGGGCTTCCAGCTGAAGCAGGACGCGCTGGCCGAGGATTTCGGGATGAGCCGGATCCCGATCCGCGAGGCTCTCGTGCAGCTGGAGAGCGAGGGCTTCGTCCGGATCCTGCCGCACCGCGGCGCGCAGGTCTCCGAGCTGTCGCGAGCGGAGGTCAGCGAGCTCTTCGAGCTGCGGGCGCTGCTCGAGCCCCGGCTGCTGCGCCTGTCGGCGCCTCGACTCACGGCCGAAGACTACGCGGCACTCGACGCCATCAACGCGGAATACCGCGCGGAAATCCGGGCGATGAACCCGGGCCGCTGGGGCGAGCTCAACACGAGGCTCCACCTGCGCCTGATGTCACGGGCGGATCAGCCGCGCACGCTCGCCATCGTCACCGCGCTCTTGCAGAACACCGACCGCTACACGCGCCTGCAGCTGTCGTTGACCGGCAGCGGCCGCACGCGCGCCGAGAAGGAGCATGCGGCGATGGTGCGGCTGTGCCGCGCCGGCGACGTGACGGCGGCGTGCAAGCTCCTGACCGCACACATCCGGCACGCGGGAACGGAGCTCATCGCTTTCATCGGCGCGCGCACGGCGGCACCGCCCGTCAGCTCCGGAAGATGAAATAGATCGCGCCGAGCAGGCACAGGCCGGCCCAGAGGTAGTCCATCTTGACCGGCTGGTCCATGTACATCGCGGCGAACGGCACGAACACCGACAGCGTGATCACTTCCTGCATGATCTTGAGTTGCGCCAGCGACATCACGCCATAGCCGATCCGGTTCGCCGGAACCTGCAGCAGATACTCGAACAGCGCGATCCCCCACGACGCCAGCGCCGCCGTCCACCACGGGCTCCCCTGCAGGTGCTTCAGGTGGCCGTACCACGCGAAGGTCATGAACAGGTTCGAAACGGTGAGCAGCGCGGCGCAGGCGAGCGCCGGATACGCGGTGACCGGAGCGAAGTAGTTCATCGCGGGAGCCGCCGCGTCAGGCCAGCGCCGCCAGCACGCGCTGACGGGTGAAGGGGACGGTGCGCAGGCGGATCCCCGCCGCGTCGAACACCGCGTTGGCAAGCGCCGCCGGCACGGGTGTGGCCGCAGCCTCGCCCGCGCCGAGCGGGGGCTCCAGCGGCCGGTCGACGACGTCGATCAGGATTTCGGGCACGTCGGGAAACGTCAGGATCGGATAGCTCGCCCAGTCCACGCTCGTCACGCGCGAGCGATCGAAGCGGACCTCTTCGAACAGCGTGCGCGACAGCGTCTGCAGGATGCTGCCCTCGATCTGCGCGCGCAGCGCATCGGGATTGATCACGAGCCCGCAGTCGTGCGCGCACGCGACGCGCCGTACGCGGATGGCGCCCGACGCCCGCTCGACCTCGGCCTCCATCGCCATCGCGACGTAGCTCTCGTTGTTCTTGTAGTGGATGTAGGCGATGCCTCGTCCGGCACCGCGCTTCGCCGGCACCTGGCGCGCCTGCCAGCCGATCAGCGCTGCGGCGCGGCGCAGGACCTCGATGCCGCGCGGATCGGAGAGCCCCTGCAGCCGGAACTGCAGCGGATCGCGGCCGGCCGCGGCGGCGAGCTCGTCGGTGAAGCTCTCGACGGCGAAACAGTTCGCGATCTTGCCCGGCGCCCGGAGGTTCGACGGACGCAGCGGCGCCGTGCGGATCCAGTGCACGAGCACCTCCTGGTTGGGCACGGCATACGGCGGATTGCCGTTCTGGCTGATGAGGCCGGTCGTGATGCCGGGCGCCTGCACGATGCCCGCGGCCTCCGGACCGAGCAGCGGCATGTTCGGCAGACTGGCGGTCGCCCTGGGCAGCCACATCTCGGTGCGCCAGGCGTCGATCTTGCCGTCGCCGGTCAGCGCGCCCTCGAGCGCCAGCAACTGTGGCGGTCCCTTCGGATCCCAGCCGTGCTCGTCCTCGCGCATCCACTGCACGCGCACCGGGCGCCCGACGGCACGCGACAGCAGCGCGGCGTCGGCCGCGGCGTCGTCGTGGCCGTTCATCCCGTAACAGCCGGAGCCGTCGAGATAGACGACGCGTACCGCCTCCCGCGGCAGGCCGAGCACGCGGGCGATCGTCTGCCGGAATCGGTGCGTGGCCTGCGACGCGCTCCAGATCGTCGCCTTGCCGTCGCTCACGTCGGCCACCGCGCACGACGGCCCCATCGAAGCGTGCGACTGCAACGGCCAGTAATATTCTGCCGGTGATGCGCCTGGCCGCGCCGGCAAGCGCCTGCCTGCTCCCGCCCTTGCTCACCAGGACCTCGTCGGACTCGAACGGACCGGCGCGCATCCAGTCGCGCACGCCTTCGTTGCCCATCAGCGTGCGCTCGTCCGACCACGACAGCTTCAGCTTCCTCGCGGCCGAGACCGCCGTCCACTCGCTCTCGGCGAGCACGCCGACGAAATCGTTGATGCGCACCACGCGCACGCCCTTGATGTCGGCCACCGAGCTCTCGTCGAGCCCGAGAAGCTTCGCCCCGACGGCGGCCGGCCGCAGCACGCGCGCGTGGAGCATCCGGTCGACCTTGAAGTCGTGCATGAAAACGTGCCGGCCGGCGACCTTTCCCGGAACATCGGGGCGCGCGAGCGGCTTGCCGACGACCGCGTACGTGTCCGGGCTCCTCAGTGGCGCCTTGGCGTCGACCTTCAAGCCGAAGCGCCGGTCGCCGACGAGCTCGCCGAAACGGTAACTCTGCCCTCCGGCCCTGGGCCGGATTTCGCCGTCCTGTGCCGTGAATTCGGACGCCGGGCGACCGGCGCGCGCCGCCGCCAGGCCGATCAGCGCTTCCCGCGCCGTGGCCGCGGCCTGCCGGATCTGCACGCCGCCGCGCATGATCCCCGAGCTTCCGGCAGTCGGTCCCTGGTCCGGCGTCAATGCGGTGTCGCCCTCGAGCATCGCGATCCGGTCGACGCCGATGCCGAGCTCCTCCGCCGCCATCTGCGGGATCGCGATGCGCAGTCCCTGCCCGAGGTCGACCTTGCCGCAGAAGATCGTCACGCGACTGTCGGCGCCGACGGCGAGAAAGCCGTCGACCTCGGAAAGATCGATCGTCTTGCCCAACGCCGCTTCCGCCGCCGGCAGACGCTGGGCGGCCGCTTCGCCCGCGAACGAGACGCCGACGACCAGCGCACCGGTGGCCTGGAGAAAATCGCGGCGGGAAAGCGACTGGCTCACGTGACGACCCTCCCGGCGGCGCGCATCACGGCGCGCAGGATGCGCTGGTGCGAGCCGCAGCGACAGAGGTTGCCGGCGAACGCCTCCTTCGCTTCCTGCAGCGTGGCGTTCGGCTTTCGCCCGGGTTTTTCGCCAGCAGCGCCGCGCCGGTCATCACCATCCCGGGCACACAGAACCCGCACTGCGCCGCCTGTTCCGCGATGAACGCGGTCTGCAGCGGATGCGGCTTCTCGGCAGCGCCGAGCCCTTCGATGGTCGTGATCCTGCGGTCTGCCGCCCGGGATACCGGCACCATGCACGAGCGCACCGGCTCGCCGTCCACCAGCACCGTGCAGGCGCCGCACTGACCCAGCCCGCAGCCGTACTTCGCTCCCGTCAGGCCCAATGTGTTGCGGAGCACGTACAACAGCGGTTCGCCGGCATCGCCGACTTCGACCGATTTCGCGTCTCCGTTCACCTGCAGGATGAAGCGTGGCATGGCGATCTCCGCGTCGCGGGCGCACGTGCTCGCGAGCGCGGGCGCCGTGCTCGCGGGGGCGCGCCGGCGCCGCCGATCATCGCACCGGCGCGAAGCGCCGTCCAGCGTGGACCCCGAGTGCGGCGTTGGCACGCCATCGGGTGTGCCCCGAGGCTGCGGCGGCCGCCTGCCGGCGGTCGATATCCGCTGCCGCGACTGCCGCAAAGCGTCAGGCCCTGCCCCGGCCACGCGGTTGCAACGGCGAATGGAAGCGCGCCCGGCTCACCCTAGCGGGTATTTCCAGAGCGACCCGCGTCCGGACGCCCCCCCGGAATGGCGTCGCCCCCGGCGCGCGGCCCATGGCGTCCGATCGCGAGCAAATGGCACTTCGCCCGCTCGAGCCTGCCCGTCCTGCCGGCGTGCCCAACCAGCCGACGCGTTCCGCGAGTCGTCCGCAAGCCCGCTGCCGTGTGCCGTTGGCACTCTTCTTGCGGCCGGAGGGATCATGAGCACCCGGCGAGGCCCGCCGATCCCTGCTGCCGTACGGCGAGCGCAGGAGTGGCAGCGATTGAGCTGGACCACGATGAATCAGCTGATGGGGCACTGCCTGCACGGTTGTGCCAGCGTCGCCATGGCGCACACACCGCGGCAGGCGGTGGCGGCGTTGCACAGGACGCAGACCGGCCTCCTCGTGCATTCAGCGCATGCGCTCGCCCAGGTCGAGCGGCTTTGGCGCAAGCAAAGCACCGAGCTGCTCGCCCTGCGGGTCTGAAGTCGCGCCTGCGGAGCTGCGCCGGCGCTCAACCCGGGCTATGGACGGCCAGCGCCGCTGCCGGCCATGGCTTCAGGCAAACGTCAGCGCCATGCCCGGGAGCCCGAGCGCACCGTAGTCGGACGTCCAGGTCTCCCCAGGCGCCACCGGCCATGCGTCGGTGACCGTGCCGGTCGTGACGATCTCGCCGGCGGCCAGCGGCGCGAACTGCGGCTGCCCCGCCAGCACCTGCGCCAGATGCACCAGCGCCAGCGCCGGACTGTCGAGGACGCTGGCGCCGACACCGGTGTCGATCACCGTGCCCGCCCGCCGCAACGTCAGCGTGAAACCCGGAAGGGCGGCGGCGAGTTCGGCGCGATTGCGGTCGGTCACCGCACGCGGCTCGCCGACGACGAGCGCAGCGTGCAGGCCGAAGGCCGCGGTGCAATCGGCGGCGGCGAATTTCCAGTCCGGGAAATGGCTTTGCACGATTTCAAACCCCGGCGCGATCCACTCGATGCAGCCGAGAACGGCGTGCGCATCGGCGGTGGCCGGCACCGGCGCCTTCAGCCTGAACACGACCTCGGGCTCGATGCGCGGCTGCACGAAGGACGTCAGTCCGAGCGTCGCGTGATTGGCCGTCGCATGGTGGACCGTGTGCGACCAGACATGCGCCCACATCGGCAGGTAGACGCCGTAACGGGGCCAGATCGTCCGATTGGTGAACCCGATCTTCCGGCCGACGGGCCGCCAGCCGCTCGCAACCCGGCGTGCCTCGATCTCCCGCAGGACCTCGTACCCGGCCGCGACGTCGAAATCGGGATGGCCCGTCGTGATCGGCGCGAGCGTGGTTGCGTTGTCGTACGCGGCGATCAGCCGGTCCGCGATCGCCCCAAGGTCGGCGCCCATGCCCGCTAGCGCACCCAACCCAGCGCCCGCAGCAGCGTCGTCCCGCCCGCCCAGAGCGCGGTCGCGACCACCATGCCGATCACGGCGGCGAGAATCGCGCCGAGGACCCCGCCGACCCCCAAAGCGGTCACCGAGGCCCAGGCGGCAAAGCCGCCCCCGACGCCGCAGACGAGAATTCCGAGGATGCTGCCGAGGATCGAGCCGCGCTGACGAAAAGCCATGATCGTTGGGGTGGTCAGGAGCGCTGCGAGTTTACTCGGACTTGCCGTTGCATCCAACGCAAATTGCCTGACTGCAATGCCGGTGGCCCCGGGCGGAACAACCACGGGATCGGCCCGCTCGGACCTGGCGCCTGCCCATTTGCGCCAGGGCGGCCCCCCTAGTGCGGGAATCGGCGATTCGCGCGATAATCGCCGTTCTTTCTTTGGGGGAGAGCACCGATGAGCGAGCAAAGGGAAGTCGTCATTCTGAGTGGGGTCCGAACCGCGATCGGTGATTACGGCGGCAGCCTGAAGGACATCGCGCCCGAGCGACCTGGCCGCGCGCGTGGTCAAGGAAGCGGTCAGCCGCGCCAAGGTCGACCCGAAGGACGTCGGCCAGTGCGTGATCGGCAACGTCATCCACACCGAGCCGAAGGACATGTACATCTCGCGTCTCGCCTGCGTGAACGGCGGCCTGCCGCACGACACCGGCGCGCTGACGGTCAACCGGCTTTGCGGCAGCGGCATGCAGGCGATCGTCTCGGCGGCGCAGTACATCCTGCTCGGCGACACCGACGCCGCGGTGGGCGGACGGCACCGAAAGCATGAGCCGCGCGGCGTACGCGTCGCTGACGCAGCGCTGGGGCGCGCGGATGGGCGAGACGAAGATGATGGACATGATGGTCGGCGCGCTGACCGACCCGTTCGACACCGTGCACATGGGCGTCACCGCCGAGAACGTCGCGAACAAGTGCGGCATCACGCGCGAGCAGCAGGACGCCTTCGCCGTCGAGAGCCACAAGCGCGCCGCGGCGGCGATCGCCGCCGGGCATTTCAAGAGCCAGATCCTGCCGATCGAGCTCAAGACCAAGAAGGGCTCGGTGATGTTCGACACCGACGAGCACGTCCGCGCCGATTCGACGCTCGAGGGCATGGCCAAGCTGCGCGCCGTGTTCGTCAAGGAGAACGGGACCGTAACCGCCGGCAACGCGTCCGGCATCAACGATGCGGCGGCGGCGGTCGTGCTGATGGAGAAGGCTGCCGCGGCAAAGAAGGGCCTGAAGCCGATGGCGCGGTTCGTTGCCTACGGGCACGCCGGCATCGACCCGAAGATCATGGGCCTCGGCCCGGTCTCCGCCGTGCAGCGGGTTCTCGCGAAGGCCGGCCTGAAGCTCGAGCAGATGGACGTGATCGAGTCGAACGAGGCGTTCGCCGCGCAGGCGCTGGGCGTGACCAAGGAAACCGGGATGAATCCGGCGAAGGTCAATCCCAACGGCGGCGCCGTGGCGCTCGGCCACCCGATCGGAGCGACCGGCGCGATCCTGACGGTGAAGGCGATGTACGAGCTGCACCGCACGGGCGGACGCTACGGCCTCATCACGATGTGCATCGGCGGCGGGCAGGGCATCGCGGCGATCATCGAACGGCTGTAGCACCGGCATGCGAACGCGGCATTGACGGCCCCGCGGGCGACCGCGGGGTTTTTCTTGGTGTGGGGCGTCGACGATGCTAGCTTTCTTCCAGGGTCGCAACGAAACGCCGCGTCTGGGCACGCTCCGGCAGCTTGCGCTGTTCTCGACGCTGTCGCGGCTCGAGCTGCGCGTGGTCGACGGCCTGCTGCACGAGCGCCGCTTCCTCAAGGGCGAGATCATCTTCGACGAGGGCGAAGAGGGCCAGGCGCTCCATGTCGTGATCACGGGCCGCGTGGTGATCTGCAAGCAGGGTGATCCCGTGGCGGGACGGATCGCGGAAATCAATGCCGGCGTCGCGTTCGGCGAGCTCGCCCTGCTCGAGAACGCGCCGCGGGCCCTGCAGGCGAGAGCGGAAGAGGACTGCGTGGTGGCCTCGCTGTCCCGCGGCGATCTCGAGAGTCTGCTCGTCACCCATGCGGTGATCGCGTCGAAGATCCTGCTGCAGCTCGCGCGCCAGCTCGGCCGGCAGCTGCGGGATCGATCTCCGCTGACCGAACGCCGGCCGCTATGAGCGCCGCGCCGACCGCGCGCCTCGGAACCCGCCCGTACCTGGCGTCCGGACCGGTGGTGTGGCTGGCGACGATCGCCTGCACGACGCTGCTGCTTACGTTGCTGAAGCAGGCGCTGTGGCTGGTGGTGCCGTTCCTGCTCGCGATCATTCTCTATTACGCGCTCTTCCCCACCGTCCGGCGGCTGACCCTCGCGGGTGTCGACCGCGAGACCGCGGCAGGGATCGTCGCCGGAGGATTCCTGGTTGCGACGGCGGCCGCGATGGTGCCGACGTTGCCGTGGCTCGCGGCGCAGGCGGTCACCGGCGAGGAGGCGGTGTACCGCTACCTCGCGGGCGGGCGGCTGCTGATCGAACGCACGCTGCAGGTGCTCGAGTCGCAGTTCGGCTTCCTGAAGCAGATGGACTTCCATGCCGAGATGAGCCGGAAGCTGTCGGAGTTCGGCACCTCCTACGTCAAGGAGCACCTCGCCGACGTGCTGCTCGGGACGGCCGCCTGGCTGCCCGCGCTGCTGCTGGCGCCGTTTCTCGCGTTCTTCTTCCTGCGCGACGGCCGGCGGTTTCTCAAGTTCCTGGGCGAATCGGTGCCGAACGCCTATTTCGAGCGGACGCTCTACATGATCGACCGCGTCGACGGCACCGCGCGCGCGTACTTCCAGGGGTTGCTGAAACTGACGCTGATCGATACGGTCTGTCTCGCCCTCGGACTCGCGGCGATCGGCGTGCCCGGCGCGTTCGCGCTCGGGCTGATGGCGGCCGTGCTCGCATGGGTGCCCTTCGTCGGCTCGGTCATCGGCTGCGTGATCGTGGTGCTGGTCGCCGCGACCGATTTCCCGACCAGTCCCTGGATCGTGTACGCGGCCGTCGGCCTGTTCCTGCTCGTCCGCCTGCTCGACGATTTCGTGTTCATGCCGTTGACGGTCGGCCGCAGCCTGCACATGCATCCGCTGCCCACGGTGCTCCTGATATTCGTCGGCGGCACGGTCGGGGGGATTCCCGGACTGATCCTGGTGCTGCCGCTGGCCGGCGTCGTGATGGTGATCGCCGGCACGATCGGCGGAATCGTCAACGACCCGCGGTTGCGCGCCCGGCACGCCTTCGCGAAAAAACTCCGGGCGCAGCGCATCAACGCCGATCTGCAGGCCTGAGCCGCGCCGGATCGGGCGCCCATCCCGCCATTCATCACACAGGAGGATCCGAATGACTGCTTCGCCACTGCGCATCGGCATCGCGGGCGTGGGCCGCATGGGCCGCCACCACGCGGCCAATCTGGCGCATCGCGTTCTCGGCGCCGAGCTCGTTGCCGCGTGCAGCCCCGTCGCCGACGAGCTCGCTTGGGCGCGCGACACGCTTGGCGTCGCGCACGGGTACGCCGACTACGCGCGGATGCTCGCGCACCCGGGCCTGGACGCCGTGTTCCTCGCAACGCCGACGACGCTGCATGCCGACCAGATCATCGGCGCCCTCGAGGCGGGCAAGCACGTGTTCTCCGAGAAGCCGCTCGCGCTCAATCTGCCGGATTGCCTGCGCGTGGAGGCGGTCGCGGCGAAATATCCGCGGCAAAAAGCGATGATCGGCTACGTGCGGCGGTTCGATCCCAGTTATCGCGACGCTTTCGACAAGATCCGGGCCGGCGCGATCGGCCGCCCGTTCCTCGCGCGCTCGCAGACCGCCGACCAGAACGACGCTTCCGGCTTCTTCGTGCGTTACGCGGGCGCTTCCGGCGGCATCCTGCTCGACATGAGCGTCCACGACATCGACACCGTGCGCTGGCTGCTCGGCGCGAGCGCGGCCAGGCGCGTGTTCGCCACCGGAACCATTGCCGTGCATGAGGGGTTGCGCGAGGTCGGCGACGTCGACAACGCGGTCGCGACGATCGAGTTCGCCGACGGGCAGATCGCGTCCATCTACGCATCGCGGACGCTGGCGCACGGCCACGAGACATTGACCGAGATCGTCGGCACTGCCGGGCGCCTCATCGTCGGGCAGAATCCCCGGCTCAACCGCGTCGAGATCTCCGACGCGCACGGCGTGCGCAACGAGTGCACGCCCACGTTCTACGAGCGCTTCGCCGACGCGTTCCTGCAGGAGGCGCAGACCTTCGTCGACGTCGTGCGCGAGGACCGCCCGCCGCCGCTGACGCTCGCCGACGCCACCGCGGCGACACGCATCGGCATCGCCGTCACCGAGTCGCTGCGGACGGGGAAACTGGTCGAGCTCTAGTCTCCGGCCAGGAGCACTACCGCGGCAGCCCGCCTTCGATCTGCTGCGCCAGCCGCGCATACTCGGCATTCTCGGGATCGAGCTCGCGCAACCGGTTTGCGTAACGCAGCGCGGCTGCGCGATCGCCGGTCTTCACCGTGAGGAACGCGAGCGCCGACAGCACGTCGCGGTCGTACGGATGGCGCGCGCGCGCGGCGTCCAGCACTTTGAGCGCATCCGCGGTCCGGCCCGCGTCGTCGAGCGCCATCGCGTAGACGTACGCGAAGCGCCCGCTTTCGGGCGCCAGTTCGGCGGCGGCGCGCAGCTCCGCCAGGCTGTCGGTCTTCTGCTTCTGGCGGACGAGCGCGAGCCCCAGCGCGTGATGCAGCATCGCGGCGCGCGGATTGCGGGCGAGCCCCTCGCGCAGCACGGCGACGGCCTCGCCGTCCGCGCCGCGGCCGCGGTACAGGTCGGCGAGATTCGCGTAGGCCGGCACGAACGTGGGGTCGATCGCGAGCGCCCGCCGGTACTCGGCAATGGCGCCGCCGGGATCGCCGCGCTGCGCATACAGGTTGCCGAGCTCAGTCCGCCCTTCGGGCCGGTCGGCGTTGTAGGTCTGCGCCGCCACGTACTCGGCCAGCGCCTTCGCGAACGATGCGCGGTCGCTCTCGGAGAGCGCGATTCGGGCTCGCCGGCCAGCGCGCGCGCCGCCTCGATGCGCACCACGCGCACCGGATCGGCGAGCATCGCGCGCGAAGATACCGCTGCCGGACGGCAGGCTCGGCGCCGCGCGAGCGCGTCGACCGCGGCCAGCCGCACCAGCGGAATCCGGATCGTTCAGCCGCGCGTCACGACGTCAGCGTGGTCGGCGTCAGCAGGCCGGCCGAGCCGCTGGATCGCGCTCGCGCGCACGAGCGCCGGCTGCGTCGCGTCCTCGATCAGCGCGAGCAGCGCGCCACGCGCCCGGGCGCGCCTGCGACCCGCGCGCAGCGCCGCGGCGAAGTTCTGGAAGCTCGCCGGGCGCCTTGCCGGTCCACGCGCGATGGCGGCGGCCGCCCACTGCGCGGTCTCCTTGGCGTGGCAGCCGCTGCAGGCGTTCGGCGTGCCGAGCTTCGCCGAGACGTCGGGCCGCGGGATGCGCATCGAGTGGTCGTGGCGCGGGTCGACGACCATGTAGGTCGTCGTCGGCATGTGGCACGCGGCGCACGCGGCGCCGGGCGTGCCTCCGGCTGGTGCGGTGTGCGCGGCGACGTCGAACTTCGCCGGCAGATGGCACTGCGCGCACACGGCGTTGCCCGGCGCGCGCAGCTTCGAGCGAATGCGGCTCGTGGCAGTCCGAGCAGGTGACGCCCTGCGCGTACATGCGGCTCTGCACGAACGAGCCGTAGTTGTAGACCTCGTCGCGCATCTGCCCGTCGGTCCAGTACAGGTCGTCGTCGAGCAGCGCCGGCCGATGCGTGTCCGAGCGGCGGCCTGCCGTGCACGTAGTCGTCGGAGATCCGGCTCGCGCGGGCGTGGCAGCGGCGCACAGGTCTCGATCTCGCGCGCTCGTCGTGCGCGGCGCGCTGCGCTTCGCGTTGCCGGTCGCGGCGCACCGCCGTCCAGCGTGACGCCCTTGCGCTCGTCGAGCGCGACCGCGAGCCCCTTGCCCGCGCGCGCGCCTTGCCAGTCGCCCTGCTTGCTTCGCCCAGGCGACGTGGTTCGAGCCCGGGCCGTGGCAGGCCTCGCAGGCGACGTCGATCTCGGACCAGGTCGTCTCGTACGTCCCGGATCGTCGCGTCGAAGTTCTTGCGCAGGTTGGTCGAGTGGCACTCGGCGCACTGGAAGTTCCAGTTCTGGTGCGATGCCGGTCCAGTGCAGCGGATCGCCGGCCTTGACGTTCTGGTCCGGATAGAGGTGGAACCAGCGCTGCCCGCCCTGCGCCTGCGGCCGCGAATCCCAGGCGATGCCGAGCGCCTGCAGGCGCCCGCCGGGAAACTCGATCAGGTACTGCTGCAACGGGCGCGACGCCGAACGCGTACCTGATCTCGTAAGTCGGCGAGCTTGCCGTCCGGTCCGTCGGTGTTGACGAAGAACTTGCCGTCGCGGCGCGAAGAACGTCGATGTCGTTCCGGCGTAGGTGAATCTCGCGTTGGCGAAGTCGCCCAGCACCGATTTGTCGTCGGCCGGCTGCATCGCCAGGTCGTGGTCGGAGCCTTTCCACGCCGCGTGCTCCCGGGCATGGCAGGTGGCGCACTGCGCGGACCCGGCGTGCGTCGCGGCCGAGGCGACCGGCACCGGCGGGACGACCGACGGAAGTCCCGTCGCGCAGAGCCCAGAACGCGACGCCGGCGGCCGCCGCCGCCACGAGCGCGGCGCCGGCCCAGTAGCGACTTCTCGATGGCATCTCCAACCCTCCGCGACAGCGCGAGAAAACGCGCCGTGCAGGCGCGTTGCCGAATCTTACTGCACGCGGCCCGCGGTCAGGGCTTCCGCGTCGCCCCGGATGGGCGCGACGTCACAGCGGCATTCGCCTGGCACGGATGCGATAGCGAACCGCGACCTCGTCCTGTACCTGGAGGGCGCCGCCGAGGATGGAAAACGGCGTGATCCCGAATTTCGTCTGCTCGAGAGTGACGCGACCGTCCACGCTCAAATCGTCGTCGACCAGGACGATCTGCGGGTCGAGTCTTATCGCGCGCGTGCTGCCGTTGAGCGTGAGCGTGGCGTTCATCCGGATGCCCGACGCGTCGATCGCCACGTCCCGCGCGGCGATGAGCGCCAAGGGATGCGCACCGGCGCCGAGCTTTTCGAGCATGTTCGCGCGCGTGGCGGCAATCGCTTCGTCCGACGGCTGCGTGTCGAATTGCGCTTCGGCGCGCAGATCGCGCTCGTCGACCACCAGGCGATCGAGGCGAAGATAGAAATCCGCCCGGCCATCGACCGGCGCCAGATAGCCATGGACGTCGTGGCTCGCCACCACGTGATCGTGGCCCAGGTGCGCGAGGGTCCCGCCGCGGCGAACTTCGATGACGACGAGCGAGGACGCGGGATCGACCTCGAACACCGGCTGTCCGCGTGCCGCCGCCTGCCGGTAGTACGCGTCGGGAAACTCCGCCGGCCGCCCACTCGCGGCATCCGCCGGCCGCTCCGTCGCGCCATCCGCCGGCGGGGGCGCCGGCGCGGCGCACCCGGCCACCAGTCCGGCAAGGATGCAAGCATGCACGAAGACCGCGCGCGCACCCCGCGCCCCGCCCACCGCATCGCCCCCGATCCGAGTCACGCGGCCATCTTAGCAGGCTGCCGCGGACACGCGCGCGCAGGCCGCGCGATCGGAGGATAATCACGGGTTGTTTCCGTCGTCATCGTCCCGCAGGCTCCCGACTCTCCACCCCGGCAAAAAGGAACATCGCATGTCCATCACCATGTATCAGGCCTCGGTGCCCCAGTTCATCCGCATGCTCGGCAATCTGAAGGGCATCCTGGAGAAGGCGGCCGCGCATGCCGCGGCCCGGAAAATCGACGAGTCGGTGCTGCTCAATGCGCGCCTGTTTCCCGACATGTTCGCGCTGACGCGGCAGGTGCAGATCGCCACCGACTTCGCCCGCGGGACCGGCGCCCGGCTCGCCGGCATCGAGCCGCCCGCCGTCGCGGACAACGAGCAGAGCTTCGCCGAGCTCGTGGCGCGCCTCGACGCGGCGATCGCCTATCTGCATACGCTGCCGGCCGTGAAGATCGACGGCTCGGAAACGCGCGAGATCTCGCGCAAGATCCGCGGCGTGGAAAAGACCTTCGCCGGCATCGACTATCTGCTCCAGTACGCGCTGCCCAATTTCTACTTTCACCTTGCCACCGCCTACGCCATCCTGCGCCACAACGGCATCGAGATCGGCAAGCCCGATTTCGTCGGAACCTTCGCCTAGGAAGCACGCTCCGGGAGCCGCGCCATGAACGACACCGTCAAGTACGTCCTCGACGAAGCGAGGATGCCGAAGGTCTGGTACAACCTGCAGGCCGATCTGCCGAAGGCGCTGCCCCCGGTGCTGCACCCGGGCACGCTGCGACCCATCGGGCCGGACGATCTGGCGCCGCTCTTCCCCATGGAGCTGATCCGGCAGGAGGTGTCGACCGAGCGCGAGATCGAAATCCCGGGGCCGGTGCGCGACGTCTACCGGCAATGGCGCCCGACGCCGCTGTACCGCGCGCGGCGGCTCGAGCGCGTGCTGCAGACGCCGGCGCGCATCTACTACAAGTACGAGGGTGTGTCGCCCGCCGGCAGCCACAAGCCGAATACCGCGGTCGCGCAGGCCTTCTACAACCGCGAGGCCGGCGTGAAGCGGCTTTCGACGGAGACCGGCGCCGGACAGTGGGGCAGTTCACTCGCCTTCGCGGGCGCGCTGTTCGGCCTCGAAGTGCAGGTGTTCATGGTCCGCGTGTCGTACGAGCAGAAGCCGTACCGGCGCGCGCTCATGGAAACCTACGGCGCGCGCTGCATCGCTTCGCCGTCCAACGAGACGCAATCGGGCCGCGCGGTGCTCGCGCAGCGAGCCGACCATCCCGGCAGCCTCGGCATCGCCATCTCGGAAGCGGTCGAGGTCGCGGCCCAGCGCGACGACACGAAATACGCGCTCGGCAGCGTGCTCAATCACGTGCTGCTCCATCAGACCGTGATCGGGCAGGAGGCGATGGCGCAGATGGAAATGGCCGACGACTACCCGGACGTGATCGTCGGCTGCACCGGTGGCGGGTCGAATTTCGCCGGGATCGTGTTCCCTTTCCTCGGCGCGCAGCTGCGCGGCGGCCGCAAGGTGGACATCATCGCCGTGGAGCCCGCCGCGTGCCCGAGCCTGACGCGAGGCACCTACGCGTACGACTTCGGCGACACGGCGCACCTGACGCCGCTCACCAAGATGCACACGCTGGGCTCGACGTTCACGCCGCCCGGCTTCCACGCCGGCGGACTGCGCTATCACGGCATGGCGCCGCTCGTCTCGCACCTGAAGGAGCTGGGGCTCATCGGCGCGGTCGCGTTCCAGCAGACGACGGTGTTCGATGCCGGCGTGCAGTTCGCGCGCGCGGAGGGCATCCTCCCGGCGCCGGAGGCCAATCACGCGGTAAAGGGCGCGATCGACGAGGCCATCCGTTGCCGCGAGGAGGGAGTCTCGCGCGCGATCCTGTTCAACCTGTGCGGCCACGGCCACTTCGACATGCAGGCGTACATCGACTACTTCGGCGGCAGGCTCAAGGATCTCGATTACGACGAAGCGGAGCTTGCGATGGCGCTGGCGGGACTGCCGTCGGTGAAGGCGGCGTAGCGGCGGAGCTGGGGACAGACCACGCCTATCGGCGGCGGCGCGCGATGACCCGCCGGAGGAGCCGATAAGCGTGGTCCGTCCCCGATCCAATCAGCGCGGCAGCACGATCGCGGCATCCGGATCGAAGCCACGCCGACCGCCTCGTCGCGGCCGCGCGGTTTCCCGCGCCTTCTCGTCGAACACCAGCAGCTCGCCCCAGGGCGTCTCCACCATGTACTCGATCCGGCTGCCGAGGTAGGCGGCGCGCCTGCAGACGCCCGGCACGCTGCCCGGCCCCGGCGCTGCGAGGCGCAACCGGTGCGGCCGCACCGCGAGCGTGACGGGACCCGGCGCGATTCCGTCCGCGCGCACGGGCATGCCGGCGCCGCCCGCGGTGAACGTCGGGCCGTCCGCGCCCGTCGCGAGCTCGCCGTCGACGAGGTTGGCGTCGCCGATGAAATCCGCCAGGAAACGGCTGGCCGGCGTCTCGTAGAGCTCGTGCGGCGTGCCTTTCTGCGCGATGCGCCCGCTCTCCATCACGATGATGTGGTCGGAGACGGCGAGCGCCTCCTCCTGGTCGTGCGTCACGTAGATCACCGTGAGCGAGAGCGACTGCTGCAGGTCGCGGATCTCCTGCCGCACGCGCCGGCGCAGCTTGGCGTCGAGGTTCGACAGCGGCTCGTCGAACAGCAGGACGGCCGGCTCGAGCACGAGCGAGCGCGCCACCGCGACGCGCTGCTGCTGGCCGCCGGAAAGCTCCGACGGCAGGCGATCCTCGAACCCGGCCAGCCCGAGCATGTCGAGCTTCGCGTGCGCGAGCTCGCGCGCCTTCGCCTTGTCGGAGGAGGTCGACAGCGGTCCGTAGCAGACGTTCTGCAGCACCGTCATGTGCGGAAACAGCGCGTACGACTGGAACACCATGCTGACGTCGCGCTCGTTCGCGGCGCGCAGCGTGACATCGGTGCCGCCGATCGCGATGCGGCCGCTCGTCACCGGCTCGAGGCCCGCGACCATCCGCAGCGTCGTCGTCTTGCCGCAGCCGGAGGGCCCCAGCAGCGTGACCAGCTCGCCCGGCGACACGGTGAACGACACCTCGTCGACCACGGTCACGTCGCCGTAGCGCTTCGACACGCGATCGAAGATGACCCCGCCCGTCTTGTTGTCCATGTCAGTTTCCCGTTACCAGCACGTTGGCCCCGCGGCGGCCGAGGCGCGCCTCGCCGACCGTCTTCTGCACCAGCAGCAGCACGCTCAGCATGAAGACGATCAGCACCGTCGAATACGCGATCGCCAGCGGGTACTCGCCCGCCTCCACGCGGCCGATGATGTAGACCGTGGCGAGGTTGTACTTCGCGGTCGCGAGAAAGATCACGGCGCTGACCGCCGTCATCGCGTGCGTGAAGCTGAAGATGAGCGTGGCGAGGATCGCCGGCCGCAGCAGCGGCACGATGATTTCCCGCAGCGTGCGCGACGTGGAGGCGCGCAGCGTGGCGGAGGCCTCGTCCAGCGTCTTGTCGATCTGCGCCAGCGCAGCGACCCCCGCGCGCACGCCGACCGGCATGTTGCGGAAGACGAAGCACAGAACCAGGATCAGCATGCCGCCGGCCAGCTCGAGCGGAGCGCACGTTGAAGGCGACGATGTACGACACGCCGATGACCGTGCCGGGAATCGCGAAACTGACCATCGTCAGGAACTCGAACGACCGCCGGCCGACGAAGCGATGGCGCGTGATCACGTACGCGGCGAGCAGGCCGACGATGGCCGTGAGGGGCGCGGCGACGGCGGCGACCTCGATCGTCGTGAAGAAGCTGTCCCACGCGGAACCGGCGAAGACGAGGCCGCGCGATCCCCACTCGACGCCGAACCCGGCGGCGAAATGCGCGAGCGACACCGACATGTCGCCGCGCCCGATGTCCTTCACGAACCCGCCGACGAAAATCACCAGGTAGCAGACGACGGTGAACGTGATCCATGCCGCGGCGATGCCGAAGCAGCCGAACCAGAGCCCGCGCGGCAGCTGCGCCGGAATGCCGCCGTCGCCCTTGCCGCTGACCGTCACGTAGGACAGTTTGCCCAGCCAGCGCTGCTGCAGCCAGAACGCAACGACGGTAAAGCCGAGCAGCACCGACGCCAGCACGGCGGCACGCCCCGGATCATGCTGCGCGCCGGCGACGGCGAAGAAGATCTTGGTCGACAACACCTCGTAGTTTCCGGCGAGCACGATCGGATTCCCGAAGTCGGCGAGGCTTTCGACGAATCCGAGCAGGAAGGCGTTGGCAAGCGCGGGCCGCAGCAGCGGCCAGGTCACCGTGCGGAAGACGCGGCCGCGCGAGGCGCGCAGCGTCTGCGCTGCCTCCTCGAGCGCCGGACTCACGGCAGCGAGGGCGCCGTGCAGGATCATGAATGCGATCGGCGAGAACGCCAGCAGCTGCGCCAGCGTCACGCCCGGCAGGCCGTAGATCCAGCGCGAGCGGGGAAGGCCGAACACGGCTTCGAGCCAACCGGTGATCAGGCCCGTGCGGCCGAACAGCACGACGAGCGCCAGCGCGATCACGAACGGCGGCGTGACGATCGGCACGATCGACATCACCTTGAGCAGCCCCGCGTAGCGCTGCCCGCCGCGCTGCACGACCAGCGCGAGCACGAGCCCGAGCAGCGTCGACAGCACGCCGACGATCGTCGCGAGCAGCGCCGAGTTGACCGCGACCCCGCAGCGCGTGCCGCCGCGCAGGCAATCGACGGACCAGATGTCGGCCGTGAAGAGCCGCTCGGCGGCGAGCGCGGGCGCGAAATTTCCCTTCGCGTCCAGAACCGCCGACAGCAGCGACTTGCCGACCGGAAAGAAGATGAACAGCAGCAGCAGCGCGGCGATGACGACGACGATCGTGGCGACCGCGGGATCGCCGCCGAACAGGCCCCGCCGCGCGATCGCCCGCGCCAGGCAGACGGTCAGCGCGACGAGCGCCAGCGCCGCGCCGATGCCGAACGCGGCGCCGCCGCTGCCGGCGGCAAACCCGGAGCCGATGCCCCACGCCACCGCCAGCGCCGCGGCGGCGGCCGTCCACGCGTCGCGACCCCAGCCGGCGAACACCAGCGCCGCGACGGACGCCAGCACGACCGGCCACAGCAGCGCCTCGCCGGAGACTGCCCGCAGCAGCGCCGAGGCCCCGCCCGTGGCAGCCCACGGCACCACGGCAAGCGCGACGAGCGCGACCGCGGCGACGACCACCGTCGCGCGATCCCGTGCCATCGGCACGAAGACGGCCCGCGCGAGCGCGGGCGCGGACGGCGACACCTATTTCGCCCGGCGACTTACTTCGGCAGCGTCGAGATGTCCTTGTCCCACTTGGTCAGCAGGCGCTTGCGCTCGGCGGACGAGCCGTACTTCACGAAGTCGTAGTTGATGAGCTTGATCTCGGCAAGCTTCGGCGCCTGCGGCGGCGCGCTGCGCGTTCTTGTTGGACGGCACCTGGTAGGACACTTTCGCCTGCGGCCCCGATGCTCTGCGCCTCCGACGTCAGCGCCCAGTCGTACCACTTCTTGGCGTTGTCCATGTTCTTCGCGCCCTTGATGATGCTCATGCTGCCGATCTCGTAGCCGGTGCCTTCGCACGGCGACACGATCTTGACGGGCGCGCCGCCGACCGCCTGCACCACGGCGTCGTGCTGGAAGGTGATGCCGACGAGGCTCTCGCCGGTGGCCGCCGCGCGCGCGGGCGCCGCGCCCGACTTCGTGTACTGGTTGATGTTCTTGTGCAGCGCCGCGAGGTATTCGAACGCCTTGTCCTCGCCCATCAGCTGCACCATCGTCGCCAGCATCGTGTACGAGGTGCCCGACGAATTCGGGTTCGCCACCTGGACCTCGTCCTTGAAGGCCGGCTTGACGAGATCGGACCAGCACTTGGGCTCGGGAATGTTCTTCTTCTTCAGCTGCTCGGTGTTGTAGCTGTAGCCGAGCGCGCCGGCGTAGATGCCCACGGTCTTGAATTTCGATGCCTCGGCCTGGCGCACGGCCCAGTCCTGCAGGTCCGCGAGCTTCGGCGACTTGTATTCCTCGGTCAGTCCCTCTTCGGCCGCCTGCAGGTGCGGGTCGCCGGTGCCGCCCCACCAGATGTCGCCGCGCGGATTGGCCGCCTCGGCCTTGATCTGCGCGTAGAACTCGCCCGAGCTCTTGCGCGTCATCAGCACCTTGATCCCGGTTGCCTTCTCGAATGCCGCGACCATCGGCCGGCACCATTCCTCCTGCACCGTGCAATAGAGGACCAGTTCGCCCTGGGCCGACGCCGTCAGCGGCGCCGCGAGCCCCAGTGTGGCGACGATGCCGAACAACCATTTCCGTGCATTCATGGGTGCGTCCTCCAGTCAGCTTGTCATTGGAATGCCGATCAAGTCGGCTAGCTTAGCGCAAAGCGCGCCGTTGGTCGCGATCAGGGGGTTTCCGGCCGACAGCCCCTCGCCCGCGAAAAAGTCGTTGGTATGGCCCCCCGCCTCCCGCACCAGCAGGATCCCCGCGGCGCAGTCCCAGGCGTTGATGTGCAGTTCGCAGTAGGCCTCGCTGCGCCCGGCGGCGACGTCGGCGAGCCCGAGCGCGCCGGAGCCGACCCGGCGGATCGCGCAACCGGCATCCATCACCCGCGCCACCAGCGCGAGGTAGTCCGCCGTGCTGCGCCGCGTCGACCAGCCGCACTCGACGGTGGCCGCTCCCAGGTCGGCGCAGGGGCTGACCGCGAGGCGCTTGCCGTCCAGCCAGGCACCCTCGCCGCGCGCAGCGGAGTAGAGCCAGTCATGGCTGGGGTCGTGCAGCGCGGCGACCGTCGGCACGCCGTGCTCGAGATAGCCGATCGACACGCAGTAGTGCGGAATGCCGCGCGCGTAGTTCGCGGTGCCGTCGATGGGGTCGATCAGCCAGACGCGAGCGCCGCCCTGCCCTCCTTCCTCCTCGCCGATGATCGCATCTTCGGGATAGCGCGCGACGATCGCCTTGCGGATGAACCGCTCGACCTCGCCGTCCATCGCCGTGAGCACGTCGTGGCGGCCCTTCATCGACGTCGCGGACGCGCCGAAGGCGGAATGCGCGAGCCGGCCGGCGTCGCGGGCAAGCTTGCGGCTGAAGTCGAGTCTGTCCATCTCCGGGCAGGTTAGCATCTTTCGGTCGGTGTCCGGTCAACCCGCCTCGCGCCCGACCGAGGTCCGGGACGGGGTGCCGGCGGCAGATTGCGGGCAATCTGCCGCAATTCCCATTCCGTCAGGCATGGGCATACACTAGCGATGACTGGCCACCCCGCCGGGGTGGTCCGGGCACATCGCGGTTTCGCCATGGCATCCACCGGGTCACGATCCCGTTTCCGACGACGCATCCCGCGTCGCGCCGAACGTCGTCCCGATCGGCGAATCGCGTGCGCACTGCGCGTATTGCGGCATGCGCGAACTCTGCCTGCCCGCCGGGCTCGCCGCGCCGGAAATCGAAGATCTGCACCGGATTCTCGGCAAGCGCATCAAGCTGCGCCGCGGCGAGGCGCTGTACCGCGCCGGCGCGCCGTTCACCGCACTCTACGCCGTGCGCATCGGCTCGCTCAAGACCGTCACGCTCTCCGACGATGGCCGCGAACAGGTCACGGGCTATCGGATGCCGGGGGATCTCGTCGGACTCGACGGCATGGGCACGCGCCGGCACGAATCCGCGGCGAGCGCGCTGGAAGATTCCGAGTGCTGCGTCATTCCGTTCGAGCACCTCGAGACCATGGAGCGCCTGCTGCCGGCGCTGCAGCACGGGCTGCATCGGATCCTCGGACAGGAGATCAGCTCCGACCACGGCATGCTGCTGCTGCTCGGAAGCATGCACGCGGAAGAGCGGCTTGCGGCGTTCCTGCTCGACCTTTCCGCTCGCTACAGGGCGCGCGGCTACTCGGCGAGGGAATTCGTGCTGCGGATGACGCGCGAGGAAATCGGCAGCTATCTCGGGCTCAAGCTTGAAACGGTGAGCCGCCTGCTCTCGAAGTTCCACGACGGAGGCCTGGTGCAGGTGCAGGGTCGCCGGATCAAGATCATCGACATGCCGCGGTTGCGGCAACTCGTCAACCGGCGGGCATAACGCTCGCGCCCGTCCTGCGGCGCCGCCGCGCGACGCCCGAGCGCAGCGAGGGCCAGGCCGCACCGCGCCCGTTTTGACCTACGTCAACGGCCGTCGCGACGACCGGTGCACTATAGACGTCGTGGCCCAGGGCAAGGCTCGAAGCGCTGCCGCAGGGAGTCGACTTTGGCGGCCGATACGGCAGCGACGGAGATATGTTCCAGATACGCATTCACGGCCGAGGCGGGCAGGGCGTCGTAGCCGGCGCCGAGATGCTGTCCGTCGCCGCGTTTCTCGAGGGCCGCTACGCGCAGGCCTTTCCCAGCTTCGGCGCCGAGCGGATGGGCACGCCGGTAACGGCCTCCTGCCGGATCGACGACCGGGAGATCAGGTCGCGCGAACCGGTGCTCGCGCCGCATGCCCTGATCATCCAGGACCTCGCGCTGCTGCGCCAGGTCGATCTTTTCGACGGGCTGCAGACTCAAGGCTGCGTGCTGATCAATTCGACTTGCGGCTTCGAGGAACTCGGGCTGGCCGATTTCGCCCGCACGTTTCATCCGTCGCGCCTGTGCACGGTGGCGGCGACCGAAATCGCCCTGAAGCACCTCGGACGTCCGATTCCCAACGCCGCGTTGCTCGGCGGGTTTGCTGCGGTCAGCGGCCAGGTGAAGCTGTCGTCGGTGATCGTCGCGATCCGCGAGAAGTTCCCGCGCCAGATCGCCGAAGCCAACGTCGCGGCCGCGCGCGAGGTCTACGCGCTGGCGGCAAGGGCCACAGAGGCGGCCCATGCTTAAGCAGATCGAAGGCTCGCAGGCAGTGGCGGAGGCCGTCGCCCTCTGCCGACCCGAGGTGATCTGCGCGCACCCGATCACGCCGCAGACGCACATCGTCGAAGCGTTGAGCGAAATGGTGAAAGGCGGCGAGCTCGCCGGCTGCGAGTTCATCAACGTCGAATCCGGGTTCGCGGCGATGTCGGTGGCCATCGGCGCCTCCGCTGCCGGGGCGCGCACGTACACCGCGACGTCGAGCCAGGGCCTGCTGTTCATGGCCGAGGCGGTCTACAACGCCTCGGGCCTGGGGCTCCCCATCGTGATGACCATCGGCAACCGCGCGATAGGCGCGCCGATCAACATCTGGAACGACCATTCGGACAGCATGTCGATGCGCGATGCCGGCTGGATCCAGCTGTACGCGCAGACGAACCAGGAGGCCCTCGACCTGCACATCCAGGCCTTCCGCCTGGCCGAGGAGCTGTCGTGTCCGGTGATGGTCTGCATGGACGGCTTCATTCTCACGCACGCGTACGAACGGGTCGACATGCCCTCGCAGGCGCAGGTCGACAGGTACCTGCCGCCGTTCGAGCCGCGGCAGGTGCTCGATCCCGCCGAGCCCATGAGGATCGGCGCGATGGTCGGGCCGGAGGCGTTCACCGAGGTGCGCTATCTTGCCCACCACAAGCAGCTGCGCGCGCTCACGCTGATCCCGCAGCTCGGCGCCGAGTTCGCCGCGCAGTTCGGGCGCCAGTCGGGCGGACTGATCCGCCCCTACCGCACCGAGGATGCCCAGACGATCGTCGTCGCGCTCGGCTCGGTCAACGGCACCGTGCAGGAAGTCGTGGACGACATGCGCGCGTCGGGCGTGGCGATCGGGTCGGTTTCGATCTGCTCGTTCCGGCCATTCCCGCTCGCCGCGCTGCGCGAGGTGCTGGAGCGGGCGCAGCGGGTCGTCGTGCTGGAGAAGAGCCTCGCGGTCGGCCTCGGCGGCATCGTGTCCGACGGCGTGCGCAAGTCGCTGTCGGGCGTCCAGCTCAACGGATACACGATCATCGCCGGCCTGGGCGGCCGTCCGATCACGCACGCGTCGCTGCGCCAGGTCTTCGAGGATGCCGCCGCCGACGAGCTGGAGCAGGTGACGTTCCTCGATCTCAATGCCGACGTGATCAGTCACGAGCTCGAGCGCGAGACCCTCACGCGCCGCACCGGTCCCACCGCCGAAGCGATCCTGCGCCGGATCGGCGCCGTCGCGTCCGGCCTCCGCTGACGGCGCGTCGAGCGCACCGACCATGCACGCGCAGCACCAGGACCCCGTCGTCGACCGTCTCGACCCGGGTCAACGCTCCTGCGAAGGCTGCGGCGAGGCGCTGGCCGCGCGGCACGCGATCGACGCCGCGATGCGCGCGACCGGCAACCGGCTGATCACCGTCAACGCCACCGGTTGCCTCGAGGCGTTCTCGGCGCCCTGTCCGGAGGCGTCGTGGCGGATGCCGTGGATTCATTCGCTGTTCGGCAACGCCGCGGCGGTCGCGACGGGGGTTGCCGCGGCCCAGCGGATCAAGGGGAGGGCCGACGTGCGCGTCGTCGCGCAGGGCGGCGACGGCGGCACCGCCGACACCGGTTTCGGCTGCCTGTCGGGGATGTTCGAGCGCAACGACGACGTGCTCTACATCTGCTACGACAACGAGGGCTGCATGAACACCGGGACGCAGCGCTCGAGCGCGACGCCGGCGGCGGCCCGCACCGCGACCACACCCGCCCTGGGCAAGGAGCCGGGCAACGCGTTCGGCACCGGCAAGAACCTGCCGCGGATCGCCATCGCGCACCGGATTCCCTACATGGCGACGGCCAGCGTGGCAGACCTCCCCGATCTCGAGCGGAAGGTGACGTACGCGATGGGTCTGCGCGGCGCACGCTACATCCACGTCCACGTGCCATGCCCGCCCGGCTGGGGCTATGCGCCGGCGGACACGATCAAGATCGCGCGGCTCGCCGTCGAATCGGGCCTGTTTCCGCTTTACGAGGCGCACGACGGCCGGGTAACGGCACGCACGCTTCTCCGCCACAAGGTGCCCGTCGACGAGTACCTCAGGCTGCAGACGCGCTTCGCCCACCTGTTCGTCAACGCGGCTTCCCGGGAACGCATCGCGATCATCCAGGAAATCGCCGACCGCAACGTGGCGGAGTTCGACCTCCTGGCGGCGGATGGCGCGTCGGGATAGAGGTGTTCAGGGGACAGCAACAATCCAACGGAGGAATTCGATGATCGACAGCAATCAGGGCGGGGCACCGAAAAGCGTTCCCGCGTGGTTTCCCCGGGGTGTCGCGCTGCTGCGCGATCCGACGCTGAACAAGGGCACGGCATTCACCGACGCCGAGCGCGACGCGCTGGGGTTGCGCGGCCTGCTGCCGCCCCACGTCCATTCGCAGGACGAGCAGGCGGCGCGGGTGCTGGAAAATTTCCGGCGCAAGACGTCGGCCCTCGAGAAGTTCATCGATCTCGCGGCGCTGCACGACCGCAACGAGGCGCTGTTCTTCCGGGTCGTCATCGACCATCCGGACGAGATGCTGCCGATCATCTACACGCCCACGGTCGGCCTCGCCTGCCAGCAGTTCGGCCACATCTTCCAGCGGCCGCGCGGGCTGTTCATCAGCGTCAGCAATCGCGGCCGCGTCGAGAGCATCCTGCGCAACTGGCCGTACCGCGACGTCGCGATCATCGTCGTCTCCGACGGCGAGCGGATCCTGGGACTGGGCGACCTCGGCGCCAACGGCATGGGCATTCCGGTCGGCAAGCTGGCGCTCTACACGGCCTGCGCCGGCGTGCACCCGAACCAGTGCCTGCCGATCATCCTGGACATGGGCACCAACAACGAGACGCTGCTCGCCGATCCGCTGTACATCGGCCTGCAGCAGAAGCGCGTGCGCGGCGCGGAGTACGACGAACTGGTCGAGGAATTCATCGCGGCGACGCAGGTGGTGTTCCCCGGCGTGGTCGTGCAGTTCGAGGATTTCGCCAATCAGAACGCGTTCCGCCTGCTCGAGCGGTACCGCGACCGCATCTGCACGTTCAACGACGACATCCAGGGCACCGCCGCGGTGGCGCTCGCCGGCATATTCTCCGCGCTGCGCGTCACCGGCGGCAAGCTCGTGGACCAGAAGATCCTGTTCATGGGCGCCGGCGAGGCGGCCACGGGTATCGCCGACCTGACGGTGACCGCCATGGTGGCGCAGGGGGCGAGCGAGGCCGATGCGCGGAAGCGCTGCTGGCTGGTCGACTCCAAGGGGCTGGTCGTCAAGAGCCGCGCCGATCTCGGCGCGCACAAGCTGCCGTATGCGCACGAGCACGCGCCCGTCGCCGACTTTCCCTCCGCGCTGAAGGCGCTGGCGCCGACGGCGATCATCGGCGTCGCGGCAGTGGGCGGCACGTTCACGCAGGAAGTCATCGCGGAGATGGCGCGGATCAACCGCGCGGCCGATCGTGTTCGCGCTCTCCAACCCGACCTCGAAGTCGGAATGCACGGCCGAGCAGGCGTACCAGTGGAGCGACGGGCGCGCGCTGTTCGCCTGCGGCAGCCCGTTCGACCCGGTGACCTTCGCCGGCAAGACGCTCGTTCCGCGCCAGGGCAACAACTCGTACATCTTCCCCGGGGTCGGGCTCGCGGCGATTGCCGTCGGGGCGCGCCGCGTGACCGACGAGATGTTCATGGCGGCCGCGCGCACGCTGGCCGAGCAGGTCACTGCGGAAGATCTGGCCCAGGGCAGCCTCTATCCGCCCCTGGCGCACGTGCGCGACGTGTCCGCGCACATCGCGGCCGCGGTGGCGGAGGTCGCCTACGAGCAGGGCCACGCGACCGTCGACCGGCCGGCCGACCTGCTGGCGTACGTGCGTTCGCAGATGTACGAGCCCCGGTATGCGACTTACGCCACCGGCAGGTGAGGGCCCGCCGAAAAGCCGCGCGGCGTTGATCTGCGTCAACCGGCCGCGGCTGCCGAGGCCCTAGTCTGCGTGGACGATGAATCCCTACGCCGTCTTCCTCCTCTATCTGCTGGCGATCCTCGGCGTCGTCGCGATGATGCTGGCGATGAACCGGATGCTCGGCCCGAAGCCGGTTTCCTCGGCGCTGAAGCTCGAGCCGTTCGAGTGCGGCGCAACGCCGGTGGACCGCCTGAACGTGAAGGCGATCCCGATCAAGTACTACGCGGTCGCGATCATGTTCATCCTGTTCGATCTCGAGACGGTGTTCCTGTTCATCTGGGCGCTGGGCGCGCAGCCGCTGACGAGCTTCATGCTGCTCCTGTTCGGCTTCTTCGTCTTCCTGCTGGTCCTGATCCTGCTCTACGTCTACAAGGCGAGGCTGCTCGAAGCGGTGACGGAATAGCCATGCCCTCGCCCACGATACCGATCCGGCCGGCGACGTCCCGGACCCAGGCCTTCGAATACCTGACGACCAAGAAGGACGAGCTGGTCGGCTGGGCGCGCAAGTTCTCGCTCTTTCCGTATCCGTTCGTCACCGCCTGCTGCGCGATGGAGTTCATGGCGGTGAGCTCGAGCCCGTACGACACCGACCGCTTCGGCGCCGCGCTGCCGCGCTTCTCGCCGCGGCAGGCGGACCTGCTGATGGTCGTGGGCACGGTGACGCACAAGCAGGCGCCCGTCCTGCTGAAGGTCTACGAGCAGATGTGCGAGCCGAAATGGGTGATGGCGTTCGGCGTCTGCGCCACGAGCGGCGGTTTCTACCAGAACTACGCGGCCGTCCTCGGCATCGACCGGGTCATCCCGGTCGACATCTACATTCCCGGCTGCCCGCCGCGGCCCGAGATGGTGATCGACGGCATCATGCAGCTGCAGGCCAAGATCGCCGGATCGAAGCATCCGATCGTCACGGAGAGCTTCTGATCGTGGCGAGTCCGGTCCTGGAACAGCTGCAGCAGCGACTGGCGCCCACCGTCGGCGAGGTGACGTTCGCCCACGAGACGCTGGTGGTCCATCTTGCGCCCGCCGCGCTGCTCGCGACGGTGGAGCTCATGCGCTCCGAGTTCGCCTTCGACCTCTTCCTCGACGTGACCGCGGTCGACTGGCCCGCGACAGACGCCGCGCTTCGAGGTCGTCTATCACTTCTACTCGACGCAGCACTTCGGGCGCGTGCGGCTGAAGACGCGCGTTTCCGAACAGGATCCGACCGTGGACTCGCTGGTCGGGCTGTACGGCTCGGCCCGCTTCATGGAGCGCGAGTGCCACGACATGTACGGGATCGTGTTTCGCGGCAACGCCGACCTGCGGCCCATCCTGCTCTACGAGGGGTTCACGGGCCATCCGCTGCGCAAGGACTATCCGAAAGAGCGCGAGCAGCCGCTCGTGCCGTACCGGAAATGACGATGCCGCCCGTGGAAATCAAGCTGCCCAACCCGGTCCGCTCGGCGTTCGACAAGCCGCTGCACGACGGCACGGTGACGGTCAACATCGGGCCGTCGCATCCGGCGACGCACGGCACCGTCCAGATCATCGCCGAGCTCGACGGCGAGCGCGTGCTGCGCACCGACGTGCACTGCGGCTACCTGCATCGCGGCTTCGAGAAGGAGTGCGAGTCGCACACCTGGCACAACCTGATTCCCTACGTCGACCGGCTGAACTATGTCTCGGCGCTGATCAACGATTTCGCCTACTGCGAGGCGGTCGAGAAGCTGATGGGGATCGAGATCACGCCCCGCACCCGCTACCTGCGCACGCTGCTGTCGGAGTATTCGCGGCTCGTCGATCACCTCACCTGCGTCGCGGCGGGCCTCATGGAGCTGGGCGCGATGACCGCGTTCCTCTACCTCGTCATGGTCCGCGACTACATGTACGAGCACATCGCCGACCTCACCGGCGCGCGCGTCACCTACTCGTACGGCCGCATCGGCGGGCTCGCCCGCGATCTGCCCGAGACCTGGCTCACGCGCCTCGCCGACATCCTGGACCAGTACGAGATGTTCATCGGGCGCGTGCACGGGCTCATGGACCGCAACCGCATCTTCATCGACCGGATGCGCGACGTCGGCGTGATCTCCACCGCCGAGGCGATCAACTGGGGCTACACCGGTCCGATCCTGCGCTCCACCGGCGCGCCGCGCGACCTGCGCAAGGACGCGCCGTACCTCGCCTATGCCGAGCTCGACTTCGAGGTGCCGGTCGGGATCAAGGGCGACAACTACGACCGTTACTACGTCCGGATGCGCGAGATGGACGAGTCGGTGCACATGATGCGGCAGCTGATGGACATGCTCCCCGCCGGGCCGATCAACGTCGACGACCGGCGCTGCGTGTTCCCGGAAAAGCGGCTCGTCTACGACGAGATCGAATCGCTGATCAACCACTTCAAGCTGGTGATGGACGGCCCGCAGGTGCCGGCGGGCGACGTGTACCTGGCGCACGAGTCGCCCAACGGCGAGCTCGGCTTCTACATCGTCAGCACCGGCGAGGGCATCCCGTACAAGGTCCACGCGCGCGCCCCGAGCTTCGTGCACATGGGCGGCGTGCACAGGATGCTGGACGGCTATCAGCTGGCCGACATCGTGCCGACCTTCGGCTCGGTCAACATGATCGGCGGCGAGTGCGACCGATGAACGGCCCCACGCTCCTTCGCTGCCCCGGGGAGCACCGCGCCCTTCGGGCGGCCGGCGGCGCGGTCCTCGGCGACCTGCGATGAAGCACCTGATCCCCGAATTCGAGCGCTGGAAGGCGCGCTTCCCCAAGGGCTTCGAGTCCTCGCTCGTGCTGCCCTGCGTGCGCCGCATCCAGGAAGACCGCGGCTACGTCGCCGACAGCGACATCGACGGCCTGGTCGAGTACCTCGGCGTGCCCCGGATGCAGATCGAGCAGGTGCTCTCGTACTACACGCAGTTCCGGCGCAAGCCCATCGGCCGCTGGCACGTGCAGACCTGCCGCAACATCACCTGCTCGATGCGAGGCGCGGAGCGGCTGATCGACCATCTGGCGAAGAAGCTCGGCGTGGCGCCGGGCGAGACCACCGCCGACGGCCGCTTCACGCTGTCGACCGTCGAGTGCCTGGGCTCCTGCGGCACGGCGCCCGTCGTGATGGTCAACGACACCTACCACGAGAACATGAGCGCCGGGAAGATCGACGCGCTGCTCGACGGCCTCGAGTGAGCTGACCATGCCCGGCACCCAGCTCCTGATGACGTTCCCGGTCACGGCGACCTCGCACTCGCTCGCCGACTACCGCGCGCGCGGCGGCTACGCGACGCTGATGAAGGTGCTCGAGTCCAATGGCGCCGCAGGACGTCACCAAGGAGGTCACCGCGGCCGGCATCCTGGGCCACGGCGGCGCCGCGTTCGCGGCCGGCCGCAAGTGGCAGGTCATCAAGCTCGACGACGGCCAGCCGCACTTCCTGTGCGCGAACGCCGACGAGGGCGAGCCGGGCACGTTCAAGGACCGCTGGATCCTCGAGCACAACCCGCACATGCTGATCGAGGGCATGCTGATCACCGCGTATGCGCTGCAGGTGCGCAACGCGTTCGTCTACATCCGCGGCGAGTTCGACCTGCCGTTCCGGCGCCTGCAGGGTGCGGTCGACGAGGCCTACGCGGCCGGCCTCCTGGGCGAGGGGATCCTGGGCGTCGACTTCTCCTGCGACCTCGTCGTCTACCGCGGCGCCGGATCCTACGTCTGCGGCGAGGCGTCCGGGCTGCTCTCGTCGATCGAGGGCAAGCGCGGCTATCCGCGCAACCGGCCGCCCCGGCTGACCGTGAAGGGCCTGTTCCAGATGCCCACGGTGGTCAACAACGTCGAGACGCTGACCAACGTCACGGTGATCCTCGCGCATGGGCGCCGAGGCGTTCAAGAAGGTCGGCACGCCGAAGAGCCCGGGCACGCAGCTCGTCTCGATCTCCGGCCACATCGCGCGCCCGGGCGTCTACGAGGTCGAGCACGGCTACCCGCTCAAGAAGTTCCTGTTCGAGGACTGCGGCGGCATGATGCCCGGCGCGAAGCTCAAGTGCATCATCCCGGGCGGCATTTCCACCAAGGTGCTGACCGCCGCGGAGATCGAGTCCGTCACCTACGACCACGCGTCGCTCAGCGCGGCCGGCTCGTCGCTGGGCTCCGGCGGCATGATCGTCATCGCCGAGGGCACGTGCATGGTGCGGCTGCTCCAGGTGCTGCTGCGCTTCTATCACCACGAGTCCTGCGGCCAGTGCACGCCCTGCCGCGAGGGCATGGGCTGGATGCACCGGATCATCGACCGCATCGTCGCGGGCAGCGGCCGGCCCGAGGACATCGACCAGCTGTACCAGATCTCGCGGTGGAACGACGGCAACACGATCTGCGGGATGGGCGACGCCGCCGGCTACGCGGCGATCGGCATCCTCGACAAGTACCGCGACGAGTTCGAGCACTTCATCACCCAGAAGCGCTCGCGGTTCGACGGCAATCTCGAGGTCATCGCGCATGCCTGAGATCTTCATCAACGGGCATTCGGTGCAGGCCGCGGACAATCAGTCCGTGCTGGAGGCCGCGCGGGCGAGCGGGCATTTCATCCCGTACTTCTGCTGGCATCCGAAGCTGTCGGTCGCCGGCAACTGCCGGATCTGCGTCGTGCAGGTCGAGGGCCGCAGCTGGGTCGAGATCGCGTGCAACATGCCGGTGACCGAAGGGCTGCGCGTGTTCACCGACTCTGATCTCGTGCAGGCGCACCGCAAGATGGTGATGCAGTTCCTCACCCTCAATCATCCGGTCGACTGCGGCATCTGCGACAAGGCCGGCGAGTGCTCGCTGCAGGACTATCACTACGCCTACAACGGCGCGCCGTCGATCTCCCGCGAACCCAAGGTCCAGTCGACCAAGTTCCATGATCTCTCCGAGCGCATCGTGCTCGACAACGAGCGCTGCATCCTCTGCTCCCGCTGCGTGCGCTTCACGCACGAGATCTCGAAATCCTGCGCGCTCGGCATCAAGCATCGCGGCGACGAGTCGCTGGTGCGCGCCAGCGAGGACGGCGCGCTGGACCGCGATCCCTACTCGGACAACGTCATCGACATCTGCCCGGTCGGCGCGCTGCTGTCGCGGCAGTTCCTGTACAAGGCCCGGGTCTGGTATCTGAAGCCGACGCCGTCGGTCTGCCCGGGCTGCGCCCGCGGGTGCGCGGTGAACATCTGGCACCGGAAGCCGACGTGGCAGCTGAAGGCGCTGGACCCGAAGCAGAATGCCAGCATCGCCCGCGTGACCCCGCTCGAGAACCCCGCGGTCAACGGCCCGTGGATCTGCAACAAGGGGCGCGACCTCGCCCGGATCTTCGAGCGTCCGCGCGCGGAAGAGCCGATGCTGAAGGGCAAGCCCGTGGCGCTGGACGCGGCGCTCGACGCCGCCCGCCGGCTCATCGCCGCCGCGAAGCATCCGGTGGCGCTGGTCTCGTCCTGGGGCTCGAACGAGGAACTGGCGGCGTTCGCACGCGCGTTCTCCGGCCGTCTGGCCGCGTTCGTCAAGTCGGACTGTTCGCCCGAGCCCGGTGAGCCCATCGAGGACGACCTGCTGATCCGCGCGGACAAGAACCCGAACACGACGGCGGCCCGCGCTCTTTTCGGCGCTGCGCCGGTCGCGTTCGATGCACAGACCGACCTCGTGCTGATCTGGGGCGAAGGCTTCGCCTTCGCGCAGCTGCCGGCCAACGCGAACATCATCTTCCTCAACGCCTATCTGCAGCCGGAGAACGGGCACGCCGACGTGTTCTTCCCGGTGAGCCTGCAGACCGAGCGCGCGGGGCACTACACCAATTTCGAAGGAGTGGTCAGCGGATTCGAGCCCTGTTTCGACAGGTCGCCCGGCGTGGTCGACGCCGAGGCGGTGTTCGCCGCGCTGGCCGGGACGCAGAAGCCATGACCCAGGATCTGGTGATCTACGCGGTCTACATCGGCTACGCGGTCTCGGTGCTGATGGGATTCGGCACGATCCTGACGTGGGTCGAGCGCAAGCAGGCCGCCGTGATGGCGGATCGCATCGGCGCCAACCGTGCCTACATCCGCATCCCGTTCACGCAGTACAAGATGATATGGCTGGGGCTGTTCCACGGCATCGCCGACGGCCTCAAGATGCTGCTGAAGGAGGACTGGAAGCCGAACTCCTACGATCGGGTCGCCTACGCCATCGCGCCGTGGGTGGTGTTCACGCCCGTGCTGCTGGTCTTCGCCGTCATCCCGTTCGGCGGCGTGCTCGATCCGGGGAAGCTTCTCTCGGCCTTTCCCGCCGCGTCCGAGTGGTTCGGCGACAGGACCTATGCGATGCAGATCGCCCGGCTCGACGCGGGGCTGCTGATCGTGTTCGCCTTCGGCGGAATGTCGATCATCGGCGCGATGCTCGCGGGCTGGTCGTCGTCGAACAAGTTCTCGATGCTGGGCGCGGTGCGCGCGGGCTCGCAGATGATCTCCTACGAGCTCGTCATGGGGCTGACCGTGCTGGGCCTGATACTCATCTACGGCACGGTCGACCTCACCACGATCGTCCAGCAGCAATCGGCCACGCTGCTGGGATTCCTGCCCGGGTGGGGGATCTTTCTCCAGCCGTTCGCCGCGGCGCTGTTCCTCGCCGCCGCGATCGCCGAGAACAAGCGCATCCCGTTCGACCTGCCGGAGGCCGAGTCGGAGCTCATCGCCGGCTTCTACACCGAGTACAGCGCGATGAAGATGGGCCTCTTCATGTTCGCCGAGTTCATCGAGATCGCCATCGTCGCGGCGCTGTTCACGACGCTGTTCCTCGGCGGCTACAACCTGCCGTTCATGGCCGACGCCGGAATCGTGTTCGCCGGCGATCTCGTCCTGCCGATGAGCCATGGCGCGGTCGTCGTGACCCAGCTGGTCGTGTTTCTCGTCAAGGTGCTGGCCGTCGCCAGCTTCCAGATCCTCATCCGCTGGTCGCTGCCGCGCTTCCGCTACGACCAGGTGCTGATGTTCGCGTGGAAGTTCATGCTGCCGCTGGCGCTCGTCAATCTCTGCGTCACCGCCGTGCTGGCGTGGTCGAATCATGGGTGATGCGTTGAGCCGCAAGCCGTACCGGCGCAAGGTCTACTGGAACGAGCCCACGACTGACGTGGTGGGAGCGCGTATACCTGTTCGAGATCATGCGCGGGCTCGGCATCACCGGCGGCGTCTTCCTGCGCAACATGTGGCGCTGGATGACGGGCCGCAAGGGCGCGCTCACCACGTACTATCCCGAGGAAACGCGGGCCGACTATGCGGCAGGCAACCGCGGCAAGCACGTCCTGACGCAGCGGCCCGACGGCAGGCCGCAGTGCATCGCCTGCAACATGTGCGCCACGGTGTGCCCCGCGCAGGTGATCGAGATCGACGCCGCGTTCGATCCCGAGGACACCGCGCATCCCAAGTCGCCGTCGCGTTTCGAGATCGACTACTCGCGCTGCATCTTCTGCGGGCTGTGCGTGGAGGCCTGTCCCGAGGACGCGATCCGCATGGTGAAGGAGGTGCCCGACCTGCCGTCCATGGACCGCGACCACATGTGGCTCAAGATGGACGAGCTCCTCACCTGGAATCCGCAGAGCGACGTCGCCAAGCCGTACCCGCCGAAGGCCGGAGGCTCCGCATGATCGAGTACGGACTGCAGAATCTGGACACGCTGCTGCTGGTGATCTGCGGCGTCTCGGCGCTGGTCGCGGCGGCGCTGATGCTCGTGCTCCGGCATCCGATGCAGGTCGCGATGGCGCTCATTTCGACGATGGCGCTCCTGGGCGCGATCTACGGCCTGATCGGGGTGCACTTCATCGCGGCCTTCCAGGTGCTGATCTACGTGAGCGCGGTGATGGTCTTCATGGTGTACGTGATCATGCTGCTGGACGTGCGCGACCCGTCGTTCACGCGGCGCTTCTCGACGCTGCTGGTGCCCGGCCTGATCGGCGGCGCGCTGCTGCTCGCCGTGCTGGCATACGCCTTCTGGCGCGGACTCCAGGCGCCGGTCAACCTGGCGGGCTCGTTCGGCCTGCAGCAGTTCTCGATCGCCTTCCTCAACGAGTACTGGCTGCACTTCGAGCTCACGTCGGTGCTGCTGGTGGCGGCCGTGGTCGCGGCGCTCGCGGTCATCAAGGGCACCCGGAAGCACCATGGATAAGGTCCAGTTCCTCCTGCTGGTCGCCGTGGCGCTGTTCGCCGTGGGGCTCGCCGGCGTCATCATCCGGCGCAATCTGCTCGTCATGCTGATGTGCATGGAGCTGATGATGAACGGCGTGAACCTTTCCCTCGTGACGTTCGCGCAGCAGACGGGCACGACGGCCGGCGCGGTGCTCGTGTTCCTGATCTTCGTCGTCGCCGCGGCCGAAATCGCCATCGCCATCCCGATCGTCCTCCTGCTCGCGCGCCGGAAGCACACGCTCGAAGCGGACGCCTTCGGCGACCTGAAAGGATAGCCGGTGACGCATCTGCTCACCCTCATCGTCGTCCTGCCGCTCGCTCGGCGCCGTGCTGAACGGCCTCTTCGCCACGCGGCTGCGGGAGGCCCCGTTCGGCAGGACCTTCGTCACGGTCGGTCGGGTGCGGGCTGCCGATCCTGTCCTTCCTGCTCGTCGTGCGGGGCTTCATCGAGCTCACGGCGACCGGCGGCACGCCGCTGGTCGAGACCGCGTACACCTGGGCGCGGATCGGCGAGCGCTCGTTCGAAATCGCGTTCTACTTCGACCGCCTCTCGGCGGTGATGGCGCTGATCGTCACCGGCGTGGGCTCGGTGATCCACATCTACTCGATCGGCTACATGCACGACGACAAGAGCTACGCGCGCTTCTTCGCGTACCTCAACCTGTTCCTGTTCTTCATGCTGTCGCTGGTGCTCGGCCGCTCGCTCCTCGTGCTGTTCGTCGGCTGGGAAGGCGTCGGGCTCGCCTCCTACCTGCTGATCGGCTTCTGGTTCGACGACGCCGCCAACGCGGCGGCCGGCAAGAAGGCCTTCATCACCAACCGCATCGGCGACGCCGGCTTCCTGCTCGGCATGTTCCTGCTGTACTGGGCATTCGGCACGCTCGACATGGACACGATCAACGCCG
>CAVOXS010000012.1:0-163612 GCA_963700415.1 uncultured beta proteobacterium
TTCCTGCGCGCCGGCATGCGGCCGGCGCATTCCCCGGTTTCTGGCGCGCGGAGGCCCGGTATTGCAGCAGCGGCTTCCCGAAAGACTTGAGGTTGTCGAAGCGTGGAGTGACGAAGTCGCCGCTGTCGAGCATCTCGCTGCGCGCGGGCACGCAATCCACGGCCGCGGACTCGGTGTCGGCGCTCAAGCGCGAACGCGGTCCGCCAGAGCGGCTGCGACGCGGTCGACCACCTCCTGCCAATCCCCCCATCGCGTCTGCCGAAATAGCCGCATCGACGGATACCATGGGCTGTCGTCGCGCTCGAGCAGCCATCGCCAGCAGCCGTTGTACCGCGACAGCATCCAGACCGGCACGCCGAGACCTCCGGCGAGATGGGCCACGGACGTGTCCACGCTGATGACCAGGTCGAGGTTCGATACGAGCGCGGCGGTGTCGGCGAAGTCGCGCAGCTCGTCCGTATAGTCCCGCAGCGCCATGTCCTGCGGCGGATTCCTCGCCTGCAGCGCGGGACCGGCTTTCTGCAGGCTGAAGAAGCGCACTCCGCGCACGCGCGCCAGCGGCGCGAGTTGCGCCAGCGCCAAGCTGCGAATCCGGTCGATTCTGTTGGCGTCCGGGAGATGTTTGCGAGCGTCCCCGGCCCACACCAGACCGACCTTCAGGCCGGGCTCGTCGCCCACCCGGGCCTTCCAGCGAGCCACGTCGTCGGGCTGGGCGCGCAGATAGGGCGTCGCGGCTGGGATGCTGGCGAGGTCGGTCGCGAATGCCAGAGGCAGGCTCATCAGCGGGCAGTGGCAATCGAACGCCGGCAACGGGGCTCCCTGCGGCAGAACCTGTGCGACGCCTTCCAGGCCGGCGAGCAGTCGCACCAGCGGCCGTTGCACCTGCAGCGTCACCGTTGCCCCCAGCGCGGCCACCCTCGGCGCATAGCGACAGAACTGCAGCGTGTCGCCCAGGCCTTGCTCGGCGTGCAGCAATATCGTTCTGCCATGCAACGCCTCCGCTCCCCGCCACAGCGGGAAGTCCGATGGTCCGGGCAGCTCGAACCCCTCCACTTTCCAGCGCCATTCGAAGCCCTCCCGGCCACGTTCGAAGTCGCCCAGCTGCAGACGGCCCTGGGCCAGTGCAAAGTGCGCCAGCGCATGATCGGGTCGGAGCGCGACCGCGCGCTCGTAGCTCGCCAGCGCCGCCTCGTATCGCTTCAGATCGGAGAGCGCGTTGCCGCGGCTGAGGTGGGCGTCGGCGAAATCCGGCGCGAGCGCAATCGCCCGCTCGTAGCTTTCCAGAGCGGCCTCGTGGCGGTGGAGAGCGACCAGTGCGGTGCCGCGGTTGAGATGGGCGACGGCGACATCGGACTTGAGCGCGATCGCGCGCTCATAGCTCTCCAGCGCGGCCTCGTGGCGCATGAGCTGATAGAGCGCGTTGCCGCGGTCGATGTGGGCATCGGTGAATTCGGGCCGGAGCGCTATCGCCTTGTCATGGTTCTCCAGCGCCTCCTCGGGGCGCTCGAGATCGAACAGTGCCTTGCCGCGATAGTGGAAGGCGTCCGCTGAATCCGGCGTCAAGGCAAGCAGTTGCCGGCAGCTGGCGTCGGCCTCGGGGGTTCTCCGGAGCTTCCGCAGCACGACCGCAAGGCACAGCAGCGCCTTGGCGAAATCGGGCTTCGCTGCGACCGCGCTACGATAGGCGTTCGCCGCGCCATCGAGATCGCCTCGGGCCTCCAGAATCAGTCCGAAATTGAATTGAGCCTCGGGCCATTCGGGCCAAAGCTCGACCGCCCGGCGCAAAGCGCGCTCCGATTCGTCGACGCGGCCAAGGTCGCGAAGGATGTTGCCCAGGTCGTAATGGGCCGGCGCGTACCCTGGGTCCTCTTCCAGTGCTCGTTGGATGAGTTGCACGCCGCGCTCGTGCTGCCCGTGCTGGTTCAGCAGCAGGCCGAGAAGATGCAGCGCCACCGGGTGATTCGGATCCTCCGCGAGCACTTCCCGATAGGTCCGTTCAGCCTCCGCGAGCCGCCCGGCCTGATGGTGGCCCAGCCCGGCTTCGAGCCGAGCTTCGCTGTCCGGAATGGCGCCGGATCGGGATGCCTTCGATTCTTGCATCGTCAATCCCTCGCCATCCGCAGCTTCAGCTCCGTGCGGCCGACAAGGCGGAGGTCGGGCACGAAGTTCTCCTTGCGCAGATGCCGCAGGTCGTGCCGGGTCACCGGCCCCACCAGCATCAGCCGGCGCGTCGGGCTGTAGCGGGCGAGCGCCGTGCCGAAAACTTTCTGCAGCACGTAGAACGTCAGATAGTGATTGTCGACGACAGCGCGAATTGGCCGGTCGGAGCGTCGGACCACCTGAATCAGATCGAGATCGAACAGCTTGTCGCCGTTGACCAGGGAATGCCGCTCGGGGCCGTCCGAGAACACGTAATCGTAGGGTCGCTCCGGGATCGATGCGTACTGCACTCCCCGGAAGATCTTGTAGTAGCCGTCGACTTTCGGGCTGTGCACGAAATCCGCTGCGTGGGCGAGCGCTGGCGGAAAGCACGCCTTCGCCTTGCGGTGCCAAGCGGGGTCTTCCTCCATCGACGTGATTCGGCCTAGCGGCGAACCGTCGGCGGCATTGGCGACGAGGGCAAAGGCAAGCACCACGGTCGATACACCGGAGCCGAGCTCGAGCACTTCCCGTGGCCGGTATTGCCGCACCTCCTGGTAGAGCGTCAGGTAGTCCGACCAGGACATGCCGGTCGCTTCGGAACTTGCCTGATAGCTGCGAATGGCGTCGGCCAGGGCTGGAATCCGTTCCAGCGCGGCTTTGGCGCGACGCTCGTTCGCGGCGATCAATCGCTCGAGGACCAGGGCACGCAACCGCACGACGGGGCCGAGGCCGCGCGTATCCAGGGGGGGTAGGGGCATTGCATCTCGCTCGTCGAGTCGGCCGGCGCGCTGGCCGCACCGGTGAATTTCGGCGCAACCCTATCACGCCGTGCCCCCGAATCGGGCTTTCGGCGAGCGTGGACTCGGGCGGCGCTTGCTCGCGGGCCGGACATCCACGGTCGCTGCCCGGCCCTTTGACGCAGGTCAAGAGGCGCTTGGTTGCGTGGCATAAGCTTCGGTCAGGGTTCGCCGGGGCCGCCGCGCGAGGGGCTTGTATCGTAGATGCGCGCTCCGCACTGCCAGCGTCCTGGGGGCCTGGAAATCGCGACCGCAACGGGGAATCGACTCATGGAATCGAGCAATCGTCTCATCGCCGGCGTCGGTCTCGCCGGCACGGCGCGCAAGAGCCGGTGGCCGGCGCGCCTCGACCTCGTCCAGAGCGGGACCGGCCTCGTCCTCGCGCTGTTCATGTGGGGGCACATGTTCTTCGTGTCGACGATCCTCATCAGCAACGACGCGATGTGGACGATCACCAAGTTCTTCGAAGGGTATTTCTTCTTTGGCCGCTCCTACCCCGTCATGGTCTCGTTCGTCGTCGCGGGCGTCATCGCGATGATCGTCGTGCACGCGTTCCTCGCCGTGCGCAAGTTTCCGATCAACTACCGGCAGTTCACGCTGTTCCGCGGCCACATGAAGATGCTGCAGCACGAGGACACCACGCTCTGGTTCTGGCAGGTGCTGACCGGCTTCGCGCTGTTCTTCCTCGCGGCGCCCCACGTCTACGTCATGCTGACCCATCCCGAGCTGATCGGCCCCTACGAGTCGGGAGACCGGGTGTGGACCGGTCACTACTGGCCCCTCTACATCCTGTTGCTGCTCGCCGTCGAATTGCACGGCGGCATCGGTCTCTACCGGCTGGCGGTGAAATGGGGCTGGTTCGCCGGACCCGATCCCAACGCGACCCGGAAGCGCCTGAAGACGCTCAAGTGGGCGCTTACCGTGTTCTTCCTGGTGCTGGGCTTCGCCACCCTCGCCGCGTACATCAAGATCGGCATCGCGCACGCGCCGAACTACGGCCAGCCCTACGTTCCGGCGGCGCTGCAGGCCGCGCCGCAGGGGATCCCGAAATGAAGATCGTCTACACCGACGTCCTCGTGATCGGCGGCGGGCTCGCGGGCCTGCGAATGGCGATCGGCGCCAAGCGCCGCGGGCAGGACGTGATCATCCTGTCACTCGTGCCGCCCAAGCGTTCGCACTCGGCCGCGGCGCAGGGCGGGATGCAGGCCTCGCTCGCGAACGTGATCAAGGGACAGGGCGACACCGAGGACGTCCACTTCGAGGACACGGTGCGCGGCAGCGACTGGGGCGCCGACCAGAAGGTGGTCCGGATGTTCGTCAACACGGCGCCGAAGGCCGTGCGCGAGCTGGCGGCCTGGGGCGTGCCCTGGAGCCGCGTGCGCCGCGGCGACCGCACGGTCATCATCAACGGGCAGAAGGTGACGATCACCGAGCGCGACGAAGCGCACGGCCTGGTCGCGCAGCGGGATTTCGGCGGCACCAAGAAGTGGCGCACCTGCTACGTCTCGGACGGCACGGGCCACGCGATGCTGCAGACGATGAGCGACCAGGCGATCGGCGCGCAGATCCCCGTGCACGAGCGCACCGAGGCCATCGCGCTGATCCACGACGCCGGCCGCTGCTACGGCGCCGTCGTGCGCAACCTCATCACCGGCGAGCTGGTCGCCTACGTGGCGAAGGCCACCGCCATCGCGAGCGGAGGCGCCGGCCGAATCTACCGTGTGACGACCAACGCGGTGATCTGCGAAGGCATCGGCAGCGCGCTCGCGCTGGAAACGGGCATCGCCGCGCTGGGCAACATGGAGGCAATCCAGTTCCACCCGACCGGCATCTTCCCCGCGGGCATCCTCGTCACCGAGGGCTGCCGAGGCGACGGCGGGCTGCTGAAGGACGTCGACGGCCACCGCTTCATGCCCGACTACGAGCCGGAGAAGAAGGAGCTCGCGTCCCGCGATGTCGTGAGCCGGCGGATGGAGGAGCACATCGCGAAGGGCAAGGGCGTGAAGAGCCGCTTCGGCGACCACATCTGGCTCGACATCACCCTGCTGGGCGAGAAGCACATCCGGACCAATCTGCGGGAGGTCTTCGAGATCTGCCACTACTTCATGGGCGTCGATCCGACCAAGGACTGGATCCCGGTGCGGCCGGCGCAGCATTACACGATGGGCGGCGTGCGCACCGGCCACACCGGCGAGAGCCCGAACCTGAAGGGCCTGTTCGCCGCGGGCGAGGCCGCCTGCTGGGACATGCACGGCTTCAACCGGCTGGGCGGCAACTCGGTCGCCGAGACCGTGGTCGCCGGCATGATCGTCGGCGAATACATCGCCGACTACTGCGATCGCATCGAGAACGAAGTCGACATTCCGACGTCGCTGGTCCACGAATTCCTGCGACGGGAACAGGCGAAGCTCGACGCGCTCACCGACGGTCGCGGCACCGAGGACGCCTCCGCGCTCAAGGGACGGATGCAGGACCTGATGACGGCCAAGGTCGGCATCTTCCGCCGCGGCGAAGACCTCCAGGCGGCGGTCGAGGAGCTGCAGGAGCTGCTGGTGAAGAGCCGCAATATCGGCTTGCGCGACCGCTCGCGCGGTGCCAATCCCGAGCTCGTCACCGCGTATCGCGTGCAGAAGATGCTCAAGGTGGCGCTGTGCGTCGCCTACGGCGCGCTGACCCGCACCGAGAGTCGCGGCGCACACTTCCGGCAGGACTACCCGCGCCGCAACGACGCCGAATGGCTGAAGCGAACGCTGGCGACCTGGAAGAGCGACGCCGACACGCTGCCGACGTTCGCCTACGAGGCGCTCGACGTCAACGCGATGGAGCTGCCGCCCGGCTGGCGCGGTTACGGCGCGAAGGACTATGTCGACCATCCGGACACGCCCGGGCGGGCCGCCGCGGTCGAGGCCTTGAAGCAGAAGATGGCCAATGCGCCGCGCCATGCCGTCCAGGAGGCGCTGATGCCCTACGATACGATGCTGCCCGAGCGTTTCCGCGGCCGCAACGAGCGCATCGACGAGCCCATCGACGAACCGATCGAGACCGGAAAATGAGCGACGCCGCCATCAGGATTGTGCCCGCCGCGAAGGACGGGAACGGCGCGGGCAGCGGCAGCGGCGTGCGGCGCAGGCTCACGCTCAACGTCCTGCGCTACAACCCGCAGGAGCCCGCGAAGCCGCCCCGCATGCAGGCCTACGCGCTCGAGGAAGCCGACGGCATGACGCTGTTCATCGCGTTGAACGAGATTCGCGAGAAGCAGGATCCATCGCTGCAGTTCGACTTCGTCTGCCGCGCGGGCATCTGCGGCAGCTGCGCGATGGTGATCAACGGCCGGCCCACGCTCGCGTGCCGGACGCTGACCAAGAATCTCGGCGCCGAGATCACGCTGGCGCCGCTGCCCTTCTTCGAGCTGATCGGCGATCTCTCCGTCAACACCGGCAAGTGGATGCGCGGCATGAGCGAGCGCCTCGAAGGCTGGCTGCACATGAAGGATCCAGATCCCGACCTGCGCCGGATGGAGCAGAAGATGGACCCGGAGCTCGCCGACCGGATCTACGAGCTCGACCGCTGCATCGAGTGCGGTTGCTGCGTGGCGGCCTGCGGCACGGCGCGGATGCGCAAGGACTTCGTCGGCGCGGTGGGCCTGAATCGCGTCGCGCGCTTCCGTCTCGACCCGCGCGACGCGCGCACCGACGACGACTACTACGAAGTGATCGGCGACGACGACGGCGTGTTCGGCTGCATGTCGCTGCTCGCCTGCCACGACGTGTGCCCCAAGGACCTGCCGCTCGCCACGCAGATCGCGTTCATGCGCCGGAAGATGGCGGCGATGGCCTGGGGTTAGCGGCACATCGCCTCGGTAATCAGCGTCCCCGTTCCCTGCGGCAGCCGCGAGTTGATCAGCCGGCGCGTGTCCGCCGCCGGCGATGGAAATCCACGACGGGATTCGCCGAGTCGCGATGCGTTTGCACGATACTGTCACCGCAAGGCTCAACTCGGAGTCCGTCGCGGACCCGATCGAGCGGCGAACCCGGCGGAAGGACCTCCGTCAAAAGGCGTGTTTCTGCCCCCGAATCGCAACCATGGAGCTTGATTCTCTGGGACATTCCGGCAGCCGCCCCTATGCCATGCGACGAAGTCCGGACGACAATCCCGCCTGAAGCGCGCTGTTTCCTGGGGGCGCGGTCGAGGCGCAGACTACATTGGAGCGCACCGAACATCCCCCCGGAGACCAAGCAATGCTAAGCGGCTCTTGCCTTTGCGGTCGCATTCAATACAAATTGAGTTGTGAGCCAGCATTCCTGAATCATTGCCACTGCACGATGTGCAGAAAGGCAAGCGGAGCGGCCTTTGGCAGTTTCCTCCACGCGGACGGACGGAACTTCGAGTGGACTGCGGGCGAGAGCCAAATTGAGACATACAGTTCTTCGCCGGGCAATCATCGCCCTTTTTGCAGAGTCTGCGGCTCCAGGGTTCCAGTATTGGAAGAAGATGGCGCTCACGTGATCATTCCAGCCGGAACGCTGGATCACGATCCCATGATCCGCCCAATTGTTCACTTTCATGTAGCAACGAAAGCACCTTGGTACGAAATCACGGATTCAATAGAACAGTACCCCGAATTTCCTCCGGACGAATTTTGGGTGAGACAGGGTATTGAGTAATGGAAACAATGCGCCCTGCCGCAAGGGGCCGGTTAGCCAGGACGTTGGGCAACGTCGTGCCGCGCACGGATCACGTTCGGAAATAGGGCGAAAGGCCGCGGGTCGCAGCCGATGGCTGGGCATCGAGTGCGTCGGCGAGCGCTCTGATCGTCCGGCGCTCGAACAGGCCGGCCACGGCGATCGCGATGCCATGCCGGTCGCGCAGCCTGCTCGCGACCTGGGTCGCGCGGAGGGAATCGCCGCCGAGGTCGAAGAAGGAATCGGTGGCGCCGACCGGGTCTATCTCCAGTACCTCCGACCAGATCCGGGCCATCTGCCGCTCGGTCGCGCTCCGTGGCGGCACGAAGTCGTTGGGCAGGGGCGGCCGCTGTCGTCCCGGTTGCGGCAGCCGCGCGGGATCGCCCTTCAGATCCTTGGTTAGCGGCAGGGCATCCATGAACACAAAGGCGGTCGGAACGATGTGCCGGGCCAGCCGCTCGGACAATGCCATGCGCAACCGGTCGACCGTCAGGTCGGCATCGGCAACGAGGACCACATAGGCGCAGAGTCTGCGTTCCCCGGACCGGTCGACGAAGTCCCGGACCACGCCTTGCGCCACCCCGGGAACGCCGGCGAGGACAGTTTCGATTTCGCTTGGATCCACGAACTCGCCGGCGATCCGGATGCGGTGATCCAGGCGTCCCAGGTGAGTCAGGCATCCGTCAGGGTCCGTTCGGCCCAGATCGCCGGTACGATAACGGCGCACGCCGCCGCCCGGCTCGGAAAATCGCTGTGCCGTCAGCGTCGGATTGCGCCAGTATCCGGTCGCGAGGAACTTGCTCTCGACCGCGATTTCTCCGGTCGATCCCGGCGGCAACGCTCGCCCCTGAGCATCGACGATCCGCACCGCCACGTCCGGCACCGGATACCCGACGGGCACCGGCTCGGGCACCGCCGGGCTCGAGCGCTGATCGATGAAAAACTGGCGCACGAGCCCGCATTCCGTCGCGCCGAGGCCGTTGACCAACGTGCAGTCATCCTGAAAATGCGCGCGAAAGTGACTTATGTCCCGCGTCGAAGAGCGATCTCCCTCCAGGCGGACCAGGCGAACGCCAGGAAACCTGTCGACCGGATCCGACAGCTGGCGAAAGATCGAAGGGACACCGTGAAACACGGTGACCTGCGCCTTTTTCAACCAGTGCGAGATCGTCTGCAGACCTTCGCCCTGGAGATCGAACGGTGCGATCGCGGCGCCGTTCAGCAGTGCGCCGAAAAGACTGGAGACGGTGCCGCTGAAGCTCGGATTCTGGACGAGACTCAGGGTGTCCCCCGGCGCGAACCGCAGCCGGTTGGTGTAGCGCAGGATGTTGTGCTGGACGTTGCGATGGCAGTCGGCGACGCCCTTGGCCGCACCGGTGGACCCCGATGTGAAGAAGACGTACGCGATGGCGTCGGCCGCGACCGACCGCTCGAGGTTGGCGGAAAGGCGTCGATCGCCGGAGCGGTCGCGGCCGAGGTCAGCGCCGATGACCGGAAAACGGCCTGCGGCCAGATTGCGGCACGCGGCTTCGTAGCCCGCGCCGGCAACCAGCGCACCTGGCTCCAGGTTGTCGATCATCGCACGCAGGGCAGGCTCGGGCAGCCGCTGGTCGAGCGGGGCATAGCACAGTCCGGCCTTGAGAATGGCGAGCGTCCAAAGCACCGACTCGTAGCCCTGGTCAAGCATCGTGGCGACCGGCTTCGAGGCGTTGCACAAGCCGGCAAGCAGCGCGCGGGCGGCCCGATTGGCCGCGGCGTTCAGGTCCCCGTAGTCGATGTCGCCGGTCGGCAGCCGGACTGCCGTGGCACGCGGCTGGCGAAGGACCTGTTGCTCGAAACTGCAGTGGATGGCCTGGTCGCATCGCGTGGCGTCGAATTCGACGAACGCGTCCGGCGCGCGCAGCCCGCTTCTCGCCGCCGCGTCCCTCATGCCGAAGTCGACACGACGCGTACGATCGAAATCGACAGCGCGAGGGGATGGTCAGCTCGGCTCATTTCGTCATCGGTAGCGCCACGCCCATCGCCACGAACATGCCGCCGCAGACGCGATTGAAGCTCTTGCCGACACGCTCGAGTGCCGGACGTATGCGGTGTGCGAGCCGGGCCAGCAGATACTCGACAATGATCTCGATCACCGCAAAGGTGGCGGCCATGATGATGAACTGGAGCAGCAAGTCGCGGCCCGGGTCGATGAACTGGGGCAGGAACGCACCATAGAACAGCAGCGCTTTGGGGTTGGTGACGGCTGCGAGCAACCCTTGTCGAAACAGCTCGGCGCTGCGCGTGCCGGTCTTTGCGGCATCTGCCTGCAGGTGAATGGGCGGCGCGCGCCAGAGCTGAATGCCCAGCCAGACCAGATACGCGCCACCGAGCAGCTTGAGCATCGTCAGCGCATCCCCCGACGTCTTCAGCAGAGCGCCGATGCCCAGCATCGACAACGCGATCAGGGCCACGAAGCCGATCGCACCGCCGGCGACGGTGAACAAGGTCTTGCGATGCCCGTGCAAGGCGCCGTGGGTCAGCACCAGCAGGCTGTTCGGGCCGGGTGTCAGCGACAGGCCGGTCGCCGCGAAAAGGTAGATCAGCCAGGTGTGCAGGGCCATCGTGGCCTTCCTCTTTCGTTCGCAGGGCAACGTCGGGCTATGGTTGCGAGCTTGAGCTCGTCAGTCAAGTCCGGCGGTTGCGTATCCATCGATCTCGGGACCGCGCCCGCTCGCCCGTGGATGTCGCCACGCCGATCCGGGTTCCGGAGCCGGTACCGGATACCGCACGTGCCTCCCCCGGCCGCGCTAGAATCATGTGTTCGTGCCAGGTTCGCTTTTCGCACCGGACCTGACCGGCGCCGCCCATGACTTCCCCCTCTGCCAAAACCTTCGATCTCGGCGTCGCGCGGGAGCCGCACGATGCTCTCGCGCCGCTGCGCGAGAGCATCGCCGCCCGCTACCGCGCCGACGAGGGCGAGACCCTGTCCGCGTTGATCGACGAAGCCCGCCTCTCGCCACCGGCGCTCGCCCGGGCGCAGGCGGTGGCGACGACGCTGGCCGAGGCGGTGCGCGCGGCGCGCTCCAACGCGGGCGGCGTCGATGCGCTGATGCTCGAGTTCTCGCTGGACAGCCGCGAGGGCATCGCGCTGATGTGCCTCGCCGAGGCTCTGCTGCGCATTCCGGACGCCGCGACGCGCGACCGGCTGATCCGCGACAAGATCAGCCGCGGCGACTGGTCCGTGCATGTCGGGGCGTCGCCGTCGCTGTTCGTCAACGCGGCGGCGTGGGGGCTGCTCGTCACCGGGAAGATCGTCGAGACCCGGAGCGAGGGAACGCTCGAGCAGGCCCTTTCCTCGCTGCTGCGCAAGGGTGGCGAGCCGCTTATCCGCCGGGGCGTCGACCTCGCGATGCGGCTCCTCGGCCGCCAGTTCGTCACCGGCCGCACGATCGCCGAGGCGCTCGCCAACGCGCGCGAGCGCGAGGCGCGCGGCTACACGTTTTCCTATGACATGCTGGGCGAAGCGGCGATGACGGCCGCCGACGCCCAGCGCTACTACGTCGCCTACGACGCCGCGATCCACGCGATCGGCCGCGCGGCGGGCGGCCGGGGCGTGCTTGACGGGCCGGGCATCTCGATGAAGCTCTCGGCGCTGCATCCGCGCTTCTGCCGCGCGCAGCGCGGACGGGTGATGGCGGAGCTGACGCCGAAGCTCGTCGCGCTGGCGCGCCTCGCGAAGCAGTACGACATCGGGTTCGCAATCGACGCCGAGGAGGCCGACCGTCTGGAGATCTCGCTCGACCTCCTGGCCCGGCTCGCGGCCGACCCTGCGCTCGCCGACTGGGATGGGCTCGGTTTCGTCGTCCAGTGCTACCAGAAGCGCGTGCGGCCCACGATCGACTGGATCGTCGCGCTCGCGCGGCAGCACCGGAGGCGCCTGATGCTGCGGCTCGTCAAGGGCGCCTACTGGGACGCCGAGATCAAACGCGCCGAAGTCGACGGGCTTCCCGGGTATCCCGTGTTCACGCGCAAGGTGCACTCGGACGTCGCCTACCTCGCGTGCGCGAAGGCGATGCTCGGGGCCCCCGACGCGATCTACCCGCAGTTCGCCAGCCACAATGCGTTCACCATTGCCGCGGTCCATGAGCTGGCGGGCGAGGCGCGCTACGAGTTCCAGTGCCTGCACGGCATGGGCGAGAGCATCTACGACGAAGTCGTGGGCAAGGCGAAGCTCGATCGCGCGTGCCGCATCTATGCCCCCGTCGGCTCGCACGAGACGCTGCTCGCCTATCTGGTGCGGCGGCTGCTGGAGAACGGCGCCAACAGCTCGTTCGTCAACCGGATCGTCGATCCGACGGTTGCCATCTCATCGCTGGTCGCCGATCCGGTGGCCATCGCCGAGGCAGGCGGAGGCCGGCCGCACGCCGGCATCCCGCTGCCGGTCGCGCTGTTGCCCGGCCGCCGCAATTCGCAGGGCGTCGACCTTTCCGACGACCGGCAACTCGCAGCGCTGGAAGCGGGACTTGCGCAGTGGGACGGAGTCGCGCTGCGCGCCGAGCCGTCGCGCGTGGCGGCCGCCGCGCCGGGAACGGTCGTGCCGGACGCTGCCGCGGCCATCCGCAACCCGGCGGACCACGACGACGTGGTCGGGACCGTGGTCGAAGCGACGCTCGCCGACGTCGCGGCCGCTGTCGCGATCGCGACCGAGCAGGGAGCGGCGTGGTCGGCCACCCCTGCGGGCGAGCGCGCGGCCTGTCTCGAGCGCGCGGCCGATATCATGGAAGAAGAGCGCACGATGCTGCTCTCGCTTGCCGTGCGCGAGGCGGGAAAGACACTCGCGAACGCGGTGGCGGAAGTGCGCGAGGCGATTGATTTCCTGCGCTACTACGCGGCGCAGGCACGCGCCGAGCTGGGCGGGCAGGAGATCGTCCCGATCGGTCCGGTCGTGGCTATCTCGCCGTGGAACTTCCCGCTGGCGATCTTCACGGGCGAAGTCGGCGCGGCACTCGCCGCCGGCAATCCGGTGCTGGCGAAGCCGGCCGAGCAGACACCGCTGATCGCGGCGGCGGCGGTGCGCATCCTGCATCGCGCCGGCGTGCCGCCGGCCGCGCTCCAGCTGCTGCCCGGACGCGGGGAGACGGTCGGCGCGGCGCTGGCGGCGGATCCGCGCGTCGCAGGCGTCATCTTCACCGGTTCCACCGAGGTAGCGCGGCTCATTCACCGGCAGCTCGCGAGCCGCGACGACGATCCGGTGCTGATCGCCGAGACCGGCGGCCAGAACGCGATGATCGTCGACAGCTCGGCGCTGCCCGAGCAGGTCGTCGCGGACGCGCTGTCCTCCGCGTTCGACAGCGCCGGGCAGCGCTGCTCGGCGCTGCGCATCCTGTGCCTGCAGGACGACGTCGCGCCCGAGATGCTGTCGATGCTCGAAGGCGCGATGCGCGAGCTCGCCACCGGCGACCCTCGGCACCTGGCCACCGACGTCGGCCCGGTGATCGACAGCGAGGCGCGAGCGGGGCTCGTTGCGCACGTCGAGCGGATGCGCGCCGCGGGGCTCGCTGTCGTCGAAATGCCGCTGCCGCCCGCGTGCGCGCGCGGCACGTTCGTCGCGCCCACCCTCGTCGATCTGGGCGACGTCCGCGGCCTCGCGCACCTCACAGGGGAGGTGTTCGGGCCGGTCCTGCACGTGCTGCGATGGAAGCGCGACGAGCTACCGGCGCTCATCGATGCGATCAACGCGACGGGCTACGGCCTGACCCATGGCATCCACACGCGGATCGACGAGACCGTTGCGGCGATACTCTCGCGAGTGCGTGCCGGCAATGTCTACGTCAATCGCAACATCGTCGGCGCCGTCGTCGGCGTGCAGCCGTTCGGGGGGCACGGGCTTTCGGGGACAGGCCCGAAGGCCGGCGGGCCGCTCTACCTCCGCCGGCTGGTGCGCGGGATGTCGACGCCGGCGCCGAAGGGGCCGATATCGCTGCCGGGGCCGACCGGCGAAGCGAACACGCTCGAATTCCATCCACGCGGCGTCGTCGCCTGCATCGCCGCGGACGAGCGCGGACTCTTCGCGCAGGCCAAGGCCACGCTCGCGTCCGGCAACACCGTGCTGCTGCTGCGCGATCCTGTCTCGGTTCGCGTCGGCAAGAGCATGAGCGGCGAGCGAATCGTGTTCGCCGACAAGCTCGATCCCGGCGCGATCGACGCGGTGCTGCTCGACGTTGATCGCAACGACGCCCGCCGCGTGCGCGGCGTATTCGCCGGGGCACCGGGCAGGATCGTGCCGATCGTGGTTCCCGATGCGCACGGAGAATACGACCGGGCGCGCCTCGTGGTCGAGCGCACGGTGACCGTCAACACCTCGGCGGCAGGCGGCAATGCCGCGCTGTTGTCGCTGGACGAAGACGCGGCGTAGCGGCGTTGGCCGCCGCATCGGCCGTCGACCGAGATCCCGGAGCATGCGCTATTTCGACGCCGCCACGATCCGCGCGCTGCTGCCGTGGCCGCGGATGCTGGCGGCGCTCGACGCGATGCTGAAGCGCGCCGTTGCCGCGCCGCTGCGCACCGCGCATCCGATCGACGTGCCCGGGGAGCCGACGGCGTCGCTGTTGCTCATGCCGGCATGGCGCACAGGCGGGCGTGTGGGCGTCAAGCTCGTCACCGTGTTTCCGGGCAACGCGGCGCGCAACGAGCGCGCCGTGGGCGCCGTCTATGCGCTGTTCGACGCCCGCAACGGCACGCCGCTGGCGCTCTTCGACGGCGAGGAGATCACCGCGCGCCGCACGGCCGGCGCTTCGGCCTACGCGGCGAACCGCCTCGCGCGGGACGATGCGCGGCATCTGCTGCTGGTCGGGTCGGGTCGGCTCGCGCGCTCCCTCGTCGAGGCCCATGCGCTCGTCCGCCCAATCGAGCGCGTGAGCCTGTGGAGCCGCACGCCGGAACGCGCGCGGGCGGCGGCCGCCGCGATGCAGGAGGACGGTCTGCCGGTCACCGCGGTTCGTGACCTCGAGAGTGCCGTGCGCAGCGCCGACATCGTCTGCTGCGCGACGCTGTCCACCGCGCCGCTCGTGCTCGGCGCGTGGCTTGCGCCGGGCGTGCATCTCGATCTGGTCGGCGCGTTCAAGGCGAGCATGCGTGAGACCGACGGTGCGGCGATCGCCCGCGCGGATCTTCTGGTCGTCGACCATCGCGATGCGGCGCTCGCCGAAGGGGGGGACATCGTCCAGGCGGTCGCGGACGGGAAAATCCGTCCGGAATCCATCGCCGCCGATCTCGCCGATCTCGCGCATGGCCGGCACCCGGGCCGCGCGCGTTCCGACGAAATCACCGTCTTCAAGTCCGTCGGATTCGCGCTCGAGGATCTCGCGGCCGCCGAGGCGGTCTACGATGCTGCCACTGAAAGCCATTGAGCGCACGTCTCACGCGTCACGCACCGTCGGCCTCCGTTGTTGCAGCTCGTAGGCCTCGACCAGCGCGAAGAGCTCGTCGATGCGATTGTTCGCGCCGGCGTCGGGATCCTCGTCCATCAGGGTGTCGAGCTCATGGAGCGCGGCGAGATAACTGGCTTGCGTGTCGATACGTTTCGGGTCGAGCAGATGGGGCATGACGCGCTCCTCGGGGTCGGGTGGCGATCGGCTGAGGTCGCGCCCGTCACGCCACATGCTGCGTGGGTGTCCGAGCGCCTCTGCCGAGCGATGATCGCGGCAACGGCGAGGACCGCGCCATTCGTCGTTTGGCCGAGGCGAGGCGATGGCGGCGGTCGGGCCGCAGCCATTCCGGGTTTCCGTTGCTCTCAGCCGTGCAGCTCGACGATGTCGCCGTCGGTGACTGGGTGATCCGGGCCCACCTGCTGGGCTTCAAAGCCGGCGTGGCCGAAGACGCGCGCATAGCGCACTGTGCGCGCGAGATCGTGATGGACGAGCCGGGCGACGTCGCGCACCGTCTGCCCGCGGCGCACCGTGAACGGCCGCGCCTTGTCGGCCGGATGGCCGGGCGTCTTCGTGTAGACGCGGACGATGCCCAGGCGGTCGAACAGCCACGGCCCGATCTCGGCCAGCCCGCGCCCCGTCGCGGCCGAGACGGGGAGCATCGGATAGGCGACGGCGGCAAGCTCGCGCAGCGCCTCGAGCTCCGCGGCGAGATCGGTGAGGCGCTCGACCTTGTTGACGAGCATCAGGGTCCGCAGGCGCAGCGCGAACGGATCGTCGTCACCCGTCTCTCCGGCGCGCGGCAGTGCGGCAGCGGCATCCCAGTGCCCGGTAAGCGAAACCTGCCGCTCGCGCAGCACCGCGTGCAGGTCCTGCAATTGCTCGACGCAGGACGCATCGCCCGAATCGACGACGAGCAGCGCCGCGTCGGCCATCTGCAACGCCGAGGCGAGCCATGGGACCGGATGCTCGCTCGATACCGCCGGCAGATCGATCAGCTGAAAGTGCACGTCCGCGTGCGGCATCATCCCCGGCTCGGGGAACTGCGTCGTGAAAGGATACGGCGCATCGTGGGCGCCGGAGCCGGTCAGGCGCGCGTGCAGCAGCGACTTGCCGGCATTCGGCGGCCCGAGCAGCACGATCTGCGCTGCGCCTTCCGGCCGGATCGCGAGCGCGGGTCCGCCACGCGCTCCCCCTTTGCGCGCGCTGCCCAGCTCTGCGGTCAGATCCTTGATGCGCGCCTTGATGTCGGCCTGCAGGTGTTCGGTGCCCTTGTGCTTCGGAATGACGCGCAGCATCTCGCGCAGCAGGTCGAGCCGCTCGCGGGGTTCGCGCGCGCGGCGGTAGGCTGCCTCCGCGGTCCTGTATTCGGGGCTGAGATTCGCGGGCATCGTGGCGCCGGGCAGGCGGGATCGTCAGATCCGGAAGCCTTGCGGCAGCAGCCGCTGCGTGTCCGGATGGCGCTTCATGTAGGCGCGCACGTAGGCGCACCAGGGCTCGATCGCGAGACCGTTGGCTGCGGCGTGCGCGAGCGCTGCGCGCACCAGCTGCGCCGCGATGCCGCGACCCTCGAGCGCGCGGGGGACTTCGGTGTGATGAATGCGCATCACGTTGTCGACGCGGTGATAGTCGACAACGCAGAGCAGCCCGTCCACGGTCGCCTCGAAGCGGCTTGCCGCGGCGTTGTGGCGAACTTCGATCGCGGCGCGGACGCGCGCGCTCCTCTCCGGTGTCGTCACTGCATCCGCACGTAGGTGCCGGGCGCGTCGCACAGCGGCGCATACCCGGCTTTCGGCTCGCCGATCGCGGGCGCAGTCACGGGTGAGCCGGAATGCGCGTCGAGCCACTGCGACCATTCCGGCCACCAGGACCCCGACGCGGCCGGCGTTTCGGCCAGCCAGACGTCCGGATCGACGTAGTGATCGTTCGTGCCATGAGTCGCGATCCGATAGCGCCGGCGCGCGTGGCCGGGCTCGGAGACGATTCCTGCGTTGTGGCCGCCGCTGGTCAGCACGAACGTGACCTCGGCATCGGTGAGCAGGTGGAACTTGTACACGGAACGCCACGGCGCGACGTGATCGGCCTCCGTGCCCACGGCGAACAGCGGTGCGCGAATGTCGTGCAGCCCGATCTTGCGTCCGCCGGCCATGTAGCGGCCCTCGGCCAGATCGTTGTCGAGGAACACCTGACGCAGGTACTCGGTGTGCATCCGGTACGGCATCCGCGTCGCGTCGGCATTCCATGCCATCAGGTCGGTCATCGGCGCGCGCTCTCCCATCAGGTAGTCGCGCACCATCCGCGACCAGACGAGGTCGTTCGACCGCAGCATCTGGAATGCGCCCGCCATCTGCTTGGTGTCGAGGAAGCCCTGTTCCCACATCATGTCCTCGAGGAACGAGAGCTGGCTTTCGTTGATGAACAGAGTGAGCTCCCCGGCCTCGGTGAAATCGGCCTGCGCCGCGAAGAGACTCAACGAGCCGAAGCGCTCGTCGCCGTCGCGCGCCATCGCCGCCGCGGCGATGGCGAGCAGCGTGCCGCCCAGGCAATAGCCGACGCCATGGACTTTCTGCTTCGGCACGATCGCCGACACCGCGTCCAGCGCTGCCACCAGGCCCAGCGTCCGATAGTCCTCCATCGACAGGTCGCGGTCCTCGGGTCCCGGGTTCCGCCACGAGATCATGAAGACCGTGTAGCCGCGCTCCGTCAGGAACCGGACGAGGGAGTTCTGCCGGGACAGATCGAGGATGTAGTACTTCATGATCCAGGCCGGCACGATCAGCAGCGGCTCGGGCCGCACGGTACCCGTCGCCGGTGCGTACTGGATCAGCTCGATCAGCCGGTTGCGGTGGACGACCTTGCCCGGCGTGACGGCGAGGTCGCGGCCGACCGCAAAGGCTTCGGCGCCGACGGGAGCGCGCCCGCTGACGGCGCGATCCCAGTCCTCGGCGAAATTCTGCGCACCGCGAACGAAGTTCATTCCTCCTTCACTCAAGCGTGCGCTCGAGCACCTCGGGGTTCGTCAGCGGAAAATTCGACGGCGACAGCACGTCGAGGAACTGCCGCGTCGCGAAGGCGACGACCTTTTCGTTCTGGCGGGTGACGCCGCGCACGCCGGTCATCGCGTTATGCCACCACTGCTGCGTCAACAGGAACGACTGATAGATGAAGTCGTAGGGCGGTTTCTGCCATGCCGGCCCGGTGAAGCGGTGGTCCTGCGGCAGCGGAGCGATGCAAGGCTCGGCGCCGTCGCGGCGCAGTGCGCAGCGGCCGGCGTAATTGGCAAGCCGCACGGCCTTCTTCAATGCCTTTTCAGCCAACCGCATCTGCTTTCCGGGCGAGAAAGCGACGTGCGCGGCCCAGTCCATGTAGGCGCCGATCATCGCCATCGGCGACAGCCCGGCAGTGAAGCGCGCTGCGGCCGCGTGCACCGAGCGATCGATTATCTCGGCGAATGCCGTCGACGCGTACGAATCGCGGACGAACGAAGATTCGGCTCCCGCCACGGCCGGGATCTGCGGCCCGCCGCTCCTGGCCGCTCGCGGCACGAGCGGCGCGACCTGCGTCCCTTTCCGCCGCCGATGCGATCCGCGGGCGACGATGGGCCTCGCCGCGGGCTGCGTCCCCGCGGTGCGCGTATGGGTCCGTTTGCTGTCCATGACCACCCTTTCCGGGCGCCGATCGCCGCCCGCCGGATCCATTCTGGACCCACGGCGGGCAAGGCGGCTTGACCATGGTCAGCGTCGCTGCGCATGGCGGCGCACCTCGACCGCTCGGGGGTGGTGGCAGCGACGCGGGTTTGCCCCGGCGAGCCTGACGCGAGCGCCCGGACCCCGAAATGCCTCAGGGCATCTGGATCTTGCCGCCACCGAACGGCCCGACCGGGGGCAATGCGCTGCCTTGCGGGATCACCAGCGACGACGACGCCTGCCGCCGCATCTCGGTGATTTCGCGCATGGCGTGGGCCACGCCCTCCTTGGCCGCATCCGCGTAGTTGGCGACCGCCTCGGCGAGGGTCGCCCCCGGGATGTCGAAGCTGATCGGCAACGGTCCGACGTTGGTCATCAGCTGCGCTTCGCCGGTATAGACCGTGGAACGTGCCGGATCGGGCGCGCCCGCGCTCGTGACGGGGTGCAGAACGCGCAGCATTCCGACTGCGCGGTCCGTGTAGATCTCCTCGCGGTAGAGGGAGTTCGCGTCCATTGTCGGCTGCCCGCTGCGGGCGCCTGGGTCGATGGCCATGGAGAATTCCTTTGCAATGGTTCGAAAGCCGTGATTTTACGGGAGTTGCGGGAAGGATTGCCCTTCCGCGCCGGCTTGCGGGACGGATTGCCCGGATCCCCGGCCGTCAATGCGCTTCGCCGGCCGCCGAACGAAACAGGTAGGAGTCGTTGGCGAGCGCGCCCGCCGCGAACCCGGCGGCATGACGCTCTACGCCGGCGCCATCGCCGGCGGCGCCCCATGCGACCAGCAGCGGCAGGAAGTGCTCCTCGGACGGATGCGCGCGCGCAGCGTCCGGCGCCAGCTCGCGATAACGGACGAGTGCCGCCGTGTCGCGCGCAGCGAGGCGCTCGTGCAGCCAGTCGGCGAACGCCTGCGCGTAGCGCAAGGGCTCCTGCCGTCGCGGGTTCGCCATCCAGTCGCGCAGATTGTGCGTCGCGTGTCCCGATCCGACGATCAGCACGCCATCGCCGGCGAGCGGCGCCAGCGCGCGACCCAGTTCGACATGCCGCGCCGCGCCCAGAGCCGGTTGCAGCGAAACCTGCACCACGGGCACGCCGGCCTCCGGGTACATCCACGACAGCGGCACCCACGCGCCGTGATCGAGCCCCCGGCAGCCGTTGACGCCGGCGGTGATGCCGGCCTCCTTCAGCAGCGCGACGGCCTCGCCCGCCAGGTCGGGGGCGCCGGCCGCCGGATAGCGAATCCGGTGGAGCGCTTCGGGGAATCCGCCGAAATCGTGGATCGTTTCCGGCATCGGGTTGCCCGTCAGCATCGGAACCGCGGTTTCCCAATGCGCGGAGGCGACCAGCACGGCGCGGGGCCGGGGAAGCGCGCGCGCCAGTTCCGCCCACGCGTCGCTCGATGCGGTCCGCTCGACCGCGTTCATCGGCGAGCCGTGCGACAGAAAGAGCGTCGGCAGGCGGGACATGGACGTCGCAAGTCAGTGATTTCGCGGCACTGCGCGGCGGCCGGCAACGTCAGGCGGCGTGCCGGGCGGGCATCGAATGCGACAGCGATGGGCGCAGCGCGTATGCGCCATCGCCCAGCAGCGCCTGCACGATCAACGTGACGGTCCAGAACGCCGGGTATTCCCATCCGCCGTTCGGCGCGGAGAAGACCCAGCCGTTGCCGGCGTGGGCCCATGTGGCGCCCAGCAGGATCGGCACCAGCGCCAGCGCGACGATGCGGGATTGCACCCCGAGGATCAACAGCACGCCACCCACGAGCTCGGCGGCGAACGTCGCGTAGCCCAGTGCGCCGGGAAGGCCGAGCGATGCGAAGAACGCCGCGGTGCCGGGCAGCGTGAAGACGAAATACTTGAGCAGCGCGTGGGCGACGAACATCGTGCCGAGCGCAACGCGCAGCACCAGGGCTGCAATGGCGGAATTTCTCGAGTCGGTCATGTGGGCTCCTGTCGGACGGTGGGCGCCTTGGGTGGCGCGACGGAACGAAGCATGCGCGTTGTTCGATGTCGAATAAACATGATGTTTGTTCACATACTGTTGCAGAATATGCAACAATACCCGCCAAACTCATGGACCGCTTCCAAGCGCTGACCGCCTTTGCCCGCGTCGTCGAGAACGGCAGCTTCGCGCGCGCGGCCGAGCGTCTGGGCGTCTCCGTTTCATCGGTGTCGCGCCTCGTTGCCGACCTCGAGGCGCATCTGGACGCGCGCCTGCTCAACCGGACGACGCGGCGACTCTCGCTCACGGAGAGCGGGCAGGCGTTTTTCGAGCGCTGCGTGCAGCTTCTCGCCGATCTCGAAGAGGCCGAGGTCGCGGTCACCGCCGCATCGATCGTGCCGCGCGGCACGCTGCGCCTCACCTGCTCGGCGACCTTCGGCGCGCGCCACCTCGCGCCGGCGATCGCCGCGTTCGCCGTCCGCCACCCGCAGATGCGCTTCGACGTCGAGCTCTCCGAGCGCGCGGTCGATCTCGTCGAGGAAGGCTTCGATCTGGCCGTGCGCGTCGGCGAGACCGGCAGCCAGAACCTCGTGGGCCGCCGGATCGGCGCGACGAGCCTCGTCTGCTGCGCGGCGCCCTCCTATCTCGATCGCCACGGCGAGCCGCTGGAGCCGGAGGATCTCACGCGGCACGCCTGCCTCACCTACGAGTACGCCCCGAACCGCAATGTCTGGTCGTTTCGCGACGCCAAGGGCGCCGAGCGACCGGTCCGGGTCGAGGGACCGATTCACACCAACAACGGGCGCTTCAGCGAAGCGCTGGCGGCAGCGGGTCTGGGCATTGCGCGCGAGCCGGACTTCATCGTGGGCCCCGACGTGCGCGCAGGCCGACTGAAGGCGATACTGCGGCGTTTCGAGCCGCCGCCGCTCAACATCTACGTGGTCTACCCGAGTCGGCGGCACCTGTCGGCGAAGGTCCGGGCGTTTGCCGATTTCCTGGTCGAGCGGTTTGCCTCGCCGGAGTGGGGATTGCCCTCCCCCGAAACGCCGGCGCGCCCACGGCGAAATGCTCGATGAGAACATCGTCGCCTGGCTGCCTTCGCTGCCGGGCAACTCGCGATGAGCCCGCGGCTATTCAGGCTTGATCCCGCATCGGACCCGCGGTGGCGGGGGAATGGCTCGGCAGCGAACGTCAGTGCAGCCTCTCCGGAGCACCGCAGCATTGCTTGAACTTCCTGCCGCTGCCGCAGGGGCATGGAGCATTGCGGCCGGTTTTCGGTGAGCCGCGCCGCACGGTCTGCGGGGGGTTGCGCACCGCCTTCCAGTACTCACGCACCTCGATGATGGCGTCGCCGATCGACTCTTCGCAGGATTTGACGAGATCGCGCCAATCGGCGGGCCGAAACCGGCGCTTCTCCTGTTCAGGCAACTCGCCCGCAAGCACGATGAATGGAAACAGCAGCTCGTCGACTTCGTCCGGATCGCCCGCTTCATCCCAACCGGGTGCGGCGGCGTCGACGCCTTCGAGGTATCCGGCGCACCACGTCGCGAGATCCTCGGCGCCGTCCTCGCGCCGATACAGGAGGAGCGCGAAATCCTCGGTGGCGGCGGCGCGCACGCATTGATTGTAATAGCGCATGACGAGCTCCAGCACGTGCTGCGCCTGGGGGCCGCTTTCGTAGCGCGGGTTCTCGCCCAGCGCGACGGGCAGCCAGCGCGACGGCAGCACGACATCGGGCGCGGCTGCGAGCGCGAAGAAGAGGCCCTGCAGCGCATCGAGCGGCATCGCGTCGTCGTGAAACACCTCGGAACCGAGGAGCGCCTCCAGTTCGTCGAGCTCTTCCTGCGACAGGGGTGCTTCTACCGGCTGCGGGGTCATCGGCATCGCGCCATCAAGGGAGAAAGACGCCGGGTCCGGCATCCAGACCCGATTATGGGGTAATCTGCCGGCGGACCCTTTCCTGCACGGGCCGACTTCCGATGCAACCTGCCGCCACAAGAGGACCGATCCGGTTTCGCGCTGTGATAGCGCTGGTCTTCCTGGCGCTGTCGCTCGCCGGGTGCGCCGCGCTCGAGTTGAAGGAGCGCGAACTCGTTTTTCGCCCTACGCGCGAGGCCGCGGGCTGGTACAGCGGCATGCCCAACGGGATGCAGGAATTCTACGTTCCCGTTGGCGCACCCGACGCCCCCGAGCGAATCCACGCGTGGTGGTGGCCCGCGGACGATCCCGAGGCGCCCGTCGTCTACTACCTGCACGGGGCGCGCTGGAATCTCACCGGCCAGCTCAATCGGATGTCCCAGTTGCGGCGCTTCGGCTTCTCCGTGTTCGCCATCGACTACCGGGGCTTTGGCAAGAGCGACGGCGGGATGCCCAGCGAGGCCTCCGTGTACGAAGACGCCCGCGCCGGCTGGCAGTGGCTGGTCGGGCGCGAGCCTGACGCGGCGCGGCGCTACATCTATGGCCACTCGCTCGGCGGCGCCGTCGCCATCGATCTCGCCGCGCAGCTAGCCGACGGCGCGCAGGCTGCGCGCGGACTGATCGTCGAGTCGTCGTTCACCTCGTTGTCCGAGGTGGTATCGGAGATGGGTTATGGATGGCTTCCGGCCCGCATGCTGCTCACGCAGAAGTTCGACTCGATCGAGAAAATAGGGCAGATCCGGATGCCGGTGCTGATCGTGCACGGCGCCAACGATCGGTATGTGCCGCCGAGTCTCAGCGAGGCGCTGTACACAGCGGCCCCGGCGCCGAAGAAACTGCTGCTCATCCCCAACGGATCGCACAACAACAGCGTGTGGACGGGCGACGACGCTTACCGTCAGGCGCTGCAGGAAATGTTCCAGCCTTTGGCCGCGGCGTCGCCTCGCGGAAAGGGGGGCAGCGCCCTGAGCGGGACGGGCGCCGGGACGACGCGGGTCAACCGGGCGCCGGGTCTTGGCGTTGTTGACAATGTGGCCGCGGAAAGACAGACCGAACTCGTCAGGTGACATCGGGTCGAATCTGGAAAGCGGCATCGGAAGGGGTTTCCATGAAAAAACTTGCGCTTGCGCTGGCTGTGGTCGGCGCCGCCGTGTTTGCCAGCGACTACGCCGCGGCCCAGGGACGCGGGGGTGGAGGGGGCGGTGCCTCCCGCGGTGGCGGTGGCAGCGGCTGGCAGGGCGGTGGCGGCCACGGTGGTGGCGGCAGCGGCTGGCAGGGCGGCGGCGGATCCCGTGGTGGCGCCTGGCAGGGTGGCGGTGGTTCCCGTGGTAGCGCCTGGCAGGGCGGCGGTGGATATCGCGGGAGCGGCTGGCATGCCGGTGGCGGATACCGGGGAGGTGGCTGGCATGCCGGTGGCGGATACCGTGGCTGGTACGGTTCCGGATGGCGGGGCGGCTGGTATGGGTCGAGCGTCGGCGTCTATCTGGGCTGGCCCGGATACTGGGGCGCGTGGCCTTATTACCCCTATGCGGCATCCTATGCCGTCTCGTACCCGGTTTACCCGGAGTACCCGGTCTATTCATACCTGCCTGCGGAATCGACGACATACGTTCAGGCGGCGCCGGAACCGGCCGCCGGTGCGACCCATTACTGGTACTACTGCGTCGACCCTGCGGGGTACTATCCCTATGTCCAGAATTGCTCGAAAGCCTGGATGCAGGTCGTGCCGCAGAACATCCCGGGCGCATCGAATGCTCCGGCACCGCAATGAAAGCACGGTCGAGGATTTCTGTATGAGTGTGCGCTCACTCGTTGTTCCGTCGTTGGCCGTGGCCCTGCTGGCCGGTTGCGTCACGGTTCCCACCGGGCCGGCGGTGATGGTGCTGCCGGGCACGCAGAAGAGCTTCGAGCAGTTCCGTGCTGACGAAGGCGAATGCCGCAACTACGCCCAGGCGGTGGTGGGCGGACCGAATGCCGCGCAGCCGGCCAACGACGCCGCCGCCGCCAACGCCGTGGCAGGGGCAGCCCTTGGCGCCGCCGCCGGCGCCATCATCGGGTCGGTGTCGGGCAACGCCGGCAGCGGTGCCGCGATCGGCGCTGGCACGGGGCTGCTGTTCGGTAGTGCGGCGGGCGGCAACACGGCCGGCTATTCGTCCTATGCGCTGCAGCGGCAATACGACGCCGCATACATGCAATGCATGTATGCCAGGGGCAATCAGGTGCCGGGGCAGGTCGCCTACCGCGGGGCCCCGCCGCCGCACACTCCGGTCTACAGCTATCCGCCGCCGAACTATCCGCCGCCCAGCGTCGCCCCGGGCACTTACCCCCCGCCGAACTACCCGCCGCCGAGATAGCGGTCGCCGGGTTGACCCGGCGGCGTGCGGACCGGCGAAGTTTTCCGGGATCACCCGGGGGACGCTGCAGGCCTTCCGAACAGGGGGCGCTCGCCGCCCCCGGCGTCACGCGTGCTCCATCCGTCGCCCGTGTTCGCGCGTGGCATGGAAGCCCACTTTCGGCCAGCGCTCCATCGTCACCTGCAGGTTGTATTTGTTGGTCGCAAGGAACACCGGGTTGCCGTCGACGTCGGTGGCGAGCGCAGCCGCCTGCTCGCGCTCGAAATTGCGCCGCGCGTTCTCGTCGGGAAAAGTGAGCCAGCGCGCGGTGGAGATGTTGGCGGTTTCGTAGATCGCGTCAACCTTGTACTCCGTCGCGAGTCGGTGGGCGACGATCTCGAATTGCAGCGGCCCCACGGCGCCCAGCAGCAGCGCGCCGCCGTGCGTTGCCTCGAATACCTGGATCGCGCCTTCCTCGCCCAGCTCGCGCAATCCCTTCGCCAGCGGCTTCGACTTGAATGGATCGCGCGGGCGTGCGACGCGAAAGAGCTCGGGCGCGAAGTACGGGATGCCCTTGTAGTCGAGCGTTTCGCCCTCGGTCAGCGTGTCGCCGATCGACAGCTGCCCATGGTTGTGGATGCCGATGATGTCCCCGGCCACGGCATCCTCGCTCGCCACGCGCTCGTTGGCCATGAACGTCAGCACGTTACCAAGTTTCATCTCGCGGTCGCTGCGCAGGTGGCGCACCTTCATCGCGGGCCGGTAGCGGCCGGAACAGACGCGAAAGAACGCGATCCGGTCACGGTGCTTCGGGTCCATGTTCGCCTGGATCTTGAACACGAATCCGGAGAACGCCGGCTCGGCCGGCTGCACGATGCGCGCGCCGCCGTCGCGCGGCTGCGGCGGTGGCGCCCAGTCGATCAGCGCCTTCAGGATTTCCTGCACGCCGAAATTGTTGATTCCCGAGCCGAAAAAGACGGGCGTCTGGCGCCCGGCCAGGAATTCGACCAGCTCGAACGGGTGACTTGCCGCGCGAATGAGCTCGACGTCGCGCCGCACGGCGGCCATTTCGCCCGGGAAGAGCGCGTCGAGGCGCGGGTTGCCGAGTCCTTCGATCAGCTCGCCTTCGGCACTCACGCGCTCTTCGCCCGGCGTGAACCGCTGCAACCGCTCGCCGATGAGGTCGAACACGCCGCGAAAGCTCTTGCCCATGCCGATCGGCCAGGAGACCGGCGCGCAGTCGATGCCGAGCACCGCTTCGATTTCCTCGAGCAGGGCAACGGGCTCGCGCACCTCGCGGTCCATCTTGTTGACGAAGGTGATGATCGGCGTCGCGCGCAGCCGGCAGACCTCCAGCAGCTTGATCGTCTGCGCCTCGACGCCCTTGGCGGCGTCGATCACCATCACCGCCGCATCCACCGCGGTCAGCACGCGGTAGGTGTCCTCGGAGAAATCCTCGTGGCCGGGCGTGTCGAGGAGGTTGATCGTATGGCCCGCGTAGTCGAACTGCATCACGGAGCTCGTCACCGATATCCCGCGCTGCTTCTCGACTTCCATCCAGTCCGACGTGGCGTGGCGCCGGCTCTTGCGCGACTTGACCGTGCCCGCCATCTGGATCGCGCCGCCGTAGAGCAGCAGCTTCTCCGTCAGCGTCGTCTTGCCGGCATCCGGGTGCGAGATGATCGCGAACGTGCGGCGCTTGGCCACATCGCGCACGAGGTCGGGGGAAAAGAGAGGCGTATTCATCGCTTGGGAGCAGGCCCGGCCATGGCCCGCGCGCCCGCTGCAAGAAAGACGAACGCCGCCGGCCGATGGCGGCGGGCGGCGAGCAGAATTGGGATTATAGCAGCCGGCGACCGCCAAGGTCGCCGCGACTATGCTTTCTTGCCGGCCTCGTAGAGCGACGGCGTCACCCGTGCGTGGGCGAGGTATTCGCGCAGGTGCAGGACGTCCTGCCGGCCGAGCGCGTTGCCGCCGTGCGGGCGGTGCAGGACGCCCTCGTGGCCGTTGAGCTTCATGCGGACGCGCGTGCCGGACAGCGATTCCACGGTCGCGCCCAGGTGGCGCAGCAGGGACTCGATCTCCCGCCACTGGATATTGCCGCTTATGGGGTCGTGGAAGATCGCGCGGATCAGGTTGTCGTGCTTGTGGCTCATGGACGAAGGCCGGGAGGATTGCCGAATGGCCGCGAATGCCAGCGGCCCAGGTGCGATTTTATCCGGCATCGCCACGACTGCATAGCGGGAGCCGGCAGGTGATCGACAGACTGCCGACCCGGCACCATCTTTGTTCCGCGCAGCGGGACGGGATTGATTTGCGCCGATCGCCGACACGGGTAGCATGTGCGTTTGCGGCGTCGATTTCCGGCCCGCCCGTCGTCGGAGGACCTTCATGCCAGCCGCAAACATATTGCAGACGATCGGCAATACGCCGCACATCCGCGTCAACCGCCTGTTCGGACCCGCCGCCAATGTGTGGATCAAGTCCGAGCGCGCAAATCCCGGCGGCTCGATCAAGGACCGCATCGCGCTGTCGATGGTCGAGGACGCCGAGGCGACGGGCAAACTGACGGCCGGCGGCACGATCATCGAGCCCACCTCCGGCAACACCGGCATCGGCCTCGCGATCGTTGCCGCGGTCAAGGGCTACAAGCTGGTGCTGGTGATGCCGGACAGCATGTCGGTCGAGCGGCGGCGGCTGATGCTGGCCTACGGCGCGACGTTCGTGCTGACGCCGCGCGCCGAGGGCATGAAGGGCTCGATCGCCAAGGCGCAGGCGCTCGTCGCAGCCACGCCGAACTCCTGGATGCCGCAGCAGTTCGACAATCCCGCCAACATCGAAGGCCACGAGCGGACGACCGCGCGCGAGATCGCCGCCGATTTCCCCGACGGCCTCGACGCGCTGATCACCGGTGTGGGCACCGGCGGCCACCTCACCGGCTGCGCGCGGGTGCTCAAGAAAGCGTGGCCAGCGCTCAAGGTATTCGCCGTCGAGCCCGCGCAGTCGCCGGTGATCTCCGGGGGCGCGCCAAGCCCGCATCCGATCCAGGGCATCGGCGCGGGCTTCATCCCGAAGAACCTCGACACCGCGCTGCTCGACGGCGTCATCACCGTCGAGGCCGAGGCCGCCCGCGAGATGGCGCGGCGGGCGGCGCGCGAGGAAGGCATGCTGGTCGGCATCTCGTCGGGTGCCACGCTTGCGGCGATTGCGCAGAAGCTGCCGGATCTGCCCGCGGGGAGCCGCGTGCTGGGCTTCAACTACGACACCGGCGAGCGGTATCTGTCGATCGAAGGTTTTCTGCCCGTCTGACCCGCGACGCCGTCGAACCATGGACTCCCGAGCGCGCCGGGAGAAGGTTTGCCGCAGCAAGCGGCCGGACGAGGTCAGCTCGCCGGCCGGCGCAGATGCCAGTCGGTCGCCTGCTGAAATGCCCGTCCGATCCGCACCAGCGTCGCGTCCGCGAACGCCGCAGCGGTGACCTGCACGCCGATGGGCAGTCCTGCAGCGGAAAACCCCGCGGGCAGCGACAGCGCGCACGCGTTGAGGTAGTTGGCCGTGCGTGTCCACGTCGCGAGCGGCGTTGTCGCTTCATCGACGTCGGCGAGGGGCGTGGCCGTGATCGGCAGCGTCGGTGTCAGCAGCGCATCGCGGTCGCGCATCCAGTGCGCGAATTCTCCGACCGCGCGCTGCCGCAGGGCCAGCAGATCGATGTAGTCGGCCGCGCTGACCCCTTTCCCGCCGAGCACGCGCCGGCGCACCCACGGGTCGATGTCGAGGCTCGGGTCCTCGATGCAGGTCCGATGCAGCGCGTACGCCTCGGTTGCGATGATTCGCCCGTTGCGCACCATCATGTCCTCGAAATCGAGCGGGAAGGGTGCTGCGTCGACGCGCGCGCCCAGCTCGCGCAGCGCGATGATCGCCGCCTCGTACGCGCGAATCACGTCGGGCTGCGTGTACGCGGGAAAAGCTTCCGGCGCGAGGGCGGTGATGCGCATGCCGCGAATGTCCGCTTGCCCGGCCAGGGCTGCCTCGAGGTCGCCGCGCGGCGCGCTGCGCGTCGCCGGATCGCGCGGATCGGGCCCGGACATCGCCGCGGTGAGCCGTGCGGCATCCTCGACGTCGCGTGCGAGCGGTCCGATCGAGTCCAGCGTTCCGGACAGCGGAACGGCGCCGTAGAGGCTCACGCGGCCATAGGTGGGCTTCAGCCCGGTGATGCCGCAGAGCGCCGCGGGGATGCGGATCGATCCGCCGGTGTCCGAGCCGATCGCCGCAGGGCACAGACCCCCCGCCACCGCGACTGCGGAGCCGCTCGACGAACCGCCGGCGACGCGGTGCGTCGCGTTGTCCCACGGATTCCACGGCGCGCCCATCGGCTGGTTGCGACCCCAGCCGCCGAACGCGAATTCGACCATGTGCGTCTTGCCGAGCGGGATCATTCCCGCGGCGCGGAGGCGTTCGACCGCCGTCGCCGTGTGATCGGAGATGCGGCCGAGCCAGCTCTTCGAGCCGGCCGTGGTCTGGCGGCCTTCGATGTGGAGGAGGTCCTTCAGCGCGATCGGCAGTCCCGCGAGCGGACCGGGCGCGGAGCCGGCCGGTCGATCGCGGTCGGCCGCGTCGGCCGCCGCGAGCGCGTCGTCGCGGTAGACCTCGACGAACGCGTGCAAATGAGGATCGAAGGCGTCGATGCGCGCGAGACACGCCTCGACGATTGCGCGTGAGCTCGTTTCGCCGCGCGCGAGCATCCGCGAGAGCTGGCTCAATGCAAGGAACGGGAGGTCATCGGACATGGAATCCGCCGGAGTCGAAGGAGGGGCCGGGCACGGCCGTGCCGGCTCGGGCGTCAGTATGCCGCCGGAACCGCCGTCCGGGAATCGGGCGCGGCCGAAGGCACTCGCGGCACCGCCGCTTCACGCGCCTCCGCGCGAAGCCGACATCAACTATACTTTCACGGTAACTGGAACCAGTGCGGCCCGGAAGGTCACGCGGGTCGTCGGAGCGCAGGAAATGGAGCCATTGGTATTGACGGTCGACATCGGAGGGCTGCCGCAGGCGTGGGTCGAGCTCGAGGAGGCGATCACCTATCACGCGAAGCAGATGGTCGCGTGGTCGGTGGGCCGCGAGGTCCGCGAGTTTCGCGGCGGCTGGCAGAAGAACGGCGTGCGCTCGCGCATCGCGACGCGCTCGATCCTCGCGATCAAGGGCAGCAGTGCGGGTGCGCATCGGCACGCGCCGGGCCTCACCAATCAGATGCTGTTCGTGCGCGACCGGCAGGTGTGCGCGTACTGCGGCGGCCGGTTCATGGTCCGCGACCTCTCGCGCGACCACGTCGTGCCCGTGTCCCGCGGCGGCAAGGATGCCTGGACCAACACGGTGACGGCCTGCCGGAGCTGCAACACGCGCAAGGGCGGACGCGCGCCGGAGCAGGCCGGCATGCCGCTGTTGTACGTGCCCTACGTGCCCAACCGGCACGAGCACTTCATCCTCCGCAACCGGCGCATCCTCGCCGACCAGATGGAATACCTGCTGGCCGGCGTGCCGAAGTCGAGCCGCCTGCACGTGGACGAAATACGCGCCGGGCGCGCCTGAGCGGCGCCCTTCCGGCGCGAGCCCGGCGCTGCCGCCGCGGTTGACAGGATGGGCGGTCAAATGAACGAGGAAAAGATCCCGGTACGCGTCACCAGCAGCGGCCAGACGCTCCAGGTCGTCGTTCTGAACAAGCGCCTGGACGTGATCCAGGTCGTGCTCGGGGAGGGCGTCCACAGCGTGCGCTGCGACTTGACGCCGACGCGCAACGCGCTGGCCTACGTTGGCAACGCGATGGGCCGCGAGATCGTCTACGAGCGCAGCCGCGCGGACGTGAAGGCGGACCTGGCGCGCGCCGCGGGCTTTCAGGACTTCAAGCGGTAGCGCAGCTTCCGCGTGCGTTCACGGGGTTGCGCGAAGCGGGCGCCCGCGTGCCCGTCAACTGCACTCGCGGTGGCGCAGCTTGCACGTGGCCAGCACTTCGTCGGGATCGCGCTTCCACCAGTTGCCGGCGGAAAAGATCTCCACCTCGTGGAAGCCGCGGTAGCCCCCGGCCTCCAGCCACGAACGCAGCAGGCGCAGGTCGATGACGCCGTCACCCATCATGCCGCGGTCGGTGAGCAGATCCCGGGTCGGCACCAGCCAGTCGCTGATGTGGTACGCAAGCAGGCGCGAGGGGCTCTTGCCTCCGGCGCGCTCGATTTCGCGCCGGAGATGGGGATCCCACCACACGTGGTACGCGTCGACGGCGATGCCAAGCCCCGCGCCCAGCTCGTCGCAGAGATCGTTGGCGTGCTCCATCGTGTTCACGCACGCGCGGTCGGCGGCGTACATCGGATGCAGCGGCTCGATCGCGAGCGCCATGCCTGCCGGGCGCGCGTATGCGAGGAGCTCGCCGATGCCGTCACGCACCATTTCGCGCGCGCCGGCGAGATCCTTCGATTCGATGGTGCCGGCGCGATTCTTCGGCAGCCCGCCCACGACGAGAATCAGGCAGCGCGCGCCCAGCGCGAGGGCCTCGTCGACGGCGCGCCGGTTGTCGTCCTGGGCCGCGCGCCGGCCTTCGGGGTCCGGGGCCGGGAACATCCCGCCGCGGCAATAGCCGGTGACCGTGAGCCCGCCATCGCGGATGCGCCGCGCCGAGTCCTTCAGGCCGGCGGCCATCACCTGGTCCCGCCAGGGCGCGATGCCGCGGATGCCATGGCGGGCGCATCCGGCGATGGCCTCGGGCAGCGTCCACTGCTGCCGCACCGTCGCGGTGTTGAGTCCAAGGAGGTTGGCGTCGGGTTCCGTCATGGCGTCGGCTTTCGCTCGTTGCCGCGCGCCATTGCCAGCGCGCGGGTGGTGGTGTGGTACTTGGTGATCATGCCGGGCACCTCCCATTCGGGAAGCGCTCCCTTTTCCACGCAGGCGAGGAATTCTCCGGCGACCTGCGCGAAATGGGCCTCGTGGCCGACGTGATACGACGCCGGAACGATGACCTGCCAGCGCTCGCCCCTGCGTTCGACATCGATGCCGGGATAGGTCGCGCGCACCTGGCGCAGCGCATCTTCGAGCGTGCGCGCCACGTCCGCCGCGTCCGTTGTCGTGACGGGCTCGATGGACAGGACCGGCTGCCAGGCCTCGGCCGGCCCCTGCCGGATCACGAGACTCGCCTTCGAGCCCCGCAGCACCGAGAAGTGCGTGTCGCCCGCACCCTCGGGTGCCGCGAAATTCCAGAGCACGGAAACCTTCGCGTGCACGCCCTTGATGCGGTAGTCGATCTCCCCGTTGGCGTACGCGTGCAGGTTGCCGTCGGTCTGCACGTCCTTGCGCAGGAAATCGGGAAAGGCCGGCAGCTGCGTCACCTGCGCGAATTGCACCGGGCTGATGACGGTGGGCCAGCGCTTCGCGCCAAGGATCCTGATGTCGCGCGAGAAATCGAGGATCGCGCCGGGGAAACACCCCCACTGCACGAGATCGACCAGGTGCGTGGTGATGTCGACGAGGCCTTCGCCCTGTTGCGCCGCGTCGAAGAACCACGCCGGTCGCCTGACCGGCGCGCCGGACACCTGCTTGGAAAAGTGGTGCACGCTCGCCTTGACCACGGCCGGCTCCCGCTCGGAGCCTTGCAGCAGCTCGCCGAACACGGCGGGAATCCGCGCGAAGGCCTTCTGCAACAGCGTGGTGATCTCGTGCCTTTCCGTCATGATGTCGTAGAGCAGGACGCCCCTTGCCTTCGCGTCGGCGAAGGCCCTCTGCAGCGACTCGAAGCCCGCGCTGTCGATCGCCATCGGCTTGTCGGCGAGCACGTGCATGCCGGCAGCCACGGCGCGGGTGATGAACTCGGCCTTGCGCAGATTGTTGCCCGCGATGACGACGACGTCGCCGGCCCTCTCGGCGCTGAAACGGTCCAGGAAATCGGCCCCGGCATGGACCTGCATCTGCCACCTCGTCGGGGCTTCGGCGCGCGCGTTGTAGCCGGCGACCTTCTGCAGATAGTCGGCGAGGTCGGGGCCTTCCTCGGCGTAGACATGCACCTTGGCGTCGACATTGGGATACATCGTCTTCTGCAGCAGCGCCGCGTGGAAATGGCCCGGAGCGAGCACGATCAGTTTCATGATGGGGGTTGCGCCTCGTGGTCAGGATTCGACGCCGTGCACCCGGAGGAACGCGCGCATCCGCGCGGCGGCGAGCTCCGGGTCGCGCAGCAGCCCGGCGGCGTCGGCGAGCCGGAACAATTCCGTCAGATGGAGGAGGCTGCGCGCGCTCTGCTGTCCGCCCACCATCGTGAAATGCGTCTGGTGGCCGTTGAGCCAGGCCAGGAAGACCACACCGGTCTTGTAGAAGCGCGTCGGTGCGGCGAAGACGTGGCGCGACAACGGCACCGTCGGCGCCAGGATGGCGTCGAACCGGGCGCGCTCCCCGGCGGCGAGCGCGGTCAGCGCCGCGGACGCGGCGGGCGCGATCGCGTCGAAGATGCCGAGGAGCGCGTCGGAGTGGCCGGACGCATCGCCGCCAATCAGCGCCGCGAAGTTGAAGTCGTCGCCCGTGTACATCCGCACGCCCTGCGGCAGACGCGCGCGCAGCGCGACCTCCTTCCCCGCATCGAGCAGCGACACCTTGACGCCGTCCACCTTGGCCGCGCTGGCGTTGATCACCGCGGCGCAGACCTCGGCGGCACGGGCATGATCCGGGTCGCTGGCGAGGCCGCCCGCGCCGACCCAATAGCCGGCGAGCGCCGGGTCGAACATTTCGCCCAGCCAGTGCAGGATGACCGGCGCGCGCACCTGCGCGAGCACGCGTCCGTAGACGAGAGCATAGTCATCGGGCGTGCGCGCGCAGGCGGCAAGCGCGCGGCTCGCCATCAGTATGATGCGGCCGCCAGCTGCCTCGATCGCAGCGCACTGCTCCTCGTAAGCGGCGATGACTTCGTCCAGCGTGACCTTCGCGCCAGGCGGAAGGTGGTCGGTGCCCGCGCCCGAGAAGACCACGGCGCCCGGGATGCCCCGCGCTTCGTTCACCGAGCGGCGGATGAGCTCGAGCGAGGTCGGCCAGTCGAGCCCCATGCCCCGCTGCGCGGTGTCCATCGCTTCGGCCACGCCGAAGCCGTGCGACCACAGGTGGCGACGAAACGCCAGCGTTGCGTCCCAGTCGACGGCGGTCCCGACCCAGGGGTCGACCGCGGCGAGCGGGTCGGCGACGACGTGCGCCGCCGCGAACGCGACGCGATTCCATCGCGGTGCCGCGGCCGGCACGGGCCAGCGAACCGCGGCGCGCAGCGTGAACGGCGCGAGAGCGCCGCCGGTCTGCGGGAGTTGCAATGTCGTCATGGCGATCCTCCGCTATGCCACCAGGGCCGGGACGTCGACGAAGCGGCGTTCCCGCCAGCTCTGCCAGCCGAGCTCGGCGAGCTGCACGCCTTTCGCCCCTTCCAGCAGGTTCCACTGGAAGGGGCCGCCGTCGACGACGTGTCGCAGGAACGACTCCCACTCGACTTTGAACGCGTTGTCGTACGTGCGGTTCGCCGGAACCAGCTGCCAGGTGTCGAAATAGTCGATGGTCCGCGGCACGTCCGGATTCCACACCGGCCGCGGTGTCGCGGTGCGCGGCTGGATGCGGCAGTCGGTCAGTCCCGCCACCGCCGAGCCGAGCGTGCCGTCGACGTGAAAGGTGACGAGGTCGTCGCGGCGCACGCGCGTGCACCACGAGCTGTTGATCTGGGCGATGACGCCATCGGCGAGCTCGAAGGTCGCGTAGGCGGCGTCCTCGGCGGTGGCCGCATACGGCTTGCCTGCCTCGTCCCAGCGCTGCGGAATGTGCGTGGCACCGAGGCACAGCACGCTCTTCACCGCGCCGAACAGGTTGTCCAGAACGTAGCGCCAGTGGCACAGCATGTCGACGATGATGCCGCCGTCGTCCTCCTTGCGGTAGTTCCACGACGGTCGCTGCGCGGGTTGGAGATCGCCCTCGAAGACCCAGTAGCCGAACTCGCCGCGCACGGAGAGGATGCGTCCGAAGAAGCCCGAATCGATCAGCATTTTCATCTTCAGCAGGCCCGGCAGCCACAGCTTGTCCTGCACGACGCCGTGCTTGACGCCCGCGGCCTCCGCGCGTCGATAGAGGTCGAGCGCCTCGGCGAGCGTCGGCGCGACCGGCTTTTCCGTGTAGACGTGCTTGCCGGCGGCGATCGCCTTCCCGATCAGCTCCGGCCGCCGGCCGGTCGACGCGCTGTCGAAGTAGATCGTGTCATCCGTGCTGGCGAGCGCCGCGTCGAGATCGGTCGTGTAGCGCTCGATCCCGTGCGCGGCGCCGAGCGCCGCGAGCTTGGCGGCGTCGCGGCCGACCAGGATCGGATCCGGCATGATCCGTCGCCCCGGGCCGAGAAGGACGCCGCCCTGGTTGCGGATCGCGAGAATCGAGCGGACGAGATGCTGGTTCGTGCCCATGCGGCCGGTGACGCCATTCATGATCACGCCGAGACGGATGGTTTCCACGTTGCGGGGCTCCGGGAACGGTCAGGTTGAAGAAACGGGCGCGGCCCTGCGGGTCAGGCGGGCGAGAGCGCGTCCGACCGCCGGAATCTTGAGCAGGACGACCAGCACGATCGTGATCCAGATCGCGGCGGAGATCGGCCGCGTGAAGAACGGCGTGAGGTCGCCGTCGGACAGCACGAGCCCGCGCCGGAAGCCTTTTTCCATCAGGTCGCCGAGCACCATCCCCAGCACCAGCGGCGCGACGGGATACTGCTGCCGGCGCAGCGCGTAGCCCAGCACGCCGAAGCCCAGCATCACCCAGACGTCGAACAGGCGCTGCGAAATCGCGAACGAGCCGACGACGCACAGCACGAAGATGATCGGCAGGATGATCGGCTTCGGCACCATCAGCACCTTGATCAGCAGCTGGGTGAGCGTGAGGCCGTAGATCAGGATCCCGATCGTCGCGAACATCATCATCGCGACCACGTCGTAGACGAAGGTCGGCGCCTCGATCATGATCATCGGACCCGGACGCACGCCGTGGATCAGCATCGCCGCCATCAGCACGGCGGCGGGCGCGGACCCCGGTATGGCAAGGGTCAGCACCGGAATCATCGCGCCCGGCACGCACGCGTTGTCGCCCGTCTCGGCCGCCATCAGGCCGTCGATCGAGCCCTTGCCGAACGCCTCCTTCTCCTTGCTCGCGCGCTTGGTGGCCGCATACGACGACCACGCCGCGACGTCCTCGCCCACGCCGGGCAGGATGCCGACGAACGTGCCGATGATGCCGGAGCGCAGGATCGTCCGCCAGTACCGGATGACGTCCTTCAGCTTCGGGATCACCGAGTCGAACGGATTGATCTTCACCGGTACGGGCCGTTCGCGCACGGCCATCAGCAGCTCCGCGAATCCGAACGCGCCGACCAGCGCGGGCACGAGCTGGAATCCTCCGGCGAGATCGCGGCTGCCGAAGCTGAACCGGTCGTAAGCATAGATCGCCTCCTGCCCGATCGTGGCGGTGAAGATGCCGATGAGCCCCGCGATCCAGCCCTTGAGGGGATCGTTGCCGGTCAGGGATCCGGCGACGATGACGCCGAAGAGCGCCAGCCAGAAGAATTCGTACGAGCCGAACTTGAGGGCGAGGTTGCCGAGGATCGGCGTGAACAGCGCGAGGAAGAACATGCCGATCAGCGTGCCCAGCACCGAGCCGGACGTCGCGATGCCCATCGCGCGGCCGGCGTTTCCCTGCTTGGCGAGCGCGTGGCCGTCGAGGCACGCCGCGGCAGAGGCCGGCGTGCCCGGGATGTTGAGCAGGATCGCCGAGCGCGAGCCGCCGTAGATCGCGCCGACGTACGTGCAGATCAGCACCAGCAGCGCCTGGCTCGACGGCAATTTGATCGTCAGCGTCGTCATCAGCGCGACGCCCATCGTCGCGGTGAGGCCCGGCAGCGCGCCGATGATGACCCCCACCAGCGACGACAGCAGGATCAATCCGATCGAGACCGGATCGCAGAAGCTCCAGATCGAGTGACCGAACGCGACGAGGCCGTCGAACATGGGGCGGGACGTTCCGGCGCGGGCGGGCTAGGGCAGCCGCACGTAGAACAGCTGCTCGAACAGGACCGTCACGACGGCCGCGGTGAGCACGCCGCAGGCAAGCGCCACGGCGAATCCGCGCGCCAGGCTGCCGGCGGCCTTGCGCAGCGCGTACCGGAAGATGAACACGAACGCCGAGACGAACGCCGCGGTGGAAAGCCAGAACGGCAACCCGCGGCCGACGAGCAGCAGCGCGTAGACGAAGAACATTCCGGCCGCGAGCGCGAAGCTCGACCGCGGCGCGTAGGCGGTGTCGTCCGCCTCGGCGGCATCCCAGCCGGTGCGCTGCGCGCGTTGCCACGACCGCAGCATCAGCACGCCACCCAGCGCGGCGAGCAGCGTGCCCACGATGCCGGGCCACAGCCCCGGCGCCGTGTGCAGCGTCGCGCCCTGCTGCGTCATCCGGTCCATCTGCCAAGACAGCACGACGACGGCGCTGCCGAACGCTGCCCAGACGCCGCCGCCCGCGAGGTCACGGCGCGGCGGCGATGGGTGGATCTCGGTGGACAGGGGGCGACTCATGCAGCGAAAGGCCGGCGCCCGCGATGGGGCCGGCCCGGAATGCCTGCGGGGCTACGGACGCGGGATGCCCAGCGTGTCCGGGGCGACCTTCGCCTTGCCGGTGTCGGCGGCGGCCCACGCGTTGGCCTGCACCGCGGGGAACACCGCCTTCTGCGCCTCCGCGCCGGCATGCGGGGCGAACTGCGCACCGCGGCTGGTCGCGTACTTCTTCAGCGCAGCGGAACTCGCGATCTGCTCGGCCCAGACCTTCTCGAGCGTCGCGATCACTTCCGGCGGGACGCCCTTCGGGATGAAGATGCCGAAGTAGTTGGCGGGCGCCGTGAAGCCCGGCACCGACTTTGTCAGCGGCTCGATGATCCCATAGCCGTCGATCTCGACGGGCTTGTCGCCGACGACCGCGAGCGGGCGCAGCTTCTTGCCGCGGATCATCTCGGCCTGCTCGGCCGTGAGCTGCGTCGTCGAGTCAGTCTCGCCGGCGACGGTCGCGACGACGGCCGGGTTGCCGCCGTCGTACGTGACGTGCTTGTACTTGACGCCCGTGGCCTTGGCGATGGCTTCCATCGCGCTGTGGCCGCTCGAGTTGACCCCGGCCGTCGCGACGCTGATCGCGCCCGGTTTCGCTTTCATCGCGTCGATCAGCTCGGACGGCGTCTTGTACGGCGTGTTCGGATTCACGGACAGCGTCGAGACGTTGGCGACGTTGAGGAACAGCGCCCAGTCGCCGATCCTGGTGTCGAGCATGCCCAGCACCGCATAGTTGCCGAGATCCTGCGCTGCGCCGGCGGTCCACGTGTAGCCGTCCTTGGGGGCTTCGAGGGCGTTTTTCGTGCCGATCGAGCCGGACGCGCCCGGCTGATTGACGACGATGACCTTCTGGCCGAGCGCCTTCTCGATTTCAGCAGCGGTGACGCGGGTCACCTGGTCGGTCGACCCGCCGGCCGCCCACGGCACGATGATCGTGATCGGTTTCGTCGGCTTCCATTGCTGCGCCGATGCGACGGGTGCGAACGCGAGCGCCAGCGCTGCGGCGACACCGGTGACCAACAAACTGCGCTTGCTGTGATCCATGGATTTCTCCTTTGGGTTTCGTTGCCTGGCCGCGCGGATTTGCGCCGATCCTCGCGCGCAGCCCGGCGACGACGGTGTTGATCAAGGCCTGCGCCTCCGACCCCCGAGCGCGGCGATCGCCTAGTCGCGCACGGCACATTTCAAGTTCGTGCGCAATCCGGGGCCCCAAGCCCGGCGGGCAAATGAAAATTCGGCCGGTTCATGATGTTGCGGCGCAGCATGGCGGAAGTCAAGGTATCACCGGGGCCGTGCCCCTGTCTTGCGCGGCGTCAATACGGGCCAGTCGGAATCGCCACCGGCTTCAGGGTTGCCGCTTCGACGCAGATCGCATCGCCTGCCGCCCGCGCGCCATTCGACTAGAATACGGGGGGAAACGCGGCGGGCGCCTCGTCGAAGATCGGGTCGGCGGGAACCGTCGCCGCTCCGGTCGGCACGTTCCGGCCTCCCGCCTGTCCTGCTCCCCGCCCACGCGCATCCTGTCATGCAGATCGTCTGTCTCGACCTCGAGGGTGTCCTCGTCCCGGAAATCTGGATCGAGTTCGCCAGGCGCACGGGAATCGAGGAGCTGTCGCGCACGACGCGGGACGAGCCCGACTACGAACGGCTGATGACTGGACGCCTGGCCATTCTTCGCCAGCACGGACTGGGACTCGCCGACATCCAGCGGGTGATCGCGGCGATGGGGCCGATGGAGGGGGCGAGCGCCTTTCTCGATGCGCTCCGGGATGCCTACCAGGTGGTCATCCTTTCCGACACGTTCTACGAGTTCGCCCGGCCGCTGATGCGCCAGCTGGGCCAGCCGACGCTCTTCTGCCACTCGCTCGTCGCCGATCGCGACGGCATGCTGGTCGATTATCGGCTGCGCATGCCGGACCAGAAGCGAGAGGCCGTGAAGCGCTTCCGGGAACTCAATTTCGAAGTCGTCGCCGCCGGCGACAGCTACAACGACACCGCGATGCTTGCCGAGGCGCATCGCGGAATCCTCTTCCATCCTCCGGAGAACGTCGTTCGCGAGTTCCCGCATTTTCCCGTGACGTGGAACTACCGCGAGCTGCGGCAGCAAATCGAGCAGGCCTTCGCGGGGGTCCAGCCGCCCGCGTAGGCTGCCCGCGGACCGCGTGAAGTCGCCGCCGGCCGTCCGGCGCGTCGTCGCGTCAGGCCTTGCGGCGGCGGCGCACGCTGTCGCTCAGGCTGCGCAACGCATCGACCGTCTGCTCCCAGCCGAGGCAGGGATCGGTGATGCTGGTGCCGTACGCGAGCGTGGCGGGATCGTCGCGGCCCGGCGTGAATTTCTGCGCGCCGGATTGGATATGGCTTTCGATCATTGCGCCGAATACGCGGCGGCTGCCCTCGCCGATCTGGCGGGAGATCTCGTGCACGACCTCCAGCTGGCGCTCGTGCCGCCTGCCGCAATTCGCGTGCGAGCAGTCGACCATCAGGGTCGCGGCAAGGCCGGCGTCGCTCAGCGCAGCGCAGGCCGCCGCCACACTGGCCTCGTCGTAATTCGGCGCGCTGCCGCCGCGCAGGATGATGTGGCAGTCCTTGTTGCCGCGCGTGCGGACCATCGCGATCTGGCCGCTCTTGTGCACGCCGAGGAAATGGTGCGCTCGCGCGGCCGCCTGGATCGCGTCGCAGGCGATCTGCACGTTGCCGTCGGTGCCGTTCTTGAAGCCGATCGGCGCCGAGGAACCCGAGGCGAGCTCGCGGTGCACCTGGCTTTCGGTCGTCCGCGCGCCGATCGCGCCCCAGGCGATCAGGTCGCCGATGTACTGCGGCGAGATCGTGTCGAGCAGCTCGCTGCCCGAAGGCACGCCCAGCCGGCCGATGTCGATCAGCAGCTGGCGCGCGATGCGCAGACCCTCGCTGATGCGACAGCTCTCGTCGAGCCAGGGATCGTTGATCAGTCCTTTCCAGCCGATCGTCGTGCGCGGCTTCTCGAAATACACCCGCATGACGATCTCGAGCGTGTCGGCCGCCTGCTTGCGCTCAACGGCGAGTCGCCGGGCGTAGTCGAGCGCGGCGGCCGGGTCGTGGATGGAGCAGGGCCCGACGACGACCAGCAGCCGGTCGTCCGACCCTTTCAGGATGCGGCGGATCCGGCTGCGCGTGTCCGCGACCAGGGCCTCGACCGGGGTGTCCTGGATCGGGAAGAAACGGATCAGGTGCTCGGGTGGCGGCAGCAGCACCATGTCGACGACGTGCTCGTCGTCGGTGCGCGACGTGCGGTCGTCGTGGCGCAGGGTCGTGGCCGGCTTGATCGGATTGGTCGTCATGGCAGGGGTCGCCTGTGCCGTTTCGCGAACGGCCCGGGCGGATATCGCCGGGGGCCGAACCGGAAACGGGATTATCGCCTGCGGCGGCAAAGTGGCGGGCCGAAAACATTCCCCGGCCGCGACGGCCGTCGGCACGAAACGTGGCTCGGGCTTAGAATCAACGTCCCGCCGCGAAATCCGGATGCCCGCAGCGCGTGGCGCCGGATGAGCAGGCCTCTCAACGATGGATGCGCGGAGAAACCATGCTGGAGCTTCGTCGAGCCGATGAGCGCGGCCATGCCGACCACGGCTGGCTCGAATCCTTTCATACCTTTTCCTTTGCCGATTACCACGACCCCGCCCATATGGGCTTCGGCCCGCTGCGGGTGATCAACGAGGATCGCGTGGCCGCCGGTCAGGGCTTCGGCACCCATGGGCATCGCGACATGGAGATCATCAGCTACGTGCTCGAGGGTGAGCTTGCGCACAAGGACAGCATGGGCAACGGCTCCGTGATCCGGCCGGGCGACGTGCAGCGCATGTCGGCGGGAACCGGCGTGCGGCACTCCGAATACAACCACTCGAAGGACGGCGTCACGCATTTCCTGCAGATCTGGATCGAACCCGACCGCGTCGGCATCGCCCCCGGCTACGAGGAGAAGAACTTTCCGCCCGCGGAGAAGCGGGGCCGTCTGCGCCTGGTCGCGTCGGAGGACGGCCGCGACGGCTCGGTCGTCATCCATCAGGACGCGAGAGTCCATGCCGGGCTGTTCGACGGGGACGAGAGCGCGACCCTGGAGCTGCGCGGCGGGCGCCTCGGCTACGTCCACGTCGCGCGGGGCAGCCTGACAGGTCAACGGCCTGCGCCTTTCCGCAGGCGATGCGGCCAAGCTGACGGACGAGCCGGCGATTCAGTTGACCGAGGGCGACCACGCCGAAGTGCTGGTGTTCGACCTTCCGCGCGGGTGACGGGCCAGAGGGCGCCGGGGCAACCCCGACGCGTCCTCATCGGGTCCAGGCCCGCGGAACGAGTGGAGGGTTCGTTGTTTCCATGGTGCCTCCGGCGTGCGGATCCAGGCAGTGCGCCGTCGTCATGCGGGCACAGTGGCCAGCCCGTGCGGCGGGGGGACGGGCTTGCGCGCGTCCCCCCGTATTGTGGCGCTATTGCACGTTGACGAACTGCACGATCGGCGCCAGCGCCTGCTGGATGCGCGCGCCCTGCTCGGCATCGATGAGGCTGCCGAGCGTCTTGCCGAAGCGCGCGTCCTGGACCCCGGAGACGATGTACTGCCACCGATACGCGCGCAGCACCGACGCATTGACGCTCCGGCACTCGGCCTCCGTCAGCGCGCGCCCGCAGCAGGCCTCGAAGTACTTCGCGTCGGCCTGCGCCTGGGCCTGCAGGATGCCGTCGACGGCACCGACCAGCACGATCAGGTCTTCGACGGCGGCGTCGCGCTCGACCTTGCCGAGCTCGGCATCCACGCGCACCCATTCCAGCTCGTCGAGAATCGCGTGCTGCGATTCCTCCTTCCAGTGGTAGAGGAACACGTCCTTCCACAGCGGGCAGAGGTCCTGTTCGCGGTCGATGCTCTCCCGATAGTGCAGCTGGACGAAGAGCTCGATGTGGCAGATGAGTCCGAGCACCGCCCAGTTCGACTTCGAGAGCACGGCGCGGGCCACGGCGTTGGGTTCCGGGACGAACGTGTAGCCGGCAGGCATCTGCTCGCCCATCGTGGCATCGATGCGCCGGAACAGCTCCTGGTGCTTGATCTCCTCGTCGGTAAAGCGAACGAGCGCCTCCAGCGCGACCTGGTCGCCCAGCGTGTAGTCGCGGCTCACGTCGATGACCTTGGCCGCGATGAAGCGCTCGACCAGACCGAAGATGTTCGCGTAGGAGCGGCCCTGGACCTGCGTGAGGAACCGTTTCTCGCCGGGGGAAAGGAACGCGAGCGCGTCCACCCGGGACAGGCCGTCCGGCAGGAAACGCTTCGAGAGGTCGAATCGGCGGCCGCGAATCACGTCGCGGTCGATGTCCCAGCGAATACGCTTCGACGCCTCGATACAGCGCGCGTAGCGGCTCTTTCCGGTGCTGCGGGTCTCTACGGATGTTTGCATGAATGACATCTCCTTGGCTTGGTGGTGGGGAAAGGCCGGCGGCTCGCCGATGTGGACGAACTCGCCGGTTTGCGTGGTGGTCATGTCGATTGCTCCGGTGCCCGCGGCTCCGGCGGAGCCGCTGGTGCCCTGACGCTCGCATGAGCGGCGTGCAGGCAGGAGCGATGGTGCGCGCGCGACGTAACTCGCCGATTGCGACGGGAACTCGCTTTGTTGTCGGTTTGTAACGCTCGCGCGGCGCCGGTGCGGACGCACGCGAACTTGCGTAACGCTGCGCGCGGCGGGTATGCCGCCCTCAGGCCTGCGGGAGGTGGCTGCGGAGAACTTCGACCAGCGCAGCCGGCTCGATCGGCTTCTTGAGCAGTGCCGAAACGCCGTGCCGGCGCAGCTCGCCGGCGCCGAGGTCTTCGCTGTATCCCGTGTAGAGAATGACGGGAAGCTCGGGCCGCTCGCTCGTGAGCTGCTGCGCGAGCTCGAGGCCGGTCATCCGCGGCATCGTCTGGTCGGTGAGGACGAGGTCGACGCGATCGGGACTCTCGGAGAACCAACGTGCAGCCTCGAGCGGATCGGACTTCACGGTGACGTCGAGGCCGCGGCTGGCGAGCAGCTCGGCGACGAACTCGCCCACCATCGGCTCGTCGTCGACGACGAGCACCCGGCCGGAGATCCGCGGCGCATGCGGAGTGTGTTCGGACCGGGTGGAGGCGGCGGCGCCGGCATCCGCCCGCGCATCGGCGAGCGGCGGGAAGAGGACCCGGAACGTCGTCCCGGCGCCGAGCGCGGAGTCGACGATGACGTGCCCGCCGCACTCGTGCACGAGGCCGTGCACCATCGACAGCCCCATGCCGGAGCCCTTGCCCACGCCCTTGGTCGTGAAGAAGGGATCGAAGATCCGGTCCATCGCCTCGGGCGCGATGCCGCATCCCGAATCGCGCACGGCGAGCGCGACGAAGGGGCCGTGAATGGGCTTCCGGCACGACGCGCAGGCCAAGCCCGCGTGCTCCTCGAGCTCCACGCGGACGTCGATGGCGCCGGTCCCGGTCATGGCGTCACGCGCGTTGATCAGCAGGTTGAGCAGCACCTGCTCGGCCTGCACGGGGTCGGCCATCACCGCCGGCACCTCGCGGTCGAGATGGACGTCGACGACCATCGTGGACGGCAGTGTCGCCCCGATCAGCTTCAGCCCGTCGCGAACGAGCGACGGCAGGTCGAGCGGGCGCGGCTCGCCGCGTGTGCCGCGGCTGAAGGTGAGCATCTGCTGGATCAGGTCGCGCGCGCGCAGCGACGCGCGCTGCGCCTGTTCGAGGTACTGGAGGAGCTTCGGGTCGGCGGCCGCCGCGTCGCGCTCCCCTGCCAGGACGATGTAGCCCAGAATGCTGGTCAGGATGTTGTTGAAGTCGTGGGCGATGCCGCCGGTCAGCAGCCCGATCGCCTCCATCTTCTGCGCCTGGCGCAGCTGCGCCTCCAGCGCCTGGCGCTCGCTCTCGGCGCGCTTGCGCTGCGTGATGTCGCGCCCGGCGTAGAGGACGTGCGGCGCGCCGCGGTGGCGAATCGGCATGCCGCGCAGCTCGAGCTCGCGGAAGCTGCCGTCCCGATGCAGCAGCTGCGTCTCGAGCGCGATCGGCTCGCCGGCCAGCACGCGCCCGTGCATCGCCTTCACCCGCTCGTTCACGCCCGGCGGGTTGGCCAGCACGCGGTCGGCGCCGATCGCCTGCTCGCGCGAGATGCCGGTCCAGGCCTCGTAGGTCGAGTTCACGTCGACGATCCGGAATTCCGCGTCGCGCAGGACCAGCGCGTCGGTCGACGCATTGAAGATGGCGCGGTACTGCGCCTCGCTGGCGCGCAGCGCCTCGTCGGCACGACGCCGCTCGATCTCGGTGACGGCGCGCGTGGCAAAGATCATCAGCATCGCCTCGACGAGCTCGGGGTCCGCGAGCGGCCGGCGGGACACGACGGAGATCAGGCCCAGCGATCGGCCCAGCGGGCCGGTGAGCGGGTAGCCGGCGTAGGCGTCCGCGCCCATGTTGCGGAAATCCGCATCGAGCGGAAACCGCTCCGTCAGGCACGACGGATAGATGCGGTACTGCTGGCCGACGACCGTCTCGCAGGGCGTGCCGGCGATGTCGTACTCGAAGTCTTCGAGCATGCGTCCGTCGACGCAGAAGGCCAGCATCCGCAGCTTGTTCGCGTCCGTCGGGGAGGGCAGGGCGATGAACGCGATGTCGACGGCGAGGATCTCGGCGAGGGATCGCACGAGCGCGCCGAAGAGCCCCTCGCCCTCGACGGCCGAAACCGCCAGCGCCGCCCGGCGCATGGCCTGCTCCACGCGCGTGCGCGCGGTGATGTCGACGCTGATGCCGCACACCGCGTACGGCGTGCCGTCGCGGTCGAGCAGGGGGAACTTGTTCGAGATCTCGGTGCGCAGTTCGCCGTCCACGTCGATCTGTTCCTCGACCTCGATTGCGCGCCGCTCGTCGATGGCGCGCATGTCGTTGGCCATCAGACGTTCCGCCAGGTCGGGTGCGAAGAGGTCGGTCGGAGTCTTGCCGACGATGTCCTCGGCGGGGATCCCGACGAGCCGCTCGAACGCCCGGTTCACGAACAGGTAGCGTCCGCTGCGATCCTTCGCATAGACGAGCGCGTTGGTCGAGTTGTCCAGGATCTGCTGCAGGCGCAGCTCCGTCTCGCGCAGCTTCGACTCGGCGCGCTGCAGCTGCGAGAGGTTGCGCAGGCGTAGCAGCACCCGCCGGCGCCCGTCGACCAGCACCGCCTCGACGTGGACGATGGTGTCGACCGGCTCGCCGGACAGGTTCCGGAAGCGCCACTCGAACCATTGTGGAAGACCCGCGAGCGCGCTCTCGAGGCGCCGCGCCGCGCCCGCCGCAGACCGCGTGCCGTCCGGCTGGACCGGCGGCGAAAGCTCGAGCGCGTCGGTTCCTATCAGCGCCTCGCGCGAGCAGCCGAACAGGCTGCAGGCCGCCTCGTTGCAGTCCTCGATCACGCCGGCGAGGACCAGCACGCCGAGGTCGGCCTCCGCGAGCAGGAAGCGGTAGGCGTCGCCTTCGCGAACGAGTTCGCGCAGCGGGATCAGGTGGTGCCGGGTCGTCACGGCGTCGAGTCTAGACGAACCCCGCGCCGGGTCGAGGCACTGTTTCGCGGCGGAAACAAATGAAACATGCCGGTTACATTTCCGGCCGACGCGAACGAGCTTGGCGGCACCCGGGCGCGCACGGAGCGGATTCAGTCCGTCGCCGGAAGGAACATGTAGCCGGCGTTGCGCACGGTCTTGATCAGGCGTGGAGCATCCGGGTCGGTCTCGATCTTCCGGCGAAGACGCGCGACCCGGATGTCGATGCTGCGGTCGAACGGCTCCCACTCGCGGTTGCGGGTCAGGGTGAGCAGCCGGTCGCGGCTCAGCACCTGGTTGGGGTGCTCGGTGAACACGCGGAGGAGGTCGAACTCCATGCTGGTCAGCACGATCTCCTTCCCGGCGGCGTCGAGCAGCCGGCGTCCGTCCAGATCGAGGAAGTACCGACCGACCCTGGCGCGCTTCGCGCCCGGGCCGGCGCCGGCAGCCGCCGGCCCGTCGGCGGCGCCCCGGACACGGCGCAGCACGCTCTTGAGCCGTGCCCGCAACTCGCGGGGGTCGAAGGGCTTCGACACGTAGTCGTCGGCGCCCACCTCGAGGCCCACGATGCGGTCGACCACGTCGCTTGCCGCAGTGACCATGATGATGCCGAGGTCGTGGTGTTCCCGCAGGTACCGCGCGAGCGAGAGTCCATCCTCCCCCCCAGGTTGAGATCGAGCAGCACGACGTCGGGCACCCGACGGGCGAGCGCCTCCCGCATCTGGCCGCCGTTTCCCGCCTCGGCGATCGCGTAGCCGTGGCCTGCGAGGTACTCCGCGATCATGCCGCGTACCTCGGGGTCGTCGTCGACGATAAGTACGCTGGCGCTGTCGGGCATGGCGGACGCTCCTCCCAGTTGGCTCGCGGATTATAACCACGCCCCAGGCCCCGCTCTGCCGGCACCCGCAAGGGCAGGACGCTCCCGGCAACACATCGGAAACAAACTGTTTCCGCAGCGACATCGTCGCGCAACGCGCGCCGCGTAGTCTGGGCTTCGTCGCGAGCCGCAGGCCGCGGCGCCCTCGCTCCGGGTTCGTGGATTGGGGGAGGCGCGAGCGCAAGGCAGCGACGCAGGTACCCATCAATATTTCGTGGAGGGCAATGATGTACCGCACTATCGACGAGGAGATCTTTCTTGCTCCGGAGACCATCATCTCGGGCGTCGTGGCGATCGCCACCTTCGCCGATGACACGGAGCTGTTCGACATCGAACCGGATGAGCGGAGCCGGCGCGCAGCCGCGGCCGGCAACGTCGCCGAGGCCGATACAGACACTGGCGACGCGGAGCCGGACCGGCACGCGCCGGTGACCGTCGGCACGGGTGCCAACCCGATCGATGCGTGGTCGAGGCACGCGCGCGGCGCGAGCGGCTTCGGCGGCTGAGGGGCGGCGAATCATGCAAGTCCTGCCTTTCGACCTCAGGCGGAAATACTGGCTTGCCACGGCGACCCTCCTCACCGCGGGCTTGGCCGGATGGTCTCCCGGCGTGAGTGCCGCGATCGCGCTCACCATCGCGCAGCTCGTGCATTTCGCGTACCGCGAGGAGAGCCTGCGGACCCTGACGCTGCAAGTCCGGGCACTCTATCTGGCGCTGCTGCTGGCGGGCCTCTGGCCGCCGCTCGCCTTCCTGCACGTGTTGCTGGTGATCGGCGCGTGGGTGTACGTGCTGTACGACTACTGCGCGGCCGCGCGCATGCTCTCGCTCATGCCCTGGAACCGCGGCGTTCCATTGAGCATCCGGCTCGTCGCCTGGACACTCCTGTCGCCGCCGGCTTCCGGCAGCATCCTCGATCGCGTTCCACGCCCGACGGGCGCGCTACCCATCGCCGCCCCACCGGCCGGCGCCCGTCCGCTCGGCGTCCCCGCGGTTGCGGGGTCCCCCGACCGGACCCCGCCGACCCGGCGCTCGCAACCGTAACGACAACTGCAAGGAGACCGCAACATGGCCGCCGTCATCTGCCTTCACTGCAGCGGCAGCAGCTCGCGGCAATGGACCCGACTCGCCGCGTCCCTCGCGCCCCGGCACCCGGTGCTGGCACCGGAGCTGATCGGATATGGACCCGATGCGACCTGGAGTGCCGGCGGCCACGCGACGCTGGACGACGAAGCGGCGCGCATCGAAGCGATCGTGGACGCGACGCGCGGGCCGGTCTGTCTCGTCGGCCACTCCTACGGGGGCGCAGTCGCGACACGGGTGGCGTTGCGCCGTGGCGAGCGCGTCGCCGGGCTGGCGCTCTACGAGCCCGTGCTCTTCTCGCTGATCGCGCGTGGCGCCGCCGCCAACCCTGCCGGAGGCGAGATCGTCGCGACCGGGCTCTCGATCCACGACGACGTTCGCTCCGGCCGCAGCGAACAGGCGGCACAGCGCTTCATCGACTACTGGTCGGGAGATGGCACCTGGGAGACGATGGACGCGCGCCGGCGACAGGGGGTCTGCGCACGGATGCCCAAGGTTGCGCAGGAGTTCGTCGCGCTGTTCGACGATGCGGTGCCCCTGGCCGCCTACAGGCGCCTTGCGATGCCGGTGCTATGGCTCGAAGGCGAGATGACGCGCCTCCCGCCCAGGGCCGTTGCGGAGCGCCTGTTGCCGGCGCTGGCCGATGCCCGACACGTTCGCATCGCGGGGGCCGGTCACATGGGTCCGATCACGCACGCCGAGGCCGTCAACGCCCAGATCCTGCGCTTCATGCGGGTGATCGACGGTCGGCGCCGACTGGGGGTGGCCGCCTGACGCGCCGATGCAGGCGGGCATCGAGGCTGGACTACGACAGCGGGCGCTTGTGAGTCGCGGTTCAGCAGCATGTGCAGCATGAGCGGCTCGACCGCGGAAATGTTCATTGTGTGCGCGAACATCGAATGCCGGGGCGCTCGCGGTCGCGCTCCGGCGATGCCCGTTGCGGGACGTTATGAGACATCAGCCGCCGTGGATCTTCGCCATCGGCACCATCGCGGACAGCAGGAAGACCAGCAATCGTTCGAGGAAGCGGAAGAATCCCGCCTCGACATGGGCCAGGGCGCCGGGGAGCAGGTTCACGAGCGGGCGACGGCGGGTTTCAGCGGGCCGCCGCCGATCCGGACTTCTGCACGGGCCATCCGGGTCAGCGCAGATCCGAGGGTGACAGGTGGTCCATGTCGTCGAACACCTGGTTTTCTCCGACCATGCCCCAGATGAACGTGTAGGCCTGCGAGCCCACGCCCGAGTGTATCGACCAGCTGGGGCTGATCACCGCCTGCTCGTTGGCGACGACGATGTGGCGCGTCTCGTCCGGACGGCCCATCAGGTGGAAAACGACCGCGGTTGCGGGCAGATCGAAGTAGAAGTAGACCTCCATCCGCCGCTCGTGCGTGTGGCACGGGAAGGTGTTCCAGACGCTGCCGGCTTCGAGTCGCGTCATGCCCATCGTGAGCTGACAGGACTCGACGACTCCGGGCACGATGAATTTGTGGATCGTGCGCCGGTTGGCGGTCTTCGCGTCGCCGAGGGTCGAGGGCGAGGCATCCTTCAGCGCGATCTTCTTCGTCGGGCAGCTGCGGTGCGCCGGCGCGCTGTTGAGGTAGAACTTCGCCGGGTTCCCCGGGGCTGTGCTGCGGAAGCGCACGTCCTTCGCGCCGGCGCCGACGTAGAGCGCCTCGTGGGTGCCGATTTCGTGGCTCGCGCCGTCGACGGTGATCACCCCCGGCCCGCCGATATTGATCGCGCCGAGCTCGCGGCGCTCGAGAAAGCTTCCGACGGCGAACTTCTTTGCCAGGTCCGGCCCGAATGCGAGCTCGCGCGTGCCCGGCATCGCGCCGCCGACGATGATGCGGTCGATCTGGCTGTAGGTGAGCGCGATCTCGTCCTCGACGAACACGCGCTCGATGAGGAAGTGGCGGCGCAGACCCGCAGTATCGAGCAGTTTCACGTGCTCGCTGTGAAGCGGCTGGCGAACGTCCATCGTGACTCCGTAACGAATGGGGAAGAATGGCCCATGCTAGCCATGGCGGGCCGATCGGGGCAAGCGGCTAGATCAAATTTCCTCTCCTTTCCGGTCGCGCCGGCGCCTTGCGCACCGGGTCGGGATCGGTGCGCGATGCCGCGGCCCCATAATGGCGGCCGCGGGAGCCGCACCGTCGCGGCGTCCGGGGGCGCGACGCGACGGCGTACGCCGGGCCAGATCATGCACGAATCGACACATCGCGATGGGTGAGAAGAAGCGTCGCCAGTCCGCGTTGCCGCCGGACGGATTCGACGGGCGGCTGCTCGCGCGCGGCCTCGCCGCGCTCGAGTCCGGGGATCGCGCGAGCGCGGCGGCGGCGTTTGGGGTCCTGCTGGCGAGCCTGCCGCACGATGCCGACGCTCTGCACGCCATCGGCGTGCTGGGGCTGCGGTCGGGAGATCCGGGGCGTGCGCTGGAGCCGCTGTCCCGCGCGATCGCGCTGAATCCCCGGCAGCCGGCGTTTCGGTGTCACCTGGCGATCGCCTACCGTAGCCTCGGGCTGCCCGATCGCGCGGTCGCGGAACTCGAGGCGGCGCTGGCTCTGGATCCTGCTCTGGCGGAGGCGCATTCGAATCTCGGCAATCTGCTGCTCGAGCGCGGCGACAACGCGGGCGCCGAAGCCCGTTTCGCCCGCGCGCTCGCGCTCAAGCGCGACTATCCGTTCGCGCTGTTCGGGCAGGGCGCGGCGAGACTCGCGCTGGGGCGCGACGAGGACGCGGCCGCGAATTTCGAGGAGGCGCTGGTGCTCGACCCCGCGTTCCACGAGGCCCATTACAACCTGTCGCGGGCACGCTCGGCGATAGCCGCCGGCCTGGAGCACGCCTCCGATGCGCCGATGGCGTCCTCCGCGGTCGTCGCCAACGCCGACGCGGCGCTGGAAAGCATTGTGGCCGCGCTGCAGCTTCACCGCGACGATCCGGCGTACTGGGCGCAGTTCGAGCAGTGCGTCAGGGACTACGATCTGCGGCATCCGGTCGATCCGCGCGTGCGCGATCTGCTGTTCCGTGCGCTCGGCCACGGCGCGGTCGACGCGGCGCGTCTGGTGCGTCCGATCGCGAGCGCCGTGGCCACGCGACCGGAGGCGGTCGAGCTGCAGCAACGATTTCCGCAATTCGGGACCGGCAATCCGCGCGACTGGCCGGCGCTGCAGCCGCTCGTGCGCGCGCTGCTCGGCGACGCGCTGCTGCAGCGGTTGCTCGAGGAAGTCGTGGTGCCGAACATCTTCATCGAGCGTCTGCTCGCGTTCGCGCGCCGCGGGCTGCTGCGGGATTTCTCGGCGGATCCCGTGACCGCGCCCTCCCTGCCGCTGCCGGACATCGTGGCGATCGCGCACCAGTGCTTCAACACCGAGTACGTGCACGACGAGTCCGGCGCGGAAGCCGCGGCGGCCGCGGCGCTGCGCGGCGCGATCGCGACGGCCAGAGCGGGTGGAAGCCCGGTGCCGCTCCACTGGTACGCCCTGTACGCCTGTTGTCGTCCGCTGCACACGCTCGACGCGGGCGATGCGATCGCCAACGATCTCGCGCCGACCGCGCTCGCCTCGCTTGCACGACGGCAGATCCGCGAGCCGCAGGAAGAGCGGCACCTTCGTGGGACGATCGGCGCGCTGACGGAGGTGGCCGACGGCGTCTCGGTGGCGGTCCGCAGCCAGTACGAGGCCAATCCCTACCCGAGATGGCAGCGGCCCGGACGGGCTGTCGCGCCGACGTCCGTCGCGGCTTTCCTGCGCGGCATCTTTCCGGAAGCGGACCTTGCCGGGATACCCGATGTCCCGGCGCGCATCCTCGTCGCGGGTTGCGGCACCGGACGGCATCCGATCAACACGGCGCGGCGTTTCCCGGAGGCGAGCGTGCTGGCCGTGGACCTGAGTCTGACGAGCCTCGCCTACGCGATGCGCAAGACGCGCGAAGTCGGCGTCCGCAACGTCGAGTACCGGCAGGCGGACATCCTGGCGCTGGGCGCGCTGACCGAGCGCTTCGACGTCGTCGATTGCACCGGCGTGCTGCATCACCTCGAGGATCCGGTGGCCGGCTGGCGGATCCTCTGCTCGCTGCTGCGGCCCCGCGGCCTGATGCGCATCGGCCTCTACAGCGGGATCGCGCGCCGGCACGTCGTCCGTGCGCGCGAATTCATCGCGGCGGGGGGGTACCCGCCCACGCCCCAGGGCATACGCGCGTGCCGCGCCGCGATTCTCGCCCGCCCGGACGATGCGCTGCTGGCGCGGGTCACGCGAGGTGAGGACTTCTACAGCCTCAGTGCCTGTCGCGATCTGATCTTCCATGTCCAGGAGCAGCGGTTCAGCCTGCCGCAGATCGCGGGGCACCTTGTCGACCTCGACCTCGAGTTCCTCGGGTTCGAATGGCCCGACAGCCATGCCGCCGCGCGGTATCGCGCCCGTTTCCCGGAAGATCCCGCGCTGACCAACCTCGACAACTGGCACCGGTTCGAGATGGACCGGCCGGACACCTTCGCGCTGATGTACCAGTTCTGGGTCCGAAGACGAACGTAGGGGCGGGGTCGGCTTGTGGCGCAACCGGGCGCCGGGCAGGCGGCGTGCGGGCGTCGCCGCCGGTCCGTCTTTGCGCATTGTTAACAAAAGTGTTGACCATACGTGGAATATGTGCACAATACGACCCCAGCATGAGTCCAATCCGATGACAATCGCCGCCCGCCCCGCTGCCGCCGCCGACCCGCGAGGGCAGCTACCTGCAGCATCGCGCGCGGCCGGCGAGAGCGGCGAGACGCGGATGCATCGCCAACTCGCCGAGGCGATCTACGAGCATCGGCTGGCGCCCGGGACCAAGATGCCCGAGGTCGAGCTCTGCCGCATCTTCGGCGTCACGCGCGGCGCCGTGCGCAAGGTCCTGAGCCGGCTGGCCGCCGAGGAACTGCTGGACCTCATCCCCAACCGCGGCGCGTTCGTGGCCAAGCCCTCGGTCGAGGAAACGCGCGATGTGTACGAGCTGCGCCGCATCCTCGAGGCGGGCGTCGTGCGCATTCTGGCGCGGCAGGCGCCGCACCGGTGGCTCGACGACCTGCGCCGGCAGGTGGCCGAGGAACGCGAGGCCAACCGGGTCGGCGACACGCCGCGGTACATCCGGCTCGCCGGCAAATTCCATCTCGACCTGGTCGCGGCCACCGGCAACGCGGCGCTCGAGCAGCACCTGCAGCGTGTCGTCTCGCGGACGTCGCTGATGGTCGCTCTCTACGACGTCCCCGGCACGAACACCTGTTCCTGCCACGAGCATCTGGAGATCCTCGATGCGATCGAAGCGGGAGACTACGCCGGCGCCGGACGCTTGATGGAGGAGCACCTCCTGGGTTGCGAGCGCCAGCTGCGCCTGGGCGGCGAGCCGCAGCGGGTCGATCTGGCGCAGGCGCTCGGCGCCGCGTCCGCAAGCCCGCCGGGCCGTCGTCCGGCGGACCGGAATTCGCCGCGGCGCAGCGCCGCCGGCGGCTGAAGCAGTACGAATCGTTCATTCAACAGGAGCTCGCGCGATGAAAAAGCACATGCTGGCGGTGGCGATGGCGTTGTCCATGCTGTTGGGGACAGCGGCGGTCGGGGCCAAGACCTTCACCTGGACGGCGTCGCTCGACGCACTGTCGGTGGACCCGTACTCGACGAACAACTCGTTCACGACGGCGTTCGTCAACAACATCTACGAGGGCCTCGCGCGGTTCAACGAGGAGCTGAAGGTCGAGCCCGCGCTGGCCGAGTCGTGGCAGACGGTGAGCCCGACGGTATGGCGCTTCAAGCTGCGCCGCAACGTCAAGTTCCACAACGGCGAGGCGTTTTCCGCCGACGACGTCGTGTTCAGCTGGCAGCGCATGCAGTCGCCGGGCTCGATCGCCAAGCTCGACCTCGGCGGCATCAAGGACATGCGCAAGGTCGACGCCTACACGGTCGACGTGGAGACTCACTCGCCGTTCCCGCTGCTGCTCAACAACCTGATGAGCTTCACGATCATGAGCAAGGCCTGGTGCGAGGCCCACGACGCGAAGGAGGCGAGCGACCTGCAGCAGAAGAAGGAGAACTACGCCAACCGCAACGCCAACGGCACCGGTCCCTTCATGCTGAAGTCGCGCGAAGTTGACGTGAAGACCGTGCTGGCGGCCAACCCGAACTGGTGGGACAAGCCCAAGCACAATCTGACCGAGGTGATCTTCACGCCGATCCAGTCGGACGCGACGCGCACCGCCTCGTTGCTGTCGGGCGCGCTGGACGCCACCGTCAACGTGCCGCTGCAGGATGTGCAGCGCATCAACAGCTCCGGCACGTTCACCGTGGTTCAGGGCCCCGAGCTGCGCACGATCTTCTTCGGCATGGATCAGTTCCGCGACGAGCTTCTGTACTCGGACGTCAAGGGCAAGAACCCGTTCAAGGACGTGCGCGTGCGCCGGGCGCTGTATCAGGCCATCGACGTGGAGGCGATCAAGCGCTCGGTGATGCGCGGCGTGTCCTGGCCCGCCGGGATGATCGTCTCGCCGGCCCTGAACGGCGCGCCGCAGGGGATGAACGCGCGCATCCTGCCCTACGACCCGGAAGCCGCCAGAAAACTGCTGGCCGAGGCGGGCTATCCCGACGGTTTCACGGTGGGAATGCAGTGCCCGAACAATCGCTATGTGTACGACGAGCAGATCTGCCTCGCCGTCATCTCGATGCTGGGCCGGGTCGGCGTCAAGATCACGCCGCAGTTCGAGCCGGCGGCCAAGTGGAACGTGCGGCTCAACACGCAGGACATCTCGCTGTACATGATCGGGCACGCCGGGCTGCCGATGGTCGACGCCTATGCGGTCCTGTTCGACACGGTGGCCACACGCTCGGCCAAGGCCGGCGGGCTCAATGCCGGGCGCTATTCCAGTCCCGCGTTCGACGCGCTGCTGCCCAGGATCTCGGCCGAGCTCGATGCCGAGAAGCGCCGGGCGCTGATCGGCGAGGCCGTGGCGATCACGCGCAACGACATGGTCTACCTGCCGCTGCACCAGCAGCCGATCACCTGGGCCGCGAAGAAGGGCGTCGACCTTCGGCAGAGCCCCGACAACCAGCTGCGGCTGCGGCTGGTGACGGCGAACTGAGCCGGCGCCGGGCCCCGCCCAACCACGTTGCTGCCGGCGCGCGGGCAACCGCGCGCGGGCGGCGCCGCCTGAATCGCCGCCGTGCTGCGCTTCCTGTCGACCCGGCTCTGGAACGGCGCGCTGGTAATGCTCGGCGTGTCGTTCATCTCGTTCCTGCTGTTCAATTACATCGGCGATCCGGTCAACAATCTGCTGGGCGAGCGGGCGACCGTCGAGCAGCGCGAGGCGATGCGTGCCGCGCTCGGCCTCGACCAGCCGCTCGTGCTGCGCTTCTTGAACTACATCGGCCTCGCCTTGCGCGGCGAGTTCGGCATCTCGTATCGCAACATCGAGCCGGTCAGCCAGGTGCTGATGTCGCGGGTGCCCGCCACGCTCGAATTGTCGCTGTGCGCGGCGGTGCTGGCGCTGGGAGTCGGCATCCCGATGGGGGTGTACGCCGGCATCAGGCGCAATGCGTGGGGGGCGCAAGTGCTGCAGGTGGTCTCGCTCATCGGCATCTCCATCCCGTCGTTCCTGACCGGCATCATCCTGATCCTGATCTTCTCGGTGGAGCTCAACTGGCTGCCGGCGTACGGTCGCGGCGAGGTCGTCAGGCTCGGCGGCTGGACCACCGGCTTCCTGACAGCCACCGGTCTGAAATCGCTGATCATGCCGTCGATCACGCTGGCGTTGTTTCAGCTGACGCTCTTCATGCGGCTGGTGCGCTCCGAGATGCTCGAGGTGCTGCGCACCGACTACATCAAGTTCGCGCGCGCGCGTGGGATCGTCGACCGCTCGATCTATTTTCATCACGCGCTGAAGAACACGCTGGTCCCGGTCATCACGGTCGCCGGACTCCAGCTCGGCTCGCTGATCGCCTTTTCGATCATCACGGAGACGGTGTTCCAGTGGCCGGGCCTGGGCCTCCTGATCATCCAGGCGATCACCTTCGGCGACATCCCGGTGATCGCCGCCTATCTGATGCTGATCGCGCTGCTGTTCGTGACCATCAACGTGGTGGTGGACCTGCTCTATTTCCGGGTCGACCCGCGGGTGCGCATCGGATGAAGGACTCGCTGCCCGCCGCCGACGTCGCGATGGCGCCGCCGCCGTCCGCATGGCATCGCCTGCAGGACAGCGATATCGCCTACAGCTTCCGCCGCGCGCCGACCGCCATCGCGTCGGCGCTGATCCTTGCGCTGTTCGTGCTGGTCGCGGTGTTCGCGCCGTGGCTCGCGCCGCAGAATCCGTTCGATCCCGCGGGGCTCGACCTCGTCGATGCGCGCCTTCCGCCGGCGTGGCTCCCCGACGGGCAGCTCAGGTTTCCGCTGGGCACCGACGGGCAGGGGCGCGACCTGCTGTCGGTGCTGATGTACGGCCTGCGGATTTCGCTGCTGGTGAGCTTCTGCGCCACGCTGTTCGCCCTCGCCGTCGGTGTCACGCTGGGCCTCGTCAGCGGCTATCTGGGCGGCCGCGTCGACAACCTGATCATGCGGCTCGCAGACATGCAGCTGAGCTTCCCGACCATCCTGGTGGCGCTGCTGATCGACGGCCTGTCGCGCTCGCTCCTGCCCCGTTCGGTGCACGAACAGCTCGCGGTGATCGTGGTGATCTTCGCCATCGGGATCTCCACCTGGGTGCAGTACGCGCGCACGGTGCGCGGCGCCACGCTGGTCGAGAAGTCCAAGGACTACGTGCACGCCGCCAAGCTGATCGGCATGGGACCGTTGCGCATACTGTTCAAGCACGTCCTGCCCAATGTGCTGGGTCCGGTGCTGGTGATCGCCACGCTGTCGCTGGGGCTCGCCATCCTGACCGAAGCGACACTGAGCTTCCTCGGGCTGGGCGTGCCGCCGACGTCACCCTCGCTCGGCACGCTGATCCGCATCGGCAACGAGGTGCTGTTCTCCGGCGAGTGGTGGGTCACGGTGATGCCGGGCGTCCTGCTGGTCGTGCTGGTGCTGGCCATCAACCTGCTCGGCGACTGGCTGCGCGACGTGTTCAACCCCAAGCTCAAGTGACCGACCGATGAGTGCCGCCGGGCCGTCCCAAGGCGCGAATCCTGCCCCCCCGGGGGGCAGCGCCGCGGCGCAAGCCGCAAGCGTGGGGGCACACCAATCTGCCGCCGGGCCGTCCCAAGGCGCGAATCCTGCCCCCCCGGGGGCAGCGCCGCGGCGCAAGCCGCAAGCGTGGGGGCACAACATGCAAGCGAAGCACCTCTGCTCCGGGTCGATGGCTTGCGCGTGGAAATTCCGACGCGCCGCGGCGTCCTGCTCGCGCTGGACGACATCTCCTTCGCGATCGCGCCGGGGGAGATCCTCGGCTTCGTCGGCGAATCGGGTGCCGGCAAGTCGCTCACCGGCATGGCCGTCCTCGGCCTGCTCGACCCGCCAGGGCGCATTGCCGCCGGCGAGGTCTGGCTGGGCGGGCGTCGGATCGACCAGCTGGCTCCACGCGAGATGCGGCGCGTGCGCGGCAAGGAAATCGGCGCCGTGTTCCAGGATCCGCTGATGAGCCTCAATCCGCTGCTGCAGATCGGGGAGCAGCTGATCGAGACGATTCGCACGCACCTTGCGGTCGACCAGCGGGAGGCGACCGCACGCGCGCTCGCCTTGATGCGCGCGGTCGGCATTCCGGCGCCGGAGGCGCGCTTCACCGCCTATCCGCACCAGTTCTCCGGCGGCATGCGGCAGCGCATCGTGATCGCGCTGGCGCTGTGCGCCGAGCCGAGGCTCGTCGTCGCCGACGAGCCGACCACCGCGCTCGATGTTTCCATCCAGGCGCAGGTGCTGCAGCTGCTGCGGCAGCTCTGCCGCGAACAACGAACGGCGATGCTGCTGGTGACGCACGACATGGGCGTGATCGCCGAAACGGCGGACCGCGTCGCGGTCATGTACGCAGGACGCATCGTCGAGATCGGTGCGGTCGAGGACGTGATCCGGGCTCCGGTGCATCCGTACACGCGTGGGTTGATGGGCGCGATTCCGACCCTCGACGAAACCCTGGGGCCGCTCGCGCAGATCGACGGCGCGATGCCGCGGCTCAATACCCGGCCCGAGGGCTGCGCCTTCCACCCGCGCTGCCCCGATGCCATCGCCCGGTGTCGCGAGCAGGGACCGCGGCTCGCAGCGCAGGGCGCGCGGCGCGTCGCCTGCTGGGTGGCCGGACCGCAAGAGGAGCTCGACCCGTGAGCGCCAGGCGCAACGCGACAGCGTCCGGCGGGGTGGATGCCCCGGCCGCGGCCAGTCTCACGGTGAGCGCGGTCGCGCGCCATTTCCCGGTCGGGCACGGATTCCTGCGCGGCGCGCTGGGAGGCACGGGGCCGGCGATCAAGGCCGTCGACGACGTCAGCTTCCGCATCCGCCGCGGCGAAACCTTCAGCCTCGTGGGCGAGTCGGGATGCGGCAAGTCCACGCTGGCGCGCGTCATCGCTGGACTCGACGCGCCGACCGCGGGCACGATCCGTTTCGCCGATGCGGCCTCGGCGGAGCACCGGATCCAGATGATCTTCCAGGATCCCTACGCGTCGCTCAATCCGCGCTACCGGATCGGCAGCGCCATCGCCGAGCCGATCCGCTTCCTGAAGCTGCTGCCGTCGGAGGCGGTGCTGCCGCGCGTGCACGAGTTGCTGCGCCAGGTCGGGCTGGCGCCGGCCGACGCGGCCAAGTTTCCGCACGAATTCTCGGGCGGACAGCGCCAGCGCGTCTCGATCGCGCGGGCGCTCGCGGGCAACCCGACCTTCCTCGTGTGCGACGAGCCAACATCCTCGCTGGACGTCTCGGTGCAGGCGCAGATCCTGAACCTGCTGCGGGGGCTGCAGCGGGAGCTCGGCCTCACCTGCCTCTTCATCAGCCACAACCTTTCCGTCATCAACTACGTGTCGCACGACGTCGGCGTGATGTACTTCGGCCGCCTGGTCGAGGTCGCGCCGACGCGCGTGCTGTTCGAGGCGCCGAAGCATCCTTACACGCAGCTGCTGCTGGCGGCGTTGCCGCGACTCGACACGCGCGGGCGCGAGCGGCCGCCGATCATCGGCGAGATCCCGAGTCCGCTGGATCCGCCCCGGGGGTGTGCGTTTCACCCGCGTTGCCCGCACGCCAACGCGCGTTGCGGCGAGGAGCGGCCGGAGCTCGCCGCCCAGCCCGACGGCTCGCAGGTCGCCTGCCACGCAGTCGCCGAGCGGCGCATTGCCGTGCCAACCCGCGGGAGGATCAAGTGACGCAGGCGCCACATCCGGTCGATCTGCTGATCGTCCATGGAACGTTGATCACCGTCGACGCCGGGCGACGCGTGATCGAGGACGGTGCGATCGCCGTCGCGGGCGAGCGCATCGTCGCCGTCGGTTCGACGGTGGAACTGGCTGGCCGCTACACCGCGCGCAAGACGCTGGACGCGCGACGCAAGGCCGTCCTGCCCGGACTCATCGACTGTCACGGGCACGCGGGCCACGCGCTGCTGAAAACTCTGGGTGGAGGCGATTCGGAAGCGTGGATGGAGGCTTGCCGGGTCATCTACACGACCGGCTCCGACGAGGCGTTCTGGTACGCCGAGGCGGGGCTCGCGGCGCTGGAGCGGCTCAAGTGCGGCACGACCACCGGCGTGAGCCTTTTCGGCGGCGGTGACAGCATCATGCGCGTCGACGACCCGCGCTATGCGGCGCGTCACTGCGCCGCGATCGCCGAGACCGGCACCCGCTCCTTCCTCGCAGTGGGGCCGTCGCGCCCGCCGGCGCCGCGCACCTATGCCACGTGGCAGGGCGGGCAGCGCCGCGATCGCGAAGTTTCCTTCGACGAGATGTACGCCTGCTGCGAGGAGATCGTCCGCACCCAGCACGGCGCGGCGGACGGACGCATCAACATCTGCATCGATCTGCCGGTCTACCAGCCGCAGCATCGGCCCGACCACCTGCAATACGCGCGCACGTTCCGCGAGCAGGCCGGCCAGTACGGCGACCTGGCGCGAGCCCATCGACTGGGCCTGACCCAGGACGGGCACTGCGCCGGCACGCTGCAGCTCGCGCGCGACGAACTCGGGCTGCTCGGACCCAACGCGTTCATGTCGCACTCGGTCGACCTCACGCCCGGGGACATCGAGGCTTGCGTCGCCACCGGCACCAGCATCGTGCACAACCCGAGCGCGATCATGTCGATCCGAGGGCGCTGCCCGGTGCCGGAACTGATCGACGCCGGCGTGACCGTGGCGCTGGGCTCCGACGGCGCCGCGCCGGACCGCAGCTACGACATGTTCCGCCACATGTTCCAGTGCATGCACTACCACCGCCGGCACTTTCGCGATCCCGGCGTCCTGCCGCACGGCAAGGTGCTGGAGATGGTGACGATCGATGCCGCGCGCGCGCTCGGGCTGGAGCGCGAGATCGGCTCGCTGGAAGCGGGGAAGAAGGCCGACATCATCCTGGTCGATCTCTTCAAGCCGCACCTGCTGCCGCTCAACATGCCGGTCTACCGGGTGACGAGTTTCGCCAATGGCGCCGATGTGAGCACGACCATTGTCGACGGCCGGATCCTGATGGAAGAGGGCAGGGTGCTGACGGTCGACGAAACTGCCGTGATGGAGCGGGCGCAGGCGGCAACGGATGTGATGCTCGAGCGCACGGGGCTCTCGCATCTGCTCGAATCGCCGGCGAGCCTCTGGCAGGCGACCCGCTATGACCCGCCGGTGCCGCGCGAGCGGACCGGCGGGCGTTGACCGAGCGGCGGAGCGCCGGCACATGTCCGTTGAGGTCGACTTCTCGACACTGACCGCGTACCAGCGCTACAAGCTGATGGCCAGCCTGATCGTGCCGCGGCCCATTGCGCTGGTCACCACGCAGAATTCGGACGGCGTGGTCAATGCCGCGCCCTTCAGCATGTTCAACATGATGGGCGAGGATCCGCCGATACTGATGATCAGCATCAACAAGCTCTCGGACGGGCACCTGAAGCACACGGCGGCAAACATCCTCGCGCACGGCCAGTTCGTCGTCCACATCGCCGACGAGCCGATGGCCGAGCAGATGCATCGCTGCGGCGACAATCTGCCGGCCGACGAGAGCGAGCTGATCGCCGTCGGCCTGACCGCCACGCCCTCCCGCGCGGTGACGCCGCCGCGCATCGTGGAGGCACCGGTCGCCTTCGAGTGCGAGCTCGAGGAGAAGATCGAGACGGCGAGCCGCCACATCTTCATCGGGCGTGTGCTCTGGCTGCACGCACGCGGGGATCTGATCGATGTCGAGCACTGCCGGGTGCGGCTGCAGAGCTACTTCCCCGTCGCCCGGTTCGGCGCCAGTTTCTACGTTCGCACGCGCGACCGCTTTTCGCTGAGCGACGAGCACGGCGGCGCCGAGGCTACCGGCATCGACGAAATTGCCTAGAGGAGTCTGTGACGATGGGTACCGAGGTCATACGTAACGTGCGCCCGCTCGGCGCGGCGGCGGTCGATGTCGTGCTGGACCGGGCGACGGTCGAAGCGCTCCTGCCCGCCGGCAGCGCGCCGGCGCATCTGCCGGTGCTGCTGGACGGACGGGGCCAGCTGCTGCTGCCGGCGTTCGTGGAGAGCCACGTTCATTTCGACAAGACGTTGTGGGGCATCCCCTGGCGGCCGAACACCGCGGGCCCGACGCGCAACGACAGGATCGCCAACGAACAGCGGCTGCTCCCCGGCATCGGCATCCCGATCGCCGAGCGGGCCGGGCCGCTGATCGAGCACTGCATCGCGCGCGGGTCGCTTCATTTCCGCAGTCACGTGGATGCGCAGACGGCTTTCGGCCTCCGGCACGTCGAGGCCATGCTCGCGCTGCGCGAGAAGTACCATGATGTCATCGACCTGCAATTCGTGACCTTTCCGCAGGCCGGCATGCTGATCAGCCCCGGCACCGGCGACCTGATGCGCGCGGCGCTGGAGCTGGGCGTGGACATCGTCGGCGGCATCGATCCCGCCGGCATCGATCGCGATCCGATCGGGCACCTCGAAGCGGTATTCGCCATGGCGACGCGCTACGACAAGGGGGTCGACATCCACCTGCACGATCCCGGCGATCTCGGCCGCTGGCAGATCGAGCGCATCGCCGACATGACGCAGGCGGCGGGGCTCGCGGGCCGCGTCATGATCAGCCACGCGTACTGCCTGGGCGCCTTCCCGCCGGCGGATCTCGCGCCGTTGGCCGATCGGCTGGCCGAGCTCGACATCTCGATCATGACCTGCGCGCCGCCGCACACCACGGTGCCTCCGGTGGCGTGGCTGCGCAGCCGCGGCGTCAACGTGTGCTCCGGCTCCGACGGCATCCGCGATGCGTGGAGCCCGATGGGCAATGGCGACATGCTGGAGCGCGCGATGCTGATCGCGCTGCGCTTCGGCTGGAGCAAGGACGAGGAGCTGGCCATGGCGCTCGACATCGTCAGCGCGGGCGGCGCGCGGGCGCTCGGCATCGAGTCGTACGGCGTTGCCGCCGGGTGCCGCGCCGACTTCGTCCTGCTGGCGGCGGAAAACCTCGGCGCGGCGGTCGTGGACCGCCCCGCCGGGCGCACCGTGATCAGTCGCGGCAAGATCGTTGCGCGCGACGGCGTTTACACCGGCCGCTGACGAGGGACGATGCGCACCCGGCTCAAGGCAGCGTTCGTCATGGGTTTCGACGGCTCGGCGCACGAGCTGTGGCGGGACGGCGAAGTCGTGTTCGCGGACGACACCATCGAATTCGTGGGACGCGATTTTCCCGGGCCCGTCGATCGGACCGTCGACTACGGTCGCGCCCTGATCAGCCCCGGCCTGATCGACCTCGACGCGCTGGGCGACCTCGATTCCGGCGTGCTGACGGTGGACAACGGCGACCGGCTCGACATGGGCCGGCTCTGGTCGGAAGACTATCTCCGGCAGGGACCGCGGGAGACCTATACCGCCGACGAGGAATGCTTCAAGTACCGCTACGCGTTCACGCAGCTGATCAGGAACGGCATCACCACCGCGCTGCCGATCACCTCGATGTACTACCGGGAGTGGGCCGAACGCTACGACGAATTCGCCGCCGTCGCGGCGATCGCCGTCGAGCTCGGCCTGCGGGTGTATCTCGGTCCCTGTTACATGAGCGGCATCACGTATGTCCGCCGGGACCGGACGCTCGATCAGTTCTGGGACGAGCCGCGCGGGCTCTCGGGCCTGGAGCAGGCGCTGCGGTTCTGCCGCGATTTCGACGGCGCCGGCAACGGTCTGGTGCGCGGACTGCTCGCCCCGGACCGCATCGAGACCTGCACTCCCGGGCTGCTGGCGCGCACCGCGGCGGCGAGCGCGGAGCTGGACGTGCCGGTGCGCCTGCACTGCTGCCAGTCGGTCTACGAATTCGAGACGGTGCTGCGCTTGCGCGGCACCACGCCGCTCGGCTGGCTGGAGGAGCTCGGGCTGCTGACGCCACGGGCCGTCCTGCCGCACGGCATCTTCCTTGCCGGCCATCCGAAGGTGCCGGACACGGGCGAGGACGACTGGCGACGGCTCGTCGCATCGGGTGCGAGCATCGCCCATTGTCCGGCGGTGTTCGCGCGCAGCGGCGAGGCGCTGGATTCGTTCGGGCGCTACCGCGCGGCCGGCATCAATCTCGGTCTTGGCACCGATACCTGGCCGCCGGACCTCGTGCACAACATGCAGCTCGGCCTCTATGTCGCGCGCGTGATGGAAGGCGATGCGGCGCAGACCTCGATGGCGGACCTGTACAACGCGGCGACACTCGGAGGCGCGAAGGCGCTCGGCCGGGACGATCTCGGCCGCCTCGCGCCCGGCGCGCGGGCGGACATCGTCGTGTTCGATCTCGGCGGCGGGCATCTCGGCCCGTTCTTCGATCCGCTGAAAAATCTGCTGCTGGCGGGACGCGGCAGCGACTGCCGCGCGAGCTACATCGCGGGCCGCTGCGTGATGGAGGATTTCGCGGTGTGCGGCGTCGATGCCGCCGCGCTGCAGGCGGAGGCCGACCGCCAGTTCGGCAAGCTGATGGCAAGCCACCGGCAGCGTGCCTTCGGCAATCCGCCGCTCGACCGGATTTTTCATCCGGTGTTTCCATGGGCCGGGAGTAGCGGCCCCGATCGGCCGGACAAGCCCGCCGTGGACCATTGAATTGACCCGACGAAAGGACTCCCGGATGACTGATCACCGCATCGTGCTGAAGCTCAACCAGCAGCAGCTCGAACTTCTCGATCGCACGGTCGCGCAGGGTGTCGCTGCCGATCGCGTCAGCCTGATTCGCCTCGCGCTGCGGGAATACGCGGCGGCGCACCGCGACGATAGGCAGCGGCCGTCCGCCGCCGGCACGGGAGTGGCGGAATGATCGAACGCGAACGGGTGGCGTCCTGGATCCTGGAGCCGGGCACCGGCAAGGCCATCGAATTGCTGCGCGGGCAGATACTGCGCATCGAGCAGATCGAAGGCGGCCAGTGCGTCGATTTCAACTGCTTCAACCTGCACGACTACAAGGAATACATGCATACGGGCCGCACCCGCACCCTGCACGGGTTGCATCCGGGCAAGGGTCATTTCATGTGGTCGGCGCCGCCGCGCGAGCGCGCGCTCATCTACATCCTGGAAGACACCGCGCAGTGCAACGACGTGCTGTTCCCGCGCTGCAGCGCGCACCTGTACGAGAGCGTCTACGGGTACTCGACGCACACCAACTGCCACGACATCCAGGCGGAAGCGCAGCGCGAGTACGGGCTGACGCCGGACGACGTGCACGACTCGTTCAACCTGTTCATGCACACCGGCGTCGACGTGGAAGGCAGGCCGTGGATCGGCCGTCAGCGCACCCGGCGCGGCGATCACGTCGATCTGCTGGCCGTCGAGGATGTCCTCGCGGTGCCGAACGTGTGCGGCGCCGACGTCATGCGCACCAGCAACTTTTCGCTGAAGCCGGTCCGGGCGACCGTTTTCCGGGCGACCGAGGAAGACCTGTCCGCCGTGCCGCCCCTCGTGAAATTGCCGAGCCAGCGCACGCCGGCCGATTTCCGGGTCAAGGCGATCAAGACGGAGCGGGAACTCACGCGCGACCCTTCCTACACGCCCAGTTTCGCCAATGTGCCCATCCGGGTCAGCGACCTGGTCGTTACGCTGGACGAGGGGGAGTACGCCCTGCTGCAGCAGTGCCGGCTCCGGGATCTGTACGGGGACGACGATGGCGCTGCGCTGCGCGACATCGTGTTCAGCTGGTGGGCCGAGCGATTCATCCCGGGCGGCTGACGTCGACGCATCGGGCCGATCGTCGTGAAGGACGCGATCGGAGGCCACCGGAGTTCGGTGGGACGCGAACCCCTGTTCGTCCGGGCGAGGCGAGGCCGTTGGATTACAATTCGATGCCTTCCCCGTCCGGATTCCCCAGGAGCAAGATGATGCACGTGTTCGATCGAATGTGCCGGGCAATCGCCGTCGGCGCCGTGGCGGTGGCCTGTGCGGCGGCCATCGCCGTTCCTTCGGCAGCCTGGGCCCAGTCGACCAAGGCGAAAACGACGGCGCTGCCGGAACCGCTGACGAACGAATCGGTGCGCGAGCTCGTGTCGCGCCTGTCCGACGAGGAGGTGAGAAAGCTTCTGCTCGACCAGCTCGATCGCGCCGCGGCACCGGCGAAGGCGCAGGGCGCCCGGGCAATGTCGGGAATGGTCGAGGAGAACGCCGGGATGGTGCGGCAGCGTCTCGGCGAGCTCCGGGACGCGTTCGTCGCGCTGCCGGAGACATTGGGCGAAGTCGTCGCGAAGCTGGACGAACCCGAAGGACCGTCGGTGCTGCCGCTCGTCGGTGCCTTGGTGGCGGCGGCGCTGTTGGTCGGCTGGCTGGCGCAGCGCGGCTACGAATTGGCCCTGCGGGCGTATCGCAAGCGGCTCGCGCCACCGGCGACGGAGACCTTCACGGCCCGCTCGTTTCGACTGATTGTCGGTTTCGCCCTCGACCTCGGGGGAATCGCCGTGTTCGCGCTGGCCTTTCTGGCCCTGTTCCTCGCCCTCTGGCAAGGGCACGCGCTGCGGCGGATTGCGATACTCGAAGTGCTGATCGCGGTCGTCGCCGTGCGCATCGCGTGGCTGATCGGCCAGTTTCTGCTCTCGAGTCGCAACGGGACGCAGCGGCTGCTGCCGTTCGACGATGCCCCGGCGCGGCAGTTGCGATGGTTCCTCGTCCTGCTCGCGGCGCTCTGGGGCCTGGGCGGCTTCCTCGGCTCGGTGCTGGCGGGCGGCGGCGCGAATGCGGCGACGCTGGATCTCCTGGCCGTCGCGATGTCGGTGCTCGGGCTGGGGATCGCGCTGTGGACGGTGTGGCATGTGCGCGCCCCGATCGCCGGCCTGATCCGGGGCGAAGGCAAGCCCAACGCCATCAAAGGATGGCTCGCCGACCTGTGGCCGGTGATCGCGACGGTGTTCTTCGTGGCGATCGTCGGGGCCCGCATCAACGACGTCTTCACGCGCGCGCCCATCGTCGCCGGCGCCGGCTACCTGTCCGTGCTGCTGGTGATGTTGATTCCTATCATCGACATGGTGCTGTGCCGGGCCGTTGCGGCGGCGGCCAGCGGCGCCGGCGGATGCCCGGTCGGCCGTGCCGGGATTCGTCGCCAGCTACGAATCGGTATTCCGCCGCGCCATCCACATCGTCGTCGTCGTCGTCGGGTTGCTGATTCTCGCCGAGCTATGGGACGTCAACCTGTTCGCGCTGGCACAGGCGAGCATGGGCGGCAAGATCTCGAGCTCGCTGTTCGGCGTCTGCATCGTGCTGCTGCTCGCCTACCTGCTGTGGGAGATCGCGAAGACCACGATCGACCGCCGAATCGAGGCGGAAGGCAAGAAAGGTCCGGATGTGCCGGCCTCGCGCATGCAGACGCTGCTGCCGCTTTTCCGCGCGCTGATCCTGGTCACGATCGTCGTGATGGCCACGATGTCGTTCCTGGCGGCCCTGGGCGTCGACATTCTGCCGCTGCTCGCCGGTGCCAGCGTCGTCGGCGTGGCGATCGGCTTCGGCTCGCAGACGCTGGTGCGCGACATCGTGTCAGGCGCGTTCTTCCTGATGGACGACGCGTTCCGGCTGGGCGAATACATCGAGGTTGGCAGCGACAAGGGCACGGTGGAGAAGATCAACGTGCGCTCGCTCTTCCTGCGCCATCACCGCGGCGCGCTCAACGTCCTGCCCTACGGCGAAATCAAGCGGCTGCGCAACACCAGCCGGGACTGGCGCGTCGTCGTGATGGAGTTCCGCCTCACTTACGACACGAACATCATGCAGGTGAAGAAAATCCTGAAGAAGATCGGCGAAGAGCTCGCGGCCGATCCGGACTACAAGGACGATCTGATTCAGCCGTTGAAGTCGCAGGGCGTGATGGCCGCCGAGGATAGCGCCATCGTCGTGCGGGCCAAGTTCACCGCCAAGCCAAGCAGCACCTCGTTCATGATTCGCCGCGTGGCTTACGACAAGATCATCACCGCTTTCCTTAATGCCGGCATCAAGTTCGCGCACAAGGAGGTGACTGTCAACATGACGGCGGGGCACGATGACGAGGAAACCGTGAAGGCCGCGGCCGGCGCGGCGGCGCGCGCCACCATCGACGAGCCGGCGAAGCCGGCGACCGGCGACACGCGCGGGTAGGTGCCGCGAAGCGGCGGCTTTGCCCGCCCGCGGCCGACGTCGCCGCGGGTTTCAACGCGCCCGGAACGAGATGTCGTATATCAGCGTCGTGCTTCGTGGAGCGATGCTGCCGAAGAACGTGTCGCGGCCGTTGCGATTGAAGCGGTCGACGCAGCGGGGGTCGAAGACCGCGCCGGGATGCGCGCCTCGACGAAGTGCATACTCGCGCTTGGCGGTCAGGCGGCGTTCCAGCGCGTCGCGCAGGCGGACGAAACTGCGGTCGATGTGGGACACGCTGCCCGGATTGTCGGCCAGGGCGCGCCGGAAATGCGCTGCCGACCCCGGGCGATCGACAAACCGGAGACCCCCGTCACTCGGCTCGAAAAAGTGCAGGAGGTTGCATGAATTTCCGGGATCGAGACGGTAGGCGTAGAGCTCCAGGCCCCGGGCAGTTGCCAGCAGCGAGTACGTGCCGTCGGTGACGCTGAAGGCGCGCGAAATGCCGAGCCGCGGGTTGTCCGGCTGCGTGGCGGTGAAGTTCTGCGCGTAGGCAAACTCGTTGGTTCCCGCGAGCAGGTCGATCCCCGCAGGCGCAAAAACGGCATCGTCGGCAATGCCGAGCAGCGCGAGGCAGGTCGCCCGCAGGTCGATCGTGCTGGCAATGCCGGCATGCCTGCCGGCGGTGAGCGATGGATCGACGATGGCCAATGGCGACCAGATGAGCGCTGTGCTTGGCTCGACGCCGTGCAGCATCCCGCTCTTGAAACCATGGGTCCAGAAGTCGTCGCCGTGGTCGCCGTAGATGACGATCGTCGTGTTCGCCAGCAGTCCCTTCCTTGCGAGCACCGTCACGAGATGGCCGATGCTCTCGTCCGCCAGAATGCAGGATTTCTCCAGCTGGTCGGTCAGGCCGTCCGCGTACGGGGCCAGCGCCATGCTCTGCTCGACGTGCGTGATGAGGTTCCAGACGTTCAGGGCAAACGGCCGGGCGTCGGTGAGGCATTCGAAACTCTCGTGCAACGCCGGGATATCGCGGGTCTCCGCCACGGGGGGCAGATCCGCCGGCCAAGAGTTGAACTCGTGCGGCCGCTGCCCTTCGAATGCATTGAGGCACAGAGTGGCCACCCGATATCCGCGGTCCCGCAACACCGAGAAGAGATGCGGCAGGTTGCCAGCGGGGCGCATCCCCTCGAACCGGGGCTCGGCATCAAATTCGAAGTCGTTCCCGTGCGCGAGATAGCTGACGGCCATCAACGTCGACGTCGCCGACGAGAAATAGTTGTCGAAGACCAGCGCCTCGGAGAACAGCTTCGAGAGGAACGGAAAGGCGTGCGCGAAAGCGGAGAATCGTTGCCTGGAGATGCTCTCGAGATGCAGGACCACCAGGTTTTTCATGGGAGCAGTGGTCACGGGTGTCGACGCGGACTGTCGGGCGGCGTGCAGCGAGCCATTCTACCGAGATCGTTCTCCGGTTGTAGGCGGCGGTCGGCGTCGCGGTCGCGCTGCGGTTGCTCGCTGCAAAGCGGCAGGTCGCGTTCCGGGTCATCGCCGGCCGCCGGGTCGGCACGGCCACGATGTCCGCGATGGTCGTCCTGCTGGCCATCGCGATATTACCCGTCCCAAGGCATCGTGCTCAGTCGACGCGCCGCAATCCAGTTGCGGGACTGCGAATGCGCTGCCCATGCGATCCCTCAGGTGATTTCGTCCGGCTCCTTCAAGTCGCCGGAATCGTCCAATGCCGCCAGCGCGCCAAGCGGGATCGGCTTCAGCGGCGGCCGGATCCGATATTGGCCGACCTCCTCCGGCGGGAGCGCATTCTCGGCGCCGAGGATCGCCGCGACGACCGGACCGCACACCCGCCCCTGGCACGGGCCCATGCCGCAGCGAGTGAAGAATTTGGTCTGGTTGGGGCCCCGGCAGCCCAGCTTGGTCAGCGCACGGATCTCGCCTGCGGTGACCTCTTCGCAGCGGCACACGATCGTCGCGTCAGCCGGATCGACAACCCAGGCAGGCGGACGATAGATCGCGTCGAGCAGCGGACGAATGGAAAGTTGCCGCGTGCGCTCGCGCAGCGCCTGGACCCCGCGCCGGTCCCGTTCCGCGGTGCTGATGCGGCCCAGCGCGCAGGCCGCGTCGAGCGCGGCCAGCACGCCGCTCGCTTCCGCCGCGCGCGCACCACCGATGCCGGCGCCGTCTCCGGCGATCCCGACGCCAGCGTGCGAGCTGCGGCCCCAGCGGTCGGTGCGCGGGCGCCAGGCGACCTGCGCCGAATCGAAGACGTGCTCCAGCCGCAGCAGCCGCGTGATCTGGGTGTTCGGGATCACGCCGAAATGCAGCAGCACGGTTTCGGCGGCGATGGTTTCGGTGCGGCCGCCGGCCGTGATCTGCAGCGCTTCGGCGCGCTGCGCGCCGACAACCTCGAGCGCCGTCGCGCCGCGAATCCATCGCAGCCCGCTTCGCCGCAGCGCGCCCATCATCGCCATGCCCTTGCGCAGGTACTCTCCGGCACCGAGCGCGCGCGGCAGATGCGGCGCCGCGACCAGCATGTCGGCGAACCGTGTCGTTTCGACCAGTGCGACGACGTTCGCCCCGGCGTCGGCAAGCTGGTTTGCGACCAGCAGCAACAGCGGCCCGTTGCCCGCCAGCACGACAGGTCCGGACGGAACGCTGGCGGCCGTCTTCAGCATGAGCTGCGCCGCGCCGGCGTACATGACACCGGGCAGCGTCCAGCCGGGCACCGGCGTCGCGCGCTCCATCGCGCCGGTGGCGAGGATCAGGTGGCGGGCCGCGATCTCGCGGGCTGCACCGTCGCGCAGCCACGCGACGTTGAGGTCGGCGTCGATGTCGAACACTGTCGCATCGGGCTCGGTGTCGACTGCGGACGCGGCCAGCGCGTCGGTCAGCGTCCGGCCATGCGCGTAGTCTTCGCCCAGCCGCCGCGCCAGTGCGGCGCGCACCGTCGTGATCCCCCGGTAGATCTGGCCGCCGGGCGCGCGCTGCTCGTCGAGCAGGCGGGTGGACAGGCCGAGGCCCGCGGCAGTCGTCGCCGCGGCCATTCCGGCGGGGCCGCCGCCGACGACGAGCACGTCACAACCGGCCGACATCGTCAGCCCTCCACCCGTCGCGCCGCGTGCTGAAGGCGCACGCGCATGCCGTCGTGGACCGCGACCATGCACGCCTGCCGGTTCGCAACGCCGTCGATCTCGACCAGGCAATCGAAGCAGATGCCCATCATGCACAGCGGCGAGCGCGGCGCGCCGGAGACCGGCGTGGTGCGCAACGGCACGATCCCGGCGTTGAGCAGTGCCGCCGCGACCGAGTCGCCGTCGCGCGCCGTCACGGTCGCTCCGTCGACGTCGATCGCCACCGGCGCGGGCGCGGTCTCGGCGTCAGTGAAGGCGAGGCGTCGGAACATCGAAGCGCGCCGCGGTGAAAGGAAGCGTCTCGGCGGGGCGCTCGCCGCCGGCGATCCAGCCGGACAGCGCTCCCGCATGCACCGCCGCCAGCGTGATCCCGCTGTGGCAGGTCACGACGAAAGCCCCGGGGCAGGCGGACGACGCCTCGTACACGGGCAGGCCGTCGGGCGTCATGACCCGCAACGCCCCCCACGTCCGCACGACGTTGACGTCGGCGAGGCGGGGGAAGATCCGCACCGCGCGATGAGCGATGCGCGCGAGCACGGGCCGCGCGGTCCGGTCGTCGAAGCCGGCGTCCTCCTTCGAGTCACCGATCTGGAGGCTGCCTTCGCCGGTCTGGCGAACGTTGAGCGTCGGGTAGCGCAGGAACGGCTGCACGCGCTCGCACACCAGGATCTGGCCGCGGTTCGGGGACACCGGCGCACGGAGCCCGACCATCGGCGCGAGCACATGATTGCCCAGGCCGGCGGCCAGGACCACCTGCGCCGCGCGGAACGCGCCCACCTCGGTCGTCACGGCAAATCCGCCGTCGGCGGGCACGATTCGCGTCACCCGGTGTCCGGTGGCGAGCTGCCCGCCCCGCCGCACGAACGCCTGCAGCAGCGCCCGCAGCAGGCGCAGCGGACTGACGTGGCCGTCGAGGGGGCCGAAGCTCGCGCCGACGACGTCGGGCCCGATGCCCGGACACAACCGCGCCGTGCCCGCGTGATCGAGCATCTCGTACGGGTAGTCCGTTTCCAGCACCGCGCGCAACCGCGCCAGCGTCGTGCGCCGTTCGTCCATTTCTTCGTCGCTGAGGCACATGTGCAGCCCGCCGATCTGCTCGAGCTGAAGGTCGACACCCGTCTCGCCGGAGAGCTCGCGCGCGAACGCGGGCCAGGCGGCGGCGGCGCGCAGCGTCCAGCCCGCGTAGGGCGGGCACCCGGCGCCCTTCCCCTGCACCCAGACCAGGCCGAAGTTCCCGCGCGCAGCGCGAAAGGCGTCGTCGCCCTCGTCGAGCAGCCGCACCTGGCGACCGCGACCGCGCCAGGCCATACGCCAGACTGGCGCCGATCACGCCTCCGCCGACGACCAGCACGTCGCTGTCGCCCGCGTCGCTCAACGGCACACCTGCGTGCCGGGCATTCCGGGTTTCGCTCTTGCGGCGACCGGCCGGCTCATGTCTTGCCCGCCAGCACGCGATCGATCCCGTACAGCCGGTCGAGCGCGATCATCAGCACCAGCGTCAGCAGGATCAGCACCGTCGAGATCGACGCCAGCAGCGGGTCGATCGTGTTGGCGATGTAGTTGTACATCTTCACCGGCAGCGTCTGCGTGGCCGGCGAGGAGACGAAGACCGACATCGTCAACTCGTCGAAGCTGTTGATGAACGCGATCATCCAGCCGCCGGCGATGCCGGGCAGCAGCAGCGGCAGCTCGACCCGGCGGAACACCGTCCACCTTCCCGCCCCCAGCGATTCGGCCGCCTGCGCGATCGCCCGCTCGAAGCCGGTCGCCGCGGCGATCACCAGCCGCAGGACGAAGGGCACCACCAGCACGACGTGGGCGACGGCGAGGCCGCTGATGGTCCCCTGCGCGCTGATCTGCGTGAAGAAGCGCAGCAGCGCGATGCCGAGCACGACGTGCGGCACCATCAGCGGCGACAGCAGCAATCCGAGCAGGGCGTCGCGCCCGGGGAAGCGGTACCATGCGATCGCCATCCCGGCCGGGACCGACAGCAGAGTGGCGCCGGTCGCGGCTGCCGCCGCCAGCCCGACGCTGCGCCAGAAGGCGTCGATGAAATCGCTGTGGGTCAGGATGGCGCTGAACCAGCGCAGCGACGCCCCGTCGAAGGGCAGCGCGATGTAGCCCTTGTCGGTGAACGCGACCAGCACCACCATCACCAGCGGCGCCAGCATGAACACGACGAACAGCGCGTGGAAACTCCACAGCACCGGGCCGATGCGCCTCATCTGCGCGTCCTCGCGCCGCGCGCGGTCCCGCGGGCGGCGACGTCGCGGTGCCCGGGCGCGCCCGGCGCGGTGCTCACGCGAACACCTGTTTGAAGCGGCGCTCGACCGCGCGGTTGACGCCGATGGTGATCACCAGCACGGCGATCAGCAGCAGCACGGCGATGGCGGCGCCCGAGCGGCCAGTTGAGCGCGCTCAGGAACTCGTCGTAGGCGGCGGTCGGCACGACCTTGAGCCGCCGCCCGCCGATGATCGCCGGCGTGGCAAACGCGCTCGCCGCCAGCGCGAAGACGATCATCGAGCCCGACAGGATGCCCGGCATCACCTGCGGGAAGACGATCCGGAACATCACCGTGGCCGGTCGACGCGCCCAGCGATTCGGCCGCCTGCTCGGTCGCCGGGTCGAGCTTCTGCAGCGAGGTCCACACGGCCAGCACCATGAACGGCGCCAGCACGTGCGTCAGCGCCACCAGCACCCCGCCGAAGGTGAACATCATCCGGAGCGGCTCGTCGATCAGCCCGAGCGCGCGCAGCGCGTTGTTGATGATGCCCTCCGAGCCCAGCAGCACCGCCCAGCCCAGCGTGCGCACGACCACCGAGACCAGCAGCGGCCCGAGGACGACGACCATGAACACCGCGCGCCAGCGCTCGGACATGCGCAGCAGCACGTAGGCCTCCGGCACGCCGATGAGCACGGAGAGCAGCGTGACCAGCAGCGCGAGCCAGAACGTGCGCAGGAAGATCCCGTAGTAATAGTCGTCGGTCAGGACCTCCCGGTAGTTCGCGAGGGTCAGCGTGTCCTTGATGCCGCTGGCCGGATCGAAGGTGTAGAAGCTCAGCGACAGCGTCAGGATCAGCGGCAGCGCCACCAGCGCGAGCATGACCAGCGTCGCCGGCGAGGCGAGCCAGTACGGCGCGGCGCGGGCACCGGCGCTCACGGCCGGGCTCCCTCGCCGCGCGGCAGCACCCGCGCGTGCTGCGGCGACCAGGCGAGGCCGACCGCGTCGCCCTCGTCCGCCTCCGGCAGGCCCATGTTCGGCAGGGTGAGCTGCACGGGGCCGATGTCGGTGGCGACCTGGAACAGCCAGTAGTTGCCGAGGAACGCACGGGCCTCGATGGTGCCGCGGAGCAGCGCTTCGCCGACCTCCACGAAGCGCAGCTTCTCGGGACGCACCACGTAGTCCACGCTGCCGCTCGCGGCGTCGTCCGGCGCCGGCAGCTCATGGCCGCCGACCCGCACCCGCGCGCTCGCCGAGTCGCGCGTTCCGGCGAAGACGTTGGCCTTGCCGAGGAATGTCGACGCGAAGCGGCCGTTGGGGCGCTCGTACATCTCGTAGGGGTGGCCGGTCTGCTCGATGCGGCCCTGGTCCATGAGGATGACGCGGTCGGACAGCGTCATCGCCTCCTCCTGGTCGTGCGTGACCATGATCGTCGTCACGCCCAGCTGATGCTGCAGCGCGCGCAGCTCGATCTGCATGTCATGGCGCAGCTTGGCGTCCAGCGCCCCCAGCGGCTCGTCGAGCAGCAGCACCGGCGGCTTGATCACCAGCGCGCGCGCCAGCGCGACGCGCTGCCGCTGGCCGCCGGACATCTCGCGCGGGAAGCGCTGCGCGAATGCCTCCAGGTGCACCAGCGCCAGCGCCTCGTCGACCCTCTGCCGGCGCTCGGCCTTGCCCACGCGCCGCATTTCCAGGCCGAAGGCGACGTTGTCGACGACCGTCATGTGCGGGAACAGCGCGTAGCTCTGGAACACGATGCCCAGGCCCCGCTGGCTCGGCTTGATCGGGGTGATGTCCCGGCCGTCGAGCAGGATCGCCCCCTCGGTCGGCTGCACGAACCCGGCGATCATCTGCAGCGTGGTCGTCTTGCCGCAGCCGGACGGCCCGAGCAGCGAGACGAACTCGCCGCGCTCGACGCCGAGGTCGAAGTCGAGCACGGCGGCCACGCCGTCGTAGCGCTTGGTGAGTCCGCGCAATTCGAGGAAGCTCATCGCACAACCTCCGGACGGGCGGCGCGGCGCCTCGCGGCGCTGCGCCGAATCAGGACTGCCGGGTGGCGGGAACGGCGCCGCGCGATTGGCGCGCGGCGCCGCGTCCGGTCAGCGCTCGATGCTGCGGTTCCAGCGGTTCGTCCACTCGGCGCGCTTGGCGTTGATGATGCCGTAGTCGACCGAGATGAGCTTGTCCACGCGCTCCGGACCGAAGACGACGCGCGCGGCGACGTCGGGGGGCAGCTGGGTGGTCTTGTTCACGGGCCCCCAGCCCTGCTTCTGCGCGAGCTGCGCCTGGACTCCCGGCGAGAGCAGGGCCTCGAGCATCGCCCGGCCGAGCGCCGGCTGCGGCGCGCCTTCGACCACGCAGACGGCGGTCATGATGCTGATCGCGCCTTCCTTCGGGTAGACGAATTCCACCGGCGCGCCCTGGTCGATGACCGCCTGCACGCGGCCGTTGCCCCAGACCACCAGCGCGGCTTCGCCGGTCTGCAGCATCTGCGCCATCCGTCCGGGCGAGCCCTCCCACGCGACGACGTTGGGGGCGATCTTCTTCTGCATCACCTCGAAGCCGGGATCGATGTTCTTCTCGCCGCCGCCGTTCATCCGCGCCATCATCACCAGCGTCAGCAGGCCGTAGCCGTTGGTGATCGGCGGGATCACCACCTTGCCCTTGTACTTGGGATCGGCGAGGTCGTTCCACGACGTCGGCGGCGCCCAGCCGTTGCGCTTGAAGACGTCCTTGTTGTACGCGAGCCCGGTGGCGATGAAACCCAGCCCGATCGAGCGGTCCCCGATCATCCGCGCGCCCGGGTAGATCTCCTTCATCACCGGCGCATCGGGGAGCGGCGCGCAGAGCTTCTGCTCCGCGGCCTGGTACATCGGGCCGTCGTCGATCAGCGCGACCGACAGGTCCTGCTTCGCCCGCTGCGCCGACAGCTTGGCCAGCGTGTCGGTCGAGTTGCCGGGGACGTAAACGACCTTGGCGCCGTGCTTCGCCTCGAAGGCCGGGATGATCGTCTCGCGGAACAGCGTCTCGGTCGAGCCGCCGTAGGCGCCGACGTACAGCGTGGTCTGCGCGCCGGCGAGCGACGACGCGAAGGCGAATGCGAACAGTGGCACGACTTGCGTGAAACGGGCCATTTGGGTTCCTCCGTTGGCGGTTGAATGACCGGTTGGCGCCGGTTCTTGTGGCGTTGTAGGGACGGATGGTAGACAGGTATTGTTTATCATTTCCAATTCAATTTCGCTGGCTGCAAATGTTGTATCGTTATATATGGCCGTCAATCTCAGCCTCCGCCAGATCGAAGCCTTCCGCGCGACGATGCAGGTGGGCACCGTCGTCGCGGCGGCCCGGCTGCTCAACGTCACCCAGCCTGCCGTCAGCCGGCTGCTCGCGCTGCTCGAGCTGCGGATCGGCTTCGCGCTGTTCGAGCGCCGCGGCCGGCGGCTGCTGCCGACCGCCGAGGCGCAGCAGCTGTTCCGCGAGATCGAGCGCCTCCAGCTCGGCGTCGAGCGCCTCGCCCACGTCGCGCTCGACATCCGGATGCAGCGCGCGGGCGCGCTGCGGCTCGCCGTGCTGCCCGCGATCGCGCAATGGCTGGCGCCCAGGGTGGCGACGCGCTTTCTCGCGCCCCGCCCCGCCGTGCGGCTGTTCCTCGACAGTCTCCCGTCGCGGCAGATCGCCGAACTCGTCGCGACGCACCAGTACGACCTCGGCGTCGTCGAGATGCCGGTGCTGCAGTCAACGCTCGAGGTCGAGCTGATCGAGGGGATCGAGACCGTCGCGGTGCTGCCCAGGGGGCACCGTCTGGCCGCGCAGGACAGGATCGCGGCTCGCGATCTCGCCGGTGAGCGGCTGGTGCTGCTGTCGCATCACAGCCTGCAGCGGCATCGGCTCGAGGACTGGTTCGCGCGCCGGCGCGTCGCGCCCAACGTCGTCGTCGAGACGCCGCAGTCGACAATCGCCTGCGCGCTGGTCGCGGCCGGCGCCGGCGTGACGCTGGTATCGCGCGTCGCGGCGGCCTCGTACACGGGCGCCTCCAGCGACGTCGTGATTCGGCGCCTCAAGGAACGGGTCACGACGGATCTCGCGCTCATCTTCCCCGTCATCGGCGCGCGCTCGCAGCTGGTCGACGTCTTCGCGCAGGAACTGCGCGGCGAAATCCGCGCGCTGCTCCACCCGCTCGACCCCGTCTCCCCCGACGAGCGCCGCAAGCCGCCGCGGGACTCGCGACCGTGCGCCCGGTCGATGAAAGGAATCCATGCCGTGCCCGAGCGCTGCGACAACGCGCTCATCGGGCTGCCGTGGAGCGGTCGCCGGTCATGACGGTGGTCCGACCTGGGTGAACAGGTAGGGCGTCCAGGCCGACACGTCGGGAATCGCCTGCCGTCCGTCACTGTCCCATCAGTACAGCCGGATCGCCGTGTCGAAATGCCAGGTTCGCCGGATCAGGATCACGTCGAACTCGCGGGCCAGGCCCGGCGGGAACGCCTGGTAGGGCTTCTGGCTGTCCACGATGCTTCGTATCGCTTCGTCGATGGCCGCCACGCCGCTGGATAGAACGAAGGTCACCGACTCCACCGAGCCATCGCTACGAATGGCCACCGTCACGAGGGGATCGGTGTGGGGCTGCTTCGCCGCTTCCCGGATCATGTCGAACGTCATGTTCAGCTGAATCTTCCGGCCCCAGGCTTCGGCGTACAGGATGAGTTCCGCGTTGGGGTCAGTGCGACCGAAGAGCCAGTATCGACGTGCGTTGCTCGACGAGGGTGCCAGTCGCGCTGCAGCCGATGCAGCTTCGCGCCGGGCCGCCTCCTCGTCCAGCTGTCGTCCTATCGCCCGAAGCGCCGCTTCTCGTCTTGCAGCCGCCTCGACCCGTGCGGCCTCGACCCGTGCGGCCTCGACCCGTGCGGCCTCGACCCGCGCGGCCTCGACCCGTGCGGCCTCGACCCGTGCGGCCTCGATTCGTGCGGCCTCGACCCGTGCGGCCTCGACCCGTGCGGCCTCGACCCGTGCGGCCTCGACCCGTGCGGCCTCGACCCGTGCGGCCTCGACCCGTGCGGCCTCGACCCGCGCGGCCTCGACCCGTGCGGCCTCGATCCGTGCGGCCTCGACCCGCGCCGCCTCGACCCGGCGCCTCGACCCGCGCCGCCTCGACTCGTGCGGCCTCGATTCGTGCGGCCTCGATTCGTGCGGCCTCGGTCTGTGCGGCCTCGGTCTGTGCGGCCTCGACCCGCGCCGCCTCGACCCGTGCCGCCTCGACCCGCGCCGCCTCGACCCGCGCCGCTTCGACCCGCGCCGCCTCGACCCGCGCCGCCTCGACCCGTGCGGCCTCGATCCGTGCGGCCTCGATCCGCGCAGCCTCGACCCGCGCAGCCTCGACCCGTGCAGCCTCGACCCGCGCAGCCTCGACCCGCGCAGCCTCCGCCCGTGCGGCCTCGACCCGTACGGTCTCAACCCCCGCCGCCTCTTGCAGGTCCTTCGCCTGCCGTGCGGCCTCCCGGCGTTCGGTCTCCAGCCGCTCGTTCTCGGCCCGTGCCGCCTCCAGTGTCTCCGCTTGCCGTTGCCCCTCATGTGCGGAAGGATCGAGCTCGGCCAGCTCAGCGACTCGCTCCCGCGCCTCCTGGTCGATTCGCGCCGGCGCGGCATCGCCAGCATCTCGAAGCGACGCCGTCGCGGCCTCCGGGCTCGATGCGCTTGGCGCTGCCGCAATGACGGGCGTCGGCGTCGCCGGAGCGACGGGCACGGCCCACGTGGGCTCGTCGGTCCGCGCCACGGCGATCACGGCCGGCGCGGGGATCGGCGGCGGTGCCGTGTCAGCAGGCCGATCGGCTGGCAAAGGCATCGGCGCAGGAGAAGCACCGGTCGCGGAGTCCGTCCTTGGACCGGCCTCCGCACTCGGATTGGCCTCCGGCATGATCGCTGCCGCAGTCCGCCGCGGGGTCGCCGCACGGGATACGGATCGCGTCGGCGCCGGCACACTGGCGACCGGCGGCTCGACCCATGCCTGCTGCAACGGTTCCGCGACCGGCGCGAGCGCCGGTTCCGCAGCGGCGACTTGCGGCGGAATGACGACGATGCGCAGATCGGATACCTCGATCCGTCGATCCTGCCAAGGGAAGCCGAAGCCCACTAGCCAAAGTCCCTGGCCGCCGAAGGCCAGGCTCAACAGCCACGTGTGGATCAGCAGCGAGAGCAGCAGCGCATGCGTCAGTCGCCTGTGCTCAGGGGTCATGCGTTGCCTGTTGGCGCGTCGCAGGAACCTGCTGAACTCAAGCGTGCTCCGCCGTCGCCGGTCGGGCACTGCGGCTCGCGCGGGGCGGGATGCCATGTCCTGTGCGCCGGTCGACCTGACAGGCCCACCGGTCACGACCTTGCCAAAGCACCTCGGAGACATTCGTGAACCGCATCCGGTCCTTTGTCATATGCACACCCGTCGGCTCACCATCGATTCTCCCATGTCCGAGCGAACCGTCGACGAGGGAAGAGCCGTTGCGCACTGAATCTGCGCGCCGATAACTCGCTGGTTAGAGTCTGACCGCGATGGCGGATGCGCCTGGCAATCCCCGAACAGGACAGATGGCTACGGCAGGTCGCGACGGGCTTTTTCGCCTGCCACGCAGGTGCCCGCGAACTCCCGGGCGCTCAAGGCATTCCGCCACCACGTCCCGGTCCCATGGAAACGCAGGTCGCGACGCCGCCAGAGGGCCACTCTGACCTGGCAACGGATGCTGAAACGCGTTAAAGCCCGGCGCCCGCCGCCGCGCATCCTTCATCCGTGGCCCACGCAGCGCTTCGACGTCAAACGGAGATCGGGGAGGGGCGAAAAGGCCCGATATCCTGGCCCAATCGGGTCACGCCGCCTTTCGCAGGTCCGCCGAAAGCCCCTGCGTTTTCATTGGCGTAGTGCCGGAAAGGAAAAAGGCCCGGAGGGCGTCCGGGCCTTCTGAACCTGGTGGAGACGAGGAGGATCGAACTCCCGACCTCCGCATTGCGAACGCGGCGCTCTCCCAGCTGAGCTACGTCCCCGATTGCCGGAAAGTATAGCCGAATCGGGCAACGAGCGTAAATCGCCCGCCCGTGCTAATTTGGCCCCTCATCGAGGGAGAGAAGAGCCATGTCGAAGGAAGTCATACACTCGAAGCACGCGCCGGCCGCGCTGGGGCCCTATTCGCAGGGGGTGCGCGCCGGAGACACCGTCTACCTGTCGGGGCAGCTCGGGCTCGACCCCGCCTCCGGCAATCTGGTCGAAGGCATCGAGGCACAGGCGCATCAGGTGTTCCGGAACCTCCGCGCAGTCGCGCAGGCGGCCGGCGGCGAGCTTGACGACGTCGTCAAGCTGACGCTCCTGATGGCCGACCTTGCCGATTTCGGCAAGGTGAACGAGATCATGGCGACCTATTTCAAGGCGCCTTATCCGGCGCGCGCGACCTACCAGGTCGCCGCGTTGCCGAAGGCGGCAGCGCTCGAGGTCGAGGCGATACTGGTGCGAGCGCCTCCAGGCCGCTGATCGATCCCGCAGCGGCGCAGTCGTAGCCGGGCAGGCGGCGCACCTGCCGGGCGAAGGCCGGACTCGCCAGCGCGTCCAGCAGGCGAAGGGCGGGCGGCTTGACCGCATCCTTCGCGCGGATGGCGAGAAAGTAGCGCTCCCGGACCAGGGGGACGAAGGCAAGGCCGTATTCCGCGGCTGCCGCGCGCAACCCGAAGCCGGCATCGGCGCCGCCCGACGCGACCGTGGCGGCCACGGCCGGGTGCGTGAACTCCTCGTTGCCGAAGCCCTCGAGCGCCGACGGTTCGATGCGCTCGTCGGCGACCATCCGGTCGATCAGCAGGCGGGTTCCCGAGCCACGCTGGCGATTGACGAAGCGCAGGTTCCGCTCGGCGACGTCACGCAGATTCCGGACGTGCTCCGGATTGCCGCGCGCGAGGATCAGGCCCTGCTCGCGATCGACGAAACGGATGAGCTTGTCGCGGCGCGCGCGCAACCAGCGCAGAAACGGCGCGCGGTCGGAGGTCGCGCGCTCGTCGATCGGCAGGTGGAAGCCAGCCACTTCGGCGCGGCCCTCGCCGAATTCCCGCAGTGCGTGCAGGCTGCCCATCACCGACAGCTCCAGCGCGATCCCTGCTGTTTCGGGCAGCGTCTCGGCAAGCGCGGCCAACGCGAGGTCGTGGCTCGCGGCGACGCGCAGGTGCAATACCGGCCGGTGTTCGACCCGCCGCTGCGCGGGACCGAGATCGATTGCGAGCGCCGGCAGGATCCGCGCGAGCCGCCGCGCGGCAGCCTGCTGTGCCCGAATCAACTGCGCTCCGGTCGCGGTAAGGCTCGCGCCACGGCCGCGCTCCAGAACCACCAGCGGCGCGCCTGTCTTGCGGTGGTATTCGCGCAACAGCCCCCAGGCGGCGCGGTACGAAATTCCACGGGCCACGACCGCCGCGGCAAGGGACCCCGTCGCCGCGACAGCGTCCAGCAGGGGCAGCAGGCGGTCGTCGAGCGCTTCGTCGACGTCGTCGGCGAGGTGCCATCGTAGCGCCGGGAATGAGTTTCATTATGTAATTGTAGACATATTTTGATCGTCATTGCACTAAGCTATGATGATCGACCGCGTGAAATCGACGCAACGATTATTGCACGATGATGCATATTATGGCCAAGCCCCCACCGTCGCCCATGCCGCGATGAACACCGTTGGCGAAGCCGCTGTTCAGGCCCTTGGCTTGGTCGCGACGGCCGACCCGAAGCTCGTGGACATCGTGCTGCTGAGCTTGCGCGTCAGCCTTGCCGCGGTTGTGTTCGGTTGCCTGATCGGACTGCCGTTGGGCGCCGCGATCGCCGTGAACGAATTCCGCGGCCGCCGCGCACTGATCGTGGTGCTGAACGGGCTGATGGGCCTGCCCTCGGTCGTGGTCGGCCTCGTCGTCTATCTGCTGCTGTCCCGTGCCGGCCCGCTCGGGCCCCTGGGCATACTGTTCACGCCGGCGGCGATGGTGATCGCGCAGACGATCCTGATCGCGCCGACCATCGCGGCGCTCTCCCGGCAGGTTGTCGCCGACGCATGGCAGGATTATCGCGAGCAGCTGCGCTCGCTCGGCGAAACGCGGCTGGGCGCTGCGACCACGCTGCTGTGGGACCTGCGCTTCTCGCTCACGACGATCGCGCTTGCCGGCTTCGGGCGCGCGGCCTCCGAAGTGGGCGCGGTGATGATCGTCGGCGGCAACATCGACGGCGTGACCCGGGTCATGACGACGACGATCGCGCTGGAGACGAGCAAGGGCGATCTGCCGCTGGCGCTCGGACTCGGGCTGGTCCTGCTGTCGATTGTGCTCGCCCTCAATGCGGGCGCCTACATCGTCAAGGAAACGGCGCAACGGCGCTACGGCTGATGGACACGATGAACGGCGATCCGCCCTCGGCGCTGCGCGCCGCCCCTCCGGGAGCGTCCCGGTCGCTCTTTGGACGGCGCGCAGCGCTGGTGCGCGAGCCGGCGTCCCTGCTGCCGCTTCGCCTCGATGGCGTCGGGTTCGAAGTCGGCGCGCGCCGGATCATTCGGGGAATCTCGGCAAAGATCGATGCCGGGCCGCGCACGGTGATCCTCGGCCCGAACGGCGCCGGCAAGAGCGTGCTGCTGCGGCTGTGTCACGGCCTCCTCGCGCCGACCGTCGGAACGATCACGTGGAATTCGCCCGAGTTGCCCGGCGGGCCGCGCCGCCAGGCGATGGTGTTTCAGCGGCCGGTGCTGCTGCGGCGCACCGCGCTGGGCAACGTGATGTATGCGCTGAAGCTTTCGGGAGTCGCACGCGCGCAGCGTGACGAGCGCGCGCGGGAGGCGCTGCGCAAAGTCGGGCTCGAAGCGCAGGCGAACCATGCGGCACGGGTGTTGTCCGGCGGCGAGCAGCAGCGGCTCGCGCTGGCGCGAGTATGGGCGTTGCGCCCCGAAGTGCTATTCCTGGACGAGCCGACGGCGAGCCTCGATCCGGGTGCCACCCACGAGATCGAGAACATCATCCTGGCTCTGCATGCGGCCGGCACGAACATCGTCCTGGTGACGCACAACCTCGGGCAGGCGCACCGTCTCGGCGGCGAGATCCTGTTCCTGCACCAGGGCCGGCTGGTGGAGCGCGCGCCGGCCGATCGGTTTCTCAAGCAGCCGGCCTCGCCCGAGGCCGCGCGTTTTCTGGAAGGAGAACTGCCATGGTAATGCTCCGCCGCGTCTTTCTCGTTGTGTTGATCGCCCTGGCCGGAGGCATCGCGCAGGCGCAGGACACGTACATCACCGTCGCGTCGACGACGTCGACCGAGCAGTCCGGACTCTTCGGCGTCCTGCTGCCGGTCTTCGAGAGGGAGTCCGGCATCAAGGTGCGCGTCGTCGCGCTGGGCACGGGCCAGGCGCTGGATCTCGCGCGGCGCGGCGATGCCGATGTCGTCTTCGTCCATGCGAAGGCAGCCGAGGAAAAGTTCCTGGCCGAAGGCCATGGCGTCAAGCGCCACCCGGTGATGTACAACGACTTCGTGCTGATCGGACCGAAAGGCGATCCGGCGCGGATAGGCGGCGGCAGGGACATCGTCGACGCGCTGCGCAAGGTCCAGTCGGCGCAGGCGCCGTTCGTGTCGCGCGGTGACCGCAGCGGCACGCACATGGCCGAGCTGGCGCTGTGGAAAGCCGCCGCCGTCGACCTCGGCCAGGCGAAGGGCGCGTGGTATCGCGACACCGGCCAGGGGATGGGTCCGGCCCTCAACACCGCGGCGTCGATGAATGCCTACATCCTTGCCGATCGTGCCACGTGGCTGGCCTTCAGGAATCGCGGCGAACTCGCGATCCTCGTGGAGGGGGACAAGCGACTCTACAACCAGTATGGCGTGATCCTGGTGAATCCCGCCAGGCATCCGACGGTCAAGAGAGAACTGGGCCAGAGGTTCATCGACTGGCTGATCTCGCCGGCGGGGCAGAAGGCCATCGCCGACTACAAGATCAACGGCGAGCAACTCTTCTTCCCGAATGCCGGGGATGCGGACGCCTGAGTAGACGCGCCACCCTGCGCACTTTGCGCGGCCAGACCGGGTCCGGCTTCGTGCGGCCGCCCTCCGGCCGGATGCTTCCCCGCGCCGGTTCCCCGGCGGCGGCAGACGAGCGTATTCTTTGGGCCGGAATCGCGCGCCAAGCCCGGCGAGCGCCATGGAACTGCCATCGTGAATCCGCTGCTCGTATCGAAGCCCGATCGCCGGAGTCTGCGGAACGTCGGGATGGTGTGCGCGTTCGGTGCCGTGCTGGCAGCATCGGGGCCCGCCGCTGCGGACGAGGGCCTCTGGCCATTCGACAGCCCGCCCGCCGGGGCGCTGCAGTCCGGATACGGTTTTTCGCCGAGCGTCGAGTGGCTGGATGCGCTTCGCCTGTCCGCGGTCCGCGTTGGAGGAGGATCGGGCGCGTTCGTTTCCGCCAACGGGCTCGTGCTGTCGAATCATCACGTCGTGACGGGCTGTCTGCAGTCGCTTTCGACCGGCGCCGATGATCTCGTCCGGAACGGCTTCTACGCCCGGACCCGCGCCGAGGAGCGAACGTGCCCCGGGCTGGATCTGCGACGCCTCGAATCCACGGAGGATGTGACCGGCAAAGTGCGCGCCGCAGTGACGGCGGCCGACGACACGCGGGCGACGGCGGAGCGCAATGGCGCGATCGCGGCGCTCGAGCGTGAATGCAGGGAGAAGACCGGGTTGCAGTGCGAAATGGTGACGCTCTATCGCGGCGCGTTCTACCACCTCCATCGCTACCGGATCTGGAACGACATCCGCCTCGTGTTCGCTCCTGAAGAGCGCATCGGGAACTTCGGCGGCGATCCGGACAACTTCGTCTTTCCCCGCTTCAATCTCGATTTCTCGCTGCTGCGCGTCTACGAGAACGGCGAGGCGGTCAGCCCGGCGCACTTCCTCAGGTGGGCGAAGACTGGCGTCAAGGACGGCGACCTCGTGTTGGCGGCCGGGCATCCGGGTTCCACCGACCGGCGGGTCACGGTGGCGCAACTCGTCCACGACCGCGACGTCCGCTACCCCCTTATGCTCGCGAGTGCCAACCGCGCGCGCAAGGTGCTGCAGGACTATTCGGGCCGGTCGCCGGAGTCCGCGCGCCGCGCGGCCGACGGGCTGACCGGCACCGAAAACTGGCTGAAGGCGATGAACGGGGTGTACAAGTCGCTGCGCGAGCCGGAATTGATGGCGGCAAAGACCGAAGAGGAGGCGCGCCTGCGCAAGTCCTTCGTAGCCGCCGCGGGCCAACCCGACCCCTGGACGAGAATCGAGGTTGCCACGGCGAAGCAGGCCCGCGACGCCAGGTCCCGCTGGGTGGTCGGTTACGGCTATCGGACGCTGTTCGGCGTCGGCGGCCAGATCGTCGAACTGGCCAACGAAGCCACGCTGGAGGAGGCCGAGCGCCTGCCCGAGTACCGCGCGTCGAGAGTGCCCGGGATCGTGCATCGGCTCTCGGCCGACCGTCCGTATTACAAGGACCTCGAGATCGCGCGGCTGGCCGGGTTGTGGCAGGAAGCGATCGACGTCCTCGGCAAGGACGACCCGTTCGTGGTTCGAGTGCTCGGCGACAGGACGCCGCTCGCCGCCGCGACGGCAATGGTCGAGGGTTCGCGGCTCGACCAGGTCGCAGAGCGCAGGAAGCTTCTCGACGGCGGCAAAGCGGCGGTCACCGCATCGACCGATCCGCTGATCGTGCTTGCGCGCGACGTCTATCCGATGCGCCGACGGCTGGAAAAGGCTTACGAAGTCGAGGTCGAGACACCGACGCTGCAGGCGGGCGACGAGCTGGAGAAGATCCGTTTTCAGTTGTACGGCAAGGATGCCTATCCCGATGCCACGTTCTCGTTGCGATTGAGCTTCGGCAAGGTCGACGGCTACGACGCCGATGGCATGCTGGTGCCGTTCCAGACCAACTTCGCGGGTCTGTATGCCCGCAGTTTTGCCTTCGGCGGAAGGTCGCCGTTTGACCTGCCGGCGCGTTGGCTGGAGAAGCAACGCGATCTCGACCTCGCCACCCCGCTAAATTTCGTGTCCACAATAGACATCATCGGCGGCAGCTCCGGGTCGCCGGTGGTTGATCGCAATGGTGACCTCGTGGGATTGATTTTCGACGGCAATCTCGAGGGGCTGGGAGGACGCTACGCCTACACCGACCGGAAGGCGCGGGCGATCTCGGTCGATGGCCGCGCCATCGTCGAGGCGCTGACCAAAGTCTACGGAGCGGCGGCTCTGGCGGCGGAACTGTCGGGGCGATAGACGGCGTCCCGCATGCCGCACGGTCTCCAGCGTAACGCGCGCGGCTTCGTGCACGCGCGTCCGAATATCTTTCTATCTTTCGAGCGACGCCGAGCAAACTCCAGGAAGTAAAAACGAAAGGATTGTATGACGACACTGAAATTGAAACAGGCCGGCACGATCATCGATGCAGCACTCGCCGAGGGCCGGAAAATGGGGCTGGCTCCGCTCGCGGTTGCCGTGCTCGACGCCGGCGGACACCTGATCGCGTTCAAGCGGGAGGACGCAGCGGGCTTTGTCCGGTTCGACATCGCCAACGGAAAGGCCTGGGGGGCGCTCGGCATGGGCTTCGGCACGCGCGAGCTGGCGGCCCGGGCGGCCAAGCATCCGACCTTCGTCGCGGCACTCGCGGCGACCAGTCAAGGGCGCATGATTCCGTCACCGGGGGGCGTGCTGATCGCAGACGCGGATGGAGACGTGGTGGGAGCGGTCGGCATCTCCGGCGATATCGGCGACAACGATGAAGCCTGTGCGATGGTTGGTATCGCGGCTGCCGGTTTGACCGGAATCCCGGCGGTTGCAGGCGGCTAGCGTCCGCGCGAGGTCTGGCTGTTCAGTCCTTGGGGACGGCGCTGCGGGCGACGCGCGTGTCCACGGCCACGACGTCGCGTTCGTAGACGTCCCGCCGCTTGTCGAGCGCCGGAATCGTCGTGCCGTTGATCCGGCTCTCCGCGAGGTCCGCGAGGTCGACATCGGCGATCACGATCTGCTCGGTGTTCGCCACGCCCTCGGCGGCCACGCCGTCGCGCGAGAACGGAAAGTCGGAAGGCGTCAGGATCCCGGCCTGCCCGTAGTTGAGGCCGAGGCCGGTGACCGGCAGGTGCCCGACCGTTCCCGTCAGCGCGACGTAGACCTGGTTCTCGATGGCGCGCGCGTGACAGCAGTAGCGCACCCGCCAGTACCCCTGGCGGTCGTCGGTGCAGGAAGGAACGAACAGTATCTCCGCGCCGGCCTCGCACACGACGCGGGCGAGTTCCGGAAACTCGATGTCGTAGCAGATCAGGATCGCGATCTTGCCGTAAGGTGTGTCGAACACCGAAAGGGTGTCCCCCGCCGCCGTGTCCCATTTTTCCTTCTCCCAGCGCGTGCGATGGATCTTGTCCTGCGTGTAGTACTCGCCGCTGGGCGTGAACAGGTAGGAAGTGTTGTACAGCGCTTCGCCGCGCAGCGTCGGGTGGCTGCCGGCGATCAGGTGAAAGCCGTGCTCGCGCACGATCGACTGCATCAGCTCGATGTAGCGCGGCGTGTACTTGTCGAGGCGCCGCACGGCGTCGCGCACGTCCCGGCGGCCGATGAACGACAGCAGTTGCGCGGTGAAGATCTCGGGCAGCAGCACGAACTCGGGCTGGTACTCGGCGGCGGCGTCGAGGATGTAGCGAACCTGATCCTCGAACTCCCTCCATCCGGAGATCGACTCCATCTGATACTGGACTGCGGCAATGCGCACCTTCACAGAACGCCTCCTTCGGGCACGTGCGTGGGCCGGCTCGAATCATACCTGGGGTTGAGCCACACGATCAGCGACGCGAAGCCGCAGCTTTCCTCATCCTCGGGCAGGTACCCGGCGACGACGCCGCAGAACCGGAAGCCTTCGCGCAGCTGGAAGCTCAGGACGGGATCGGCGAGATCTCCCCACAGTACCTTCTTGCAGTACAGATCGGCATCCATGTCGTCGGCGTGACGCGCATAGCCGGGCAGGCGGCCGCAGGCGATGATCCGCTTGAGATTCATCGCCCGGCAGATCCGCCGCCGTGCGCGATAGAGTTCCCGCCCCACGCCGACGCCGCGCAACGTACGGTCGACGAACACTTCTGCCCCGTACAGCGTGCGTCCGTGCGGATCGTGCGTCTCGAAGGTGCCGGCCGCCGTGATTTCCTGCCACGAATGCTCGACCGGCCACTCGTCCCACAGCACCACCAGCGAGCTCGCGGCTCCGACGATGCGGCCGCTGATCTCGGCCACGACCTGTCCCTGCGGAAAGATTTCGAGCTGGCGGGCGAACTTCTCCTCCGTCCACGGCGCGATCGTCGCGTAGGTGCGGCGCTGGAGCTCGATCAGCCGCGGCACGTCCTCCATGCGCGTATGGCGAACGGAGACCCGGCGCGTCCTGGGTTGCTGCAGGACAGTGGGGAGGTTCATCAGCGACAATCCGTGTAACCGGCGTATCCCGATTATCGCAGCGTTCGGGTCGGGTGTCCGCATCGGGGCGTCAAGGCAATGCATGACCTGTTTGCCGGCTCACGGACGGGCCTGCTCGCCTTCCTCGCTGCCGCCCATGCGCAATACACGATTGATCGTGAGCCCCTGGACGAGAATGGAGAAGACCACGACCACATAGGTGATGGTCACCACCGCGTCACGCATCGTGCCAGCAGGCAGCGACAGTGCCAGCGCGACGGAGATGCCGCCGCGCAGTCCGCCCCAGGTCAGAATCGTGGCGGTGCGGACGCTGAACTTGCGCACCCGGCTGAAGAATTTCAGCTGCACTTTCACGCTGAGCCACCGCGCGGCAAGCACCAGCGGGATCGCCACCAGACCGGCGAGGAGATAAGGCTGCTGAAAGCTCAGCACCAGGACCTCCAATCCGATCAGCACGAAAAGCACGGCGTTCAGCAATTCGTCCAGCAACTCCCAGAAGTTGTCGAGATGCTCCACCGTCGTCGCGGACATCGCCCATCGGCGGCCCTGATTGCCGATCAGCAATCCCGCCATCACGACGGCGATGGGTCCCGACGTATGGAGCAGGTCCGCGAGGGCGCCGGTGCCCATCACGAGCGCGAGCGTGACCAGGATTTCGACCTGATAGTTGTCCACCGAGCGCAACATCCGATAGGCGACGTAGCCGAGGGCGAGCCCGAGCGCGGCACCGCCGAGCGCCTCGGCCGCGAAGAGCGTGAGCACGTCGGTCACGGTGACGGACGCCTTCGGCAACAGATTCAGGACGACCAGGAAGATCACGACGCCGACCCCGTCGTTGAACAGCGATTCGCCGACGATCTTCACTTCCAGCGCTTTCGGGAGCCGCGCCTGCCGCAGCACCCCCATGACCGCGATGGGGTCGGTCGGCGAAATCAGCGCGCCGAACAGCAGGCAGTGGAGAAAAGGCAGCGGCAGGCCCACGAGATCGAACAGCAGGTAGCCAACCGTGCCAACGATCAGCGTCGACAGGATCGTCCCGACGACGGCGAGCGTTCCGATCACCCACTTGAGATCCAGCAGTTCTTCGAGTTTGACGTGCAGCGACCCGGCAAAGAGCAGAAAACCGAGCATGCCGTGCATCAAGGTTTCATTGAAATCGATGGCGCTGATGAACCTTTGCGCCTCCGCCTCGATCCCGAACCCGAGCTTGCCCAATGCCAGCAGCACCAGTGAAAAGACGAGCGCGACCGCCATCAGTCCGATCGTGATCGGCAGTTTCAATACCCGATGATTGACATAGCTGAACAGCGCAGCGAGACAGACAAGAATCGTGAGCGTATGGATCAGCGACACGACCTTCTCCTTCGCAAGGGCGGCAGCCGCATCACCGCGCGACGACGGCGCGCATCGAGAATGACGGTGGTCTCGACATAGGCGAGATACATCGGGAACGGCGTGCGAAGGGACATGACCGTGCCTTCCGAATGGGGAACGTTGAGTCGAAGATGATAATCCCGTACCGGATACGGGCTTTCGCGATTCCGGCCGACGCGGGCAGGCGATGGATGTCCGCCCAGCGATCGTTCCGGGCCATGCGGAGCGCCACGTCCGGTTGCCGGCCGGCTGGCAGACGGCGGGAGGCTCCCGGTAGAGCAGGGGAGCGCACGGAGCCGCAAATGAAACGCGGGGCGAGGGCACAGGGGGACCGGCAGGTCGCGCGCCGACGCACGCGAAAGTCGAGCGAGGCGAGAAAGGGCGAAGGGCTTCGCCGCCTTGCGCGATAATCGCATCATCGCGACCATGATCCGTTCCGTGGGGAAAATTTCGAATCCGACCAGCAAGGGCCGCGCCGGCGGTGGCAGCGGTTCGGTCGGCGATCTGCTGTCGCCGGCGAAATCCGCTCCGGACAAGCCGAAACGGGGCGGTCGCGGCCTGCACGATCAGCTCGTCAAGCTCGGACTGGTCCGCGATCAGGACCTGGTGCTGCACCTGCCGCTGCGCTACGAAGACCATACGCGGATCGTGCCGCTCGCGTCGCTGCAGGCGGGCGTCGAACAGCAGGCCGAGGGCACGGTCGTCACCACCGACATCCAGTACCGGCCGCGGCGCCAGCTTGTCTGCCTGCTGGAAGACGGCGGCGATGACGGCGGCGCACGCGCGCAACTCGTGCTGCGCTTCTTCCACTTCTACCCGAATCAGCAGAGGGCGCTGGCCCCCGGCCGCCGTGTCCGCGTGTTCGGCGAGGTGCGCGAGGGTCACTTCGGGCGCGAGATCGTGCATCCGCAGTTCCGGGTGGTCGAGCCGGACACGCCGCTGCCGGACCGGCTGACGCCCGTCTATCCGACTACCGCGGGGCTCGCGCAGGAGACGCTGCGCAAGGTGATCGCGCGCGCGCTCGCCGTCGATCCGGCGCTCACGTCCGAATCGCTGCCGGACTGGCTCGTCGTGCGGGAGCATCTCTGGAAATTCGCGGATGCCGTGCATTTCCTGCATGCGCCGCCGCCGCGCCTCTCCCGGCTCACGCAGCACGCGCTCGACGAGCGAACCCATCCGGCCTGGACGCGCCTCAAGTTCGACGAGCTCGTGGCGCAACAGTTGTCGCTCAAGGCGCACCGGAAGGCGCGCGCGGCACGGCGGGCGCCCGTGCTCACCGGCACCGGCGCGCTCACCGGTGAGCTGCTCGCGCGGGTGCCGTTCAGGCTCACGCGGGCGCAGGAGCGCGTCTGGCGGGAGATCAGCCACGACCTCAAACGGACGATGCCGATGCAGCGCCTGCTGCAGGGCGACGTCGGCAGCGGCAAGACGATCATCGCGGCGCTCGCCGCGCTGCAGGCCATCGAGTCCGGTCGGCAGGTCGCGTTCATGGCGCCGACCGAAATCCTCGCGGAGCAGCACTACCGCAAACTCGCGCAATGGCTCGCGGGCCTGCCGGTCGAGATCGCCTGGCTCACGGGCGGGCTGCCGGCCAAGGTGCGCCGGGAGGCGCTCGCGGCGATCGGAAGCGGCGACGCCATGCTGGCGGTCGGCACCCATGCGCTGTTCGAGGACGAGGTGGCCCTGCCGCGGCTCGGCCTGGCGATCGTCGACGAGCAGCACCGCTTCGGAGTCGCGCAGCGGCTGGCGCTGCGCGGCAAGGCGATGGGGGAGGCGCACCAGCTGATGATGAGCGCCACGCCGATTCCGCGCACGCTCGCGATGACGTTCTACGCCGATCTCGATGTGTCGGCGATCGACGAGATGCCGCCAGGCCGCCGGCCGGTGGCGACCCGGCTCGTCAACAACAAGCGCCGCGGCGAGGTGATCGAGCGCGTGCGCCGGGCCTGCGCCGAGGGCCGGCAGGCCTACTGGGTGTGCCCGCTGATCGAGGAATCGGAAAAGCTCGAGTTGCAGACGGCGGTCGCGCTCCATGCGGAGCTGACCGCAGCGCTGCCCGGATGCGCCGTCGGCCTGCTGCACGGCCGGATGAAGCCCGACGACAAGGCCGCGGTGATGGCGCAGTTCGTCGCCGGAGGCGTCCACGTGCTGGTTGCGACGACAGTGATCGAAGTGGGCGTGGACGTGGCGAACGCGTCGCTGATGGCGATCGAGCACGCCGAGCGCTTCGGCCTCGCGCAGCTGCACCAGCTGCGCGGACGGGTTGGGCGCGGAGCCGCCGAGAGCACCTGCTACCTGCTGTTCGAGGAACCGCTCACGGACACCGCGAAAGCGCGGCTCAAGGTGGTGTTCGAGAACAACGACGGGTTCGAGATCGCGCGCCAGGACCTCGTCATCCGCGGCCCCGGCGAATTCCTCGGCGCGAGGCAGTCGGGCGTCCCGCTGCTGCGCTTCGCCGACCTGGAGAAGGACGTGGCGCTGATCGAGAAGGCGCGGGACGCCGCCGACCTGCTGCTGGCGAAGGAGCCCGCCGCGGCCGAAGCCCACCTCCAGCGCTGGCTGGGCGGGCGGCAGGAGTTCATCAAGGCTTAGCGGCCGCCGGTCACCGGGTCCCGCGGCGGAGCCCGCGCCCGGAGTCGCGGCGGGCCCCGGGTACCGCTCGCCGTGCGGGCCGCTCCGGGCGGAATCCCGCGCATTGTCGACTGCCAATTGTTGACAATCTACAAAAACCACGGTTCAATGATGGCGCCTTCCGGCGCCTGCGGCGGCGTGCCCGAAGGGCCACAAGACAGCGAGAGGATGCGAATCGACCATGGGGACAGCCAACGCGGCGACGGTAGAAGTCAACGGCATCCGGTACCGCTGGCCGCAGAAGCCGGTGGTCGTCGTGTGCATCGACGGCGGCGATCCCGCCTATCTGCGCCAGTTCCTGGCCGACGGCGCGATCCCCAACATCGCGCGGTTCATGCGGCAGGGATTCGCGAGCATCGCCGACGGCACGGTGCCGAGCTTCACCTGCCCCAACAACATGTCGATCATCACCGGCACGCCCGCGTCGAAGCACGGCATTTCCGGCAACTACTACCTCGACACCGCGACCGGCGAGGCGGTGGTGATGACCGGTCCCGAGCTCCTGCGCGGGGACACGATCCTGGCCCGGTTCGCCGACGCCGGAGCCAAGGTGGTGTCGATCACCGCCAAGGACAAGCTGCGCAAGCAACTGGGCAAGAACCTCGATCTGACCCGGGGCAACGTGAGCTTCTCCTCGGAGCGCGCGGACAAGTGCACGCTCGCCGAGAACGGCATCGAGAACGTGCTCGAGCTCGTCGGCATGCCGCTGCCCGACATGTACTCGATGGAGTTGTCGCTGTTCGTGCTCGAGGCCGGCGTCAAGCTGCTCGAGCGCGGGCGGCGCGACCTCATGTACCTGTCGCTCACCGATTTCGTTCAGCACAAGTATGCGCCGGCCGAGAGCGAGGCGCGGCGCTTCTACCAGGAGCTCGATCAGCGTTTCGGGCGGCTCGAGGCGCTGGGCGCGGTGGTCGCGTTGACCGCCGATCACGGGATGAACGACAAGTCGGACGCATCCGGCAGGCCGAACGTCATCTGGCTGCAGGACATCCTCGACGCCAGGTTCGGCAAGGGCGACACCACGGTGATCTGCCCGATCACCGACGCCTTCGTCGCCCATCACGGCGCGCTGGGCGGCTTCGTGCGCGTGTGGTGCCGCGGCAGGACGACGCCGCGCGAGGTCATCGCGGCCGTCCGCGGCCTCGAGGGGCTGGAGTCGGTGCTGGACAAGGAGACCGCGTGCGCCGTGCACGATCTGCCGCGCGACCGGGAAGCCGACGTGGTCGTCATCGCCGCGGCCGACGTCTGCGTGGGCGGATCCGAGGCGGCGCACGACCTGTCGGGCCTCGCCGGCCACCGGCTGCGCACGCACGGCGGCGTGTCCGAGGCGAAGGTGCCCATCATTCTTTCCGCGCCGCTCAACGACGAGTACAAAGTGAAGGCGGGCGCGACGACGCTGAAGAGCTATCAGATCTTCGATCTCGCGATCAACGGTGTCGCACAGTGAAGTCCGGCTAGCCGTGCAATGTGCCGGGGCAAGCGAGAACCCTTTGAACCCCACCCGGTTGCTGCCGGGCTCGCTGCCCGGATCGTTGTTCCTTGACCTGCGACAGAGGGCGCCCGGCGCGGCTTGAGTATGCTCGCACATGCTTCGCGTGCGCCGTCCGGCGCGATGGCCGGGGCATGTATCGATGGCGGCAGGCCAAGACGGAGGTCTGATGCGAAACTTCTGGATTGCCGTGAGTCGCGCGTGAATGCCCGTTGGACCCGTTTGCAGGGTCTCGGCCGCGCAAAGTCTCTCGTTCGGCGCGCACTGCGATATCTCGGGTTCGAGCTTGTCCGCCGAAGACCGGGGCTCGACTTGACCAAGGTCTTGGCGGAACTGGACGATCACCGGGCGTTCCGTGCCGCGGCCGAAAAGGAAATCCACGAACTGAAGGAGCGCGCCGAATTGCGCGAGGATCAGCTCCGCGTGCAGCAGGATTACCTCTGCGCATTGACATCGCTCGTCGCGTCACAGGAAGCCGCAGCCGCACGCGGGACCGGCACGATTTCCCTGCGAACGGACAGCGAGCGGAACCGGGAACATGCAACAGCCATGCCCCGGTCCAGCCCGGGATACGCGAGCTGCCCATGGATCGAGGGTGGCGTGAGCTTCATTCCCGGACGCCTGCGCGTCTGTCCGAACTCGCACGTACGCGGCGGGACGCCCGGCCTCGTCGCGTTTTCGGAAGGGCCGCTGCCGGTCAAAGACATCCTCGCCAGGCGCGACATCATCCGCCGTGCGAATCGCCTTGGTTGCTTCGAGCCATGCGCGAACTGCGCGTTCCTCGTCACGCGAAACTGGGAGACCCGGCCGCATGCGTTTGACCTGCTGTGCATCGCCCATGCGACCGCCTGCAATCTCGCGTGCGGCTACTGTCATTCAATCCCCGAGGCTCGCTACCTGCAGAATCCGAATTCCGTTCCCCGGCTGTACCCGACCATCGCGGCGCTCATCGTCGATGGCCAGCTTGCGCCGGATGCGCGCATCCAGTGGGGTGGCGGCGAGCCTACGATCCTGCGCGAATTCGACGCGCTTTTCCGTCTGCTTGGACGGCACGGGGCCTATTCCGAGGTCTATTCGAGCGGGGTTCGCGTCCCGGAAGTGCTGCTCGACGGCATGGCACAGGACAGGGCGGGAGTCATGATCTCGCTCGACGCGGGAACGCCCGAAACCTACACCCGGATCAAGGGGCGGGCGGTCTTCGACCGGGTGGTGGCGAACGTCGCACGCTACGCGCGGGTCAATCCCGGGCGCACGATCCTGAAGATGATCGTGTCGGAGACGAATCTCGGCGAAGTGCCCCAATTCCTCGACGTCGCCGAACGCGCCGGCGTCCGTATCGTCTGCCATGACACGATGATGTATCACGATCGTGTGGACGACCGCGTGATCGAGGCGGCCGCCCGATTCCGGGCGGAGTCGGCGAGACGCGGGCTGGAGTGCCGCATGGGCGAGGTGGGAAGTGTTTACAACCCCGACGATCGCGTCGCCCAACGGATCGAGAGCATACGTGCTGCGCCTGCGTCCGCGCCTGCTGTCGACCGGGCTCGAGGCCAACGCCAACGCCCGGGTGCAGGCGCCGGTGCGCCGGTGGCAGTGGCCCGCGATCGACGACGCGACGCGCGCGCTGCTCAGGGAGAACAACGCGTTCCTCGTGCCGACGATGATCACGCACCAGGTCGCCATCGAGATCGGGCGCGAACTCGGTCTGCCGCCGACGATGATCGAGAAGACCTGGCAGGTCGTCGAAGCCGGGCGCGAGGCGCACGCGCGCTCGCACCGCGCGGGGGTCAGGATGGTCTTCGGAACCGACCTGCTCGGCGCGATGCATCGCCACCAGCTGCGCGAGTTCGAACTGCGGGCGGAGTTCCAGGAGCCGATCGAGATCTGGCGGTCGGCCACCACGGTGGCCGCCGACCTGTTCGGGATGTCGGGCACCCTGGGCGTCATCGCGCCGGGGGCGCATGCGGACCTGCTGGTGTACGACCGCAATCCGGTCGAGGACCTGTCCGTGACCGTGAATCCGGACCGACACCTGAAGCTGATCGCGAAGGGCGGCTGGGTCGCGAAGAACGCGTTGTGACCGGCACCAGTCGACTTCTCCGTCGATGGCTCGGTGCGCATCGAGCCTGCTGACCGTGCCGGACGCGAGTGTCTGTTTCGGTACGCGCCCGGACACCGTTCGCCCTGGACCGGTAGCGCGAGCTCGACCGCCGCCCACCTGATGCCGCCGCAGCGTATCCGCCGCCAGTGCCACTTCAGCGTGTCAGTGCGAACGACCGCTTACCGGAAATTTCCGTGGCGACGTCGTCCATCTCAAGTTGGCCGGTCGCCGGCATTGACGCGATTTGATCAAGCGGTCGCGGGACAACGCAGGGCGGCCATCGAAGCGTGAAGGGCTGCTGCAGATCGTAGTACTGTCGTTCGGCGCCGGCGCTCGGTTGATGCTGACCGGCCCATTTGAGACGGCCGCGATTCAATCAAGCGGCCGTTCGTTGGTTACCCGGCGCTACCTTTGATCGCAGTCTGGCATTCTGCGCGAGCGCCCCACGAAAGCGATTGAGATGCAGGGGCGGACATGGTCCGGTGCTGCCGCCGGTCCCCAGGTTCTTGCCAATCCGGTCGACCCGAGACGTGATACGCTTTTGTCCGCCCTCGCGTCGTTCGGCTGAACCCAACCTCCGTCAAACATCGGGACAGATGCAGACGCCGCCCGCCCGCAATGACCTTTGCCCCTGTGGCAGTGGCAAGCGATACAAGCACTGCTGCGGAGACTTGCTCCTGGCATCCGCGGCGGTACCGCCTCATTCACCTGCATCCTCCGCGGCAGTATTGCGCGACGCAATGCGGTTCCGGCGCGATCGCCACGCCGTCGCGACCTTCGTTCCCGACCCGTCCCGCAGCTGCGGGACATGCACCGCGTGCTGCGATGGCTGGCTGACCGCCAGCATCCGCGGCCACGATATGCGCATCGGCGTCCCCTGTCATTTTCGGGGAGAGGGTGGCTGCACGATCTATGAAGATCGTCCCGCGGATCCATGCCGCGGCTTCCATTGTGCCTGGCGGCTGAGCGGGAACCCGTTCCCCGAGTCGTTCCGGCCGGACCGGCTCGGTGTCATCATCCTCGCAAAGCGGTGGCGTGACCGGATCGCGTATTACCTGAGGCCCGCGGGCCGCGAACTGGATGCCTCGTTGCTCGAATGGATGCGCAAGCACAGCGTGGCGACCGGAACTCCGTTTCTCTTCGACGTCAATGGGCGCTACCGGGGCTATGGCTCGGCCGAGTTCCAGCAGGACATTCTGAACAAGACCAGTCGCGGCGAACCTCCATTGCCGGGACTGAACCCCGGCATCGCTGGGCCCTGCAAGCTGGCCTCCCTGAGCAGCGACGCATCGGCGGCGGGCGGATCGGATGGTGGTGCGAGTGGCTGAGGTACGTCGGCTGAGTACCGGGCTGCGCGATCGGTCGCGACCATGGTTGATGCAGAACGGGACATCGTCCGCAGCCAAATGCCGTCGCTGCAGATCAACGCCGACACTGTCCGGTGGGTCAAACCGCGGTTGCGGCAATTGAACGTTTCCCACGCTCACTTGGCTGCTGCCCGCTCAAGCGGCACCGTGCATTTCGGGCGATCGGGCGGGCACTATGAATCCGGCGCGGCCCCGGGAACGAGGGCGGACGGCGCCCTCGGCAGGCTTTTCTGACCCAAATCAAGCTCTTGTGCCGGCGCTGTGCCGGGCGTAGGCTAAAATGCGCGGCTACAGTCGGCAATCGCGATGTCTCTCTACACCCTCGGCCTCAACCACCAGACCGCGCCCCTGGACGTGCGGGAGCAGGTCGCGTTCTCGCCCGATGCCCTGGGCCACGCGCTGCGCGACCTTCTGGCGCGGCCCAGGGTCAAGGAAGCCGCGATCCTGTCGACCTGCAACCGGACCGAGGTCTATGTGCACGTGGCGGAGCCGCAGCCGGTCGTGCGCTGGCTCGAGGACTTCCACCGCGTCCCGAAGGATTCTCTGGCGCCGTACATCTACACGCTGCCGCGGGAGCGGGCGGTCACCCACGCGTTCCGCGTCGCGAGCGGCCTCGATTCGATGGTGCTGGGCGAGCCGCAGATCCTTGGGCAGATGAAGCAGGCCGTGCGGCACGCCGAGTCCGCCGGCAGTCTCGGGCTCGTCCTCAATCGCCTGTTCCAGCGCACCTTCGCGGTGGCGAAGGACGTGCGCACGCAGACGGACATCGGCAGCGCGTCGATCTCGATGGCCGCCGCGGCGGTGAAGCTTGCCGAGCGCATCTTTCCGGCGCTGGCCGACCAGCGCCTGCTGCTCATCGGCGCGGGCGAGATGATCGAACTGACCGCAACGCATTTCGCTGCGCGCAGTCCCAGGTCGATCACGATTGCCAACCGCACGCTCGAGCGCGGCCGCGAGCTCGCCTCCCGCTTCCGGGCCGAGGCGATCACGCTGAACGAGATGCCCGATCGCCTGCACGAGTTCGACGTCATCGTGACCTGCACCGCGAGCACGCTGCCGATCCTCGGCAAGGGACTGCTCGAGCGGGTGGTGAAGGCGCGCCGGCACGCGCCGGTATTTGTCGTCGACCTCGCGGTGCCGCGCGACGTCGAGCCCGAGGCCGCGGAGCTCGACGACGTCTTTCTGTACAGCATCGACGACCTCTCGAACATCGTCCGGGGCAACCTGCAGATCCGCAAGGAGGCCGTGGTGCAGGCGGAGGAGATGATCGCCGCGCAGGCCGGCAATTTCCTGCGCTGGCTCGAGGGACGCACGGTGGTGCCGACGATCACCGCGCTGCACGGACACCACGATCAGCTGCGCGCCGCCGAGCTCGAGCGCGTGCGCCGGCTGCTGGCGGGCGGGACCTCGCCCGAGCAGGCGCTGGAACTCCTCGCCCGTGGCCTCACCAACAAGTTCCTGCATGCGCCGACGCAGGCGCTGAACCAGGCCGGCGATGCCGAGCGCGCGGAACTTGTCGCCATGTTCGAGAAGATCTACCAGATCCCGGACGTGCACTAGGAGCGGTTGGGGACAGACCCCGTCTGCCAGTGTGCCTGGCGAATGGGGTCTGTCCCCAATTCACATGATGAAATCCTCGCTGCGCAACAAGCTCGAATCGCTCGCCCGGCGCCTCACCGAGCTCGACGCGACGCTGTCCGCCGAGGACGCCGTGCGCGACATGGACCGCTACCGGGCGCTGACCAAGGAGCGCTCCGACATCGAGCCCGTGGTCGCGCGGTACCGCGAGTACACGCGCGCGGAAGACGACGTTGCCGCCGCCAACGAGATGGCGCGCGATCCGCAGATGAAGGCCTTCGCCGACGAGGAGCACGCGGCGGCAACGCTGAGGATGGCCGAGCTTGCCGCCGACCTGCAGCGGATGCTGCTGCCGCAGGATCCCAACGACGAGCGCAACGTTTTCCTGGAAATCCGCGCTGGCACGGGAGGCGACGAATCGGCATTGTTTGCCGGGAATCTCTTCCGGATGTACACCCGCCATGCGGAGCGCAGCGGCTGGAAGGTCGAGATCGTCTCGGAGTCGCCCGCCGAGCTCGGTGGCTACAAGGAGGTCATCCTGCGGATCGTCGGGCGCGGCGCGTACTCGAAGCTCAAGTTCGAGTCCGGCGGGCACCGCGTGCAGCGCGTGCCCGAGACCGAGGCGCAGGGGCGCATCCACACGTCGGCCTGCACGGTGGCCGTCATGCCGGAAGCCGACCCTGTCGCCGACATCAACATCAACCCGGCCGACATCCGCATCGACACCTTCCGCGCGTCCGGCGCGGGGGGGCAGCACATCAACAAGACGGATTCGGCAGTGCGGATCACGCACCTTGCGACCGGCATCGTCGTCGAGTGCCAGGATGACCGCTCGCAGCATCGCAATCGCGCGCAGGCGATGGCGGTGCTCGCGTCGCGGCTCCTCGACCGGGAAATGCGGGAGCGCCAGCAGAAGGAAGCGTCGATGCGCAAGTCGCTGATCGGCAGCGGCGATCGCAGCGAGCGCATCCGCACCTACAATTTTCCGCAGGGACGCGTCACCGATCACCGGATCAACCTCACTCTGCACAAGATCGACGCGATCATGGACGGCGATCTGTCCGACCTTACGACCGCGCTCGTGCAGGAGCACCAGGCCGAGCTGCTGGCGGGGCTGGCGGGGGACGCGTGAGCGCGGCGAGTGGGGCCGGGAAACGCGAGCCTCGAAAATGCCCCCAGGACGTGCAAGCTGCGCACGAAGGCCGCGAATGCTGACCGCGACCCAACGTTCCTCCCCCTGGCTCGAGACCCTGCGCCTCGAGTTGCGCACGTTCCGCCCTGAGGATTTCGACGATTTCCTCCGACTCAATCGCGACCCCCGGGTGATGAAATACTTCACCCGGGGCAAACCGATGCCGCGCGACGTGGCCGCGGAGGCGTTCGGGCGCGTCCTCCGCTACCCGTCGCTGTACCCCGACCTCGGCGCGTGGCACGCTTCGCGTCGCGATACCGGCGCCTTCATCGGCTGGTTCAGCCTCAAGTATGCCGGCAGATCGGCGGAGGTCGAGGTCGGCTACCGGCTTCTGTCGGAAGCATGGGGCCAGGGCTTCGCGACCGAAGGCGCGCGGGCGCTGGTCGCGTTCGGATTCGACGACCTCGGCCTGCATCGGATCATCGGCGTCACGCATTCGGGCAACAAGGCATCCCAGCGCGTGCTGCTGAAGGCCGGGCTCGAGGACGCCGGCTGGGGCCGCTACTACGACCAGCGGTTGCGGCTCTTCGTCGCCGAAAATACGGACCGATGACGGGTGAGGTCACGGTTCGGATTGCGCTGGCGCAATCAGGCCTGGTCCCGATCGATGCGCAGGTGCTGCTTGCGCACCTGCTCGGCAGGAATCGTGCATGGCTCGTGGCGCACGGGGACGATGCGCTGTCGCGCGAGCGCCTGGGCACATTCCTCGCCCTCGCCCGGCGCCGCCGCGAAGGCGAGCCCGTCGCGTATCTCACCGGCACGCGCGAGTTCTGGGGGCTGGCGCTGCAGGTGTCGCCCGCGGTGCTCATTCCGCGCCCGGAAACGGAGACGCTGGTCGAGCTTGCGCTCGCCCGGTTGCCGCAAGACCGCGACCTGCGCGTGCTCGATCTGGGCACCGGATCGGGCGCGATCGCGCTCGCCATCGCGCAGGAGAGGCCGCGGGCCGCGATCCTCGCCACCGAGGTTTCCGCCGACGCGCTCGAAGTCGCGCGCGGGAATGCGCAGCGGCTCGGCATCGCCAATGTCGAGTTCGTCCAGGCGGATTGGTACGAGGGCGTTGCGTCGACGTGGCGTGGCGCCGCCTTCGACCTCATCGCGAGCAACCCGCCGTATGTCGCCGCGGCAGATCCGCATCTGGGCGAAGGCGATGTCCGCTTCGAGCCGCATCTCGCGCTCACGCCAGGCGGCGATGGCCTGGGAGCGATCGCGCGCATCGTCGCCGGCGCGCGTCTCAGGCTGGCGGACGCCGGCTCGCTGGTCGTCGAGCACGGCTACGATCAGGCGGACGAAGTGCGCGCGTTGTTCACCGCCGCTGGGTTCGCGGAGATCGTCGGCGCACGCGATCTGGCCGGCGTTCCGCGCGTCGCGGCCGGCCGCAATCTCTAGCCGGCGAGGGGCACCGGCAACGCCACGCCGAGCTTTTCCGCCCACGGCGCCAGCGCCGGCATGATCGTCGGGTAGAGCGCCACGCCGTGCTTGCGCTGCTCGCGCAGGCGCTTCATCCCGGCCTCACCGGGCAAGCGCACGCGCGCGCCGCCGGGCCGCGGCTTGGCGTCATGGCAGGCGTCCGCCACGTGGTCCATCTGCCTCTTGAAGGCCGCAAGCCCGCCGAAGGCCTCCGGGTCGAGCACCTGCACGAAGACGGTTCCGCCCCAGCCTTCGCGCGGGTCGGCGCGGCCGTGGCCCGACAGGCCCGCGGTCATCGCCTCCACGAGGAGCCCGAGGCCGAATCCCTTGTAGCCGGCGTCGAGGCCGCCCAGCGGCAGGAGCGCGCCCTTGGGCTCGGCATACAGGGCATTGGGGTCGTCGGTCGCATTGCCGGCGTGGTCGATGACCCAGGCGCCGGGCAGCCTCCTGCCAGCCTGCTTCTCCTGCAACGCGAACCCCATGCTCGTGATCGAGCTGGAGGTATCGATCAAGATGGGGTCGCCGGAGGTCGGCAAGCCGGCGGCGATGGGGTTCGGCGTGAGGACCGGCGTGGTGCCGCCGTGCGGGACCACCGCGGCGACGATCGGATCGGAACTCTCGACGATCGCGACGAGCCCGCGCTCGGTCGCCCGGAGCAGGTAGACCGCCAGGCACGCGATGTGGTGCGAGCGGCGGATGACCACGGTGCCGGTGCCGCTGGTTTCCGCCATCTTGGCCGCGACGTCGAGCGCGCGCAGCGTGAGCCAGGGACCGGGCAGGCGGCGACCGTCCCACGTCTGCGCCGCGGGCCGGTCGCTGACGATCTCGGGCTCACCCGATCGGGTCATCGTCCCGCGCTCGATCTCCCCGAGATAGGGTGCGAGCAGCGCGAGCCCGTGCGTCGTGTGGCCGAGGAGATCGGCCGTGACGAGCACGTCGGCGACGTCCGCGGCCATGTCGCGCTGGACGCCTGCGCGCTCGACGAGCGACGTCGCGAACGCATTGAGCGCGGCTGCGGTGAAACGCTTTTCTGTCATGGTCGGGATGCTCCAACGCAAAGATCGCCGGCTGCTGACGCGGGGTCCATGGAAACCGGCATGCGTCATTCTACGTTGCGCCCGGTCGCGCGTGGCCGCGCTTGTCCGTGGAAATTGCCGTGCGCCTAGGGCGTGGTTGACATGTCCTAACCGACGCTTGATCTCGCACGCGGGTCCGCGGCCCCAGGCCAAGAGCCCGCTTCGGCGACCCTCAACTGCCTCGTATCGGCGTCCGTCCGGTCGCCCAAGTCGAGCTTACGAATGGTTGCCGGTTCATGACGCGAGGAATCTCGCTCGGGTAATTCGCCCCTCCCCATCATTAAAGGCGGCAATTTGCTATCGTTTAGGGGGATGCGGTTCGTGATTCGTCATGCGCACCAGGCCGCTTCAACCAGAGAACCGCGAGGCTTGAATGCTGTCGCATCGTGCGCTCGCTGCCGGTCGATCAAAGTTGAATTTCGCACTTGACCTCGCAATCTCCAGTATTCGCCAGTGGGCCCCTGTCATGCTGCTTAACAACTAAGCCGAAACAATGCCTGTCGATCCCGGAGCCTGCTGGCCAACGGGCGAGCCGACTCGCTTCGTCGAAGTGAACCGATACCCGTTGGCGTACGTCGAAGCGGGGACCGGCCCGGCGCTGCTGCTCATCCATGGATCCATTAGCGATTATCGAGCGTGGATTCATCAACTCGGCGTGTTCTCGGGGAGCCATCGCACAATTGCCGTGAGCCTCCGACATTGCTTCCCCGAGCACTGGAATGGCGTTGGCGGCGATTTCACCGTCGAGCAGCACGCAGACGACCTGGCGGCGTTCATCAGCGTGAAAGAGATCGGTGCCGTCCACGTCGTTGGTCATTCGAGGGGTGGAGCAGTCGCGATAAGTTTGGCGTTGCGACACCCGCAATTCGTGCGCACGCTCGTCCTGGCAGATCCTGGTGGGCTGGAAAGCCTGCTGCCGGATACGCCGGAGGGGCGACACATGGCCGGAGAGACCGAGCAGATGTTCGCCCGCCTGAGTCGGGACCTCGCGACGGGGGACGCGGAGGCGGCAGCCCGCGAATTCGTCGACTCGCTCGGCGGTCCAGGGACATGGAGTCGCCGCTCGCCGGAGCAGCGACAGATCCTGCTGGACAATATCCATACCGGTCCTGCCTGCGCCCAGCGACCGCGGCTCACCCGCGCCGATGTGGCGTCGTTAGACCTGCCGATACTGCCCCTAACCGGCGCGAAAAGCCCGCCCCGGTATGCGTTGATCCTTGAGGCGATGCGGACGGCCAACCGACGGGTTTCCGATATCGTCACGATTGAAAGCGCCGCTCACGCGATGAATCGCGATAACGCTTTGGCATTCAATGCGGCCGTGCTCGATTTCCTCGCGCGCCACGGCTCGTCTTGACGCACTTGCGTTCATGGCACTTTGACGTCGAGTGGATTCATTCGACAAAGACCAGCGCGCGGCGGCGTTTGATGATCGGCAAGGTCACAACGACAAGGAGCAACGCGGCAACGACGAGCAGGCTGGCAGAGATGGGGCGGGTCAGGAACACGGCGGGGCTCCCATCGGAGATTATCATGGCGCGACGAAGGTTCTCTTCCATCAGCGGACCGAGCACCAATCCGAGCAGCATCGGTGCAGGCTCGAAGTCGTGCTTCGTGAACCAATAACCGACGAGACCGAATGCGCCGGTCGCGATCACATCGAATGAAGAGTTGTTGACCGAATAGCCTCCGATGCAGCAGAACACGATAATCGCCGGATAGAGCAACCGGTAGGGGACACGCAGCAACCGCACCCAAACGCCGACCAGCGGGAGGTTGATCACGAGCAGCATCAGGTTGCCGATCCACATCGAGGCAATGAGCCCCCAAACAAGTTCCGGCTGCCTGATCATCACCTGCGGGCCGGGAATGATGCCTTGGATCGTCATGGCGCCAATCATCAGTGCCATGACCGGGTTGGCCGGGATACCGAGCGTCAACAGCGGCACGAACGACGTTTGTGCGGCAGCATTGTTGGCGCTTTCCGGCGCCGCAACGCCCTCGATGGCACCCTTGCCAAAGCGGTCGGGATGCCTCGCAATGCGCTTCTCGAATGTATAGGCGGCAAACGACGAAATCACGGCTCCGCCACCGGGCAGCACGCCGAGCGCGGAACCGATGACCGTGCCGCGCGCAATCGCGCCGGCGGATGCCTTGAGATCGGTCCTGGTCGGCATCAGGCCGGTGATCTTGTCCGCGACGACGCCGCGATGCTCGGTGGTCTCCAGGTTGCGAATGACCTCGGCAAAGCCGAATACCCCCATGGCGATCACGACGAAGCCGATGCCGTCCGAGAGCTCGGGAATACCGAAGCTCATCCGCGGCGCGCCTGTCACCAGGTCGGAGCCGATCATCGATAGCGTAAGACCGACGAGCACCATCGCGATCGCCTTTGCAACCGAACCTCGTCCGAGAACGACCGCGAAGACCAGGCCAAGCACCATCAGCGAGAAGTATTCAGGCGCACCGAACGCCAACGCCACCTTTGCCAAGGGCGCCCCCAGCGCCGCGACGAGCAGTGTCGCCACCGTGCCCGCAAAAAACGACCCGATCGCCGCGATCGCCAGTGCGGCACCGGCCCGCCCTTGTCGCGCCATCTGAAAGCCGTCCAATGTCGTCACGACCGAGGAGGCTTCCCCGGGTATGTTGACCAGGATCGAAGTCGTCGAGCCGCCATACTGAGCGCCGTAGTAGATCCCCGCGAGCATGATCAGGGCACCGACCGGCGGCAGACCGAACGTGATCGGCAGCAGCATCGCGATGGTCGCGACCGGCCCGATGCCGGGAAGGACCCCGATCAGCGTCCCGACCAGCGCGCCGGTCAGGCACAGAGCCAGATTGTTCAGCGATACCGCAACAGAGAAGCCGAGCGCGAGATTGGAAATGAGATCGGGCATTGCGCGCAGCGTTCAGAATTGCGGCCAAAGCGGCAGCGGCAGTCCAAGCGCGTAGTAGAAGAGCAAGGCGCAAAAAATGGTCAGGGCCACGGCCCAGACAAACGCCTCTCTCCAGCGCGTTTCAGCGCTCGCCATGCCCGCAACGAGTATGGTGATGAACGTCGAGACGACGAGGCCGAGTGGTTTGATCGTTCCGGCAAACACCAGAACTGACGCGGTGACCAGCAACGGGCCGCGTATGGCATAGCGGCCAACCTCCGGCCCAGAGGTAAACAGTCCGATCAGCGTCACCGCGAGGCCGACCACTGCCAGAAGGCCCGCGAAAAGGCGCGGCGCGGTTCCGGGGCCGAAGGCGAGTCCGCGCGAGCCTGACAAATCGCCGGTCGCCCAGAAGGCAAAGAGTGCGACGAGGATCAGGACCAGGCCGCCGTAGAAATCCCGCGGATTGCGGATCGGGAGCAGCGCCCGCCCGTCCCGTTCGCGCGTGCTGGGTCGTTCCGCTGTCATGGATGGGGCGAAACCGGTGGACACCGCCCGAACGCACCCATCGGGCCGATGCGCGCGAAAGATGCAGATGACCGTTGCGCGCCGGGTCCGACGCGCAACAAGACGACGACCGTGGCTAGTTGACCTTGAGCTTGTACAGATCGACCATCGGCTTCCACTTGGCTCGGGCATCGACAATCATCGCAGACAGTTGCGCCGGTGTGGTCGGCATCGGCACGCAGGCGACCGCCGCGAGGCGCTTTGCCACATCCGGATGCTTCAACGCCTCGACCGATGCCCGATTGAGCTGAGCGATGATTTCCGGCGGAGTCCCCCGCGGCGCGTAGAACGCATTCCATCCCACGAGCTCAACGTCGACGCCGACCTCCTTGAACGTCGGCACATCCGGCAGCAACGGCGAGCGTTCGGGCAGCGTTACGGCGATCGCCGTCACCGACCCGCCTGTCACCGGCCCCATCGCCGAAGGCATCGCTTCGATCACGAGCGCGGTGTCTCCACGCATCAGATCAGGAAAGAGGTCCCTGTTCCCCGACATGTACGGTACGCTCGTCAAATCGACCTTTGCGGCTTCCCGAAACAAGCCATAGATGACGCGGGACGTCGTGCTGGCAAGCCCGATCTTCGGGGGGGTCGGCGAAGATTTCGCGATGGCAATGACGTCCTTGACGCTCTTGCCCTTCAGGTTGTCGCCTACCGCCATGACGTAGCCGGTAGCGGCTACTCCACTGATGGGAAGAAGATCCTTGTCGGGGTCAAAGTCCATCGACGAGTAGAGCAGCGGATTTGCGACATGCGTCGCGTTCCCCGTACAAAGAAGCGTGTATCCGTCGGGGGTCGCCTTCGCCGCTTCGGAGCTCCCGAGATTGCTCGCGGCGCCCACCCTGTTGACGATGACAATCGGCTGCTTGAGGACGACCTTCAGCTGTTCGAGGAAGACGCGGCACATCACGTCGGTCGCCTGTCCCGGCCCATAAGGAACGATGACCTTGATGCTCCGGTCAGGGTAGGGTTGTGCATGCGAAGCAGCGGCTGCCAGTAGCGCAATCGCCGCGATCAAGATCCGGCAGGTCGTTCTAGTCATCGTCCACCTCTCAATGATGGTGCGCGGCGTTCGGCCAAACCGCCCAGGAAAAATTGCAGAACGAAAAAAACGCCCATTCCCCTCAAACCTTCGCCGGTACTGGCGTGTCCCGAGCTCAGACGGTTATGTGCCTCCGCCCTCCCGGCAAACTATGATCTCACTGACCGGGGGGAGGCGGATTCCAGGAGAAATTCTCCCTGATCCAGGGTTCGCCAGAGTCTTCGTAGTCTTTTTGCTGGTACTCGACGAGATGGATGTAATCGTGTCGTACCGGCGAGAAGATTTCGATCAGGGACACCGGCGTCTCGCCAAGCGCATATCCGCGATGCATCGCGAAAGCCGGAACATCGATTGCGGATCCCTCGCCGATGTCGTATTCGACGCCGTCGATATCCATTCGCATTGTCCCTTTCAGGACAATGAGCAGCATTGCGTGTGGATGATCGTGCGACTTGCGATGGTAGCGCTGTTGTCCGATGGGCTGCGGGATGATGTCAGCAAAGACAATCTGCGCATTCTTCGTGCGGACCGAATACCGTGTCATGCGCCCCTCGTGAAGGCGATTTTCTCGTGGAATGTCCTTGAGTTTGTAGACTGGCAATCGTTTCGACATCGCATTTTCTCCCTAGATGTACAACGGTCACGCCGACCTCGTCGCGCGACTCGTGACAATCGCTTCATCTCAGACCAAAGGGCTGCCGCTTGGCATGCTCGACAAACCCGAATCCGCCGCGCGCAAGGCTCGCGGCTCGCCGGTATTTGGAGCCGTTCGGCGTCGTGTACTCTCTTCCCGGCAGTCAAGAAAGTCAAGCATCTCCATCGAGCCGGGTCCGGCTGACCGGGACGACGTCGAGGGTCGGCGGGCGAGCGCGGGCGCCCAAGCGCGCCAGGCATGCCCTGCGGGCCCGAGCGGATCTCCACGCAGGCCTCCGGTGCGTTCGACGAGGCGTGTGGAATGCGGAGGCCGGCCCCCCTGTTTGCGAACGATGTGCAAACCCGGGCGGAGGTTCGCCCGATCGTCGATGCAACTGTCCGACGGAGGCCTTCATGATTCGACTGCTGCGCGCCTTGGTCCTGACCACGCTGCTGCTCGCCGCCCCCGCGGCGCTCGCAGCCTTTCACCTGTTCCGGATCGAGCAGATCTTTTCCAATGCGGACGGCACCGTACAGTTCGTCGTGATGCACGAGATCGCCAATGCGAACGGCGAGAATGCATGGGCGGGCATCACGCTGACGAGCACCGGCGACATGGCCCCCAGGGTGTTCACGTTCCCGTCCAATCTGCCGAGCGCGAGCACGGCCGGACGGCGGGTGCTGATCGCGACGCAGGGCTTCGCCGCGCTCGGCCTGGTGGCGCCGGACTTCACGATTCCCAACGGCTTTCTGCCGACTTCCGGCGGCACCCTCGATTTCGCCGGCGTCGACGAGGTGACCTACGTGTCGCTGCCCACCGACGGGGTCATGGCGATCGGTCGCACCGGTGCGTCGATCCCCAACGTGGCGACCAACTTCGCGGGCGTTTCGGCCTCGGTGGTCGGGGCCCCGATGGCGTTCACGCCGGCCGTGGGCCTGTGGTGGAACCCGAACGAGAACGGCACCGGATACAACTTCGACGTCAAGCACGGCGTGCTGGTCGTCACGATGTTCACGTACGAAGCGGGAGGGCACTCCGAGTGGTATCTCGCCGCCGGGCCGCTCACCAACAACGGCACCACGTTCAGCGCAACGCTCGACAAGTATCGCGGCGGCCAGTGCACCACGTGTGCGTTCACCGGGCCGCCGACGCTCGTCGGCAACGACGGGATCATCGGCATCACGTTCACGTCGGCGACGTCCGCCATCGTCACTCTGCCGAACAACCGGGTGACCAACATTCAGCCGCAGGTCTTCTGACAGGTTCGCCACGGCGTCGGCAGCATGCTGCGCATTCGGGTCGTCGCGGTGGGAGGGGCTTTCGCGCCGAATCAGCCAGCGAGCGGCTTGGCGCCGCAGAGGGATACCGCGATGAGCAGCTCGAATGGCATGTGGCTGCCGGCCGTGCTCCTGTTTGCGTGCAGCGCGTCCGTGTGCGCGCAAACGCTGGTCGAGGACGACCGAAGTGTCGCCGCGGACTCACCGGCGGGTTGGGCGATGCGCTACTTCGCCGGAACCACGCTGATGACGTCGTGCGGCGAAACCCCGAGACTGGCACCGTGGCGGTGGAATGCCGCGTTCGACCTCGGCCACATCCCGCACCTGAGCGATGCCCAGCAACGGGTGGGCTTCGGCGGTTCCAAGCACGAGGATCTCAACAAGTCGCCGGTATTCGGCCGCCTGCGGCTGGCGCTCGGGCTTCCCGACGCGTGGGTCGCGGAGCTCGGCTACACGCCGCCGCTCGAGATCGCCGGCTCGCGCTCGCGCAACGTGCTGGCGCTGGCCGTCGGCCGGCGGGTGATCGAGCGCGGCGCGTTCACGCTGTCGATGCGCGCGCTCGGCCAGCTCGGCAAGGTGCGGGGCGACATCACCTGCCCCGCGCATCTGGCCGGCAATGAGGATCCCCTGGAGAATCCGTTCGGGTGCCAGGCGCCCTCGCAGGACACCTTTACGACGAACTACTACGGCATCGACGCGACGATGGCCTGGGATGCCGGCGACTGGACGCTGCACGCGGGCGCGGGGATCGCGCGAGCCCGGCTGGCGGTGCAGGTCGATGCCTTCGTCGGAGCGACCCACGACCGGTCGCGGCTCACATCGGACAGCAATCTGCCGTGGGTCGCGATCGGCGCGCGGCACGATTTCGACCCGCGATGGAGTCTCGCGGTGGAGCTCCTGTACGTGCCGCTCAGCGTGCGGCGCCCGCCGGACTTCTCGAGCGCCGGCGACCCGCTCACCAGTCTGCGGGCGCAACTGCGCTATACGCGGGATTGACGGGGGAGGGACAGGACCGCCGGTCAACGGACGCGTTGCGCGACCGCCGCGCCGGCCGGAGGAAGCGATGCGGCCGGTGCCGCCGGCGCCGGCCGGCGGGCGCAGCATCAACTGTTCTGCGCTGCCGCGAAGCCGAGCGACAAGTTGCAGCCGCTGTTGTCGGTGAGCATCAACCGTCCCTCGATTCCCTGTCCGGTCACTCGGGCAGTCCCGCTTTGGCCAGACCCTCCCGGATCCGCGCCGGACCCGCAGGATTTCGCCAGGGAAGCAGGGCGATGTGCGCCTCGAACGAGTACTTCGGGTTGATCTCTTTCAACTCTCGCCAAACACGCTGTGCCTCCGCAATTTCGCCGAGGTGACCAAGCGCCGAGGCATAGTATGCGCGCGAGAAGTCGGTGGTGGGGGTCAGACGTATTCTCTCGCTCAGTCTGGCGGCGGCGGTTTCGTATTGGCCTGCCACAAGATAGGCCGTCCCCAGGAAATGGAGCGTCGTGGGGGTAAACATGGGATCAAGGCGAAGCGCGAGTTCCAAGGCTTTGATCCCCGCTAGTGGATTGCCAAGCATGGTCTCGGCGTGGCCGAGCGCGCCGGCAGCGAGGGCAAAGTTCGGACTGAGCGCCAGCGCCTTCTCGGCCGCGGCCTTGGTTCCCTCCGGGTCGCCGTTGAACAGGCTGGAGGTTGCAACGGCAAGCTGCGCCAATGGCTCATTGGGGTCCATTGCGACCGCTTGCACTGCAAAGCGAACGGCCAAATCCAGCGACTGAGGCATCTCGAGCCAGTGGTTCTGGTATTCGAGAACGTGCACCAGACTGAGACCGGCATAGGACGCCGCGTAGCCGGGGTCGATCTCGGCCGCGCGCTTGAACGCTGCAACGGCCCGCTCAAATACCTCACGGTGCCTCCCCGAACCGTGGACCAATTGAAGCCACAGTTCACGCCCGCGCAGGAAAAAATCGTGGGCATCGACGCTACTTGTCGGCTGCCCCGCAAGAACAGCGCGTTCCGCTGGTTTCAGCGTGACTTTCAGCGCATCCACGATCTGCAACGTGACCTCGTCCTGGACCGCGAAGATATCCGTCAGATCGCGGTCATAGCGTTCGGCCCAAAGATGCGCTGCGGTCTTTGCGTCGATCAACTGCGCCGTGATGCGCACCCGGTTGCCCGCCCGACGGACCGAGCCTTCCAGGACCGAGCTCACCCCAAGCTCGCGCCCGACCGCGCGAATGTCCGGCGTCTTGCCCTTATAGGCAAAGCTCGAATTGCGCGCGATCACGATGAGGCCGGAGACCTTGGACAAATCGGTGATGATGTCCTCGCTGATCCCGTCCGAGAAATACTCCTGTTCGGGGTCACCCGACATGTTGGTGAATGGCAGAACCGCAATCGACGGGGCGTCCTTCGCTCCTTCTACCGGTGTTTGGGTTTGCGCGATCTGGGCGGGAGTGCCTCCCCAGCGCCAAGCCTGCACCGGCGCGGCAATGTTCTTCAACATAAACACTCCCGCATTCAGGAACTCAACGCTGACTTTGCCTTTGATCAGCCCGTGCACCACGTCGGACACCAGAACTCCAGCTTTGGGTGCCTGCGCTTCCAACCGGGCCGCGACATTGACGCCGTCGCCGAAAATGTCATCGCCCTCGATGACGATTTCGCCAAGGTTCACGCCAATGCGGAATTCGATTGGCTCGCGCTCTGGTAGCAAGCCGTTGTGCTCGGCCATCGCGCCCTGGATCGCAACTGCACATTCAACGGCGTCGACGGCACTTGAAAACTCGACCAGCGCTCCGTCGCCCAGCATCTTGACGATTCGGCCCCGAAATTCGGCAACGGCGGGATTGAAGCGCGTTGCCCAGACCTCGCGCAGCGCCAGAAGCGTCCCGGCCTCGTCCAACCCAATCAACCGGGAATACCCGACGACGTCGGCGGCAAGGATCGCCGCGAGGCGACGGTGGGTGCGGGCTTCAGCCATCGTGTCGGATCTTTCAACCAAGCCGGAGGCGGGCATCGTATTGGAACGTCCTGCTGGAGTCTATCCAGTCCGCGGTGCGGCCGGGATCGCAGGCCTTGAAGATGCGCAGTATGCGTGCGCGCGCGCACCACTTCGCGTTCCGGAGCGCCGTTGCCGCCGCCGCGCATCCACCACCGCACCACTACGCTGCGGCGCGTTGGCGTGCCCGACTGGCCTGCCCGGGCCGCGCGGAATTCCTAGGCGCCGATCAGCTTCAGGTTGAACACCCGCTCCGCGAGCCACACCAGCGCCACCAGCAGGGTGAGAACCGAGCCGCCCACCAGCACGCCCTTGCGGTACAGCAGCGAGTTTCGCAGGAGGTAGGCCGCCGGCAGGAAGCAGGCCACGATGACCAGCTGGCCGATCTCGACGCCGACGTTGAACCCCAGCAGCGAGAGCACCAGCGCGTCCTTGGGCAAGCCGAGCTCGGTCAGCACGCTGGCGAAACCGAATCCGTGAATCAGGCCGAAGCCGAAAGCCACCAGCCAGCGCCGCCGCTCCACCACGGGCCACAGGTTGTTGGCCGCCGCCAGCGCCACCGAAGCGGCAATGGCGGATTCCACCAGGCGCGACGGCAGCTCGACGATCTGCAGCGCCGCGATCGACAGCGTGATCGAGTGCGCGACGGTAAAGGCGGTGACCACCCAAAGCACCTCGGTCAGCGCGGTGCGCAACGAGCCCACGCCCGTCCAGCGCCGCGATTCATGCACCAGCACGGCGGGCAGCAGCAGCGACAACAGGAACAGGACGTGGTCGAAACCGATCCAGATGTGAAAGGTGCCCTCCACCAGGTACTGGCCGAACTGCGCCAGCCGCGAAGTCTCGCCGGCTTTCACGTTCAGCACACCGCTGTCCGGCCCCAGCACCGAGGTGTGCGCGACGCCATCCACCTCCAGCCGCAGCAGCCCGCGGTGCAGTTGGTCGACGTCGAACAGGAGTCGGTAGCCCAACGCCAGCGTCTGTGAGTCGGTCGGGCAGGTGCCGGTGAGCCGCAGCACCGCATAGGCGCCGTCGGTGTGGTTGTCCACCAGGTGCTCTGCCGCCTGCAACGCGCAGTCGCCCCCGCGCTCCAGCTTCAGCCGCCCCAGCGCCCAGGCGGCGATGTCGGCGTGGCGCGCCTGCACTTCGCCCCAGGTGATGTCACCGTCGCCGTTGGCGTCGAGGCCGATGGCGAAGTCGATGTCGCGCAGGGCGATGTCCCATTGGCCGGCCACTTCCCGGCCCTTCACCTGCAGCACCAGGTAGCTGTCGCTCGCCTTGTGCGCCATGGCCGGCACGGCAAGCAATGCGCCGAGCCAGAGCATGAGGCACAGGAATCTCCGCCGCCGCATCATGGCGCTGAGGCCAATCCCAATTGCCGCAAATGCGCGTCCTCGAATCCGCTGGACCGCAGCCAGTCGCGCGCCGGTTGCGCCGCGCCGGCGTCCCTCGCCGCGATGGCCGCTTCCAGCAACACCCGGGCGTCGCGGGGTTCGCGCTGCACCCGGTAGTTGGCGGCGGCCACGGCGAGCGCGGCGGCCGGATCGCCGGCCAGGTGCATCAGGTAGCGCGCCTCTTCGGCCCGATGGGTGGTGTCGCCGCGTACCTTCGCCGCGGCGAACCGGTCCGCCAATGCCTGCACGTGCGCTTTGGCGGCGGGCTGCTTGAGCGCGGTCTCGGCCAAGGCGAGCCGCAGGAGCAGTCCATCGGAGGTTTCCCACCCGGCCAGCCACTTCACCACTTCGGCGGGGCGTTGCCGGTCCAGCAGGAAGTCGCTCCAGGCGGCCAGCAGGTAGCCATCATCGATTCCCAACGCGAGCGCGGCGCGGTAGTGCTTTTCGGCCATTTCCGGCTGCCCGCGCCAAGCCGCCACCTCGCCCAGGCGGGTGAGCAGCCACAGCCGGTTGCCTGCGTCACGGGTCTCGTCCAGGGCGCGCTGCAAGGCGGCGGATCCGGCTTCCATCCGGCCACCATAGGCGAGCACCAGCCCGATGCAGCCCCCGTAGAGCGTCGCGCGGTCCAGTGCCAGCAGGGCATCGCACTCGGACTTTGCCGCCGCGTAGTTGGCCTGGACCAGGTAGATGGCGCCGCGCCAGGCGTGGGCCGAGGCAAATTGCGGGTCGGCCTCGAGTGCGCCGGCGAAGTCCTGCAGCGCCCCGTCGAAGTCATGCCGGTATTGCCGCAACTGCCCGCGAACCGCCAGCACGTCCGGGGTCCCGCTTCGGGCAAACGGCGCCAGGACCGCATCGGCATAGCCTATGTAACGCGGATCGCCTCGGGCAACCGCCAGTTCGTAGTAGCGCCCGGCGAGTCGGACGGCCGGGAGCGGATCGGCCGGCGCCTCCCTGGCTGCCCGGGCCACGGCCGCCCGAAGGCCCGCCAATTCGGCTGCCGTGGCGTCTCCGGGCCGCATCGGCAGGCGCTCCAGCACCTCGCCCGGATCGGTCGGCAGACGCGGGGCGGCCAGCAGGTGAAGGGGCGCCAGACAGGCTCCCGCCAAGGCCAAAACCGCCAGAGCCGGCAGAAATGCCCCAACCGCCCGTGAAAACAAGGGGGTGATACGGTGACTTGCGGTCATTTTTGCTCTAGACTGCCGGCCGCGTTCATCGAGAACGTTCCTTTAAAATCCGAACCCGAGAGTCTATACATGAACAAGCTGATGTCGATGTTGATTGCCGCGACCTTTGCCACCGCTTCCGCTGGCGTTTTCGCCGCGGCGCACGGCGGCGCGATGAGCGATGCGGACAAGGCCAAGAAGATGGAAGCCTGCAAGAAGATGGATGCGAAGATGGCCGACGACAAGATGAAGGCCGAGTGCAAGAAGCTGATGGATGGCGAGAAGAAGCCGGACGCCCCCAAGAAGTAAGCACGCTTCGTGTGCTGAGTCGTTTCAGCACCGCGCTTAGAAAAATCGGGCCGCGTGCCCGATTTTTTTTGGTTTCTGGAAGGCGAGCCGACGGACAGTCATTGCAAGCGCACGCGGCCGAGGGTGGACGAGCCGGCAGCGCGGGTCAGGCGACGATTTGCGGTGGCGCCGGGCTGCTGCGCACGCTTGTCGTGGCACTTTCGCGCGGGCGCCGACGCCAATTCTGTTGCAGGACTCGCTGCACGGAGTTTGGGCGAAATGCCGACCCCTCAGAACGGCCCGGGATCGACGATCGTCACTCGGTTGATGGTCGAAAGACCCTGAAAAACCGCTCAAAATATGTCGTTGAGGAGTGCTTCAACAGAATCGACTCGTTGCAGCCACATGGATTTTCGATGGCGGAGGCTAACAAATTGCTCGAACCGCTGGGGCTGCCAACAGCGTGGGATCATCGCGTAGGGGTCCCGGCGCGCGGGGGCTCGGGCCGCCATTGTGGTTTTTCGGCGCGCCGCCTGTATTTCCCTGAGCTCTTGAAGGAAATCGGGAGGCGCGATTGGCACGAGATCACCGACGACTTGCTGCCATTGTTTCGGCCGATGTCGTGGCCTACAGCCGACACATGGCCGAGAACGAAAGCGCCACTTTGGCCGCGTTGAAGGCCGTGCGGCAGGAACTCATCGACCCCACGATTCACGCCCATGACGGACGGGTGTTCAAGGCCATGGGGGACGGCGTGCTGGCGGAATTTTCGAGCGTGGTCGCGCGGTCGAATGCGCCGCGACGATCCAGCGCGGCATGGCTGATCGCAACGCGCGTTTGGTCGCCCCGCCAAGACTCCAGTGGCGAATCGGCATCAACCTGGGTGATGTCATAGTCGAATCCGATGCGTCAGGGGTCGAGGACGTCTTCGGCGACGGCGTCAACATTGCCGCGCGGGTGCAGGAGCTCGCCGAACCGGGGGGATCGCGTTGGCGGGAACGGTCGTCGATCACGTCCGCAACAAGGTCGACTTCGGGTTCGTCGCGCTGGGAGACAGGCAGCTCAAGAACATCGACGATGCGGTATCCGTCTACTTGCTGGCGCTCGATGAGCATGCTTCGAGCGGCGCGCGTTACGAACACGTGCTGTTGCGGCCCGCAGTCGCCATCCTGCCGTTTCGCAACATGTCCGGCGATTCGACGCAGGAATACTTCGCAGACGGGATCACCGAGGACCTGATCACGGCATTGTCGGTCTGGCGCTGGTTTCCGGTCATTGCTCGCAATTCGACGTTCACTTTCAAGGGGCGCTCCGTCGACGTGTCCGAGGTCGGCAAGACGCTCGGCGCGCGCTACGTCGTGGAAGGCAGCGTGCAGCGCGCCGGTGAGCACGTGCGGATCAGCGCGCAATTGCTCGACGCGGATAGGCGGGTCAATCTCTGGGCGCACAGCTACGATCGGCGCCTGGGCGACGTGTTCGAGCTGCAGGATGAGATCACCCGGGCGATCGTCGGCGCTATCGAGCCGCAACTGACGCGCGCCGAGCAGCAGCGTGCGTTGCGCAAGCGACCGGAGAATCTGGATAGCTGGGACCTGAGACTGCAGGCGCTGTCGCACATACGCGCGTCGACCTCGTCGTCGCTGGCTGCCGCCGTGGAGCTCCTCGACCGCGCAGTCGCGATGGACCCGCACTCGAGCCATGCGCAATCGCTGTTGGCGCTGGCGCGTTTCCAGGGAGCGCTTGCCGGGTGGACGACCGATCCTGCAGGGTCGCTCGCGTCGACCCACGAGGCGGCCGAGGTGGCCGTGGCGCTCGACGACAGCGACTGGCTTGCGCATGCACTACTGGGAATCGCGACGCTATGGAACCGGCGCGATTACGAGAAGGCGGCCGCGGAAGAGGAAGCGGCGGTGGCGCTCAATCCGAGCGCCGCGATCGCCTATCACTTCCTGGGGTGCGTCCTGACTTTCGATAGCCGGCCGGCCGAGGCGATCCCGAAGCTCGATGCAGTCCTGAAGCTGGATCCGCACTTCCCGTTCCTCGCGGCGACGCTTGCCGACCTGGGACTTGCTCATGCTGATTGGGGACTTCGATACGGCCTTGCGCTTTAGCGAGCGCTCGATCGCCGAGCGCCGCGAGAACGTGCGCGCCTGGCAACGCCTCGCGGCCACCCTCGGCCATCTCGGCCGCATTGACGGCGGCAGCGCAGGCGCTCGCACAGGTGCATCGCCTGCAAAAGGACTTTGGCTCGGCATACGTTCAAGCCACGTATCCGTTTCGCGATCCGGTTCACGCCACGGTGTTCACCGACGGCCTGTTCAAGGCGGGATGGAAGGGATGAGCAGCTTGCGACTGGCGCGTTCGTCTGCGCGTCTACCGGCACCCGGTCTTCGGCGATGGCGAGCAGGCCTGGCGCGAAGATCGCTCCTCGCGCCGGCCCGGTGTCGAACCTACGGCAGGGTCACCCCGGCCGGATGGCCGGGGCGACGAGCGCGCCGCTATTTCTTCTTCGAGCAGCCCGGCAGGCCGAAGCTCGCGATCCGCGTTTGCCAGCCTGCGGCGCTTGAAGCCTGACCCGCGGCCGTATAGTACTCGTTCGTGAACCAGAACGTGCAGTCGTCGGCGGGGTCGACGTTCATCGACGTGTAGTCGCCCCAGCGCGAGTTCGTCGTCGTCTGCACGCCCGTGCCGTCGATGATCGTGCCCTCGGCGAGCGTCATCTGGCCCAGCGGGTCGCCGCTCAGGCGCCCGGTGTAGCGGATGCCGGGATACACGTCGGTGCCGTTGACGACGCTGTAGCCCAGCGCCATGTTGCCGTCCTGGTCCATCGCGATGCTGCCCATCCAGCGGTGCACGCCGTCGTCCGGCGCGTAGGTGCCCTGCTGGTACAGGGAGTAAGCGCCGTCGGTGCGGCGGATCTCGTACCAGCGGATCCCCGCCACGCCGGGCGCCGCCTCCACCGACTGGTTGGTCACCATCGCCTCGTAGTCCTTGAAGCTGCGGTAGGCGAGCCGCCAGGTCGGGCGCTGCCGGTACGACAGGATGTCGAGGAACTGCGCCGGATTCACGATGCCCGGCTGCGGCAGGCAGTCACGGCAGGTCGGCGCGCACGGGAAGATCGAGTCGAACGCGGCGACCGGCAGCTGCGCCGCGAACGCGAGCGAGGCCTCGGCCTTGGAATTCCACTTGACGTCGAGTTCCCAGATGTTCAACGCGTCGCACGTCGCCCCGTAGCCTCCCCCGTCGTCCTGCGTGCCGACGAGCGGGATCGGGACGTTGTTCTTCGGCTTGGTCTTGCCGTCGAGGTCGGCGGGGAGCAGCCCGTCGCCGATCAGCGGCAGCAGGGCCGGATCGTTGCCGTCGATGAAGTAGCTGACCACGCGCGCGTCCGGCTTGCCCTGCAGCATCTTGTTGCGCTCGAGGCCGTAGACGCCGATGCCGTACTCGACGGTCGGCCCGAACTCGCGTGTCGTGATCACGTACGAGTCCCGCCAGACGCCGTACTTCGGGTAGTCCGGGAAGAAATTGCCCGTCGTGAACGCGTAGCGGTAGTACGCGCCGGTCGGATCGCCGGTCACCGAGATCGCCACGCAGTTGTAGAAGACGTCGTTCTGCGGATCGGCGGTGAAGCGCGTGGTGAACTGGCTAAGGATCCAGCGATCCGCCTGACCGGTCGTAGACCACGATCGGATCGCCCGAAGGATCGGTGCAGTCCTGGATCGCGAATCCGGCCCAGAGCGAGCCGATATCGGCCGGGCCGAGCAGCGGGTTCCCCGTCTTGTCGTAGACCGCGAAGGCGAGGTTGACCATCTGCACGTAATGGTTCGGGCCGACGTCGCCGACGGGATCCGGCGGATTGACCCGGAAGCCGAAGAGGTTGAAGTTGTCCTGGTTGCTGATGCCCTCGAAGCTCATCAGCGGCGCCGGGATCGGCGCCGCCTTCTTCGCCACGACGACCGGGCTGCCCTGCAGCGCGCCGTCGGCTTCGTGCCCCTGGTCCTTGATGTCGAGCCCGACCTCGGGCCGGATGTCGATCGGCTCCGCCGCCGGATCGACCCCTGCAAATCGCAGCGACGAGCGCGCCCCGAGGTCGCGCGCGGCAAGCGAAACGTCGAACGCCACCGCGCTCGAGTAGCGCGGCGTCAGATCCACCTTCAGTTTCGTCGCAGCTTGCGCCACGCCCCCCGGCTGCGCGAACAGAAGCGCTCCGGTAAGACCCGCCACGGCCCAAGCGGGCAATCCCTTTCCAGTCCAGCAAACAGAATTCATCGAAAGGCCCCCCGTGAGTTTGAAGACTCTACCCTGCGAACTGCAACACGTCCGCATGTCCCGGCGTTGCCAGCGGCGTCAAACCACCGCATCCGTTCGCTGTGGGAGCGAACGTGAGATTCATGCTGGCCCTGCTCCTATCGTCTGTCAACGAATCGAAAGCGGATTCTTGACCACCGTCAATCCCGTCACTTGATGGCGACGGAATCGACATTGCAATTCGGCAAAGCGCTCGTTGGCGAACGAAGCGCCGACCTGCGCGACTCGGAATTTGTCCGCTGCAGCCCGGCTCTGGCGATAACGGCCGGACAGACGAGTCGCGCAACATGGAAGCATCCCCGTCGTTGCGTCGACGTTCGTCGCTGGTCGCGACGGTGAGCGGCGGAAGTTGGCCGTTTCCCGTCATCTTTCGCAGCGCAGTTCGAAACTTCCGGCACTGCCGGCAGGGTCAATTTGCCGCACGGACAATTGACGGGGTGGCACGATTCTCCGAGGATGCCACCATGCGCGCGCATGGCAGTGCCGCGCTTTCCAGCGCCACCAACGCCTACTCCCCGTGCTCCCTTCATCGCTGACCGTCAGCATCGTGACCTACCGGTCCGATGCCGAGCTGCTCGGGCGCTGTCTCGCCAGCCTTGCGCTCGCGGTCGGCGCCGCGAGAGAGGATCGCGTCCTGACCCAGGTGGCGGTGGCCCTGATCGACAACAGCGAAGACCGGGAAATTGCGGCCGAGGGCATGCGGCTCGCCCGGCAGCACTTCGCCGATTCCGGCGTCCAGCTCCAGTTCCTGCACGGACACGCGAACGTCGGCTACGGCGTCGCGCACAACCTGATGCTGAACGGCACCGGCGGCGACTATCAGCTGGTGCTCAATCCCGACGTCGAGCTGGCGAGCGACGCGCTCGTCAATGCGATTCGCTGGCTCGACGCGAATCCGGACGTCGTCGCGATGGCGCCCGCGGTGACGCGGCCCGACGGGGCGCCCGATTTCCTCTGCCGGCGTTATCCGGCGGTATTCGATCTCCTGCTGCGGGGCTTCGCGCCGCGCATCGTGCTGCGCCTGTTCCGGCGGCGCCTCGAGCGCTACGAGCTGCGCGACATCATCGATCCCGCGAGCGACAGGCCGGTGCCTGGATTGCCGCTGATGTCGGGCTGCTGCATGCTGGTGCGCAGGAAGGCGATCGACGCGACCGGCGGCTTCGACCCGAAGTTCTTCCTCTACTTCGAGGACTACGACTGGAGCGTGCGCTTGAGCAGGATCGGAAAGACGGTCTACCTCCCGACATTTCGCGTCGTTCATCATGGCGGCGGCGCGGCACGCAAGGGATGGAAGCACATCGGCTGGTTCGTGCGCAGCGCCTTCCGTTTCTACGGCAAGCACGGCTGGCGGCTCGTCTGATGGGGTCAGGTCGATTGGTCCGGGACCGGAAAAGCGACTGTCGGTCCGCCGGTCTGCGGATAGGTTGACCTGACCCCATTACACTGCCGCATGGCCAACGCAAGCACAGGTCCCGTCGTCGTCACCGGCGCCGATGGTTTTGTCGGCAGCGCGCTGGTCGCGCAGTTCGTTGCGACCGGCCGGCCGTTCGTCGCCGCGGTCCGGCGGCAGGCTGCCGGTGCGTCAGCGAAACTCCACCACCGTGCGGTGGGCGACCTCGCAACGGCATCCGAAGGCGCTCTCGATGAGCTCGTCGCCGGAGCGCGGGCGGTCGTGCATCTCGCGGGCCGGGCGCACGTGCTCGCCGAGACCGCTACCGACCCGGATGCGCTATACCGTGCGGCGAACGTCGTGGCCACGGAGCGCCTCGCGGCGGCCGCGGCGCGGGCAGGCGTGCGGCGGTTCGTGTTCGCAAGCACGATCAAGGTCCATGGCGAGGCGACGGCGCCGGGCCGCCCCTTCCGCGCCGACGATCCGTTTGCGCCGCACGATGCGTATGCGCGAAGCAAGGTGGAGGCGGAGCGCGCGTTGGCGGCGATCGCGGAGGGAACGCCGCTCGAGGCAATCGTGCTGCGGCTGCCGCTGGTCTACGGGCCGCGCGTCAAGGGCAATTTCGCCACCCTGCTCGATGCCGTCGCGCGCGAAGCGCTGCTGCCGTTCGGCGGCATCGCGAACCGGCGCGATTTGCTCTACGTCGGCAACCTCGTCCACGCGATCGGGGCGCTCGTCGATGCGCCGGATCCCGTCGGGGGCGCGTGGCTCGTGGCCGACGGCGAAGCAATCGCGACGCCCGAACTCGTGCGGCGCATCGCGGCGGCGCTCGGCGTCGCTCCGCGCGTGCCGAGGGTGCCGCGGTCGCTGCTGGCACTGGCCGCAGCAGTGACACGTCGGGGCGCGCTGTTGCGCCGCACCGTTTCCTCGCTCGAGGTCGAGGCATCGCCCCTCTTGCAACGCATCGGCCCGCTCCCCTTCACCCTCGACCAGGGACTCGCCGCGACCACCGCCTGGTGGCGTCTGCATCACGCCATCTGACCGGACCTCTATAATCGCGGTCTTTCCACTCGAAAGCACGCGATGCCTGTTCGCGCTTCGGGCCGGCGCGACGACGAGTTGCGCCCGCTCCGCATCACCCGCCATTACACCCGGCACGCCGAAGGGTCGGTGCTCATCGAGGCCGGCGACACCAGAGTGCTGTGCACCGCCAGCGTCGAGGAAGGCGTGCCCCCGTTCCTCAAGGGAAAAGGGCAGGGTTGGCTCACCGCCGAGTACGGCATGCTGCCGCGGGCGACAAACACCCGCGGCCGCCGCGAGGCCGCCGACGGCAGGCAATCGGGACGCACCCAGGAAATCCAGCGGCTGATCGGGCGCAGCCTGCGCGCGGTTGCCGATCTCGGGGCGCTGGGCGAGCGCACGATCAAGATTGATTGCGACGTGTTGCAGGCCGATGGCGGCACGCGCTGCGCGTCGATCACCGGCGCCTGCGTCGCGCTCGCCGATGCAATCGCATGGTGCCGCGAACGCGGGCTCGTCGCCGGGGCTCCCCTGCGGGAATTCGTCGCGGCGGTGTCGGTTGGCGTGGTCGCCGGCGCGCCGGTGCTCGATCTCGACTATGCCGAGGACTCGGCCTGCGACACCGACATGAACGTCGTGATGACCGCCGGCGGCGGCTTTGTCGAGCTGCAGGGAACGGCCGAGGGCGCGCCGTTCACGCGCGCCGAGATGGATGCGCTGGTCGGCCTGGCCGAGCAGGGCATCCGCGCGCTGATCGCGGCGCAGAAGGCGGCGCTCGGAGCATGAGGGCCGGGTGATCGCTCTTCCCCGCCTGGTCCTCGCGTCCGGCAATGCCGGCAAGCTGCGGGAGTTTCGCCGGCTGCTGGCGCCGCTCGGGATCGACGTGATCGCGCAGTCGGAGCTCGGGATCACGGACGCGGACGAGCCGCACGTGACCTTTGTCGAGAATGCGCTGGCGAAGGCGCGGCATGCGAGCGCTGAGGCGAAGCTGCCGGCGCTCGCCGACGATTCCGGCATCTGCGTGCGCGCGCTGTCCGGCGCACCCGGCGTGCAGAGCGCGCGCTATGCCGGCGAACCGAGGTCCGACGCGCGCAACAACGCCAGGCTGGTCGCCGCGCTCGCCGGCGTGGCGGATCGCCGCGCGCATTACGCGTGCGTGCTCACGCTGGTGCGCCACGAGCGCGATCCGGAGCCGATCATCGCGGAGGGCGCGTGGCACGGGACCGTCATCGACGCGCCGCGAGGCGCCGGCGGCTTCGGCTACGACCCGCACTTCCTCGATGCGGCCACCGGCCTCACCGCCGCCGAACTCCCGCTCGAACGGAAGAACGAGCTTTCTCATCGCGGCAAGGCAATGCGCGCGCTGATCGCACGGCTGATGGCCGAGGCCGGAAGCGTCACGCCGGAGGGGAAGGGCGATGCCACCGGCTGACGCGGTTGTCGCGCCGGCGCCGGTCTTCATCGACGCCGCGACGCTCGCGGGCCCGCGCTTCGCGGCGCTGCCGCCGCTGGCGCTCTACGTCCACATCCCGTGGTGCCTGAAGAAGTGCCCCTACTGTGACTTCAATTCGCACGAGGCGAAGGGCGACGCGCCCGGAGGCGGCTTACGTCGACGCGCTGATCGCCGACCTCGAGTTCGCGCTGCCGTCGATCTGGGGCCGCCGGGTCGTCTCGGTGTTCATCGGCGGCGGGACGCCGAGCCTGTTCTCCGCCGGAGCCGTCGACACACTGCTCGCCGCCGTCCGCGCGCGCGTGCCGCTGGCGCCGGACGCCGAGATCACGCTGGAGGCGAATCCGGGGACCTTCGAGCGCGAGAAGTTCGCGGGGTACCGCGCCGCCGGAATCAACCGGCTGTCGCTCGGCATCCAGAGTTTCGACCCGAAGCATCTGCGGGCGCTCGGCCGCGTGCACGATGCCGACGAGGCCCGCCGCGCCGCGGACGCGGCGCTGTCGATCTTCGGCAACGTCAACTTCGACCTGATGTACGCGCTGCCTCGGCAGACCGTGGCCGAGGCGGAGGCCGACGTCGCGTCTGCCCTGGCATTCGCGCCGCCGCATCTTTCCTTCTATCACCTGACGCTGGAGCCCAACACGCTGTTTCATCGCTTCCCGCCGTCGCTGCCCGACGACGAGACGGCGGCTGACATCGAGGACGCGGTCGAGGCGAAGCTCGATGCGGCGGGGTACCGCCATTACGAAACGTCCGCCCATGCGACGAGCGGGCGCGAGTGCCGGCACAATCTCAACTATTGGCAGTTCGGCGATTACCTCGGCATCGGCGCCGGCGCGCATTCGAAGCTGTCGTTCGCCGACCGCATCGTGCGTCAGGTTCGCCACAGGCAGCCGAAGCAGTATCTGGAGCAGGTCGCGGCGGGCGCGCCGCTGCAGGAGGAGCGCGCGGTGACGCGCGCGGACGTCGGATTCGAGTTCATGCTGAACGCGTTGCGGCTGACGGACGGCGTTCCGGCCACGCTCTTCGCCGAGCGCACGGGGTACCCGCTGACGCTGGTCCGGCCGGGCCTCGAGGCTGCCGAGGCGCGCGGGCTCATGCACGGCGACCCGACGCTGCTGCGGCCCACGACGCTGGGACGGCGCTTCCTCAACGATCTGCAGGCGCTGTTCCTTGCCGAGCGCCCGACGTGAAACGCGCGAAGAAGCACCGTCCGCCGGCGCCGCCGAAAGTGCGCAACCCGGTCGCGCGCTCGCCGCTGCTGGGCAAGGGCGGCGCTCACGGCAGGACGACGGCGGCGAAGCGGCGCGCGGCCAAGGTTGCCCTTGCGCAAGAGGCGCGCGATCCGAAGGCATTCGAATGACTCGCTCACCGCACGCTCCGGACACGCTGTCGCGCCGCGATCTGGAAGAGAACCGGATGCGGGATCTCTACGCTGCCGCCGTCGATCCTTTGCTCGCATTGACCGACGAGCAGCGGTCCGCGTCCCTGACCGCGACCCTCGCCGCGAAACCCAGGGGCGCCGGCTGGTGGGTGTTCGCGTACGGTTCGCTGCTGTGGAATCCGCTGTTCCCGGTCGCGGAAATGCGGCCGGCGAAGCTCAATGGCCTGCACCGCCGCTTCTGCCTGTGGTCGCGTGCCGCGCGCGGCACGCGCGACTGCCCGGGGCTCGTGCTGGGCCTCGATCGCGGCGGCGCCTGTCGCGGCGTCGTGCTGCGGCTGCCGGCGAGGCTTGCCGTCGCCGAGCTCGACCTTCTGTGGCGGCGCGAGATGGTCGTGGGCTCCTACCGTCCGCGCTGGGTGGAGGTCGACGCCGGCGGGCGCTCGATCGTCGCGCTGACCTTCGTCGTCCGGCGCGACCATCCGCAGTACGCGGCCCGGCTGACGCTCGCGGATCAGGCCGACGTTCTCGCGCGCGCCTGCGGCGCGTTCGGCTCGTCGCTCGATTACCTGGAACGCACGCGCGTCGCTCTGGTCGCGCACGGCATCGTCGACCGGTACCTCGAAGGGCTGGCGGACCGGATCGCAGCGCTACGGGAAACCACGGCGCCGGACTCGGAACTACCCGCCGCGCAGGCAGGCGGTGCGGCGGCGCAGGGCGGCGGATCCGTCCTTAGCGTACTGAGTCAGAAGTTCGCTCGGTAGTTCGCGGCGAAATCGGCCGCCATGCTGTGTTACTCGGCCTCACCGTACCACGAGGTACGCTTTCGGCCTCGCGCCTTGCCTGCCGGCCGATTTCATCCGCTCCTTTACCTTCGGAACTTCTGACTCAGTACACTAGATGGCGACGTGCCGGCCGCCGTCGACGTTGATCGTCTCGCCGGTGACGTACCCGGCGTTGGCGAGCAGGAAATGCACGGCCTTCGCGATGTCGTCCGGCTCGCCTTCGCGCTTGAGCGGCGTGTGCGAGATGATCCGCTGCCGCGACAGCTCGTCGAAGGAGGCATCGTCCGGCCAGAGGATGGGGCCGGGCGCGACGGCATTCACGCGAACGTCCGGCGCCAGCTCGCGCGCGAGGGAGCGGGTCAGGCCGATCAGGCCGGCCTTCGCGATCGAGTAGACGACGAAATTCTTGAGCGGCCGTTCGGCGTGGATGTCGGCGATGTTGACGATCGCGCCTTGCGCCTTCTTCAGCGCCGGAGCAGCGGCCTGCGCCAGGAACAGCGGCGCGCGCAGGTTGGTGCCGATCAGGTCGTCCCAGGCCTCGGGCGTGATGGCGCCGACGGGGGTCGGAAAGAAGGACGACGCGTTGTTGACGAGGGCATCGAGACGGCCGAACGTCTGCACCGTCTGCTCGACCATCGAGGGCAGCTTGTGGAGGTCGAGCAGGTCCGCCTGGATCAGCGCCACCGAATCGGGGCGCACGCCATTGAGCTCGGACTGGAGGAGCCTGGCCTCGCCCGCGGATTCGCGGTAGTGGAGCATGAGGCTCGCGCCGGCCGCGTGCAGGTGGCGGCAGATCGCCGCGCCGACACGTTTGCCTCCTCCGGTGATCAGCACGATCCTGCCCTGCATGCCGCGCTCCCGGATTACACGATAGACTCGCCGGAATTTAGCATACCCGTCGCGGTGCCGCACCGTTGCGGCAATCTTTGGCGCACATTCCGCTTCCCCGTGACCGACCTTCCCGCACCCGGCCCCGACGCGCGCGCCCACAGCGAGCGCGTCGCGGCGCACCTTCGCGCCGCCATCGCGGCCGGCGCCGGTCGCATCCCGTTCTCCCGGTACATGGAGCTCGCGCTCCATGCGCCCGGTCTGGGCTACTACGCGGCCGGCGCGGAAAAGCTCGGAGCGGCAGGGGACTTCGTCACCGCGCCGGAAATGACGCCGTTGTTCGCGACGGCGCTCGCGACGCAGGTGACGGCCGTCCTCGCGGCGAGCGAGCGCCGGGAGATCGTCGAGCTCGGTGGCGGCAGCGGCCGGCTCGCTGCGGATCTGCTGATCGCGCTGGCCGCCTGCGACTCGCTGCCATCGCGCTACGCGATACTCGAAGTCAGCCCGGACCTCGCGCAACGCCAGCGCGCGACGCTGGCACGCGATGTCCCGGCGCATCTCGATCGCGTCGAGTGGATAGCCTCGCTGCCGGCGACGATCGACGGAGCGCTGATCGCCAACGAAGTGCTCGACGCGCTGCCCGTCGCGCTCGTTGCCCGGCGCGGCGGCAGGTGGTTCGAGCGGGGCGTGACCTGGGACGACGCGCAGGGCGCTTTCGCCTGGGACGAGCGCCCCGCCGGTGCGCGCATCGCGGCCCTGGCTGCGGCCCGATACCCGCCGGAAGGCGATTACCTGAGCGAGATCAATCCGGCCGCCGAGGCGCTCGTCGAGGATGTCGGCCGGCGGCTCATCGCCGGTGCGGCGCTCTGGATCGACTATGGCTTCCCGGCCGCCGAGTACTACCACCCCCAGCGCAGCGAGGGGACGCTGATGTGCCATTACCGGCATCGTGCGCACGGCGATCCGTTCGCGTGGCCGGGTCTCACCGACCTCACCGCGCACGTCGATTTCACGGCGATGGCGGAGGCGGGCGAGCGCGCGGGTCTTTCTGTCGCCGGCTTCACCGCGCAGGCACCGTTCCTCATCGGCTGCGGCATGCTCGATGCGCTGACCGCGACCGGCGCGCCGGAGTCGACCGCCTACATCCGGGCGACGGCGGCGGTGCAGAAGCTGCTCGCGCCCTCCGAGATGGGTGAGATGTTCAAGGTCCTCGCGCTGGCGCGGTCGGAGGCCATCGCGTGGCCCGGGTTCGGCGTCGCGGATCGCCGTCACCGGCTGTAACGATCCAGGACTTCCCACGCACACAGCGCGAGGCCCCGATGGAAACGCCGATCGCCACCGACAGCCTGGTCATGGGCTCGCTGCCCACGCGTCATGCGCGCTACCGGCCACACCACACCGCGCTCGTCATTGCGCCGCGCGGTGCGGACGAGCGCGAGGTCCGGCTCAACTGGCGCGAGTTCAACGCGTACGTGAACCGCTGCGCGAACGCGCTGGCCGCGCTGGGCGTCGCCCATGGCGAGCGCGTCGCGACGGTGCTTGCCAATTCGCTCGAGCTCGTCGCCATCTATTGGGCGTGCGCCAAGCTCGGCGCCGTCGTGGTTCCGCTGTCGCCGCTGCTGACTGCCACCGGGCTCGTGTCGCTGGTGGCGGACGCGTCGCCTTGCGTCATCATCGGGTCCGGCGACCAGCGCGCGATGCTCGACGACGTGCGCGGCCGCGCGCCGACGGATGCCGCGCCGGTGTGGGTTCTGCAGGACGCGGCGCCCGACGACGCGGCGGCCGGCTACCGGGCGTACGGCACACTGATCGCGGAGGCGAGCGAAGCCGAACCGGACGTGCGGGTCGAACCTGGCGATCTCTGGACGCTGATGTACACCTCGGGCACCACCGGAGCCCCGAAGGGCATCCAGCACACGCACTTCATTCGCGCGATGTACGCGGCGCGGGCGAGCTCGTGGCGGATGGCCCCGGAATCCGTCGTCCTGCACTCGGGCTCGATCGTCTTCAACGGCGCGATGACGACGATGATGCCGGCGTTCATGCTGGGCGCGACGTTCGTGGTGGAACGGGCGTTCGATCCCGATGCCGTCATCGCCACGGTCGAGCGCGAGCGCGTCACGCACACGATGCTCGTCCCGTCGCAGATCATCGCGATCCTCAACGCGAAGCGGTTCGACCCGGCGCGCCTGAACTCGCTCGAGATGATCCTTTCGCTCGGCGCTCCCCTGCACCAGGAAATCAAGGACCGGCTGAACGAGCTCCTGCCGCGACGTTTCTACGAGCTCTACGGGTTGACCGAGGGCTTTGTCACCGTGCTCGACCGCGACGACGCGCTGCGCAAGTCCGGCAGCGTCGGTGTCCCGCCGCCCTTCTACGGAATGCGGATCGTCGGCGACGATGGCCGCGACCTGCCGGCGGGGACGATCGGCGAGATCGTCGGTCGCGGCCCGATCACGATGCCGGGGTATTACAACCGGCCCGAGGAGACGCTGCAGGCGCTGCGCGATGGGTGGCTGCACACCGGCGACCTCGGATACGTCGACGACGAAGGCTTCCTTTACCTCGTCGATCGCAAGAAGGACATGATCGACAGCGGTGGCGTCAAGGTCTATCCGAAGGACATCGAGGAAATCGCGGCGCGCCATCCGGCGATCCGCGAGGTCGCCGTCTTCGGGGTTCCGCACGACAAGTGGGGCGAGACGCCGGTGGCCGCCGTCGTTCTGCGGGACAAGGACGGCGCCGGGCCCGAGGAGCTGCGCGAGTGGATCAACGCGCGCGTCGCGGCGAAATACCAGCGCGTCGACCGCGTGCTCGTGCTGGATTCGTTTCCGCGCAACGTCGCGGGCAAGACGCTCAAGCGCGAGCTACGCGCGCCGTTCTGGGCGGAGCGCGCGACCGCCCTTCGTGCGCGGTGACAGCCGGGCCCGCCTCGTTGAAATGGCTGCGCTCGGCCCCAAAATAAAAAAACAAAAATGCCCTCATGAAGAATCCGCGCGCCCATCCGCACTTTCTGGCCTGTCTGGCGCTCGCGCTGCTCGCCTTGCCCATCGGCAGGCCCGCCGCCCACGAGACTGATCACTACGCCATTCCTCCCGGCCGACACTTTGCCGATCTGGGCCCGTACTTCACTGCCTATTACCATGACGGCATCGAGCGCGGCCTCGGCCGGCTCAACAAGGCCATCGACGAAGCGCCCGACGCCGACGTCCGCGCCCGCCTGCAATCCCCCCGCGCCGTGCCGGACGCGGTCTATGACGCCCTGCCAAACGGCTACTTCGCCATCGAGGACGTGGAAAGAACCGTCCAATCCAGCGCCATGGCGGAGCAATACCCGGGCTACGTCGTCGGCTACAAGAATCAATTCAAGGCGTCCTACACGCACCTGCCCTTCGATCCCCGCGCGCTGTTCAAATTCTGGTTCGCCTCCCACTTCAAGGTCTTCGACACCTACACGGGAGGCGACAAGATCGGCCATTTCAACGACATGGGCCACCGCTACTACACACGCTACGCCGATGCCCTGGCCGACGGTCGCACCCGAGACCAGGCGCACGCCGCGGTGATCGAGTTCGCCACCCACGACCCCATCTTCTCGGAAGCGAGCGTTTTGGGTTACCTGTCCGCAGGCGCCTATTCCAATGGCGACCAGGCGGCCAACTATGCCGGCTTCCTCTTCTATCGCAATCTCACCGAGCCGGTGGCGCTCAAGGGCCAGCTGCGCCCGCCCCTGGTGATGCGCGACGGACCTCATTGGCGGCTGGCCGGGCACGTGCGCCCGGATTCCGACTTCTTCAGCTGGTTTGTCTCCGATCACTGGGACGAGGCGCTCAATCCCAGCGACTACGACGGCCTCATGCACGGCGCCATGGAGCGCAACATCCGCGAGCGAACGGCCCTCATCCTCTGGCGCTATCGCGATGAGCATGACCGTCCGCGTCCGCGGGAGTTCTTTCTCCGGCGCGCGCAGGATTTTCGCACCTACCACGGCGTCGATTACGGCCACCGGGGCGAGGCGGACGAACTGCTGACCATCGCGGACGTCTGCTTCCCCGCCATCGCCGGGGACGATCCGCCCCTCGATGCCGTCGACACGCTGGGTTACACGCCGCTCCATCAGGCCATCCTGCGCAGGGACCTGGCCACCGTCACCCGTTTGCTCGACCGCGGCGCGCGGATCGACGCCGGCGTGGCCGAGGTGAAGCCTTTCGCGCTGGAACTGGGCGCCACGCCGCTCCAGCTCGCCGCCGCTGCCGGCCACGCGGACCTGGTCCGCCTGCTGCTCGACCGCGGCGCGGACGTCCATGCCCGCGACGCGCGCGGGGCCACGGCACTTCATCGCGCCGCCGGCGCTCCCGACGTTGCCCGCATTCTGCTCGATCGCGGCGCGGACGTGACCGTCGCCGATGAGGCCGGGCAAACACCACTTCACTGGGCGGCCGTCGATGCCGACGGGGCGGCCACCGTCATCCTTCTGCGCGCGCACCGCGCAGTCATGACCACCGATCACCTTGGACGCACGCCGCTGCACCTGGCAGCCCGATTCGGCCGTGCCGAGGCTGCGCGCGCGCTGGCGTCGTCCGACCGCGGCATCCATGCCGCCGATCGCGTCGGCGCAACGCCGCTGCACGTGGCGGCGCAGTACGGACATGCCAAGGTCGTCGACATCCTCGCCGGCGCCGGCGCGCTGCCCGACGCCACGGACGCTTTCAGCTACGCACCGTTGCACCTGGCAACGGTCCAGGGCGGCGTTGCTGCCGTCCGTGCGCTGCTGGCTGCAGGGGCGGCGCCTGGCGTGACCGACGATCAGGGCGTCACGCCACTGCATCTGGCGGCGCGGCAGCGGCGCCCCGCGACTGCGGATGCCCTGCTGCGCGCAGGCGCGCGTCCCGACGCACGCACCGGCATCAGCCCGTCGGCCGCGTCGTCCCCACCTCGGCCCTTCGCCGGATGGACGCCTCTCCACGAGGCCGCGTGGGCGGGCGACCTGGCCATCGCCGAAGTCCTGCTCGCCCATGGCGCATTGCCCGATGTCAAGGACGCCGCCGGCCAGACGCCCCGGCAGTTGGCGCGTGCCCGCGGGCATGCCGACCTGGAAGCCCTGCTCAACCGACCGAGCGGCCGAGTGGATGCGGCGCCGCGCTGACCCTCAACCCACAGGACCCGGATCGTGCAAATCCTCAACGTGACGCTGGCCGGACTGGTGGCGTCGACACTGCTCGCAGGCGGCTGCGCCAGCCCCGCCGGGCGCGCCGACCTGGCGACGTGGCAACCACGCCTCGAGGAGCATGTCGCGCGCACCGGCAACGGGGACCTCAATGTGCTGCGCACCGCCGACCCCGCCTCGCCCGTCCCCATGTTCAACGTCTTGGGCGGCGCGGAGCCGGAGGGGTCGACCGACGTCGCCGGTCTCCTGCTGGGCAAACGCGCCGCCGGTGACCACACTTGGTACTTCTTCCTCGTCGCCGCCATCGAATCCCAGCAAGTCAGCGCGATCCGCCTCGTCGCCGTCTCCGCGCAGCCCGCCGTCGATTCCGGTTCTTCGCTTCCGGGCGACGGTGACCGTGGCAGCGGTCGCCAGCTTGATTGGCGCGTCGGCCCGGCCGACCCGCATGCGTTCTCGCTTTATCGGCAGAGCATTGCGCGCTTTATCGTGTCACCCGATCCGCTGGCGCGCTGGACATCGGGCGTTGATCGCTTCGACCTGGGCGGCGCCGACCCCCAGTGGCACGTTACGCACGCACCTTCCGGCGCGGTGTGGACACTCAATACCGCCGCCGCAACGGCAGTGGCCGGCGCGGGGCGCGATCCGTCGGGGTTCTAGGATTGGATCGCGGTGTCCGCGCGCGCCTGCGTTGATGAACGTCAAAGCGGCCCGCCGGCGCCGGGTGCCTAATTGTGCGACGGCCTCCCCGCACCGGAACGCGAGTCCCCGGACGCGCGGCTGCTTCCGGCCGAGGAGGGGACCGCTTGCCCGCTTCCCCGAGCGACCCGTCATGACGACGCTGTTCGACCCCATTTCCATCGGCGACGTCCAAGTTGCCAACCGCCTCGTGCCAAAGGCTGCACCGACCACCCGGCGTTCGACCGGCTCGCGGCGCTCTGGCCTGACGATGTCTTTGCCCCGATGAGGACACTCGGCTAGTTGTCCATTTCTTCTTCCGAGGAGGTGCCAATGCTGAAGTTGACCGTCAATGGCCGCAGCCGCACCGTCGATGTCGAGCCCGACATGCCTCTGCTCTGGGTCTTGCGCGACCACCTCGGCCTTCCCGGAACCAAGTACGGTTGCGGCATTTCGGTCTGCGGTGCCTGCACGGTGCACCTGGATGGCGAGCCGACGCGCTCCTGCACGCTGCCGGTGTCGGAGGCGGTCGGCAGGAAGATCGTCACCATCGAGGGCCTGGCGCAGAAGGGCCTGCACCGCGTCCAGGAGGCGTGGATCGAGCACGAGGTCCCGCAATGCGGCTATTGCCAGACCGGCATGATCATGTCGGCCGTGGCGCTGCTCGCGAAACAGCGGAAACCGACCGACGCGGACATCGACGCGAGCATGACCAACCTGTGCCGCTGCGGCACCTACGCCCGGGTGAGAACGGCGATCCACGCGCTCGCCGGGGATCTCGCTGCGCCCGCGGCGAAGAAAGCCTGAGGGGAGCCGCCATGACGATCACCCTTTCCCGTCGCGATTTCCTGAAGGTTTCCGCCGCCGTCTCCGGCGGCCTCGCCCTCGAATTCTCGTTCCCGGTCGCCTGCGCCGCGGCCGCGGCCGGCGCCGCGCCGACCGAGGTCAATGCCTGGATCCTCATCCATCCGGACGACCGCGTCGTCATACGCATCGCCCGCTCCGAGATGGGGCAGGGCACGTACACGGCACTCGCCCAGCTCGTCGCCGAGGAGCTCGACTGCGACTGGGCGAAGGTGAGCGCCGAATTCGCCTCGCCCAACGAGAGCGTGCGGCGGCAGCGCGTCTGGGGCTCGATGTCGACCGGCGGCAGCCAGGGCGTGCGCTCGTCGCAGGACTACGTGCGCAAGGCCGGCGCCAGCGCGCGCGAGATGCTGGTCGCGGCGGCGGCGCAGCGGTGGAAGGTCCCGGCCGACCAGTGCGCGGCGGCGCGCGGAATCGTCACGCACGGCTCGACCGGGCGGAGGCTGCGCTACGGCGAGGTCGCCGCCGCCGCGGCGAAGCTCGCGCCGCCGAAGGAAGTCAGGCTGCGCGATCCCGCCGACTGGAAGATCGCAGGCAAGCCGCTGCACCGCCTCGATATTCCCGACAAGGTGCGAGGCAAGCCGGTGTTCGCCGCCGACGTCAGCCTGCCCGGAATGCTGCACGCATCGATCGCGCAGTGCCCGGTGTTCGGCGGCAGGGTGGCGAGCGTCGACGCCGGCGCGGCGCTCGCCATGCGGGGCGTGAAGAAGGTAGTGCGCGAGGAGAGCTTCGTCGCGGTCGTTGCCGACAGCTGGTGGCGCGCCAACGGGGCGCTGAAGCGCCTGAATATCGATTGGGACGACGGAGGCAACAGCCGGGTCGACAACGCGGCCATCGCGGCGATGCTGCGCGAGGGCCTTGGCGAACCGAAGCTGCCGCAGGCACGCCGGCTGGGCGACGTGGAGGCGGGACTGGCCGCCGCGGCGAAGGTGCTCGAGGCGCAATACGAGTCGCCCTACCTGAACCATGCGACGATGGAGCCGATGACCTGCACCGCCTGGCTCAGGCCGGAGGGCTTCCTCGACGTGTGGACGGCGACGCAGAATGCCGAGTCGTCGCTTGCGGTCGCGGCCGAGACGGCCGGCCTGCCGCTGGAGAAGGTCGAGGTGCACAAGATGATGCTCGGCGGCGGCTTCGGCCGCCGCGGCGGCCCGCAGGATTTCGTCCGCCAGGGCGTGACGATCGCCAAGGCGATGCCCGGCGTGCCGGTGAAGCTGATGTGGTCGCGCGAAGAGGACATGCAGCATGGCTTCTACCGCCCCGCGAGCGTCGTGCGGATGAAGGCGGGCCTCGACGGCGAGGGGCGGCTCGCGGCGATGCACACGACGATCGCCTGCCCGTCGATCCTCAAGGTGCTGATGCCGAATTCGCTGAACCGGGAAGGCATCGATTTCACGGCTGTGCGCTCGTTCAGCGACATGCCCTACGCGGTCGCCAACCAGCAGGTCGACTACGCGATGCGCAACGGCCACGTGCCGGTCGGTTTCTGGCGCGCGCCGGGCCAGCAGAACGCCTACTACCGCGAGTGCTTCATCGACGAGCTGGCGGCGGCGGCGGGCAGGGACCCGGTCGAATTCCGGCTGGCGATGCTGAAGGTGGGCGACAAGAACCGCGGCGTTCTGGAAGCCGTGGCGAAGGCCGCCGGCTGGGGTGGTGCGCTGCCGGCCGGCGTGCACCGCGGTGTGGCGGTGGCCGACGGCTTCGGCAGCTACGCCGCGGCGGTGGCGGAGGTGTCGGTGAGCACGGCGGGCGAGCCCCGGGTGCACCGCATCGTCCTCGCCATCGACTCGGGGTATGTGGTTAACCCCGACACCTGCCGCGCGCAGGCCGAAAGCAACGTGGCGTTCAGCCTGGGCAGCATCCTGTACCAGGAGAACAACGTGAAGGACGGGCGCGTCGTGGAATCCAACTTCCACGACTTCCCGCTGCCGCGGATCGCCGAGATGCCGAAGGTCGAGACCGTGCTCGTGCCGACCGGCGGATTCTGGGGCGGCCACGGCGAGCCGGCGATCCTGCCGCTGACGCCCGCGGTGTGCAACGCGATCTTCGCCGCCACCGGCAAGCGCATCCGCTCGCTGCCGCTCAAGCATCACGACTTGCGCGCGGCGTGAGCGTCGCGCCGGAGGCGGGCCCCCGACGGATCGGGCGGGCGCGATCACGCCTCCAATGCGATCTCCACCCGCCTGTTGCGCCTGCCCTCGCTGCGAATCCGCAGCACGCGGATGCCGCCGATCTCGGCAATGTTCGCCACGTGCGTCCCGCCGCAAGGCTGCAGGTCGATGCCGGGAATCCTGAGCAACCGCACCCGTCCGGAGCCGCGTGGCGGCTGCACGCTCATCGTCTTGACCAGCTCCGGCCGGGCGTCGAGTTCCGCATCGGTGATCCACACGGTTTCCGTCGCGACGCCACGGGCGATCAGCAGGTTGGTCTCGCTCGCGATTCGCGCCGCGTCGAGCAGGCTCATGTCGATGTCGAAGTCGAGGCGGGCTTTCTCCGGCGCGATGTTCCCGCCGGTGACCGGGGCCACGACCACGCAGGACATCACGTGCAGCGCCGTGTGCAGGCGCATCAGCGAATAGCGGCGCTCCCAGTCTATCTCGAGGCCGAGCGTTTCGCCGACGTCGGGGCGCGGCGCGCCGGGCGCCGGCACGTGGAACACCGTGTCGATGGCCTCGCCCTTGCGCGTGTCGGCGATCGGAATCCGCTCGCCGCTCGCGCGCACCAGTGCGCCCACGTCGCCCGCCTGCCCGCCTCCCACCGGATAGAAGATCGTGCGGTCGAGCTCGATGCCGCCCTCGTGCACCCCGACGACCCGCGCGCTCGCGGTCCTCAGATAGGCATCGTCCCGGAACAGGAGCTCGGTGGCCATGGCATCAATACTCGCAAGAAGGACCGGAGGCGCTTCGTGCCGCCTCGCGCGTCAAGCCAATGTAGCGCCTGGGGTTAAGACGTGCAAACTGTCGATCGGGCGGGGGGCGGTCGGCGCAAAAGGAGGGCCCGCCTTGCGCTCGGTCAAGAGTCCGGCGGCAGGAAAGGGGCAGCATGGGCGTGATCAGGGCCGCGTTCGGTGCGCGTGCATGACGCCTGCGCACGGACGCATGGCGGAGTGTCCCACGATGGCTCGCGCGCATTCGAATCCTCTTCGCATGGCGCTGCTCGGCGCGGCGCTGAGCGCATTCTGCGCCACGTCGGCGCCCGCGGCGACCGAACCGCCAGGCGAAGCTGCGGTGGCGCCGCCCCCGCGCGCGCTGGTCCTCGAAATCACGGGTCCGATCGGCCCCGCGACCGCCGACTACGTCGGGCGCGGGCTGTTGCACGCCGCAACGGACGGCGCGGCGATCGCGGTGCTGCGGCTGGATACGCCCGGAGGCCTCGACACGTCGATGCGCCAGATCATCCAGGCGATCCTCGCCTCGCGCGTGCCCGTGGCGGCGTTCGTGGCGCCGCAGGGCGCGCGCGCGGCGAGCGCCGGCACCTTCATCATCTACGCGAGCCACGTCGCCGCGATGGCGCCGGGAACCAACCTCGGCGCCGCAACGCCGGTGCCGATCGGCCTGCCCGGTGTGCCGACCTCGCCATCCGCGCCGGACAAGGCGGACAAAGCAGACGACAAGGGCGCGAAGGGGTCCGCCGGAGGCGGCGACGCGATGTCCTCGAAGCAGACGAACGACGCCGCCGCGTACATCCGCAGTCTTGCGCAGACCCGCGGCCGCAATGCGGACTGGGGCGAGCGCGCGGTTCGCGACGCGGCGAGCCTGCCGGCCGAAGAGGCGCTGCGCGAGCGGGTCGTCGACCTGATCGCGGCCGACATCCCCGACCTGCTCGCGAAGATCGACGGGCGCGAGGTGCGCCTGCCCGGCGGCAGCGTGCGCCTGCGCCTCGCTGGAGTGCGGATCGACACGCTGGAGCCGGATGCGCGCACGCGCTTCCTGCAGGTGATCACCAACCCGAGCGTCGCGCTGATCCTGATGCTGTTCGGCATCTACGGGCTGTTCTTCGAGTTCAGCTCGCCGGGATTCGGGCTGCCCGGGGTGGCCGGCGCGATCTGCCTGCTGCTCGCGCTGTTCGCCTTCCAGCTGCTGCCCGTGAGCTACGCCGGGCTCGGGCTGCTCGTTCTCGGCATCGCGCTGATGGTGGCGGAGGCGTTCGTGCCCGGCTTCGGGATCCTCGGCCTGGGCGGCGTTGTCGCGTTCGTGATCGGCGGCGTGCTGCTGTTCCGCGGCGACGTGCCGGGATTCGGCGTCCCCACGCCGGTCATCGTCGCGCTCGCGCTTTCCACCGGCGGTTTCATCCTGCTGGTCGCCCGTCTCGCCATGCGTGCCCGGGGCCGCCCCATCGCGAGCGGACGCGAGGAGCTCGTCGGCGCGTGCGGGCGCATCATCGAAGCCGACGGCCACGACGGCTGGGCGAGCCTGCACGGCGAGCGCTGGAAGGTCCGCGCGCGCACTGCGCTCGGCGAAGGACAGTCGGTGCGCGTCGTCGGCGTGCGCGGACTCGTGCTCGACGTCGAGCCCGACGCAGGCAATGCGAACACCGTTCAAGGAGGGTGACCATGCTATTCGACCTGAATATCGGCCTGGGCGGCGCGCTGCTGCTGCTGGTGCTGCTCGTCATCGCGTCGCTGCGCATCATGCGCGAATACGAGCGCGCGGTCGTCTTCGTGCTCGGGCGCTTCTGGAAGGTCAAGGGCCCCGGCCTGATGGTCCTGGTCCCGGGGATCATGCAGATGGTGCGCGTGGACCTGCGCGTGGTCACGCTCGACGTGCCGCCGCAGGACGTGATCTCGCGCGACAACGTCTCGGTCAAGGTGAACGCGATCATCTTCTTCCGCGTCGTCGACGCGGACAAGGCGGTGATCCAGGTCGCGAACTTCCTGCAGGCGACCAGCGAGCTCGCGCAGACGACGCTGCGGGCGGTGCTGGGCAAGCACGAGCTGGACGAAATGCTCGCCGAGCGGGAGCGGCTCAATCTCGACGTGCAGAAGATCCTGGACGCGCAGACCGACGCCTGGGGCATCAAGGTGAGCAATGTCGAGATCAAGCATCTCGACCTGAACGAGTCGATGATCCGCGCGATCGCGCGCCAGGCGGAGGCCGAGCGGGAGCGGCGCGCCAAGGTCATCCATGCGGAGGGCGAGAAGCAGGCCTCGGAGACGCTGCTCGAGGCGGCGCAGATGCTGGCCAGGGCGCCGCAGGCGATGCAGCTGCGTTACCTGCAGACGCTGACGCAGATCGCCAACGACCGCAGCTCGACGATCGTCTTCCCCGTGCCGATGGATATCATCGCGTCGCTGCTCGGCACGCTGCCCGCGCGTGACGGCGCGTGACAGGACGTTGCCGGCGCGAACGCCTGCCGGCAGCCTGTCATTCCACGCGGATCGAGCGCAGCGCCAAGGCGAAGGTCCCGGCCTGCCGTTCGGCGATCATGAGGCCAATCTGCCGCACCCGGGCAGAATCCAGTGGCGGGGCGCCGGGCACGCTTCTACCCCGGAAAGTCGGCTTGAATTCGGAGAGCGGGAGTCGCACGAGGGTCCACGTGCCGGCCGGTGTCTCGAATGCGGCCTGATAGTTGACGCCGTCGAGGGCGTCGTCGGTGCGGAGGTTGAGCTTGAAGCGCCTGCCGTCGCCGCGTACCTCGAGCAGGTAGCCGACGGCACCCGCGACACCCAAGTCCATCGGGCGCGAGCGCACCGAAGCAAAGCCCCCGTTGTGCTCCAGCGAGACGATTCCCTCGAAAACGGCGTGGCCGGAGGGATCATGGCGCAGGCGGCTTTGGGAGACGCCACCCATCACGGCGTCATCGATGGCGGACCAGTCGGCGACCGACATCGCAGATTCGAAATTGAACAGCGCCCTGGGCATGGCGGCATTGTCATGGGTTGGTGCCGCGCCGGCAATTGCGGCGACCCGCGGCACCCAGCCGCCGCGTTTCACGGTCTGGCTGCAGTCGCGGTCGCGGGGAGGCGCGACTGTCGGATGCCGGGCGTCGACGGCGAGTCTCCCGACAACCGCCAACGCGCGTCAGCCGCGTGAGCAGTTCCCGGCTGCCGCATCGCGCTCTGCTTTCCCTGCGAGCCGAAGCGCGGATCGCGAACCCCGCGCTCCTCGCTGACGACAGGGCAAGTCACGCGTCCGTGGGCGTGCCGACCGTCAATGACCCGCTGTCGAGAGCCCTTTCCGCCAGCACCTTGAGCAGCGCGTCCTGGTTGTGATCCAGTGCACGCAGGGCGCGCCGCGTGCGGCGCATCGCCATCGAGATGAAGATCCGCGCGTTGTCGAGGTCGGCCGCGGCACCGTCGGCGGTGCCGGCCTTTTCGACGGCCCACGTCGCACGGGAAAGAGTTGCGCTCGAAAGGAAGATGTCGATGGCCGCGTTGGCAAGGCGCTCCTGGTGGAACTGGCGCTCGATCACGTCCCTGCCGTGCGCGATAAGGAGCTTCTGAACGGCGAGCGCGAGGTCGTGCGCTGCCGTGGCCACCATCGCGGCCTCGTCTTTCAGCGCCTCGTGCACGCGCGTGAAGCTGGGCGTCACGAGTTGCCTTTTCACTCGCCCGCCGATGTAGGCGCCGATGGCGCCGAGCGAGCGCAACGGATCCCGGAAAGCCCTGCCGAGCTCCTTCAACTGCTCGCCCGGCTGCTGGAGTCCGGAAAGCGCGATGAGCGCCCGCAGGATCTCGTTCGTGCCCTCGAAGATCAGCATGATGCGGGAGTCACGCACCGCCTGCTCGTACGGGTATTCCTTCGAATAGCCGAGGCCGCCGGCGATCTGCAGTGCGTCACCGGCCGCGCGCAAGCCGAGCTCGGACGCGAACACCTTGCACGTGGCGGCGCGTCACAGGACGCTGCCGCCGCGACGCTCGCGAGCGCTCCGGGCACGGCACGCGCCTCGTAGGCGGCGCACCGTTGTCGCGCCGCCGAACCGTCCTCTCTGGCGCGAAGCGCCCGGCGGTCCGGGTTCGACAACGGGCTGCGCCGGCGGGTGGTCGCTTTGGGCCGCGCCAGCGGTGCCGCGCGGTCAGCGCAGCCGTGACGGGGCCAGCACGGCAGGGTCCACCCCCTGTTGCGCCAGGTGTGGCGGCAGGGACTCGCCGCGCAGCAGTGCAGCGGCGAGCTCGGCGGCGCCGGCCGCCGTCTGGATGCCGTAGCCGCCCTGCGCGGCCAGCCAGAAGAAACGATCGCGCGCGTCGTCCCAGCCCAGCACCAATTCGCCGTCGCGGACGAACGAGCGCAGCCCCGCCCACGTGTGCTGCGGCCGCCGGATGACCAGCGTCGTCGCTTCCTGGATGCGATGGATGCCGAGCGCGATGTCGAGCTCCTCCGGCAGCACATCGTGCGGCGGGACGGGATCGGCATTGGCGGGCGAGCCCAGCAACCGGCCGGCATCGGGCTTGAAATAGAAGCTCTCGTCGATGCCCACGACGGCCGGCCAGCCGTTGCAGGCCATCCCGTCCGGCGCGGCGAAGATGAACGCGCTCCGGCGGCGGGGCATGAGCCCGACGGGCCGCACGCCGCAGCGAGCGGCGACGACATCCGCCCAGGCGCCGGCGGCGTTGACCACTGCACGCGCGCGAACGGTGTGGCCGTCGGCGAGCGCAAGGGCCCACAGGTCGCCAACGCGTTCGGCACCCGCCAGCTCGGCCTCCGTGCGCAGGACGCCGCCACAGCTGCGCAGGCCGCGCAGGTAGCCCTGGTGCAAGGCGTGCACGTCGATGTCCTGCGCATCCTCCTCGAGGATGGCGCCGTGCAGGCCTGGAACGCGCAGCACCGGCACCCGTGCCAGGGCTTCGTCGGTGCGCAGGCGCCGCGTGGCGGATGCGCCGCGCGACAGATCCCGCAACGCGTGCTCCAGCAAGTCCTGCTGGCCATCCCTGGCGACGTAGAGGACGCCGCGCGGCGCAAGCAGCGGGCACTCGGTGAAGCCCTCGGGCGGATGCTCGTAGAAAGCGCGGCTGGCGCGCGTCAGCGCGCGGATCGCGGGCGTGCCATAGGTCTCGATGAACATGGCGGCCGAGCGTCCGGTCGAGTGGAGCCCGGGCTGGGGCTCGCGCTCGAGCACGAGCACGCGATCCTTTCCCCCGACGCTCAATCGATAGGCGATCGACGCGCCGGCAATGCCGGCGCCGATGACGACGTAGTCGAAGATCGGTTCCGCGCTCACGCTGTTTCGGCTCGGCTGCCGCTGCTCATCGTCCTGCCGATCGAACACGGCGGCTCCACGCTGCCGCGAGCGGGCCGGCGCGCGCCGCGGGGCGGCTCTGCTCCGGTCGGCCGCTGGCGTCGACATCCGCTCCGCTGAAACCGAGAGCCGCGCCGCTTCATGCCGTTCGACCCTCGGCTCGCGGCTGCGCTGCCGTCGCTCCGCGGCGGTGGTTGCGTTCGCATGGCTATAGAATGACCGATCGTTCCAATGTCCCGGTCGAGCCGACCGGGCGTCGAAAATCCGAGCCTATGGATCACCCGTCGCACCGCGTCTGCGTCGCGCCGATGATGGACTGGACCGACCGGCACTGCCGGTACTTCCTGCGCCTGGTCGCGCCGCGCGCGCGGCTGTACACCGAGATGATAACGGGCGGCGCGCTCGCGCACGGCGACGTCGCGCATCACCTCGATTTCGACGTCGCCGAGCATCCGCTCGCGTTGCAGCTGGGCGGCAGCGATCCCGGCCAGCTCGCCGCCGGCGCGAAACTGGGCGAGCGCTGGGGCTACGACGAGATCAACCTCAATTGCGGCTGCCCGTCGGAGCGCGTGCAGACCGGCAGCTTCGGCGCGTGCCTGATGGCCGAGCCGGCGCTCGTCGCCGATTGCGTGAAGGCGATGCGCGACGCGGTTTCGATTCCGGTGACGGTCAAGCACCGGATCGGGCTCGATGCCGGCGACGATTACAGTTTCGTCCGGGACTTCGTCGGCATCGTGGCGGCCGCCGGCTGCCCGATCTTCATCGTCCACGCGCGGAACGCCGTGCTGAAGGGGCTCTCGCCGAAGCAGAATCGCGAGGTGCCTCCGCTGCGCTATGACGTCGTGCACCGGCTGAAGCGCGATTTTCCGGCGCTGACGATCGTCCTGAACGGCGGGCTTGCGGACTGGGATGGCATCGAGCGCGAGCTCGCGCACGTGGACGGCGTGATGCTCGGCCGCGTCGCCTATCACGATCCGTATTTTCTCGCGCAGGCGGGCTGGCGCGCCTTCGGTGACGCCGCCCCGGCGCGTTCGCGCGCCGAGGTGCTGCAGGCGCTCCTGCCCTACGCGAGGACGCAGATTGCGAAGGGCGTGCCGCTGCGCGGCATCGCGCGGCACGTGCTCGGTCTCTATCATGGCCGGTCGGGCGGACGGCGCTTCCGGCAGATCCTGTCGGACGCCGCGAAACTCAGGGACGCCGGGCCGGAGCTGTTCCTCGAAGCGCTGGCGGCAGTGGAACCGGTGGCGTTGGTCGCCGACGCGGCGTAGCCTTTCGCTCACCCTTTCGGCATGTCGTCCGCGATGTACGCGCGGACGATGCTTTCGAAGTCCGCGTCGCTCGTCATGCCGAGGGCGAGACCGAGCTTCGGGGCGAAATTCGACGCCCAGGTTGCGACGATCCGGTCGACCGTCGGATCGAATCGCCACTGCACGCGGTCGGCGACCGCATCGCCCGCCACGCGGCGCAACGCATCGACCATGGCTTCGACGGCGACGAGAATCCCCGGCACGTTGACCGAGCGCGTGTGCGCGAACGCCGCCGCCGGCGCCTCGTGGCCCTTGATGATGTTGGCGATGACGGCGCGCGGCGAGGTCACCCACATCCGGGTCGCCCGCGCCACGGGGCAGATCGCGTCCTCGCCCGAGAGCGGCTCGCGGATGATGCCGCTCGCGAACGACGACGCGGCCTTGTTCGGCCTGCCGGGGCGCACGGTGACCGTCGGCAGGCGCAGGCTGCGCCCGTCGATGAAGCCCTTGCGCGTCATGTCGTAGACGAGCAGCTCGCCGATCGCCTTCTGCGTGCCGTAGGACGCCTGCGGCGTGAGCGGCGCATCGTCGGGCACCGGGTCGGGCAGCGGGCCGCCGAAGACCGCGAGCGAGCTCGCGAACACGAATTTCGGCGGCGCCGCGAGCTTCCGGCAGCGCTCCAGCAGCAGGCGCGTCGCGTCGAGATTCACGCGCATCCCGATGTCGAAATCGGCTTCGGCCTGCCCGCTGACGACGGCCGCGAGATGGAAGACCGAGTCGGTGTCGGCGCTCACGGCGCGCTCGATCACCGCCGGATCGGCGAGATCGCCGGTGACGCGGCGAACCCGCGGATCGCCGAGATCCGGCGGGTCCGCGACATCGAGCAGTACGACTTCGCGGACGGGCCGCGCGCTGCCGCGCGCGTCGGTCAGCGTTGCGCAGGCGAGAATCGCGCGGGCGAGGCGGACGCCAAGAAAGCCGGCGCCGCCGGTGATCACGATGCGCATGGAAGCCTCGAAAAGGGAACGGTGACGCCATGATAGCGGCTCGCCGCGCAGAAAGCCTGCGGCGCGGCGTCCGATGGGGAGACCACGATGTTCGGGTTCATGCAGATGGATCCGAGTGGACTGTAACAGTCAAATCGGTAGTCGGTGTCGCGCCGCAATCGGCCGCCGCAGCGCGGCGCCGTCAGGCCCCGCGGCGAAGTTTCGCCATCCCGCCGTCGATGGCCTGCTCGAGGTACGTGGCATAGAAGTCGGCGGTCAGGAGCCCGACGACGGGACCGCCGATGGTCGTGCCGGCGCCGTCGACCACGACGACCGTCGGCGTGAGCGACACGCGGTAGCGCGCGGCCAGTGCGCGGTGCGTCGTCGCCGTCCCGTCGAAGGCGACGAGAGGCAGCGGCTGGTCGATCTCGATTTGGCGAAAGATCGCGCGGTCGCGCCACGGCGGTTCCTTCGACATCGGCACGACGTACCGCGCGAGCGCCTGCGCGCAATAGGGGCAGTCGAGCCGGTCGAGGAAGAGGAAGATCGGGACCCTGTCCCGCCGGCTCGCCGCGGCGTCCGCGGCGAGATCCGCCGCGAGCGGAAGAGAGGCGCGGTGCGGTGTCGCGGTCTGCGCCGCCGCGAACGTCGCCATGCCACCGGTTGCCCCGAGCGCACATGCTAAGATCCGCGACAACGCGGCGCGCCGCGACGCATTCGCGCCGCCCCTGCGCCCGCCGTTTTCCATTCCTTTCTGCCCCATGACCCATCCATCCGTACCGCGCCGGCTTACGATCGCCACGCGTGAATCCGCGCTCGCGCTGTGGCAGGCCGAGCACATCCGGGCGCTGCTCGCGGCATTATATCCGTCGAGCGACGTCGGCCTGCTCGGGATGACCACGGAAGGCGATCGGGTGCTGGACCAGCCGCTTGCCGACATCGGCGGCAAGGGCCTCTTCATCAAGGAGCTCGAAGTGGCGATGGCCGACGGTCGCGCCGATCTCGCTGTCCATTCGCTGAAGGACGTGCCGATGGACATGCCCGATGGATTCGCGCTGGCGGCCATCACTGCGCGCGAGGACCCGCGCGATGCGTTCGTGTCGAATCATTATCTCGACCTGGCGAGCCTTCCGGGCGGCGCGCGCATCGGCACGTCGAGCCTGCGCCGCGAAGCCCAGTTGCGCGAGCGCGATCCCCTGCTTTCGATCCTGCCGCTGCGGGGCAACGTCAACACCCGCCTGCGCAAGCTCGACGAAGGACAATACGACGCGATCATCCTTGCCGCGGCGGGACTGCGGCGCCTGGGCTTCGCCGGCCGGATCGCGTCCTATCTCGATCCTGACGAGAGTCTGCCGGCAGTGGGGCAGGGCGCGCTGGCGCTGGAATGCCGCGCCGATCGCGCCGATCTGCTTGCTGCGCTCGCGCCGCTCGCCGATCGTGACACGACGCTCACGACGACGGCCGAGCGCGCCTTCTCGCGCGCGCTGTCCGGCAGCTGCCACACGCCGCTCGCGGCCCATGCGGTCTTCGCCCATGGCGAACTGTGGCTGCGCGGGCTGCTCGCGAGCCGCGACGGCGCCGAGGTGCTGCGCGGCGATCACCGCGCACCGTGCCAGGACCTGCACGCAGCCGACGCGCTGGGCCGCGCGCTGGCGGCGGAGTTTCTCGCCCGCGGCGCGGCGCGACTCGCGGCACCGTGAGCAACCCGCGGCGATGGTCCACGCGCTGACGCCGCGAGTGGAGCCGACCGGACCGCTCGCGGGCCTCGGGATACTGATCACGCGACCCGCGCGACAGGCGGGTGGCTTCGCGCAGACGGTTGCCGCGCTGGGCGGGGCGCCGGTCATCTTCCCGGCGATCGCGATCCTGCCGCCCTCCGATCCGGAGCCGCTGGCGCGCGCGCGTGCGACGCTGGCCAAGTACGACTTCGCGATCTTCGTTTCCGCCAACGCCGTCGAGTACGGTGCGCCGGAGCCGGGGCAATGGCCCGCCCGGCTCGTCGCCTTCGCGCCGGGCCCGGGAACCGCCGAAGCGCTGTCGGCCGTCGGCATCGGCGGTACGCGCATACCGGCGACGACATTCGACAGCGACGGCCTGCTCGCACTGCCGGAGCTTGCCGCGGCGAATGGAAAGCGCGTCGTGATCTTTCGCGGCGATGGCGGTCGCGAGCAATTGGGCGCAACGCTCCGCGCGCGAGGCGCCGCCGTCGACTACGTTGCGTGCTATCGCCGGGCGAAGCCCGAGGGCGGCGCGGCCGGTCTCGCCGAAGCGTTTCGCGAAGGAAGAGTCCATGCGGTCACGATCACGTCGAGCGAGGGGCTCGACAACCTGTGGGCGCTCGTCGACGATGCGACTCGATTGCGCTGGCAGGCCTGTCCGACGTTCGTCCCGCATCCGCGGATCGCCGCGCACGCGCGCGACCTCGGCCTTGCCGTGGTCGAGACCGCGGGCAGCGACGCCGGCCTGATCGCGGGGTTGCTAGAATGGGCCGCCGCACCAACCCGAACGAAGAGCTGATCCCATGCCGACCGACATCATCGTCACCGCACCCCTGCCGCCCTTTCTCTACGAGCCGCTGAAGGCGGACTACCGCTGCCACGACTACGCGCAGGCGCCCGACAAGGCGGGCTTTCTCGCCGTTCACGGCGCGGCCATCCGCGGGCTCGTTCAGGGCGGCGGCACCGTCACGCCGACGACGCTGCTCGATGCGCTGCCGGCGCTCGAGATCATCTCCGTGTTCGGCGTCGGCTACGACGGGGTGCCGGTCGATTATTGCAGGAAGCGCGGGCTCAAGGTGACGAACACGCCGGACGTGCTGACCGACGACGTCGCGGACGTCGCCGTGGCGCTGATCATGATGACCGGCCGCGGGTTCGTGCGCCTCAACCGCTTCGTGCAGGCGGGGGAGTGGCTGAAGCGTGGGCCGGAGCTCACGACCAAGCTCGGCGGCCGGACTGTCGGCATCCTGGGACTCGGTCGCATCGGCAAGGCGATCGCGGCGCGCGTTTCGGCAATGGGGATGAACGTCGCATACACGGGCCGCAGGCCGCAGGAAGTGCCGTACCGGTTCATTCCCGGCCTCGAGGCGCTCGCCGCGGCAGCGGATTTTCTCGTGGTGGCCTGTCCCGGTGGCGCCGAGACGAGGAACATCGTCGACGCGAAGGTGCTCGCGGCGCTGGGCAAGAAGGGCACGATCATCAACATCGCGCGCGGCTCGATCATCGACGAGCCGGCGCTCGTGGCCGCGCTCCAGGCGGGCACCATCAAGGCCGCCGGCCTCGATGTTTTCGCGCACGAGCCCGACATCCCGCAGCCTCTTTTCGCGATGGACAACGTGGTGCTGCTGCCGCACGTGGGCAGCGCGACGCGCGAGACCCGGCAGGCGATGGGCGATCTGTGCAAGGCGAACCTCGATGCGTGGTTCGCCGGACGACCCCTGCCGACGCTGATACCGGAGCTCGTGTAGCGGCGGGCCCGGATTCCCGGTCCCGATTTCAGGGCCACGCCGCGCGCAGCCGGGCGTGCAGTGCCGTCATCTGCTCCGGTGTCAGCGCGAGTGCCGCCGTCACGTCCGGCGGCTTCGGCCAGGTGGCGTCCGGGAACGTCCCGCCGTCGAATGCCCGCGGTTCCGAGTATCTCGGGATCACGTGGAAGTGCACGTGCGGGTCGACCATCATCAGCGCGAGATAGTTGATCTTCTGGAAGCTGAACACGGCGGCCAGCGTGCGCTCGATATCCGCAGTTGCGTGCGCAAGCTCTGCATAGGCTTCCGCCGACACGGCGCCGAAGGACGTCGCCTCCTCCTTGCAGGCGAGCACGAGACTGCCCAGCGTCGGTTGCGCCGGACGCAGCAGGACGACCCAGCTCCGGTATTCGTGCAGCAGGGTTGCCGGGTATCCGAACTTGATGATCGTCTGGTTCATGAATGACTCTCCTAGCGAAATCCCCCGCGCCGCCACGTCCGCCACAGCGCTCCGATCGCCCCCAGGCGCGGGTGGCGTTGCATGAACGGCGTGATTCCGATTCTCACCCCGGAATGGCGCTCTATCTTCCAGGCAAGGTACGGCAGTCCGCCGTCGAAAGTGAACGACGCCTTCAGCAGCCGAAGAATGCTCAGCACCTTGCCCTGAGCGCGGCGTACGGCCCAGCTCCACGCGCTCCACGAGCGCTGCCCGCGCGTGCTCGGATTGCGGTAGCGGCCCGATGCCGCCGCAGTCCAGCCTTGTTCCGGCGCGAGCGCGCGCGTCCGGGCCTCCAGCTCGGGCAGCGTGTCGGCAACGAGTGCGCGAATCTTTTCCGGGCGTTCCGAGCGGAGCTCCGCCGCGTAGGTGAGCAGCAATCCGCTCGTCCACAATTCCTCGGCGCCGAACTCTGCCGGCAGCCGGGGCAGGGTGCGCGACGCGAACGTGGCGACGGCGGCCGCGAGGGCGCGGAGCACGCGTCGTCTTGCCCTTTCGTCCGCGGCGTACAGCAGTCCGCAGGGCTGCGCGAACCGGCCCCACAGGTACGGATGAAACCAGCGCGCCGTGCCGCGCTCGAACTCGTCGAGCGACACCACCGCGTACTTCGCGCGCACGGTGCGGTCCGCGAACGAGGTCTCGAGATAGTAGACGTTCGGCGCCAGGATCCGGTTCGCGAGCGCGGGCAGCAGTGCGCCATAGGCCGCGCGATAGTCGTCGACCAGGACGTAGAGATCGACGATGCCGCCGCTGTCGTCGTGCGCGCGGCGGCAGGAGCCGTAGAAGAGCACCGCCTGCGCCTGCGAGCCGAAGCGTTCGCGCAACCGGTTCCCGAGCGCGACCACGGCGTCCGGGGCGCGCACCGCGACCTGGCGCGCGATCGCGCCTTCGAGTGCCTGAGTCATCGGAGCTTGATGAAGCTCGCCGAGCCGCCATCGGAAAACACCAGCGGCGAGCCCGCCGTCGGCGCGAACATCTCACCGTCGACGAAGAACGGGCTGTCGAGCCCGAGCAGCAGTCGTCGCGCGTTGCGGCTCTCGTATCCGTTCGCCGGCGTGACGTATCGGTTCGGCCGGCCGCGCAGGAGGCCCGGGAGCGCCTTGATCCAGTGGCGGGGGGCCGCGCGCACGCTGGCGTAGTGCAGCGCCGCGGGCTCCCTGCCCCAGAAGGGACGCAGCCCGAGGACCAGCTGCTCGAGCGTGGTGACGTGGATGATCTCGCAGTCGAAGGACGAGGGCGCTTCCCCGTCGACGGCAACGGTGATCGGCACCGGGGCGACGATGGCGCGCTCGCCGCGGGCCATCGCGATGATGAAGCGCGCCATCGTGACCGCCGGTCCTATTTCTCCGCGCAGGCCCAGCCTGTGCACCTCCCGTTTGCAGTATTCGATGCCCTGCGCGATTGCCGCCGCCCCGAAGAACATCCCGTAGATGGGCTCCCGTCCCGCGCCCGGGTCGATGCGCATCACCGGGCGCTCGATCACGGCAAGGCCGTCGCCGCCGCGCGCCGCGCAGTCGATCAGCGAGCGCAGCGCGCGTTCCTGGCGGCCCCGCATCCCGATGTCGCGGGCCGTCATGTTCGCGGTGCCGCCGCGCAAGACTGCGAGCAACGGCAAGCGGGGAAACGGGCTCCGGCCGAAGACGGTGTTCAGGACCGCGTTGACGGTGCCGTCGCCGCCGCTGATCGCGACGGTGTTGATGCCGCGCTCCGCCATCTCGCGCAGGGCCTCCGCGACGGACGCGGGGTCCAGCACTTCGCGGCAGGGGATCGCGGGATGGGCGCCGAGCAGTCGCCGCATCGGAGCAGCGGCCCCGAGATTCGCTCCGCTGCGCGGATTCTGCAGAACGCCAATGCGCAACGCGTCAAGCTGCGATGCGGCTTCGGGTGCCGGGGCAGGCGGCGCCGGCACGACGCGGCTCCCGTCAGGCCTTGCGCGCAGCGGGTGCGGCGTGGCTGAACACGCGCACCGCGAGCGAGCGCTCGTCCACGGTCTGGCCGATCTCCGACAGCCACGACGCCACGGCGTTCGGGCCGCGCTTCGCCCGCGCGGCCAGCAGCAGCCGGACGAGCAGCAATGCGGTCGACAGCGCGGTCCATGCAGCCACCGCCACGAGGCCGAGATCCGGCCTGCCAACAACGAGGCTCGCCGTGAGCATGATCATGTTCGGATTGCGCCGTGCCGCGATCAGCCGGAACCAGGAGTCGAACGGACGCCAGGTGAAGATGGAGAACCGCGCGATCCACAGCTGGAACGCACCCTCGCAGAGGCGCCCGCCGACGTAGCCGACGAGGATGATCCAGTAGATCGTCGCCAGCGGGACTCCGCCGATGGCCGGCGGGTCGAGGGCGAGCCCGATGCCCCAGGCGACATACCAGAGCGGCGGATGAACGAGGTCGATGCCGTGGTCGAAGATGTTTCCCAGCTTGGTCGAGGTGACGGTGACGCGCGCGAGTTTGCCGTCGACGGTGTCGAGGAACGTCATGATCCAGCCGGCGAGCAATCCCCAGGCGAATTCGCCGCGCGCAAACAGCACCCCGGCCACGATCACCAGCACGAGGCTCGCCGCCGTCACCTGGTTGGGCGTCATCCGCAGGCGCACGCACGCGCGGGTGACCCATTGCGCCGGAACGGGCCACACCCACTTGGTCACGAGATCCGTGACGCCCTTGTAGGCGCCGGAGAACGTGAGCTGCTCGAGCGCGGCCCGCCGCTCGCTGGTGACCGGAAGCACGAACGGGCGGTCGCGTTTCTTCAGTCCCGCCTCGTATCCCCTGGCCAGTTGCTCGACATTCGCAACCGCGCTGTCCGCCAGCGAGCCCGGTGCTGCGCCGCCGCGCAGCCATTCTTCGGCGGCCGGCATCCGTGCCGCCGCGACGTGAGCCGCCAGCCGCATGCGCCGTCCGTCGACATCGCCTTCGAGCAATACACCGGGCGTCTGCGCGAGCCCGCGGATCACGCGAGCGTCGTACAGGCAATCGCCGCGAAGCAGGAGCAGGGTCTCGTCCGCCGGCGGGTCGCCGATGCCCTCGCGCCGCAGCGCGATGCCTTCGGCGCGCAATTGGCGTTCGATGCGCTCGGCCGGGGTGAGTCCCCACAGTCGGACCCGGCTGTCCCCCAATACCACTGCGTGCATGTCGTCGACGAAGGAAATACAGGTTGGCCGCAGCCGCAATGCGGCAGCGCATCATATACTAACCCGGTGACGAGAGTGCAGCTCACGATCGACCCCGACACGGGCGCCGGCGCGATCCCGGACGCCGATTTCGCGCTGGCGCACGTGTCGGACCTGCACCTGTCCTCGCTTGCCGGCGTGAGCCCGCGGGCGTTGCTCGGCAAGCGGATTCTCGGGTACCTCACATGGTGGCATCGGCGCCGCCACGAGCATCGGACGGACGTGCTCGACGCGCTCCGGGCGAGCCTGCGCGGGGAGCGGCTCGACCACATCGCAGTCACCGGCGATCTGACGCACCTGGGATTGCCGCAGGAGTTCCGCGAGGCGGCGGCGTGGCTCGCGCGACTGGGCGAGCCCGAAGGCGTCACCGTCGTGCCCGGCAATCACGACGCCTATGTCCGCGAGCCCTGGCGCGACACGTTTGCGCAGTGGTCGCCGTACATGCGCGGAGACGAAATGGCTCTGCCCGCTGGCGCCGACGATGCCTTCCCGATCCTCCGCGTTCGGCGCGATGTTGCCCTGATCGGCCTGTCGACGGCGCGTCCGTCGGCGCCCTTCCTGGCCACCGGTTCGCTGGGGGCGCCACAACTGCAGCGGCTGGAACGCATGCTGGAGCAAACCGCAGCGTCAGGGCTGTTCCGGATCGTGCTTCTGCACCACCCTCCGGCGCCGCACACGGTGCAATGGCGCAAGTCGCTGCTCGACGGCGCGGCGCTGCGCGACGTGCTCGCGCGGCGCGGCGCGGAGCTCGTCCTGCACGGGCACGCCCATTTTTCCGCCGCCACCTATCTCGACGCGGCGCACCAACGCACGCTCGCGATCGGCGTGCCTTCCGCCTCCGCGGTCGGCGGCAAGGTCGACCGGCACGCGACCTATCACGTCTATCGCATCGCACGCATCGATGCCGGCTGGCGATTGCGCGTCTCGGTACGGGCATTCTCGCTCGAACGCGGGCATTTCATTCCGGAAGACGGCCGGCGACTGCGCGTGGCGCTGGCCGCGGCTCCCGCGTGAGCGGACGGGCAACGCCTCGGGGCGCCGGACGGGCCCTGACCGGGGCGACGGTCAGGGCATGATCTCGCGGTACTGGCTCTTCGTCGCCATCGGCGCCGGCGCTTCCCAGCCGCCGCCCAGCGCCTTGATCAGCGCGACGGTCGCGACGTAGCGGCGCCCGAGAATGCCCAGCTCCGCGCGCTCGTTGACGAGCGTGGCGGCCTGCACGACGACCACGGCCAGGTAGGTGGTGATGCCCGCCCGGTACTGGTTGTTCGTGATCGTCACCGACTCGCGTGCCGCCCGCACCGCCTCCGCCTGCGTCGCGGCTTCTTCCTCGAGGATGCGCAGCGCGGCCAGATTGTCCTCGACCTCGCGGAAGGCAGCCAGGATCGTCTGCCGGTAGTTCGCGACGGTCTCGTCGTAGCCCGCGGCCGCCTGCGCGTCCTGCGCCTGCCGCAGCCCACCGTCGAACAGCGTCCAGCCCGTGACCGCGCCGCCCGCGAAGTCGCGATTGCCGAAGCCGCCGCCGACGCCAAGACTGACGGACGGATAGTAGAGCGCTTCGGCGACGCCGATCTGCGCGTTCGCGGCAGCCATCCGGCGCTCCGCTGCGGCGATGTCCGGGCGCCGTTCCAGCAACTCGGAAGGCAGCGCCGGAGGCACCAAGGGTATCGTCGCATCGAGCGGCGATGGCGCAATGGAGAAATCGGCCGGGGCCTTGCCGATCAGCACGGCGATCGCATGCTCGAGTTGCGCTCGGTTCACCGTGGCCTCGAGCGCCTGGGTGCGCGTCGACATGAGTTGCGCCTCGGCCTGGACGACGTCGCCGCGGGAAGCCACGCCGACCGCGTACTGGTTGCGCGTGAGCTGCAGCGAACGCTCGTAGCGCGCGACGCTGTCCTGCAGCAGGCGAATCTCCGCATCCTGCACGCGCAGCAGGAAATAATTCTGCGCGAGCTGCGCCTGGAGCGAGAGTCGCGCCGCGGCGAGCTCGTCGGCCGTGGATTCGGCCGCGGCCGTGCTCGCTTCGACATTGCGCCGGATGCGACCCCACAGATCGAGTTCCCAGGCCGCCACGAGACCGACGTTCTGGTTGGCCCCCCCGGCAGTCAGCGATGGGTAGTACCTCGACTTTGCCGCATCGGTCAGCGCGAGCGCCTGCCGCACGCGCGCTTCGGCGGCGCGCACCGTCTGGTTGTTCACCTCGACCGCCGCGGCCAAGGCGTTGAGCTCGCCGTCGTTGAAGACCTCCCACCAGCGTCCGGCCGGGATCGCGCTCCGCGGCCGAGGCGTTGCCCCGGCCTCCTTGTACGCGGACGGCACGTCGGCGACCGGGCGCACGTAGTCGGGCCCGACCGTGCACGAGACGCTGCTGGCGAGCACGGACGCGACCGCGAGGACGCGGGCGGTGCGGAAGCGGATGGCCTCGGTCATCGTCAGGGCGCGGCCGCGCGGGTGGCGAACGTCGAGCCGTGACGGCTGCCGCGCCACAGGCCGCGGAACCAGAGGCTGCATCGGTCGAGGTAGAGATACACGATCGGCGTGGTGTAGAGCGTCAGCACCTGGCTCAGGATCAGGCCGCCGCCTATCGCGATGCCGAGCGGCTGGCGGAATTCCGCGCCGTCGCCTCGGCCGAGGGCGAGCGGAATCGACGCGAGCAGCGCGGCCATGGTCGTCATCAGAATGGGCCTGAAGCGCAGCAGGCATGCCTCGAAAATGGCCTCGCGCGAATCCACCCCCGTCCGACGTTCGGTCGCGAGCGCGAAGTCGATCATCATGATCGCATTCTTCTGGACGATGCCGATCAGCATGATCACGCCGATCAGCGCGATGACGGAGAACTCCGTCCCGAACAGCATCAGCGCGGCGATCGCGCCGACGCCCGCCGACGGCAGCGTGGACAGGATGGTGAGCGGATGGATGAAGCTCTCGTAGAGCACGCCCAGGACGATGTACAGCGTCAGCAGCGCGGCGAGAATGAGGATCGGCTGTGTCGCGAGCACCGCCCGGAACGCGCGCGCGGAACCCTGGAAGCTGCCGCGCACCGTATCCGGCACCCCGATGCGGGCGAGGGCGTCCTCGATCGCCCGGGTCGCCTGCGACAGCGAAACGCCTTCCGGCAGATTGAAGGAGATGGTCGAGGCGACGAACTGGGAGTGGTGGTTGACGGCGAGCGACGTTTCGGCCGGGACGTGGCGCGCGAACATCGAAAGCGGCACCTGCGCGCCGCCGGCGGCGCTCACGTGCAGCTGATCCAGCGCTTCGGCCGACTGCCAGAACTCGGGCGCGGCCTCCATCACGACGTGGTACTGGTTGAGGGGCGCGTGGATCGTCGAGACCTGGCGTTGCGCGAACGCGTCGTTGAGCGTGGCGCTGATCGCCTTCGGCGTCACGCCGAAGCGCGCCGCGGCGTCGCGGTCGATCAGAATCGAGGTGGACAGCCCCTTGTTCTGCCGGTCGGTGTCGACGTCGGTGAGCTCGGGCAGCCGCGCGAGCGCTTCGCGGATGCGCGGCTCCCAGGTCGCGAGATCGTCCAGATCGTCGGCCTGGATCGTGTATTGGTAGGTGGAGCGGCTCTGCCGGCCGCCGACGCGGATGTCCTGGACCGGGTTGAGCACGAGATTGGCGCCCGGCTCCTGCGCGAGCCGGGCGCGCAGCCGTGCGACGATCCGGTCGGCGCTCTCCCCGCGCTCGGCGAGCGGCTTCAACGTGACGAACATCGACCCGGTGTTGCGCTGGCTGCCGCCGGTGAAGCCGACCACGCTCGCCACGGCCGGGTCGGCGCGAACGATCTCGATGAACGCGGCGAGCTTCTGCTGCATGGCCTGGAACGAGATGCTCTGATCGGCCCGGATGCGTCCCGTGAGCTGGCCCGTGTCCTGTTGCGGGAAGAAGCCTTTTGGCACGATCACGTAGAGGTAGACGTTGAGGGCGATGGTGGCGAGCAGGACGAGGACGGTGAACGGGCCGTGATCCAGTGCCCAGGCCAGGGTCCGCTCGTAGCCACGGAGCACCGCCCGGAAACCCCGCTCGCTCCACGCGTGGAACCGGGACCTGGGGCGTTCGCTGGCCGGCACGAGCAGCCGCGCGCACATCATGGGCGTCGTGGTGAGAGACACGAGCAGCGAGACCAGGATCGCCGCCGACAGCGTCACCGCGAACTCGCGGAAGAAGCGACCCACGAAGCCGCCCATGAGCAGCATGGGAATGAAGACGGCGATGAGCGACAGCGTCATCGCCAGCACCGTGAACCCGACTTCCCGCGCCCCGACGCGCGCCGCATCCCGCGGCGACATGCCGTCCTCGATGTGGCGCGAGACATTCTCCAGGACCACGATCGCATCGTCGACCACGAATCCGGTGGCGATCGTGAGGGCCATCAGCGACAGGTTGTCGAGGCTGTAGCCGGCGAGGTACATGATGCCGAAGGTGACGGTGAGCGACACCGGAATCGCGACGCCGGGGATCAGCGCCGCGCGGCCGTTGCGCAGGAACAGGAACACCACCAGCACCACCAGCGCCACGGACAGCGCCAGCGTCGTGCCGGCGTCGCGCAGCGAGGCGCGGATCGTCGTGGTGCGCTCCATCATCACGTCGAGGTCGATTGCGCCGGGCACCGACGCGCGCAGCACCGGCAGGAGGCTGGTGACGCGATCGACCGTCTCGATGATGTTGGCGCTGGGCTGGCGGCTGATGATCACCAGCACCGACGGCCTGCCGTTGGACGACCCCGCGTTGCGCAGATCCTGCACCGAGTCGACGACTTCCGCCACGTCGGCGAGCGCTACCGGCGCGCCGTTGCGGTAGGCCACGATCAGGGGGATATAGTCGGCCGCGGTGCTGGCCTGGTCGTTGGCCTCGATCTGCCAGTAGCGCCGGCCGTCCTCCACCGCGCCCTTGGGCCGATTGGCGTTGGCGCCGGCGAGCGCGGCGCGCACGTCCTCGAACCCGATGCCGTACTGATGCAGCGCCTGGGGGTTGACCTCGACGCGCACCGCGGGCAGCGAGCTGCCGCCGATCTGGACCTGGCCCACGCCCGGAACCTGCGACAGCTTCTGCGCGATGATGGTCGACGCGGCGTCGTACATCTGCCCCTGGGTCATCGTCTCCGACGTGAGCGCGAGGATCATCACCGGCGCGTCCGCCGGGTTGACCTTGCGATAGCTGGGATTGCCGTTGAGGCCCGAAGGCAGCTCGCTGCGGGCCGCGTTCAACGCCGCCTGGACGTCGCGCGCCGCGCCGTTGATGTCGCGGTCGAGCTCGAACTGCAGGACGATGCGCGTCGAGCCGAGCGCGCTGGCCGATGTCATCTCGGTGATGCCGGCGATGCGGCCCAGCGAGCGCTCGAGCGGCGTCGCGACCGTCGCCGCCATCGTCTCCGGACTCGCGCCCGGCAGACTCGCGGACACCGATATGGTCGGCAGGTCGATCCGCGGCAGCGGCGATACCGGAAGCAGCTGGAAGGCGACCGCGCCGGCCAGCGTGATGCCGATGGTGAGCAGCGTGGTCGCGACGGGACGGTCGATGAAGGGCGCCGAGACGTTCACGGATGCACCCCCGGCGCGGCGGCGCGCCGGCGCTCGCGCCGCGCGCTCAGCCGGCCCTCGAGCCGGCCGAACGCGAGATAGATGACGGGCGTGGTAAACAGCGTGAGCGCCTGGCTCACGATGAGGCCGCCGACCATCGTGATGCCGAGCGGATGGCGCAGCTCCGAGCCCACGCCCCAGCCGATCATCAGCGGCAGTGCGCCGAGCAGCGCTGCCATCGTGGTCATCATGATCGGACGGAACCGCAGCAGGCAGGCCTGGAAGATGGCGTCCCGCGGCGCCATGCGCTGCTCCCTCTCGGCGTCGATCGCGAAGTCGATCATCAGGATGGCGTTCTTCTTGACGATGCCGATGAGCAGGATGATGCCGATGATGGCGATCACGCCGAGATCATTGCCGGAAACCTGCAGCGCGAGGAGCGCGCCGACTCCGGCGGAGGGCAGCGTCGACAGGATGGTGATGGGGTGGATGTAGCTCTCGTAGAGCACGCCCAGGACGATGTAGACCGTGACGATGGCCGCCAGGATCAGCCAGAGCTGGCTGGTGAGCGAGGCGCTGAAGGCCAGCGCGGCACCCTGCAGCTTCACTTGCATGCTCGCCGGCAGGCCGACGTCGCGCTGCGCCGCCGCGACGGCGTTCAGCGCGTCACCCAGCGATGCGCCGGGCGCCAGGTTGAAGGAAATCGTCGCCGCCGGAAACTGGCCGATGCGGCTGACGACGAGCGGCGCGGCGCGCTCGGTCACCCGCGCCAGCGTCGCCAGCGAAATCTGCTGCGTCGAGTCCGGCCCCGCTGCGGCGCCGGACGCCGTTCCGGGCGGGCGCGCCGGCATCGCCGTGTTCGGCGCGGGTACATAGATGCTGTCGAGCGCGGCGACGCCGCGGCGGAACTCCGGCAGGACCTCGAGGATGACGCGATACTGGCCGGTCTGCGTGAAGATCGTGGAGACGATGCGCTGGCCGAAGGCGTTGTAGAGCGCATTGTCGATCATCGCGGGCGTGATGCCGTGGCGGCTCGCCGCGGCGCGATCGATTTCGACGTACGCCTGCAGCCCGCCCTCCTGCTGGTCGGTTGCGACGTCGGCCAGCCGCGGGTCCTGGCGCAGGCGGTCGACGAGCTTCGGCACCCAGGCGCGCAGCTCGTCGGCATTCGCGTCCTCCACCGAGAACTGGTACTGGGTGCGGCTCACCTTGTCTTCGATGGTGAGATCCTGCACCGGTTGCAGATAGAGCACGATGCCCTCGATGCCCGCAAGCTTCTCCTGCAGGCGCCGGATGACGTCGGCCGCGCTGCTGTCGCGCTGCGACAGCGGCTTGAGGTTGATCAGGAAGCGTCCGCTGTTCAGCGTCGGGTTGCTGCCGTCGACCCCGATGAACGACGACAGGCTCTTCACCGCCGGGTCCTGCAGGATCACCTTCGCCAGTGCCTGCTGGCGCTCGGCCATCGCAGCGAAGGATATCGTTGGCGAGGCCTCCGAAATGCCCTGGATCGCACCGGTGTCCTGGGCCGGGAAGAAGCCCTTGGGGATCGCGACGTACAGCACGATCGTCAGCGCCAGCGTGGCGATCGCGACAGAGCAGCGTCGCCCCCTGCCGATCGAGGACCCAGGTCAGCATGCGCGCGTAGCCGGCGATCACCCGATCGAACCACGCGCCGGTCGCCCTGAACAGACGACCCTGCTCGCGCTCCGGCACGTGGCGCAGCAGGCGGGCGCACATCATCGGGGTCAGCGTCAGCGAGACCACGGCCGAGATGAGGATGGCGACGGCGAGCGTGATCGCGAATTCGCGGAACAGCCGCCCGACCACGTCGCCCATGAAGAGCAGCGGGATCAGCACGGCGATCAGCGACAACGTCAGGGAGATGATGGTGAAGCCGATCTGCTCCGCGCCCTTCAGCGCCGCCGCCAGCGGCGGCTCGCCGGCCTCGATGTGGCGCGAGATGTTCTCGATCATCACGATGGCGTCGTCCACCACGAAGCCGGTGGCGATGGTGAGGGCCATCAACGTGAGATTGTTGATCGAGAACCCGGCGAGGTACATCACGGCGAACGTGCCGACGAGCGACAGCGGCACCGCCACGCTCGGAATGACGGTGGCTGCGACATTGCGCAGGAACAGGAAGATGATCATCACGACGAGCGCCACGGCGAGCAGCAGCTCGAACTGCACATCGCGTACGGAGGCGCGAATGGTCTCGGTGCGGTCGGTCAGCAGCACGACATCGACCGCGGCGGGCAGCGACGCGTTGAGCTGCGGCAGGAGCCGCTTGATGCGATCCACCACTTCGATGACGTTGGCGCCCGGTTGGCGCTGGATGTTGACGATCACCGCCGCGGACTCGTTGGCCCAGGCCGCGAGCCGCGAATTCTCGGCGCCGTCGACGACGTCGGCCACGTCGCTCAGCCGCACTGCCGCTCCCTTGCGATAGGCGACGATCATGGCCTTGAATTCGTCGGCCGACTTCAGCTGGTCGTTGGCGTCGATCGTCGAGGCCCGCGTGGGCCCGTCGAAGCTGCCTTTGGCCTGGTTCGAATTGGCGTTGCCGATCGCAATGCGGACATCGTCGAGCGAAAGGTTGTAGGCCGCCAGCGCCTTCGGATTGGCCAGGATGCGGATGGCCGGCCGCTGGCCGCCGTTGATGCTGACGAGCCCGACCCCCGATACCTGCGAGAGCTTGGCCGCGAGCCGTGTTTCCGCCAGGTACTGGATCTCCGGCAGCGGCAATGTGCGCGACGTCAGGGCCAGCGTGACGATCGGCGTGTCGGCGGGGTTGACCTTGTTGTAGATCGGCAGCTGCGGCAGGTCGGCTGGCAGGAAGGTGCCCGCGGCGTTGATCGCGGCCTGCACCTCCTGCTCCGCCACGTCGAGGGGAAGATCGAGGCCGAATTGCAGCGTGATGACCGACGCGCCGCCTGAACTGGACGACGACATCTGGTTGAGGCCCGGCATCTGCCCGAACTGGCGTTCCAGCGGCGCGGTGACGGACGACGTCATCACTTCCGGGCTTGCGCCCGGATACAGCGTGACCACCTGGATCGTCGGGTAATCGAACTTGGGCAGAGCGGACAGCGGAAGTATGCGATACGCGACGATGCCCACGAGCAGGATGGCGAGCATCAGCAACGACGTCGCCACCGGCCGAAGGATGAACGGACGCGACGGATTCACGGAGCACCTTCGCGCTGCGCGCTCCGGTATTCGCGCTTGGGGCGGCCCGGCGCGCTCATGGCCGCGCGACGAGCTCGACCTTCGCCCCCTCGCGCAGTCTGTCCGCGCCGTCGACCACGACCTTCGCTCCGGGGGCGATCCCGCGGTCGATCACGGTGGTCTCGCCTTGCGTGGGTCCGGCTTCCACCGGCGTCACCGCGACCGTCAGGTCGTCCCTGACGACATAGACGAATGTTCCCGCGGCGCCGCGCTGGATCGCCGCCGCGGGCACCAGGGTCGCGTTGGTCCGTGTCTCGACCGACATCCTCACGTTGACGAACTGGTTGGCGAAGAGCGCGCGGTCGGCGTTGGGGAATTCCGCCTTGAGCTTGATGGTGCCCGTCGCGGTGTCGATCTGGTTGTCCGCAGTCAGCAGGCGGCCGCTGCCGAGCTTTTCCTTCTGGGCCCGGTCGAAGGCGTCGACCGGGATGCGATTGCCGGCGCGCAGGCGCTTCATCACGCGCGGCAGCTCGTCCTCCGGAATCGGAAACACGACGGCGATCGGCTGGAGCTGGGTGATCACGACGATGCCGTTGGCGTCCCCGGCGCGCACGATGTTGCCGGGGTCCACCAGACGCAGGCCGACGCGCCCGCCGATCGGGGCCACCACGCGGGAATGCGTGAGCTGCAGCTTCGCGCTGTCGATCCCGCCCTGGTCGGCCTGCACGGCGGCTTCGTACTGGCGCACCAGCGACTCCTGGGTATCGACCTGCTGGCGGGAAATGGAATCCTGGGCGAGCAGCGTGCGATACCGCTCGAGATCGGACCGCGCGTTCTCCAGCAGCGCCTGGTCGCGCGCCAGCTGCCCCTTGGCGAGCGTCAGCTGCACTTCGAAGGGCCGCGGGTCGATCTCGGCGAGCAGGTCCCCCGCCGCGACCATCTGGCCTTCGGTGAAGGCGACCCTCATCAGTTGCCCATCCACGCGACTGCGGACCACGACGGCATTGAGCGGCGTCACGGTGCCGAGCGCGTGCAGGTAGATGTCGAGGCTGCCTTGGCGGGCGGGGGCGGCGACGACGGGTATCGCGCGCAGCGACGGGTCGGCGCGGCGATCCTGCGAGGCTGCTGCCTTGACGGTGCCGGATTTCGTGGCGTCGCCTGGACGGTAACCGACGTACCAGATGGCGGCGGCGACCGCCGCCAGGGCAGGCACGACGATCGCCGCGATCGGCAGCCATCGGCGTCGGTTCCCTGGCGCAGGTGCACGCGGCACTGGGTTGGCCGGTTTGGCGTTCGAGTTCGTGGCGTCCGTCATGGCATCCGGAATGTGGCCGTCGTTGCGCTTCGACCAGCCGCCGCCGACAGCACAGCGGTCATGCATTATAGAGTCGGCGGCTGCGCAGGAGGGCCGCCCGGCCCGAATCGGTCGAGGGATTCGCCGGGGACATCGGCGCGACCGTTCGGCCGCGCGCCGGAGTGCGGCCCTGCAGGCGGGACGCCACCGCAATTTGAGTTATGCGCCCCGATGGGCGAAAATATCCGGTTGGCGACGGATTCCCCATCAACCCGCCGGGCCCATCCCGCACGTTGCGCCGACGCATGGCGCGCGGCGAGGCCCCGCCGGGCTCGACTACATCCACTACAAGGTGAACCAAGGGTGAAAGCGATTATCCTGAGCGCCGGTCAGGGCCGCCGGTTGCTGCCGCTGACCGAGCGCGTCCCCAAATGCGTCCTTCCGGTGCGGGGACGGCCGTTGATCGGACGGCAGATCGACACGCTCGCTCGATGCGGCGTCACGGACGTCACGGTGGTCGTGGGCTTCGCGGCCGAAGCGGTCGAAGCGACGCTCGCGGAGCTCTACGGCCCGGGCCGGATCCGGACCCTGCACAACCCGTTCTATGCGTCCTCCGACAACCTGGTGAGCTGCTGGGTGGCTCGCGTGGAGATGCAGCAGGATTTCCTGCTGTTGAACGGCGACACCTTGTTCGAGGCGGAGGTGCTCGACCGGCTGCTGGCGGCGCCGGAGCATCCGGTCACGCTTGCGGTCAGCCGCAAGGGCCGCTACGACGACGACGACATGAAGGTGATTCTCGAAGGCGACCGGCTCGTGCACGTCGGAAAGAAGCTCCCGCTCGAATCCGTCGACGCGGAATCGATCGGCATGATGACGTTTCGGGGCGACGGGCCGCAGCTCTTCCGTGATGCCATCGAACGGGCGATACGCACGCCGGAAGCGCAGAAGCAGTGGTATCTGTCGCTCATCGACACGCTGGCCGGGCGCGGCGTCGTCTTCACCCAGGCTGTCCCGCCGCTGGGTTGGGCGGAAGTGGACAGTCCGGCGGACCTGGAGCGCGCCGCGGCGTCCGGCGCGCCGTGGCTGGCCGTTGCCGAACGGCCTTCGGTGCCCGCGCAGCGGGCGACCGCCTAAGTGGTGCGGGCGACGATCGCGCGCACCAGATCGAGGTCCGCCACAGTGTCCACGTCGATCGCAGCTTCGGCGAACGGCATGCTCACGACACCGGCGAGGATGCCCGACTGCCGCGATATCCGCCGCACCGCGCTCGCGAGACTCAGCAGGCGGAACGCGTACAGCGCCATGGCACTCCAGCCCACGAGGCCGATGACGCGGATGGGGTTCTTGCGGTCCGCCTCCACCTGCGTCCAGAGTTGCGCCATCCTGCGGCCGCGCGGCGAAAGGAACGCGAAGAGGTTGCAGCCGCAATAGTGCCCGTCGCTGAACTTCAGCACGGTCCGGCGCGTGCGGGGATAGGCACCCTGCACCAGCTTATGTGGCGCCAGCGCGACGGCGACGTCGCCGCCCAGAGCGCTCGCCCGGTCGAGGAAATGCCGCACCATGGCGGGCGTCAGCAGCGCGTGATCGCCGGTGGTGAGCAGCACCGGCACGTCCTCGGGCAGCGTGGACAGTGCGGCGGCCGCGCTGGTCGCGGGCGTGACTGCAGGGCTCATCCAGCGGATCGCGCCCGACACCGTCCGCGAGAGCTCCGGCGATCCCCGCAACGCTTCCGCCGAAGGGCCGCAGAGCAGGATCGTGTTCACGCGAGCGCTTTGCTCCAGCGCGCGCACGACGCGAACGACCATCGGCACGCCGGCGATGGGCGTCAGGCACTTGGCCGCCACCCCGGCCGCGACCGCGACCGGGTCGTCCTCGCCCCGATCCGCGGCCAGCACGATGGCGTTGAATCCGGGCTCAGCGCCCATCGAGTTCACGCTCGTAGACGCGGTAGCGCTTGTAGGCCCGCCCGCCGATCGACTCGATGATGCTGCGCATGCCGGCGTTGTCCTCGAGGATCCACGACAGCTCGACCTGCTTCACGCCGCGGCGCCTGGTCGGCGGCCGGCACGCGTCGATGACGAGAAACGCGAGCGCCGGACCGATGCGCGTGCGCTGGAACCGGCGCCGGACGCCCATCAGCGGCACGCGGGCAGTGCTCGGGTAGCGCACCTTGAGGCGCCAAAGGAGCTTCGCCCAGCCGGTCGGAAACAGCCGGCCCCGCAGATCGCGTATCGCCTCGTTGATGTTGGGGATGACGACCATGAACGCGGCGGCTTCGCCGTCGACTTCCGCGATCTGTATCAGCTCGGGCGCGACCAGAAAGCGAAGGCTGCGGCCGAGCTCCCGAAACTCGGCGGTGGTGAACGGCACGAACCCCCAGTTGTCCGCCCAGGCATCGTTGAAGATGTCGCGCAGCACGGCGATCTCGCTGTCGAAGCGCTTCCGGTCGAGCGGTCTCACCCGCACGCGATGGGCGGACGCGGCGACCAGTCGCTTCATGACCGGCGAGGCCTCGAAGTCCGGGGTGATCATGTACGCCAGCGTGTCGACGGCTTTGCGGTACCCGAGCCGCTCGACGTGCGCCGCGTAGTACGGCCGGGCGTGTCCCATCATGAACACCGGGGGCGTGGCGAAACCCTCCACCAGGAGCCCCATTTCCTCGTTGATCGACAGGCTGAACGGTCCGCGCGCGCGTCGGATGCCCTGATCGTACAGCCAGCGTTCGGCGGTCCCGAGCAGTGCCGCGAAGGTCTCGGCGCGGTCCTCGGCGTCGAGCATCCCGAAGAAACCGGTGGCGTCGGCGTAGCGCTCGAGGTGCAGAGCGTCGACCTGGGCGCTGATCCGCCCGACCGCTCTGCCTCCCCGCCAGGCGATCCACGCCTGCCAGCGGGCGTGCTGGAAGTACGGGTTGCTCCGGGCCGACAAGTGGAGGCGGCGCTCGATGCGCAGCGGCTGGACCCAGGCCGGGTCGGATTCGAATATCCGGCAGGGTACGTCGATGAAGCGATCCAGGTCGGCCCGACCCTCGACGGCTACGATCCTGAGCGGGTCCGGCAAGGGGTTGGGGAGCATGGGAACCATCGGACGGGGCAATGCGGCCGTTTCGCGGCCTCGGTCCCGGCCGCCGGGTGCCGGCGAATCCAGGCGGACATCGTGGCGCCCGCCAGCGGAGAAGGGAGCCGACCGCGGCTGTCGCGGCATTATCCTACAGGCGCGGGCCCGATCCGCCGTCAAGGCGCTCGTTGACCTGGATCAAGGGTAATTGGGGCGAAAAGGGGCGATTCTGCACGTCCACCGGGGC
>CAVOXS010000013.1:0-101183 GCA_963700415.1 uncultured beta proteobacterium
AAAATGTCGCAGCACTCGTAGAGACGGTACACCGGGAATCGCGCATGGGCCGCGCCGGTACTTGATCTGCAGATTGCTTCCCTCGGCAATGAGGCGGCGAGCCGCGCCGCTGCTCGATCCGCAGGGGCTTGACAAAGGTGCAAAATCCGGTTCCATGCGACTTACTTATGCACACGCGATCGACCGCTTCGCCGTGTAGCGCGCTTCCTCTGGGCGCCAGCGCGATGACATTTCCAACTGATTGAAAACAAAAAAGAAAAAAATTCGCGTCAGACTGGGCCCGCGGGACGCCCGGGCTGGCGTCCATTGCGCCGGGAAATGCGGGCGATCACTTACGCACAAGATTATCCACAGGCCTTGTGCGTCATTTGACGCGCTCGTTATAAACCAAGGACTTGCCGGCAGTTGCTGCGGCGCGTGTTGAGAATTTCGATTCCCGCATCTCGCGTTGCCGCGACCTTTCGCCGCGGCCGGCGCGCATTCGTCGCGGATTGATCCCGTGGCCGTCGCCCGCGTTGCACTCCCCGTCGCGGCGTTCGCCACGTTCGACTACTGGATTCCCGACGGACTCGTTGTCGGCCGCGGCGCGCTCGTGCGCGTCCGGCTGGCGGGCCGCGCGCTGGCAGGAGTCGTGGTGGATGTCGTCGCGACGTCGACCGTTGCCCGCGACAAGCTGCAGCCGTTGGCGGAGGTGCGTGAGGACCTTCCGGCATTGCCGGAGGATCTGCTCGGCCTGGCTGATTTCGTAGCCAGGTATTATCAGGAACCGCTGGGGCTCGTGCTCGCGCAGATGCTGCCGCCACCCGCGGCGCCGCCTCGGACGTCGTCGTTGCGCCGGAGCGCGACGGCGCTGCGCCTGACCGAGTCCGGAAGGGCCGCTCTCGCCGGTTCGCTTGCCCGGGCGCCGCGCAGTCGGGCGCTGTTCGACGAGTGGAAGGCGGCGCCGGATTCGATCCTGGCCGCCACCGCATTCGCGGCGCTTGTGCCCCATCTCAAGAACGTGGTGCGGCGATGGGAGGCGGCCGGCTGGGTCGAGGCCATCGTGCCGGAGCGTGACGCCGCCGGGGCCGGCGGCGCCCGACGGGCGCACGATGCGCCGCTCAACGACGATCAGAGGCGCGCCGTCGCCGCCGTGATCGAGGCCGCGGGGTCTTTCGCGCCTTTCCTGCTCCAGGGGATCACCGGAAGCGGCAAGACCGAGGTTTACCTGGCCGCCGCCGCCGCATGTGTCGCGGCGGGCGGACAGGCGTTGATCCTGGTGCCGGAAATCAATCTGACGCCGCAATTCCTGCAGCGGATCAATGTCGCATTGCCAGCCTTGCGGACGGTGACGTTGCACAGCCGGCTCACGGCCGGTGAGCGCTTGCGCACCTGGCGTCGAGCGGCGGCGGGCGATGTCGATCTGGTCCTGGGGACGCGGCTCGCCATCTTTGCGCCGCTGCCGCGACTTGGGCTCATTGTGGTCGACGAAGAGCACGATCCCTCGTTCAAGCAGCAGGACGGCGTGCGCTATCACGGCCGCGATGTCGCGGTATGGCGCGCACGGCAGCGGAGTGTCCCCGTGGTGCTCGGCAGCGCAACGCCCTCGCTCGAGTCGCTGGTCCACGCGCAGCGGGCACGGTACCGCTGGCTCAAGTTGCCGCTGCGTGCGGTCGCGCCCGCGCGCATGCCTTCGTTCACGTTCGCGCCAAGTCGGGATCCCGCCGCGCTCGAGGGGATCGGCGCGCCGCTGCTGGCGGCGCTCGCGGCGAGGCTCGAGCGCGGCGAGCAGTCACTCGTGTTCATCAACCGGCGCGGATTTGCGTTGTCGCTCCTCTGCTCGGCGTGCGGCTGGCAGGCCGGCTGTCCGCGCTGCAGCGCCAGGCTCGTCGTCCACCGCGAGACGATGGATCTGCGCTGCCACCACTGTGGCCACGTCGAGCGGCTGGCGCGAAACTGTCCCGAGTGCGGGAATGTCGACCTCCTCCCGCTCGGCCATGGCACGCAGCGGCTGGAGCGTGCACTTGCCGGCCGCTTTCCCGGCGCGCGAATCGCGCGTATCGACCGTGACAGCACGCGGAGCAGGGGTGCCTTCGCCGCGATTCGCAATCGCGTGCACGAGGGCGACGTCGACGTGCTCGTAGGCACGCAGATGCTCGCCAAGGGTCACGATTTTCCACGCCTCACTCTGGTAGGCATCCTGGGTGCCGACAATGCGCTCTACAGCGGCGATTTCCGCGCGACCGAGCGGCTCGCCGCACTGCTGTTCCAGGTATCCGGGCGCGCGGGGCGCGCCGACCTGCCCGGCGAGGTGATCGTGCAGACGGATTTTCCGGCGCATCCGCTGGCGCGCGCGCTGGCCGCCCACGATTATGAGAGTTTCGCCGAAGCGCTGCTGGCGGAACGGCGCGCCGCGTCCCTCCCGCCATTCGCGCATCTCGCGCTGCTCGGCGCCGAGGCGCCGCGCCGCGAAGCGGTCGATGCCTTCCTGGCCGCGGCGAGCGAGGCGGGCCGGGCGGCGGCGCATGCCGCGTCGGCGAAAGTCGAAGTGTTCCCGCCGGTGCCCGCGAGCCTGCCGCGCCGCGCCGGTCTGGAGCGCGGACAGGTGCTCGCGCAGGCGATCGAGCGCGGCGCGATGCAGCGCTTCCTGCCGCATTGGCGCGAGGCTGTAGAAGCGCTGCCTGGCCGGCGTGTGCGTTGGGCGCTGGACGTCGATCCGCTCGGGTTCTCGTGAGTCCGCAGGCATGGGAAACGTGAGCCCGCAGGCGTGGAGGCGATGGTCCTGCGTCTATAATCTGCCATTGCGTCGCCTGATCGGCGGCACGATGATCCCGCGAATAGGATCGGCGCATGCCGCGCCCCTCGATTCGCGGTTTCGTTGCCCATTTGCCAATGGCCGATCGTCTTGGCGGCCCCTATGACCGACCTTCGCGCACAACTCGAACACTGGCTCGCCGAGGGCCTCGCGGCCGTCGCACCGGAGCGCGCCGGCGCGCCGGTCGAACTCGATCGTCCGAAACAGCCGGAGCATGGCGACTTCGCATCCAACGTCGCGCTCCAGCACGCGAAGGCGCTCAAACGGAATCCCCGCGAATTCGCGGGGGCGCTGGTTGCCGCGCTCCCGAAGTCGAATCTCGTCCAGAAGATCGACATCGCCGGTGCCGGGTTCATCAACATCTTCGTGACTCCGGCGGCACGCCAGGCGGTGGTCGCGCGGATCCTGACCGAAGGCGATCGATACGGTTGCGCCGCCGCCCGCCGTGGCGAACGCGTGATGGTCGAGTTCGTCTCGGCGAACCCGACCGGGCCGTTGCACGTCGGCCACGGGCGCCAGGCGGCGCTGGGCGACGCGCTCGCGCGCCTGCTCGAGTGGCAGGGCGCTGCCGTGACGCGCGAGTTCTACTACAACGACGCGGGCCAGCAGATCCAGAACCTCGCCGTGTCCGTGCGCGTTCGCGCGCAGGAGCTGCTGGGCGAGCACGCGACGCTCCCGGAAGACGGGTATCGCGGCGAGTACATCCGCGAGGTCGCGCAGCATTACCTCGACGAGGTCGGCCATGAGCTCGGCGACGTCGAATCGATCCGCCGTTTCGCCGTGGCCGAGCTGCGAAAGGAGCAGGACCGCGACCTCACCGCTTTCGGCGTGTGGTTCGACAACCATTATCTCGAGAGCTCGCTGTACGCCGAGGGGCGCGTGGACGCGACGATCGGCCGGCTGGTCGCGTCCGGCAGGACCTATGTCGCCGAGGGCGCGCTCTGGCTGAAGACGACCGACTACGGCGACGACAAGGACCGGGTGATGAGGAAGTCGGACGGCGGGTACACGTACTTCGTGCCCGACGTCGCGTACCATGTCACCAAGTGGGAGCGCGGCTTCACGACGGCGATCAACGTGCAGGGATCCGACCACCACAGCACGATCACCCGCGTGCGCGCCGGGTTGCAGGCAGCGGGACTCGGGATTCCGCCGGGCTACCCGGACTACGTGCTGCACAAGATGGTCACCGTGATGAAGGGTGGCGAGGAGATGAAGATCAGCAAGCGCGCGGGCAGCTACGTGACGTTGCGCGAGTTGATCGACGAAGTGGGCCGCGATGCGGTCCGGTTCTTCCTGGTGTCGCGCAAGGCCGAGAGCGAGTTCACGTTCGACATCGATCTCGCCCGATCGCGGACGCTGGACAATCCGGTCTATTACGTCCAGTACGCGCATGCTCGCGTCGCGTCCTTGATGCGGCAGGCGGGCATCGTGCCGGGCGAGGCCGCCGTCGCTCTGCGCGACGCCGATCTCACGCCGCTCGTGAGCCCCTTCGAGGACGCGCTGTTGCGCCGCCTGGCGGCATTCCCGGCCGAGCTCGCGCTGGCGGCGCGCGAGCTCGCGCCGCATCTTGTGACTACGTACCTCAAGGAACTGGCGGCGGAGTTCCACAGCTACTACAATGCCGAGCGCTTTCTGGTGGATGACCGGACGACGCAGCAGGCGCGACTCGCGCTCGCCGCGGCGACGGGCCTGGTCGTGAAGAACGGGCTCGCCGTGCTGGGTATCGGCGCGCCGGAGCAAATGTGATGGCCCCCGCCTCAACGCACGCCAACGCGCCATGACTTCCCGCATCGACCACCGCGCGCCTCATGCCGCGACGGCGAAGCGCCGCTCCGGACCGTCGCCCAGGTCCGGCTTCGGCGGAACGCTGCTCGGCATGTTCGTGGGCGTCGCGTTGGGCCTGGCCCTTGCCGCCGGTGTCGCGTTCTACCTGATGAAGGCGGGCAACCCGTATCAGTCCGCCAGGCCCGCGCCCGAGCCGCAGCGCGAGGCCGCAAAGGATCCGGCCAAAGCCGCGCGGCCCGAAACGGGCGCAGTGGAGAAGCCGCGCTTCGACTTCTACAAGATCCTGCCGGGCGTGGAGGAACCGAAGATCCAGCCGAAGAGCGCCGATCGTGGCACGGCGGACAAGGCGACGGCCGAACGTGCCGCCTCGCCCGACAAGGCTTTGGCGAAGGCCGATAGCCGCCCGGCCGCGCAGGCTGCCGACAAGGCGGCGAAGGCGGCCGAGCGATTCTGGCTGCAGGCAGGCTCCTTCGCGAACGAGGCCGATGCAGAGAACCTGAAGGCGAGGCTCGCGTTCGCGGGTTGGGAAGCCGTGATCCAGTCGGCAACAGTTCCGGAAAAGGGCGTGCGTTACCGTGTTCGCCTCGGCCCCTACGACAACACCGACGAACTCGCCCGGATGAAGGGCGAGCTCGCCAAGCGCGGCTTCGAGGCCGCCGTGATCAAGTTATGATCGGTGCGCCGAGGCGTGCCGGGCGGGAGCAGCATGCCAGGAGGGGACACGCCGGGAACTCCTGTCGTCGAGCGGAGCCCAATGACCGTTAACCGTCGATGGAGAAACTGAACATGGGACTGCTGCAAGAATTGATGCGCCGCCTGGTGCCGCTGCTGGCGGTGTTCGCCGCGATCCTGCCGGTCCCCGCTGCCGCGCAGTCGGCCGCGCTGCAGGAGGGCAACCAGTATGTCCGGCTCAAGAGTCCGCAGCCCGTCGAAACCGGAAAGAAGATCGAGGTCATCGAGTTCTTCTCCTATGGCTGCCCGCACTGCGGCGAGCTGGAGCCTTTCCTGCAGGGATGGCTCAAGACGATGCCCGCCGACGTGCAGTTCCGGCGCATCCCGGTGATGTTCCAGGACCGCTGGATACCGCTCGCGAAAATCTATTACACCCTCGAGGCGCTCGGCGAGGAGTCCCGGCTGTCGCCGGAAGTGTTCACCGCGCTCCACGGCAAGGGTTTGAGTCTTTGGCAGGACAAGACATTTTTCGACTGGGCGGCGAGCCAGGGCCTCGATCGGAAGAAGGTCGAGGACATGTACAACTCGTTCGGGATCGGTGGCAAGGTCAACCGGGCGCGGATGGCCGCGCAGGCGTATCGGGTCCAATCGGTACCCCTGGTCATCGTCGACGGCAAGTTTCAGACCAACCGCATCAGTTCGCATGGCGCGATGCCGGCGGCGATCGACGCGCTGGTCGTAAAGGCGCGCGCCGAGCGCCCGAAGGGGTGAGCGCGAGCGAAGGGCTCGCCCCCATTCCGCTGCGCGTGGCCCCCGTTCCGGCATGGCGTAGGGTGATGCGGAGTCGGCTCGGGAACTGAAGTCGCGTGCCGCGCACCCACAGCGTCTTCATCACCGGGGCTTCCAGCGGAATCGGCGCGGCGCTCGCGCGCCGATACGCGTCCAGGGGTGCGGCGGTTGGGCTGTTCGCAAGGCGAACCGTCGAACTCGACGCGCTGGCTGCGACATTTCCCGCCGGCCGCGCGGTCGCGTACGTCGGCGACGTTCGCGACGCAGCGACGCTGGCCCGGGCTGCGGCAGACTTCATCGCGCGATTCGGCCCGCCCGACGTCGTCATCGCGAATGCTGGCATCTCGCGCGGCGTGCTGACCGGGGAAGCCGAGGACCTGCCGGCTTTCCGCGCCGTGTTCGACACCAACGTCGTCGGGCTGGTCCACACGTTCGCGCCGTTTCTTGCGGCGATGAACGGCGCGAGACAGGGTGCGCTCGTCGGCATTGCCAGCATCGCTGGGTTTCGCGGGCTGCCGGGATCGGGCGCCTATTCGTCGTCGAAAGCCGCGGCCATCTCGTATCTGGAGAGCCTGCGGGTCGAGCAGCGTGGTACCGGAGTGGCGGTCCTCACCGTCTGCCCAGGGTATATCGCGACGCCGATGACCGAGCAGAATCCGTATCCGATGCCGTTCCTGCTCGACGTGGACGAGGCCGCGCGGCGCATCGTCCGCGCCATCGACCGGCGCAAGCGCTTCTACGTGCTGCCCTGGCAGATGGCGGTGGCGGGAAGTCTGTTGCGAATTCTGCCGCGCCCGGTCTACGACGCGCTGTTCGCGCACGCGCCGCGCAAGCCGCGGCAATCCGGGTAATCGGGGTCCGATTACCCCGGCGTCGGACGAAGAAAAAGGGGCCGCTTTGCGGCGGCCCCTTGCGTACGCGGTATCGCGCGCTAGAGCGGCATCCTGAGCCCGACCGTCACGGCCCAGTAGTTGCCATCGCCGCGACCGGCGCTTCCCGAGCCTGTGAGAAACCCGGTGACACCTCCGAATTCGGCGCTGGCCCCGACGTTGAGCAAGGCGTAACTGTTGTCGGGCTTCGCCACCGGAACGCTGTAGTTGCCGCCCAGCGTGACCGAGGATGCGCCGACGCTTCGTTGCTGATCCCGCGAGTCGTATTCCCACGTTACTCTCGCAAACGGACGAATGCTGCCCACATTGCCCGCCACCTGCCAGCCCGCGCTCCAAAGCAGCTGGTAGCGGTTCTGCTCGTCGTAGTAGAGCGCCGTGCTGTCCGTGGACGTTTCCGAAAACGCGTGGACGGAGGCCTTGGTCCACGTCAGGCGCGCGTACGGGCCGTGCAGCAGGTCCTTCATCGGGAACCAGTAGCCGCCGAGCAGCCGGCCGGTGTACTCGGTGCCCCGGGCCTCGGCGCTCTCGGTGCGCAGCCCCGTGCCAAGCGGAATGGCGCGATCGATGTCGGAATAGTCGAGGCTGCCGGCGCCCACGGTCGCGCCGACGTACCACGGCCCGGCGCCATAGCCCGCGTAGATCGTGCCGACCGGCGCCTTCATCGTGTAGCCGCCGCCCGCGCCGCCGAAATCACCCTTGCTCTGCGCGAAGGTGGCCATGAGTCCGACCAGCATCCGTTCGGAGACTTTCATGTCGCCGCCGACTGCGAGCGTGTTCGTGCGGGCGCTGCCGTTGTTGACCCCTGCCTGCAAGTCGCTGTGACCGTAGTCGTAGGCGGCCCATGCATCGAGCTTCGCCTGGCTGCGCGGAGCATTGAGGCTCGACCACATCCGGCCGTCAAGCATGCGATAGCTGGCCTGCTCGACCGCGAGCGGGGCCTCGGCGAGCGCGGCCATCTGCTGCGGGCCGTCGATCATCGACTCCGCCGCCTGCGCATAGAGCAATTGGCCTGCCGTGGTTGCATGAACGCCGTCGGCAAAGAAATAGGTCGATGCCGCGTTCGGCGCGACGAAATTGGCGGACGTGCATATCAGCGATGGGGTCGTGCCGCAGGCGGGGGAGGTCACGTTCGAAAACCCGTATGCGGCCGGATTGGCTATGACTTCGTTGACGAGTCCCTGAACATTGACGCGAACCGTCGGGATGCCGCCGGCGTTGAGCGCGCCGTAAAGCGTGGTGTTGTAGAACGCCTGGATTGCATCGATCTGGCCCGCCAACGGATCTCCGGCGTAGTCCGGTGTCTTGGACGCGCTCGGGTAGTTCCAGACGAGGATGTATCGCGCCCCATTGGCGCGCAGCACGCCGGCTTGCTGCGCGAGTTGCGTAGCGGCGAGTCCGATGTTGGCTTGCGCCTGGCCCAGTGTGATATTGCCGGCCTGGTACTCGGACAGTGCTGTAAACGCGTCATTCGCGCCGCCCCAGACCGAATAGATGGCATTCGGGTCTGCCGGACCTTTGGCGAGAAACTGCTGGACTTGTGTCGCGATCGGCACGGCCGCAGCCGTCGGGGCCACCGGCGGGTACCCCGGCGACAGCGTCACGCGCGCACCGCCGTATGCGTAATCGTTGCCGCCTTGATTGGCGGGGCTTGCGGTGAAACCGAAGTGCTGCGCGAACGGCTGCGCCCAGACCGGGCCCGGATTGGTCGTGAACAACCCGGTGCCCGGCGGCAGCACCGGCTTGAACGACCCCATATCGGTCAGGCTGTCGCCGAAGAAGTAGGCGCCGGTGAACTGTGCGGACACCGCGCCTGATGCGGTCAGACAAAGCGCGATCGCGGTCGACAGCAGCCTGCGTGGAAAATGCCGCATTGTCTGAGCCTCCTCGGTAATGGCGGATACTGCCGACAGCGAAATCGGCGGCTCGTATTCTATTTCGCATTCTATTCGAAAATGCGGGCGTGAACGACATCAGAGGTCCCCGGCGCAGCGGGAGTCAACGAAGGAACGTCGTCCGCCGTTAATGGCGGCATCGAGGGGGACGACCATGCGATCTTGCACTTTGGCCCGGCGCAGCGACGCGCGGGTTGCGACTGAAGGCCGCTGTCTGCGGGAAGGATTTCCTTGGCTTGTGGCGCTGTTGCTCGCCATTTTGCCGCCCGCTGCGCGGGCCGCGGACGACGATCTGCCGGGGCGCGTGGGCCGCATCGCCGAATTCGCGGGCCAGCTGTTCATCTCGCCGCAGGACCAGCCGACGGAGTGGGAAGCGATCGGCCTCAATTATCCGATCACGTCCGGCGACAATCTCTGGGTGTCCGGCGACGGCCGCGCGGAGGTCGACTACGGCGGTGGACAGTTCCGGCTGGCGGGCGACACGAGCTTGCATGTGTCGCGGCTGGACGATCGCCAGCTCGCGCTTTTCATCGCGCAGGGCCGGCTGATCGTTCGCATCCGTTCGCTCGATCCGGGCGAGGCGACACACGTCGACACACCGAACACCCAGGTCACGCTGACGCGCCCGGGGCTCTACCGCATCGAGGTCGCACCGGACCTGGAGGCCACCACGCTCATCGTGCGCGAGGGCGAGGCGCTGGTTGCCCTCGCCAATGGCGCCCAGCAGTCGCTACCCGGCCAGACCGTGACGGTGGTCGGCATCAATCCGGCCAACGCGGACATTCGCAACAGCGTCGGCGTCGACGGGCTCGACGCGTGGAGCGCCGATCGCGATCGGCGCTACGAACGCGCCAGGTCGACCGCGTACGTGTCAAGGGAAATGGTCGGGTACGCGGACCTCGACGAATATGGATCGTGGCAGACGTATCCGGACTACGGCGCAGTGTGGTTCCCCGCCAGCGTGGCGCCCGACTGGGCGCCCTACAGCGACGGCTACTGGACCAGCGTCGGCGGGTGGGGGTTGACGTGGGTCGACAGCGCTCCGTGGGGCTACGCGCCTTTCCACTACGGTCGTTGGGCGAAGGTCCGCGGTCGTTGGGGCTGGGTGCCCGGTGGCTATGTTGCGCGTCCCGTCTGGGCCCCGGCGCTCGTCGCCTGGGTGGGTGGCCCGGGTTGGGGCCTCTCGGTGCGTCAAGGTGCACCGGTCTATGGCTGGGTGCCGTTGGGCTGGGGGGATGCCTATCACCCGAACTGGCGCCGCTGCTCGTACAACTGCTGGGCGCGGTACAACCGGCCGTACGCCGTGAATGTGACGGTGCGTCCGACCGTGCCCCCGAAGCGTTATGCGAATGCCGCGGTGCCCGGCGCGGTGTCGGCGGTTGCAGCCCCGGCCTTGGCGGGCCGCAGACCGGTAGCGAGGGAACGTGTCCACGTGCCGGCGTCGCTGGCGGCTTCCGCGCCGGTGATCACCAGCGCGCCGGCCGTGGCGCCGACGCCGCGGCCGACGCCTCGAACAGAACGAGAAACCCGGAGTCCACCCCCGGGTGCATCGGCACACGGGCGTGCCACGCGACAGGGCCAGGCACTTCCGGATGCCGCATCCCGGCCGGCAATGCCCCTGGCGCCAGCTCCGGGCAGGGCGGCAGGCGCGCGGTCGGCGGGCGACGCCTCCTCTGCGCCGGCGCCGACGGCACAGCCTGGGCCGGCGCCGGGGGCACAGCCCGGGCCGGATTCCGGTCCCGACGTGCGGCGAGGCGGCGCCGGAACGCCTCGTTCAGGACGGGGCGACGCTGCCGCCGGACCGAAGGCGGCGCCCGCAGGCATCGCGCCGCAGTCGGGTCCGACACCGCCACCGGTGCAAGGACAGGTCCCTGCGTCCACCGCGACGCCGCGCGAATCGGGACGGGCGCAACGGCCAGGGGCACCGCGACCGCCCGAACCGGCGGTTCCGTCGACCTCGCGGCAGAGAGACGCGGGACGGACGCAGCCGCCGCAGGCGCCCCGACCGGCCGACGGAACGGTTCCGCCGGCCTCAGCGAAGCGCCAGCCAAGCGCGGAGCAGGTTCCGGTACAGACCAACGACCCTGCGCGCCAGGCGCGCCGCGCGCCGCCGCAGACCCGGGACATCGCGGCTCCGCCGGCAGCATCGCCGCCGTCAGCATCGCCGCCGGCTCCGCCGGGCGCGCGGCTCTCGCCATCTGCCGTGCCGCGCCCGGTGCCGAGCACGCCGCCACCCGGGCGCGCAGCGACCTTGGCATCGCCGGGAGTCCCGGGAACCGCTGGCCCCGCGGCCCCCCTGCGGCCGGCGCCGGTTGCGGGTGGAAGATCGGCGCCTGCGGCGCCCGCCAGCGCGACGGCCGGCCGGGCGGCCGCAAAGCCCGCGCCTGACGCCACGCCAGCGGAGGCAGGCGCGGTCAAGTGAAGCAGGGGAAGGCTGCGGGACGGCGTTCTGCGCGCAAGCGCAGGTCACCTGCGCTTGCCGGCGAAGTCGTCGCCTGTCCTACGGAGCGATCAGCGCGAGCCGCTTGCCGCCGTCGACGAGTTTCACGCGCTCGCCTTCGTGCACACTGGGCTGGTTCGTATACCGAAAGATCCGGTTCGCTCCGCCGTCCATCTTGATGGCGACCTGCCAGTAGCCCTTCGTGTTCTTCTTCTTCTCCACGGTGTTCCCGACATAGGCGCCGCCCGCGGCACCGGCGATCGTCGCGACGGTCCTGCCGGTCCCGCCGCCGATCTGGTGGCCGAGGACGCCGCCGAGGACGCCGCCGGCGACGGCGCCCACGCCAGAGCCCTTGCCTTCTTCCTGGATGTACTTGATCGACTGGACCTGTCCGCAATCGGCGCAGGGTTTCTGCGCGACGACTCCGAACGCGGTGCCGAACGCCATCGCGGCAACGACGATCGAACTGAAGCGCAATGGAAAACGTGTCATGTCGATGCTCCTTTCGCCAAGAGGCCCCATTCTCCAAGAGGCCCCATTCTGTCACGCCGCGTCTATTTTCCGTCGGCGCGGATGCGGGCGTACGTGCCCGGTGCCGCCTCGATCACCTTGAGCTTGCCCTTGCCCGGGATCCGCGCCGGGACCTGCGGACCGAGATGCGGGGTCAACCACGCGCGCCAGTGGGTCCACCACGAGCCTTCGTGCTGTTTTGCGCCGGCGAGCCATGCGTCGGGTGAGTCGGGAAGCTTGTCGTTGGTCCAGTAGCCGTACTTCATCGCGGACGGCGGATTGATCATGCCGGCGATGTGGCCCGAGCCCGACAGCACGAAACGCGACTTGCCGGAGACGAGCAGCGGACCCGCGTACGTGGTCTTCCACGGCGCGATGTGGTCTTCGATCGCCGACACGAAGTAGGTGGGAATGGAGATCTGCGTCAGGTCGATCGGCACGCCGGCGAGCGTGATGCCCCCCGGAACCCGCAGCAGGTTCTTCATGTACATGTTGCGCAGGTAAAAGCTGTGCATCGTGGCGGGCATCCGCGTCGCATCGCTGTTCCAGTGCAGCAGGTCGAACGGAAACGGGTCGCGTCCAAGCAGATAATTGTTGATGACGAACGACCAGATGAGGTCATTGGAGCGCAGCATGTTGAAGGTGGTCGCCATCTCGCTGCCTTCCAGGAAGCCGCGCTCGCTCATCTTGCGCTCCAGCGAGGCGACCTGCTCCTCGTCGATGAACACTTCGAGCTCACCCGAGCGCTCGAAATCGACGAGCGACGTCATGAACGCGGCGCTGACGATCCGCCGGTCCTTCTTGGCGGCCATGTAGGCGAGCATGGCGGCCAGCAGCGTCCCGCCGAGGCAGTAGCTGAGCGCGTTGACCTCCTTCTCGCCGGTCGCCTTTTCGACCGCGTCCAGAGCGGGGAGCAGGCCCTCGGTCAGGTAGTCCTCGAAGTCCTTGTGCGCGAGCCTCGCATCGGGATTGACCCACGAGATGATGAAGACGGTGAGGCCCTGGTCGACCGCCCACTTCACCAGCGAGTTCTTTTCGCGCAGGTCGAGGATGTAGTACTTGTTGATCCACGGCGGGATGACGAGCAGCGGCCGCTTGGCAACCTTCGCCGTCGACGGCTCGTACTGGATGAGCTGCAGGAGATCGTTCTGGAAGACCACCTTGCCCGGCGTGGTCGCGATGTTGACTCCGAGCTCGAAGGCCTTCGGATCCGTCATCGAGATCCTGAGCTGGCCGTTGCCGCGCTCGATGTCGTCGAGGAGGTTGTTGAGGCCCTTGACGAGGTTCTGTCCCCCGGTGGCGATCGTCTCGCGGAACACTTCCGGATTGGTCAATGCGAAATTCGACGGCGCGAGCGCGTCGATGTACTGGCGCGTGAAGAAGTTGACCTTGCGCTTCGTCCCTTCGTCCAGGCCCTCGACGCTGCCGATGGCGTCGTGCAGCCAGTCCGCGGTGATCAGGTAGCTCTGCTTGATGTAATCGAACAGGAAATGCTGTTCCCAGTCCTCGTGCCTGAACCGCTTGTCGCCCTTGCCCGGCGCCACGATGGGCTCGGGGGCGCCGCCCAGCAGCTTCATGGTCGAAGCCCGCCACAGGCTCATGTAATTCCACCACAGGTTCATCTGCGTCTCGGCGAGCCGGTAGGGATTCGCCAGCATCTTGGCGGCGACCTCCAGGAACGCCTTGCTGATGCCGAGTTCGTCGGCCATGAGCGAGTGGCCGGCCTTGGCCTGACGGGCGGCGAAATCGCCCATCACGCTCGCGCTCTTTTCGGCCGCAGAACGCAGCGAATCGACGAGCGCCACCGGATCGTACGACAGGGCGGGCGCGGATTTCGGCGTCCCGGCGGATCTTGGCTTGGTTGGCATGACTTGGCCTTGGCGTGCGGAATGGGGAAGTCTAGGCAACGAATCTTATCGTGCCATCAGTGGCAACGCGGCGTTCGAGTCGCGCCGCGTGCCATAGAAAGTTCAGATGGGCGATGGCCTCGCCCATCGCGAAATAGCGCTGTTGCACGTCGAGCTCGCGCCGGAAGAGCACGGGGACCAGCGCCGCCGCGCTTTGTGGCGCGCCCGCGGCCTGCACGGCGTCGACGAGCTCGTGCAGCCGCGCCTCGTGGTGCGCGCGAAGTTGCGCGACGCGTGTCGGGATGCCGCGGAAAGGCAGCCCGTGCGAGGGAAGCACCAGTGTGTCCGCCGGCAGCGCCTCGAAGGCCGCGAGCGAATCGAGGAAGCGCGCCAGCGGGTTGCCGTCGCGCTCGACCGCCCAGACGCTCACATTGGTGCTGATCCTCGGCAGCAGCATGTCACCGGCGATCAGCACGCCACGCTCGGCGGAGTAGAGCGAAGCGTGCTCGGGCGAATGCCCATGGCCCTCGACGACGCGCCAGGCCGTTGCGGCCGCGCTCCGGAGATCGCCGTCGAGCAACCGGTCGAAGACCGTCGGGAGCTCAGGGACGAGACGCCGATAGCCGTTGCCCCGTGCCAGAAGCTGAGCGAGCTGGTCGGCAGCCATGCCGTGCCGGCGAAACAGATCGGCCGTCGCCGCGAGCGAGTACCCGCCGTGCTCATCGCGCATCGCGTGGGCGGTCAGAAACTCGGCGTGGGTCATCGCTACGGTCGCGCCGAACCGGGTCGCGAGCCACGCTGCGTTGCCGACGTGATCAGGGTGGCAATGCGTCGCAATGATCCGGCGGATCGGCCGGGCGGCGAGGGTGGTCGCGCCGTGACGTTCCCACAGCGCGCGCGTGACCGGATCACCGATGCCGCAGTCGACGAGCGTGAAGCCGTCGTCCGGGTCCGCGAGGAGCCACAGATTGATGTGGTCTAGCGCGAACGGCAAAGGCATCCGGAGCCAGAGCACGCGTGGGGCGACCGCGATGACCTCGCCCGGGGCCGGCGGCGTGGCATGCGGAAAATCGAGCACGGAAGGCAACGGCGCGTTCACGGCCGCATCCCGGTGCTCCGCGCGCGTCCGCCGGGAGAGTGGCCGCCTTCGTTGCGCGTGGCCGGCAGCAGGTCGGGGTTGCAGGGGCGGATGTCGGCTGGCGTGGGCGGCAAGAGCGCGATCGGGCAGGAGGCGGTCCACATCGTGCGGGCACGATTTGTGCAATGCAGCATCGTCGGGTAAATGCGCAGGCATGTCAAGCCTCTGTGCTATCGTGATCCTTCTGCGCCCCATTCGACATTCCGCTCCGGCCGTGCCCCGATGTCCGCCCTGAACGCCCAGGTGCGCCGCGCCCGCCAGCCTGCCGCTGAACGCGCGCCGACGACCTACTCCATCTCCGATCTCGCGCAGGAGTTCGCGCTGACGACCCGCGCGATCCGCTTCTACGAAGACGAGGGCCTGCTCGCCCCCGGGCGGCGCGGCCGGACGAGGGTCTACGGCGAACGCGAGCGCACACGCATCAAGCTCATCCTGCGCGGCAAGCGGCTCGGGCTGGCGCTGTCCGAGATCCGCGAGTTGTTCGACATCTTTGCGGCGGCCGGCAACGAGAAACCGCAACTCGCCAAGTTCCTGCAGATGCTGGCCGACCGCCGCGCGATGCTGCATCAGCAGCGGGAGGACATCGACGTCGTGCTGGCCGAAATCGCGCTCCTCGAGCGCGACTGCCGCCGCCGGCTGAAGCGGGAGGATGCGCCATGACGATGCAGGACTTTCCCGCGATCGACTTTCACCACGGCGAGACGATCGACATGCTGCGCGCGACCGTGCGGCGGTTCGCCGCCGACGAGATCGCGCCGCGTGCGGCCGGGATCGACCGTGCCAACGAGTTCCCGTCGGATCTCTGGCGCAAGATGGGCGATCTCGGCCTGCTCGGGATCACCACTGACGAGGCGTACGGCGGCACCGCGATGGGTTATCTGGCCCACGTGATCGCCATGGAGGAGATCAGCCGCGCCTCCGCAGCGGTGGGGCTGTCGTATGGCGCGCATTCGAACCTGTGCGTGAACCAGATCCAGCGCAACGGGACCGCCGCCCAGAAGCGCAAGTACCTGCCGCAGCTCGTCTCCGGCGAACATGTGGGCGCGCTGGCGATGAGCGAGCCGGGGGCGGGCTCCGATGTGGTTTCGATGCAGCTGCGCGCCGAGCGCCGCGGCGACCGTTTCGTCCTCAACGGCAGCAAGATGTGGATCACCAACGGCCCGGACGCCCATACGCTGGTGGTCTATGCGAAAACCGACGCCGCCGGCGGACCGCGCGGCGTGACGGCGTTCCTGGTCGAGCGCGGCATGAAGGGATTCTCGACGGCGCAGAAACTCGACAAGCTGGGGATGCGCGGATCGAACACCTGCGAGCTGGTGTTCGCCGATTGCGACGTTCCGGAGGCCAATGTGCTGGGCGAGGAAGGCCGCGGCATCAACGTGCTGATGAGCGGACTCGACTACGAGCGGGCGGTGCTCGCCGGCGGCTCGCTCGGGATCATGGCCGCGTGCCTCGACGTCGTGCTTCCCTATGTCCACGAGAGGAAGCAGTTCGGCCAGCCGATCGGGCAGTTCCAGCTGATGCAGGGCAAGCTCGCCGACATGTACACGACGATGAACGCGGCGCGCGCCTACGTCTATGCCGTCGCCCAGGCCTGCGACCGCGGCGAGACCACGCGCAAGGACGCCGCCGGCGCGATCCTGTTCGCCAGCGAGAACGCGACGCGGATCGCCGGCGAGGCCATCCAGTGCCTCGGCGGCAACGGCTACATCAACGACTATCCGACGGGGCGCCTTTGGCGCGACGCCAAGCTGTACGAGATCGGCGCCGGCACGTCGGAAATCCGGCGGATGCTGATCGGCCGCGAGCTGTTCAACGAGACCAGGTGACCCGGAAGGAACGACGATGCTGAACGACCCTGTCGTGATTGTCGGAGCCGCGCGAACGCCGATGGGCGGGTTTCAGGGCGACTTCGCATCGCTGTCCGCGAGCGACCTTGGCGCCGTCGCGATCCGGGCGGCGATAGCGCGCGCAGGCATCGCGAACGAGGACGTGCAGGAAGTGATCATGGGCAACGTGCTGCCGGCGGGCCAGGGCCAGGCGCCGGCACGGCAGGCGTCGCTCAAGGCCGGCGTGCCGCTCACGGCCGGCTGCACGACCGTCAACAAGATGTGCGGATCGGCGATGAAGGCCGCGATGCTCGCGCACGACCTGATCGTCGCCGGCTCCAGCGAGATCGTCGTCGCCGGCGGCATGGAAAGCATGAGCAATGCGCCGTACCTGATGCCGAAGGCGCGTTCCGGATACCGGATGGGGCACCAGACCGTCTACGACCACATGTTTCTCGACGGGCTCGAGGATGCGTACGACAAGGGTCGGCTGATGGGCACGTTCGCCGAGGAGTGCGCCTCGGCCTTCGCCTTCACGCGCGACGCCCAGGATGCGTTCGCGCTGGCCTCGCTTTCCCGCGCGCTCGCCGCCAACAACGACGGCACCTTTGCCTGGGAAACCGCGCCGGTGACCGTCGCCGGCAGGAAGGGCGACGTCATCGTCGACAAGGACGAGCAGCCGGCAAAGGCCCTGCCGGGCAAGATCCCCCAGCTGAAGCCGGCGTTCCGCAAGGACGGCACGGTGACGGCGGCGAACTCGAGCTCGATCTCCGACGGCGCCGCGGCACTCGTGCTGATGCGCCGCTCGACCGCCGAGCGCCGCCGGCTCGCGCCACTCGCGGTGATCGTCGGCCACACGACGCATGCGCAGGAGCCGGCGCTGTTCACGACAGCGCCGGTCGGCGCGATCGAAAAGCTGTACCGGCAGACCGGCTGGACGACGAAGGATGTAGACCTCTTCGAGATCAACGAGGCGTTCGCGGTGGTCACGATGGCGGCGATGAAGGAGCACGGCATCGCCCGCGACAAGGTCAACGTGCACGGCGGCGCGTGCGCGCTCGGGCATCCGATCGGCGCTTCCGGAGCGCGAATCGTCGTCACGCTGATCGGCGCGCTGCGCAAGCATGGCGGGAAGCGCGGAGTCGCCAGTCTGTGCATCGGTGGCGGCGAAGCGACTGCGATGGCGATCGAGCTGCCTTGACATGAACGGTTTCCACGCTCGGCGTGCGCAGCTTCGCCGGACCCGCGTTCGGCGGTCCCGCGGTCCCCGGCTTGCCGCTCGCTGCCCCCCGGTTCGGCGGTCAGCGTCCTTCGGACAGCCCTGCGGGCAGCGGTGATCGTTGTGCCGCTCGATACCTGGCTGCTGTTCCGTCTCGCTCCGACTCCATGCTGCTGACCGAGGAGCAACGGCTCGTCCGCGATACGATCCGGTCGTTCGCACAGGCGGAGCTTGCGCCGCATGCGGCGCGCTGGGACCGCGACCAGCAATTCCCTCGCGAGGCGCTGCATGCGCTCGGCGCGCTCGGCGCGCTGGGCATGGTCGTCCCCGAGGCCCGCGGCGGCGCCGGCATGGACTACGTGTCGCTCGCCGTCGCGCTGGAGGAGATCGCAGCGGGCGACGGCGCGACCTCGACGATCGTCAGCGTTCAGAATTCGGTCGTCTGCGGCCCCCTCGACGCGTTCGGCACCGCTGCCCAGAAGGAGGAGTACCTGAAGCCGCTGGCGCGGGGCGAGCGTTTCGGCTGCTTCTGCCTCACGGAGCCGCACGCCGGTTCGGACGCGGGGGCGATCGCCACCCGCGCCGAGCGGGATGGCGAGCACTGGGTGCTGAATGGCGTGAAGCAGTTCATCACGACCGGCAGGAATGCCGACATCGCGATCGTGTTCGCCGTGACCGACAAGGCGAACGGCAAGAAGGGGATTTCCGGATTCGTCGTCGACACGAAGACGCCCGGTTTCGTGGTGGCGCGCGTCGAGGAGAAACTCGGCCAGCGCGCGTCGGACACCGCGCAGATCGTCTTCGACAACTGCAGGGTGCCGGCCGCGAATCTGCTTGGGCGCGAAGGCGAGGGCTACCGGATCGCGCTCTCCAATCTGGAGGCGGGGCGCATCGGCATCGCCGCGCAGGCGGTCGGGATGGCGCGAGCGGCGCTCGATGCCGCGCTGCAGTTCGCGCGCGAGCGGGTCGCCTTCGGCAAGGCGATCGCGGAGCACCAGGCGATCAATTTCAAGCTCGCCGACATGGCGACACAGATCGAGGCGGCGCGGCAGCTGGTGTGGCACGCGGCGGCGCTGCGCGACGCGGGGGAGCCGTGTCTCAAGGAAGCGTCGATGGCGAAGCTCTTCGCCTCGGAGATGGCCGAGCGCGTATGCTCGGACGCGATCCAGATCCACGGCGGCTACGGCTGCGTCACCGATTTTCCGGTGGAGCGGATCTACCGCGACGTGCGCGTGTGCCAGATCTACGAAGGGACGAGCGAGATCCAGCGGCTCGTGATCGGCCGCGCGCTCGCCGGCTGAAACGCATATCCCCGGAGGGCCTCGATGGCTGCGCCGATCGATTTCTATTTCGACTTCTCGTCTCCGTACGGCTATCTTGCCGCGCAGAAGATCGAGCCGCTCGCGGAGAAATACGGCCGGACCGTGGACTGGCACCCGGTGCTCCTCGGCGTGATCTTCAGGGAGACGGGCTCGGCGCCGCTGACGACGGTGCCGCTGAAAGGCAATTATTCGCGGCGCGACTTCGAGCGCAGCGCCCGGTTTCACGGCATCGGGGGATTCCGGATGCCGCCGAAGTTCCCCATCGCGAGCCAGGCGCCCGCGCGGATCGTGCTCTGGCAGAAGGCGCGCGACCCGGCGCTGGCCACCAGGGTCATCATGGCGCTGTACCGCGCGTACTTCACCGAGGCCATCGACATATCGGATCCGGATGCGGCCGCGTCCGTCGCGGCGATGGCGGGCGTGGACGCGGCGGCGGCGCGCGCGGCGATCGACGATCCGACAGTCAAGGACGCGTTGAAGCGCGAAGTCGGCGAGGCAATCGCGCGCGGCGTGTTCGGATCGCCGTTCATCGTCGTCGACGGTGAGCCCTTCTGGGGGCTCGACCGCCTCGATCAGGTGGAACGATGGCTCGCGACCGGCGGATTCTAGGCGAGGTGCCCGTGCTCGCCCATCGATTGGAGCGTGTATCCTGCTATCCGCGACTGGCTCGGCCGGATCAGGAGCGAGCCGCGCCGGGCGCACCCCTGCACGCGGATGCCGGGGCACCCGTTGCCGAATGCATCCTGACCCGAAGTCCATGCGAGCCCTCGTTCAATCCCTCCGTTGCCGCCTTGGCGTCCGGTCGGTCGCTCCGCTGCCGGAGGCGCTCGTGACGGGTGTCCGTGACCTGGTCCTGCTCATCGTGGCCGGCCGGCCGCTGAACGCCACGCCGGGATCCGACATGGCGCATGTCCCCGCCCGTCCTGCGCCACCCGGACGCAGCTGAACCCCGCATGCCCGTCATCGAAACGAAACTCGACCCGCGCGACGCGACGTTCGTGAAGAACCGCGACGCCATGGCGGCTCTGGTCGCCGACCTCAAGGCGAAGGTTGCGCACGTCGAGCAGGGCGGCGGCGCGGCCGCGTGCGCGAAGCACGTCGCCCGCGGCAAGCTCCTGCCGCGCGAACGCGTGCGCGTGCTGCTCGACCCCGGTTCGCCGTTCCTCGAGTTCTCGCAGCTGGCCGCGCACGGCATGTACGACGGCACGATCGCCGCGGCGGGCATCATCACCGGCATCGGCCGCGTCGCCGGACGCGAATGCGTGATCGTCTGCAACGATGCCACGGTCAAGGGCGGCACGTACTACCCGCTGACCGTCAAGAAGCATCTGCGCGCGCAGGAGATCGCGCGCGAGAACCACCTGCCGTGCATCTATCTCGTCGACTCCGGAGGGGCGAACCTGCCCAACCAGATCGACGTGTTTCCCGATCGCGACCATTTCGGCCGGATCTTCTACAACCAGGCGACGATGTCGGCGCAGGGCATTCCGCAGGTCGCGGTCGTCATGGGCTCCTGCACGGCCGGCGGAGCGTATGTGCCGGCCATGTCGGACGAGTCGATCATCGTCAAGGAGCAGGGGACGATCTTTCTGGGCGGCCCGCCGCTCGTCAAGGCGGCGACGGGGGAAATGGTGTCGGCCGAGGAGCTGGGAGGCGCGGATGTCCATACGCGCGTGTCGGGCGTGGCCGATCATTTCGCGCTCGACGACCACCACGCGCTTGCCATCGCCCGCCGGATCATCGGCAATCTCAATCGCGTCAAGGACGCCGCGGTCGACCTGCGCGAGCCGGTTCCGCCGCGCTTCGATCCGGAGGAGATCCATGGCGTCATCAGCGCCGACATCAAGAGGCCCTACGATGTGCGGGAGGTGATCGCGCGCATCGTCGACGGCAGCGAGCTCGACGAATTCAAGGCGCGCTACGGCACGACGCTCGTCACCGGCTTCGCGCGCCTCTGGGGCTATCCGGTGGGCATCGTCGCCAACAACGGCATCCTCTTCTCGGAGTCGGCGTTGAAGGGAGCGCACTTCGTCGAGCTGTGCGCGCAGCGCAAGATCCCGCTGGTCTTTCTGCAGAACGTCACCGGCTTCATGGTCGGCCGGAAGTACGAGGCGGGCGGCATCGCCCGCGACGGCGCGAAGATGGTCACCGCCGTGTCGTGCGCGCAGGTGCCGAAGTTCACGGTGATCATCGGCGGCAGCTACGGCGCCGGCAATTACGGCATGTGCGGGCGCGCCTTCGGCCCCCGCTTCCTGTGGATGTGGCCGAACGCGCGCATCTCGGTGATGGGCGGCGAGCAGGCGGCCACGGTGCTCGCGACGGTCCGCCGCGACGCGATCGAGGCCAGGGGCGAAACGTGGAGCGCGGCGGACGAGGAGGCTTTTCGCGCGCCGATCCGCGCACAGTACGAGAAGGAAGGCCATCCCTATTTCGCCAGCGCGCGTCTTTGGGACGACGGCATCATCGACCCCGCGGACACGCGTCGGGTGCTGGGGCTCGCGATCTCGGCGTCGCTCAACCGTCCGCTCGAGCCGACGAAATTCGGCGTCTTCAGAATGTAGCTGTAGCGAGGTGAGCGGGAAGGCCGGGGCCCCGCCCGGCGAAGATGCGATCGGGGTGAATCCGCGCGGGAGACCGACAGCCCGACACCCGCATGACGAAAGCGGCACAAGGAGGCCGCCAATGATGGCAAAGCCGATTGCGACGACTTCCAGGAGCAGGGGCGCACCGCGCAAGACTGTGCGCCGCAGTATGGGCGCGCGCGGCACGGGGTCCTCGTGCAAGACGCTGGAGGTCGACCTGCGGGAAGCGGTGGCGTTCGTCGCGCTCGCACGCCCCGAGGTGCACAACGCGTTCGACGATGCGCTCATCGCCGAGTTGACCCGGACGCTGGAGACGCTCGACCGCGACGCCTCGGTGCGCGCCGTTGTCCTGCTGGGTCGCGGCCGGAGCTTCTGCGCCGGCGCCGACCTCAACTGGATGAAGAGGATGGCGGGGTTCGGCCGCGCCGAGAATCTTGCGGATGCGGCCGCGCTCGCCGCGATGCTGAGAACGCTGCACCGGCTGTCGAAACCGACGATCGCGCGGGTGCACGGTTCGGTTTTCGGTGGCGGCGTGGGCCTCGTCGCCTGCTGCGACATCGCGTTTGCCGCGCACGATGCGATCTTCTCGCTGTCGGAGGCGAAGCTCGGCCTGATCCCCGCGACGATCGGCCCCTATGTGGTCGAGGCGATGGGCGCGCGGCACGCGCGGCGCTATTTCCTGTCCGCGGAGCGCTTCACGGCGACGGAGGCGTTGCGCATCGGCCTGGTGCACGACAGCTGTCCCGGCGAGGAGCTCGACGGCCGGATCAACGACCTGCTCGGCGCGCTGCTCGTCGCCGGACCGCGCGCGCAGGCCGAGGCGAAGGCGTTGATCCGCGCGGTCGCGCAGCACCCGATCGACGATGCGGTGATCGCCGACACCGCGGCGCGCATCGCGCGGGTGCGGGGATCGCCGGAAGGCAGGGAGGGCGTCGCGGCTTTCCTCGAGAAGCGCTCGCCGGCGTGGGTGACTTCGGCGCGCCGCGAGCCATGAGCGCCGCCGGGCCGTCCCAAGGCGCGAATCGCGCCCCCCCGGGGGGCAGCGCAGCGGCGAACGCCGCAAGCGTGGGGGTCGTACGATGAACGCCGTCCCCGGCCTTGCCGAGTTCGACACCTGGCAGCTCGTGGCGCTCGCGGCGGCGGTCGGCTGGGCGAGCGGCATCCGTCTCTACGCGGTGCTGTTCATCGTCGGCGGGCTGGGCTACCTCGGCGTCGCGGAGCTGCCCGGCGGCCTTGCCGCCCTCGCGCATCCCTGGGTGCTCGCGGCCTCCGGCTTCATGTTCTGCGTCGAGTTCTTCGCCGACAAGATTCCCGCGGTCGATTCCTTGTGGGACGTCGTCCACACCTTCATCCGGATTCCCGCGGGCGCGGCGCTCGCGGCGAGCGTGTTCGGCGATTCGACCGCGGCCGCCACGCTGGCGGCGGCGATCGTCGGCGGGTCGCTGGCGGCCGGCAGTCATTTCACGAAGTCCGGCGCGCGCACGATGATCAACACTTCGCCGGAGCCGTTCTCGAACTGGGCCGCGTCGTTCGGCGAGGACCTTGCCGTCGGCACGGTGCTGTGGCTGGCGTTCGCCTACCCGATCGCGGCGCTGGTCGTGCATCGGCCTGATGGTTCTGCTGATGATCTGGCTCATCCCGAAGCTCTGGCGTTTCATCAGGGCGCTCGTCGGCAAGGTGACGGGAACGTCGGCCGGGTCGGGGTCGGCGGCAGGACGCCGCGCCGATGTTTGACAAGATCCTCATCGCCAATCGCGGCGAGATCGCCTGCCGCGTGGCCCGCACCGCGCGGCGGATGGGCATTCGCACGGTCGCCGTCTATTCGGACGCCGACGCCGATGCGCTGCACGTGGCGGCCTGCGATGAAGCCTACCGACTGGGCCCGCCGCCACCGCGCGAGAGCTATCTCGACGGCAAGGCGATCATCGCCGTCGCGAAACGAGCGGGCGCGCAGGCGGTCCACCCGGGTTATGGCTTCCTCTCCGAAAACGAAGACTTTGCCGCGGACTGCGCGCGCGCCGGGCTCGTCTTCATCGGCCCGCCCCCCGCGGCGATCGCGGCGATGGGCTCGAAGGCCGCCGCGAAGACGATCATGGGGAAGGCCGGGGTCCCGCTGGTGCCCGGCTACCACGGCGACGATCAGGATCCGCAGCGTCTGGAACGCGAGGCGGCGAAGATCGGCTTTCCGGTGCTGATCAAGGCGACCGCAGGCGGTGGCGGCAAAGGGATGAAAGTGGTCGAGCGGGCGGCCGATTTCGTCGCGGCGCTGGGCTCCGCGCGGCGCGAGGCGAAGGCCGGTTTCGGCGACGACCGCGTGCTGATCGAGAAATACCTGACGGCGCCTCGCCACATCGAGATCCAGATCTTCGCCGATTCGCGCGGCAATGCCGTCCATCTGTTCGAGCGCGACTGCTCGGTGCAGCGGCGGCACCAGAAGGTGCTCGAGGAAGCGCCCGCGCCCGGGATGAAGCCGGAGCATCGGCGCGCGATGGGCGAAGCCGCGGTCGCGTGCGCCAGGGCCATCGGCTATGTCGGCGCCGGCACCGTCGAATTCATCGCGGCGGATTCGTTCGCGCGCGACGGCGCGTTCTATTTCATGGAGATGAACACGCGGCTGCAGGTCGAGCACCCGGTCACCGAGATGGTCACGGGCGAGGACCTCGTCGAATGGCAGCTGCGGGTGGCGGCGGGTGAGCCGTTGCCCAAACGACAGGACGAGCTCGCGCTTTGCGGACACGCGATCGAGGCGCGCATCTATGCCGAGGATCCGGACCGCGGATTCCTGCCGTCGACAGGAGCGCTCGTCCATCTGCGGGCGCCGGCGCCCGGCCCGTCGGTGCGCGTCGACACCGGGGTTCGCGCCGGCGACCGGATATCGCCGCATTACGATCCGCTGATCGCCAAGCTGATCGTGCATGGCGAGGACCGGCCGGCGGCGTTGCGGCGGCTCGCCGAGGCGCTGGCCGAGTACGAAATCGTGGGTGTCGCGTCCAACGTCGCGTTCCTGCAGCGCGTCGTCGCGCACGAGGCGTTCGCGTCCGGCAACGTCGACACCGGTCTCATCGTGCGCCACCAGGACGCCTTGTTTCCGGCGCCGGTCCCCGCAGGCGCCGACACGCTGCTCGCCGCCGCACTCGCGGAGACGCGGGCGCTCGTGCGCGAGCGTGCGGCGGCGGCACGGGCATCGGGCGATCCGCATTCGCCATGGCACGCGGTCGATCCATGGTGGGTGAACAGCGCGCGCCACGCGTTCTTCTGCTCGTATGTCGCCGGGGAAACGCGGCACGACATCGCGGTGCGCCGCGCCGGCGACGGCTGGGACGTCCGGCTGCCCGAAGGCGAGGCGACCGCGCGCGTGACCGAGCGCGGCGGCCGCCTCGTGGTTGCGACCCCGGGGGCGGAGTTCGTCGCGACCGTGGTGCCGTTCGGCGAAGAGCGCCACGTCTTCTGCCACGGCGAACAGCGGACGCTGCGGCGCCTCGATCCGCTCGCCCATGCGGGCGAGGAGGAGGCCCACGGCGGGCATCTGATGGCGCCGATGTCCGGCACGGTCGTCGCCGTGCTGGTCAAGGCCGGCGACCGGGTCGGCAAAGGCGCACCGTTGATGATCCTCGAGGCGATGAAGATGGAGCACACGATCGTCGCGCCGGCGGCCGGCGTCGTGGCGGCCGTGAACTTCCGCGCGGGCGAACGCGTGCAGGAAGGCGCGGACCTCGTCGACATCGACGCCGACTGACGACCCGGTCCGCCCTTCGCGCCTGTCATGCAGATCCTGCTGCAACCGCCTCGCGACGAGCGCCACGCCTGGCTCGCCGCGTTGGCGGGCGCGCTTCCGGACGCGGCGATCTCGTTGTGGCCCGATGCCCCCGCCGCAGCTGATTACGCGCTCGTCTGGAAGCCGCCTGCGGACCTGTTCGCGCGCACGCGGCCCGCGAAAGCCATCTTCAACCTGGGCGCCGGCGTCGAGGCGCTGCTCGCCGTTCCGGCGCTGCCCGACGGCGTGCCCGTGATACGGCTGGAGGACGCCGGAATGGCGGCGCAGATGGGCGAGTACGTCGCGCTCGCGGTGCTGCGCGCCTATCGCGAGCTCGACGCCTACGCGGCACAGCAGCGCGCAGGCCGCTGGCAGCCGCGACCCCGGATCGCCAAGTCCGCATTCGGCGTGGGCATCCTCGGCTTCGGGGTGCTCGGAGGCGCGGTGGCGGAGGCGCTGGCGCCCTTCGGTTTCCCGCTTCGCGCCTGGAGCCTCTCCCGCAAGCGTTCGCCGGGCGTCGAATCCTTCGCGGGGCGCGCGGAGCTGGCGGCGTTCCTGGCGGCGTCGCAGGTGCTAGTCTGCCTGCTGCCCTCGACGCATGAAACGCGCGGGTTGCTCGACCGCGCCGCGTTCGCAGCCCTGCCAAGCGGTGCCCATGTCGTCAACGTGGCGCGCGGCGAGATCATCGTGGACGAAGACCTGATCGCGGCGCTCGACTGCGGCCATCTCGCCAGCGCCACGCTCGACGTCTTTCGCGCCGAGCCGCTGCCCTCCGGCCATCCGTTCTGGCATCATCCGCAAGTCACGCTGACGCCGCACGCATCGGCCGTGACGCTGATCGAGGACGCCGTCCTCCAGGTGGCCGGCAAGATCCGCCGGCTCGAGCGCGGGGAGCCGGTGACCGGCACCGTCGATCGTGCCCGGGGTTACTGACGTGGAAATGCAGCGCACCAACGCACCATGACGCATCTGCGCCAAGCTCCCGCCGTCGGTCCGCCTCGTCGAGGTCGGACCGCGCGACGGGTTGCAGAACGAAAAGGCCATGGTGCCGACCGACGTCAAGGTCGAGCTGATCGATCGGCTCACCGATGCCGGCTTGCCGGCGATCGAGGCGACGTCTTTCGTTTCGCCGAAGTGGGTGCCGCAGATGGCGGATGCCGCCGACGTGATGGCGCGGATCCGCCGCAGGCCCGGGGTCCGCTACCCCGTGCTCACACCCAACATGAAGGGATTCGACGCGGCGGCCGCGGCGGGAGCCGACGAGGTCGCCGTGTTCGTCGCCGCCTCGGAGACGTTCTCGCAGAAGAACATCAACTGCGGCATCGCCGCGAGTCTCGAGCGTGCGCAGCCGATTTTCGCCGCCGCGAAGTCGAGGGGCATACGCGTGCGTGGCTACATCTCGTGCGTTCTCGGCTGCCCGTACGAGGGCGACGTGGATCCGCGCGCAGTGGTGCAGATCGCCGCGGCGCTGTTCGCGGCCGGGCGCGTACGAGGTTTCGCTGGGCGACACCATCGGCGTGGGCACCGCGGGCAAGGCGGCCGCGCTCTTCGCGCTCGTGGCCGAGCGCGTGCCGGTCGCGGCGCTCGCCGGCCACTTTCATGACACCTACGGCCAGGCGCTGACCAACGTCTACGCGGCGATGGAAACGGGCGTGGCCACCTTCGACTGCTCCGTCGCGGGCCTGGGCGGTTGTCCCTACGCCAAAGGCGCGACCGGCAACGTCGCGAGCGAGGACGTCGTCTATCTGCTGAACGGCCTTGGCATCCACACCGGCGTCGACCTGACGGCGTTGCGCGCCGCCGGGCAGATGATCTCGGATTTTCTCGGCCGCCCGCCTGCCTCTCGCGCGGCGCGGGCGCTCGCCGCCAAGGGCGCGCCGTCGGCATGAGCGGCGCCGGGCCGTCCCAGGACGCGAAGCGCGCCTTCCCCGGGAGGGCAGCGCCGCGGCGATAGCCGCAAGCGTGGGGGAACACCAATGAGCATTGGCGCGCACCGCAGGCCCGCTGCAGGGCAAGTCGATCACGTCCCGTCGCCCTGCGTCAGCGTGTGCGTGCTGGACGCGAGCGGTGTCGTTTGCCTGGGCTGTTTCCGCACGCTGGACGAGATCGCCGCCTGGAGCCTGCTCGACGCCGACGCGAAGCGCGGCGTGCTGGCCGCGTTGCCGGAACGCCGGTCGGCGCATCGCCGCCCATGATCGCCGACTGGTACTTCGACTTTGTCTCGCCCTTTGCGTATCTGCAGAGCGAGCAGCTCGGCTCGCTCGGGCCGGGCGTCTCCGTGCGCTATCGCCCGGTGCTCTTCGCCGGCCTGCTCGGCGCGAACGGGCAGAAAGGTCCGGCCGAGATTCCCGCCAAGCGCGTCTTCACCTATCGCTATTGCATCTGGCGCGCGAAGGAACTCGGTATCCGCTTCCGCGTCCCGCCCGAGCATCCCTTCAATCCGCTGCCGCTGCTGCGGCTCGCGATCGCCTGCGATTCGACGCCGGACGCGGTGCACCGGATCTTCCGCTTCGTCTGGCGTGACGGCCGCCTGCCCGATCTGCCGATCGAGTGGGCCGAACTGATCGCCGAGCTCGGCGCGCACGATGCCGATGGCCGCATCGCGTCCGCGGAGGTGAAGGACGAGCTCAGGCGCAATACGGACGAGGCGATCGCGCGCGGGGTTTTCGGCGTGCCCACGCTCGCCCTGGGCGGCGAGCTTTTCTGGGGTTCCGACGCGACCGCGATGGCCGCCGATTACGTCGCGGCCGGCTGCCGCTTCGCCGACCCGGAGTACGCGCGGGTCGCCGCGCTGCCCATCGGCGCCGCGCGGCGCGAAGCCGGCGCGAAGCCCGTCAGGAAATCCTGACGACGCCGGCGGCCACCAGCGCGCCGATGGCCCGTTCGCCGTAGCCTGCCTCGCGCAGCACTTCCGCGCTGTGCTCCCCCTGCGAGGGCGCCTGCCGCGTCACGGCGAATTCATGAGCGGAGAGCTTGAACGGCGGCGCGTACTCGCGCGTCCCGTCGCTTCGGGTCAGCACCATCTCGCGCGCGACGAATTGCGGGTCGGTCAGCGCCTCGTCGAGCGTCGCGATCGGCGTGACGCAGCAATCGACGGTCGCGAACTTCGCCGCCCATGCCGCGAGCGGCGCGCCGGCGAAGACGCGCTCGAGCTCGCCGCGAATGCGGGCGCCTTCGTCGCCCAGGCGCAAGCCCGCCGGCGGCAAGATCGGGGCGCGCGATCGTCGCGCAAAGCTTCTGCCAGAACTTTTCCTCCAGCGCGCCGACGGCGAGCCAGCGGCCGTCCTGCGTCGGATAGACCCCGTAGCAGGGCACGCCGCCGGTCAGGAGGTCGGCGCCGCGCGGCAGCACGCGCCCCCATTGCTCGAGCGCGTGCAGCGCGAAGATGTTGTGCGCGAGCGAAGCATCGGCCATCGCGACGTCCACGTATCGTCCGCGGCCGGTCCGCTGGGCGCCGAGCAGCGCGGCGAGGAGCCCGATCGCGGCGGCCGCGGCGCCGCCGAGCAGGTCGGCGATCTGCAGGTTGCACAGCGCCGGCGGACCGTCGCGCACGCCGATCTGGTCGAGCACGCCGGCATGGGCCAGGTAGTTGATGTCGTGCCCGGCGAGATGCGCGCGCGGGCCGGTCTGCCCGTATCCGGAGATCGCCGCGTAGACGATGCGGGGGTTGATCGCGGCGACCGCATCGAAGTCCACGCCCAGCGCGGCGACGACGCCGGGACGAAAGCTCTCGACGATCACGTCGGCGCCCCTTGCCAGCGTCAGGAACGCATCGAGCCCCCGCGCATCCTTGAGATCGAGCGCGATGCTGCGCTTGTTGCGGTTCACCGCACGGTAGAAAGCCGAGACGGCCCCCGGCCGGTTGCCGAGATCGCGCGCGTAGTCGCCGGCGCCGGTGTCCTCGACCTTGATCACGTCCGCGCCGAGGTCCGCGAGATAGAGCGTGCAGACCGGGCCGGGCAGGAGCCGCGTCAGGTCCAGCACGCGGATGCCCGTGAGCGGATCCGCTTCGGCCGGGACTCCGGCACGGATATCGGGTTCGCCGCTCAAAGCAGGTCGGCGCCCGGGATGCCGAGATCGCGCTTGATCGCGCGCGCCGTGGCCAGCGCCTCGACGAGCGTCGGCGCGAGGCAGGTGACGTGCCCCATCTTGCGGCCGCGCCTCGGTTCCGCCTTGCCGTAGAGGTGCAGCTTCGCCGCGGGATGGACGAGCACGCGCGTCCAGTCGGGCTCGCGCGCGGCCGCGCCGGCAGCCGTGAACCAGATGTCGCCCAGCAGGTTCACCATCACCGCGGGCTCGTGCTGCCGGGGGTCGCCGAGCGGAAGTCCGGCGAGCACGCGCGCCTGCTGCTCGAACTGCGAGGTCACGCAGGCGTCGATCGAATAGTGGCCGCTGTTGTGCGGCCGCGGGGCGATCTCGTTGACGACGAGCCTTCCCTGCGTCGTCACGAACATCTCGACGCACAGCACGCCGCGGTAATCGAGTTTCGCCGCGACGGCGCTCGCCACGTCCCGTGCTTCGCGCGGCCAGCGCGGCGGGCACGCGCGCCGGAACGATCGACACGTCGAGGATGCCGTCGCGATGGTGATTCTCGGCGACGGGCCACGTCGTGGCGTTGCCATCCTCCGTCCGCGCGACAATGACCGAGATCTCGAATGCGAGCGGCACGAGTTGCTCGATGATGCAGGGTATCCCGCCCATCGCGGTCCACGCGGCCGCGACCTCGTCCCGCGTCGCGACGCGGATCTGGCCCTTGCCGTCGTAGCCCATGCGCGCGCTCTTGACGATCCCCGGGCAGAGCGACGCATCGACCTGGCGCGCGTCGTCGTCGCTCGCCAGCACGACGTAGGGCGCGACGCTGAAACCGTGGTCCGCCAGGAACGCCTTCTCGCGGATCCGGTCCTGCGCGATCGCGACGCTTTCCGCCGCCGGGCAGACACGCGCGGTGCGGGCCAGGAACGCGAGGGCGACCGCCGGAACGTTCTCGAACTCGGTGGTGGCGGCGCTAGCGAGCGCAGCGAGTTCGGCCAGGCCCGCGGGATCGAGATAGTCGCTGCGGATGTGGCGATCGGCCACGCTGCCGGCGGGACCGTGCTCGCCGGGATCGAGGACGGCAATCTTGTAGCCCAGGCTCTGGGCGGCCATGCAGAACATCCGGCCGAGCTGACCTCCGCCCAGCAGTCCCAGCCACGCACCGGGAGGGACGACGGCACCCACCGCCAGACTAGGCCGCAGGAGGCACGCGCATCGCGCGGGCGGCGTTGGTCTGCTTCAGGCGGAACGCGGCGAGCTTCCGCGCGACGGCGGGGTCGGTGCCGGCGAGCAGCGCGACGGCGAACAACCCGGCATTCGCCGCGCCGGCCTCGCCGATGGCGAACGTCGCGACCGGGATGCCCTTCGGCATCTGGACGATGGAGAACAGGGAATCCTCGCCCCGCAGGTATTTCGACGGCACGGGAACCCCGAGCACGGGCACCGTGGTCTTGGACGCGAGCATCCCGGGCAGATGCGCCGCGCCGCCCGCGCCCGCGATGATGCAGCGCAGACCCCGCGGGCCGGCGTCCTCGGCATATTCGAGCATGTCGTCGGGCATCCGGTGCGCCGAGAGCACGCGGGCCTCGTACGCGATGCCGAAGGCATCGAGCTGGATGGCCGCGTGGCGCATGGTGTCCCAGTCGCTGTCGCTGCCCATGACGACGCCGACCAGCGCGGCGATTTTGCGTTGTCCCATCGGCCCTCCCCGATGTCGGGACCGCGCCGTGCGGGGAAACCGCCCGCGCGCCCGAAATGTCCATGAATCTTAGCATCGGGAGGGGCATCGCCGGTGGCTGCGAAGGGTCGCGTCGCGGCTGCCGGCGCACCGGAGGTTGCCCTCGAGGCCCGCCGTCGCGGACAATACGCCTCATGTGCCGAACGCTCCGTGCCTGCGCGCTTGCCGTTTTGTCTCTTCGGCAGCGCTCTGGCGGCCGCCGCCGCCGTCCAGAGCGACAACGACTTTCTCGCGGCGCGCGCAGCGTTCGAGCGCGGCGACCGGGGCCGGCTCGACGCGCTCGCGCCGAAGCTCGCGGATCACATCCTCTTCTCCTACGTCGAGTTCTGGCAGCGGATGCTCCAGCTCGAGACTGCGACCGAGGCGGAGATCGGCGCGTTCTTCGTCCGCTGGCCCCAATCCCCGCTCGCCGACCGCCTGCGGGTGGATTGGCTGAAGGTGCTGGGGAAGCAGGGCCGGTGGTCGACCTTCGCCGCCCACTACCCGCCGCCGGCGGGCGAGGATGTCGAGCTTGCCTGCTACGGGATCCAGCATCGCCGCCAGCGTGACGGCGACAGTGCGCTCGCGGAGGCGAAGCCGACTCTGGTTCACGGGCCAGTCGACGCCGGAATCCTGCGCGCCGCTGTTCGCGGCGCTGATCGCGAAGGGTGACCTCACCGTGGAGGATCGACGCGCGCGGTTCCGCCTGGCGGCCGAAGCCGGCAACGTTCGCCTCGCGCAGGCGATCGCCGCTGACATGCCGGCACCTGACCGGATCACCGCGAGCGAATTCGCGCGCGTCAGCGCAAGTCCGGGGCGTGCGCTCGCCAGGGGAGAATTCCGCTGGAAGCAACCGGGCGGTCGTGACCTGGCGCTCTACGCGCTCGAGCGCGCGGCGCGCGCCGACGCCGCCGGTGTGCGCCCGGCCTGGGAGAAGCAGCGCGATCTTCTGCCCGAAGCCGACCGGCTCTATGGCAACGCGCGGATCGCCTACCATGCGGCGCGCCAGCTCCATCCGCTCGCTGCGGCGTGGTATCGCGAGGCGGGAAAGGTTGCGTTGTCCGAGGCGTCGCGCGCCTGGCGGGTCCGTGCCGCGCTGCGGGCCGGTGCCTGGCCCGACGTCCTGGCGGCGATCGAGGCCATGCCGCCGGACGAGGCGCAGGATTCGGCATGGCGCTACTGGAAAGCGCGCGCTCTCTCCGCCACGGGCCGGCGGGCCGAAGCAGCGGCGATCCATGCCGGGCTGGCCGGCGAGATCAGCTTCTACGGCATGTTGTCGGCGGAGGCGATCGGACAGCGGCAGGAGACCGCGAGCGCGCCGGTCGAGGCCGATGTCGCCGCGCTGGCGAACTTCGGTGGCGACACCGCCGTGCGCCGCGCGGTCAAGCTCGCGCAACTCGACATGCGGCCCGAGTCGCAGCGCGAGTGGTACTACGTCGTGCGCGGACTCCCCGACGAGGCTCTGCTCGTGGCCGCCGAGTACGCCCGCCGCGAGGGGTTGTACGATCGCGCGATCAATACCGCCGAGCGGACGTCGACCCGGCACGATTTCGGGCTGCGCTACCTGATGCCGTTTCGGCCCGCAGTTCGCGACCGCCGCGCAGGAACACGAGGTCGACGCGGCGCTGCTGTTCGGCATCGCGCGCCAGGAGTCGCGCTTCGCCCCGGACATCGTGTCGTCCGCCGGCGCGGTGGGATTGATGCAGCTGATGCCGCCGACGGCGCAATGGGTCGCGAAGAAGTTGAAGCGTTCCGACTTCCGCCCGTCGCAGATTTCCGATGTGGCGACCAACACGCAGTTCGGCGCGTACTATTTCAAGTACTGGTTCGACCGGCTCGATCGCATGCCGGCGCTCGCGGCCGCGGCATACAATGCCGGTCCCGGGCGGGCGCAGGCGTGGCGCGCGGGCGCGCCGTTCGAAGGCGCCGTCTGGGTCGAGACGATTCCGTTCAACGAGACCCGCGACTACGTGAAGAAGGTGCTGACCAACGCCATGATCTACGCGCGGGCGCTCGATCAGGCCTTCGTGCCGCTCACGGCACGGCTGGGCACGGTGGCTCCCCGCGGTAACGGGGCGGACGGCCGCGGCCGAGACCGGCGATTGACGCCGCACTCGACGATGGCCGAGCGGACGATCCTCGTCGTGGGCGGCAGCGGTTTCGTCGGCCGCCATGTCGTCGATCAGCTGGCGTCGGCGGGCGAACGTGTCGTCGTCCCGACGCGAACGCGCGACAACGCACGGCCTCTTTTCGTGCTGCCCACGGTCACTGTCATCGCGACCGACGTCAACCGCGCCGGCGAGCTGCCGCGCCTCGCGCGGGGGGCGTCGGCGGTCGTCAACCTCGTCGGAATCCTGAACGAGACCGGCGGCCGGACGTTCCAGAAGGCGCACGTCGATCTCGCCAGCCACGTGATCGCCGCCTGCAAGGAGGCGGGTGTGCGCAGGCTCGTGCACATGAGCGCGCTCAATGCCGATCCCGCCGGCCCGAGCCGGTACCTCAGGAGCAAGGGTGAAGCCGAGGCGGCGGTGGCGGCATCCGGTCTCGACTGGACGATCGTCGAGCCGTCGGTGATCTTCGGGCGCGAGGACGCATTCCTCAATCTGTTCGCGCGACTCCTGCGCATCGCCCCGGTGATGGCGCTCGCGCGCGCCGACGCGAAGTTCCAGCCGGTGTACGTCGGCGACGTCGCCAGGTGCATCGTGCGCTCCCTGCGGCTGGCGGCGACGATCGGGCAGCGGTACCCGCTGTGCGGCCCGACGGTCTACACGCTGCGCGAACTCGTGCGCTACGTCGGCGAGGTGACCGGCAAGCCGCGACCGATCATCGGGCTGGGACGAACCCTCGGGGCGCTGCAGGCCGCCGTGCTGGAGCATCTCCCCGGCACGCTGATGAGCCGCGACAACCTCGCATCGATGGAGAGGGACAGCGTCTGCGGGTGCGATTTCCCCGCGGTGTTCGGTTTCCGGCCGCAGGCGCTCGAGACCATTGCGCCCACGTACCTCGCGCCGGAGGCCGCGAAGAGCCGGTACGACAACTATCGCTTGCGCGGCGGTCGATGAACGCTGACCGCGACGGTGCGCCGGTCTTTCCCCGGCCGTTGACGTGCGTCCATGGCGCGACGTGCCCTCGCTTCACCGGCCGTGAAGATCTATCGTGTCGGCGGCTCGGTACGCGACGAGCTGCTCGGCCGCCCGGTCGCCGATCGCGACTGGGTCGTCGTCGGCGCGACGCCGGAGATCCTGATCGCGTCGGGCTACAAGCCGGTTGGCCGCGACTTTCCGGTGTTCCTGCATCGGGATACGGGCGAGGAATACGCGCTGGCCCGAACCGAGCGCAAGCACGGACGTGGCTACCGGGGTTTCGAGTTCTTCGCGTCACCCGACGTCACGCTCGACGAGGACCTCGCGCGCCGTGATCTGACGATCAACGCGATGGCCCGCGACGAGCGGGGCACGCTGATCGATCCTTACGGCGGGCAGGCCGATCTCAAGGCCGGCGTGCTGCGGCACGTCTCCCCGGCGTTCGTCGAGGATCCGCTGCGCGTGCTGCGCGTCGCGCGATTCGCCGCCCGCTTCGGGTTCGTCGTGGCGCCGGAAACCCGGCGCCTGATGCGCGAGCTGGTCGCGACGGGCGAACTCGCCGAGCTCGCGTCCGAGCGCGTCTGGCAGGAACTTGCCAAAGGCCTGCTGGAGCCGAATCCGGCGCGGATGCTCGCGGTGCTGCGCGACTGCGGGGCGCTCGCGCAGCTGCTGCCTGAAGTGGACGCGCTGTACGGCGCGGGTTCGCGGGCGCGGCGCTCGAAGGCCAATCCCGGAGCCCGTCTGTCGCTTGCGCTGGAGCACGCGGCGAAACGAGGGTTCACGCTGGCGGTCAGGTATGCCGTGCTTGCACACGATTTCGATGCGTCACCGGCGTGCCCGCATGGCGGGGCGCCTCGCGCGCAGGCGATGCGCGCCGTGCGGCGCGCCGAAGCGATGTCCGCCCGGCTCAAGGTGCCGGTGGAATGTCGTGATGCCGCGCGCCTCATGGCGCGATGGCATCGAATCGTCGTTCGGGCGCCCGCGCTGCAACCGGCGTTCCTGCTCGGCGTCATCAACGCCGCCGACGCCCTGCGCCGCCCGGAGCGGCTCGGGACGCTGCTGCACGCCTGCGAATGCGTCGCGCTGTCCGTCGCCGGACGCCCCGGACGATTTCGCGCCGGCGCCCTACCTGACAGCGGCGCTCGCGGTCGTCAAGGGCGTCGCCGCCGGCGCGATCGCGCGCGTGGCGGCGCAGAAGCCCGGGCTCCCGGCATCCGCACGCGCGGACACGATAGCGAAGGCCGTGCGCTCGGCGCGGCTCGAAGCGCTGCGCGCGTGGAAGCGGACCGGCAGGTAGCGCGGGCAAGCCCATGCCTGCAGGGCCGGCGGGTCGTCAGCAACGCAGGCGCCGGCTTGCCGGGGCTGCACGGCGGCGGATCTAGACCCGGTAGGCGACAAACCTCATCACGTCTGCCGCGACCCGCATCATCCCCTTGACCGGAAACGGGAGATCGACGGCGCCGGCGGCCTTGGCCGCCGCGCCGTGGCGCGCCTCGTCGTCGCGCATTTTCTCGACGATGGCACGGCTCCTCGCGTCGGCGGCCGGAAGCCGTTCCATGTGCCCGGTGAGATGTTCCTCGACCTGGCGCTCCGTTTCGACGACGAAGCCGAGGTTCACCCGATCGCCGGCGACGCCGGCGGCAACGCCGATGGCGAAGGAGCCCGCGTACCAGAGCGCATTGAGCAGCGATGGCCGGTCGCCGAGCTCGCCGAGGCGCTGCTGCGTCCAGGCAAGATGCTCTTCCTCCTCGCGCGCAGCCACGGCGAACTCGCGCTTGATGGCGGGATCGCGGGCGACAAGCGCCTGCGCGGCGTAGAGCGCCTGCGCACAGACCTCGCCGGTGTGATTGACGCGCATCAGCCCCGCCGCGTGACGCCGCTCGTCGGGAGTCAGGCTCGTCTCTTCGAGATTCGCCCCGGGTGTGGCCCGCGATGCCGTCGGCGCGCCGGCCAGCGTGCGCAGCGCGCGGTCGAAACTGAGGATGAAATCGTTCAGCATGTCAGGAGCCTCACCAGCCTGCGGGCACCCGGCGGGGCCCTAGAAGAAGTGCGCCATCCCGATGACGAATCCGCCGGGCTTGCCGCAAGCCCCGTTGGGGTACGCATCGCACAGGATCGGGTACGGGTTCTGGTTGAAGGTGTACGCCGCGTTGGATTCGTTCCGGATCTTGACATAGCCGGCGTATGCCAGCGTGTGCCCCGACATGCACGTAGGTGTAGCTGACTTCCCATTGGGTGGAAGCCGTGTTCCTCCCCTTGGTGAGGCCGCCGATGCGCGTGCCGTCGACCGCGGTGCCGGTGCCGCTTCCGGCGCGGCCCACGAACCCATACAGCAGACCCGGGCCGACATCGCCGGTGATTCCGACCCCGTAGAAGTTGCGTCGCAGGTCCGTCGTCGTCGTCGCGTCGTACTTCAGCCGCTCGTAGACGGCGCCGATGCGGACCAGCGGGAACTGATAGGCGGCGGCGATCGAGAACGCGCGATCGGTGAGCGGCGCTTCCGGCGTGCCGCGAATGTCGTGATGGACCTCGTAGGCGATACCGAGCTGGACCGGACCATTGGCGTAGGACGCACCGGTGCCGATGACGTGGCTGCCCGGCCTGGGCGTCCCCTCGGCGGTCGCGTACTGAAGGCTCGCGCTGAAGCCGGACATCGTCGGCGTGTCGTACCGGATCGAGTTCTTGAGCCGGTCGTCGAAACCGCCGGCTTCCGGCGGACCCAGGAAGCCTTGCGCCCAGAGGGAGGCCGTCGACAGGATCGAGGTTGTCAGCGTAGGGACGTTGCCGAAGATCGGCAATATGTCGTCGTACGGACTGAGGAAATAGCCCATCTTGAACGTGCCCAGCGGTCCGGACAGTCCGAGGAACGACTCGCGGCCGGCGAGAACGCCGCGGCCTTCGGTCGCCGACAGGCTGCTCTCGATCTGGAAAATCGCGGAGACCCCGTCGCCAAGTGGTTCGGCTCCCCGGATGCCGAACATCGAAGAGTTGGAATTCGCGCGGAACACGTTGGGGTTCGGACAGTTGTCCGGGCAGCCCCACCCCGCCTGCTTGCCGCTGACGACTTCCATGTCGAGGTTCAGGCGGCCGTACAGCGTGACGCCCGCCGCCTGCGCCCGCGCGAGCGGGACGGTCAGCAGGCCGGCCAGGAGGACGGCCAAAAGGACGGCGACTGGCTTGGCTCTCAAGAATTCTCCCGGTCGGCGCCACGCAGCGGCAACGGCCATAAAAAACGGGCGCCCGAGGGCGCCCGTCTGTCGTGCTTTACCGGCCAAGGCCGGAATGCGCCACCGCTTCCGTCAGAAGTTGTGCAACATGCCCATCGAGAAGCCGCCCGGATTGGCACCCTTCTGAATGGAGTTGAAGCTGCCGTTATACGCGGCGTTGTCGTCGTTGTTGACCTTCTGGTAGCCGGTGTAGACATACGTGCGCTTCGAAAGATGGTACTTGTAGGCCACCTGCCAGTTGTTGGCGCCGGTATCGGATCCCTTGGTCAGCTGGCCGACGGTGTAGCCGTTCGCCGCGCTGCCCGTGCCATTGCCCGCCGAACCGTACATCAGGAAAACCTCGCCGTTGGCGCCGGCCTTGATCGTCGAATTGATCTGCCAGTACTTGCGCTTGAGGCTGCTCGAACCCGGAGCGTCGTAATCCAGCCACTCGTACGTGCCGGCAATGTTGAACATGCTGAATTGCCACTGGGCGGCGATCGACCACGCGCTGTCGTCCAGATTCGAATTCACCGTGCCGCGGGTGTTGTTGTGGAACTCGTACGCGATGATGCCGCTGAACGGGCCGTTGGAGTAGTTGGCGGAGTAGCTCTGCTGGTTGGTGTTGCTGGAGGGGCTGCCTTCGCCGGTCGCGAATTGCCCGGAGAACGTGAATCCCTTCCAGTTCGGAGAATCGTAGCGCACCGAGTTGCTCAGACGGGAGTCGAAACCGCCGTTGGCGATGGACTGACTGGCTTGCGCCCACAGGATACCGGTGCCGAGAATCCCCGTATTGGCGGTGTTGCTGCCCTGGATATTGGTGACCATGTCGTACGGCGCGCTGTAGAAGCCCATGTAGAGCTTGCCCCATCCGCCGCTCAAGCCGAGGAAAGTATCGCGGCCGGCGAGGGCGCCACCCGTCGAGCTCATGTTGATCGAGCCGTTCTCGATCTGGAAGATCGCATTGAGTCCGCCGCCGAGCGATTCCGTGCCACGAATGCCGAAGCGCGACGAGTTCGAGTCGACCCGGAACACGTTCGGGTTCGTGCCGTCGGGCTTCGTGCCATTAACAAACACCATACTCAGGTTGGCGCGACCGTACAGCGTGACGTTCGCGGTCTGCGCTTGTGCCAGCGGGGCGGCCAGCAGGCCCGCAATGGCAACAGCGACAAGCTTCTTGTTCATGGAGTCTCTCCTCTAGCGGATAAAATGGGCAAGCCGAATGTCTCTCGAGCTTGCCATCGGAACCTTCTCTGCAATGTCGAGAAGTTGAGTTGATTGTGCCAAACCGGGCGTATGCGAGGCAAGGTAAAGTCCCGGCGAGGGCGGGGCTTTGTTTGTGCTGTTGCTAAAACGCGACAGCGCAAGGGGCTTCCCTCCAGCGGCGCCGCAGCAGCCGACGGGTCGCAACGAACTTGAAAGAGCGCCGGTAAACGTATGATCGGCCTAGGAAAACCTTGCTTTCATCGGCGCCGTGAACGCCATCGGGCTTCCATGATCCATTTTTGCGGGTTTTCTCGGTTGCGGAGGCCGAACTGGAAAGCGCGCTCCGCGATTTCGCCGACGCGATCCGCCAGGATGGACGGCGGTGGCGGATGATCGCTCTGGCGCATTCGCCATGGTTCGCTCCGCTGCTGGCGGCGGCCGTGTCCGCGGCGACGCTCGGTCTGCTGGTCCGCGGTCGCGGCTCGTCTGCCGCAGGACCATCCGTCCGGTCGATCGTTGCACGACCGGCCGGTTGCCCGCGTCGGCGGGCTTGCGATCTGGGCCGGGTTTCTGCCGGCAGCGTTGCTCAATCCCGACGCGGTGCCCGGAGGGTCGATCGCGCTCGCCGCGTGGGCGCTGGTGACCGCCATCTCGGTCGTCGATGATTGGCGCGGCGTCCGCCCCCCGATCCGCCTCGTCGTCCACTCGGTGGCCGCGCTGGTCGTCGCCTGGGCGCTGCTGCGAGAGGACGCCGCCGCCGATGTTCTCTCGCTGCCATTCGCGCTGGCGATCGCGGGCACGGCGCTGGTCATCGTATGGGCTGCAAACCTGTTCAACTTCATGGATGGCAGCGACGGGCTCGCGGCCGTGATGGCAATCTGCGGGTTCGGCGCTTTCGGCTTCGCCATCGTGCGCGCGGGGCACGGAGCCGACGCCTGCTTCGCCCTGGTCGCGGCCACGGCGGTATTTCTCGCCGTCAATCGCCCGCCGGCCCGCGCGTTCATGGGCGATGGAGGTTCGATCGGCCTTGGGTTCCTCGCCGCGGTGTTCGGTCTTTTCGGCATGCGCGCCGCGATCTGGCCCGTCTGGTTCCCGCTGCTCGTGTTCCTGCCGTTCGTGGCGGATGCCACCATGACCGTGCTGCGGCGCCTCGCTCGGGGCGATCATCTGTTCGAGGCGCATCGGACGCACTACTATCAACGATTGCACCGGATGGGGCCCGGCCATCGGGGCACCTTGCTGCTCTACGGCGCCTTGATCGCGGGGACGGCGGCTTCGGCATCGGTCACGCTGGCGGCCGCGGCGGACTCGGGCTGGTGGGTGCTTGGCGCGTGGGCGGTCGCGATCGGCGTCTTCTTTGCCGGCATTGATTATCATTGGCGCAGGCGCTCGCCGGAAGAAAAATGAAGCAACACCACAATTTTCGGGCGTGGCTCGCGTTTGTCCACGACCTGTGCGCCGCCGGACTGGCCTGGGCCGCGATGTACTGGCTGCGTTTCGGCCTCGATTTCGACGAGCCGTTCCTCGTCGACATGGTGCGCACGCTGGTGTGGATCCTGCCGTTGCAGGCCGCGGTCTTCATCGCGTTCGGCCTCTATCGCGGCCTGTGGCGGTATGCGAGCGTCCGCGATCTGCAACGGATCGTGCTTGCCGCCGGGCTGGGTGCGCTGTTGATTCCGCTGGTGCTGATGATGCTGCGGCTGCAGGTCGTCGTGCCGCGCAGCGTGCTGATCTCCTATCCGTTCGTGCTCATCTTCCTGATGGCAGGGAATCGCTTCGCCTACCGGATCTGGAAGGAGCACCGGCTGTACAGCCCGCTGGCCGCCCTGGGCGAGCCGGTGCTGGTGGTCGGCGCGGGCGCGGCGGGCGCGCGCCTGACACGCGAGCTCGCGCGGAGCCGGCAGTGGCGCGTCGTCGGGCTGCTGGATGACGACCCGGCGAAGCAGGGACGGCTGCTCGACGACGTGAGCGTGCTGGGATCGATCGCGAGCCTCCCCGCCTGGGCAAGCAGGTACGGCGTGCGTCAGGTGATCGTCGCGCTCCCCTCGGCTGCGCACGGCGTGCGCCGGCGCGTCGCCGAGATCTGCGCCGCTGCCGGAGTCGAGGTGCTGACCGTTCCGTCGTACGAGGATCTGATCAGCGGTCGTTCGGCGCTGACCACGATCCGGACCATCGAGCTCGACGACCTGCTGGGCCGCGATCCGGTGGTGCTCGACAGCGCCGGTCTCGGCGAATGGCTCGGCAACCGTGTGGTCATGGTCACGGGCGCCGGCGGCTCGATCGGCGCCGAGCTCTGCCGGCACATCGCCCGCTTCCGCCCGGCGAAGCTGGTCCTGTTCGATCTTTCCGAGGCAGCCGTCTACATGATCCAGACCGCGCTCGCCGACGGGTTCCCGCAGCTGCCGCTGGCGACGATCGTGGGTGACATCAAACACGCCGCTCTGGTCGATCAGGTGCTCGCGCGCGAACGGCCGAGCATCATCTTTCATGCCGGGGCGTACAAGCACGTGCCGCTGATGGAGGAGACCAATGCGTGGCAGGCCGTGCGCAACAACGCGTACGGCACCTGGGTGCTGGGGATGGCCGCGGTCGCCGCCAAGGTCGAGAAGTTCGTCCTGGTGTCCTCCGACAAGGCGGTCAACCCGACGAACGTGATGGGCGCGACGAAGCGCCTCGCGGAGATCGTCTGCCGGAGCCTGCAAGGCCGCGGCACGCAGTTCGTGATCGTGCGCTTCGGCAATGTGTTCGGCAGCGCCGGCAGCGTCATCCCGCGCTTCCGCGAGCAGATCGGCCGCGGCGGGCCGGTGACCGTGACGCATCCCGACATCACGCGTTACTTCATGTCGCTATCCGAGGCGACGCAGCTGCTGCTGCAGGCGGCATTGCAGGGCAAGGGCGACGAGATCCTCGTACTGGACATGGGCGAGCCCGTGCGCATCATCGATCTCGCCCACGACATGATCCGGCTTTCCGGTGCGGACCCGAGCCGCATCCCGATCGTGTTCACGGGGCTGCGACCGGGCGAGAAGCTGTTCGAGGAGCTCCTGGCGTCGGAGGAGGCGACGCTGCCCACGCCGCACCCGAAGCTGCGGATCGCGCTGTCGCGGGCCGCGAATTTCGACGCCGTCGGCCAGATGGTCGCCTGGTGCGAACGGGATCGGCCGGCCGACGACGCCGAAGTCCGCGCGCGACTGAAGATGTGGATACCCGAGTACCTGCCGCCGGAAGGGGCGCCGGTGCAGCCGATTCCGGCGGTGCCGGCGGACGCCACGGCGCCCTTGCCGCTGCGCGCGCCCCGCCGGCGTTAGCGCGGGGTCAGACCTTGCCGCCGTAGAGATACGGATTGAGCGCCGCGTCGTTGTACATCTTGAACTGGCGGTAGACGCGCCAGTACGCGCGCCCCGCGGCCGCATGGTCCAGCAAGGTGTCGAGGCAGCGCGCGAGATCCGAGCGCTGGAGGGCGAGACGGGAGAGCCTGCCGGCGCAATCCGCACGATGCTCGGCGGACGCATCGGCGCGCGTCGCCTGGGCGCGCATATGGAAGATCTTCAGGGCGAGTATCGACAGCCGGTCCACCATCGAGCCGGCGGTTTCCGAGTTGTGCCAGGCGGTGGCGTCCGGCACGACGGCGGCGATCCGCTCGAGCAGGACTTCATCGAGCTTCTCGATCGCGTCGTTGCGGCGCTGGTTGAGGCCGTCGATCGCACGCTTGTTCGCGGCGATCGCGGCGTCCGGGACGTCGCGCCGCCGCGCCAGGTCCTCCTCGTCCCACAGCAGGCGATTGCAGCGGTGGTTCACCTCGATCCAGGACCAGGCGCTGGCGGCGGCTGCGGTCGGCGCATCGCCGCCGTGCGCGTCGCGCGCGACGTTCGCGTCGTGAAACGCGCAGATCGCCGCGCTCCGGACATCGCCGTAAGTGGCGGCGGTCATCGCGTGCTCCCGGGGCGCGCGATTGCAGCGCCGCGGGCGCCGTCGCGCGGCGCCGTGGCGAGGAGGTCCCGGTAGAGAAGGACCTGTTGCAGCGTGATCGCCGTCGGCGCGTGCGGCAGCGCGGCGGCGCGCGCGCTGGCCGCGAAACCTGCGCGTGTCGGCGGGTCCTGCAGCGTCTCGCATATGGCCGGCGAGCGCCGCGACGTCGCCGGACGGGCAGATGAGACCGCAGCCGTGCTCGCGCACGAGCTCGGCGACGCCCGCCTTCGTGCTCGCGATCACGGGCAGGGCGCAGGCCAGCGCTTCCAGTGCGGCGCCCTGGGACGGATCATAGAGCGAAGGCAGCACGAAGACGTCGGCCGCACCGTAGTACGGCCTCAGGTCGCCTGGGCTGCCGACCAGGGTGACGCGGTCCGCGACGCCCCGCGCCGTCGCCCGCGCCAGATAACGGGCTGCCTGCGGGTCCGGGCCGATCGCGACAAGGTGCGCTGGCGGAGGGAGTTGCGCGAGCGCGTCGATGGCAGCGCCGAGATCCGCGCGCGCGAGGTCGGCCGCCACCATGAGATAGACAGTCGCCCCGGCGTCGATGCCATGCCGCTCGATGATTCGTGCGCGCTCTGCCCGGAGCCCCGGATGGAAGGTTTCGGTGTCCACGGAATCGTAGATGACGTGGAGCTTCGACTCCGCGACCTGAAAACGGGCGCGAATCTCGTCACGCACCATTTTCGACCCGCAGATCACGGCGCGGAGCAAGGGGCTCGCAAAGAGCCGTCGCTCGGCGTCCAGCAGATACCGGTTGCGCGGCGAGATCCGGGCCGCGAGCTTCACGGCTGCCCCTGCGCGCTTGAGTCGCTCCTCGAGCCACACCGCGCGCACGCCTTCGGTGGCGCGGTAGACGTCGCAGCACAGGAGCCGCTCGTGCGATTCGACGAGGCTCGGTTGCCAGCGGCGCACGGCGCGGCAGGCCGCGCGCGCGAAGCCCCGGTCGCGCCACAGCGCACCCAGATGAAACGGATCGACGATCGACGCTTCGATCAGCCGCAGACGGGTTTGTGGCCATGATCGTGTGTAAAGGGAAACGGCGACATTGCGCTCGAGCAACGCCTCGAGTGCCCGCTCGAGGCCGCGCTCGATCGCGCCTTCGGGGCGATAGTCCTGACGCACGATCGCAAGGCGCATCAGTGCCCGGCCGGATTGACCGTGGCGCCGGGCGCGCCCGGCGCCGGCCGCGCGACGAATCCGGGAACCGGTTGCTCCGGAACATCGGGCAATGCTGCGGGATCGCGCAATCGGCTGGGCATGAGGTCCAACGATAGCAAAGATCGCGGCGCGAAGGCGCGCAATCGTTACGGTTTGGCGTCTGGCAGTCAGGGCTTACTCGCCGGCCGCGCCCCGGCCGGCGGGCAGGGCGCCATGCCGGATAGCGCCTTCCCGTGCTTCCGGTACAATCGATCGCGAGTTCCACGTTCCGTCGCGCCGCGACCCTTCCCGCCATGCCGATCGACGCCGTCAATGCCGCCGTCAAGGCCCAGATCCTCGCCGAGGCGCTGCCGTACATCCAGCGCTTCCACGACAAGACGATCATCGTCAAGTACGGCGGCAACGCGATGGTCGAGCCTGCGCTGAAGGCGGGTTTCGCCCGCGATGTCGTGATGCTGAAGCTGGTCGGGATGAACCCCGTCATCGTCCACGGCGGCGGCCCGCAGATCGGCGACCTGCTCAAGAAGATCGGCATCGAGAGCGAGTTCCGCCAGGGCATGCGGGTGACCGACGAGCGTGTGATGAACGTCGTCGAAATGGTGCTGGGCGAACTGAATCAGGAAATCGTCGGGCTCATCAATCAGCACGGAGGCAAGGCCGTCGGCCTCACCGGGCAGGACGGCGCGTTCATCCATGCGCGGAAGATGCTGCTCAAGAGCGACACCGACCGGGGCGAAGCGGTGGACATCGGATTCGTCGGCGAGATCGAGCGCATCGATCCGGAGCTGATCCAGCTCCTGGACTCGCGCGATTTCATTCCGGTGATCGCGCCGATCGGCGTCGGCGCCGATGGCGTCGCGTACAACATCAACGCGGACCTCGTGGCCGGCAAGCTCGCCGAGACGCTGCGGGCGGAGAAGCTCGTGCTGATGACCAACACGGTGGGCGTGCTCGACAAGGACGGCAGGCTTCTCACGGGGCTCTCCGCGACCGAGATCGACAAGCTGTTCGCGGACGGCACGATCCACGGCGGCATGCTGCCGAAAATCGGTTCGGCGCTCGATGCGGTGAAGAACGGGGTCGCGAGCTCGCACATCATCGACGGGCGCGTCGAGCATGCGCTGTTGCTCGAGGTGCTGACCAACGAGGGCGTCGGCACGATGATCCGCGCCGACGCCGCCGCGCCGGTCCAGCCGCGCGCGCCGCTCTAGAACCGGTCGCCCCCGCAACCATGGCCAGCAAACCCGGCGAACGCCGTCTCCAGATCCTGCAGACGCTCGCGGCGATGCTGGAGAATCCCCGCGCGGAGAAAGTGACGACAGCGGCGCTCGCGGCCAGGCTCGACGTCTCGGAAGCCGCGCTCTACCGACACTTCGCGAGCAAGGCGCAGATGTTCGAGGGATTGATAGAGTTCATCGAAACGACGCTGTTCACGCTGGTCAACAAGATCGCCGCCGAGACGCCCGGCGGCGCGGCGCAGGCGCAGCAGATCGTGTCCGTGCTGCTGGGATTCGCCGAGAAGAATCCGGGCATGACGCGCGTGCTGATCGGCGACGCGCTCGTCAACGAGGACGAGCGGCTGCAGACGCGGATGAACCAGCTCTACGACCGGATCGAGGCGGCGCTGCGGCAGGCGCTGCGGATCGCGCAGACGGCGGGCGACTGGCCGGGCGATCCCAATGCCGACGCGAACGTGCTGGTCGCGTTCGTGCTGGGCCGCTGGCAGCTCTTCGCGAAAAGCGGATTCAGGCGCGGGCCGCAGGACGGCTGGGAAGAACAGCGCAAATTCCTGTTCGGCTGAAACGCCGCGGCACGCCGGGCAGCGCTGCGCCCGGCGCGCCCGCGCACGATCGTGGCGCGTCCGTGCGCAGCACTATCCTGCGCAGACCGGACATTGCGGATCGCGCGGAATCCGGACTTCGCGCCAGCGCATGGCGTAGGCGTCGAGGAGCAAGAGGCGCCCGGTCAGCGGCTCGCCGATGCCGCCGATGAGCTTCATCGCTTCGGCGGCCTGCGTCGCGCCCACGATGCCGACAACCGGCGCGAAGACACCCATGATCGCGCAGCGCATTTCCTCGATATCTTCGCCCTCGCCGAACAGGCAGTGGTAGCAGGGCGAGGCGGCATCCCGCGCGTCGAAGACCGCGACCTGACCGTCGAAGCGGATTGCGGCGCCCGAGACGAGCGGCGTCTTCGCGGCGACGCAGGCGCGGTTCACGGCGTGCCGGGTCGCGAAATTGTCGCTGCAGTCGAGCACGACATCGGCGCGCGCCACGAGGGGCGCCAGTTCGGTCGGGCCGATCCTGGCCTGCACCGCCTCGACGCGCACTTCGGGATTGACCGTGGCGAGCCTCGCCTTGGCAGCGGCGACTTTCGGCGCTCCGACATCCGGCGTTGCATAGAGGATCTGCCGCTGCAGGTTCGTGAGGTCCACCGCGTCCGCATCGCACAGCGTGAGCGTGCCCACGCCGGCCGCGACGAGAAACTGCGCGACCGGTGCGCCGAGCCCGCCGGCACCGATCACGAGCGCGTGCGCGGCGACGAGCTTCTCCTGCGCCTCCAGTCCGAACTCGGGGAGCAGGATGTGGCGGCTGTAGCGGAGAAGTTGCGCGTCGTCCATTGGTTCGGCTCTTTCGCCGGGACCCGACTCGGATCGCTCGCGGCGTCGGCGCCATGATAATCCCGGGCACCTGACCGGAAACGAAAACGCCCGGCGTCGCCGGGCGTTTCGAAGGTGCCCCGCCGAAGCGCTACTGGGGTTTCGCCTGCGCCGACACGGCCTTCGCGGACGCGATGACCGGCAGGCCCTTCAGCTGGTTCATCGCCTGCAACAGCTGGAAATCGTCCGCCGAGCCGAACACGACGCGCGGCGCCGTGGGCTGCGCCGCGGCGCCGGACGAATTCGCTTGCGGCTTGGCCGCTTCTGCGTCGGCCCGCTTGAGCGCCTCGACCGCCCGGGCCGCGGAGGATTCTTTCTTGCCCGTGTCGAGGTGGTTCTCGAGATTGGCTTCGCGGATTCGGGAGAGCGACTCGCGGCCGTCGTCGACGTGGATGTCGGGCTCGATGCCCTTGGCCTGGATCGACCGACCGGACGGCGTGTAATACCGCGCCGTGGTGAGCTTCAGCCCGGCGTTGTTGCCCAACGGCAGGATCGTCTGCACCGAGCCCTTGCCGAAGGTCTGCCCGCCGAGGACGACGGCACGCTTGTGGTCCTGCAGCGCGCCGGCGACGATCTCGGAGGCCGATGCGGTTCCGCCGTCGACCAGCACGACCATCGGCACCTTCTTGACGCCGGCGGGCAGGTCGCGGAGGTAGTCCTCGCCGCGGCGCGTGTAGTGCTCCTTGGACGCGGTGAGCCGCATCTTTGCCTCGGGCGTGCGGCCGTCGGTGTAGACCACCAGAGCGTCCTTCGGGAGAAACGCGGCGGAGACGGCGACCGCCTGGTTGAGCAGACCGCCAGGATCGCTGCGCACGTCGAGCACGAGGCCCTTCAGCTCGCCGTCCTTGTACATGTCCTTCAGCGCCTTGGCGACATCCGCGCCGGTGCGGTCCTGGAACTGGCGCACGCGAACGTAGCCGTAACCCGGTTCCAGCATCTTGGCGTTCACGCTCTTGACGTTGATTTCCTCGCGGGTGAGGGCGAAGGTCAGGAGCCCCTCCGCATCCTTGCGCACGACTGTCAGCACGACCGAGGTGCCCGGCTTGCCCCGCATCAGCTCGACGGCCTTGGACAGCGGCATCCCGCGCGTCGCGCTGTCGTCGATCTTGACGATGAGATCGCCCGACTTGATGCCGGCCCGGAACGCGGGCGTATCGTCGATCGGGGATATGACCTTGACTGCGCCGTCCTCGACGCCCACCTCGATGCCGAGGCCGCCGAATTTGCCCTGGGTCGAGATCTGCAGATCCTTGTATCCCTCGGCGTCGAGATAGTCGGAATGCGGGTCAAGCCCGTGCACCATCCCGTTGATCGCTTCCTTGATCAGCTTCTGGTCCGAGACGGGCTCGACGTAATCGCTCTTGATCCGGCCGAACACGGCGGAGAGCAGCTGCAGATCCTCGTAGGGAATCGGCAACCTGGCCTCGCGCTGGGCGACTGCCGAGAAATTGAGCGTAAGCAGTACGCCGAGCACGGTGCCCAAGCCGATCAGCCCCGCCTTTTTCCAGTTGTTCATCGATGGTTTCCTTTGCCGGACGACGGGGAGTATACGCCGGGAGCGAGGACGAGCCCCGAGTTCGGATGAGAGCCCCTTGGGCCCCAATGTCGCAGGCAAGTTCCATGCCGTCGCGAGATTTTCGCGGCGACGTCCGTCGAAGAAGGTGCTCGGTCAGTTCGACCGTGAGCGATAGTGAGTGGTTACTGACTGGCGCGACGAAACCGGACCGGTGATGGCCGCTACGATCTCCGCGCAAGCGTGACCAGCGACCGACCCGTCATCTCGGACGGCTTCGGCAATCCCATCATCTCGAGCAGCGTCGGCGCGATGTCCTGCAGCGAACCGCCGCTCGCCATGGCGGCCGGGCGTCCGACGTACAGACAAGGCACGAGGCAGAGCGTGTGCGCCGTGTGCGGCTGGCCCGTGACCTCGTCGTGCATTTTCTCGGCATTGCCGTGATCGGCGGTGACGAGCACCTCGCCGCCTGCGGCGCGCGCGGCTGCCACGACGCGGCCCAGGCAGGCGTCCAGCGTCTCGACCGCCTTGACGGCCGCGTCGAGGTCACCGGTGTGACCGACCATGTCGCCATTGGCGTAGTTGCAGACGATTGCGTCGTACTTGCCGGAGCCGATCGCGGCCACCAGCCGGTCCGTGACCTCGCCGGCGCTCATCTCGGGCCTCAGATCGTAGGTGGCGACCTTCGGCGACGGGACGAGCATCCGGTCCTCGCCGGGAAAGGGGGTCTCGACGCCGCCGCTGAAAAAGTAGGTGACGTGGGCATATTTCTCGGTCTCGGCGATTCGCAGCTGGGTGAGGCCAAGCGAAGCGACATAGGCGCCGAAACCGTTCGCCACGGATTGCGGGAGGAACGCGACCGGGAGGTCCCGGAACTCGTCGCCGTAGCTCGTGAGGCAGGCGAACGCCGCGAGCTTCGGCACGCGGCGCCGGGGAAACTCGGCGAAAGAGGCGTCGGTCAGCGCGCGCGTGAGCTGCCGGGCGCGGTCCGCCCGGAAGTTCATGAACACGACGGCATCGCCATCGGCGATCACGGCGTTCGCGGCCCCGGGTTGGACGATCGCCGTCGCGCGCACGAACTCGTCGGTCTCGCCGCGAGCATAGGCGGCGGCGAGACCCGACTCGACCGACTCGAACGCATACGGCGCGCGGCCGTCGACGAGAAGGTCGTAGGCTTCCGCGAGGCGCTCCCAGCGCCGGTCGCGGTCCATGGCGTAATAACGCCCGACGATCGACGCGATGCGTGCGCCGGGGTGGCGCGCGCAGACCTGCTGCAACGCGGCGAGCGACGGGCCGGCGCTTTGCGGCGGCGTGTCGCGGCCGTCCAGAAACGCGTGCACGCAAATCCGCGGCGCTCCTCCGGCCGCCGCCAGCTCGACCATGGCCGCGATCTGCCGCTCGTGGCTATGGACGCCGCCCGGCGAAACGAGTCCGAGCACATGCAGGGTCGTGCCGTTGGCGCGGGTCGTCGCGATGGCGTCGGCCAGCACGGCGTTGCGCGCGAACTCGCCGGTCTCGATCGCGCGATCGATCCGCGTGAAATCCTGGTAGACGACGCGACCGGCGCCGATGTTGAGGTGGCCCACTTCGGAATTGCCCATCTGTCCCTGCGGCAGGCCTACGGCGAACTCGGAGGCGTCGATCGACGTGTGCGGGCACGACGCGGTCAGCCGGTCCCAGTTCGGCTTGTCCGCTTGCGCGATCGCATTGTCCGGCGTCGGTTCGCGGCAACCGATTCCGTCGAGGATGACGAGGACCACGGGACGAACGGCGGGGCGCAGGGATGGAGGCATCGGATGTGTGGGCCGCGCGCAAGCCGCGACACCTGTCAAAGGACGGGTACGCTATCATTTTACCTTCTTCCCCGCGCGGACCGCCCATTCTCATGTCCTTCCTGCAGAACAACTGGATGCTGCTGCTCGTGTTCGTCATGTCCGGAGCGATGCTCGTCTGGCCGCTCGTCCAGCGCCGCATGTCGCCGGTGAAGGACGTCGGCAATCTCGAGGCGACGCGCCTCATCAATTCGGCGAATGCCGTGCTGGTCGATGTGCGGGAAACCAAGGAATTCGAGGGCGGGCGTCTGCCGAAAGCCGTGCACATTCCGTTGTCCCAGCTCGACAGCCGGGGCAGCGAGCTTGCGCGCTACGCCGGACGGCCCGTCGTTGCCTACTGCATGTCCGGCAATCGCAGCCGGATGGCGGGTCGTGCCCTCGCTCGCCTCGGGTTCACGGACGTCTACCATCTGCAGGGTGGCTATCGAGCCTGGAGGGACGCCGGGCTGCCCGTCGAGAAATGACCATGCCGGCGATAACCATGTACTCGACGGCGTTCTGTCCGTTCTGCATCCAGGCCGAGCGCTTTCTGCGGTCGAAGGGCGTCGAGGCGATCGAATTCATCCGTGTGGATCTCGATCCGGCGCTGCGACGGACGATGATGGAGCGCACCGGCCGGCGCACGGTGCCCCAGATCTACGTCGGAACCTTTCACGTCGGTGGCTACGAGGACCTGGTTGACCTGGACCGGGCAGGTCGTCTCGCGCCGTTGCTCGCCGGCGCGCCGGAACAATAGATCACGCTCGTCGCTCCGGCCGGCCGCCGTTGGCGGTAGGGTAAAATTCTTCGTTTGACCTTTCCAAGGACCCCCCATCATGGCCGACCCCCAGCAACCCGGCGAAGGCGCCCAAGGCACAATGTTCTCCATCGACAAGATCTATCTCAAGGACCTGTCGCTCGAGAACCCCGGCTCGCCGCAATCATTCCTGTCCCAGGAGCAGCCCCAGGTCGAAGTGGGCCTGCGCACCCGCGGCGAGCAGGTCCAGCCGGACGTCTACGAGTGCGTGCTGACCGTGACGCTGACGGCGAAAGTCGGGGACAAGACGCTCTTCCTGGCCGAAGCCGCCCAGGCCGGGCTGTTCACGATCCGCGGCGTCCCGGCCGAGCACCTGCAGCCCGTGATCGCGATCAACTGCCCGACGGTCCTGTTCCCCTACATCCGCGAAACCCTGGCCGACGCCGTGACGCGCGCGGGCTTTCCACCGATTCATCTGGCGCCCATCAATTTCGAGTCGCTCTACCAGCAGCAGCTGGCCCAGGCGCAACAGCCGGCGACGGCCGTCAACTGAGTTGAACCGGCTCCCACGCTCACTGCCGCTCGCGGGGGTGCGCGGCCGCCGTGGCCTTGGCGGTGGCCGCGGCCCTGCCCGCATCGGCCGCGGATTACCGCTCCACGGGCGAGGCGGCAACGCTCCTCTACGACGCTCCATCGACCAAAGCCAGGCCGCTGTTCGTGCTCGGCCGTGACGTGCCGCTCGAGGTGATCGTTCCGATCGAAGGCTGGATCAAGGTGCGCGATGTCGGGGGCACGATCGGCTGGGTGGAAAAGCACGCACTGGCCGAGAAGCGCACGCTCGTCGTTCGTGTCCCGCTGGCGGACGTGCGGGCCGGTCCGGACGACGCCGCGCCGCTCGTCTTTCGCGCCGAGCAGAACGTCCTGCTGGAACTGGCCGAGCAGGCCGCGGGCGCGAGCACGACGGCAACGCCGGGTTGGGTAGGCGTGAGGCATGGCGACGGCCAGTCAGGATACGTGCGGATCGCGCAGGTATTCGGGCTTTGACAAGCGGCATCAGGCGCGATTGCGTCCTGCCGCCGGCGGCGGGCAGACGGTCTTCCCTGAACTCGTGTCCGACCCTGGTTTTCCCTTGCCGGGCGTGCGGTCCGCCAAAGGCCGTGGCTGACCGGGCTCTTTTCTCGATCGCGGTCATCGGCGCCGGCGCGTGGGGCACCGCGCTTGCCGCGCATCTTTCCCGCCGGAACGACCTTGCCGTCACGCTCTGGGCCCGTGACCGCGAACAGGCCCGTTCGCTCGCGGTCACGCGAGTCAATCAAAAGTATCTGCCTGGCTGCACGTTGCCGGCCCCGCTCGTCGTCAGTTCCGAGGTCGCGGCCGTTGCGACACGCGGATTTGCTCGTCGTCGCGACGCCTGTCGCTGCGCTTCCCGCCGTGGCCGGCGAACTGGCGGCAGCCGGTGCCGGCGCGCCACTCGTGTGGCTTTCGAAGGGCTTCCTCGCGGTTCCCGTGAGCGCAGCGTATCCGGCAGGGGTGGCGCTTGCGCACCAGATCCTGGCGCGCTCGTGGAGCGCGCCGGTGGGCGTAGTCTCCGGCCCGAGTTTTGCCGAGGAAGTCGCACGCGGACTGCCGACGGCCGTCGCGGTCGCCGCGACGGACGCCACGGTCGCGGCACGGGTGGCCTCGCTGCTTCGCGCGGATACGCTGCGCGCCTACGAAAGCGACGACATCGTCGGTGTCGAGGTCGGCGGCGCGGTGAAGAACGTGCTGGCGATTGCCGCGGGCGCCAGCGACGGACTGGGGTTCGGCCACAACGCTCGCGCCGCGCTGATCACGCGCGGACTCGCCGAGACCGGACGCCTGTCCGCGGCGCTCGGCGGCCGGCGCGAGACGCTGATGGGCCTGGCCGGCCTGGGCGATCTCGTGCTCACCTGCACCGGCGACCTGTCGCGCAACCGCCGCGTGGGCCTGGCGCTCGCCGCGGGGAAATCGTTGCCGGAGATACTCGACCACCTGGGACACGTTGCCGAGGGCGTGCCCGCCGCCGCCGCAGTGCGCGCGCTCGCGCGCCATCACGGCGTGGAGATGCCGATCTGCGACGCGGTTCATGGCGTGCTCCACGAAGGGCTCGCCCCGCGGGATGCAGTCCTGCAACTGCTCAGACGCGAGCCGCGGCCGGAGGAGCGGTAGACGTTGCTCCGGCGGGACCGCCATCGCCCGCCGGCGCGCCACGTCGCGGCCGTCAGACGGCTCCGCTGAATCCGGTCTGCCGCCAGGCCTCGTAGACGGCGATGGCCACCGCATTCGACAGGTTGAGGCTGCGCAGGCCGGGTCGCATCGGGATGCGGAGCCGCGCGTCGGGCGCGAAATGCGCGCGGATGTCGTCCGGCAGTCCCGACGACTCGCAACCGAACACGAGCACGTCGCCGGCGGCAAAACGTGCGTCGTACAGCGAAGACGGGCCGTCGGTCGTGAACGCGAACCAGCGGCGCGCGCCTTCGCCGTCGAGCGCATTGCGGCAGGCGTCGAAATCGCGGTGCACGCGGACACTTGCGTATTCGTGATAGTCGAGCCCGGCGCGCTTCAGTTCGCGATCGTCCATCCGAAAGCCGAGCGGCTCGACGAGATGCAGGGTCGTCGCCGTGTTGGCGGTGAGGCGGATCACGTTGCCGGTGTTGGGCGGGATCTCGGGTTGGACGAGGACGACGGCGAAGCCGGGCGGGGAGAGAGCGGCAGTCATGGCGGCGTCGGCGTGGTCGTCAGGGCGGCAGCGTGCGCGCGACGACCCAGCATTCGACCCGCTCGGCGCCGGCGGACAGCAGCGTGCGCGACGCCTCGGCGAGCGTGGCGCCGGTCGTCATGACGTCGTCGACGAGGGCGATGCGTGCGCCGCCCACCGGGGCGCGCACGGCGAAGGCGCCGCGCACGTTCCGGCGCGCTCCGCCCACGGCAGCGCCGTCTGCGGCGGCCCGGCCGTGATCCTCGCCAACGGCGTCGCGAGCGGCAGCCCGGTGCCGCGTGCCACGCGCGCCGCGATCTCGCGCGCCTGGTTGAAGCCGCGGTCGCGCTGGCGTGCCGCGGCGAGCGGCAGGGCCACGATGCAATCCGGCCGAGGGCGGCCGGTCCGGCGCGCGCGCGGGTCATGCACGGCGGCGGCGAGTGCCGCGCCGGCCCATTGCGCAAGCGCGATCCGCCCACCGTACTTGAGGCGCTGGAGCAGTCGATCGACCGGAAACGCGTAGGCGAACGCGGCAACGGTGCCGGCGTACGGCGGCGGGAGCGCAAGGCACGCGCCGCATGCGCTTTCCGCGGCCGAGGGGAGCGCGCAGACCGGGCACGCCGCGCCAACCCGGGGCAGCGCCTGCCGCGCAGGCGGCACACAGAAGGGAGCCGCCGGTTCGTCCCGCACAGAGCTCGCAGCGTTGCGGGAGCAGCAGACGCGGGATGGCCGCGGCGCGCGCGTGTCACGCGGACGGCGTCGCAGTCAAATGATTCTGCGTTCACATTTGACAATGCCAGGACCTCCCTCGACACTCGACGCCGATTGTAAGCGCCGTGGACGCGTGCTCGTCGCGAAGTGCGCGAGTCAGCCGCGTCGCCACCGAATTCGCCGCGAAGGTAACCCGAAGGTCGCCGCAATGCCATCCACCGAACGCATGAGTTCCACCGGGCTTGCCGCAGGAGCAGTTTGCTCGCTCCCGCATGGAAGGCGCGCAGCGCCAAGGGTGCTCGGATGAGCGCCCCCGAGGGGTCCGCATGAGCGAATCCCTCCCTCCGGGAGGCAAGGCGGATGGCGCCGAGGGCGCCCCGATGATCGTCGTCACCCGACCCGCCCGGTCCGCCGGCGCAAGCCAGGACAGGCGCCGTCGCGCTGGACCGTCGAGCACATTCTCGAGCTGTTCGGGCTGCCGTTTCCGGAGCTCCTGTTCCGTGCGCAGGAAGTGCACCGAGCGCATCATGCGGCGAATACCGTGCAGCTCTCGACGCTGATCTCGATCAAGACCGGCGGCTGTCCCGAGGACTGCGGCTACTGTCCGCAGGCCAAGCGCTACCACACGGGCGTCGCGGACGAGGCTCTGGTCGACCTCGACGCCGTCGTCGCCGCCGCCCGCGCGGCGCGTGCCCAGGGTGCCACGCGCTTCTGCATGGGCGCCGCGTGGCGCGGGCCGAAGGCGCGCGATCTTGCGCCGGTGCTCGCGATGGTGCGCGAGGTGAAGGCGCTCGGGCTCGAGACGTGCTGCACGCTCGGGATGCTGAAGGATGGCCAGGCCCGCGAGCTGAAGGCCGCCGGGCTCGACTATTACAACCACAATCTCGACACGTCGGCCGAGTTCTACGGCGAAGTGGTAACGACGCGCGATTACCAGGACCGGCTCGACACGCTCGACCGCGTCCGCGACGCCGGCATCGGCGTCTGCTGCGGCGGCATCGTCGGGATGGGCGAGTCCGCGGCGCAGCGCGCGGGGCTCATCGCGCAGCTCGCGAACATGGACCCGTATCCGGAGTCGGTGCCGATCAACCAGCTGGTGCAGGTCGAGGGCACGCCGCTCCATGACCGGCTCGGCGGCGCGACCGCGCTCGACCCGTTCGATTTCGTGCGCACGATCGCGGTCACGCGGATCACGATGCCGAAGTCCATGGTGCGGCTGTCGGCGGGCCGGCGCGAGCTGGGCGACGCCATACAGGCGCTGTGCTTCGTCGCCGGCGCGAACTCGATCTTCTACGGCGACAAGCTGCTGACGACCGGCAACCCCGACGTCGAAGCCGACCGCGCGCTGCTGGCGAAGCTGGGGCTGACGCCCGCCCCGTGACGTCAGCATCGATCGCCGGTCTCGAGCGCGGCCTCGCGGCACGGGAGGCCGCGGGCCTGCAGCGGATCCGGCGCACGCTTGCCACGCCGCAGGGCGCTCGCGTCGTCGTCGACGGACGCGAGCTCGTCGCCTTCGCGAGCAACGACTATCTCGGCCTTGCCAATCACCCGGAGGTTGTCGCGGCGGCGCGCGAAGGCGCGGCGCGCTGGGGCGCCGGCGCGGGCGCGTCGCACCTCATCTGCGGCCACTTCGCGCCGCACGCGGCGCTCGAAAGCGAGCTCGCCGCGTTCGTGCGCCCCTGCGCGGGCGCGCGGGCGCTGACCTTCTCGTCCGGGTATCTCGCCAATCTCGCGATCCTGACCGCGCTCGCCGGGCGCGGCGACGCGATCTTCGCGGACCGGCTGAATCATGCGTGCCTCAACGACGGCGCGCTCCTGTCGCGCGCGGAGTTCGTCCGCTATCCGCATGCCGATGTGGCGGCGCTGCGGCGGCGGCTCGCGGCGTCGACGGCGAAGCGCAGGCTGATCGCCACCGACGCCGTGTTCAGCATGGACGGCGATCTCGCGCCGCTGCCGGCCCTGTGCGCGCTCGCGGAGGAGTTCGACGCCTGGCTTGTCGTCGACGACGCGCACGGCTTCGGCGTGCTGGGCACGGGCGAGAACGGGGGCCGCGGCACGCTCGCGCACTTCGGGCTGGCATCGGAGCGCATCGTGTACATGGGCACGCTCGGGCAAGGCGGCCGGCGTCGCGGGCGCATTCGTCGCGGCGCACCCGGCCGTGATCGAAACGCTGCTGCAGACCGCGCGATCCTATGTCTTCACGACGGCGGCGCCGCCGTTTGCCGCGGAGGCTCTGCGCGCGGGCCTGCGCATTCTGCGCGACGATACGGCGCGGCGCGCGCACCTCTTCGCGCTCATCGCCCGTTTCCGTTCGCGCCTCGGCGGCGGGCCCTGGACGCTGCCGGAATGGCCGACGCCGATCCAGCCGCTCGTGGTCGGCGCCAACGCGGCGGCGGTCGAGCTCGCCGCTGCGCTGTGGCGTCGCGGCTTCTGGGTGCCGGCGATCCGGCCGCCGACCGTGCCGAAAGGAACGGCGCGGCTTCGCGATCTCGCTCTCCGCGGCGCACACGCGGGAAGACGTCGACGCGCTCGCCGACGCGCTGGCCGAGCTCGCGCCCGCGTTCGGTTCGAACCGTGCACGATGAGCGGCTCGCTGCACGTGGACACGGCCGGGCATGGTCCGCCGCTCGTGCTGCTCCACGGCTGGGCGATGCACTCGGACATGTGGGGACCGCTGCTGCCGCGGCTCGCGCAGCGGTTTCGCGTGCACGCCGTCGACCTGCCGGGGCACGGCCGCAGCGCGCCGCTGCACGCGTTCACGCTGGATGGCGTCGTCGCGGCGCTCGCTTCCACCTTCGCCGCCGAGCCGCGCCCGCTCACCGTGCTCGGCTGGTCGCTGGGCGGCCTCGTCGCCATGTGCTGGGCGCGACTGGAGCCGGCACGGGTCGGCCGCCTCGCGCTCGTCGCGACATCGCCCCGCTTCGTCGCCGGCGACGATTGGCCGCACGCGATGTCGGGCGACACGCTGGCGCGCTTCGGCGACGAATTGCACGTCGCCTGGAAGCTCACGATCCAGCGTTTCCTGGCGCTGCAGCTGCAGGGGAGCGAGCACGGTCGCGCCACGCTCGCGGCGCTGAAGACGCGCATATTCGCGCGCGGCGAGCCGTCGCCGAAAGCACTCTTCGGCGCGCTCGCGCTGATCCGGGACGCGGACCTGCGCGGCGAGATCGGCGCCATCGCGCAGCCGGCGCTGGTCGTTTCCGGCGCTCGCGACACGCTCGCGCTGCCCGGGGCCGGCCGATGGCTTGCCGACCATCTGCCGAATGCGCGTTACGCGCTGATCCCCGGCGCCGCGCACGTGCCGTTTCTTTCGCACGCCGAAGCCTTCGGCGCGGCGCTCGACCCGTTTCTCGATGAGCGCTGAGATCATGGCCCCCCACGCTCCGCGTCGCTGCCCCGCGGGGGCGCCGGCCCCGGCCGGCGGCCGAGCGACAGGGATCCCGGCGCGATGGACGCTCGCGCCGTGCGCCGTCATTTCGCGCGCGCTGCCGCGACCTACGACGGTGCGGCGGTCCTGCAACGGGAAGTCGGGCGCCGGATGGCCGAGCGGCTGGACGTGGTGAAACTCGCGCCGGCCGCCATTCTCGACGCCGGCTGCGGCACCGGCGAGGCGCAGGCCGAGCTTGCGCTGCGCTATCCGGCCGCGCGCCGGGTCGCGCTGGACGTGGCGCTGCCGATGCTCGAGCATGGCGCAGGCCAAGGCCGCGCAAGGCCGGTCCGCGCTCGCCCGGATCTTTTCGGCTTTCACGGGTGGTTCCGGCGGCGGCGACGCGGATTACGTCTGCGGCGACGTCGCGGTGCTGCCGTTCGCCGGAGGCTCCTTCGACCTCGCCTGGAGCAACCTGATGCTGCAGTGGGTCGATGACCTGCCGGCGGCGCTCAGGGAACTCGGCCGCGTGCTGCGCCCGGACGGACTCGTCACGTTCTCGACGTTCGGCCCCGATACGCTGCGGGAACTGCGCGCGGCCTTCGCCGGCATCGACCGCCACATGCATGTCGGTCGTTTCACCGACATGCACGACATTGGCGACATGCTGGTCGGCGCGGGTTTCGGCGACCCGGTGATGCACATGGAGCTCTTCACGCTCACCTATGCCGATGCGCCGGCGATGCTGCGCGACCTGAAGGCGATCGGGGCGACCAACGCGACACGGGCGCGGCCCCGCGCGCTGATGGGCCGGGCGCGCTGGGAGCGGGCGTTGGCCTCGCTCGACGCGGCGCGGCGGGACGGGCGGATTCCGGCGACGTACGAAGTGATCTACGGTCACGCGTGGAAAGCGGCCCCGCAGCGGACCCCGGACGGAGATGCGGTCGTGACGTTCCGGCGGCGCGCCCGCGGATGAGCGAACCGGTCCGCGCCGGCGCAGACGGCGGACGCCGGCCAGCCGTGACGCGCGGCCTGTTCATCACCGGCACGGACACCGGCGTGGGCAAGACGGTGGTCGGCGTGGCGGTGCTCCGCGCCCTCGTCGCCGCAGGCTGGTCGGCAATCGGCATGAAGCCCGTCGCCGCGGGCCGCGCCGAGGGCGAAGCCACGAACGCGGACGTCGCCGCGCTGATCGCCGCGGCGAACGTCGCCGCGCCGCGCGCCGACGTCAACCCGTACTCCTTCGCTGCGGCCGATCGCGCCGCATCTGGCCGCCCGCGAGGAGGGCACGGTGATCGACCTCGGTCGCATCGCCGCAGCGTACGCGCGGCTCGCGCGGCTGGCCGACGTGGTCGTCGTCGAAGGTGCCGGCGGCGTGCGGGTCCCGCTGGGGCCCGGCACCGAGATGGTCGACATTCCGGTGCGGCTGGAATTGCCCGTCGTGCTCGTCGTCGGGATCCGGCTCGGCTGTCTCAATCACGCGTTGATGTCGGCACAGGCACTGGGCGCGCGCGGCGTTCGCATCGCGGGCTGGGTGGCCAACCGGATCGATCCCGCGATGCGCGAAGGCGATGCGAACGTGGCGGCGCTGGCCGAGCGGCTGCCGGCACCGCTCGTCGCCGACATCGGTTGGTGCGCCGACGGGCCCCCGTCCGCGCGGTTCGACCGCGCGGCGCTGTCGCTGCTCGGACTCGAGCCGTGACCCGCATTCCGCGCCATTTGCCGCGCGTTTGATCCGTGCTAACATTCGCGACCTTTTTGCCATGAGCCGGACTTCCGGGCAAGCCCGGACGGCGGACCGACCGGCGGCATGGGGCGACGGAAGCTTTTCCAGACGAACGCAAGCCGCAATCGAGGGAAGCATGGTGCGTAACGAATGCAACGGCGGAATCCGGCTCGCGCTGGCGGGCGCAGCGCTGGGCGCGGTGATGCCCGGCGCGGCACTGGCCGCGCGGGAATGGAACCTGCAGACGCCGGTGACGCCGATCGCGCAGCAGATGTACGACCTGCACCTGTTCATCTTCTGGATCTGCGTCGTCATCTTCGTCGCGGTGTTCGGCGTGATGTTCTACTCGATCTTCAGGCACCGGAAGTCGGTCGGCCACAAGGCGCACCAGTTCCACGAGAACACGACGGTCGAGATCGTCTGGACCGTGATCCCGTTCCTGATCCTGCTCTTCATGGCGTTCCCGGCGACGAAGACCATTCTGGCGATGAAGGACACGACGGCGCCGGACATGACCGTCAAGATCACCGGCTACCAGTGGAAGTGGAATTACGACTACCTGCAGGAAGGCTTCGGCTTCTATTCGAATCTCGCGACGCCGCTCGCGCAGATCGAGAATCGCGCGCCGAAGGGCGACAATTACCTGCTCGAGGTGGACAACCCGATGGTCGTTCCCGTCGACACCAAGGTGCGGGTCCTGATCACCGCCGGCGACGTGCTCCATGCGTGGTGGGTTCCTGCGTTCGGCGTCAAGCAGGACGCGATTCCCGGGTTCGTCCGGGACTCCTGGTTCAAGGCCGAGCAGACGGGCGTCTACCGCGGGCAGTGCGCCGAGCTGTGCGGCAAGGAGCACGGCTTCATGCCGATCGTCGTCGAGGTGAAGTCGAAGGACGATTACGCGAAGTGGGTCGCCGAGCAGAAGAAGAAGGTTGTCGCTGCGGCGGACGACCCGAACAAGGTGTGGGACGTCAAGGATCTGGTCGCGACCGGCGAGAAGGTCTTTGCGGGCAACTGCGCCGCCTGCCATCAGGCGAGCGGCAAGGGTGTGCCCGGCGCGTTTCCCGCGCTCGACGGCTCGAAGATCGTCACGGGAGCCAAGGCGGAGCAGATCTTGCTGGTGCTGAACGGCAAGGCGGGTACCGCGATGACCCCGTGGAAGCAGTTGTCCGACGCCGACCTCGCCGCGGTGATCACCTACACCCGCAACAGCTGGAGCAACAAGACCGGCGACGCGGTGCAGCCCGCCGAAATCAAGGCGGCCCGGCAGTAGGGCCCGACCGAATCGTTCTGGAGATCTCGAGATGAGCAGCATCGCCCACGATCACGCTCCCGGCTACGGGCACCACGACGGCCACGCGCATCACCCGAGCGGCATCACGCGCTGGCTGACCACGACCAATCACAAGGACATCGGCACGATGTACCTGTGGTTCTCGTTCACGATGTTCCTGGTCGGCGGCACGATGGCGATGATCATCCGCGCCGAGCTGTTCCAGCCGGGACTCCAGGTGGTGGACCCGGAGTTCTTCAACTCGATGACGACGCTGCACGGGCTCATCATGGTGTTCGGGGCGATCATGCCGGCGGCGGTGGGTTTCGCGAACTGGCAGATCCCGCTGATGATCGGCGCGCCGGACATGGCGTTCGCGCGGATGAACAACTGGAGCTTCTGGCTGCTCCCTCCGGCCGCGATCCTGCTCGTCACCTCGCTGTTCGTGCCCGGCGGCGCCGCCGCGGCGGGCTGGACGCTCTACCCGCCGCTGACGATTCAGGCCGGGATGGGCATGGACCTCACGATCTTCGCGGTCCACATCCTGGGCGCCTCGTCGATCATGGGCTCGATCAACATCATCACGACCATCCTCAATCTGCGCGCGCCGGGGATGACGCTGATGAAGATGCCGCTTTTCTGCTGGACCTGGCTGATCACGGCCTACCTGCTGATCGCGGTGATGCCGGTGCTCGCGGGCGCCGTGACGATGCTGCTCACGGACCGCCATTTCGGCACGAGCTTCTTCAACGCCGCCGGCGGCGGCGATCCGGTGCTGTTCCAGCACGTGTTCTGGTTCTTCGGGCACCCCGAGGTGTACATCATCATCCTGCCGGCGTTCGGCATCATCTCGACGATCATCCCGGCATTCTCGCGCAAGCCGCTGTTCGGCTACGCGTCGATGGTGTACGCGACCGCCGGCATCGCGATCCTGTCGTTCATCGTCTGGGCGCACCACATGTTCACCACGGGGCTGCCGACGGCCGGGCTCCTGTTCTTCATGTACGCGACGATGCTCATCGCGGTGCCCACCGGCGTGAAGGTGTTCAACTGGCTCGCCACGATGTGGCGCGGCTCGATGACCTTCGAGACGCCGATGCTGTTCGCCATCGGCTTCCTGTTCCTGTTCACGCTGGGCGGCTTCACCGGTCTCGTCTGCGCGATCACGCCGGTCGACATCCAGATCCAGGACACCTACTACATCGTCGCCCACTTCCATTACGTGATGGTGGCGGGCAGCCTGTTCGCGTTCTTCGGCGGCGCCTACTACTGGATTCCGAAGTGGTCCGGCACGATGTACAGCGAGAAGCTCGGCCAGGTCCACTTCTGGTCGTCGATGATCTCGTTCAACATCACGTTCTTCCCGATGCACTTCCTGGGGCTGGCCGGAATGCCGCGCCGGATTCCCGACTACGCGCAGCAGTTCGCCGACTGGAACATGATCGCGCTCGATCGGCGCCTTCTGGTTCGGCGTCTCGCAGCTGCTGTTCCTCTATGCGATGGTGCAGTGCGCCCGCGGCAAGGGCGAGAAGGCCCCGGCCAAGCCGTGGGACGGCGCGGACACGCTGGAGTGGACGCTGCCGTCGCCGGCCCCGTACCACACGTTCGAGACCCCGCCGACGGTCAAGTGACCGCCGATCCGGAACCGGCGACGCGCGCTGCCATGTCCGCCAGCCCCACGCCCGAGACGACCGAGGCCAGCCGCCTGCGGGCGTCGAACCGCCGGACGGCGTTCACGCTCGTGTCGATCGCCGCCGTGTTCTTCTTCGGCATCATCGCCACCAAGTTCATGGGCGGGCCGGCGACCGGCATCGGCGTCGTGGGCTCCGCCGTGCTGCTCTACCTCGTCGTGGCCATCGGGCGCAATCTGCGCGACAGGCGATGAACGCCGCGCAGCAGCACGACAACCGGCAGCTGCTGGCGAAGCTCTCCGTCGTCGTCATTGCGATGTTCGGCTTCGGCTACGCGCTCGTGCCGTTCTACGAGAAGATCTGCGAGGTCACCGGCCTGCGCAACATCGCGCAGGCGGACACGGTGCGCAACACCCAGATCGACGCGACGCGCGACGTGCGCATCGAATTCGACTCCAACATCCGCAAGCTGCCGTGGCAGTTCCGGGCGCTCACGCCGGTGGTCGACGTGCACCCCGGCGAGCTGCGGCAGGTGATGTTCGAAATCGTCAACACGACCGACCGGCCGCTGACCGGCCAGGCCATCCCGAGCTACGGACCGCCGCACGCGGCGCAGTACTTTCGCAAGATCGATTGCTTCTGCTTCACCAAGCAGACGCTGCAACCCGGGGAGCGACGGCAGATGCCGGTCGTGTTCGTCGTCGATTCGGCGCTGCCGGCGGATGTCGCGACGATCACGCTGTCGTACACGTTCTTCGAAGTCGAGGGCGCAGGCAAGTCCTGATCAACGCGGCGGGCGCGCTCGATTCGCTCCCGCCGGTTCACCTAGAGGTTTTCCGCGATGAGCGCAGCACAGACCGCCGCCAAGCCGTATTACTTCGTCCCGCAGCCCTCGTACTGGCCGCTCGTCGGGTCGGTCGCGCTGCTCCTGCTGGGGATGGGCGCGGCGTTCTGGATGAACAGCGTCGCGGCCGGGCCCTGGATGGTCGCGGCCGGCTTCGCCGTCCTGGTCGTGATGCTGTTCGGCTGGTTCGGCACCGTCATCGGCGAATCCGAGGCGCACCTGTACAACCAGAAGGTGGACGCATCGTTCCGCTGGAGCATGAGCTGGTTCATCTTCTCCGAGGTGATGTTCTTCGCCGCGTTCTTCGGCGCGCTGTTCTACATCCGCAACCTCTCGGTGCCGGACCTCGGCAGCCTCGACGTCGAAGCTGCTCTGGCCCGATTACACCGCCGGCTGGCCGACGGTGGGCCCGTACATCAAGGAGCAGTTCACGCCGATGGGGGCGATCGGGATCCCGCTGCTCAACACGATCATCCTGCTCACGTCGGGCTTCACGCTGACGATCGCGCACCACGCGCTCAAGGCCGGCCAGCGCGGCGCGCTCAAGTTCTGGCTGTTCGCGACGATCGCGCTGGGCTTCACGTTCATCGGCTTCCAGGCCTACGAGTACATCCACGCCTACAGCGCGCTCAACCTCAAGCTGTCGACCGGCGTCTACGGCTCGACGTTCTTCATGCTGACGGGCTTCCACGGCGCGCACGTGACCATCGGCGCCATCATGCTGTCGGTGATGCTGGCGCGAGCGATCAAGGGCCATTTCGACAACGAGCACCACTTCGCGTTCGAGGCGGCGGCCTGGTACTGGCATTTCGTCGACGTCGTCTGGCTGCTCCTGTTCGTGCTGGTCTACTGGCTCTGACGGGGCCGCGCCCGCAGCGAAACGACGGCCGCGCGGGCAAGCCGCGCGGCGGCGGGGCACCCGGGGGCGCCCTCAGCGCAGGCCGGTCGGGGCGATCCAGCCGAGCTTGTAGGAGACGACCAGAAACACGACGAGCGCCGCGGACAACGCCACGCGGATCCCCAGCGCCCTGACCATGCGCGTGCCCTGGCCGCGGTCGTGATAGAGATAATAGAGCGCCGAGAACAGGCTCGCGATGACCGCGATGAGGCCCGCGATGACGATGATCTTCACGCCGCTCTCTCCACCGGCCGAGTGTAGAGGATGCGGGCGCCGATGCCAAACCCGCTGAGCGCCGCCGGTGATGGCAGTCCGGAAGGGCGTCCGGCCGTCTCGCCCGCGCGCAGATTTCGCCCGCGCCCTCTGCCCACGCTCGCGGCGATCGTGGCAGTGGCGACATGCGTGGCCGCCGGCAACTGGCAGCGGGACCGGATGCACGCGAAGGAAGCGCTGCGCGCGCAGTTCGAGGCGGCGGCCGGTGCGGCGCCGGTCGCGCTCGCCGGCCTGCCCGCCGCCGCCGACTGGCCGTCGCTGCGCTACCGCCCCGTCGTCGCGACCGGCGAGTACCTGGCCGGCCGGCAGATCTTCATCGACAACAAGGTGGCGGCGGGTCGCGCCGGCTTTCACGTGGTGACGCCGCTCTCGCTTGCCGACGGCGGTGTCGTGCTGGTGAATCGCGGCTGGATCGCGCAGAAGTCTTCCCGGGCGGAGTTGCCGGATGCGCCGCCGCCGTCCGGCGTGGTGAAGGTGCAGGGACGCATCGCGATCCCGGCGGCGGGTTATCTGGAGCTCAGGCCGGAGGCGACGAGCGGTTCGGTCCGGCAGAACCTCGATCCGGCGCGATTTGCCGCGGCGACGGGTCTCGCCGTATTGCCCGTGGTCGTCGAGGCAACTGCCGCACCCGTGCCCGACGACGGGCTTCTGCGCGATTGGCCGGCGCCGGATTTCGGCGTCGAAACGCACCGGATCTACATGGTGCAGTGGTACGCGTTCGCGCTGCTCGCGGCCGCGCTCTGGTTCTGGTTCCATCGGCCGCGAGCCGCCAGGGAGGGACATGACTGAGGATCCGACGCCGGTGGGGCCGGGCGCGCCGAGCCCGCGCGCGCGGGGCGGCAAGCGCACGCTGCTGCTGATCGCCGCGGTCACGCTCGCGCCGATCATCGCGTCCTATGCCGCGTACTACCTGTTTCCGCGCTCTGCCGAGACGAACTACGGCACGCTGCTTGCCGACCGCGCCGATCGAGGGGGTCGAGGGAACGCGACCGGACGGCGCGCGGTTTCGCCTCGAAGACCTGCGCGGACGCTGGGTGCTGCTCGCGCACGGGCGCGGCGCGTGCGACGCTGCCTGCGAGCGCCGGCTCTATGCGACACGGCAGGCGCGCACGATGCAGGGCAGGGAGCAGGAGCGTGTCGTCCGGGCCTGGCTCGTCGCGGGTGACGCGGAGCCCCCGGCCGCGCTGCTCGCCGCAGCACCCGGGACTCGTCGTCGTCCGCGTACCGGAAGCCGTGGCGGGCAGATTTCCCGGGGGTGCGGACGCGCTTTATCTGATCGATCCGCTCGGCAATCTCGTGCTGCGCTACCCCGGCGATCCGGACATCAAGGGCGTCGCCAAGGATCTGACGCGGCTGCTCAAGGCGTCGCGCATCGGGTGAGATGAACGGCCCCCACGCTCACTACGTTCGCTGCCCCCGCGGGGGCAGTCAGTGCCCGCTCGGGCGGCCGAGCGGGCAGATGTTGCGGCCCCCACGCTCACTACGTTCGCTGCCCCCGCGGGGGCAGTCAGTGCCCTTCGGGCGGCCGCGCGGGCACTGAGGGACGCGATGTCCGCGGTCGATGGTAAAATCGCCGGCCCCGGGATGCGGCTCCGGGTCCCTGCGGCCGCTGATCACGCCAACTTCCGCGCTTGACGACACTCGCCCTTGCCGAGAACCGGCTGAAACATCTTTTCGCGCTGACGAAGCCGCGAGTGGTGTCGCTGATCGTCTTCTGCGCGGTCATCGGCATGTTCCTCGCGACGCCGGGACTGCCGCCGGCGGGCGTCGTGTTCTTCGCCACCATCGGCATCGCGCTCGTCGCCGGTGCGGCCGCGGCATTCAATTGCCTGGTCGAGCAGAAGGTCGACGCGCTGATGGCGCGCACGCGGCGGCGGCCGCTGCCCAGCGGCGAGCTGACGTCGCTGCCGACGCTCGTCTTCGCCGGCATCATCGGCGGGCTCGGGCTCGTGCTGCTGCACACCTACGTCAACGCGTTGACGATGTGGCTGACGCTCGCGACCTTCGTCGGCTACGCGGTCGTCTACACGGTGCTGCTGAAGCCCGCCACGCCGCAGAACATCGTGATCGGCGGCGCGTCGGGCGCGATGCCGCCGGTGCTTGGCTGGGCCGCCGTGACCGGCGAGGTCGGGCCGGAAGCGCTGATCCTGTTCCTGATCATCTTCATCTGGACGCCGCCGCATTTCTGGTCGCTCGCCCTCTACCGCGCGAGGGACTACGCGAACGCGGGACTGCCGATGCTGCCGGTGACGCACGGCCAGCGCTACACGCAGCTGCAGATCGTGCTCTACACCTGCGTGCTCGTCGCGGTGACGCTGCTGCCGTACGCAATCCGCATGAGCGGCGAGCTCTACCTCGTCGCGGCGCTCGCGCTGGGCGGTGTGTTCCTGCTCTACGCGGTGCAGCTCTACCGCGACTACAGCGACCTCCTCGCGCGCGCGACGTTCAAGTACTCGATCTTCTATCTCGCGGCGCTGTTCTCGGCGCTGCTGATCGACCACTACTGGCGCTGATGCGCAGGGTGGCGAAGGTCGCGATCCTTCTGGTCGCGTTGGCGCTGGCGCTCTCCGGCTGCGGCCCGGACGGCCCTCAATTCAAGGCGTCCGACATCACCGGCACGACGTTCGGTCGCGATTTCGCGCTCACCGACCACACCGGCAAGTCGCGCACGCTGGCGGATTTCCGCGGCAAGATCGTCGTGCTGTTCTTCGGCTACACGCAGTGCCCCGACGTCTGCCCGACGACGCTCTCCACGCTGGCCGAAGCGATGCGGCGCCTGGGGCCGGAGGACGCGGCACGGGTGCAGGTGCTGTTCGCGACGATCGATCCGGAGCGTGATTCGGCGGAGCTGCTGTCGCACTACGTGACCGCCTTCGACCCGTCGTTCCTCGGCCTTCGGGGCGATGCCGACGCGACCGCCCGGACGGCCAAGGAATTCAAGATCCTCTACCAGAAGCAGCCGGGCAGGACGCCCGAGACCTACACGATGGATCACTCGGCCGGGTCGTTCGTGTTCGATTCCGCGGGCCGCCTGCGCCTGTACGTCGGCCATGGGCAGGACGCGGAATTCTTCGCGCACGATCTGCGCGAATTGCTGCGCAGCCGGTAGCGCCGGCAACGACTGCCGTCTCCGGCCGGCGGGACGACGGCGGCGTGCCGGGCAGCGCGGGCGGGCCTATCGCTTCGTTTCGATCAGCTCGATCTTGTAGCCGTCCGGATCCTGGACGAACGCTATGACGCTCGTGCCGCCTTTCACGGGGCCTGCTTCGCGCGTCACGGCGCCACCGAAGCTCGCCGCGGCGGCGCGCACCGCGGCGCAGGTCGCCGCCGCGTCCGTCACCTCGATGGCGAGGTGACCGAACCCGGTGCCGAGGTCGTACGCGTCGACGCCGTAGTTGTACGTGAGCTCGAGCACCGCGCTCCCGCGCTTCGTCGCCATAGCCGACGAAGGCCAGCGTGTACTTCTGCTCGGGCCGGTCGGTCGTGCGCAGGAGTCGCATGCCGAGCACGCGGGTGTAGAAATCGACTGCCCGCTTGAGATCGCCCACGCGCAGCATCGTGTGCAGAATTCGCATTGCTCGGTCCTCCGTCGGTCGGTTCAGAACTCGGCGAGCTCGAAGTCTTCCTTGCGCGCGCCGCATTCGGGGCAGGTCCAGTTCGGCGGCACGTCTTCCCACTTCGTTCCCGGCGGGATGCCTTCGTCGGGTGCGCCGGCCGCCTCGTCGTAGATCCAGCCGCAGATGAGGCACATGTATTTTTTCATGGAGATGGGTCATTGGAGTAAAATCCCGTAATTCTAGCAAGCGGCCGTGCCTCGCGCGACCGTCGCGGCTACATTCGTTTCGAGCCACCGGCCGTCCCACCCATGCCCGCCGACACCGGACCCGCGTTTCCTCCCATCGTCCTGACGTTCGCCGCGTCGGACCCGTCCTGTGGCGCCGGCCTTCAGGCCGACCTGCTGACGTGCGCGAGCATGGGCTGCCACCCGCTTTCGGTGGTGACGGCGATCACGGTGCAGGACACGCGCGGGGTCGAGGGCGTGCTGGCTCTGGACGCCGAATGGGTGGCCGACCAGGCGCGCTGCCTGCTCGAGGACATGCCGGTGGATGCGTTCAAGATCGGCGTGCTGGGGAGCGTCGAGAACATCGCCGCCGTCGCGGAGATCGTTGCCGACTATCCGGACGTCCCGCTGGTGTTCGATCCCGTGCTGGCGTCGGGCCGCGGCGACGAATTCGCGTCGGACGAGATGATCGACGCGATCCGCGAACTGCTGCTGCCGCACACCGACGATCCTGACGCCGAACAGCATCGAGGCGCGCAGGCTCGCCGATGCCGAGGATGACGATGCGTCGCTCGCCGTCTGCGCGGAGCGGCTGATCGAGATGGGCGCGCAGTACGTGCTCATCACCGGCACGCACGAGGCCACGCACGGAGGTCGTCAACACGCTGTACGCGAAAGACGGCGTCGTGCGCAGCGACACCTGGACCCGCCTGCCCGGCGGCTACCACGGCTCCGGCTGCACGCTGGCGTCCGCCATCGCGGCAATGCTCGCCAACGGGCTCGAGCCACCCGATGCGGTGCGCGAGGCGCAGGACTACGTGTGGCAGACGCTCAAGAGCGCGTACCGGCCGGGGATGGGCCAGTTCATTCCCGATCGGCTGTTCTGGGCGCGGGAGGACGCGGCCACGCCCGGGGACGACACCGCAGCGCCGCCCGCTTCCGATGCGCGCAGCCGGCATTGACGGCCCGTCCGCCGTCCGCCGCGCCCGCGCCCGGCGTCTTGTCGGGCTCTACGCGGTGACGCCGGATCTCGCCGGACACGGCGGACCTCGTTGCGCCGGGTCGAAGCCGCGCTCGCGGGCGGCGCCGGCGCGATCCAGTATCGGAGCAAGGGCACCGATGCCGCGCTCAGGCACAGGCAGGCCGAGGCGCTCGCCCGGATCACCACGGAGCGCGGAGCGCTGTTCATCGTCAACGACGACCCCGCGCTCTGCGCCGCGGTGGGCGCCGACGGCGTGCACCTCGGCGAGGACGACGGCAGTCCCGCCGTGGCGCGCGCCATCATCGGCCCCGAGCGCATCATCGGCGTTTCCTGTTACAACGATTTCGCGCTGGCCGAAGCCGCGGTGGCCGCGGGCGCGGACTATGTCGCGTTCGGCAGTTTCTTCCCGTCGAGCGTGAAGCCGGACGCCCGTCGCGCCGACGTCGCCCTGCTGGCGCGCGCCGGGGTGCTGGACGTGCCGGTGGTGGCGATCGGCGGGATCACCGCGGAGAACGCGGGCGACCTGCAGCGTGCCGGAGCCGCACGCGGTCGCCGTGATCTCGGCGGTGTTCGATGCGCCGGACGTGGAGGCTGCCGCGCGGGCGATCGCGCTGCGGTGGGGCCGGTCGTGCGCGACCGGTTGACGGTGCAGCGGTTTTCCCGGGCGCGCGCCGCCCGCTCGACGAACGCAACTTTGCCAACAGGATGATCATGAGTCGCAACGAGGAACTTTTCGCCCGGGCCCAGCGCACGATCCCGGCCGGCGTCAATTCGCCGGTCCGCGCCTTCCGTTCGGTCGGCGGCACGCCGCGCTTTTTCACGCGCGGCGAGGGCGCCTGCCTGTGGGACGCCGACGGCAAGCGCTACATCGACTACGTCGGCTCCTGGGGGCCGGCGATTCTCGGCCACGCGCATCCGGCGGTCGTCCGCGCGGTCCGGGAAACGGCGCGGCACGGGCTGTCGTTCGGCGCGCCGACGGAGATCGAGGTCGAGATGGCCGAGATGCTCTGCCGCCTGCTGCCGTCGCTGGAGATGGTGCGCCTCGTGTCGTCGGGCACCGAAGCCACGATGACGGCGCTGCGGCTCGCGCGCGGTTTCACCGGACGCAGCAAGATCGTCAAGTTCGAGGGCTGCTACCACGGGCACGGCGACAGCCTGCTGGTGAAAGCGGGATCGGGTGCCCTGACCTTCGGGCAGCCGTCGTCGGCCGGCGTGCCACCGGCGATCGCCAACGAGACGATCGTGCTGCCGTACAACGACATCGCGGCGGTGGAGGCCGCGTTCGCCGAGCGCGGCGGCGAGATCGCCGGCATCATCGTCGAGCCGATCGTCGGCAACATGAATCTGATCATGCCGCGCGAGGGCTTCCTGCCGGGATTGCGCTCGGTGTGCGATCGCCACGGCGCGGTGCTGATCTTCGACGAGGTGATGACGGGCTTTCGCGTGCATCCGCGCGGCGCGCAGGGTCTGTACGGGATCACGCCGGACCTGACCACGCTCGGCAAGGTGATCGGCGGCGGCATGCCGGTGGGCGCGTTCGGCGGCAAGCGCGCAATCATGGAAATGATCGCGCCGCTCGGTCCGGTCTACCAGGCGGGAACGCTTTCGGGCAATCCGGTGGCAGTGGCCGCGGGCCTCGCCACGCTGCGGGAAATCGGGGCGCCCGGGTTCCATGACCGGCTGGCGGCGGTCACGCGATCGCTCACCGATGGCCTCGCGGACGCGGCGCGGCGCGCCGGCGTGCCGTTCGTCGCGCAGTCGGTGGGAGGGATGTTCGGCCTCTATTTCGCGCCCGCGATCCCCGACACCTACGACGCGGTGATGGCGTGCGACAAGGATCGGTTCAACCGATTCTTTCACGCGATGCTCGACGCCGGCGTGTATTTCGCGCCATCTGCCTTCGAGGCGGGATTCGTCAGCGCGGCGCATTCCGCCGCCGATATCGCGGCGACGTTGGCGCACGCCGATAGCGCTTTCGCCGCGATTCGCTGATTCGCGATCCTCCGGCGCGTGCGTCGCGTCGGACCGGGTCGACAGCGTCAGGCCGAACCGATTCCGTCGGGTAGCGGCGACGATCGCCCGCGGGATCGTCGGGCGACGGCGACGACCGCCCGCAGGAGCGTCGGGCGATAGCGACAGTTCGCCGGAAGAAATACGCGCAAAGCCTTGATTCGTCCGGTGAAATCAGGATGCAGACGCGGTCGTCGTGCTATCATCCGACGAGATTTTCTTGCGTGAAGGACACGGTGAACGAATTTGCGTCCATGCGCATTGGCGAGATCCTGATCGCCCGCGGCAAGCTCGACGCTGCCGGCGTCGAGCGCGCCTTGCGGCTGCAGCAGGAGGGCGGCGAGAAGTTCGGCTCGCTCCTGGTCACGCTCGGGCTCTGCGCGCAGCGCGACGTCTGCGAGGCGCTCGCGGCGCAGCTCGGCCTGCAGCTGGTCGATGCCGCCGGCTATCCCGAATTCCCGATCATGGAAGAGCGCATCTCGCCGCGTTTCCTGCGCGAGGCCCACGCGCTGCCGGTGAGGGAGGACGAGCGCGAGCTGGCGCTCGCCATGGCCGATCCCACCGACAGCTACACGATCGGCGCCTTCCGGATGGCGACCGGCCGCGAGGTCAAGCCGCTGGTCGCGATTCCCTCCGAGCTCGACGCCGCGCTCGAGCGCCTCTACGGCGCCGGGCGCACGGCGGTCGGCCAGATCGTCGGCGATGTCGAGCAGCGCGACGAGCTCGCGTTCGACGCCGACGTCCAGCAGCTGAAGGACCTCGCGTCCGAGGCGCCGGTGATCCGGCTCGTCTCGCTCATCATCACCAACGCGCTCGAGGCGCGGGCATCGGACATCCACGTCGAGCCGTTCGAGAACCGGCTCGCGGTCCGGTACCGGATCGACGGCGTGCTGCACGAGGTCGAGTCGCCGCCGCGCCGCTTCTCGGCGGCGGTGATCTCGCGCGTCAAGATCATGGCGAACCTCGACATCGCCGAGCGCCGGCTGCCGCAGGACGGGCGCATCCGGCTGCGCGTTCACGGCAAGGACATCGACCTGCGGATCTCGACGGTGCCGACGATGCACGGCGAGTCGGTCGTCATGCGGATCCTCGACAAGGGCGGCGTCGCGCTCGACTTCGCCCGGCTCGGCTTCGAGGACGACATGCTCGAGCGTTTCCTCGCCGTGCTGATGCAGCCGCACGGAATCCTGCTCGTCACCGGTCCCACGGGCTCGGGCAAGACGACCACGCTCTACACCGCGCTCGAGCGCCTGAACCAGCCGGACGTGAAGATCCTCACCGTCGAGGACCCCGTCGAGTACCAGATGCCGGGGATCAACCAGATCCAGGTGAAGCCGCAGATCGACCTGACGTTCGCCAACGCGCTGCGCTCGATCGTGCGCCAGGATCCGGACGTGATCATGATCGGCGAGATCCGCGATCTCGAGACGGCGGAGATCGCGGTGCAGTCGGCGCTGACCGGCCACCTCGTGCTGTCGACCGTGCACACCAACGACGCGGCGAGCACGATGAACCGCCTGCTCGACATGGGCGTCGAGGACTACCTCCTGACGTCGACGGTCATCGGCGTGCTCGCGCAGCGGCTCGTCCGCACGCTCTGCCCGCACTGCAAGGAGCCGCACGCGGCGCTGCCCGAGATCGTCGAGCAGATGCGCCTCGACCGGTTCGCCAGGGCAAAGGAGATCACGCTCTACCGTCCCGTCGGCTGCGCGCAATGCGCCCACACCGGCTACACCGGCCGCATCAGCATCATGGAAATGCTGCCGATCTCCGATCCGGTGCGCAGCCTGGTGATGAAGCACGCGACCGCAACCGACCTGCGCGACGAGGCGATCCGCGAAGGCATGCTGACGATGTACGAGGACGGCCTGCGCAAGGCTGTCCGCGGGATCACCACCTTCGAGGAAGTGCTCCGCGTCACGCGCGAGAGCTGAACGCGAGGCTGCGCTTGCGCCGCGCGCTGCGCCGGCCCGGTCGCAACTCCGCGCGAGACCCCGAACCCTTCCCTGCCCATGCCGATCTACAGCTACAAGGCGGTCAATGCGGCGGGCGACGTCGCCGTCGGCGAGCTGGACGCCGCCAACGAGAGCGAGATCGTCGAGCGCCTGCGCGACCAGGGCATGCTGCCGATGCAGGTGGCGCGCGCGACCGGCGCGGCCGCCGCGACCGGTGGCGCCCGCGCGGGCCCGGCGCCGCGCCGGCGCTGGTTCGCGTCGAAGAGCGTCACCCGCGATCAGCTGCTGGCGATCACGCGGGAGCTGGCGACGCTGCTCAACGCCGGCATGCCGCTCGACCGCGCGCTCGAGATCCTGATCGGCCTCGCCGTGGCTCCCCCCGCCGCCTCGCTGCTGCAGCAGATTCGCGACGACGTGCGCGGCGGCAAGTCGCTGTCGCAGGCGCTCGACGTGCGGCGCGACGTGTTCTCGCGCTTCTACGTCAACATCGTGCGCGCGGGCGAGGCGGGCGGCGCGCTCGGCGTGGTGCTCACGCGCCTCGCCGACACGATGGAGCGCAACAAGGAGCTGCGCGAGAGCGTGAAGTCCGCGCTCATCTACCCGAGCATCCTGATCGGCGTCGCGGTGCTCTCGGTCATCGTGCTGCTGGTCTGGGTCGTGCCGCAGTTCGAGCAGACGTTCGCGCAGGCCGGCAGGGCGCTGCCGCTGCCGACGCTGGTCGTCGTCTTCCTCGGCACCGGGACTGCGGCAGTTGGTGGTGGGCGGTGGCGGCCGGCGTGGTGCTCGTCACGTGGTGGGTCCGGCGCAAGCTCGCGGAGCCGGCCGCGCGGCTGCGCTGGGATGCGCGCGTGCTGCGGATGCCGCTGGTCGGCGATCTGGTGACCAAGGTCGAGGTCGCCCGCTTCGCGCGCACGCTCGCGACGCTGCTCGGCAACGGCGTCACGCTGCTTTCCGGCCTCGCGATCGTCAGGGAAACGATCGGGCAACGGCGTGCTCGCCGGCGCGCTCGACGGCGTGATCGTGCGCCTGCGCGAGGGCAAGGGCTTCGGCCGGCCGCTCGGCGAAACCGGGCTGTATCCGAGGCTTGCCGCGCAGATGATCCTGGTCGGCGAGGAATCCGGCCGACTCGAGGAGATGCTGAATCGGGTCGCCGATGTGTACGACCGCGAAGTGCAGATCGCGGTGCAGGCGCTTCCTCGCGGTGCTCGAGCCGGTGCTGATCCTCTCGCTCGCGGTGATGATCGGCGGTATCGTGTTCTCGATTCTGCTCGGCGTCATGGGCATGAGCGAACTTGTCCAGTGACGCATGTCCAAATATTCCGCCGCAGCGAAACGATTCTTCGCTGCGGCCCACTGAAAAAGGAACTCCGATGGCCCGATCCGAAGTGATGCGCAGCATGGTCAGGGGACGGCCTCCACGTGCCGGATCCGCGACGGGAAGCAACACGCTGCGGCCGTCGACCAGCGTTCTCCGGGTCGCGCCCTTCGGGCCTCCTCCTGCGAACGCGGTATGACCCTGATCGAAATCCTGGTGGTGCTGGTGCTGATCGGCGTCGTGCTGGGCATCGTCGGCGGCAACTTCATCGGCAAGGGCGAGAAGGCCAAGGCCGACGCCGCGAAGATCGAGATCGGGCAGATCGGCCAGACGCTCGACCTCTACAAGCTCGAGATCGGCCGCTACCCGACGACGCAGGAAGGCCTGCAGGCGCTGATCAGCGCACCCTCCGGCGTGACGAACTGGAACGGCCCGTACTGGAAGAAATCGACGCTGCCGAAGGATCCCTGGGGCAACGAGTACAAGTATCGTGTCGCCGGCCCAGAACGCTCCCTACGAGATCATTTCGCTTGGCGCCGACGGCAAGGAAGGCGGCGAGGGAGCGAACAAGGACATCGTGAGTTCGCAGTAATGACCGAGCGAGCGAGCGCGCCACGTCCCGCGTCGGCCGCTTCCCGCCGGTGGCCTTCGCGTGCGCAGTCGCGCGGCGTGACGCTGCTCGAACTGCTGATCGTGCTGTCCATCATGGCGATCGTCGCGGCGATGGTCGTGCCGATGTTCGGCGGCGGCGTGTCGACCGGCGAATTGAAGGGCGCGGCGCGCCAGGTCGCGGCCGGACTGCGCCTCGCGCGGAGCGAGGCGCTCGCCACCCGGAAGGAGACGCGCGTCGTGCTCGACCTCGAGCGCCGGACCTTCAGGGCCGAGCCCGAACTGCGCGAGCACGCGTTGCCGCGCGAGATCGAGCTCAAGCTGTTCACGGCGCAGAGCGACCTCGTCAGCGACCAGGTGGGCGCCATCCGTTTCTTCCCCGACGGCGGTTCGAACGGCGGGCGCGTCACGCTGGCCGTCGGCGAGCGCAAGTACGACGTCGACGTGGACTGGCTCAGCGGCCGCGTGGCTATCCTGGACTGACCGGCCGATGCGACCTCATTGCGCGATCCGAGGGGATGGGCACACGCCGCTGCGTTGCTCGCCCCGCGGCACGGCGACGCCTGCCGTTGCGCGCGCGCGTCCGTTGCATCGGTCGCGCCCCGGTCCGGTACGCATGCCGCCGCGCGGCTTCTCGCTGCTCGAGGTCCTGGTCGCGTTCGTGATCCTGTCGCTGGTGGCTGTCGCGCTGTTCCGGCTTTTCTCCGCTGCGCTCAACAACGCTTCGGCCGCCGACGACTACAGCCGCGCCGTGCTCGTCGCGGAGAGCGCGCTCGCCAACGCCGCGGCCGCGCAGCCGCTGCGCGAAGCGACGCAATCCGGCGCAGCCGACGACGGCCGCATCGAGTGGGCGACCCGCGTGGAGCCGTACTCGCCGCCCGGGGGCTCGCCCGAGTCCGAATCCGCGGCCGCGACGATGCCGACGCGTCTCTACCGGGTCTCCGCGGAAGTGACGTTTGCGGCGCCTTCCGGCGGGAAGCGCACCTTTGCGCTCGCCACGTTGCGCGTCGGCGCGCGGGACGTGAAATGACCGCGCCGCGCCTCCGCGACGACGGCTTCACGCTCGTCGAGCTCATGATCGCCCTGGTGCTGATGGCGGGCATGGCGGCCATACTTTTCGGCTCGCTTTCCCTCGCCGCGCGCAGCTGGGACGGCGGCGAGGCGAAGGTCCTGCAGGTCTCCGACATGCGCACCGCGCAGACCTATCTGCGCGCCCAGATTTCCGCGCAATACCCGCAGCGGCTGTGGAAAGCGGCCGAGTTGCCGCTGTTGTTCGCGGGGTCGCGTGACGAGATACGCTACGCCGCGGCGCTGCCCGAGCGCGTGGCGGAAGGCGGCATCTACTATTTCCGGCTCGCGGTCGTGCGCACCGGCGAGAAGTCGCAGCTGGTGCAGGAACGCATGATTCCCGATCTCGCGGCGTTGCAGGCACCCGAATTCCGGGACGCCGAGCGCTCGGTGCTGGCCGAGGACATCGCGGAGCTCGACCTCGGATATTTCGGCCGTGACGCCAACGCCGCCGATGTCGACGAGCCGACGTGGCGGGATCGCTGGGACGACCCGCAGCGGTTGCCGCTGCTGGTGCGCATCGACGTGAAGCCCATCAAGGGAACGGCCTGGCCGACGCTCGTCGTGGAGCCGCGACGCTCGCCGGAGGCGGGCTGTCCGGCCTGGGACGCGAGAGCGGGCCGCTGCGCGAGGGCGGGCTTTTGACCAGCGCCATGCATCGCGTTCCGTCGGTCCTCGGCCGGCCCTCCTCCTCCCAACGCGGTCGGCCTCCGCACCGGTTGCGCAATGCGGAGCTTCCGTGGTCGGCCGAGTATCCGCGTTGTCCGGGTCGCGGCCTTCGGCCCTCCTCCTCCCAACGCGGTATCGCGTTGATCGCGGTGCTGTGGCTCACGGTGCTGCTCACGGTGATCGCGAGCAGTTTCGCCTACAGCATGCGGGGCGAGGCGCTCGCGGCGCGCAACACGATGTCGCTGGCGCAGGCGCGCGCCGTAGCCGACGGGGCGGTCGAGCGCATGGCCTTCGAGCTGTCGCGACCACTCGGCCCGCTGGACGCCTGGCGGGCGGACGGCCAGGCACATGCGTGGAGCGACGGCGACGTCGCGGTGAGCGCAGCGGCGTTCGACGAGAGCGCGCGCATCGACCTCAATACGGCGGCCCCTCCGCTGCTCAAGGGACTGCTTGCAGAACGTCGGTGAACTCGATCCGGACACGGCGCAACGGGTGCTCGAGGCGATTGTCGACTGGCGTGACGCCGACGAGCTGCGCCAGCCGAACGGCGCGGAGGCCGCGGATTACCGCGCGGCCGGGTCGAAGCACGTCCCGCCCAATGCGCCGTTCGAAAGCGTGGGCGAACTGCGGCGCGTTCTCGGCGTCACCGGGACGCTGATGGCAAAGCTCGCCGACAGCGTCACGGTCTATTCGCGGCAGCGTGGCATCAACACGGCGACCGCCGCCCGCGACGTGCTGCTGGCGCTCCCCGGGGCCACGCCCGAGCTGGTCGACGCATTCATCGCCGCCCGCGCCGAGGCGCTCGCGAACCGGCTGCCGGTTCCACCGTTCGCGGCCGCGCAGGGATTTGCCGGCGGTGCCTCGCCGGTGTGGCGCATCAGTGTCACGGCGCGGCTGCCCGATGGTGTAACCTTTGCCCGCGACGCCGTGTTGCGGCCGAGGGGCGATCCGCGGCGTCCTTTCGTCACTCTGCTCTGGCGGGAGGGAGCGCCTGGCCCCAGATCCGAGCCACAGTCGCCCGACGGCACTCCAGCACAGGAAAATGGAAGCGGCAAACCCTGATCTCTGGCAGCGCATCCGCGGCACCGCGCGGCGCGCCGGCTTCTCCGCCTTCTGGACCTGGTGGATCGGCCAGCTCGCGCCGTTGATACCGGGCCGGATGCACGATGCGGTGCAGCGGCGGCGACTGCGGCCGGTGCTCGCGTTCGGCGCGGACGCCGCCGTGCTCTGGGTGCCCTCGGTCGCCGACGGCCATCTCGCCTACAGGGAAGCGGCCCGCGTTGGACTGTCCGCGGACGAGGCCGCGACCACGATCGCCGGACGTGCTGCCATCGAAGGACTTTCGTCCGCGGTGAAGGGGAGCCGGGCGGGGCCGGTCCGCATCGTTGTCGCGCTGGCCGCCGGCCAGGTCCTGCGCAAGACGATCACCTTGCCGGCGGCGATCGAGGACAACCTCGTGCAGGCGCTGACGTACGATCTCGACCGGCACACGCCGTTCAAGCCCGACGAGATGTATTTCGACGCCATCGTCACCGGGCGCGATCCGGCGAAAAGGGAAATACGCGTGGACTGGGCAGCGGCACTCAGGACTCTCGTGGACCAGATGCGACGGCGGGCCGAGAGCTGGGGCGCGACCGTTGTCGCCGTCACTCCCGCGTTGCCGACCGGCGCCGTGCCGCTGTCCGGTCCCGTGCTGAATCTGTTGCCCGGTGCCGGGCAGGCGCAGGCGTCGTCGCGTCGCCGGTGGGCGATCTGGGTGCCCCTCGGGTTGATCGCGGCGGCGGCGCTCTTCGCCACGGCGCTTCCCCTCTGGCAGAAACGGGCGTACGCCATTGCGCTGTTGCAGCAGGCCGGCCAGGCGCGCGCGCAGGCGGACGCGTCGGGCGCGTTGCGCGAGGAACTCGAGCGCCTCACCGGCGATTACAATTTCGCGCTGCAGAAGAAATACGCCTTCCCGACGGCGCTGGAGTCGGTCGAAGAGGTGAGCAAGCTCCTCCCCGACGACACGTGGCTCACGCAGTTCGAGTTGAAGAACACGGCGAAGGGCAAGGAGCCGCAGCGGGAGATCCTGCTGCGCGGAGAGAGCGCGAACGCGGGGCATCTCGTTTCGCTGTTCGAGGAGTCGAAATTGTTCGAGCAGGCGGCGCCACGGTCGCCGACGACTAAGATCCAGCCCGGTCCGGGCGAAATTTTCGACTTGGGGGCGCGGCTGAAGCCGCTGCCGCCACCGCAGCCTTTGGAGTCCGCAACGTCGGGCGACGGCGAGGCAATGCCTGCTGCCGCGGCTGCGCCTGCGCCAGTTCCCGCGGTGCCGACGGACAAGGTGCCGATGCCCGCGAAATCTGCGGCCACAGAGGCCGCTGCTGCGCAAGGGTCCGACAGATCGGGCGCCGCCGCCCCGCCCGGCACGACCCCGGTCGCTGCGCCGCGGCCCGCTGCGCGGCCGGGCGCGGTCCCGCCGGGCGCAGTCCCGCCGGGCGCAGTCCCGCCGGGCGCAGTCCCGCCGGGCGCGATCCCGCCGGGCGCGATCCCGCCGGGCGCGATCCCGCCGGGCGCGATCCCGCCGAGGCCGCGCCATCCCGCCGGCCGCGATCCCGCCGGCCGCGACCCCGCCGGCCGCGACCCCGCCGGCCGCGACCCCGGGCGCGGAGGGATGACCATGATCGCGATGATCGCCAAGCTTCCTCCCGCCCGACAGCGCGTCCTGGCAGTGGCCCTGCTCGTTGTCGTCGTCGCGATCACGTTGTCGGTGGTGCTGCTGCCATTGTGGTCGCTGCACAAGCGCTACGACGATGCGATCGCGGAATTGAACGACCGGATCGAGCGGTATCGGCGCATCGCGGCGCAGGCGCCCGAGTATCGCAAGGCGCTCGACGCGATGCGCGCCAAGGATGGCCGGCGCTTCTTTCTCAGGAACGCTGCGCCCAATCTCGCTGGCGCCGAATTGCAGGAGCTGGTCCGTGTCGCGATCGAGGGCAACGGCGGTCGCATCACGACGAGCCAGAACCAGGGACCCAGGGATGACGGGCGCTTTCGCCAGATCACGGTGACCGTGCAGTTTTTCGCGACGACGCCGGCCCTGCAGAAGATCATGCACGCACTCGAAGCGCAGCCGCCTTATCTGTCGGTCGAGAGCATGACGCTGCGGCCGCTCAATGCGTTCCGAGGCTTCAAGCCGGCGCCCGGCCAGGAGCCCGAAGTCAACGTTCAGCTCGACGTCGCCGGGTTCGCGTTCGCGGAGCCGGAAAGGAAGTGAGACCGTGAACAGACTCGACATTCACGTTCGGGCAGCCCTTTGGTGGCTCCTTCCGCTCGGCGTGCTCGCGGCGGTGATCGGTTGGGAGACCGACTGGGGCCGCGCTGTGGAAAAGCAGCCCGCGCCCCCGGAGGCGATCGCGCCGAAGCCGGTCGTCACATCGCTGCTGCCCGAATTCACGATCGCGGGCGGTCTGTCCGCGCGCAAGGCGACGGTCGAGCGCACGCTCTTCAATCCGACCCGTCGCCCGGCGCCGCCGGCGGTGCAGGATGCCGCCGCCATGCGGCTGAAGACCGGCCAGTTCGCACTCACGGGCACCCTTGTCGTGGAGGGCAGGAGCACCGCCTACCTGCGCGAAATCGCCACCAACAAGTCCCAGCGCGTGCGTGCGGGGGAGAAGATCAACGGCATGTTGGTGGCCGAAATCCGCCCGGACCGCGTGAAGCTCACGCTGGGCGGCGAATCCGAGGAACTGGTGCTTAAGGTCGCCACCAACCCGCGACCGACCGCCCCGCCGGTCGCCGTCGCGCGGGCGGCGGCTGCGCCTGCGGCCACCGTTCGCCCCGCGGGAGCGGCCCCGGCTGCCCCCGCGGGCACGCCCCCTCCTGCGCAGACACTTGCCGAGCGCCGCCGCGCGGCGCGGGCGGCCGCCGCGGCCGCGGCCGCGGGCGGTTCCGGCGCCGCCACGGCCCCGCCGCCCGCAGGCGCGCCCGCCAACGTGGCGCCGGGCGCTGCGGCGCCATCGGCGACTGGCGTCGACCCGTGGGCGCAGATGGATCAGAGTTATCGGGACCGGGCCGCCGCACGAGCCAATCGGCGCTCCGGGCAATGATCTTCCGCGAAAATCGCTGCCCGGTGCGCCGTGGCTGGCCATGGAAAAGACAATGACAAATCGACTCTTCGCCGTGTGTGCTGCCATTTCGGCCGCAGCTCTCCTCGTTTCCGCCTGTGCGACACCGCCGATCGATCCGGCAGATGCCGAGGCGCGCCCGCCGGCTCCTCCGCCACGCAGCGGTGGGGATGGCATGTCGCCGGCGCTCGCCGACGCCGCGCAGCGCGCTCTCGCGCCGGGGCTGCCGAGCGCCGAGGACAAGGCGCGCCTGTACAAGGGGACGGGTGTCCTCGTGAAAGGCCAGCAGCCCGGCGGCGGCGTCCCGCCCGTCCCGGCGATCCAGCAGTCGGGCGGCGGCGTCGTGCTCAATTTCGAAGGCGCCGACCTGCGCGAGGTCGTGAAGAACATCCTGGGCGACATCCTGAACGAGAGCTACACGATCGACGCGACGGTCGGCGGCCAGGTCACGATCCGCACGACCGCGGGGATCCCGCGCGACGCGCTGCCCGCCACGCTGGAAACGCTGCTGCGGATGAACGGGGCCACGATGGTGAAGGAAGCGGGGCTCTACAAGATCGTGCCGAGCGCAGCGGCCGTTCGCGGCAACATCACGCCGCAGCTCGGCAATTCGCAGCGTGCGCTGCCGCCGGGCTTTTCGGTGCAGATCGTTCCGCTGCGCTACATCGGGACGCGCGAGATGATCCGGGTGCTGGAACCGCTCGCGAAGGACGCCGCGGCCGTTCGCCCGGACGATCTGCGCAACCTGCTGATCCTGTCCGGAACCGAGCGGGAGTTGAAGCACCTGCTCGAGACGATCGAGATGTTCGACGTGGACTGGATCGCCGGCATGTCGGTGGGCCTCTTCACGCTGCAGAACGCCGACGTGAAGGCCGTCGGCCAGGAGCTCGACAAGATCGTCGGCGACCGGAACACCGGTCCGCTCGCCGGCATCCTGCGCGTCATCCCGATCGAGCGCATGAATGCGCTGCTCGTCATCACGCCACAGCCGGCCTACCTCGAGGAGGCGAAGAAATGGATCGAGCGGCTCGATCAGGGTGGCGGCGACGGCCCGCGCTTCTACGTCTTCAACCTGCAGAACCAGCGCGCCGAGAAGCTCGGGCCGCTGCTCACGCAGGCTTTCACGGGGCGGGCGGCGCCCGCCGCCGCGCCGGCCGCGCCGACCGTCGCGCCCGGCACGCCGGCGGGAACGATCGTCTCGCCGCCGGCGTTCCAGCCGCAGGCGGGAACGCACGACACCGACGACTCAGGCCACCACGCCGCAGCGGACGCCCGGCCCGGTGGCGCAGGCCATCGCCCGCGCCGCCGAGGGCATCGGCATCGTGCGCAACATCCAGGTCGTGGCCGACAAGGACAACAACACGCTGCTGATCGTCGCGACGGCGCCCGAGTACGCGGTGATCGAAGCCGCGCTGAGAAAGCTCGACGTGCCCTCCCGGCAGGTGATGATGGAGGTCACGGTCGCGAACGTGACGCTGACCGACGAGTTCAACTTCGGCATCGACTGGCTGTTCAAGGGCGGCGCGCCCTCGGGGCGCGGTTCGGGCGGCCTGATCCTCGGCCCGGGCTCGACGGCGGGGAACCCGGGCCTGCCCCCCGGGAGCGGCGGCACGAATCCCGCGCTCGGCCTCGCGCAGGGATTCACCTACATCATCAACAACGCGAACTTTCCCGGCGGGGTGCAGGCGGTCCTGCGCCTGCTCGACACCTACGGCGACACGAAGGTCATCGCCAACCCGCACCTCGCGGCGCTCGACAACCAGAAGGCGACGATCAAGGCCGGCGACCGGATTCCGATCTGCCAGCAGACCTACGTCGGCACGGGGGTCGGCACCGGGGTCAACAACGCGGTCTCGACGACATCGCAGTACATCGACACCGGCGTGCTGCTGCAGGTGACGCCGCACATCAACGCGGGCGGGCTGGTCACGCTGGATGTGCAGGTCGAAGTGAGCATTCCGGGCTCACTGCCCACCGACTGCAGCGGCCTCGCGCCGACGATCAACACGCGGTCGCTGCAGTCGATGCTGAACGTCCAGTCGGGGCAGACGATGGTGATGGGCGGGCTCATCACCGAGAACAAGCAGAACTCGTCCGCCGGACTTCCCCTGGTTTCGCGCATCCCGATCATCGGCGGGCTGTTCGGCCAGCAGACGCTGACGAACAACCGCACCGAGCTCGTGATGTTCATCACGCCGCGCGTCGTCGAGACTGAAATCGACCTCAAGAGCGTGGTCGACGACCTGCGCCGCCGGATGGAGCAGATCGATGACAGCTTCGACGTCTTCCAGCGGTCGCAACCGCCCGTTTCGGGTGGAGCGCCTGTTCCCGGCGCACCGCCTGCGCCGGCGGAATGCCCCAGAAACCCTGAGTGCGCGAATGATCGTCGCCGGCTGGCGACAGCAAAGCGTCGCCAAGTCCCGACATTTCCGGTTGGAAAACATGGAAAAAACGTCGCTGTCCCCCGACATCTTCATGTTGCAGCGACACAACATCAGTTAACGCAGCCCTTTTCATGGGCGGAGACGCATTGACGTCACGGGAAGCTTTCGCTAGTCTTGGCTCGAGGATTGCAGCGCCATGGAACGCAGTGCATTGTCGCGATGGGCATCCGGTGGTTCTCGGTGGTTCGCACCAGGGCGCTTGACTGGAATTCGTAGAGGCAATCCGGATGATTGTGCGGGAGTTGGCTTGGCAGTCGGCGATGGCGGCAATGGGGTGCGATCGCCAGTGGGGCGCCGGACGGCTGGTCGTGCGTGCTCTTTGCGGTTGCCGCCGCCGGTTGCGCATCGCTGGGCGGTGGTCTGGCCAAGGACGCGCCGGCCGCGGTGAAGGAGGCGGCCGTCGCCGAGCGGGCGAATGCGCGGTGGCAGGCGTTGATCAAGCGGGATTACGAGGGGGCGTACCAGTATCTGAGCCCGGCGTCGCGCGAATCCATCTCGTTGTCCCAGTTTCAGTCGCGGATCGCAGCCGATCCAGTATCGGGCGGTGACCATCGACAAGGTCGAGTGTGCAGCCGAGGCGTGCAAGGTGAAGCTGTCGCTGACGTACGATTACCCGCCGGCGAAGGTCACGGGAGTCGTCACCCCGCTGGACGAGAGCTGGATCATCGACCGGGGGCAGGCGTGGTTCGTGTTGCGCGGTTGAGCAGGTTGTTGCAGGAATTCCACAAACGGGTGGCGGCAGCGGGAACGATTTGTTTGCCAAGGTGTCGAAAGCTGTAATAACATCGGTGCGTTGTTGGTCTTCAAGTGATCACTTTTAACTGCTTCAGAGAGGAGTTACCCTTAATCATGAATACGTTCAATAAGAAGTCGCTGTGCGTCGCGCTCGCCGCGACGGGCATGCTGGGCGCCGCAGGCGTCGCACAGGCGGTGAACGTCAGCGAAAACGGGCTCGGCAATGTCCTGATCTACCCGTACTACACGGTGAACAAGGACATCAACGGCAACTCGTTCAACACGCTGATGTCGGTCGTCAACACGACGCTCAGCACGAAGGCGATCAAGGTCCGCTTCCGCGAAGGCAGGAACAGCGTCGAAGTGCTCGACTTCAACGTGTTCCTGTCCCCGTACGACGTCTGGACCGCGGCGATCACGCCGACAGCGGCCGGTGGCGGCCAGATCGCGACGTCGGACAAGAGCTGCACGATCCCGCCGTTCCCCGCGGGCGGCGTCGATTTCCGGACGCTCTCGCTGGAGTCGACGGACAACGCCGTGACCCGCACGTCGGAAGGCTATTTCGAAGTCTTCGAAATGGCGACGTACGAAGACGACGACACGGTGGCGATCAATGCGAAGCACTCGAACGGCGTGCCGAAGGATTGCACCAAGATCAACGACACCGTCGCCGCCAACGAAGCGGACAGCGTGCAGGGTGGCCTGTTCGGCGGCGTCACGATCCTCAGCCCGGCGGGTGGCGGTGCCTGGTCGCAGTCGGCCACGGCGCTGGCCAATTTCACCACGGGCGACATCTATGCCAGCACCGGCTCGACGTCTCCCAGCTACAACGACGCGGATGACGTGAGCAACGTCATCGTTGGCTCGGAGCTCATCCAGTCGAGCTGGGACGGCTCGGGCGTCGACGCCGTGTCCGCGGTCCTGATGGCCAACGCGGTGACCAACGAATACGTGCTGGACACCGGATCGAAGTCGCAGACGAGCTGGATCCTGACGTTCCCGACGAAGTTCGAATACGTCAACGGAACGGGCGCACCGTTCCTGCCGTTCACGGACAAGTACGTGACCAAGGTCGGCGCGTGCGAGCCCTTCTATGGAATCGTGTTCGACCGTGAGGAGGCTTCGCCGGAAATCATCACCGGCACCGACTTCTCGCCGCAGCCCAAGCCGGGCGCGGGTCCGTCGCTGTGCTGGGAAGCGCAAAGCGTGGGCTTCGGCACCAGCAACGTCTTCGGCTCGGCGAACCACGCCAACGTGTCGACGACCAATCCGTCGTCGGGCGATGTGTACCGGAACGGCTGGGCGGTGTTCGCGTTCAACAATCCGGCGGACGCCAACGAGCATTTCTTCAGCCCGGATGCCGGCGCCAGCGTCATCATTGACCTGACGGGAAATAACGGCCCGCAGACAGGTGCGACCGTGACGTATTACGGCCTGCCGGTCATCGGCTTCGCGGCGCAGACGTTCCAGAACGACGCCGTGGTGGTCAACGGTCAGACATACCTGTCGACGTTCGGTGTGGATTTCTCGCACCACTTCGAGCGGTCGCTCAATCCGCTCAAGATCAATTAATAATAGCTTCAGACAGCGTTCGTAGCAGGACCTGGAAAGGGCGGGACGAAAGTCCCGCCCTTTCTCTTGCCGGGGTTTCTCGGGAGCCGGCCTGGGCAGGGTTCTGCCGGCAGCGGGCCGGCTCGCGGTTCGCTCGATGGCCAACGACGCCTGTTGACTTGCCGGCGCTCCCTGCTATACAATGCTCGCGTAACATAACAATATTCTTGTTTAATTTGCTGTTTTTATTGAGTATGTGGTCGTTGGGGGGCTGGTTGGGAGGGCCACTCATGATCGACAGGAGTCCGCAATGAATCGAACCGGGATGTCCCGCGCGCTTGCAGGCGCATTTTTCGTATTCCTGTCGGCCGTCGCCCTTTTCGCGACCGCTCCCGCTCGCGGCATCACGATCAACGATCAGGGTGCCTGCTCCGCCTGGACCTGGAATGCGCAGAGCGCCACGCTCACCTGCACCCCGGCCGCTGGCGGCCCCGCCTGCATGTACCGTGACCGGCCCGACGGCAGGACTCGTGAACGGCTCGGTAACGCTGACGGCGAGCTGCGCCCCGGCCGCGACCACGTGGGCTTGGTCGGGTGGCAGCTGTGCCGGTACCACGACGTCGACTTGCGCGGCGACGTCGGCAGCCACGGGGAACGTCAGCTACACCGTTACCGGCAGCAATGCGAATGGCGGCACCGGCGCCGCTTCGGCGCCGAAGGTCGTGAGCTGGTCGAATACGCCTCCGCACCTCCCGCCAGCCGGACCGAGCAATTGCACGCTGAATGCATCGCCTTCCAGCCTTCCCGCGGGCGGCGGCACCGTCAATCTGACGATGACCTGCGGTGGCGGCACGCCGACCAGCTACGCCTGGGCGGGCCCGGGCGCGACCTTCAGCGGCGGCACGTCGACTTCGTCGAACACCAATAGCGCCACGATCACGGCCACGACAGGCTTCACCGTTACGGCGTCCAACGCCGGCGGAGACGCGGTGGCGCAGGCCTCCGTCCAGGTCGGTGGCGGCGACGCGATCTCCTGCGCCGCCCAGGGCTTCTCCAAGACCCTCGTCTACAACTGGGACTGGAGCACGTCGGTTGCCCAAGTCGACACGACCAGCCTCGGCGGGATGGGGACCAACGGCATCATCGTGATCCCGTTCACGGCAACGGCGCCGGCCCGACGATGAACGTCCTGGCGTCGGTGACCGCGACGTCCTACCCGGCAGGACAGGTGTACGCCAAGAACACGCTGGCGATCTCGACGGTCCCCTGCGACCTCAATCCGCCGGCCCCCGGCACCGTCGACGGCCTCGACAGCACGTCGGTCAAGTACGGCGTGGGAACGGTGCCGGTCAAGTGGTCGACCGGCAAGCCGACGGCGGTCGCGCTCACGCCCGGGCGTGACCTACTACATCAACGCCGCCTGGCGGTACGGCGTCAGCGACAGCAACCCTTACGGCAACCAGACCTGCGTGGCGGGAGCAGCCTTCTACCCGAACTGCAATCTCCGGATAGGGCTGTCGAAGCCTTCGGGACACTGACGCCGACTCTGGCCGCGCGCGCCCCGGCTTCGGCCGGGGCTCGTTCGTTCTGGCGGGCCGCATTCGTAGCGCCCGCCATGCACGGGAACTCTCCCGCCGGGAAGTGACAATGAACCTACGCTCTGCCCTTCGCCTGGCCGCTGCCATCATGGCTTCGGCGTTCGCACCAGTCGACTCCCGCGCAGATCCCGGACGACGTCCTGGTCCGCGGTCCCGGCGTGATCCTCACCCGCGCCGACTGGGACGTCGAAATGACGCGCATTCCGGTCGAGCAGCGCACCGCGTTTCTCGACGAGCCCGCAGCGCGTGCAGACCATGCTCAACAACCTGCTGGTCAACAGGACGCTCGCGGAACGCGCCCGTGCGCAGGGTGTCGACCAGGATCCGGCCACGGCGCGACGATTGCGGCTGGAGGCCGAGCGCGCGCTCGCCACCGTGATGATCGAACGTATCGAGAGCGACGCCGGCGCCGAGTTCGACCGTGCCGCGGACCGCAATCTGGTCCGCGCGCGCGAACTGTACCTGATCGACCGCGCGAAATATTCCGTTCCCGAGGAGATCGAAGTCTCGCACCTGCTTTTCGATCCCGCGAAGCGAAGCAAGGATGGCGCGCTGGCTGCCGCGACCGACGCAAGGGCGAAGCTCGTCGCGGGAGCGGATTTCGGCACCCTGGCGGCGGGATCGTCGGACGATTTGTCCGCGGCGCGCAACAAGGGACGGCTGCCCGCCATCACGCGCGGCAAGGTGGATCCGGCATTCGACGATGCTGCGTTCGCGCTCAAGAGCCCCGGCGACATCAGCGAGCCCGGTGTTGACGCGCTTCGGTTACCACATCATCCGGCTCGAAGCGCGCAAGCCCGCGCGCGAGAAATCATTCGACGAGGTCCGCGGCCAGATTCTCAAGGAAATGCGGCAGAAGCAGGTCACGGATGCACGCGAGTCCGCCATCGCGGCCATTCGCAGCGACTCGCAGCTGCAGGTGAACCAGGAGGCCGTCGACGCACTTGTGTTGCGGGTCGACGTCCCCGCGCTGCCGGCCGCGTCGTCGAGGCCGAAGTCCCCCGCGCCGGCAGCGCCGACGACGAAGAAGTAGATACCCCCTCGCGTAGTTGACTCCCGCTCGCGTCCGGCGCCGGTTCCCGCGGCCCGGATGCGCGTTCCCGGTGCCCGCAAACGCCCGCGCCGTTCTTGCTATGCTGGCGGCATGACGGACCTCCTCCGGTCACTGACGTCCGACCCGGCAACGGCGGGCGCCGGCGCGCGCGTCGCGAGCGGCGCGCGCCGCGACCGTGCGCTGTTCACGTATTTCTTCAAGCGCGAAATCACCACGCGCTATCTCGGCAGCGCAACCGGCCTCGCGTGGGCGCTGCTGCATCCGCTCGCGCTGCTCGCGGTCTACCATTTCGTGTTCACGATGGTGTTCCGCATGGGCCGTTACGACGGCGCGAGCTTCCTGCTGTTCGTCGCCGTGGCGCTGTGGCCGTGGCTGGCGGCGCAGGAGAGCCTGCAGCGCGCGACGGTGAGCCTCATCGGCCATGCGGGGCTGATCCGCAAGGTCGCGTTCCCGCACGAGCTCGTCGTCTATGCGTCGGTCGCCTCGACGCTGGCGCTGCAGTTCGCCGGCTACCTCGCGGTGCTCGTCGCGCTCGCCGCGTTCGGCGAGCCGGTGCGCTTCGAGGGTCTGCTCGTCGCGGTGCCGTTGTGGCTCGTCCTCGCGCTCGCGGTCACCGGGCTCGCGCTGTTCCTCGCGGCGCTGCAGGTGTTCATCCGCGACGTCGAGCACGTGCTGATGCCGGTGCTGATGATCCTGATGTACCTCACGCCGATTCTCTATCCGCTGACGCTCGTGCCGGAGAGCGTGCGGCCGTGGGTCGCGGCGAATCCTTTCGGCTGGCTGGTCACGCGCCTGCGCGAGGCGCTGCTCGAAGGCCGGCTCGCTCCGCGCTGGAGCGACGCCGTCGCCGTGGCGGTGGCGCTCGCGCTGTACTTCGCCGGGCGCTGGGTGTTCCGGCGGCTCTCGCCGCACTACGAGGATTTCCTCTAGGGTGATGCCCGCGATGACGACCCTCGCTGCTTCAGCTCGACAACGTCGGCAAGGACTACGCGAAGGTCGAGGCGCGCGGCGGGCGCGTGCGCCTGGTCTGGGACCTTCTGCGCGGGGCGCGCCGCGCCGCGCGTCTTCCGGGCGCTCGACGGGGTCAGCTTCGACCTGCGGCGCGGCGAGTCGCTGGGCGTGATCGGGGAGAACGGCGCCGGCAAGTCGACGCTGCTGAAGATCGTGGCGGGCGTGATCCAGCCCACGCGCGGCACGATCGCCGTGGGCGGCCGCGTCGGCGCGCTGCTCGAGCTCGGATCGGGCTTCCACCCGGAGTACACGGGGCTCGCGAACATCGATCTGGCCGCGGCGCTGCTCGGCCTCACGCCGCGGCGAGATCGACGCCAAGCGCGAGGAGATCCTCGCCTTCGCCGACATCGGCGAGCACATCCACGATCCGATCAAGCACTACTCGTCCGGGATGGTCGTGCGCCTCGGCTTCGCGGTCGCCACGACGCTCGCGCCCGACGTGCTGATCACCGACGAAGTGCTCGCCGTGGGCGACGAGTCGTTCCAGAAGAAGTGCGTCGCGTGGATGGAGCGCTACCTCTCCGGCGGCGGCACGCTGCTCCTGTGCTCGCACAGCATGTACCACGTGCAGAAGCTCTGCCGCAGCGCGCTCTGGCTCAAGGACGGCCGTGTCGAGCGCTACGGGCCGGCGGCCGACGTCACGCAGGCGTACCTCGCGTTCCACGAGGAGAAGAGCGCGGGTGCGAAGCGGCCGCTGGATGCCGCGCTGCGCCGCGGCCGCGGGCTTCTACGCGATCCAGTCGCTCGAGCTCGAGCCCGCGGCACGGTCCGGCGCACGGCGCGCCGCTGCGCGTGTCGGGCGAGGTGTTCTCGCCGGACGGCCGGGCGCCGAACGTGCTGATCGGCATCGTGCGCGCCGACGGCACGCCCGTCTACGGCGTGGCGACCGACATGGATGGCACCGCGCCGCAGCGCGTCGCGCCGGATCGGTACGCGTTCGCGCTGACGTTGCCGCGCGTCGAGCTCCTGCCCGGGCAAGTATCTGGTGCGCGTCCACGCGCTGGATCCCGAGGGTGTGCGCCTGTTCGACAATGTCGAGCGCTCCTTCGTCGTCACCGGGTCGACACGGGAACTGGGCCTGGTCAGGCTCGACCACCGCTGGGGCGGCGAAACTGCGCCGCGCGGCAGCGATGGCATCGGCGGCTGACGTGAATCCGGGACCGGCCGGCGATGCACGAGACACCGACGCCCGTGCGCCTCGCGGTGAACGGTGCCGCTGCCGCGGCGTCCTGCACGTCATCCACGGGCACGGGGGCGGCACCGAGCACCATGCGCGCGCCCTGATCGACGCGTCGCGGGCCGGGTGGCGCCACTATCTCGCCATTGCCGTCGGAGATTTCTGGCAGATCGAGGAGCATCTCGAGGCCGGCGCGGTGCGCACGTTCGACCTTCGCCGCGGCCCCGCCGAGGGGTGGCCCGAGTTCGTCGGCGGAATCTGCGCGACGCTTCGGAATCGGGCTGCGTCCATCTGCACAACATCTCCGGTTGCCGCGACGGCATCGTCGCGGCGCTCGCGGCCATCGGCGTGCCCTACGGATACACGGTGCACGACCTGAGCTTCGCGTGCCCGACGATCCTGTTCCTCGGTGCGGACGGCAACTACTGCTACCAGAAGACCGATCCGGCGGTTTGCGGCGCCTGTCTCGCGGCGCAGGCCGGCGTTCGCGGACGTCGACATCGAGGCATGGCGCGCGCAGCACGGCGCGGTCGTCGCGCGGGCGCGGTTCCTGATCGCGCCATCGCGCTGGGCCGCCGATGCGCTCGTGCGCTATTACCCCGGCCACGCGGTCGCCGTCGTCCCGCATGCGCCCGCTGGAACATGGGCGCTGCAGTCGGCGGAGGCGACGGCTGCGGCGCTGCCGGCCGAAGCGGAGCCGGTTGCTCGACCTGCCGGACGACATGGCGGTGACCGTCGCGGTGCTGGGGGCGGTCGGGCCGGACAAGGGCGCGCGCCGGCTCGAGCGCCTGGCCGGGCTCGTGCGTGCGGCCGGCCTGCGGGTGCGCTTCGTGCTGATCGGCTACATGGATGTCGAGCACGGGCCGTGGCAAAGCGACGACGCCGTGCTGACGGTCCACGGCCGCTACGAGCCGGCGGAGTTGCCGGACCTGCTCGCGCACTACCGCGCGCGGCTCGTCGCGTTCCCGTCAGCGGGGCCGGAGACCTTCAGCTTCACGCTGTCCGAGACCTGGGCGGCCGGACTTCCCGTCATCGTTCCACCGTTCGGCGCGCTGGCCGAGCGCGTCGGCGGAACCGGCGCCGGCTGGCTGTGGACGGACGACGAATGGCGCGACGAGGCGAAGATGCTCGTGCGCCTGGCGGAACTGGTCGCGCCGGCGAACGCGGAGGCGCTCGCCGCGGCCGGTCGGCACGGGCGCGACATCGCGCAAGCCGCTCCGGCGGACATGGCGGCGCAGACACTTCGCCTCTACGAGGGGGCGGCAGCCTCGGTCGCGGCGAATCCCTTTGCGCCGCTCGATGCCGCCCGCGTGTGCGAAGCGCTCGTCGACCCAATCCGAGCGCCTCCCGCCGACGGTGGCCCGCAAGCGCCGCCGGCAGCGGCAGCGACCCCGCTGCACACGCGGTCTCGCGGCGACCGTCCGGCGGCTGGGCGCAACGCGCCCCGGTCGCCTGCTGCACCGGTTGATGCCGCCAAGGGTGCGCCACGCGCTGAAGGGGCGCCTGCGCTGATGGCCTCGCCCGAACACGACCGCTGGATGGCGCTCGGCCGCGCGCGGCAGGCGGCAGGCCGGCTCTTCGATGCGATGATCTGTTTCCGCAATGCCGTGCGCGCCGATGCCACGAACGCGGATGCGCCCGAACTGCTGGGAGACGTTCTTTGGCAGCTGGGCCGCGTGCAGGACGCCGCCGCTGCGTGGCGCGAAGCGGTGCGTCGCGACGGGCAGGCCCGGGCGCCGGCGCTGGCGCTGGCGGGCGCATTGCTCGCGCTGGGCGATGCGACTGGCGCGCAGGACGTGGCCGGCCGGATCTTGACCCGGCATCCGGGCGACGCGCGGGCCGAGCTGGCGCACAGCGTCGCGACGCTGCTCGTCTACTGCCGAGGACCAACTGGCTGCCGCCCGCCGCGCGGCAGCCGCGCTGGCGCGCGAACCCGACCTTGTCGCCGCCCCGGCACTCGCGGCCGCCCTGGCCGTCGCGCTCGACCGGCTGCCCGAGGCGCCCGGGAAATCGGCGTTGCTCGAAGTCGCGTCCCGCGCCGCTCTGTCGCTGCCTTCGGCGGCGACGGTGCCGGCGCTTCTGCTGTCGCTCCTTTGCGAGGGCGCGGGTGCCGCCGGGCACGACGCGCGCGCCGCCCTGTTCGCGCTCGCGCTCGCGCGCGAGTTCGAGTCGGGCGAGCACGAAGCGCTGCGCCGCATCGCGAATGCCGCGTTGCACGGTGCCCCGCAACCATGCACCGGCGTTCGCGCAGCGCTATGCGTCACTCTGCGCGCGGTCGTTCGCGGCGGCCTTCCCGCTCGTCTGGCCACGCCGCACGGCCGGGCGCAGGCTCCGGGTCGTCGTCCTGGTCGCTGTCGTGCCCGACCCGGAAATTCAGGCGCCGCTGGCCGCGTTGACCGGTCTTCCCTCCGATCGATTCGACGTCACGGTCGCGGTGATCGCGGGCCAGGCCGCGCCGGAGGCCGCCGTCGGCATCGACCTGTCGCGCAGGCAGGGCGTCATCCCGCTGCCGGCGATTCCCGCCGCGAACGACGCGCAGCGGCTCGCGGCGCTCGATGGCGACGTGCTGATCGATCTGGCCGGCTTGCGCGCGGGCGCCGGCGTGCTGCTGGCCGGGCGCCCGGCGCGGGCGATCCTGACCGTCGGCGATTTCCCGGCGCGCAACGTGGAGCCGCTGATCGATCACGTCGCCACGCCGGCGCGAGATCTCGCGCGCATGCTGGACGACCGATGGCGCGCGCTGCCGCCGGACGGCGATGTCCCGGATGCGCCGGTCATGGCCGCGACCTGGACCGACGCCGTGGATGCGCAACAGCAGGGCGACCTCGCGGCGGCGCGCGCGCGCCACGCGCGCGTGCTCGCCTTGCAGCCTGATTACGCACCGGCGCATTATCTGCTCGGAATCGTCGAGCGCGATCCGGTGGCGACCTGGCGCTCGCGCGCTCGCACCTGGCGGCGGCGATCGCGGCCGCGCCGGGGTTTGTCGAGGCCAGGATCGCGGCCGCAAAGGCGGCGCAGGCCGCGGATGATCTGCCGGGCGCGATGGCCATCTGCACCGACGGTCTGGCGACGACGACGCAACCGCTGGCGCTCCATCGCGCGCTCGGGCTCGCGCGCCTCGCCGCCCGCGACGGGCAGGGCGCGGCCGGCGCTTTCGCGGCGGCGCTCGCCATCGACCCGTTCGACGGCGAGACGCACTACAACCACGGCGTCGCGCTGCAGATGCAGCACCGGAGCGCCGATGCGGCGGCGGCCTACCAGCGCGCGCTGGCCTTGCGGCCGGAGCTCGCTGCCGCCGAATTCAATCTCGGCGTGCTCTTTCAGCAGCGCGGCGCCACGGCCGCGGCGATCGCCGCCTACGAAAGCGTCCTCACGCGCGAGCCCGCGAACGCGGCCGCGTACAAGAATCTGGGCGAAGCTCTTCTGGCGGCCGGGCGGATCGCACCGTGGTTCGCGAACTTCGACCGCTTCGAGGCTCAGTGTCCGTCGGCGCTGGCGCTCGCCGTGCAGGCACTGGAGGTTCTCCAGCACCGCGGCGACTTCGCGCGACTCGACCGGTATCTCGACGGTCTGCGCGCCGGGCGATTTCGCGCGGAGAACGAGACGGAGCTGTGCGACAGTCTCGAGCAGTTGCTCTATCTCCTGCTTTTCTTCGACGTCGAGCCGGCGGTCCTCCACCGGTACGCGCAGATGTACGACGCCGCGACGAGGCGCGTGTACGGCGCGCCGTTCGCAAGGCCGGCCGGGCGCCGGCCGGGTCGCGTGCGCGTGGGCTATCTCTCCGCCGACCTGCGCAATCACGTGATGGGCAAGATGATGTGGCAGGCGGTGCAGCACCACGATCGGTCGCGCTTTGCGCTGTACTTCTACGCGCTGTCGAGCGAGCGCGACGAGTGGACCGGGCGGTTCGCCGACGTCGCCGACCGCTTCGTGGGGCTGGCCGATCTGGACGAGCGCGAAGCGGCTGCGCGAATTGTCGCGGACGACCTCGACCTGCTGGTCGACCTGTCGACGCACACGCGCGGTGCGAAACCGGGGATCCTCGCGTTGAAACCGGCGCGGGTTCTGCTCACGCATGTCGCCAGCGCCGGCACCGTCGGACTCTCGACGATCGATTTCAAGCTTACCGATCGCTACGCTGACGTCGCGCAGAATCAGGCCTTCCAGAGCGAGACGCTGTTGCCGATGGACGGATGCGTCTATCCGTATCGGCACGTCGCCGCGGCCAAGGCGCATCCGTTCCATCGCCCGGCGCTTGGCCTTGCCGCCGATGCGGTGCTGCTCGGCGCGTTCGTCACGCCGCTCAAGCTGTCGCGCCGCTGCCTCGGGCTCTGGCGCGAGGTCCTGGAGCAGGTGCCGCGTGCGCGACTCGTCTTCTCGCCGGCGCATGCAGTATTGCGGGACTCCTATGTCCGGCTCGCCACCGCGGCCGGCATTGCGACCGACCGGCTCTTCTTTCTGCCGCAGGGCCGCGACGATGCGGAGAACCAGGCGCGCTACGAACTGATCGACTTCGTGCTCGACCCGATGCCCTTCGGCGGCGTCAACGGCACGCTGGAGGCGCTCGACATGGGCGTGCCGGTCGTGACGCTGCTCGGCGCGCGCCACGGCCAGCGGACCTCGTATTCCATTCTCGCGAACCTCGGTGTGACGGCGACCGTCGCGCAGACGGAGCGCGAATATGTCGAGATCGCGGCAAGGCTCGCGGCGGACGCGGCGTTCATGCGCGATGTGCGGGACGCCATCCTCGCCGGTCGCGCGAGGTCGCCGCTCACGGATCAGGTCGCGCACGCGCGGGCCCTCGAACGCGCCTATCTGTCGGCGCTTGCGGCCAGAGCCCCGGACGTGCTGCGGGACGCGGTCGTCGACGAGGCGAGCAGCTAACGAGGGCTCCCGGTCGCTTCGCGATCGACCAGCGCCGCTGCGACGTCGCGCACGACAGCGTCCCAGGCCCCGGTCTCCGGCTGCCGGAAGAGCCTTGCGGTCGGATACCAGGGGCTGTCGCTGCGTCCGAGCTGCCAGCGCCAGTCCGGCGCGAACGGCAGCAGTACCCAGGTCGGCTTCGCCAGCGCCCCCGCGAGATGCGCGATGCTGGTGTCCACCGTGACGATCAGGTCGAGTTCCGCGATCAGGGCAGCGGTGCCGGCCAACTCGCTTCGGATCGGGAGGCGAACGAGTGTGCTGGCGCCGGCCACCGATGCTGCTGCCGCGTCATCCTGCGTCGGCTGCAGCGAGAACCAGACGGTCTCGGATGCCGCGAACAGCGGGGCGAGCGCGGCGAGCGCAACGGAGCGCCGGCGATCGTTCGCGTGCGCCGGGTTCCCGGCCCAGGCGAGGCCCACCTTCAATCGGCTGCGGTACGGTTCGAGCGCTGCCGCGGCCTGCATCCGGCGCTCCGGCGCGGCCATGATGTAGGGGACGGACGACGGGATGTCGCGGGGACCGATGCCGAGCAGGCCCGGAAGCGACAGCAGCGGGGCGTGCGCGTCGTGCCGCGGCACAGGATCGTCGGGGCCGAGGGCCAGGGCAACGCCCGGAACGGTCGCCAGCAGCGGCACGAGCGGCGGCGCAGCGACGACGACGACGCGGATACCCGTTTGCGCCAGCGCCGTCGCGAACCGACTGAACTGCAGCGCGTCCCCGAGTCCCTGCTCGGCGAAAACGAGCAGCGTGAGTCCCGGACGGACATCGCCGTCCCAGCGCGGACTCGCGCAGGCGCGCGCGTGCTTGCCGAGTTCGGCGATGGAGAGCCGCCATTCGTACTCGCGCCAGCCTTCGGCGAACTCTCCGTGGGCCAGCAGGGCGAGCGAGAGATTCCAATGTGCCTGCGCGAAGTCGGGCGCGACCGCGAGTGCCTGACGATAGGCGGCGATGGCCTCCGGCAGGCGGTTCGACGCCTGCAGCGCAAGCCCCAGATTGTTCGAGGCGATGGCGTGGTCGGGCTTCAGTACGAGAGCGCGACGGTATGCGGCGACCGCCTCGCCGTTGCGGTCGGCAGCCGCGAGCGCGAGACCGAGATTGTTCTGGAACTCCGGTTCGCCGGGGACCGCCGCCGCGGCGCGCTCGAGCAGTGGCATGGCCTCAGCGAGGCGACCGCGCTGGTAGAGCACCACGCCGAGGTAATGCAGCGCGAGCGGGTGCGCCGGCGTCACCGCGAGCGCACCACGATACCCGCCCTCGGCGCGATCGAGTTCGCCGCGCTGATGCGCCGCGAGCGCGGAGCGAACCAGGCTGTCGGCATCGGGGGGGCGGGAGGGTGTTGCTGCCACTGCCGATGGCCTGCCTGCGCCGAGCGCACCATGGCATTGCTTGTAGCGCTGGCCGCTGCCACAGGGGCAGGGATCGTTGCGGCCGACCGCGGGCCGCGCCTGCGCCTGGCGCGTGCAGCTGGCCAGCAGGGTTGCGGCCTCGGCATGGTCGGGAACCGTCGCGAGAATGCGCGTGGCGATCGCGATCACCGCGCTCCACTGTCCCAGCGCGCTGCAGTTGCGCATGAGTTGCAGCAGCTGCGGCGAGCGCGCGATCGCGTCGGAAAACTGTGGCGCGAGCGCGGCGATCTCGTCGGGCGCAACCGTGCGGCAGAAGTTGAAGAGCCCGTGGAAGCCGAACGGCCTGCCTATCGGATAGGCGGCTTCGAACGAAAACCGGTCAGCCCGTGCCTCGTCGGCAAACCGGATGTCGTGCTCGCGTTCGAGCAGCGGCCGGAACGTGCGGCCGATGGTCGTGTCCTCGGCGCCGGTCCGGACGATCCTGGAATCCTGCAGCGCCTGGAGCAGCCGGCGCGAGCGCAGCGAGAACCCGCCGTTGCCCACCCGCATTCCGTCCTCGTGCCAGAACCACTTCGCGCCGATGTAGTCGCAGGCGAGGAACGCGGGGTCCCACGCCGCAGGGTTGATCACGTAGCCGTCCCACTGCACGAGCAGCACGTGAGAGGTCGCGACGTGCGGGAGCAGCGACTTCAGCACGAACTCGGAGTAGGCCTCGCGGGAACGGATGTCGACACCGGACACGACTTCGATGCCTTCGGGGGCCGCGACGCCGGCGGGCAGCGCATCGGTCAGCAGCGTCGCGCGCGCGAAGCGCACGCCGGCGCGCGATCGCGCCAGCGCTCTCAGCGCCAACGCATGATTCTCGGTGTCGATGCAGCAGCAGCGTGACGGCGGGCAGTTCAAGCATGGCGCGAAAGGACGGGCCTGTTCAGACGGCGCTCGCGCGAGCGTCCGAGTGAGCGGCAGTCCAGCGCAGCGCGAACGCGCGAAACGCCAGCGCCGAGAAGACGACCAGCAGCGGCGCGAAGTGCAGCGTGGCGCGATTGAGGGTCATCTGCTCGGCAACCAGGCTGCGCGCGGCGGGGAAGGCGAAGGCGACGAAGAGCAGGATCGCGCCCGCCGCGACGACCATGGTCAGCGGGGCGAGCGATCGAGATGCCAGCTCGCGCCAGCTCAACAAGGTCGCGGCCAACACGCCGTACCACAGGAGATTCCAGGAGCCGAGCAGGAAATAGCTGTCGGTCAGCGTGGACCATGCCGGATCGAAATCGAGATGCAGCCGGTGTCCGAGGAAGGTCGGGCTCGTCCGCGCGAGCACCGCGAGCAGGAAGAGGATCGCGGCCAGCCCCGTGGTCGCGATCTTCACGCCGCGCGCGGGCAGAAGCGCGACAATCGCGCCGGGAACGAGCGTCGCCACCCAGGCGAATCCGGCGTTCGCGATCTGCGTGCAGGCCAACGCCAGCACCGCAGCGAGCGCCGCGTCGCGCAGATCGCGCGTGGCGATCCAGCGCAGTGAAGCGAGCACGGCACAGGTGTAATAGGCTGCCAGCGGCAGGTCGGCGTAGCCGGCCAGCGCGACGTGGGTATTGGCCAGCGGCAGCGAGGCCACGAAAAAAGCGACGACGAGCGCGGCGAGCGGCGGCAGCTCCTGCGCGCGCATCGCGCCGTACACGGCACAGGCCAGCGCCGCGGCGATCTGCCACCACGGCCAGTTCATCAGCGTGTCGTCCCAGCGGCCCAGCGCGATGCACGCCCACACCTGCAGCAGCGGCATCGTCGGCGGATTGCCCGGCGCCGCGTCGAAATACGCCGCGCCGTTGGCGGCGAACCAGGCGTCGCCGCCCGCAAACGGGACGATCCGGCCGAGTTCGTACCAGACGCGCGCCTTGGTCGCCCATTGGGTCCACGCGTCCCACGGGTAGAGTGGTTGCCACGCAACTTCCACCCCAAGCAACAGGAAACGCAATCCGATCCAGGCGAGCAACGCACGCCACGCGAGGAGCGCGGCACCGTCGAGTCCGGGCGGAGAGACGGCAGCGCGCCCGGCGGCGCGTACGGCCTCCCGCATTTCGGCGCCGGCACGGCGCCACGCCAGGCGACCGGCGATCGTGATCGTCGCCAGCAAAGGCGCCGCGATGGAGAGCGCGCTGAACCCGATGCCGGCTTTCGACAGCAGACGCATCCACAGCGTCAGGATGAAAGCCCCGACCAGATAACCGGCGCCCGCGATCCACGCGATCTCGCCGGGCGCGCCGAATGGGCGCTTGCCCCGCAGCACGATGAGTGCGGTCGTGCCCGCCAGCCAGGGCAGGAGCAATCCCGCCAACAGTGTCGCGCCTGCCATGTCAGCGAATCCGGAAAAGCGCCGCGCCACCGGGCTCGGTCAGCAGCAGCTCCGCCGGGACGGGCTCGCCGCCGTCCCAGCGCAAGCGCTGCGCGCCGGGATCGTATTGCACGCCGCGGCGCTGGTAGACGACGAAATAGTCGCCGGGCCGCAGTCGCGAGCTCGGGGGAATCGAGTTTCTGTAGGGCTCGAAATGGACATTGTGCGGATAGAGGTGGTACGCGCCGCGGCTGCGCAGGTAGTGGACGTCGGCGACCACGAACACCCGCGCCGGCTCCGGCGGGAGCTTCTCGCGCACCTTCTCGATGAAGGCGAACAGCGCGCCGTCCTCGGCGGCGAGGTGTCGCGCGCGGAAATCCTGCCCGGCATAGCGGCGCGCGGTTGCCTGCGTCTGCCGCACGAGATCCCAGACCCAGCGCGCATCCTGCAGAAGCCAGGCGGCGACGAACAGCGTCGCCAGCACGGCAGGCAGCGCCGCGGTGCGCATCCGGAGTCGCGCGAGACCGAACCAGGCGAGCGCCGCAAGGGCCACCGCCGCGGCGAGCAGCACTGGCAGCGGCAGGTCCTGCACGTCCGCGCCTCCGGTGATGCCGTTGATCGAGGTCCCGGCAAATCCCTCGAACGCGAGCCACTCGCGAAGGCGATCGCCCGCGATCTCGACGGCGCCCATTGGCTTCGCGACGACTCCGCGGATGCGCACCGGTTGCGGCAGCGGGCCGCGAATCGTCAGCGCGAGGCCGGTGACCCGCCCGACCCAATCCGGATTCGACGCGAGCGAAACCAGAAGGGGTCGCCCCGACGCTACCGTGATCTGGGTCGAGTTTATTTTCGCGGGAGCATAGTCGTTGCGCCATACCAGCCACGCGGTCGCCTGATCGGGAACCCCGATCGCGCTCCACGCGATCGCACGATATTCGCTCGACCGAAAATCGGTGTCGACCGTGACCAGCGTGGTGCCCGTCGCGTCGGCTCCCGCTACGACGAGTTCGCCTCGATCGACGCTCCCGACGCCGCGCGCGAGCACGAGCCGGTCGGCGGTCCAGCCTATGGGCGACGCGGTCGGAAACCACGGGCCGGGCACCGCGGCAACGAGATAGCCCAGTACGCAGAGCGCAAGCGCAGCGGCGAGGAAGACGAGCGCTTCGCGGATACGGGTGCCCCGTCGGGACGAATCCGGGCGCAGGGATCGGCGCAGCGTTCGTCGGTGTGCGCTGCGGCTCTTCGGTAGGTACCACAGCGTGAGCGCAAGAATCCGCGAGTCGAACCACAACGACCCGAGGTCAATGCGGCAGAATCGTCATTGTAGCCGCAGCGAGAGGCGAGTGGCGCCGCGCGGGGCGCCCGGATCGACAGGTCCGCCTGCGTTCCATGATCCGCGCCCGGCCACGGCATGCCGGAGCGGGGTTGCACCTGCCGGGCACTGCATGGCCGCGAGATCGCACAAGAACTGTTGACCGGATTCGATTTCGATGTATAATCGCGCCTCTCTGCTGGTGTTTCTCGATGGTCAGTTCGAGCCGGCCTGTTCTTTAAGAATTCACAACCGATAAGTGTGGGTACTGGGGTGCTTGAGCACCTCGGCCAAAGCAGGCGCCGCTGGCAACAGCGGGGCTCGGTGGAAGCCGGGGAGACATTTCAAGAAGTTCTGGTGCTCACACGACGCAAAAACGCTTCTGTCCGCGCGGGTCAAACCGCAGGGGCAGGGGCAAGTCTTGTTTCCGTCCCGGGCAACTGGATGGGAATGGGGCCAACGTCGATTGAGTTACTTGTAAAAGATCGAACTGAAGAGTTTGATCCTGGCTCAGATTGAACGCTGGCGGCATGCTTTACACATGCAAGTCGAGCGGCAGCGCGGGGGCAACCCTGGCGGCGAGCGGCGAACGGGTGAGTAATGCATCGGAACGTGTCCCGTAGTGGGGGATAACCCGGCGAAAGCCGGACTAATACCGCATATGCTCTACGGAGGAAAGGGGGGGACCCGCAAGGGCCTCCCGCTATGGGAGCGGCCGATGTCCGATTAGCTTGTTGGTGGGGTAATGGCTTACCAAGGCGACGATCGGTAGCTGGTCTGAGAGGATGATCAGCCACACTGGGACTGAGACACGGCCCAGACTCCTACGGGAGGCAGCAGTGGGGAATTTTGGACAATGGGGGCAACCCTGATCCAGCCATGCCGCGTGCGGGAAGAAGGCCTTCGGGTTGTAAACCGCTTTTGTCCGGAAAGAAAAGGCGTCTCCTAATACGGGATGCTCTTGACGGTACCGGAAGAATAAGCACCGGCTAACTACGTGCCAGCAGCCGCGGTAATACGTAGGGTGCGAGCGTTAATCGGAATTACTGGGCGTAAAGCGTGCGCAGGCGGTTCGCAAAGTCTGATGTGAAATCCCCGGGCTCAACCTGGGAACTGCATTGGAAACTCGCGAGCTTGAGTGTGGCAGAGGGGGGTGGAATTCCACGTGTAGCAGTGAAATGCGTAGAGATGTGGAGGA